>JBMOLW010000051.1:31690-32558 GCA_049323875.1 Nitrospirota bacterium | reverse complement strand
GATGCTCTCAGGAAAGAACTTAGTCTTGATGCTCCTGTGCAACCAGCGGTAAAAAAACAACTGAAGGAATCTATAAATGCGTGATACCAAGCCTTTTCGTTTTTACAGGAGAAAAAGGACTTGACCTTTATAGAACTATAGCTTGTATATTAATTAAACTATTTTTTCTATAAATTCAAACCATTGGGTGATTGACTACATATCTGGTTTTTGATATATGTTTTGCATTATTACGGGAAAAAACCTGGGGGTCCAGAGATGGGTCACTATTTCTGGAGGTAAAAAGCTGAATAGGCGGGCCACTATTCTTTGTATTGGATAGTGGCTTTTTCATTTTAAACGTAGGAATACCTATTGAAATATTAGTTGTGTCATGCGGATAGACTATATTCACATTAATTTTAATTTGTTGTTATGGATACACAAGTTCTTGAAGAAGATATCTGCCTTTATTGAAAAGAGACAACTAAAGGTAGCTCAGAAAGGCTATTCAGTCAAAGATTATAAGATATTCATGGGAGGTTTACAATGAAAACAAAGGTTTATGTAATTGTTTTTACACTCTTCGTGATTGCTTCTGTGCTGGTTATATCGATTCCGCAGGCGATGGCGCTGTTTGGTACAGGCACACCTTACGGAGAGCGTATCACAGATGGCCGATTCCCATCGGTCGTGAGGGTTTGGTTCGGGTGGGAACTATGTTCAGGCGTGCTCATTACCCCGCGCCATGTGTTGACTGCTGCCCACTGCGCACCGCTCCATGCCGGTGAGATCCACGATTCGGCCTGGTATGAAAGGGAAGGTCGAGATCCCAATGAAGCGGCAGACGATGAACCTCGTGTCAGCTTCGTGAGTGATCCTGAACAGG
>JBMOLW010000051.1:0-31680 GCA_049323875.1 Nitrospirota bacterium | reverse complement strand
GCAATCCTATGTATTATCCGATCCAATATTGGGTTCACCCCTGGTACGATCCTTCTGAACTCGAGTTAGCGTCTTCGGATTTAATGGTCCTGGTTCTGGAAGATCCCGTGCGGGATGTTGAACCAGCACCGCTATTGGGTCCGATATACCGGGAGCATCTGGAGCGGGGCGCGTGGGTACGTCATGTGGGCTTTGGCCCTACTGAGGGGGCGGGCGCACACCAATACAAGACAACGCTTCTTACACGTATAACGAATTTATTATTAGATGAATGGGGGGAAGATGTAATACTCACTTGGGGTGACGCCGGTGGAGGTGACTCGGGAAGCCCGGTTTTCCAGCGCCGCCTTGATGGCGACGGAGAAATGCAGGAGGTCGTTATAGGGATTTTGATGGCCGGGGGAATCAAGTCCCAGGTCATTACACAGGGGTATCGCGATTGGATCAAGGGAATTGTGGAAAGGTCTGACCCGCTCCTCTTGCCTGACGACTACGATCTCGACGGCATCGGAAACTACGTTGACCGTTGTCTAATAAAATTTGACAGCGGCATGTCATGGTCGGATATCGACTTTGACGGCGTTGGAGACGCATGCGACATCTGCTTGGACGGATACAATCCCGGCCAATTTGACAGCGATGCAGACGGGATCTGCAACGGCAGCGATTCGTGCCCTTTTGGAGGAAGTGCACTCTTGAGTTTCGAGGGTGTAAACGTCAGGGAAGTTTCGGGGTACTGGACACACAATCCCATCTCCTTCGAGATGTATGGCGTGCAAAGCGATGGGCGCTGGCTGGATGAGGAATACATGAACTATATTACGGTAGGGGCTGAAACGTGGGATTCTTGCGGATTGACACCGATCATTACTATGCCGGAAGGAGAGCACCTAGTCCAGGTACACATTGAGGACGGCTGTGACACTATCAGCGAAATACACGAGATCTCGGTTGGAGTGGATGATACGCCTCCAGAAGTTGTGTTCACTCAGCCCGGTGACGATTGGATGGTTTCTCAAGGCTCCTTATTGACGGTCGAGGTGGCTGTGGAGGACGATTTGAGCGGACCCAGTTCTGTTGAGCTCTTTCTAGACTATCCGGGAGACGAGTTTGACCCAGCTCCCAAGCTTTGCGATTTTCCAGGGCCTTGGTCGGCTGGAACTATGACTACTAGCAGTTGCACGGTGACGGCAGACTTCGAAGTTGGTGAACACAGACTCAGTACTGTGGTCAAAGACGCCGCAGGAAATGTAACAGTACAAGAGTTGACCATCCACTGCTATGAGTTGACGGATGCTGACAATGATGGCATCAGCGACAGTATCGATCGGGATTCTGGATACTCAGATTGTTTTGATCATGGCAGCACATCTGGATGCATCACGGATCGAGGTGACCAGGTGCTCACCCTGACTGCGGAGGGAGATGACATCATTGTCGTTCAAGCTGACTGCTCCGGAGGAGACTTGCCTGCCAGCATCGGCGTGCAGTGCAATCCGGAAATTGAGGTTGTGGAGATTGATGCCTGTGAAAGTCTTGAAGTCTCTTGCGGCAGCGCAATTGTGCGGGTACGTACAGGATCTGTGGTGGTCAGGTTCAACGGTATCGCGGTGATTCTTGAAGGTGGTGCGGAGATGACAGCCACAGAGGATGCCAGCGGAAACTTGCATATAGAAAATTCGGGCGGACAAGGTCTGGTCACTATCGAGTATGCTAACCGAACGCAGATACTTGAACCGGGACAATCATTTGATCTCATCCGCATTGATGTGGATGTGAAGCCGCAGAGTTGCCCCAACCCACTGAATCTCAAGAAGAAAGGCGTCCTCCCCTGTGCGGTCTTAGGATCCGAAAGGTTTGATGTGAACACGATTGACCCTGCAACTCTGCGTCTGGCTGGCGTGGCGCCGCTCCGATGGGATGTTGAGGATGTTTCAACCCCTTACAACGGGGAATCCCGAAGCAATTGTTTTGATTGTACTGAACTTTCAGAAGACGGGTATCCTGATCTCACGCTGAAGTTTGATGCACAGGAAGTCGTCGCAGCTCTTGGAGAAATTCAAGATGGACAATGTCTTGTGTTAACACTGACAGGCAATTTGAAGGATGACTTTAGTGGCAGCTCCATACTAGGTGAAGATCTAGTATGGATTCTTAAGAAGGACAAATAATAGAGTTCTAACAAAAAAGGGTAGAGTCAGCAATAGCTCTGCCCTTTTTATTGATTAGTTCTTACGATAATCTTCATTCTCTATGCTTCACAAAAATGCAACAGTAGTAGGTGAACCAGGTAATCCGGGTTTCCGTGTGGCATTCATACCGGAAACGAGCATTTCCCCTCGTATTCAACTCCCTGCCAATTTTGATAACCGCGTCATTGAACTTGAAAGAAACACTCCTGTCTTCTCTCGCTTTGTTTGCTCGAATAGGAATTGCACAGACATCAGGGAATGATGATTTTGCGTGTAACTGTGATAAGCAATGTCTCTAGCCCGAAAATTCAAACTCTTCTCGTACGATTCCCCATGGCTTTAGTAGGTGGCAGATCTCTGTTGAATATTCCCGGAATATTTCGATAAGCGGGGAACGCGGCACGGAATTTAGATTATACTATTACAGTCAGAACAGTTGGGCATGCACTATGGAGGATAACCGATTGCAGGTGACTGTTACAGAAGACGAACTTGCTGCATTCATCGGAGACAAGGCCCCGAAATATCTGGTGAAGTTCAGGAAATTTTCTGTGAACGGTATCGATCGTTTTTCTGCAACGTGGCACTGGCCTGCTTTTTTTGTCGGATTCTGGTGGCTGCTGTACCGGAAAATGTATCTCTGGGCTCTCGTTTACTTCATTTTGCTGTTCGTGCCCTATGCAAATATTGCTGCATGGATTGCTTTGGCAGTTTCAGGAAATTATCTCTATTACCGGCATGCCAGGGGAGAGATAACGAGGATTAAGGCATTCCAATCCTCCGGTGACATTCTCCAGATTCTGTCAGAGCTCGGGGGGACAAACAACTGGATTCCTGTTATCGGAATCGTAGTCACTGCTATAGTCTTCTTAATGATGATTTTAGGGTTAATCCTTTCTGCCTGCTGAAACTGCACCCCCTTTCTCATTAAGAGGGCGCTGAATGCCAATGCTCTGTCCTTCCCTCATATAGTCCGTATCGTGTATAAGAATATGCTAATATAGCGCAAGCACAAGGTCTTTCAATGGCAATGAACTTTTTGAGTCTTTTGATACCGCATATAACCACTCTCCTGGTGCAAAGCCCGGCCCTTGACGTTTCAGCGGAAGAAAAAGCGTCAAAGGGTCTCTTTGCGCTCTTTCTTCTCGTTCTCATTCCTGTTCTTATCGCGTTGTTTTTTCTTGTCAGATCGCTCTATAAACATACCATAGGGAAAAAATTGAAGACGACGCTCGGAGAGGATTATCAGAAAGAAGCTGAAGAATTTGAGAAGGCAGGAAGGTATGTATCCGCTGCCAGAGTCTATGAGAAAAAGCTGAAAGATTTTCGTAAGGCTGCGGCGCTCTATGAAAAGGGGAAAGACTATACTCAGGCTGCCGTGCTGTATGATGTTCTCGGAATAAGTGATAAGACGAAGGAAATGTATGAAAAGGCAGGGAGTCCTGAAGACGCCGCAGAAGTTGCTCTGCTGGAAGGTGAGTTTGACGAAGCAGCGGCACTCTATGACAGGGCAGGGAAAAAGATTGATGTGGCAAAGATCATGCAGCAGTCAGGGAAAATAATTTACGCAGTGAAAGCATACCGGGAAGCGGGAGAATATAAGAAGGCTGCAATGCTTCTCAAATCAGAAGGTATGATGAAAGAAGCGGCGGATATGTTCCAGATTTACCTGTATGAGAGAAAACCTGATACCTCGAACCTTGACGACTTTTATGCCTATGCCCTGGTACTTACGGATATAGGGAATGTTGAGAAAGCATTGAGAGTTTTGCAGGAGATCGAGCAGATTAACGACTCCTTCAAAGATGTGCGACAGAGAATCGAGACCCTGATGCCCCCGGAAAAGATTCCCGAGGGGAAGGCGGCGTTGAGAAGCTTTATCCAGAATGGGAGGATTGAGCCGAGATACAGCCTCAAGCTCTGGGTCCAGATGTTGAAAAATCTTCAGGAGGCATATAAAAAAGGCTGGCCTTACGGCCTCTTGAGCCCGGAAAATATCGTTATAGACGCTCAGAACACTATATCTTTCCTGAAGAGGAAACAGCCGCCAGTTTATGCTCCCCCCGAAACAACAAAAGCACTCCCGTTTGATGAAAGGGCAGACATCTATTCCGCAGGGGTTATTCTCTACGAGATGCTGACCGGGAGACTGGAAGGTCTTGGTTCTGCCAGGGCAGTGGATATGGTGGAGGACGTGCCTGACTGGCTGGATGAGATCGTAATCCGGTGTATCAGGAAAGTAAGGGAGGATAGATACCAGAGGGTGCAAGACATATTCACTGACCTCAAGGCCCTCTCAAAAGGGGCAAAAGACCGGGAAGCCTTATCAGATGAAAGCCTTCCCCGGAACGGGTCTGATTGAAATTTTACATTTCTCAGGCACTGGGTTAGAGTAATGGTATGGCAGATGTCTCTTTCCCTTTAGCCTTTCTTGCAGGGGTGGCGTCTTTTCTCTCTCCCTGTGTGCTTCCGCTCTTTCCCTCCTATGTTTCTTTTATTACCGGGATTTCATTTCAAGACCTGACCGTGGGGACTGACAGGAAAAGGATACGGCATCTGACGATCATCAACTCTCTTGCGTTTATCGCAGGGTTCTCAACGGTCTTCATCGCTCTTGGCGTCTCCTCCTCAGCCCTGGGAAGGTTCTTCGATGCCTATGCAGATTTCATACGGATAGCCGGCGGGGTTCTGATTATTCTCTTCGGTCTGTTCGTATCCGGTATCGTGAAGCTCGATTTTCTCATGCTGGATAAAAAAATCTATCTCAGCGGGAAGCCCGGCGGGTATATCGGCACATTTCTCGTGGGGATGACCTTTGCAGCAGGATGGAGCCCCTGCATCGGGCCGATTCTGGGGACAATCCTTCTCTATGCAGGGTCGAAAGGATCTGCATTATTCGGATTCCAGCTGCTGGCAGTATATTCCCTCGGACTTGCGGTGCCCTTTTTTCTCTCGGCACTGGGACTCAATCTGTTTCTCAGCTATACGCCAAAAATCATCAGACACATGCGGGTAATCATGATTGTAAGCGGACTTATCCTCATCCTGTTCGGCGTCATGCTCCTTTTTGACAAGGTGCGCGAACTGACCCGCTTTATCCCTGATTTCGGCATTGCCCTGTAAAGGCAAAATATGCTTTATTTCGCTTCTTTCTGCAAGGCTTCCCTGATTTTTGCAGAGCCCTTGTTCACAACCTCTTTCTTGATAACGATATCAACCGGACTGACTTTTTTCCCGAAGTAGTCCCGGTTGAGACTGTCTCTCACATCGACCACCGAGCCTTCGAGGTTCAACCCTGCGTAAAGACCCTTGGACTTCGCAAAGGAGATGAAGTCCGCAGTAACATTGCCCTTGGCGCCTCCGCCGACAGGCCCCACTGCGATTGAGGTGTCTGCCCCGAGCTTGAAAGAGGACACGAGCAGGGAATCGATGGCCTTCTGGCTCATCGCCAGCATAATCACCTCTGCCGCCTCGGCCCCGATCTGGAGACCAAAACTCACGGAACCGATGGTATAAAATGCGGGCTGACTCCACTCACCCGTTTTGGCGTCCCTTACCAGGAGGATGCCTGTTCCGCCTGAGCCGCCGATGATGAACCCCCCCTTCAGCACCTGCGGGAAGATGAGCAGCCCCCGCGCATTCCTGAGGTTTTCGTGCATCCAGGAATAGTTCCTGTCCTGCATGAAACCCGTGAAGGTTACATATGCCTTGTCCACAATCCCCTGCGCCTCTGCATTATCGGCAGCGCCTGACGGGGTGACTGCCCCCAGGAGTGCGAGAATACTCAAAACTCCTGCCAGCATTATTCCTGTGAAGGACATGCTGCATGTTCTCTTCTTCATGGTATTTCCTCCTTCTGTTCACCTTCTCCTTTATCCTTTTCCATAAAGGCCAAGTTGAAATCCGATATCCTGCTCTTTCCGCCGCAGTGTTCGCAACGCATCAATACCATTATACTCCAATAAATACCTGACCTGTGCGGTGAAATGCAATTGACACCGTTCCGGACGGGTGATATAGTTAAAAGAATTTATCCATATCCGCCTTCTGCTGATTATCGCTGGACAAGGAGCCATACTTGATTGAAAAAAGGGAAAAATACATAGAGCATCTTGTCAGTGCTCTCGTCCTCCTCATTATTATTGTTGGGTGTTTTTTCGTCCTCCGCCCCTTCCTCTCCGCTCTCCTCTGGGCAGTGATCCTCACGTTCTCCACATGGCCCGTGTATCAATGGTGGGTAAGGGTTCTCAAAGGCAGGAGGACGTTCGCTGCTTCAGTCATGACCTCGCTGCTCATGTGCGCATTTGTGATACCGGTTGTTGTCATTGGCATAAGTTTCTCTGATGAAGCCACAAAGCTCCTTGCAAAAATACGAGAGATATACGAGAACGGACTGCCGGCACTGCCGGCATGGCTGGAGCAGATCCCGTTTGTTGGGCCCGAAATCCAGAGATACTGGCGGGAGTGGACGATCGATCATGAGCAGCTGACGGATTTTCTGAAGCCGTTCATCAAACCGGTCAGGCAGCAGATCTTCGCGGGCGGAGCCTTTATGGGACAGGCGCTCTTCCAGATGCTCCTCAGTATCACCGTATGTTTTTTCTTCTATCGCGACGGCGAGGATACCGCACAGAGATTCGCGAATTTCCTGAAGCGGATTGCCGGAGAACGGACGGACAGGCTTATCAGGGTTGCTGCGGATACCACCAAGGGAGTTGTGTACGGTGTTCTGGGCACTGCTGCTGTACAGAGTGCGCTTGCAGGCGTTGGCTTCGTTATCGCAGGCGTTCCCGGCGCGCTGCTCCTGGGTTTTTTTACCTTCTTTTTAGCACTTATTCCTATGGGCCCCCCGTTTATCTGGATACCCGCTGTGATCTGGCTTTTTTCCTACAAAAGCGCTGCATGGGGAATATTTCTGGCGCTCTGGGGTACGTTTGTGATCAGCGGCGTTGACAATATCGTGAAACCATACCTCATCAGCCGCGGCGGGAACCTCCCTTTTGTCCTCATTCTCCTCGGCGTTTTCGGCGGGGTGATAGCATTTGGTGTAATCGGCGTCTTTCTGGGGCCCACCCTCCTCGCAATCGGGTATTCTCTCGTCTCTGAATGGACTGCGAAAAAAGAGGTTCCCGAAACCGAAGAACCTGCACAATAAATCTGCCCGCACACTATGTCTTGAAACATAACAGACGGAATATTTTTACTCACCCGGAGTGCGTACGGACGAGAATAAGTCCCGAAAGCCTTCGGGACTGCATCTGCTCTTCTTCAGTATACACTTGCGAATAATCCGGGTTAGAAAAGTCCTATTGCCTCACGGACAAGGTGCATGGTCTCTTGCACCACTTTTTTTGCCTTCGCAGTGCCCTGCTCTACGATTTCGTGAAGGGTATCCGGACTGTCGAGCAGTTCATGGCGTTTTGCCCATATCGGTTCCATGACCCTGAGGATGTTTTTGATAAGGATCTTTTTGCACTCGATACAGCCGATGCCCGCAGTGCGGCAGCCATCTGCTACCCGTTCAATCTCCTCCTGCGAAGAGAAAATTTTATGCAGATGGTATACAGGAGACAATTCCGGATTTCCGGGATCAGTCTTTTTTACCCGCGCAGGATCGGTCACCATGGTCCTGATCTTCTGCTCCACCTCCTGAGGATTGTCTGAGAGGTAGATTGAATTGTCATAGCTCTTCGACATCTTTCTGCCGTCAGTGCCAGCGACCTTGGGAAACTCTGTCAGCAAAGCCTCAGGCTCCGGGAATATCTCCTGATAGATATGGTTGAAGCGGCGGGCGATCTCCCGGCTTATCTCCAGGTGAGGGACCTGGTCAATTCCTACAGGGACATATTTTGCCCGGTAGATAAGAATATCCGAGGTCATCAACAAGGGATACCCAAGGAAGCCGTATGTTGATAAATCCCTGTCCTTTAATTCCTGCTGTTTTTCCTTGTAGGTCGGTACCCGTTCAAGCCATCCGAGCGGAGTTATCATCGACAGGAGCAGGTGCAGTTCCGCATGCTCGGGTATCCTTGACTGTATGAAGAGCGTGCATTTCTCCGGGTCGAGCCCTGCCGCAAGAAAGTTGACGAGGATATCTTTGGTTGATTCCTTAATGCCTGATGTGTCTGCGTACCCTGTGGTCAGTGAATGCCAGTCAGCGATAAAATAGTAGCAGTCATAGGTCTCCTGGAGTGTTACCCAGTTGCGCAGGGCGCCGACAAGGTTTCCAAGGTGAAGTCTGCCGCTCGACTGCATGCCGCTTAATACTCTTTCTTTCACATCAAACCTCCAAAAGGGATAAGGAATATACGGATGATCAATTCAATAAAGGCCTGTATGGGCATAATAATATACCGGGCGATTCCGGTAAACCAGAGTGCAAGCACGATGAAAATGCCGTAAGGTTCCAGTTTGCTGAACTGATATGCGTGCTGTGTGGGAAGAATGCTGGTGACGATCCTTCCCCCGTCAAGCGGCGGGATCGGGAGCAGGTTGAACGCCGCGATAAAGACATTGAAGGATATGCTGTACTTCAGCATAAGTTCCAGGGGGGCAATGATTCTCTCATTGACAGACAGCGGAAGGTGGGGAGCTGTCTTGAAGAGCACGATAAGCAGCAGGATGCTCACGAAAGAGAGGATGATATTGGTGGCAGGTCCTGCAGCTGACACAAGCGCGGAATCTCTCCTCGGGTTTCTCAGGTTATTGAATGCCACGGGCACGGGTTTGGCCGCACCGAAAATGAAGCTGCCGTTCGAGAGGATGAAGAGCATAATCGGAACGAGTACCGTGCCGACCGGATCAATATGGGCTATCGGATTGATCGTGAGTCTTCCCATCATCTTTGCCGTGGGATCACCGAGCCTGTAGGCAGTGTACCCATGGGCGATCTCGTGAAAGGTAATGGAGATGAGGATGGGGACTGCGGCAAGAAGAAGGTTCCGGACAAGTGAAAGGTAATCCAAAATGCATTTCCTCCCTGGGAAACTGGCAAAATTTTCAGAATTATTATTTTGGAATATCAAAGAACTGTTGTCAAGTCACGGCGGATAGTCTATAATAGAAACGAAATTTCTATGACTGCAATAGTCATTATCCCTGCCCGCTATCAGTCTGCCCGTTTCCCGGGGAAACTCCTCTGTCCCCTGAAAGGGAAACCCATTATCCAGCATGTTTACGAAAACGCAAAAAAAGCCATCCTCCCGGATGATGTAATTATTGCAACAGACAGTGAGACAGTATTCGAAAAGGTGTCTGTATTCGGCGGCAAAGCGGCCATGACCGATAAAAAACACCCTTCGGGTACCGACAGGATAGCTGAGGTTGCCGCCTCACTGGATTGTGATATAATTGTCAATGTGCAGGGGGATGAACCACTGATACGGCCTGAGATGATTGATGAGGTAATCTCCCTTCTTGACGACACACGGGCCTCCATGGGAACACTGGCAAAGAAGATACGGGAGGCACAGGAGATTATGGACCCGAATGTGGTCAAAGTAGTCTTCACCAGTGAGGGGTTTGCGCTCTACTTCTCCCGTTCCCCGATCCCTTTTCTCGCTTCACACTCTGAACACAAGGCAGCCTATTCCTGTTATAAGCACATCGGGATTTACAGTTACCGCAGGGATGCGCTCCTCACCCTTACCCGCATGAGCCCATCGTGTCTCGAACAGACCGAGAAGCTCGAACAATTAAGGGCACTTGAACACGGAATGCGGATCAGGGTGAAAGAGACTTTTTTTGAAACCCACGGGGTTGATACACCCCAGGATCTGGAAAGGGTGGAACAATGGCTAAATACATCTTTGTAACAGGCGGGGTTGTATCAGCGCTTGGCAAGGGTATTGCTGCAGCGGCCACCGGAGCGCTCCTCGAGGCAAAGGGGCTGAAGGTAACACTCCAGAAGCTTGACCCGTATATTAACGTGGACCCCGGCACACTGAGTCCGTTCCAGCACGGAGAGGTCTTTGTGACAGACGACGGAGCAGAGACAGATCTGGACCTCGGTCATTATGAACGGTATACCTCAGTGAGGACATCGCAGAAGAATAATTATACGACCGGGAAAATTTATTACAGTGTGATTACCAAGGAGAGGCGGGGGGATTATCTTGGAGAGACGGTCCAGGTAGTCCCTCATATTACGGATGAAATCAAGCAGGCAATAAAATCGGTAAGCAACGACTTTGATGTTGTCATCGTGGAGATCGGGGGAACGATCGGTGATATCGAGAGCCTTCCGTTTCTTGAAGCGATACGACAGTTCCGCTACGAGGTGGGAAGGGAGAACGTCCTCTACATTCATCTTACCCTTATCCCGTATATCAAGACCGCCGGGGAACTGAAGACGAAGCCGACTCAGCACAGTGTCAAGGAGTTCAGGGAGATCGGTATCCAGCCTGATATCCTCCTCTGCAGGACGGAACGACAGTTGCCGCCCGACGTGAAGAAGAAAATCGCCATCCACTGCAACCTCGAAACCGATGCAGTAATCTCTGCCCGTGATGTGGATACAACGTATGAGATTCCCCTCGTCCTCCACTCGGAAGGGCTCGATCACCTCATCGAGCGCAAGTTCAACCTCTCCTCCCGCGAACCGGATCTCTGCCGGTGGAAGGATATCGTGAGGAAAATCATCGAACCGAAGAACGAAGTCACCATTGCGATTGTCGGGAAATATACCGGTCTCAAAGACTCCTATAAAAGCCTCATCGAAGCGCTTATCCATGGCGGCATCGCAAATGATGCCCGGGTGAATCTGCAGTGGGTTGATTCGGAGGAGATAGAGATCCACGGTGCGGAAAAGTTTCTGGTTGATGTCGATGGTATCCTCGTTCCCGGGGGGTTCGGGTACCGGGGCATCGAAGGGAAGGTAAAGGCCATCCGCTTCGCCCGTGAAAAAAAGATACCCTATTTCGGGATATGCCTCGGCATGCAATGCGCGGTGATAGAGTTCGCCCGGAATGTATGCGGACTCTCTGCCAACAGCACTGAGTTTGATCTGAATACGAAAGAACCGGTTATTTATCTCATGGAACGGTGGTACGATTTCAGGAAAGAACGGGTTGAAATACGGTCGGAAAGTTCCCACAAAGGAGGGACGATGAGGCTGGGTGCATATCCGTGTGTGCTCGAACCGGGGACCCAGGCATACAAGGCTTATGGTATTCAGCAGATATCCGAAAGACACAGGCACAGGTATGAATTCAACAATGCCTACAGAGGTATCTTTACGCGAAACGGCATGAAGATCAGCGGATTGAGCCCTGACGCAGAGCTTGTGGAGATTGTCGAGATTGAAGACCATCCCTGGTTTCTCGGATGCCAGTTCCATCCGGAATTCAAATCAAGACCCACAGACCCGCATCCCCTTTTCAGGGCATTTATCGGTGCCTCACTGAGGGAAAAGCGGTCATTGTTCCCGAGCCTTGAAACAAAGACTGAAGAACAAAGCAGGGACATGGTGTAAAAAAGGTTCAATGGTCATATATCAATGATAAATGACCCTAGAGCATTCTTGGAAATATTTTGGTTCAATTGACGAAAGAAATAACCATCGCCGGCTTTAAGCTTGGAGGGAATAACCCCCTTGTTATTATCGCAGGCCCCTGTGTTATTGAGAGCGAGGAAATCCTTTTCCGGACTGCGGAAGGTATTCAGCGGGTTTGCAAGACAATCGGGTTGCCGCTGCTTTTTAAAAGTTCTTATGACAAGGCAAACCGGACGTCAGTATCTTCTTTCCGGGGGCCTGGCATCGAACAGGGGCTTGAGATGCTTGCCGAGGTCAGGAAGAGGTTGGGCATCCCTGTTCTTTCAGACGTTCACTCAGTGGAAGAGGCCAGGGATGCTGCAAAGGTCCTCGATGTCATCCAGATACCGGCCTTCCTGAGCAGGCAGACAGACCTCATTCTTGCGGCTGCAAATACCGGGAAACCGGTAAATATCAAAAAAGGCCAGTTTCTTGCTCCGTGGGATATCAGGAACATCATCGGAAAATTTATCTCAACCGGAAATCATGCTCTTTTTATCACTGAACGGGGGACATCATTTGGTTATAACAACCTCGTTGTCGATTTCAGGTCTTTCCCGGTCATCCGCTCGACCGGGTTTCCGGTAATCTTTGATGTGACGCACAGCCTGCAGCTTCCCGGGGGCTTGGGAACTCACTCAGGAGGCCAGAGGGAATTTGCAGAGCCCCTTGCACGGGCTGCGGCAGCAGTCGGTGTGGACGGACTTTTCATGGAGGTGCATCCTGATCCGGACAGGGCCTTGTGCGACGGACCGAACATGATCAGGCTCGATGAGCTCGAAGCAATGCTCTCCCGTATCAAGAAAGTTCATGAAGCGGCAAGGAGTTTTTCTTGACCCGCAGTATCATGCACTGCAATTACTCAGAGGGAATGCCCAGGATCAGTCCGGCGGTTGCGCCCATGACAAAGAAGACGAGGGTGCTGAGTACGATAACGGCAAGGACGTAGGTGAACGCCTTTTCTCTGGGCGTTCCCATCATGACAGGCAGTCCGATTGCAAAGACGTAGACGCTGTAGAACGACGCTGCAAGCACAACAAAGGAGAGATAGGGAATCAGATAAAGAATACCTGCCATCCAGTACGGAACCCAGGAGTAGACTACCAGACGGGTCGCATTGATTATGTTCCTTTCGGACCCGAACCGGGGAGCGAGGGCATCGACTATGAGAGAAATGATCTTGATGCCGACCAGGGACAAAAGATAGGAAAACACCACGCTCCAGAAATATGATACCGTGAAACTCCCCAGGGTGATTTCCATCATGGGCGAACCGATCATGTTTATCCCGATGAGCTTTGCGGCAGTCGGGACTGCGGCAAGTGCTATGGCATACCCATAGAGGGTTGCAAGGGAAGTCCTCTCCTCCCTGAGCTTTGGCCAGACCTCTTTGGGGTTGAGAATAATATTCCTGATCTTCTCCCTGAAGTGCATGGGGTTTTTCTCACTCGGAATAGTTTAGGGCAAGTATCTGCCCGTGTCAATTTTCATTTCCGGGGCATATGGTTTCCGCGCTCTTTTTCAAAAAGCATTCCCAGTGCAAATAACGGTAAATTTGCAAGAAAAAAAGCGCAGGGAAAAGGTAATACGTCGAGACTGTCATTGATCATACGAAAACGCCGGATTTCCCTTCTTGATATTTGGCCCTAAAAGAGTAAAATTAAAATTAAGAAGAGCAGGAAATTGCGATACTCGGGACGGAATAAAACCTGAGGATCACACTCTTTGAAGGGGAGCCGGGAGTAAGATGTGGTGAGCAAGCCTCCAGCCGCGAGGAGGAAGCCTGAAGCATCTGCCATGGCACCCACCTTTACAAAAGAGCTTAAGGGATTCCGGACCTGGGATCGCAAGACATATTCTGAGGCCATAGAAGGATAAACGGCCACCTGGAAACGTAAAGGCTGCGGTTAAAAGCCGGCGATACAGGTTGTCCAATCAAGCTGATCCATTCTATGGCTTCATTATTTTTGCTCCAACCCCTTGGATGGATTCAGCAATTAACTGTCTGACACCTTTATAGTCCCGAGCCGCCCCTCGAACTCTCTTGTCTTTGCATCGAACTCATCGGTGAGTTTCTCGAGTTCGTCGAAAAGGGCATCGATCTTCTCTTTCGCATCACGAAGGGATATGGATAGTTGCTTGATCGCCTCCCCGTCGCCTTTCTGCGACGCATCGACAAGGGCCTGGGTATCCTCTTCGATCTGCTGTTCGAGCAGCACGATTTGTTCTTCTGTTTCGGTTATGCGTGCCTGAAGAGGCCCGAGGGTTCGGGAGCGGGCATTGATCAACTCAGCCTTTGTTCTTTTGAAATCTTTTCTTTTCGCGCTGATACGTTTCTGTAAGGAATCCCTGCTGCCGGCCTCATCTTCTTCATCCGACCATCCTTTCCTCTGAAGGAAATCCTGGTAGGTGCCTTCAAAAACCTTCACCGTGTTGTCATCGAACACCACGAGCCGTGTGGCAACCGCATTCAGGATCATTTCACTGTGGGTAACGATTACGACCGCGCCTTCGAATGCCTCGATCGCTGTGAGCAGCGAGTCTACAGATTCCATATCGAGATGGTTGGTCGGCTCGTCCAGCAGGAGGAGATTCGCAGGGCTGACAATAAGCCTGCCGAGGAGCACCCTGCTTCTTTCACCGCCGGAAAGCACTTTGATCTTCTTGAGCGCGGTGTCGCCTTCGAACATCATAATGCCGCATATCGTCCTTGCAGCGCTCCGGTGATATTCCGGCATGGCGTCGAGTATCTCCTCCTCCACGGTCTTTTCACTGTCGAGCCGCTGGATATTGGTCTGTCCGAAATAAGCAATCTGTGCCTGCTCATGGCGGAGCAATTCTCCGGTGAACGGCTGCAACTCACCTGCAAGAAGGTTCAGGAATGTCGTCTTGCCTTTCCCGTTTTTCCCGATGACCCCGATCCGGTCCCGTTTTCCAAGAGAAAGGTCAAGTCCGTCTATGAGCAGAGGACCTTCCGGGTCAAAAGAAAAGGAGATGTCTCTTGCCTCAAGAAGGATCTTACCCCTGAAAGGCGCGTGGGCGAATTCGAATTCAAGATCCTTGATCCCGGACATTTTTTCGAGTTTCTCTTTCCGCTGGAGCGCCTTTATTTTCGACTGGACAAGCCTCGCACGGGTTGCCTGGGCCCTGAACCTGGTTATGAATTGCTCAACTTCAAGGCGCTTCTTTTCTTCATTGACCCTTGTCAGTTCATAGACTTCCTCTTCCCTGAGTATCTGATTGGAAAGCTTCTGGGTAGGCCCGGCGATCTTGCGGATCTTGTTCCGGTGGATGCACAGGGTATGAGTCGTCACCCCGTCCATGAACTCCCTGTCATGCGTGATCAGGATAAGTTCCCCCTTCCACCCCTTCAGGAACCGGGTGAGCCATCGTATGGAGATGATATCGAGGTAGTTCGTCGGCTCGTCGAGGAGGAGAAGGTCCGGTTCAGAGGTAAAGAGTTTTGCAAGATGCAGGCGGACCTGGAATCCGCCGGACAGATCGAGGGGATGACGGGAAAAATCCTTTTCTGTAAACCCGAGACCCATCAGGATCTTCTCAGCCTTGTAGGATTCATCCCTGCCGTCATCAGAGGTCTTCAGTCCGAGACACGCCTCTCTGAGAACCGACTCCTGAATGAAATGAAGGTGTTGGGCAAGATGGCCGATTGCATAGTTATTGGGGATGCCGATTACGCCGGCATCAGGTTTTTCCTCGCCGGTTATTATCCTGAGGAGGGTCGTCTTGCCGGAGCCGTTCCTGCCCATGAGGCCGATCCGCTCCCCGGCGTTGACCGTAAACCCAACATCGTCGAAAATAACCTGTGTCCCGTATGACTTTGAGAGATTGCTGACCTGTATCACGTGTATATTGTACTACGGTCTGAGTAGGTAAGGCAGATTTCTTTATCTTCCTTCAGAAGCATAAAGATTCATTGATTTAAATAGGGACACTTCCCATTTTCTTGACATGAGGGGCAGCTATCGAAGGGAAATCTATGAATGGAATCATTATGAAATTTGGGAAGTGTCCCTATTTAACCTATCACATCACAAAATAGGGTGCGTGGTTTGAGGTAAAGACCGGGGGGTCCTTTTTCAGGATCGGAGAAATTGCGGGATGGCGTTTGAACCTGTGGTCGAGGAACTGCCGGACATGCTTCCTGTCCCATCCGGCAGGATGGATGAAATCGGTATAGAGGGAGAGGTCTCCCGCATAGAATTCCCTTGTCCTGACCACCCGGGCAGAATCGGCACAGGCGGGCATATTGAATATCGCGAGGTTCAGGAAGCTGATGCAGTCGCTGTTTCTGACGGTGAATTCGAGGGTATTCTCAGCGCTCTCCGCGGTCTCCGCCGGGGTGCCGAACATCAGGTACACATAGGAAGCGATCCCGGTCTTTTTCAGATTCCTGAGAACAGCGGATGCTGTCCCGGTGCTTATCCCTTTTTGCATTGCATCGAGCACCTTCTGGTCCCCTGATTCGATTCCGAGTTTGAGCATCACGCATCCAGATTTTTTCAGCGCCATGCAGAAATCCGGATCGGCAAGATCAGGGCCTATTCGGGCAAATCCGTACCAGGGGACTCCTGTCTTATGGGACGCAAGATGATGGAGAAGGGCAGGGCTCATGGCATTGTCGAGAAAGTGGATGAGCGCGGGACCGGTTTTTTCACAGATATGCCTTATTTCTGAAATAGCCCTTCTGGGAGGGATTGGAACATACGGGTTATCTTCAGCATTCTCGGGACAGAACGTGCACTTTTTCCAGTAACATCCTGATGAAGCGCTGTAGGGCAGGATAAATCCGGGTGAGAAATACCTGTCAATGGGGAACTTTTGGTAATCCGGTTTCCCTATCGTCTCTCCCGCGGCATTGATTCCCAGCATTGAAAGGAGCTGATGTTCGCCCGGTCCGGCCACACATTGGTCTACAAAGCCGGAGAAGGGATTTTGCCACCGCGGGTTCTTCATCCATGAAGTAACAAGCCCTCCGCCCAGGATGATCCGTATCCCCGGGCAAGTGCGCCTCAGCCAGCCGATTATTGAAAAAGCAGATAATGCCTGGCTCAGATAATTCAGGGAGATGCCGACCAGAGAGGGCTCCTTCTCCTGGAAAAGCCGGCCGAGTCTCGACTGGAAATACGGATAAAAAGGATTGGTTTCAGGATTTTCAGCAGCCTGTATGAGGTCTTTGCTCTTTACCGGGGACAGTCCGGTCTCTTCATAATTTGCCAATCCCACGAAACTTCCTGACGGAGGAACTTTGGCAAGGACTCTCCCGATATCTTTGACTACCCTGGAATAGCGGTCTATGTTCCGGTACAGGGCCGGGGATCTCATCGAGGAAAGGTTCTGCTCACGATTGCGGAGAGCCCTTTGTGTCCAG
The DNA here is from genome assembly GCA_049323875.1 of Nitrospirota bacterium. Classification (GTDB taxonomy): domain Bacteria; phylum Nitrospirota; class Thermodesulfovibrionia; order Thermodesulfovibrionales; family SM23-35; genus JAKLQR01. The sequence continues at coordinate 14,567 of JBMOLW010000051.1, read as the reverse complement.
ACGTCCCCCTTTTTTTCAGGAGACACCGAAATCCGGAGGAGATGGAGCAACCCTTCTCTGTTTGCGTCAAGGAGTTCATGAGCAACTCCGTGGTTTTCCAACATGCCGGAGATCCTTGCGATCCCGGCCGGAGGTTCAGAAGGTTTTACTACAGGTGGGTGGATGAGGAGTACCACAGTCAGATCGTATGGAACTCGTCATAGAAAGGGGAAGACTTGGAATAATAGGGAATTTTTTCCCGTGAGACAACAAACTGATAAGACGCGGCAGCCACAGAACCGGTGACCATCCCTGCTGCTGTCCCGATAAGGCCGCCTTTCATGGGGTCTTTCCGGTCGGCAACTATGCCAAGAACTGCGCCGGCGGCAACCGATATCCCGATCCATAAGAGAAAATTCGATCTTTTCATATATTCCGCATTTTTTCCGGATACATTATATAATACACGAATTGCTGAATACAGAGGAATACCGGGACACCCCTCAGAGGGTTCAGTTCATGGTATACTACTACTTCTCAAAGGGGAGAACGGGTGGACGATATACTCGCAATAGCCAGGAAAGTCCTGCAGACTGAAGCAGAGGCGATTGCTGCGCTTGTCCCTAAACTCAACAGCACGTTCGAACAGGCAGTAGAGATTATCTATCAGAGCAAGGGCAGGGTCGTCGTCACCGGGATGGGAAAGTCTGGTCTTATAGGCAAAAAAATCGCAGCAACCCTTGCCTCAACCGGAACCCCGGCATTTTTCCTGCATCCTGCAGAGGCAAGCCATGGCGACCTCGGCATGGTCACCGCACGAGACGTGATTATCGCAATATCGAACAGCGGAGAGACAGACGAGCTGGTGAAGCTTGTCCCGTTTCTGAAAAGGTACAATGTCAAACTCGTCTCCCTGACAGGGAATCCGAACTCAACCCTGGCGAAGCAGTCCGACGTGTCACTCGATATCTCGGTCAGGGAAGAGGCCTGTCCCATGGGCGTTGTGCCTACTGCATCAACAACGGCGAGCATGGCGATGGGGGACGCGATTGCGGTTGCGCTGATTGTGAAACGGGGGCTGAAAGAACAGGACTTTGCGTTCTTCCATCCTGCCGGGAGTATCGGGAAAAAGCTTTTCGTGAAGGTGAAAGACCTTATGCATACCGGCAATCTTCTCCCCATTGTTTCGCTTGATACCCCTCTTGCGAATGCGGTAATTGAGATGTCCTCAAAAAGGCTCGGCCATGCGATCGTAACAAGCCCGGGAGGGAAAATGGCTGGCGTCATCACCGACGGAGACGTCAGAAGAGGCATGGAGAAATGGGGGGGCAGACTTTTCGAAAAAACCGCCGGGGAAGTCATGACAAAAGACCCGAAAACCATCTCCGCAGAGGAACTCGCGGCAAAGGCCCTTTCTGTCATGGAAAATTATTCCATCAGCGCACTGGTAGTCCCTGACGAGGGAGGGAGGCCGGTTGGCATTATCCACCTGCACGATCTTTTGAAGCAGGGGATAGCCTGAGAGTTCAGAAATTCCGCAAAAGAGAAAAGACTGCTTTGTTAAGAACCCTGCGCCAAGAGCACAGGGAGTTCTTGCTCGTTCCTTAAAAAATGCCTTAGTCTGCTCGTTGTCCTTGCCGACTGCGCACGTTGCGTTGGGTTTGTCCTGAGAATGACGGATATGAAAAGAACGATTTTTTTGCTGTGGCTTGGAGCTGCGATAGCAGCTTCAACCGGCTGTACCATAATTACCGCACCCTATCATGTTGTCAGGGGTGTCGTATGGACGGTGAAAACAACCTATGAGGTGACTGCCGGAACCGTAAAGACCGTGTACAGGATCGGTGAATTTACCTACGAGGTTGTAAAGGCGCCGGTTGAATGGGCATTGACCCATGAAGAAATTGACAGTATTGACGGGATGCCGGTAAAAGAGGCGATACGCCTCGGAAGGGTAAAAGACGCACCCTATTCGGTGGGGGGGAGGCAGTATGTGCCGATGTCCATGGAAAAAGCGAAGCAGTATAGAGAAGAAGGCATTGCATCGTGGTATGGATATGAAAGCGGCAGGATGACCGCAAACGGTGAAGTCTTTGATCCCAAAGGCCTGTCTGCGGCACATAAATATCTGCCTATACCGATGTTTGTGAAGGTGACGAACCTTGAAAACAAGAAATCTGTAATCGTGCGAGTAAATGACCGCGGACCTTTTCCGGCTGAGGACAATCCGCAATCAGGAGACCGGATCATTGATCTGAGCATCGGTGCCGCCAGGAAACTCGATTTTTACGACAAGGGTCTTGCCAGAGTGAGGGTTGAGGCGATAGAGGTTGAGGAAGAATAAACAAAGGCACGGGTTCATGAGACTCATTTCACAGATACCCGTGCCTTCTTCTGTCTGATCGATGGAAATTATTCTTTTGGTTATCAGGCTAAACCGACGGTTTAGCAGAAGGAAGGCCTTCAACCACCGCCGCTGAAGCCGCCGGAGAACGATCCGCCGGTTGACGAACCGCCGCCGTCAGGCATGGAACAACTGAAGGATGATAACTGTTTCTTCACTTTTTGAGAACCGCAGTTCGGACATGCAGTATCATCATCTCCTGTCATATTATGCTTGAACAGGGCAAAATAGTTGTCGCAGCTTTCACACCTATATTCATAAATTGGCATAGTGTCCTGACTCCTCCCAATAAATATATTTTTTGTTTTATTTATTTTACCTGTTGCCTGATGAAAAGTCAATCAATGGTCTGTTGTGCACGAAAGAATACGGGCGAGGTTCTCTCTGAACTGTTGCGGGTGACTGCCTTCCCAGTACAGTTTGCCGCATGCAGTGCACCGGTAAAAAACCTGAGTGGAGAGGAAGATGTATTCCGGAACAGAATCCGCAATGGTTACCTTGTCCGGTATGGCAGCGAGCGTGCCGTTGCATGCAACGCACCTGCTGAAGTGGGAGAAGTCTTTCAAATGCAGGGCATTGATAACTTCCTTCAACTGGTCTGCTGAATCGTTTGCATGAATGAGAAAGGCCTCTCTGACAGCCTTTCTCTGAACCAGTCTGGTATCTCTTGTGAGAATAAGCCGTTCTTGTTCTCTCGCAATCTGAACTAGTCTTCCATCGCTGATGTGGGCAAAATAAAGGGTATCGAATCCGAGGAATCTGAGCCATCGGGAGAGCCTTCCGAGCATGGCATCAGCGATAAAACGGAATTCCCGTGAGACGCGCGGTGGAAAGATTTCTTCTTGAGCCCCGCGTCTCACGGGCAGTATCTCTTATTCGGTTGGAGCCGGTTCGGGAAGGGAAGGCTGAAAGTCTCTCTTGACGAACGTGTTCCTGTATCTCGGCATCCCGGTTCCTGCCGGGATTATCCTTCCCATAATTACATTCTCCTTGAGTCCTCTCAGTTCGTCGACAGCTCCGCTGATAGCCCCCTCAGTGAGGACGCGGGTCGTCTCCTGGAAAGAGGCAGCGGATACAAAGCTGTCGGTTGTGAGAGACGCCTTGGTGATACCGAGAAGAAGGGGCTTTCCCTGAGCAGGCTTGCCGCCCTCTGATTTCACCCTCGCATTCTCTTCCTGGAAGAGCCGCCTGTCCACCTGTTCGCTGATGAGGAAGTTCGTATCACCGGGGTCCTCTACCCTTACTTTTTTCATCATCTGTCTGACGATCACCTCGATATGCTTATCGTTGATCGAAACACCCTGGAGCCGGTAAACCTTCTGCACCTCGTCGACCAGATATCTCTGAAGCTCCTGAGGGCCGAGTATGTCGAGTATATTGTGCGGGTTCACCGCACCGTCCATGAGCGGCTCACCTGCCCTGACCCAGTCGCCTTCATGCACCCCGACATGTTTTCCCTTGGGGATGAGATATTCACGCACTTCATCCCCGCCTTTCACCACAACAACCCGCATGCCTTTATGTGCCCCTTTAAATTCCACCATCCCGTCGATTTCAGTGACGATGGCCTGTTCCTTGGGACGCCGAGCTTCGAACAACTCAGCAACTCTTGGAAGACCGCCAGTGATGTCCTTTGTTTTTGTGGTCTCTCTCGGTATCTTGGCGAGGATATCGCCCGGATAGACCATGGAATTTTTGTCAACCAGGATATGGGCGCCTGCGGGGAGGAGATATCGTGCAAGAACGGTTGTCCCGGGAATCTTTTGGGTAACCCTGCCCTGCTCGTCCTTAATCGAGATCCTCGGCCTCATATTTGCAGGATAGTCTATGATGACTTTGTGGGACAAACCGGTTACTTCGTCGACTTCTTCTTTGACGGTCACCCCTTCGATAATATCTCCATGTGCGATCTTTCCACCGATCTCCGTGAGTATCGGCATGGAATAAGGGTCCCACTCAACCAGTTTCTGCCCTATTTCGACCTTTTGTCCATTCTTGACCATGAGTTTTGCACCATATACGACAGAGTACTTTTCTTTCTCCCTGCCCTTGATGTCAACAACTGCGATACTTCCGTTCCTGTTCATGACTACCAGGAGGCCTTCCCGGTTTTTTACGGTATTTATATTGATAAATTTAATGGTTCCGGAATTTTTCGCTTCGAGAATAGTCTGTTCTACTACCTTTGATGCTGCACCGCCGATATGGAATGTCCTCATGGTAAGCTGCGTGCCCGGTTCTCCGATCGACTGTGCCGCAATGATACCTACGGACTCGCCTTTTTCGACAATTTCACTCCGTGCGAGATCGCGGCCGTAGCATTTTGTGCAGACACCATACTTTGACTCACAGGTAAGCACCGACCGTATTTTGACCCTGTCTACGCCTGCCTCTATGACCTTGTGGGTCAGTTCTTCATCCAGTTCTTCGTTCTTCCTGACGATGGTTTCTTTCGTGAAGGGGTCCTTGATGTCCTCGACCGCAGTCCTCCCCAGCAACCTTTCCTCAAGGGGCTGGATAATCTCACCGCCTTCCACAAGCGAGGTGACGCTAATCCCATCAGTAGTTCCGCAATCATCTTCCGACACGATTACATCCTGTGCAACATCAACAAGACGCCTCGTGAGATATCCCGAGTTTGCAGTTTTGAGCGCAGTATCGGCAAGACCTTTTCGGGCTCCGTGAGTGGAGATAAAATACTGGAGGGGGGTCAGTCCTTCTCTGAAATTGGCGGTGATGGGAGTTTCGATGATTTCACCAGACGGCTTTGCCATGAGTCCCCTCATGCCGGCAAGCTGCCTTATCTGGGCTGTGCTTCCCCGTGCGCCTGAATCCGCCATCATGAAGATGCTGTTGAATGACCTTCTTTCCCAAAGCTCATCTTCTGTAAGCTGTTTCCCGTCTTCAGCGCCCAGTTCTTTCATCATTTCATCGGCTACTTTTTCTGTCACATTCGCCCAGATATCGATAACCTTGTTGTACCGTTCACCGTGGGTGATCAGCCCGTCCGCGTACTGCTTCTGCACTTCAATGACTTCCTGCTCTGCAACACGGATCAGTTCGGCCTTCTTTGTCGGGATATGCATGTCAGCCATCGATATGGATACCCCGGACCTGGTCGCATATCTGAACCCGAGCTGCTCCAGGCTGTCGAGAAATACGACCGTACTCCGTTTCCCGGATTTTTTGTATATATATTCGATGAGTTTGCCAAGCTCCTTCTTGGTCATATCCTTGTTGACCATGGAAAAAGAAATCCCTTCCGGCAGGATATCGCTGAAAATAATCCGTCCGGTCGTTGTTTCGACGAACTCGCCGTTCATCTTCACTTGTATGATGGCATGCTCATCAAGAATCCCTGATTCATAGGCAATAATCACGTCTTCAACGTCTGCAAATCTCTTGCCTTCGCCCTTTGCGCCCTTTTTCTCTTTCATGAGGTAATAGATGCCGAGGACCATGTCCTGAGTCGGGACGACAATGGGTTTCCCGTTTGCCGGTGACATGATATTGTTAACGGACATCATGAGCACCCGGGCTTCGATCTGCGCCTCGATCGAGAGGGGTACATGCACAGCCATCTGGTCACCGTCAAAGTCTGCATTAAATGCGGTACAGACCAGGGGGTGGAGCTTGATCGCTTTGCCTTCAACAAGCAGGGGGTCGAATGCCTGGATTCCGAGCCTGTGTAATGTGGGAGCGCGGTTGAGAAGTACGGGATGCTCCCGGATGACCTCTTCAAGCGCGTCCCATACCTCGGCGCTCTCTTTCTCAACGAGTTTTTTCGCTGCTTTTATGGTTGTGGCATGGCCTTTTTCTTCGAGCCTGTTGAAGATAAACGGCTTGAAAAGCTCCAGAGCCATTCTTTTCGGGAGTCCGCACTGATGGAGCTTCAGTTCAGGACCGACCACGATGACAGACCTTCCGGAATAATCGACCCGTTTCCCCAGCAAGTTCTGTCTGAACCTCCCCTGCTTCCCTTTGATCATATCACTCAGGGATTTCAGGGGTCTTTTCGTCGTGGTCTTCAGCACCCTGCTGCGCCTCCCGTTATCAAAGAGTGCGTCAACAGCTTCCTGCAGCATCCTTTTCTCATTTTTTATGATGACGCTCGGCGCCTTCAGTTCCATGAGCCTCTTCAGACGGTTATTTCTGTTGATTACCCTGCGGTAGAGGTCGTTAAGGTCCGAGGTGGCAAAACGCCCCCCCTCGAGGGGCACAAGCGGCCTGAGGTCCGGAGGCAGGACAGGGATAACATCCATGATCATCCATTCAGGCTTATTTCCTGACTTTCTGAAAGCGTCTACGACCTTCAGGCGTTTCGTGAGTTTTTTCTTGACGCCGATTGATACTGCTTCATGAATTTTTTCCTTGAGCTCAAGGTACAGGGTTTCAAGGTCGATAAGCCTGAGCAGTTCCCTGATGGCCTCAGCCCCCATCCCTGCCTTGAACCGGGAACCGAATTCAAGGGTTTTCTTCTTGAAGTCATCTTCGGAAAGTGCCTCCTTCTCTTTGAGAGGAGTATCGCCGGGGTCTATCACCACATAGCTTTCGAAATAGAGGACTTTTTCGAGCTGGCGCATGGTCATGTCAAGAAGAGTGCCGATTCTGCTCGGGAGGCCCTTGAGAAACCAGATATGGGCTACCGGGGTTGCAAGTTCGATATGACCTAATCGCTCACGCCTCACTTTGGACTGAATAACCTCGACTCCGCACTTATCACAGACAACGCCCCGGTGTTTCATCCGCTTGTACTTGCCGCAGATGCATTCCCAGTCTTTTATCGGTCCGAATATCTTTGCACAGAAAAGCCCGTCCCTTTCAGGCTTGAACGTCCTGTAATTGATGGTCTCGGGTTTTTTCACTTCGCCGTAAGACCATTCCCTGATCTTTTCCGGCGAGGCAAGTCTTATCCTTACCGCCTCAAAGTCAGTCGGATCTTTCGGCCTCTGAAAAATTGCATAAATATCTTCTGTCAAGCTACTCCCCCTTGCTTTTCTTCTCCAGAAGCTCTACGTCGAGTCCAAGACTCTGGAGTTCCTTTATTAGTACGTGGAAAGACTCCGGAACCCCTGGTTCGAGGGTTGCGTCACCTTTCACAATCGCCTCATACATGCGGGCCCGCCCGGAAACATCGTCACTCTTTACCGTGAGAAATTCCTGGAGAGTATAGGATGCACCGTATGCTTCAAGTGCCCAGACTTCCATTTCTCCAAGCCTCTGGCCGCCAAACTGTGCTTTTCCTCCCAGTGGCTGCTGGGTTACCAGAGAATAAGGACCGATCGAGCGTGCATGGATCTTGTCATCAACAAGGTGATGGAGTTTCATCATATACATGAACCCGACAGTAATTGGTTTGTAGAAGGCTTCCCCAGTTTTGCCGTCATAGAGGGTGATCTGTCCGGTCACCGGAAGGAGGGCTTTCTTGAGGAGGTCTTTGATTTCGCTCTCTTTTGCCCCCTCGAATACAGGAGTCGCAACATTCAGACCGAGCATCTTGGCTGCCCATCCGAGGTGTGTTTCGAGGACCTGACCGACATTCATTCTTGAGGGAACACCAAGCGGATTGAGCACGATATCGACAGGAGTCCCGTCAGGGAGATACGGCATATCTTCCTCAGGAAGCACCATGGCAACTACGCCTTTGTTTCCATGCCGTCCGGCCATTTTATCGCCTGTCTGGAGCTTCCGCTTCATGGCGATGTAGACTTTTACCACTTTATTGACGCCCGGCGGGAGTTCATCCCCTCTTTTAAGCCTGTCGATCATGCTGTCATACCGCGCTTCAAGATAGCGGATATACTGATTGACGTCGTTATTGACGGTTTCAATCTGTTCGCGGGCAGCACTGTCTGCAAGCTTAATGCGCAAGAGGTGGTCGTCTTTTACCCGTTCGAGCTGCTTGTCTCCGAGTTTCTTGCCTTTCTGGCAGAGTATTTCTTTTGTTTTAGAGTCCTTGAGATCTTCAGACACCGCATGTCCGGTGAGGAGGCTGCGGATTTTCTTGAATTTCTCTTCTTTTACGATGCGCATCTCCTCTTCGAGGTCCCGCTGCAGCCTGTTGATATCTTCTTCCTCTATGCTTTTGGCACGTTCATCTTTCTCAGCGCCTTTCCTCGAGAAGATACGCACATCGACTATTGTTCCTTCAATTCCCGGCGGCACGTACAGACAGCTTTCCTTGACTTCCTCTGCCTTTTCTCCGAAAATTGCCCTCAGCAGCTTCTCTTCGGGAGTCAGTTGCGTTTCCCCTTTCGGGGTCACTTTTCCAACGAGGATATCACCGGGCTTCACCTCTGCCCCGATCCTGATAATCCCGCTTTCATCGAGGTTCTTCAGGGCCTCTTCTCCCACATTGGGGATGTCTCGGGTAACCTCTTCAGGCCCAAGCTTGGTCTCCCGGGCCTCAAGGCTGAATTCTTCTATATGGACAGAGGAATATACATCTTCCTTGACGAGTCTTTCACTGATGAGGATCGCATCCTCAAAGTTGTATCCGCCCCATGGCATAAAGGCGACGAGTACATTCCTGCCCAGGGCGAGTTCTCCTGCTTCTGTGCAGGAACCGTCAGCGAGGATGTCTCCCGGTCTGACCGGGTCTCCTACATTAACGACCACTTTCTGGTTGATACAGGTAGCCTGGTTCGATCTCTGGAATTTCACCAGGGCATAGATATCAACACCGCCTGTATTTTCAGAAGAGCGGACAACAATACGGGATGCGTCAACACTCTCGACGACTCCCCCGCGCCTGGCAAGCACAAGCGCCCCTGAGTCTCTGGCTGCGACATGCTCCATCCCTGTGCCGACGATAGGAGCTTCGGGCTGAAGGAGGGGTACGGCCTGCCTTTGCATGTTGGATCCCATCAATGCCCTGTTCGCGTCATCATTTTCCAGAAAAGGGATCAGGGAAGCGGAGACACCGACAATCTGTTTGGGCGATACATCCATATATTCGACTTCATGGGGAGACACCATCTTGAAATCGCCGCCGACCCTTGCCGAAACAGTCTCGCCCACGAGGTTTCCCTTTTCATCGATCGGGGATGTCGCTTCTGCAATGATATATTTTTCGCCGTCTATTGCCGAAAGATAGTCTACGGTTTTTGTAGCTTTGCCGTTTGTAACCTTCCGGTAAGGGACCTCGATGAATCCGAAGTCATTTACGCGGGCATAGGTCGCCAACGAAGTAATCAAGCCGATATTCGGACCTTCCGGAGTTTCGATCGGACATATTCTCCCGTAATGAGTAGGGTGAACGTCCCGGACCTCAAACCCTGCCCTTTCACGGGTAAGGCCACCGGGTCCCAATGCAGAGAGTCTTCTCTTATGGGTGATCTCTGACAAGGGATTTGTCTGGTCCATGAACTGGCTGAGCTGGCTGGAACCGAAGAATTCCTTTAAGGCAGCCATGACAGGTTTCGCATTAATCAGATCGTGAGGCATTGCTGTCTCAAGGTCTGTCAGGGTCATCTTCTCCTTGATGGTTCTCTCCATTCTGACAAGACCTATTCTGAACTGGTTTTCGAGCAGTTCGCCGACTCTTCTGACTCTCCTGTTGCCAAGATGGTCAATATCATCAACCTCACCCTTGCCGGTTCTGAGACTGAAGAGATACCTGACGATTTCAACGATATCGTTGTCCGTCAGTACCCGGGTGTTCAGTGGCACATTGATATTGAGCCTTTTGTTCAGTTTCAGGCGTCCTACCGGTGAAAGGTCGTAGCGCTTTGGATCGAAAAAGAGCCCGTTAAAGAGATCTTTTGCCGCAGCTGCAGTCGGCGGTTCTCCAGGCCTTAATTTTCTGTATATCTCTATGAGGGCTTCTTCCTGGGTGCTCACTTTGTCCGTCAGGAGGGTATCCCTCAGCGAAGGGAGATAATGCACATTGTCGATAAAAAGGAGACTCAGGGAATCTATCTTAAGAGAGAGGACCCTGTTCAGCGCTTCTTCTTTAATGGGTTCATTCCCCTCGATTACCACTTCTCCGGTTGCTGGGTCAATGATGTCTTTCAGGGTGATCCTGCCGATAATCTCTTCCTTTGAGACCGGGATTGTAGAGATTCCGGATGCCTCCATCTTTCTTATGGCACCACGGGTAATTTTACCCCCTTCCTTGACGATCAGTTCTTTGGTATCAGGTGCGGTTATATTGACGAGTGATTTTACTCCCACCAGGACCTCGCTCACCGCTCTTGAAAACTTGTTTCCGCTGATCTGGATCGCTTCAACGGGATAGAAGATCTTGAGAAGGTCTTCGTTTGAATAGCCGAGAGCCTTCATCACGATCGTGGCAGGCAATTTCCTCCGTCTGTCGATCCTTACGTACAGGATGTCTTTTGTGTCGAATTCGAAATCGAGCCAGGATCCCCGTGAGGGAATTACCCGGGCAGAATATAACAATCTGCCGCTTGCGTGGGTCTTGCCTTTGTCGTGACTGAAAAAGACCCCTGGTGAACGGTGAAGCTGGCTTACCACAACCCGTTCGGTACCGTTGACAATAAATGTGCCGTGATCCGTCATTAACGGCATTTCGCCGATATAGACGTCCTCTTCCCGTGATTCTTTTAGTCTCTTACTCCCCTTTGGTTCAACAAATTCCCATAAATTCAGCTTGACTTTTATCTTAAGAGGGGCGGCATAGGTGATCCCCTTCTGCAGGCAATCGCGGATATCGAACTTGGGCTCACTGAACGTATAGCCCAAAAATTCTATCGAAGCGGTCTCGTTATAGTCTACAATCGGGAATACACTTAAAAATGCAGCCTGCAGCCCGGAGTCTTCCCTTTTGTTGGGAGAAGACTCCATTTGCAAAAATTTCTCATAAGATTTCTTCTGTATTTCTATGAGGTTAGGGATTTCGAGGAATTGGGGAACTTTTCCAAAATTTACTCGTTTTCTCAAAACCCTTGCCATATGTCTCCTTTTTATTTGATTTCTATTGTTGCTCCCTGTTCCTCAAGTTTCGCCTTAATCGAGTCTGCTTCTTCTTTTGATACGCCTGTTTTAACCGGCTTTGGAGCTCCGTCAACAAGGTCTTTTGCTTCTTTCAGTCCGAGCGAGGTAAGTTCCCTGACTACTTTTATCACCTGGATTTTCTTCTCGCCTGCAGCAGAGAGAATGACGTCAAAACTTGTCTTTTCCTCCACTTCCGGTGCAGCAGCCCCGCCTCCGGCACCCGGCATAGCAGCAACAGCGACAGGTGCGGCAGCGGTCACCCCGTATCTTTCCTCGAATTCTTTGATGAAGTTCGACATGTCGAGGATCGTCATGTTGTCAATAAACTCGAAAACCTGTTCTTTAGTAACAGCCATTTTACAGTCCTCCTTTTGATTGAGCTGAGAGTCTCGACTTTACCCTTTCAGCTTCTTAACTTTCCTGTTTCCTGTTTTTCAACGCTTCAAGTGCATATGCGAATCTGCTTACTGTGGCATTCAGCAGAGATGCCATTTTCGAAAGCGGCGCCTGGAACACACCCGCCATCATGGACAGCAAAACCGGTCTCGATGGGATCTCGGCTACGGTTTTCAAGTCTGCCTGTGCGCATAATGAACCCTCGATCAGGCCTATTCCGACCTTGAGCTTGTCGTTCTTCTTCGAGAATTCGAGCATCTTTTTTACAACAGTGACAGGGTCTTCGTGGCTTATCGCTATGCCGACCGGACCCTTGAAGAAATCCTTTGCAGCGGCAACTGAGGTTCCCTCTGCTGCGATCTTTGCAAGGGTGTTTTTTACCACCTTGAAGTCGATATTCCCTTCCTTGAGCAGCTTGCGAAGATCAGATAACTCAGCAACAGTCAGCCCTCTGTAGTCGGCGAAGACGACGGCTTTCGATTTCTCAAACTCTTCTTTTAATTTTTGTACTGCCTGTTCTTTTTCTGACCTGTTCAGTTTATACCCCCTTCCCCAGGGACGAAATGTCTACAGAGATCCCTGGTCCCATGGTTGAAGAAACGGATAATTTCTTAAGATATTTCCCCTTGCTTGTCGCAGGTTTCGCCTTTATGATCGATTGAATGACTGATTTCGCATTCTCCATAAGTTTTTCCGCATCGAAAGAGACTTTTCCTATGGGGACGTGAACAATGCCCCCCTTTTCAGCCTTGTACTCCACTTTTCCTGCCTTGATCTCCTTCACGGCGCGGGCAATGTCAAAGGTAACCGTCCCCAGCTTCGGATTCGGCATGAGCCCTCTCGGACCAAGGATTTTCCCCAGTTTGCCAACAATGCCCATGACATCAGGGGTAGCGACTGACTTGTCAAAATCAAGCCATCCCTTGGTGATCTTTTCGACGATGTCTTCTGCACCGACGTAATCTGCGCCGGCATCGACCGCCTCCCTTTCCTTTTCACCCTTTGCAAAGACAAGGACCCTGACCTTTTTCCCCATACCATGGGGGAGGACAACCGTGCCGCGCACCATCTGTTCTGATTTTTTCGGGTCTATCCCGAGATTTACTGCAAGGTCCACGGTCTCGTCAAACTTCGTGTACGAAAATTCCCTGACGAGCTTTACTGCGTCTTCGAGAGAATATTCCTTCCCTGATTCAACTTTTTCCTGAACTGCCTGTAACTTTTTCCCCATGTCGCCCTCTTTATTCTGTGATTTCGAGCCCCATGCTCCTCGCAGTGCCCTTGATAATCCGTTCCGCCTTCTCGATTGAGTATGCATTGAGATCCGGGAGCTTTTTCTGCGCGATCTCCGTGATTTGGGCAGCAGAAACCTTGCCAACCTTTTCCTTGTTCGGCGTGCTTGATCCCTTGATTATTCCAGCAGCCTTTTTCAGGAGATCCGAGGCAGGAGGCGTTTTGGTAATAAACGTGAACGACCTGTCGGCATATACGGTCATTACTACCGGTATAATCGTATCTCCGAGTGCCTGTGTTTGCGCGTTGAATGCCTTGCAGAACTCCATGATATTCACCCCGTGGGGACCCAGAGCAGGACCTACAGGCGGCGCGGGATTTGCTTTCCCTGCCGGTATCTGGAGTTTAACCTGAGCAATGATTTCCTTCTTGGCCATCTATTTCCTCCTCATGCCTTTTCTACCTGGAAAAAGTTCAGTTCAACAGGTGTCAGCCTGCCAAAAATGCTGACCATGACGCAGAGTCTGCCATGGTCTATGTCCACTTCTTCTACACTGCCGACAAAGTTTGTGAAGGGTCCGTCGATAATCCTGACACTCTCGCTCTTCTGGAACTGGGTTTTTACCTGCGGCACAGGCCCTTTTTCGATCTGCTGGAGTATGACCGCAACTTCTTCTTCAGAGAGCGCAACAGGGTTTGACCCGCCGACAAAGCCGGTAACCCGTGGTGTGCTCCGGATCAGATGCCATGTTTCATCATCCATCTCCATCTCAACGAGAATATAGCCGGGATAGAATTTCTTGTCACTTTCCTTCTTCTTGCCGCCTTTTAATTCGATGACCCGTTCAGTAGGGATCAGTATCCTTGAGATTCTCTCCTTCATGTCCTGCTTGTCTATCTTTTCCTCGATACCGAGCTTCACTTTTTCTTCGAACCCGGAATATGTGTGAACAACATACCAGTGTTTATCCATAGCTATCTCAACGCCATTCCCACCAGTTTCGAAAGTCCGATGTCAACAACTCCCAGAAACAGTGAGATGACCAGTACGGTTATGATGACAACCCAGGTTGACCCGAGGAGTTCGTCCCGAGACGGAAACACAACTTTCTTGACCTCGACCTTCACTTCACGAAAAAATTCCTTTATTTTATTGAACATTTTATTTTTCCCAAATTATGTGTTTTCTTTTTTCTTAGCTCTTAATTTTAAACTTTTCAGTTATAACTATTATAAAGTGGCAGGCCAGGAGGGATTCGAACCCCCAGCCCTCGGATTTGGAGTCCGATGCTCTAGCCGTTAGAGCTACTGGCCTACGCTTTTATCTCCTTGTGCATTGTATGCCGCCTGCAGTTTCTGCAATATTTCTTCCGCTGGAGCTTGTCAGGGGTATTCTTTTTATTTTTCATGCTTGAATAATTCCTGTTTTTGCATTCTGTGCACTGGAATAATATGATATCTCTCATGTACTTACCCCAGGACCTCTGTGACGACGCCTGCGCCGACAGTTCTGCCGCCTTCACGGATGGCAAACCTCAGCTCCTTCTCCATCGCTATGGCAGATATCAGCTCCACCGACAAACTCACGTTATCCCCA
>JBMOLW010000050.1:0-153973 GCA_049323875.1 Nitrospirota bacterium | reverse complement strand
TCATAGCCGTTCCTGTATCCACGGAGTTTTTTCTCTCCACAACGCTCGTAATGGCCGCGATCTAAAAAGTCCGATGCTTCCGCTTCATACAATTCTTGTACAATCAGTTTCATACCCTTATGCAGGACCCTCCCCAGTAAGTTCTCCCCTTCATCCCCCTGCAGCAGTTCCTCAATCTCCTTGCGTATTCTCTCACTCGGTGGTATCTTCTTCATAGGCTATCGAAAGAAGAAAAGGGGACGGTTCTGTTTTCTTGCCTGCAACTCGCAATCTTTATTTTAAATCGTTGGTTTAACATGCGCCTTTGCAGATGAAGAGCGCAAGCTTTGAGGTGTGGGGTTAATCCAGGACTTTTTTTGCTCAGGTTGGCTGTAAGGGATATGTAAGAGTCAGAAGCGCGGGGAGAACGGCGTAGCAGCTATTTGATGTACTGCCTCACCCCCCGCATTCCGAAGGGTCGCCCTTGAGTTTCTCGACCGCATGCGGGATCACGTCGATGATTGCTTCAAGGCCCTCGCGCACTGCCTTCGGGCTTCCGGGGAGGTTGACAATGAGGCACTGTCCTCTCACTCCGGCGACCGCGCGTGAGAGCATAGCCCTGTTTGTTTTTTTCAGCCCTTCAAGCCTCATCGCCTCTGCAATGCCCGGCACTTCTCTGTCTATAATTTCGAGGGTCGCATCCGGGGTGACGTCCCTCGGGGCAAGGCCGGTGCCGCCTGTGGTGATTATCAGATCGACCTGTGCGCTGTACTGGATGAGCTTCTCTTTGATCAGGTCCTTTTCGTCGGGCAGGATGTCATAGGATTTGACTTCGGCGCCGATGCGCTGCATGAGTTCCCGGATGAGCGGGCCGCTCGCATCGTCCCTTTCCCCTGCTGAACCCTTGTCGCTGAGCGTCAAAACCGCAACCTCGATCACCGGCTAGGTTCCTTCCTCCCAGCTCTCGAGATATTTTTTCTGGTCCGCAGTGAGCGTGTCGATCCTTATTCCCATCGCCTTGAGCTTGAGAGAAGCAATCGCTTTGTCGATAGGTTCGGGAACACTGTATACTTTGTTCTGGAGTTTCCGGAAATTCTTTGCCATGAATTCCGCACAGAGCGCCTGGTTCGCAAAACTCATATCCATGACCGCCGAAGGATGGCCTTCCGCCGCAGCCAGGTTGATAAGTCTTCCCTCACCGAGGAGGTAGATTCTCCGGTTATTCTTCAGGGAATACTCTTCAACAAAATCCCGGATCATCCTTCTCTTCCGTGACATCTTTTTCAGGTCGTCTATATCTATCTCGACATTGAAATGACCTGAATTGCAGAGTATCGCGCCGTCCTTCATCACGGCGAAGCACGCTTTCGAGAGAACGCTCACATCGCCGGTTGCGGTAACGAAAATATCCCCGATCCGCGATGCTTCCTGTATGGGCATAACTTCAAACCCGTCCATGGTGGCTTCGATCCCTCTCAAGGGGTTCGTTTCGGTAACGATAACCTTTGCCCCCAGGCCCTTTGCCCTCATAGCAATACCTTTGCCGCACCACCCATAACCGGAGACCACAAAGACCGAGCCGGACATGAGCCGGTTCGTTGCCCTCATGATACCGTCGATGGTGCTCTGGCCCGTACCGTACCGGTTGTCGAAGAGGTACTTGGTATATGCATCATTCACCGCGATGATCGGATATTTCAGAACCCCTTTGTCTGCCATTGCCCTGAGGCGTATAACACCCGTTGTTGTCTCTTCCGTACCCCCTATGATGTGTTTCAGCAGGTCTTTCTTGGTCTTATGGAGAGTCGATACGAGATCGGCTCCGTCATCCATCGTCATATGGGGCCTGAATGAAAGCAGATCATTGATGTGCCGGTAATACGTTTTGTTGTCTTCCCCCTTGATTGCAAAGACCGGGATCCTCGAGTTTTTTACGAGCGATGCGGCAACATCGTCCTGGGTGCTCAGCGGATTCGAGGCGCAGAGCGCAACTTCAGCTCCGCCCGCTTTCAGGGTTTCCATAAGATTTGCCGTTTCTGTAGTCACATGAAGACAGGCGGCAAGCCTGAACCCTTTGAGCGGTTTTTGTTTCCTGAACCGCTCAGCTATGATTTTCAGCACAGGCATCTCCTGCGCGGCCCATTCTATACGGAGCTTCCCTTTCGCTGCCAGCTTGATATCCTTTACATCGTACTTTGTCATGTATCCTCCAGTAAAAAAATAGGTACAGGAAGAGGTAAAGAAGAAGAGAAAAAACTGGAGATTACTATACCTGTCTTTCCCTTTGCCTGCACCTGATTTTATAGTCCTGCCGCTTTCCTTAACGTATCCGCCTTATCCGTCTTCTCCCAGGTGAAATCAGGGTCATTTCTGCCGAAATGCCCGTAAGCAGCGGTTTTCCTGAATATGGGCCTTCTCAGGCTCAGGGTATCGATCATGCCCTGCGGGGTAAGAAGAAAGTTTTCCCGTATCAATCTCTCTATCTTCTCCTGGGGTATTTTCCCCGTGCCATAAGTCTCTGCAAGCACTGAAACCGGCTCGGGCACGCCGATGGCATAGGCAATCTGCACCTGCACTCTGTCGGCTATCCCGGCTGCAATAATGTTCTTTGCGATATACCGGGCCATATACGATCCGGACCGGTCCACTTTCGAAGGATCTTTTCCGGAAAATGCCCCGCCCCCGTGGCTTCCCACCCCTCCATAGCTGTCGACTATGATCTTTCTGCCGGTGAGCCCGGTGTCGCCCATCGGGCCTCCGATCACAAAGCGTCCGGTCGGATTCACATAATACCTGATGCGCTCTTCATCAAGGAGTTCGGGAGGGACAGTGGGTTTGATTATTTTCTCGATCACATCTTCCCGTATCTCTTTCAGGGTAACCTCAGGACTGTGCTGGGTAGAAACAACGATGCTGTCCACCCTCAGGGGTTTCCCGTCCTGGTATTCGACAGTAACCTGGGATTTACCGTCTGGCCTTAAATACCCGAGGATGTCCTTTTTCCTCAACTCCGACAACCTCATGGCCAGTTTGTGCGCAAGCAATATCGGAAGGGGCATAAGCTCTTCGGTTTCATTGCAGGCAAATCCGAACATGAGTCCCTGGTCGCCTGCGCCTCCTATATCTACGCCGAGGGCGATATCCGAGGACTGGCCGTGTATGGAGGTGATCACCGCACAGGTCTCGTAGTCGAATCCGTATTTTGCCCTAGTGTAGCCGATATCTTTTATTGTTTCCCTCACAATGTCAGGGATCTCTACATAGCAGTTTGTGGTGATTTCACCGGCTACAAAGGCAAGCCCTGTCGTTACCAGTGTTTCACACGCTACCCTGGCTACCGGATCTTTTGCGATTATCGTATCCAGTATCGCATCCGAAATCTGGTCTGCGATCTTGTCCGGATGGCCTTCAGTGACCGATTCAGAGGTAAAAAAATAATTTTTCCCCAGCATACGCACCCCCAATACTATTTTCAGGTAATAATAATATTAACTCAAAAAGCGCAGATTTTGCTGAATAAAGTGCCTGACCGGGCGATTTTGAAAAAACCTCTTACTGATTCACTCCCGGGGAACAGGCTTGATGATATTCCTGGATAGACCTGATATGGACCTTGTTCTTCTTGAGCTTCCCGATGGCATTCACTGCAGCAATAGCACCTGATATCGTTGTGGTGAACGGCACCCTGTACTGGATGGCACTCTGCCGTATCGAAAACGAGTCTTTCTGTGCCTGTGAGCCGCTTACGGTATTGATGACAAATTGTATCTCCCTGTTTTTTATCAGATCTACAATGTGAGGCCTGCCTTCTGCAACCTTGTTGATCACCTCGACTTCCAGTCCATGGTCTTTCAGGAACTGTGCAGTGCCCCTCGTTGCGATAACAGAAAACTCAAGATCGAGCAGTTTTTTCACAAGGGGAACCGACGGGGCCTTGTCTTTGTCTTTCAGGCTAACGAATATCTTCCCGTCCAGGGGGATGTTGTTGCCGCTCGACGTCTGGGACTTGCCGAACGCAAGCCCGAAATCGTTGTCGATACCCATCACCTCGCCTGTTGACTTCATTTCAGGGCCGAGTATGGTATCGACTCCGTGGAACCGGTCGAAGGGAAAAACCGCCTCCTTTACCGCAACATGTTTTATGCGCCTCTCCCTGGTGAAACCGAGTTCCTTCAGCGTCTTTCCCCCCATCAGCTTTGCTGCAAGTTTCGCAAGGGGAACGCCTGTGGCTTTGCCCACAAAAGGAACCGTCCTCGACCCCCGCGGATTTACTTCGAGAATATAGATATCCTGGTTCTTGACGGCAAACTGAACATTCATCAGGCCTATAACCCGAAGTTCTTTTGCAAGAGCCTTTGTATGCCTTTCTATCTCCTTCACGATCTTTTTGCTCAGAGAATGAGGAGGAAGTGAACATGCTGAATCTCCGGAATGGATGCCGGCTTCCTCAATGTGCTCCATCACGCCCCCGATGACTACGTCTGTTCCGTCTGATATGGCATCGACATCAACCTCAACCGCGTCTTCCAGGTATTTATCAATCAGGACCGGGTGCCTTGAAGATGCCTTGACCGCCCGCTGCATGTAGGCACCAAGCGATTTTTCGTCATATACTATCTCCATAGCTCTCCCGCCGAGCACATAGGACGGTCTTACCATCACAGGGTACCCTATCCGCCCTGCAGCAGAGACAGCCTCCTGAACGGACATCGCGGTGTCGCTGTCAGCCTGTCTGAGGCCAAGCTTGTGAAGCAGTTCCTTGAACCTCTTTCTGTCTTCGGCGCGGTCTATCGAATCGGGAGAAGTCCCGAGGATTCGTATCCCTTCCCGTTCAAGCGGCACGGCCAGTTTGAGAGGGGTCTGACCCCCGAACTGCACAATGACTCCTTCGGGTTTTTCCGTTTCTATAATATTTAATACATCCTCTATAGTCAGTGGCTCGAAATAGAGCCTGTCTGCGGTGTCGTAGTCTGTGCTGACCGTTTCAGGATTGCAGTTCACCATGATCGTCTCGTACCCGAGTTCTCTCAGGGCAAAAACCGCATGGACACAGCAG
Source organism: Nitrospirota bacterium (assembly GCA_049323875.1). Taxonomy (GTDB): domain Bacteria; phylum Nitrospirota; class Thermodesulfovibrionia; order Thermodesulfovibrionales; family SM23-35; genus JAKLQR01. The sequence goes on along the minus strand of JBMOLW010000050.1, from coordinate 148,938 downwards.
TAATCAAACTCTATCCCCTGCCCGATCCTGTTGGGCCCGGAACCGAGGATAAGGATTTTTTTTCTTGTGCTTGGGTTTGCCTCACACTCCACTTCATCCTTCATCCTTCCTGATTCAGCCTTTCTTAAGAAGGGCACTTCATACGTTGAATATAAATACGGCGTATAGGCTGCGAACTCGGCGGCACAGGTATCGACCATCTTATAGACTGCGCGTATATTGAAGCAACGCCTCAAGTTCCTGACGTCCTGCTCCTGGACATTCAGCAGCTGCGCGACCCTTCTGTCTGAAAATCCGTGCCTCTTCGCCTCCAGCAGCATTTCTCTCATTGCAGCATCTCCTCCCGGCTCCTGATCGCTCCCTTGCACGGCGGGGAGTTGACTGAATGTCTTCTGAAACGTCTGAATCCTCTCTTCCATATCGAGAATCTGTTGCATATTCTCAAGAAACCATGGGTCTATGCCCGTGAGATCATGGATTTCCCGGATGCTCATCCCCTGCCTCAGGGCCTGTGCTATGTACCATATCCGTTCGCTGTTCGGGGTCTTGAGTCTGGTCTTGATTGCACTGATATCGGCATCGATGTTTTCGAATCCATAGCTTCCGGTCTCCAGACTCCTGATCGCCTTCTGGAGAGACTCCTTGAACGTCCTTCCGATCGACATCGCTTCTCCGACAGACTTCATCTGTGTGGTGAGGGTCGGGTCTGCCTCTGGGAATTTCTCAAAGGCAAACCGCGGGAACTTGGTGACCACATAGTCTATGGTCGGTTCGAACGATGCAGGGGTCTCCCTGGTGATATCATTGGGTATCTCATCGAGGGACAGTCCGACGGCAAGCTTTGCGGCAATCTTTGCGATGGGGAAGCCTGTTGCCTTTGATGCAAGGGCCGAACTCCTCGATACCCTCGGGTTCATCTCTATCACCACCATCCTCCCGGTTTCCGGATGGACTGCAAACTGTATGTTGGACCCACCAGTATCGACCCCTATCTCGCGGATAATGGCAATCGAGGCGTCACGCATTCTCTGATACTCTTTGTCCGAGAGGGTCTGCGCCGGGGCCACGGTGATCGAATCTCCGGTATGTATCCCCATAGGGTCAAAGTTCTCTATGGAGCAGATGATTACCACATTATCATTCATGTCGCGCATCACTTCGAGTTCGTATTCCTTCCACCCGAGCGCAGACTCCTCGACGAGCACCTGGCGGACCGGACTAAGCTTCAGCCCGCGGTCAAGCAGTTCTTGATACTCTTCAAGGTTATACGCGATCCCTCCTCCTGTTCCGCCGAGGGTAAAGGATGGCCTGAGGATCGCCGGAAAACCGATGTATTCAATCGCGTGAAGACCTTCTTCAGGCGAACCGACATGGGATGACCTCGGCACTTCAAGGCCTATATCTTCCATCGCCTTCTTAAAAAGCTCCCTGTCTTCGGCTTTTTTTATTGCATCGAGTTTTGCGCCGATCAGTTCAACCCCGTATTTGTCGAGAATGCCTTTGCCGGCCAGTTCAACCGCGAGGTTAAGCGCTGTCTGTCCCCCCATCGTCGGCAGCAGGGCATCCGGTTTTTCCTTCCTGATTATCATCTCGAGGATATCAGTGGTCAAAGGCTCTATATAGGTTACGTCAGCAGTCTCCGGGTCTGTCATTATCGTCGCGGGGTTGGAGTTGACGAGCACGACCCTGTATCCCTCTTCCCGCAGGGCCTTGCATGCCTGGGTCCCGGAATAGTCAAACTCGCATGCCTGGCCGATGATGATCGGCCCCGATCCGATTAACAATATCGTTTTGATGTCAGTTCTTTTCGGCATACCGCTTCATTTCACGTCTTCTCTCATCAACTGCAAATAATCTGGGGGGCAGGAATCCTTTGGACACAAGGGATTTCAAGTATTGTTGCAAAATTGATTCCGATGATTTTCCATTATTGCTCCATTTATTGGAAGTTCCCGATCATTTCTCTGAACCCGGAAAATATATGCGCCGCATCATTCGGCCCCGGACCGGCCTCCGGGTGGTGCTGGACCGAAAATACAGGAAGTTCAACGTGCTTCATCCCTTCCTCTGTCCCATCATACAGATTCCTGTGCGTCAGACTCACCTGGCCGTGCAGGCTTTTTATATCGACACAATAGTTGTGATTCTGTGAGGTAATTTCAACCCTGCCGGTTGACAAATCCTTGACAGGATGGTTCCCCCCATGGTGGCCGAATTTCAATTTATAGGTTCTGCCGCCCATTGCCAGGCCGAGTATCTGATGGCCAAGGCATATGCCGAAGACCGGTTTCCTGCCCATGAGCTTTTTCGTATTTTCTATCCCATAGGTGACTGTCTCGGGGTCTCCGGGTCCGTTGCTCAGGACAACCCCGTCGGGATTCATCTCAAGCACTGTTTCTGCAGGGGTGTGCGCAGGAACAACCGTCACCGCAAAACCTGCGTCAGAAAGGTTCCTCAGAATACTGAACTTGACACCGAAGTCGTAGACGACGACGTCCAAGGATGAAGGATGAAGGATGAAGGATGAGCCTTGCTTTTCATTATTTGTAACTTGGAATTTGGAACCTGGAACTTCTGCCTCAGCAGCAGGCCGCCATTTCCATACTCCTTTATTCCATTTATAGGGCTCTTTCGTGGTCACATCCCTGACAAGGTCGAATGCGGAGATTCCCGGGTGTTTCCGGACCTTGTCCAGAAGGGATGCCGGATCGGGGTCGACTGTAGAGATGATCCCCATCTGGGCCCCATGATCCCTCAGATGACGGGTCAATGCCCTTGTGTCGATCCCTTCGATACAGACTATGTTATGGTCACGGAGGTACTGCCCCAGCGACCGGGAAGATCGCCAGTTGCTCCGGTAATCGAGATATTCCTTCACTACAAACCCCTCTGCCTTGGGGCCGTCAAGGGATTCGATATCCTCCTCATTTATGCCGTAGTTGCCTATCTGCGAATATGTCATGGTCACGATCTGGCCTTTGTAGGAGGGGTCGGTGAGTATCTCCTGATACCCCGTCATCGAAGTATTAAAGACGACTTCACCAATAGTCTCGCCTTCACAGCCGAATCCCCTGCCCCTGAAAACCGTTCCGTCTGCAAGAACCAGGAATGCCTTACCATTCATGGAGTTTCCCCCTGGACAAGGTAAAGACCGGCAATCCCTTCAGGTTCCACCCTTCAAAAGGGGTGTTTTTCCCTTTCGATGCAAACTGCTGGGGCAAGACCGTATATTGTCTCTCTCTGTCTACTATGACAATGTCCGCGTCACTGCCGCGTTTCAAGGTGCCTTTCCTGATCCCCAGTATCCTTGACGGGTTGAGCGTCATCTTTTCGATTACCTGAGGGAGAGAAAGAACCTCCTCATCGACAAGCCGCAGACTGAGGCCAAGGGCAGTTTCAAGCCCTGAAATGCCCGAAGGCGCCTGATCGAATTCCCGCAGCTTTTCATCAGCGTGATGCGGGGCGTGGTCTGTTGCAATCACATCTATGGTGCCATCCTGCAATCCTTTCTTGATAGCCTCAATATCCCGCTCTGTCCGCAGGGGAGGGTTTACCTTTGCGTTCGCGTCATAGGTCTCGACTGCTTTTTCAGTGAGGCTGAAATAATGCGGGCATGTTTCCGCAGTAACCTTTATCCCTCTTCTCTTTGCACAGCGGACGAGATCCACCGATCCTTCTGTGGATACATGGGCGATGTGTATTTTCCCGCCGGTGAGTTCGGCAAGCAGGATATCCCTAAAGACCATGATCATCTCGGCCTCCGCCGGAATGCCCCTGAGTCCCCGGGTAACAGATATCAATCCTTCATTCATTACCCCTCCTTCGGAGAGGGTTAAATCCTCACAATGGGAGATGATCGGGACATTGAAAGCCTTTGAGTATTCGAGTGCCCGCCTCATGATCAGGCTGTTCATTACAGGCTGTCCGTCGTCGGAAAAGGCAATACAACCTTCATGTTTCATTGTCCCGATCTCTGCAAGCTCGAAGCCCTTCTGACCCTTGGTGATCGCTCCGATCGGGAGAACGGCGCAGTATCCTTCCTGCGCTGCCTTTCTCATAATGAATTCGGTGACGCTTGCGTGGTCGTTCACCGGGTTTGTGTTCGGCATGCAGCAGATGGTTGTAAAACCGCCTTTTATGGCAGCAAGGGTCCCTGTCCTGATAGTTTCCTTGTATTCAAATCCCGGTTCTCTCAGGTGTACATGCATATCGACAAACCCGGGGAATACGGTTAACCCCCGTGCATCCAGAGTTTCAAACCCGGGTGCTTGAGCTCCGGAAATCCTCTTCTTGCTCTCTGCTCTCCGCTCTCTGCTCTGCATCCGGATTTCCTTTATCTTCCCCCCTTCGATATAAATATCTCCTATCCCGTCGATCCCCTGTGAAGGGTCTATGATATGTCCCCGTGTTATGAATATTTTCATCTTCTGTACCCTGAGAGCAGATACATGACCGCCATCCGCACGGCAATCCCGTTGGTCACCTGCTCGAGAATCACCGACCTCGGGCCGTCGGCTATTTCAGACACGATCTCGATGCCCCGGTTCATGGGACCGGGATGCATCACAATCGCATCCTCTTGTGCGAGCGCGACCCTCTCCGGCGTAAGTCCCCAGTTTTTGGAATATTCCTCAGTCGAGGGGAAGAAGCCCTTGTCCTGCCTCTCCATCTGTATCCTGAGCATCATGAGGACGTCGGCTCCCTGCAATCCTTCTTCCATTTTATGAAAAACTTCTACATCCATAGCTGCTATTTCAGCCGGTATCAACGTTGGGGGGCCGATCAGCCTCACCCTAGCGCCGAGTTTTGAAAGGCTGTAGATATTGGATTTTGCCACCCTGCTGTGCGCGATATCCCCAACTATTGCAATATGGAGTCCTTGAATCGTTCCCTTTTTTTCGCGTATGGTGAAAGCATCGAGGAGTGCCTGGGTAGGGTGTTCGTTTATCCCGTCTCCTGCATTAATCACAGAAGCCCTGAGTTTCTTCGCAAGCAGATGCGGAACCCCTGATGAAAAATGTCTTATGATGATAAAGTCAGCGCCGAGGGCCTGTACCGTGAGGGCTGTATCGATAAGACTCTCTCCCTTGACCACGCTGCTTGTAGGAACAGAAAAGTTGATCACATCGGTGCTCAGCCTCTTTGCAGCAAGTTCAAAAGACGTCCTTGTTCTCGTAGACGGCTCAAAAAACAGGTTCACCGTCGTCTTCCCCCGCAGGGTGGGAACCTTTTTGATATCCCTGCCGAGCACGTCCCTGAATCCTCCGGCGGTATCAAGGATAAGGGTAATCTCCTCTGCTGTGAGTTCCTTGATGTCGAGAAGGTCTTTCTTATTCAGCACCTTCTCCTCCCTGGTCCGCAGCCTTTATGAGTACCACCCTGTCTTCAAACCCTTCCTCTTTCAACTGCACTTCGACCGTCTCGCTCAGCGCAGTAGGGATATTCTTGCCAACATAGTCCGCTTTTATGGGAATCTCCCTGTGTCCCCGGTCTATCAGGACCACAAGTTGTATTGCGGCGGGTCTGCCGAGGTCCGTCAGTGCATCCATAGCCGCCCTGATAGACCTTCCGGTGAAGAGCACATCGTCAACAAGGATAATTTTTAAATCAGTAATTTCAAAGGGGACATCCGTCCTCCTGACAAGCGGCTGCTCTTTCCGCATATTGAGGTCATCGCGGTAAAACGCGATATCAAGAGACCCTACTGAGATAACTTTTTTCTCGATATATTTGATTTTCGCAGCAATCCTCCCTGCAAGATGGACACCACCCCTTTGGATGCCGACAAGACAGAGTTTTTTGATGCCCTTGTTTTTTTCTATGATTTCATGGGCTATCCGGGTTAACGCCCGATCGATGTCTTTCTTGTTCATAAGTTCCTTAAGCATAGTCTGGGAACTCCCTTTAGTATTGGTAAAAAGGCATGAAAAAACCTTCCTCCGGAACCGGGGAAGGTTGTTCTGTATACCCATTGTACAACGTCTGATCTTCTCCTTTACCCTTTTAGCCTCACCGGGCTATTCTTAAAGGTGTTTTATTTAACCACAAAAGGAGAAAAGCTGTCAAATGCTAGCTGGTGTTTTTAGAGACTTCTGGATTGTCCGATCAAGCCGGACAATGACAAAAAGCAAGTTCACAAACAGATTCCAAATAGGGCTTGTCACATATCTGAGTATCCGGTATAGTATAAATCTGAAATGCACATCGAAAAAATTGAGCTGATAGGGTTCAAATCCTTTTCAGAAAAAACCACATTTCATTTCCATCACGGCATTACCTGTATAGTCGGTCCGAACGGATGCGGGAAAAGCAATATCGTAGACGCCTTCCGTTGGGTGCTGGGCGAACAGAGCGCAAAAAGTCTCCGCGGGGAGAAGATGGAAGAAGTTATCTTCAATGGCTCGGCGTCAAAAAAACCCAAAGGCATGGCTGAAGTAACCCTGGTGGTCTCCGGAGTGAACGGTTCACAGCAATCCTCTCCGGATGAGAACGGCGACAGCGCCTCTGATACAGCCTCAGTCACCCGGCGGCTCTACCGGTCAGGTGAAAGCGAATACGTCCTGAACAAAACCCAGTGCAGGCTCAAGGATATCAGAGATATGTTCCTTGACACCGGCCTTGAGGTGAAAAGCTATTCAATCCTCGAACAGGACAGGATAGCGGAAATCCTCAATGCCAAACCCCAGGACAGGAGATTCCTCATAGAAGAAGTGGCCGGCGTCATGAAATACAACGTGAGGAAGAAAGAGGCCATGGCGAAACTCGATTCATCCCGGGCCAACCTCCAGAGAATACACGATATCATCATCGAGGTAAAAAAGCAGATCAATTTTCTCGACCGGCTTGCCAGGAAAGCCGAGCGCTTCAAGAGGCTCACTGCGGATATCCACGCCATCGAGCTCAAGATAGCCAAAAAGGAGTATCAGGGCCTGAAGGAATCCTTCGGCAGGATTCTCGCTTCATACAATGCCCTGCGTGCCGACGAGTCGATGCTGAGGGCTGAACTCTCTGCCACCGAGACAGAGACGGAAACGAAACGCATTGAACTCCTCGAAAAGGAGAAGGCGCTGGAGGAGGTCCAGACGAAATTCCGGAATCTGGAAAGGGAGATCGCTGAAATCGAAAAAAGCATTGCGGTGGCGCACACCGAGCGGGACAATTACAAGGAATACCTGTCCAGACTCTTCCAGCAACAGGAAGAATACACGGCCAAGGAAAATGAGCGGGAGGAAAAACTGGATGCACTGCTGACTGCCGAAGCCGCCCTGCAGGAAGAGACAGAAAGGCAGAGGGAACTCCTCAGGGAAAAATCAGAACTGGCCAGGTCTCTCGAGGAAGAGCTCTCGGAGCACGAGGACGCCCTGGAAGGGAAGAGGCGGGAAATCTTCAGAATATCGGAAGAAATCAGCAATATCAGGAATAATCAGAGCAGACTTCAGACGTCATTTGACGGGTTAAAACAGAGGGAAGAGACGTCAGGCAGAGATTCGGAGAACCTGAAACAGGCGCTTTCCGCAATAGACACCTCTTTGCGAGAACTGGAACAGAACCTTCTGGGGAACAATAAGGACCTCCTGATGCTGAATGAAAAGAAGGGGATCGTCCTGAATGAACTCTCTGCAAACAAGAGCCGGATCGAAGGCCTCAGGGAGACCTTCTCGAGGCTGAAGGAAGAACAGGCATCATATACCTCAAGGATCGAATCGCTCAGGGAAGTGTTATCCGATGAATCGGGACAGGAACTGCTCTCTGAAGATGTCCCGTTTTCCATCCTCTCTTCCATCTCTGATGTCATCGAGATTGAAGACGAATATGAGAAAGCCATAGAAAGCGCGCTTTCGGAAAAGGTGAATTCTTTTGTCCTCTCTTCACTCGATGACATTGAACTTGCCATTGCAACCGTCAAACAGAGAGGAGCAGGGAGGACCGCCTTCATCCCGGCACAGGGGGTGCAGGGAGATACCTTCAGTCCTCCCGAGGGTTCTCTCGGCAGCGCATTAAATTTTATCCGGGCAAAGGAAGGCTTCGCCGAGGTCGCCCGGAGTCTCCTGGGGCATGTATTCCTGGTCAGGGATATCAAAACCGCTTTTCATCTTATTTCCTCCGGGCACCATTTCCTCTTTGCCACCCGTGAGGGAGAAGTCATCGAACCTTCAGGGGTCGTGATTACCGGTGAGATACGAGGGGTCTTCAGAAGAAAACGGGAAATCCGTGAACTCGAAGCTGCCGTCGAAAAGAACAAGGCCAACCTGGAACGTCTCCAGTCTGAACTGAATGCTCTGGTTCAGTCGACCGGAGAGGGCGAAGCTGAACTGAAACAGATCGAGGCAGCAATCATAAGCAGGGAAAAGGATGTTTCTCTCCTGAAGCTCACTGAGGAGAATTTCCGGGAAGACCGGGAAAGGAAGAGCAGGAAACTCGCCTATCTCACGCTCGAACTCGAACAGCTCTCGAAAGAGCGAGCATCCCTCGAACAGCTGCTCAGGGAAAAAGAGGAAGAGCTCCAGGTCATTGATGCGAGAAGGTCCGAGTCCGAGCAGCAGAATGCCTCCCTCCAGGAAGAACTCTCCGGGAAACGGAGCCGTCTTGAAGAACACCGGAGTGAAGTTACCGACATCAGACTCTCGATAACGTCGCTCAGAGAAAAAAGTGAATCCGTTCTTAAGGAAAAAGAATCTCTTGAAAAAGAGCGTGCGGAAGGGGCAAATAAAAAAGACCTTTTGTCTGAGGAACTTTCGTCTGTCCAGTCCCGGATATTCCAACGGGAAGAAGAGATGAAAGACCTCGAAGCACAAGCACGATCGCTCGTTGCTGTCGCTGATCAATTCAGGAAAGAGATATCGGAGCGAAAAGAAGTGATAGATTCCGAAAACCAGGAGTTGATCGCGAACGACCACAAACTGAAACTCCTCAGAAGCCGGGTTGAATCGACCTCGCAGAAGATCGCGGAACTCGATATCCAGCGTGCGGAGCATACCCTGAAAATGGGAAACATTACCGCGCATATCCGGCAGAATTTCGGCCTGGATCTCGACACCGCAGAAGTGGAGCCTCTTACCGAAGAAGACGGACAGAGGCTCGCCGAGCTCCGTCAAAAGGTTGAGGAGCTTGGACCCGTCAATCTCGGGACGCTTGAAGAATATGAAGAACTCCGGACCCGATACGAATTCCTGAAAACCCAGGAGGAGGATCTGACCAAATCCATTGCAGAACTCGAAGAAGCAATCTCAAAAATAAATGTGACTACCCGGAAAAAACTCCGGGAGGCTTTTGAAGCCATGAAGGTAAAGTTCTCCGAGGTGTTCCTGATGCTCTTCGGGGGAGGCAGGGCCGAGCTCGTCATGACCGACGAAAACAATATTCTCGATACGGGGATCGATATCATCGCCCAGCCACCCGGCAAAAGACTCCAGAATATTTCCCTTCTGTCCGGCGGTGAAAAGACACTTACTGCGCTGTCACTGCTCTTTGCGAGTTTTCTGCTCAAGCCAACACCCCTCTGCATTCTGGACGAGGCGGACTCTGCCCTCGATGAGGCGAATACCGAAAAATTCTCGAGGATGATACGGGATTTTTCCAAAGACACTCAGTTTATCGTAGTCACCCACAACAGGAATACCATGAGTGTGGCTGATTATATCTATGGAATTACCATGGAAGAGGCAGGATGCTCAAAGGTAATATCCATGCAGCTTGTGGAAGCATAACGAAACCGACACATGGACAGGCTTGCTGACGCACTTCCCCATATAAAAGTTTCTGTCGCCCCTGAAGACCTCATCTGTTACGGGTTTGATGCATCAGGCATCGAAGGTGCTCCTTCCGCAGTCGTATGGCCGGAAACAACCGAAGACGTTGTAAAGATTGTGAAGCACGCCTCTGAACACACCATTCCGATTGTTCCCCGTGGTTCCGGAACAGGAATGACGGCCGGTGCAGTGCCTTCTCAGGGAGCGATCATCATCAGTTTCGAGAAGATGAAACGCATCATTGAAATCGACCAGGAGAACCTCTCGGTGCTGTGCGAGCCGGGGGTCATCAACGGGAAACTCCAGCGGGAACTCGAACTGATGGGGCTTTTCTACCCGCCTGACCCTGCAAGCATGCATTTCTGCACCATCGGAGGAAATGTCGCTGAGAATGCAGGGGGACCGCGGGCGATCAAATACGGAGTAACCCGGGATTATGTAATGGAGCTGGAGGCGGTGCTCCCCGACGGGGAAGTAATCATGACAGGCGTAAAGACAGCAAAAGGAGTGGTCGGCTACAATCTCACCGGGCTCTTCACCGGATCCGAGGGGACGCTTGCAGTAGTGACAAAGATCAGGCTGAAGATACTCCCTCTTCCGGAAGAAGTTGTCACGCTCCTCGCCATATTCCCGGCGCTCGAATCTGCAGGCACCGCAGTCTCAAAAATAATTGCTTCGAGGATTCTGCCCAGGACCCTCGAATTTATGGACCAGGAAACCATCAGGGCTGTTGAGAATTTTAAGCCTGTCGGCCTGCCCCGCACTGCCGAGGCGATTCTCCTCGTAGAGCTGGACGGCCATCCCTCAGCGATTACCAAAGAAGCGGAAAGAATCGTCGCGCTCTGCGAAGACCTCGGAGCAGAGGTGCAGATGGCAGAGGACGAACACGCCCGGAACAGGCTCTGGACGGCCCGCCGCGCGGTCTCGCCATCGCTCTATCATCTGAAACCCGCCAAGATCAACGAAGATATCGTCGTGCCGAGGAATAAAGTGACGGAGATGCTCGTACGTCTCAGGAGAATTTCCGAAGAGAGCAGGATCCCCATCGTAAACTTCGGCCATGCAGGGGACGGAAACATCCATGTGAACATCATGGTCGATAAGAGAGACGATCAGGAATATCAGAAAGGGCTCAGCCTCGTCGAGAAAATATTTCACGAGACCCTGTCCCTCGGCGGGACCATTTCAGGCGAACACGGCGTAGGCCTTACCAAAAAACCGTATGTCGGCATGGAGCTTTCGAAGAAAGAGATCGAAATTATGAAGGCGATCAAAAAAGTCTTCGACCCGAAGAACATCCTCAACCCCGGGAAAATCTTCCCTGAATAACCGCTTTCCCGGCAGTTCGGATCATTCGCAAATGTACGACCCAAAAGAGCAGAGGCGGTATTGTCGCTCATTCTCGGTCCGCCTTCAGCGGCCCTCCGAGGGATCTCCCGAAAGAATTCGGGAGATAAATCCGCTCCAATACCGCCTCTGCTCTTTTGGCGTGAAGAGTTTATGCATACGTTAAGTCAGTCCTCACTTGACAGCAGAAGAACTGTCCGTATAGAATTGAGTGAGCGCTCACTCATCGCTTAGGTGAATTTGTGAGTTAAGAACTAACAAATCGCATGCTCAAACAATCTGAAAACAAGACCGGCAAGCGCACACTCATCCTTGATGCGGCCCTGAAAACCTTTGTGAAGCGGGGATATCCTGACACAAGGGTCTCGGAGATCGCTGCCGAGGCAAAGGTTGCTGAGGGAACGCTCTACAATTATTTCCCGAGTAAGGAAGAGATCCTCCTCGCGCTCTTTGACGAAAAGTGGGGCGGGATTCTCGACCAGATCAGAAAAAGGATAAGCCGTCTCGATGACCCGAATGACAAACTGAAGGCAGTCTTCTCCATAGTGGTGACTATGTTCAAAAAAGACCGCCACCTTGCGGAAATCTTTCTCATCGACATCAAGCAGAGCAGCCTTTTCCTCAACAATTATACGATCAACCGGATCATCGAATTCATCGGCCTTATCGAGGAGATACTCGAAGAAGGAAAGAGGAAAGGGATCTACCGGAAAAACCTCGATACCAAGGTTGCGAAGATGGTAATTTTCGGGGCTGCCCAGGGGATACTCCTAAGCTGGGTATTGAACGAATCCAACGCAGTGAAAAGCAGGGCCTTCCAATTTTCTCTTTTCCGCGCGGCCCGGGCATTGAAGAATATTTTCAAATCAGGACTTATGGAAGAAAAACCATGATCTTTCAGGACTTGCGGGAGTTTATCGGCTTTCTTGAAGAGAAGAAGGAGCTTGTGCGCATCACCGCAGAAGTGGACCCGGTCCTTGAGGTGACCGAAATAACCGACCGGATTTCGAAAAAAGGAGGCCCTGCGCTCCTGTTCGAAAATCCGAAAGGCTCGCAAATTCCGATTGCCATCAATCTCTTCGGCTCGTATCAGAGGATGAGCTGGGCGCTCGGCGTCGATGATTTCAATACAGTAAACAAGAAATTTTCCCATTTCCTTAATGCAGATATTGACCTGACATTCCGACAAAAGATAGAGGCATTATATGGACTTTATAAGCTGAGCACTTCCAGACCAAAAGAAGTCAGGAGAGCCCCCTGCCAGGAAGTAATACGGAACGAAGACTTTTCTCTTTTCGAGTATCCAGTACTCAAGACCTGGCCGGACGACGGCGGACGGTTCATCACCCTCCCCCTGGTGATTACGAAAGACCCTGAAAGCGGCAAACAGAACCTCGGCATGTACCGCATGCAGGTATTTGACGAAAAATCAACCGGCATGCACTGGCATACGCATCACGACGGCGCGGTGAATTTCAGAAAAACGGTCAAGGAAGGGAAACGGATGGAGGTTGCGGTTGCGCTCGGAGGCGACCCGATCACCATTTTTTCGGCGACTGCGCCGCTCCCTTACGGGATAGAGGAGTTGTTCTTTGCCGGCTTTCTGCGGGGAGCGCCGGTTGAGGTTGTGAAGGCGAAAACCGTGGACCTGCTTGTTCCGGCAAACGCTGAGATCATCCTTGAAGGATATGTCGAAGCAGGAGAAACACGGAGAGAGGGACCGTTCGGCGACCATACGGGCTATTATTCCGTCGCCGCAGAGTATCCCGTCTTCCATGTGACCTGCGTAACTCAGCGGAAAAACCCCATATATCCCGCAACCATCGTCGGCAGGCCGCCGATGGAAGACTGCTACATGGGAAAGGCCACGGAACGGATGTTCCTCCCATTCATCAGGATGCAGTTCCCGGAGATTGTCGATGTGAATCTCCCGCTCGAAGGGGTATTCCATAACTGCGCCCTGATATCGATCAGGAAAGCCTATCCGATGCATGCGCGGAAGATAATGAATGCGATATGGGGCCTCGGACAGATGATGTTCACCAAGTTTATCTTCATCTACGACGAGGACGTCAATGTGCAGGACTCCTCGGAGGCTGCATGGAAGGCTTTTAACAATGTAGACCCCGCGCGTGACGTCCTGATTTCGGAAGGTCCGCTCGATGTGCTTGATCATTCTTCGCCCAGGCCGATCTACGGTGCAAAGATGGGGATCGACGCCACAAAAAAATGGCCTGAAGAGGGTTATCAGCGGGAATGGCCGGATGAGATCAAGATGTCCGATGAGATCAAGAGACTCGTTGATCAGCGGTGGAAAGAATATGGGGTGGACTAAATACCCACCCTCCCTTAATCCCTCCCATCAAGGGAGGGAAATATCCTCTCCCCCGGTGGGAGAGGATCGAGGAGAGGGGGAAAGATAATGATTTCCTTCGATAAGATCAGGATTTACCTTGAGATGATCAAGTTCCAGCACAGCATCTTCGCGCTCCCCTTTGCGTACCTCGGAGCCTTTCTCGCAGAGATGAAGGTGCCGGGGCTGAACACACTGCTCTGGATTACCCTGGCAATGGTCGGGGCGAGAAGTTTTGCTATGGCGGCGAACCGGATTATTGATGCTGAGCTCGACCGGAAAAACCCGAGAACAGCGGAGAGAGCACTGCCGAAACGGCTCCTTTCTTTTTCCAATGTAATGATATTTGCCTTGGTGAGCCTCGGGTTTTTTCTGCTCGCTGTCTTTAACCTTGCGCCCATCTGCAGGTATGTATGGCCTCTTGTGGTCATCCCTTTCGTCATTTATCCCTATACAAAAAGGTTTACCTGGCTTTCCCATTTTGTCCTTGGTATCTGCCTGGGGCTTGCCCCGGTCGGCGCATGGGTTGCGGTGACAAACTCTCTCAGCACGGAACCTCTGATCATCGGGGCTGCGGTTCTCCTGTGGGTGGCAGGCTTTGACATCTTCTATGCGATGCAGGATATGGATTTCGACCTCAGGGAGAAACTTTACTCAATCCCTGCGCGTTTTGGGATTCATGCATCCCTTCTCCTGACCAGGTTTTTCCACCTGGCCTCGATAGCCCTGTTTTTGTGGGCCGGGATACGGCTCAACCTTGGCTTTTTCTATTTCGCAGGGGTATTCATCGCAGGAATTCTTCTCGCCTATGAGAACAGCCTGGTCAAGCCGGATGACCTTTCCAGACTGAATATGGCTTTTTTTACGATGAACGGGATTATCAGTGTTGTGGTGTTTTTCTTTGCTGCGGCAGAGGTGATGTTCGGGAGGGGGAAAATTGTCTGAGTATGTAATCGGAATAACCGGAGCAAGCGGCAGTATCTACGGCACCAGGCTGATACAGGAACTGGCAGGAAGAAAGCACCGGGTGCATGTTGTGCTGACCTCTGCCGGGAAAGCGGTGATGCAGGAGGAGCTGAGGGTTGATGGTTTCGCGGACTTGAAAAAAATCGGATTGGCAAAACTGAAATCGTATGTAAACGTATGGGAAAACAACAATTTTGAGGCGCCATTTTTGAGCGGTACCAGGGCTCCTGAAGCGGTGATAGTCGTGCCGTGCAGCATGGGGAAGCTCGCTGCAATCGCTGGCGGCATATCGGGCAATGTGCTCGAAAGGGCTGCGGATGTCGCACTCAAGGAGAATCGTCAGCTCATTCTCGTCGTCCGGGAGACCCCGCTGAACCTCATCCACCTCGAAAATATGGCGCAGGCAGCAAGGGCAGGCGCACAGATTCTCCCTGCGATGCCGGCGTTCTATCATCACCCGAAAACGATTGACGATATGGTCAGGTTTGTAGTTGGGAAAGTATTGAATTCATTAAAAATACAACATGATCTTTTTCAGGCATGGAAGAGATAATTCATACATGCCTTATGGTTACAGAGACAGAACAGTGAGTATATCCGTAAATAATTTGACCGGTATTCAATCAAAAATCGAAAACGGCGAGCGCCTCACGAAGCAGGATGCCATGACGCTCATGGACTCAAACGACATCCTCCGGCTTGGGCGCCTCGCAAACAGCGCGAAGGAACGAAAGACAGGACGTCATGTCTTTTTTAATGTCAACCGGCATATCAACCTGACGAATATCTGCGTATCGCGCTGCAAGTTCTGCGCGTTCAGCAGGGATAAGAACGATGCCGATGCCTATGCGATGTCTCTCGGCGAGGTGCTCGAAAAGGCCCGGTCTGCGAGACATCTCGGCATCACCGAATTCCATATCGTGAGCGGGCTCCATCCCGACCTCCCGTTCGAGTATTATCTGGACGCCATCTCCTCGCTCAAGCAGGAGATGCCCGAGGTACATATCCAGGCGTTCACCGCGGTAGAGATCGATTATTTCGCAAAGATTGCGAAGATTCCGGTGAGCGAAGTGCTTATGAAGCTCAAGGCCGCTGGGTTGGGTTCCCTGCCCGGAGGGGGAGCCGAGATACTGAACCACCGGATACGGGAAGCGGTCTGCCCGAACAAGGCAAGCAGCAAAGAGTGGCTGGAAGTTATGAAGACCGCGCACGGCCTTGGTCTGAAATCGAATGCCACCATGCTTTTCGGTCATATCGAGAGTCCTGAGGAGCGCATTGATCATCTCCTGACCCTCAGGGAACTCCAGGATGAAACAGGCGGATTCCAGTCGTTCATCCCCCTGCCTTTTCATCCGCAGAACACGGAACTTCCGGAACTGAAAAAGCCGACAGCGTTCGAAAGCCTGAAGACGCTTGCGATATCGAGGCTCGTCCTTGATAACTTCGATCATATAAAAGCGTTCTGGATCATGCTCGGGCTGAAGGTCGCCCAGCTTTCGCTCCTCTTCGGCGTTGACGATCTGGATGGAACAGTAGTTGAAGAGAAGATCACCCATGCCGCAGGCGCAGAAACCGATCAGTCTATATCGCGGGAAGAACTGCTGTCTCTGATCACCGAGGCCGGAAGAATCCCTGTCGAGAGGGATACTCTCTACAATGTCGTCAGAGTATATGGCAACGGGGGGAGGGGGGCTGCCTGTTGAGACCAAGGGTCGGCCATATCCAGTTTCTGAATTGCCTCCCCCTGTATTACGGACTGGTGAAAAGTCATGCCCTGCTGGATATTGAACTTATCAAGGGCCTTCCTACTGCATTGAACGGGAAGCTTATGCGGGGCGAACTCGACATCTCACCAATCTCATCCATTGAGTATGCGCGCAATGCGGAGTCGCTCGTCCTTTTCCCGGATTTCACCGTCAGTTCCGACGGCCCAGTGAAAAGCATTCTCCTGGTCAGCCGTTTTCCGATCGAAGAATTGTCGGGGAAAAGAGTGGGCCTCACCGGCGCATCTGCCACGTCGCATGTGTTGCTGAAGCTGGTGCTCACACGCGGTTATGCTGTTTCCCCTGAATATTTTGTCTGTCCGCCTGACGTCAACACTCTCTCCGGCGAAAACGATGCGCTCCTCCTGATCGGCGACGCAGCTTTGCACTATTCGGTTAACCCGGAAAATTTTCTTGTCTGCGATCTGGGAGAGGAATGGAAAAAACTATCGGGGAGAAAAATGGTGTATGCAGTCTGGGCGTTGACCCGGAGCTTTGCCGGGATACGTCCTGCGTTAAGCGGGCAAGTGTTTGATATGTTCAAAAGATCAATGGCGTATTCCATGGAGCATCTCTCCGAAATCGCTGAATATGCCGCAAAATGGGAGCCGTTCACCCCGGAATTTCTTATGGACTATTTTAGTTCCCTGCGGTTTGATTTTGATGCGTCGTACAGAGAGGGGCTTCTCCACTTCTTCCATATGGCGGCTGAAATGGGGGAACTTGATCGTGTCCCGCAACTGGAATTCATCCGGTCTCTTGCTGCGGTAACCCCATGACTATAAAGACGGCTCTGGAGAAAATCTCCGTTCAGAAACGCATAAGCTTCGACGAAGCAATGGCGCTCTTTTCCCACGCTGACCTTCTGGATCTCGGGGAAGCAGCAGATGGAGTCCGTCGCCTGAAGCATCCTGACGAAACCGTGACATTCCTTATCGACCGGAATATCAACTACACAAACATCTGCAGGAATCAGTGTACATTCTGTGCATTCTACAAAACCAAGGACCTTCCCGGGGCGTATGTGTTAAGTCAGGAAGAGATCGAAAGAAAGGTTGAAGAGACTGTGCAGCTTTCCGGCACCCAGGTGATGCTTCAGGGGGGGATAAACCCTGACCTTACCATCGACTATTACACGGAAATGTTTTCCGGGATAAAGGAGAAATTCAATATCAGAATCCACAGCCTCTCTCCGCCGGAGATCGTGCATATCGCAGAGACATCGGGGATGACGCTCGGAGAGACACTCAAGGAGCTCAGGGATGCAGGCCTTGACTCGCTTCCGGGCGGCGGCGCCGAGGTTCTGGCCGACAGGGTCAGGCAGAAGATCAGCCCGAAGAAGATATCGTCCTCTCAATGGCTTGAGGTAATGGAAGAAGCACACAGGCTGAATATCAGGACTACCGCGACCATGATGTTCGGCACGGTGGAAACAGGAGAAGAGAGGATTCTGCATCTCCAGAAAATCCGTGATCTTCAGGACCGGACAGGAGGGTTCATGTCCTTTATCCCGTGGACGTTCCAGCCGGGGAATACTGCGCTGGGAGGCAAGCCGGTCTCATCTCTTGAATATCTGAGGACCCTTGCGATAAGCCGCCTCTTCCTCGATAATTTCGATAATGTCCAGGGTTCCTGGGTTACCCAGGGCAAGGATATCGGACAACTCTGCCTTACATTCGGCGCGAATGATCTCGGCAGCATCATGATCGAGGAAAATGTGGTGAGAGCGGCGGGCATATCACACCGGATCACGGTCGAAGAGATGGTCGCGCTTATTCACAAAGCGGGGAAGGTTCCTGCACAGAGGGATACGGAGTTCAACATACTAAGGGTTTTTGCTCAATCCAAAAAATGCAATTGAATAATGCAGATGTTGTGAAAAAATTTATTTTTCGATACCTTAGTGTACCTTTCATGAATATTCAATGGAATTTTTTATTAAGAGGGCACTTAAAGATAATCACAATAATTTATCGAGTTAAATAAATTTTTTGAGCAATATCTGCATTATTGAGACCAGACAATGCGTGAAAAGTTTAAGAACAATTTTCCACAAGCCAAGATAGCTTTTATCGGGGGGTCCGGCACGTTCTCTATCCGCTTTCCCGAGGATCTGCATATGCCGGGAGTAAAAGTGTTGGGACAGCAGGTTTTTCCGACGCCTTTCGGCAACAGTCCCGAGTTCACGCTCTTTTCGGTTCAGGGAGAACCGGCGCTTACCGTAAAGATGCACGGCTGGCGGGCAGGCATTACGCGTGCGGATGCATCCCGGCAAATCTTCTGGGTATTTGAGAAGGCAGGCGTGAAAACTATCCTCGCAGAGGGCGGAGTCGGTTCTGTTTCGAGAGAGTTTGCATTGTGCGACCTTTTTATCCCGGATGATTACATAGACCTTTCGATGCGCAAGGATGTGCACCTTTCAGACAACTATCTGCTCATCATGCGGGATCCTGTCTGTCCGTTCCTATCCGGAATCCTGGCCCGAACTGCACAGAAACTTTTCCCTGACCGTACAATTCACGGCGGAGTGTATGCGGTGACAGACGGTCGGCATTTCGAGAGCAGGGCGGAAGTAAGGATGATCTCGTCGTTCGGCGCAGATGCCATCGGACAGACACTCTGTCCCGAAGTGTATCTTGCACGGGAAATCGGGGCATGCTATGCCGGCATATATCTTATCGTCAACAGGGCCGAGGGAATCGGCCCTGACTGGAGCCATGCGGAACTCAAGGATATTTTCTACCAGGAAGCGCTCAAAGTCGGGAAAATCATTCTTGAGAGCCTGAAAAAAGTGAAGCGCGGAAAACAGAAGACATGTCAGTGTGCAACACTCAGAAAGAAGACTTTGCTGAAGCAATACCATGGCGCGTAAATCAGACAACTATGTTGATCACGAAGCGCGGAATCCGGGAACTGTGTCGCAGATGTTTTCCCGCATCGCTCCGCGGTATGACCTGCTCAATCATCTGCTCAGCCTCGGATTAGATATCCGGTGGCGGAAAAAAGTTGCGGAGGAGACCGGCAGAGTCCGCTGCGAGAAGATCCTTGATGTCTGTACGGGCTCCGGAGACATGGCAATCGAACTCTGCAGGTTCTGGAAGGGGAGAGTCAGGGTTCATGGCGTTGATTTCTCTCCCCGGCTTCTCGAAATCGCAGAGCAGAAGAGCAGGCAGGCAGGACTGAACGACCGGCTCACCTTCCGTGAGGCAGATGCCGAGCAGCTTCCCTATGGCGATGAAGAGTTCAATGCGGTCACCATCACCTTCGGCCTGAGAAACATCAACAACAGGCACAAGGCCTTGCAGGAATTCTACCGCGTAACCAGGCCCGGAGGCTGTTTTGTCTGTCTCGAGTTCAGCCAGCCTGTGAATGCATTCTTCAGGAAGGTTTATTTTTTCTATCTCATGAAATTCGTGCCCTTTTTCTCTCTCCTGGTCGGATCAGACTCAGGAGCATACCGGTATCTGGGAGAGACGATCAAAGATTTTCCCACCCCCCACGAACTCTCCACGACAATCGAATCAGCGGGATGGAAGCACGTCGATTACAGGCGTCTGGCAGGCGGGATAGTCGCGATCCACCGGGGGAAAAAGGGTAGAAAAGTAGGTTAACGGGCTGCTTCGAGCTTCAGACGGTTGAATTCTTTCAGTTGTTCTATGAGCTGCTTTTCGGTAAGAACCCCGATGTGCACGAGCGCCTCGCCGAAATAGATATAGGAATCCTTCTGTTCCTTCAGAAGAGTCTCAACCTGCGCCCGCGAGAGCAGTTTCTCCCTGACTGCCAGCTCTCCAAACTTTTCACAGGTATCCTCCTGAATAATCATGATACGGTGGATATCGTCACTGGTGAGCCAGCCTTTAGCCTTTGCGATTTCGCCGATCCTGCGGTTGTTCTTGACTTGAACAAACCGCGCATTGATGATATCCATCTCTGTGATCAGCTTTCTCTGAAGCAGG
The DNA here is from genome assembly GCA_049323875.1 of Nitrospirota bacterium. Classification (GTDB taxonomy): domain Bacteria; phylum Nitrospirota; class Thermodesulfovibrionia; order Thermodesulfovibrionales; family SM23-35; genus JAKLQR01. Next base: position 128,804 of record JBMOLW010000050.1, on the reverse strand, counting down.
AAAGCGCCGAATTTCAGATACTTATAGGGTGTACGCATAGTATACACATTACAGGAAAGCAGTGATTTTGACAACACCCTACTCCCGGCTCATGAATAGCGTTCATCCCGGCCTTCTGAGAAAGGTATCAAGGGTTGATTCTGGTTTCGCATGCCGGTCCGGTACCTTGACAAACAATTCTTGTAATCCCTATACTTCATATCTAATGGCACTGCAGGATATCTACGAACGCGCTCTAGAACTTTTCGAAGACAGCAAATATGTGGAAGCCGAACCGCTTCTCAAAAACATCATCAGTGTTCATCCTCATTATGCCGATGTACACAACAAACTGGGCATCATCGCACATCATAAGGGGGATCTCAGGGGAGCTGCGGAGTATTTCAAAAAGGCACTTGAACTGAACCCCAACTACACCGAAGCCTCGCTGAACCTCGCGATCACCTACAACAACATGGGCGAATTCACGAAGGGCCAGGATGTCTTTGCACGCGCGGCTCAGATCGCCCATCCCACGCCTACTGCAATGGACCCTTTCATCGCCGGAAAGATCGCGAACGAACATTACAAAGTCGGCAACATCTATCTTGAGTTCGGGATGAACGACGAGGCGATCGAGGAATACAAGAAAGCAATCAAGATGTTCCCCCGCCTTCCGGATGTCCATACCAAGCTCGGCATTGCCCTCAGAAACAAGGGGCTGATTGACGAGTCCATTCCGTATTTCGTCAAAGCAAAGGAACTCAACAACCATTACGGTCCTGCATGGGTCCAGCTCGGCCTGAGCTATTACATGAAGGGCCTCACGGGTCTGGCATTCGAAGAATGGGAGAAGGCTTTGGAACAGAACCCTAATCTCAAAGAAGCTGACGCATATCTGAAGCTTCTGAAAAAAGAGGTAAAATAGCCTGCTGTGTCTCTCCTCGAGGTAAGGGACCTCGCAATATCCTTCAGGTCTTCACATAAACCGGTAAGAGTTGTCTCCTCCCTTCAGTTCTCGATCGAAGAAGCACAGGTCTTCGGCCTTGTCGGTGAAAGTGGGTGCGGAAAAAGTCTCACCGCGCATGCAATCATGGGAATCCTCCCCCATAATGCCTTCGCGGAAGGAGAAATCGTCTTTCAGGGCAACAACCTGCTCCGGCTTGACAGGGAATCCATGAGAAAGCTGAGAGGCAAAGACATCTCGATGATCTTCCAGGAGCCTATGACCTCGCTCAACCCGGTACTTACCATCGGATATCAGATCGCCGAAGTCCTTACCACACACAGGGGTTTCACCAACAAAGAGGCTTTCGCACAAACCGTGGAACTGCTCAGGGCGGTGAAAATCCCTTCACCTGAAGTGAGGATCCGGGAATATCCCCACCAGATGTCCGGGGGCATGAGACAGCGGGTTATGATCGCAATGGCGATCGCCTGCAATCCCTCTCTCCTCATCGCCGATGAACCTACCACTGCCCTTGACGTGACGATTCAGGCTCAGATACTGGGACTGCTCAGAGCCCTCCGGGAACAGAGGAAGATGGCTATGCTGCTGATAACCCATGATATCGGGGTCATTGCAGAGAATGCTGAGCAGGCCGCGATCATGTATGCAGGCAGGATTGTGGAGCTTTCGAGCGTCCGTGACCTGCTCGGGGACCCGAGGCATCCTTACACGTTCGGACTTCTGGAATCGCTTCCCAAAAAGAAAGGGCTTGCATTAAAGCCAATCCCCGGCGTCGTACCGCGTCCGGACAGACTGCCTTCCGGATGCACGTTTTCCGACCGATGTTCCTTTATGATCCCTGAATGCTCGAGGGAAGAACCAGCGCTGAGAGAGATCAGCCCGGGCCATTTTACCCGATGTATCCGGTCGGAGGAGATTATATGGGCTTCCTAGATATCAGTGACCTGAAAAAATATTTCCCGGTTAGCAAGGGGGTTTTTTCAGGACTGAAAGTGCTCAGGGCTGTTGATGGGGTAACCTTCTCGGTGAATGAAGGAAAAGTATTTGCGCTCGTTGGTGAAAGCGGATCAGGAAAATCAACGATAGCACGGTTGATCTTGAGGTTGCTGCCTCCCACTTCCGGGAAAATCTCATTCCAGGGAAAGGAACTGAAGGATTTCAAGAAAAACGACCTCAAGGCATTCAGAAAATCGGTCCAGATAATCTTCCAGGATCCTTTTGCTTCGCTGAACCCAAGAATGACGGTCATGGAAACCGTTTCCGAACCATTAACAGTACATAAAATCGTGAAGAAAGCTGAGATCAGGGATAAGGTCACGGACATCCTTCGGAGTGTCGGCCTCGATGCAGATGTCCTCAGCCGTTATCCCCATGAATTCAGCGGCGGCCAGAGGCAAAGGATCTGCATCGCACGGGCGCTTGCTGTCTCTCCGAGGCTGATCGTTGCCGATGAACCGCTCTCTGCGCTCGATGTTTCCATACAGGCGCAGATACTCAATATCCTTCAGAAGCTGCAAAGAGAGGCGGGCATCTCTTTTCTGTTTATCAGCCACGACCTTCGGGTGGTCCAGTACTTCAGTGACGAGATCGCAGTGATGTACCTCGGCAAAATCGTCGAGCATGCATTGACTGAAGACCTGTTTAAAAACCCGCTGCACCCGTATACGAACCTGCTTCTCTCTTCCGCCCCAAAGATCAGTGTGCGCGGCAGGGGGTACGGTTTCTTGGGCTCTTCAGAGACTGAGAAGATGGTCCATCGCCTTGACACTGATGTACCGAGCCCCATAGACATTCCTTCCGGCTGCCCGTTTCATCCCCGGTGCCCGAAAAGGTTCGATCCATGCAACAAAGTCGTCCCTGAATTGAGAGAATTTTCCGGAAGGCTCATCTCCTGTCATCTGTACTCTCCCTGACATGCGGAAACACCAATTTGTACCAGGCTTTGCTAATATAGTACAATGAGCCGGAGAATATATTGTCCTTGTCCTGTGCCGAATTATGAACCGCAATAAGATATGCCCTGATTGTGAAATGGAGTATCTGCCGCATATCGAGCAATGCTCTGATTGCGGGACAGTCCTTCTTGCTCACGATGAGTACCGGCAGGCTCAGGAAGCAAAGAGGCGGCTGATGGCAAAAATCATCGAAAATGCAGCAGTGGTCAGAGAAGGTGACCTGAAATGGTTAGGAGAGCTGTACACTGTTCTTATCGATTCCGGCATCCCCTGCAAGGTTATCCCCGATACCAGCTGTACCAGGACTTCTTGCCGCGATACCTACCGGCTGCTTGTATCTGCAGAAGACATCGAAAAGGCACAGGAGTGCATTGAGGAATACTTCATGGAAATACATCCGGAGATCAGGGCATCAAGGGAACTGATCAACCAGGGCAGATGCCCGGCCTGTGGAACCCCCGTGGGCACCGGCAGCAATGAGTGCCCTGATTGCGGCCTGACGCTCGTGGTTAGTGAGGACATGAATTAGTAAGATGAGGACCGCAGGCGGCAAACCGGAATCGCAATAACCGGAATTATTAGGCTGGAGCATGAAAGAACGGCTGATTGAACTTATCACAGAAAAAGCATTTAAATACAGCGAAGAGCCTGTTTTCAGGCTTGTGTCCGGCAGGATGAGCAACTACTATTTCAACTGCAAGGCCGTAACCCTCCATCCCGAAGGCATGTACCTGATAGGAAACACCGTATTCGAAATCATTCAGGACCTCGACGTTCAGGGCATAGGCGGGCTCACCCTCGGCGCAGACCCCATCGCAAACGCAGTTTCGTATACCTCGTTTCTGAAAGGCAAGCCCATCGAGGCGTTCGTCGTCCGGAAGAGCCCGAAATCCCACGGGACAATGCAGTGGATCGAGGGGAATATAACCAAGGGAGATGATGTCGTAATTGTTGACGACGTCATTACTACCGGCAAATCAACCATCGAGGCCTTGACGAGGGCGAAAGAAGCAGGGCTTGAGATCAGAAAAGTGATCGCCCTCATTGACCGGCAGGAGGGAGGCCGTGAGGCTGTTGAGGCCCTTGGTTATAAGCTCGATGCGGTGATTACCCGGGATGAGGTAATGGCGCACTTCAAGCAAGTTCTTTAATCATAAAGCAATCGCATTGATCCTGTTCGCATTAGAAAGGTGCAGATGGTAAGAGAAAAAATATTTTTCGATACCTTAATGTACCTTTCAATAATTAGGATAGGGAATGCGTGTATGCAGAGGTCACTTCAAGATGCGTTAATCAAATTATCGAGTTAAATGTTTTTTCGAGGACTATCTGCACCTTTCGATCTTGAAAATCTACGCTTCTTCGGTGCCCCACAATCTTGGATCGGTCGCATCCCTCAGCCCTTCGCCGAAGAGGTTATAGCTCATTACGGTTATCAAAATCGCAAGTCCGGGAAAAACCGAAAGCCACCAGGCGACCTCGATGTTATCCTTGCCCGACGTGAGTATATTCCCCCAGCTCGGGGTCGGCGGCTGTACTCCCAATCCCAGGAAGCTCAGGGCCGATTCCACCAGTATGGCACTCGCAACCCCGAGTATCGCTGAAACAAAAACCGGGGCCATGCTGTTGATCATGATATGTTTCAGGATGATCATCAGGTCGCTCACGCCGATTGCCCTCGCTGCGAGGACATACTCCCTCTCTTTCAGGGTAAGGAATTCTGCCCTCACCAGCCTGGCCACACCCATCCATGAGGTAAACCCTATGATGACCATGATATTCCAGATGCTGGGGCCTATAAACGCAATGACTGCGAGGATCAGAAAGAAGGTCGGGATCGAAAGCATGATATCAATAAACCGCATGATGATCCTTTCGGCCCATCCCCCGTAATACCCTGCGAGTGACCCGAGCAGGATGCCGATGAGGGTGGCAATGCCTACCGCGACAAAACCCACGGCAAGGGAGATGCGGGAGCCCCATATCATTCTGCTCAGGATGTCCCTGCCGAGCTCATCGGTGCCGAGCGGATGCGAGAAATTCGGTGGGTTCAGGATATCATTCCTGTCGATTTTGTTCGGGTCATAGGGAGAGAATATCGACGCACATGCTGCAACAAGGAAAAGGGCTATTACCACCACGCCGCCGGCGAGCGCCAGTTTATTCTGCCTGAACCTTTGCCAGTACATCTTCAGGGGTGATTTTTTCCTCCCGTTGCTCATTTCGTCCTGATCCTCGGGTCCGTAAGCATATACCCGACATCAGCAAGGAGATTTCCCAGCAGTGTCAGGAACGCTCCTATGGTGAGAATCCCCATGACAAGGGGATAGTCTCTTGTCATGACGCTCATATAGAAAAGCTGCCCCATTCCCGGTATGCCGAATATATTCTCAAAGATTACGCTGCCGCCGATGAGACCGGGGACCGCGAGGCCGAGCAGCGTGATTATGGGAAGCAGAGCATTACGCAGGGCATGATGATATACGACCTTCTTTTCATGCAGCCCCTTGGCCCTTGCAACAGTGATGTAATCCTGCCGTATCACCTCGAGCATGCTGCCCCTCATGAACCGGGACAGCCCGGCAAGCCCTCCGAAAGAAGAGACAAAGACCGGCAGGATAAGGTGTTTGGCTCTGTCCCCTATTTTTCCAAATACCGATAAGGAACCATAGTCCATAGATTTCAGGCCTGATATCGGCAACCAGTCGAGGTGAATGCCGAACAGCATCATCAGGAGAAGGGCAAGCCAGAAGCCAGGTGTGGCAAAGCCGACGAAAACCGTAACGGTCGTAACCTTATCAGAGAACGAGTCCTGGTGTGTTGCGGAAAACACTCCGATCGGTATGGCGATCAGAAAGATCAGGAGCATCGAGAGAGCATTGATGAAAAAGGTGATGAAGAGCCTCCTCTCCATCAACGGCTGCTTGGTATCCCATATTTTTGTGATTACCGGCCTTCTGTCGGTTGAGAACGAGTCCCCGAAATCGAATTGAACAATTCTTTTCAGCCATAACCCGTACTGGATATACAGTGGCTTGTCGAGGCCGTAGTATTTTTCCAGCCGCTCCCGCGCCTCAGGCGTGATCTTGGGGTTCATCTCGGTGAGCACGTCCGTCGGCTTCCCCGGAGCGAGGTGGATAATCAGGAACGAGAGGATCGTGATACCCAGCAGCGTGGGGATCATTTCGAGGATCCGTTTCAAAAGATACGCGATCATTATGGTTCCAGGGCGGCATGCCGTTGCAGCGCCTTCGGCACATACCATCTCTCAAGGTTATAGCTTATCCCTATGGGGGTAGGATTGATTCCCCTGATCCGCGCATGCACAACAGGGGTTGCATCCGGCACATACAGGAAAATATACGGAACCTCTTCGGCGAGTATCTCCTGGATTCTGAAGTATGCCTTTTTCCGTTCCTCTATATCAAAGGTCCTTCTCCCCTTCTCCAGAAGCGCATCGACCTCCGGATTACCATACCCGACAAAGTTGAACTCTTTCTCCCTCGTCTTGCCCGAATGCCATATGTCGTACTGATCAGGGTCAAGACCTATGCTCCATCCGAGGATTACCGCCTGAAACCGACGTTTATCAATAAATTCATTGATAAACGTGCTCCACTCAAGCACTCGGATATCCACCTTTATCCCTATTTTGGCGAGCCTCCATTGAATAATCGTAGCGGTATTCATTCTGAGGCTGTTTCCCATATTGGTGAGGATGGTGAATGCGAACGGGCTGCCGTCTTTGTTGAGAATTCCGTCTCCGTCCGTATCCTCCCAGCCGGCTTCTTTAAGCAGTGCTTTTGCCTTCTCCAAATCATACCCGTATATTTTTACGCGGGGATTGTACGGCCAGGTATCAGGCACATACGGTCCTGTCGCAGGTTTGCCGAGACCGAAGAGGACTACATCAACGATCTCCTCTTTGTCTATCGCATACGCGATCGCCTGTCTCACCTGTTTGTCCTTGAAGAAAGGATGCCTGAGGTTGAACCCCATATAGGTATACGAAAAGACAGGATACCGGAATTTCTGGAAATTCTCCCTGAAATACCGGGTATCAGTCTGTTTTGTATACTGGACAGGCGTCAGGCCCATGAAATCAATCCCCCCGGCCTTCAGTTCAAGAAACATTGTTGCCGGATCGGGTATGATCTTTGAGATATATCGGTCGATATACGGCCTTCCCTGAAAATAATCCCTGTTTGATTCGAGCACAATGTCCTGCCCCGGTGTCCAGGTGCGGAGTTTATAACGGCCCAGACCCACAGGGTTTCTGCCAAAATCGGTTTTCGTAATATCCCTGCCTTCGAGAAGATGCTTCGGAAGCACCACCAGGTTACCCCATGACGTGAGCGCAGGTGCAAAGGGCTTCCGATAGGTAACCCTGAATGTGTAAGGGTCAAGCACTTCAGCCTTCTCAAGCTGCAGATAATCCTCCTGATATGCTGTCGGTGTCTTCTCGTTTATAATGGTTTTGTAGCCGAACATGATATCGTCTGCAGTGAACTCGACGCCGTCGAACCACCGGACCCCCCTCCTCAGGTGAAAGGTAATAACAAGTCCGTCAGGCGAAATATTCCATGACTCCGCAAGGTCACCGATAACGCTGAGGTCGGTGTCGTACTTTACAAGGCCATTGAAAATAAGGCCGGCAATATCATGGGAAGCGCTGTCCCCTGCCAGCATTGGGATAAGGATACTCGGTTCTCCGATCGAACCAGCTACCAGCGCATCACCATATGCAGGCTCATCAGGCACCGCTTTCACCGCCTGCTTTCCAGTCTCAGGAGATTTGTGCCTGCACCCGAAAATTATGAGGAAAACAAGAATAAGATATAGTATTTTTTTCATTCGTGCTGCAACCGCTCCTGAATATTCAAAGCACTCCAGTATCATCTATAAAATTGATGTTACCCTAACTATTTTATTTTTTAGATATTCCTCTGTCATTCCCCGACTTGATCGGGGAATCCAGTATCGTAAGTTTTGAAAATAAAGAACTGGTTTATCCGGTCAAGCCGGATAATGACAACCATTGGAACAAAATCCATTATGAATAATCCGGGCCAGTCTTTTACCCCTGCGAATTATACTCCCTGAGATACCTGCCGGTATACGACTCTTTCGATTTTACTATGTCTTCAGGTGTCCCTGCAAAAATAATTCTTCCTCCCCTGTCTCCTCCTTCAGGGCCCAGATCAATAACCCAGTCCGATGCCTTTATGACATCCAGGTTATGTTCTATCACAAGGACAGTATTGCCTGAGGCAACGAGTTTCTGAAGCACGCCCATGAGAGCCTCGACGTCCCTGAAATGGAGCCCTATTGTCGGTTCGTCGAGAATATAAAGAAAACCTTTGGCTCTGGCTGTCTTGAGTTTTGCCGGACGGAGGCTGATCATTTCCGCACATATCTTGATCCTCTGTGCTTCCCCTCCGGAAAGCTTAGTAGCCGGCTGGCCCAGCCTGAGATATCCCAGCCCGATCTCCTGCATAAGCAGCAACTTGTCCTGAATTTTTGATGCATCCTCAAACAGTTGAATGGCCTCGTCAACCGTCATGGCGAGGATATCGTGAATATTCCTTCCACGGTAATCAACCCGCAGAGCCTCTGGTTTATATCGCTTCCCGTTGCATTCTTCACAAGTTATATAGAGATCCTCAAAAAAATACATCTCCATTTTCTGGTATCCTGCTCCCTTACACGCTTCGCATCTGCCTCCCGGGACATTGAAGGAAAAAAACCCGGGTCCGTACCCATATGCCCGTGCTTCCTTCTTTTCTGCAAAGAGTTTTCTGATCATGTCGAAAATTTTCAGGTAGGTTACCGGATTCGAGCGCGGACTCCGGCCGATAGGTGTCTGCGCAATAAGCTTGACGCCCTGTATATGTTCTCTTCCCTCGATCCCCTGATAGGGCAGCGGGAAACTCTGCTCTGTCCTGAATTCTTTCGCAAGCGCCCGGTACAGCGTTTCAACAACAAGACTGCTCTTTCCGGAACCTGACACGCCGGTAACAGCAGTGAGGGTGACCAAGGGTACCGAGAGATCAATCGAGTGCAGATTATTGCCTGATGCGCCCCGGAGTACAAGCCTGTTCGCTTCCAGCATCCTGGTGTGATAACCATGGGGTCTTGCCGGGGGATTGATCTTTTCGACCTCCTTCAGGTAACGGGCCGTAAGCGTATCAGCTTTCAGAAAGTCGTCTTTTGATCCTGTAAAAATAATTTCTCCACCCCTCTGGCCTCCTCCCGGACCGAGCTCTACAATCCAGTCCGCAGAAGAGATGATTTTTCTGTCGTGCTCAACAACAAGCACCGTGTTGCCGAGCCCGGCGAGGTCAGACATTATGCCTGCGACGATATCGGTATCTCGTGGGTGGAGTCCTATTGTAGGTTCGTCGAGAACATAGAGGATACCTGATAAATAAGACCCTATCTGGTTTGCCAGATTGACCCGCTGATATTCTCCCCCGGAAAGTGTCCTGCCATCGCGGCTGAGGCTCAGATACCCGGTCCCTACTTTTTTGAGGAAACCGAGCTTCATGGTTATCTGCCTCAGGATCTCTTTTGCCGTATCCCGTTGGAACGGTGAGATATCGAGATCATGAAAAAATCTGATCGTTTCTAATACTGGCATCGTGCAGAGTTCTGCAATATCAATCCCGGAAAGCTTGTACGCAAGCGATTCTCTATTCAATCTTTTGCCCTTGCATTCCGGGCATTCTCTCGGGTTCCTGTAACGGCTGAGAAAAACTCTCACGTGAAGTTTGTATCGCCTGCTTTCCAGGTCCTCAAAAAAGTCATTGATTCCATAAAAACCCTCTCCGCCCTTATAAAGCAGTTCTTTTTCTTTCTCTGAGAAATCCGCGTACCGCTTGGTGATGTCGAGTCCACCTGCCGGGGCATGTTTGATCATCTGCTGCTTCCACCACCTATATGCTGGCTTGTTCCACGGGTCGACTGCTCCCTTCGCAACCGAGAGGTTCCCGTCAGGAATAACCAGAGCCTCATCATATCTCAAAATATTGCCAAAGCCTTTGCATCCGGGACATGCCCCGACAGGATGATTAAACGAAAAAAGAAGCGGAAACGCGGGAGGTATGGTAATTTTGCATGTTTCACATACATTTCCGGCAGAAAAGCTCAGGGGGTTCATGTTCTGGTCATCCCCGATCAGGATAACCTGAAGAGAGCCTTTCCCCTCCTTCCATGCCATTTCAAGAGAATCAGACAACCTTGGATCATCCCTTACCATGAGCCTGTCGAGAACAACTGCTGTTCGGCTATCCCGGGGGCTAGATATCTGATGACCTGAATCAAGGTCAATAAGGTTATCTTGAACCCAGATCCTCTGGTAACCCCTGTTTTTCAGGTCAGCTACAGGTTCAGTGGTTTCGAAAAGGATAACTGCTTTCTTGCCTGAATGATTTTCAATAAGATGCATCGCAATGAGGGAGGGGTCCCACATTCTGATCTCTTTCCCGCAACTCGGGCAGAACGGTATGGCTATTTTTGCATAGAGAAGCCTGAAAAGGTCATAAATCTCCGTAAGTGTGCCGACTGTTGAGCGTGACCCCCGGACCGGGTTTTTCTGTTCAAGGGCTATGGCAGGCCGGATATTGTAGATCGCATCAACCTCTGGCCTGTCAAGCTTCTCAAGAAAAAGCCGTGCGTAGGTCGAGAGAGACTCTATAAATCTCCACTGACCCTCAGCAAAGACCGTATCAAAGGCGAGTGATGATTTGCCGGACCCCGACAGACCTGTGATGGCTATTACTGTATTATGGGGCAGGTCCAGGCTGATGTTTTTCAGGTTATTCTGTCTGGCACCCTCGATTATCAATCTCTTCACAGACATCCTGATATTTTACCATGGTTCGCAACCTGGAAAAGAATGAGCAGTTGTTCCACGTGGAACATTGCATTATTCGATTGCAGCCACTGACCAATTCTTTTACAATATTGAAAAAAAACTCGAAACCGGAGCAACCATAATGGAAGGAAGAGAGAACCACATAAAGAAAAAAATCATTGAAGAAGTGCAGATCGAGTCCATGCAGCTCATAGGGGTAAAACAGTTGGTCTGGACAGTACTCATCGAAGATAAAAAATATCAGCCCGGAGATATTGTCCTTGACCCTGAGTTCACTCTGCAGCTGAAATCTGGTCAGGAAACAGTCAGTATAGACATGGTTGTGATTCTTGCAGGGATGAAGTTCCTCGTTATAAAATGTTCATCTTCTGACATCGAATCATGGGAACGGTACGTTACCGCTTTCGCGCGTGCGGTCAACGAATATCAGATACCTTACGCAATGGTAACTGACGGAGAGCATGCGAGGATTATTGATGTTCTGCAGGGAACGAATATCGGGGTAACAATTCATGATATTTTTACCCGCAACGAGGCTCTGGAGAAAATCAAGAATTTCAAAAAAGTACCCTGTCCTGAAAAGAGACTGGAAAGAGAAAAGAGCATTGTGCACGCATTTGAAGGGATCAAGTGTCCTGTGATTCAATAAGGAGGCAGATGAAGACTCCCCCTGCCTCCCAGAGAGGTTTAATTACAGCGGGGTTCCCATTCGATTAGGGTTTTACAGACCGGACAGCGCACCATTATGGCAGGCATTCCATAAGGATCCTTCCCCTGATCGGTCACATTGCTCACCAGATCGCGAATCCCGAGCGTAAAATTGCAATTCCTGCACACCTGGGTATCTACAACCGGAATCGTAACAAACGGCCTATTCATGATATGGTTCTCTCCCTCTTGCGCTTTATTTATTATATTTATTATTTATAATATATTTTTAACTTTTTGTCAAATATAATCGCCTTTTCCTAAAAAAATACTTGAATATCAAATGGTTATAAGGAAACATCGGGAAGAGCAGTACCATGAAAAAGCATTCATCAGAGTTGATGCCAAGACCGCCTTGTCGAAAAATTTGGTGAGCCGTGCAGGATTCGAACCTGCGATGATCCATTTACTGCCGAAACATCGGCAAGAAGCGTCTCGGAAATATAATCGAGATTAAGGTGCCAATCCGCTCTGTTAACCCAACTGAATTTATTGTCCGTCCATATGCCAAATCTGAACTTATGACCGTCACGTCAGTATGATTCTCTTTGCCTGCATGCGGGAAATAGATATCCCTCAGACAATAGTCATTATCGAATGTTATGAGCAGCTTTCCATTTCCGATAGGGATATCACGCGGCACGATCTTATCCTTTCGTGAAATATATGAGAAAAACTATAATATCAGTCACATCTGCCATCCGGTATTTTTGGATCTTATCTGAGGCAGTCTTCATAAAAGGAAATGCACTATAATAATTACATATCAATAAATGAATTCGCAACTTACCAGGAGGAGCTGGCGCTATAAAAAACACATTGTCACAACATACAGAAAAATGATAGATAAGAGAACCGTAGCAAGCATTGAATTCACCTTGTCATGGGAAAGCTGCGGCATACAACACACTGATAGCTATTTTGCAAGGAAAGTTAGTTTTTATCGCGATATCTTGCCGCAGAAGGTCGCTGATTGCCTGCTTGAGAAAATCACCGGAGAGGTGATCGAGTTCCAGGGCGTCGTGAAAGAAATTGTGTCGCCCTATGCAGAGGACAATGAATTCTCTATCGAAAAAAAATACCTTGACCGGTTTTATACTACACAGGAAGACATACACCCTCGATTTGGAAGATTTTATCCGAAAGGCCTGCTGAAGGGACTTCCGGGAATCTTTCGGGGCAACCTTGAACCTTTCAGATGCACGGGAGTGTTTGACAAGACGATTATCGTTGACTTAAATCATCCGCTCTCACAAAAAGACGGTAACCTAACAGTCACGATCAGAGATTTACGCAGAAAGAGCGGTGAAATCGGGGGTTCCTGCACAGACTGGCCTGAAATAATAACATCTGGCCCGGGGATGCAGAAACGCTGCCGTGGCACTCCCACAGATTTCTTCGCAGACGAACCATTCACCAGAACCAATGAAAGCGATGACATCATTTTCTACAGAGAACCTCGCCTTGTTACCCACATTGATGATCAAGCTGCCTCGGTAATCAGGAATGTATACAGAAAAATACTGAAAAACGGCTCAAGAGTTCTGGATTTGATGAGCAGTTGGAGGTCGCATATCCCGCAGGATCTGAAGCTTAATTCACTTGTCGGTCTTGGGCTCAATGGCGAGGAGATGTCACAGAATCCTCAACTCTCCAGTTACGTTATTCATGATCTTAACAGATATCCTGTGCTCCCTTTTGCCGATCATGAGTTTGATGCTGTCATCTGTACCGTCTCTGTGGAATATCTGAAACATCCATTTGAAGTTTTCAGGGAAATCGCTCGGATTTTAAAACCTAATAGATATTTCATTCTCACCTTCTCCAACCGGTGGTTTCAGCAAAAGGTTATCAGGATCTGGACCGAACTTCATGAGTTCGAGCGAATGGGACTCGTTCTGGAATATTTTCTGCAGACAGGATTGTATAAGGATTTGAACACGTATTCTCTGAGAGGACTTCCGCGGAATGAGGATGATAAATACTATCCGCAAATATCTTCTTCAGATCCAATCTATGCAGTATGGGGACAGAAGGGATAAAATTTTAATTTGGTGAATTCTGCAAAAAAGTATAATTAAAACCATACGAATGGAGGGAATACTATGAATGATATAACAATGGTCATTCAAATGGAACAAGAATCCGTAGATTTCTACACCAAATGCGCTGAAAAAACAGACAATGCCCTTGGCAAGAAGATGTTTTTAAGCATTGCTGAGGATGAGGAAGAGCATTTTAACATTTTTCAGAATCCACACTCGTTCATCTCTGATACCGGCAACTGGTTTATGTGGGAAGAACAGGGTATTATCGAAGGATAGTTTTTCTCATGATGATTCAGCATCTTGCTACGATATTCATCATTGTAATTGCCTATATGATAATATGGTTTTTTATTGCCTTGGCAAAAAAACGGAACGATGTAGCGGATGTCGCGTGGGGACCAGGTTTTATCGTTGTTGCATTCACCTCCTTAATAATAGCCGGCAATTTTTCTCATCGTGCTCTGATTGTTTCTTCAATGGTCCTCATTTGGGGTGTGAGACTTGCTTTTCATATAGGAAATCGTCATATCGGCAAACCGGAGGATGCCCGGTATGCTGAGTGGAGAAAGAAATGGGGCAAAACGTTTCTTCTCCGTACTTTTCTGCAGGTCTTCATGCTACAAGGGGTTCTGCTATTTTTTGTAGCGGCACCAATTATTGTAATTAATTCTGCTCCGCCTTCCCCGATTGGCATCCTGGATATCCTGGGCATATGCATATGGATTTTGGGATTTACCTTTGAGGCTGTCTCTGACTGGCAGCTTGCACAGTTCTTGAAAATGCCTTTAAAAAAAGAAAGGGTCATGACAAGCGGTTTGTGGCGATACAGCCGCCATCCAAACTATTTCGGCGAGGTAATTCTCTGGTGGGGAATCTATATTGTGGCACTCTCAGTCCCGAATGGCTGGATGAGTATAATTGGCCCTTTGACGATAACTTTTCTCATTCTGAAGGTATCAGGCATACCAATGCTTGAGGAAGGGTTTCGGGATAACCCTGATTTTCAACAATACAAACAGCGGACGAGCGCATTCATTCCGCTGCCCCCAAGAAAGGAGTGACACATGCTACATTCGTTAAAAATTTTCTTCTCGCTCATTCCAGTAATCATAATCATAGATTATATCTGGCTTGCAAAGGTCATGGGAACGTTTTACCGCACATCGCTTGATCACCTTGTGCGTAAGCAGGGTGATACACTTGATCCGATTTTATGGGCTGCGGGCGTGGTCTATCTATGCATCCCTCTTGGGATTGTTCTATTTGTTCTTCCCCGTATCTCTCAGCAGAATCTCATAATTTCATCGTTATCATGGGGCTTCCTCTTCGGTATCGTCCTCTACGGTGTGTACGATATGACGAACCAGTCTCTGCTCAGGAACTGGCCGCTGAAGGTAACTCTCGTAGACATCATATGGGGAGGAACTCTCTGCGCAATTTCAAGTTATATCGCAGCACTGCTTGATCGCTGGTATACTTAGGAAATAAATATCAGGAACAGAACTATACCATGAAAATAGCAATTATCGGGTCCGGAATCTCAGGTCTTACTGCAGCGTATGTGCTTCATAGAGACTTTGATATCACTGTCTTTGAAGCGAACAATTATGTGGGAGGGCATACTCACACTATCGATGTAAAAAGAGGAGATAGATCGTATGCTGTCGATACGGGTTTTATTGTTTTTAATGAAGTTACCTATCCAAACTTCTGCAAGATGATCCGGCGCCTTGGTGTATCATGGCAGCCGACACGCATGACCTTCAGCGTCAAATGCGAGCGCACCAGACTTGAATACAGCCCTCATAACCTGAACGCGTTCTTTGCACAGAGACGCAATGCGTTTAAACCATCCTTTTGGAGAATGATATACGAGATAGAACGGTTCAGGAGGTCATTTGATACACTGCTCTCCACGGAGCACGATGAGATCCCCCTAGTGACATATCTCCGCAATGCCGGATATTCAGAGCGTTTTATTAATCATTTTATCGTTCCTATGGGGGCCTCCCTCTGGTCGGCAGATCCAAAGGTATTCGAACAGTTTCCGCTCGGGACTTTTGTGCGCTTCTTCAAGAATCATGGCATCTTCGAGGTTCAGCACCCACTGCAATGGTATGTAATCAAAGGTGGTTCAGCCCGATATGTCGAAAAATTAATTGCTCCTTTTGCAGACCGCATCCGCACTCGGATGCCGGTACGAAAGGTTTCTCGAAAACAGGGTTCAGTGGAAGTCGTCTGCTCTGACGGCAGTTCACATCAGTTTGATCAGGTGATCATTGCAGCCCACAGCGATCAGGCGCTCTCGATGCTTGATCAGCCAACCGAGGCAGAACGGGAGATACTTGGCGCACTCCCCTATCAGGAAAATACCGTTATTCTCCATACTGACAGGGCCGTTCTTCCATCCAGGAAATGGATATGGGCAAGCTGGAATTACCTCATTCCACGTGCCGCAATGCAGCGAGTGGCAGTTACCTATAATATGAATATCCTTCAAACAATCGATTCGCCTCTAGATTTTTGTGTAACCCTGAACAAAACTGATAGTATTGCCGAAAATGCTGTTATCGGCAGATACCTTTACTCGCATCCCATATATAAGACAGGTTCTCCTGGATTGCAGCAGCGGCATGATGAAATAAGCGGGAAAAACCGGGTCCACTTTTGCGGAGCATACTGGAGTTATGGTTTCCATGAAGACGGGGTTAGGAGTGCACTCAAAGTGTGCAAGTACTTTGGTAAGGGACTGTGAGATGAAAAGCTGTATCTATACAGGTCATATCCAGCACAGGCGTTTTGTCCCGAAAGAAAACAGTTTCCGTTACACATTGTTTCTCATGTTCATCGATCTCGGAGAATTGGATACGGTTGTTACAGGCAGTCCTTTCTGGTCCATTGATGCAATAAATCTTGCCTATCTCAGGAGGCGAGATCATTTTGGCGACCCACAGATATCAATCGATCAGTCAGTGCGCGATATTGTGCAACAGCGGACGGGCAAAAGACCTGAGGGCCCGATCCGCATGCTCTGTCATTTCCGGTATTTTGGTCATTGCTTCAATCCGGCGACGTTCTATTTCTGCTATGACGTACAGGGGATGAGGGTTGAAACAATCATTATCGAAGTGCACAACACTCCCTGGAGAGAAGTTTTTCTCTATGTGCTTGATGAGAGCATGAATACAGGAAAAGATCACTGGAAACAATATGCCTTTGATAAAAATTTTCATGTTTCGCCATTCATGGGAATGGACATGCACTATGACTGGCGGTTTCGTGAGCCCGGCAGTGAACTGAATATTCATATGAACAGCTATCACAACGGTAAAAAATACTTTGAGGCAACACTTACGCTGAAAAGGCAGGCAATAAGCAGCAGATCATTGAACAGAATGCTCATTGAATATCCCTTTGTCACCATGAAAGTAATTGCGATGATTTACTGGCAGGCCCTCAGGCTGTTGGTCAAACGTATACCATTTTATCCGCATCCACCAAAACAAGGGGGGATAACAGGAGTATGAGATACTCAGTTATGAGTCAGGACGTTTCCCGGCATGTCTTGTTCAGAAGCCGTCTTATAGACTCTCTAGCGAAGCGCGCATTGTTAAAACAGTTGAAAGGCATTCGTCATGGAACCATCGTGCTGAAGGACGAAGGGCAACGCTATGAGTTCGGCTCTATGTCGGCCATCTGCGGGCTTTCAGCAACGATAACCGTAACGGACAATCGGTTTTACCGCAGCATCGCATTGGGTGGCAGCATAGGTGCGGCTGAGTCATATATGGCTGGCTACTGGCAGTGCGACAACATAACGAATCTAATCCGCATTATGATTTGCAATCAGGATATAGTATCCGGGATAGAGAGTGGGCTGAGTACTCTCATGAATATTGTTCATAACACCTTGCACAGAAAAAGACGGAATTCACTCGGAAGGAGTGCTTCAAACGTCTCTGCACACTACGATATAGGGAATGAGTTTTTTCAGCTTTTCCTGGATGAAACCATGACCTATTCCTGTGGAATATTCAGAAGCAACAACGAGACGATGTCCGGCGCTTCTCTTGCGAAGTATGATCACCTCTGCAGGAAAATCGCCCTGCAGTCAACCGATCACATTGTTGAAATAGGTTCCGGATGGGGGGGCTTTGCGATATATGCAGCAAGCTCATATGGTTGCCAGGTTACTACCATAACGATCTCCAAGTCTCAATATGAATTAGCGCTTGAGAGGATTCAGCAGGCAGGCCTTCATGACCGCATTACCATATTGCTCCAGGATTATCGGGAGATACAGGGAAAGTTCAATAAGCTTGTATCGATCGAAATGGTTGAAGCGGTCGGTCATGAGTATCTCGAAACATTTTTTTCCTGTTGCAGCAACCTTCTTCGTAATGATGGGATTGCGGCGCTTCAGGCAATCACTATGAACGATCAGATGTATGATGATCACGTCAAAACTGTTGATTTTATTAGACGTTATATATTCCCTGGTGGATGTGTGCCCTCAGTTACGAGACTTTGTAATGCTGCCAGTACAGGTTCAGACCTCAGGCTCATTCATCTTGAAGACCTGACACCGCATTACCCGAAAACACTCAAAGCATGGCGCAGTAAGTTATTGTCGAGCCTGGATGATATCCTTTCCCTTGGATATTCCGACCAGTTTATCAGGATGTGGGAATTTTATTTCTGCTACTGCGAGGCAGGATTTACAGAACGGTATATCAGTGATGTTCAGCTTCTTTTCGCAAAGCCCGGATGGCGTGGTTCAACCCTCTTCTCCCTAGATCGTGAATAAGATCATCGTCTTTGCAGGATTTCAGGTCGTTTGGTTGGTTTCTGTGCTCAGCGCCGCGAAAGAATTTTACTTGCTAGGCCCCGCTGCGGTTATCTGCTGGCTTCTGATGTATGCCTGGAGATCAAGTGCTATGAAGCGTGAAATCCTCCTTGCGCTGCTCTCCGGAGTTGTTGGTTTTTTTGTTGATACAGCATTAATATGGCTGGAAGCTTTTTTTCCTCAAGGGGTATCCGGGTCCCTCCGTCTTAGTCCTGCCTGGATGATCGGCCTCTGGCTGAATTTTGCTACTTCTCTGAACAGTCTCCTTGGCTGGTTGAAGGGGCGGTATATTCTCTCTGCTCTGATCGGTCTTATCGGTGGACCGGCAGCATACTATTCAGGCGCTTCACTTGGCGCTGCTGTCATACCACAGCCATTGCTGGAGAATCTGATTCTTATCGGTGCGGGATGGAGCATATCGCTGACGCTGCTCGTCTGGCTGTCTTCCAAGATTCGTTAATGTCGTCTTAACGCTCCTGACATAAGCAATCAAGAAAATTTTCAACTTATTTTTTACTGAAGAGATAATGGGCTACCCACCATTCCAGTCCATTCCTGTATCCAAAAAGCTCTGAACACGCCATAAAAAAGATGCGCCAGCGCCGGTACCACAGCAACTCATTGCCTTGCCCGTACACGCTGCTCAGAATGGGGAGCACAAATTCTTTCTTTGCATCAAGATTGTGCAACCATGCCTCAGCAGTCTTCTGATAATGGAATCCGGGGACTCGCCAGTGTTCCAGGATGCGCAAATCATCCTGAAAATACTGCAGGAGATCATCAGAGGGCATAAGGCCTGCGGTAAAAAAATATTTGCTCATCCAGTCATCTTCATCTTTGGTTTCGAAGATATAGCTGAATTCCCTGTGGCAGAATATATGAACAAAGAGCTTTCCTTCCACGTCAAGCCATTGTGCTATGCGTGACAGCAACAGGTCATAATTGCGCATATGTTCAAACATTTCTATGGAAATTATTCTGTCAAATCGTCGTTCTGTATGAAAATCATTCATATCGGCAGTCAAAACCTGTATGGTCTCTATTTTGCTCTGCATGCAGACTCTTTCAATATATTCTCGCTGAGAACGGGAATTTGAAACCGCAACAATCCTGCATTGGGGAAAGTTCTCCGCAATCCAGAGAGAGAGGGACCCCCATCCGCATCCCAGTTCGAGGACATTCATGCCGTCTTGTATGCCAGCTCTTCTGCAGGTGAGATCAAGCATCAATTCTTCTGCCCGGTCAACTGACTGAACCCCATCTGACCACAGGGAGCAGCTATATTTCATCCTCTTGCCAAGTATGTGCATGAAAAACTCAGGGGGGATTTCATAGTGCTGTTCATTCGGTTTATCAGGATGAGTGGCAACCGGACTAAGGCGGAGCTGGTGTATGAAAGAAGACTTCTCCTTTTCTCCCGCTGAATGGTGAGCTTCTTCGTTTTTCAGGCGTCTGCGATTCAGAAGCCGTATTCCCCTTCGGATAAGAGCGTCAGGGATGACACCCTTTTCGGCCAGAGATATCAGTGTCCGATTCACTGTTATTTGCCTTCACGCAGATGATTATTCTGATTCCTGGAGAAGAGCGTTATATTCTTTGCGAATATGTTCAATCCGTTTTCGATTTGCCCCTATGTCCCAATAACCGATTCTCGATGCAGAGCGGACATGAATAACCCCCGCTTTTTCATCTGCGAGGAACTGTACGTCATCGGCAAACCCCAGACGCGTGCTGAAGACAGCATAAAGCGAGTTTCCGCTCTCCCAAAGTATCTCCGTTCTCTGCATGGATTTGATTATTTCTTTCAGAAGGTTCAGGGATTCTTTCCCTGAAATATAAACTCGGAAAGGGTCCACTTTATGGCGGGGGTTTTCTTCAAGGCTAGAGACACAGTTCGGTGAGTCAGGGCATGGAGCCAGCGTGTCGTAGGATATGTGCACATGAGAAGATTTGGGACAGCCTGAAAGAACAATTAAGAGAATAACCGGAAGACAAAAAGATAGTAGCATTTTCCACATGTTATTCAAGGGTCACGGAAGTCTTGCCCGCCCCAACCAAAGGCAGGATCATTTCAACCCCGAAGATAACAAGATGTTTTGGCCCCTTCTGCTCATCCTCTTCCGGTGTCAGATTCCTCCTGGTCATCCTCGCGATGAGGTCAGGATCATCATCTTCCCGGATCTTCTTCAGGAAAAGCCTGATCCCCTGATAGCCTGGCCTTTCCTCAATAAACAGATACGCAGCGTGCGGATTTGACTTGAGATAATGATACGTCAAACGCTCTCTCATGATGAATAACACCGTATTATCCTCTAACACCCGGGGCTTGGAATATATTGCCGTTGTGAGTTTTCCGTCCCGGTCAGCCGTTGACAGGATGCTGATCCCGTTGTTCGCTTCAAGATAGTCTTTGAGTTTCATGGTCTGCCTTCCTTCCTACCCTAGCTTTTTACTATTATATATCAAGAGAGCTTCTGTCATTGGCATAGGGCTGTAGAAAGTAGTCAGCACACACACAGATAATATATTAATAATTTCGCTAATATAAATGACAATGGTTTTCCACTACTTTGAAGATGAGAAATTACTTTTTCTGGTAGATGAAAAATAAATACACCCTTCCGGTAACATTTACCATCAGGTTCGATAAGACCGATCGTAATACCTATCTGCTCAGCACCCGTCAGATTCTCCCTCTTCCCAGAGAAACGGCCTTCTCTTTTTTTGAAAAACCGGAGAATCTCTCGGAGATCACTCCCGACTGGCTGAATTTAAGATTCGACAATAAAGGTATGCAGAGCCGGACGTTTAAGGGTGCAGAGTACGACTATTCAATCAGGTGGCTTGCAGTAACCATGAGATGGCACACAAGAATATCGGAATACCGCCCGCCTGAGATGTTTACAGATGTGCAGGTAAGCGGCCCCTACGCCCTGTGGACACATCTTCACACCTTTGAAACAGTCATTGAAGGCACACTCATAAGGGATTTTGTCACCTACCGTGTCCCCTTCGGGTTTTTGGGGAAAATCCTGCACAGCATGATAATCAAGAAACAACTACAGGACATTTTTTCATACCGGGCAGTTCGTATTGCTGCATGGGCAGATGAAACATTTCAGCGCAAAGATTGATTTCACGCCTATTACTGATATAATGAAACCATGAAAATAATCATCTGTGGCGGTGGAGGGTTTATCGGGCAGCGTCTTGCGCGTATTCTGATCGATAAGGGATACGAAGTTATCATCCTTGACAGGAATCAGTCCAGGGTATCCTCTCCGAAATTGCAGTCATTCGTGGTTGACCTTCTCAACCACAAGCTTTTTCAGAAGGAGTGGTTTTCAGATGCTGAGGCTGTCATCAATGTCAGCGGCAAGGATATCCTGACCCTCTGGACAGAGGCGTATAAAAAGGCAATATGGGAAAGCCGCATCACCGTCAATAAGAATCTTGTAGATTTTATATCTGCTCTAGATAAGAAGCCGAAGACTTTTGTCTCGGCTTCTGCCACTGGTTACTATGGAGATCATGGAGAAAACGAGGTTGATGAGAACGGAACCAATGGGAAGGGATTTCTGGCTGACGTCTGCATTGCTTGGGAGAACGAAGCACGCCGTGCAGAGACACTGGGAATGCGTTCTGTTCAGGTGAGAACGGCACCGGTGCTTGACAAGAAAGGCGGCTTTCTCGCAAAGCTCATGAAATCGATGAATTTTGGTGTTACTGCACGGTTCGGTTCAGGCAAAAACTGGTTTCCGTGGGTGCACATGGATGACCTCATCCGCATCTATGAAGCTGCAATTGTCCATGATAGCCTTTCAGGTCCGGTTAATGCCTGTTCGCCTGAACCGGTCCGGTTTAAAGAGTTCCTTGAATGTATCACTAAATATCGTAAAGCCATTGTCATTCCATTTCCAGTCTCCCTTTTCAGGCTTGTTGCGAAAGAACTTGCCACTGAGCTGACAAACAGTCAGAGAATAGTCCCTGCGAAACTCCAAAAAATAAGCTTCCGCTTTGTACATGGCAAGCTCAATGAGGCACTGGAGGATGTTTTTTCATAATGAAGTGATCTTCAGTAGACAGAGGTGAAGATGAAAACAGGCAGGTGTTTGCAGTAGAATGATCCTTATGTTTTTATTCGAAGGGATAGTTGCCGGATTGGCAGCAGGAATGCTCATGGGACTGATATCCCATGCAGGCCTTCGAACGGGCATATTCAGATCAAGTCTTTTCATTATTGACGGAACATTTGTTCAAAACCTCCTGAGACTGGAACACAACGAGCACAAAGCCATGCTAATCGGAATCCCTGTCCACCTGCTTACCAGCATGTCTTTCGGCATTGGATATGTCATGCCCGTAAGTATTCTAAAACTCGATCTGCTGAACGGATGGTTGATTGCTCTTTATACGTTATTGCTCTGGCTGTCAATGCTTTTTGTGGCGCTTCCGACAGCAGGACAGGGGGTGCTCGGGAAAAAATTGGGCACAGTCACCTGGCTTGAGCAGATGGTAATCCATGTTGTTTTTGGTGTCTGCCTCTGGGGGACATTGTATCTTCTTCATTCATAAGAGAGCTCTCTTTCTCGTCAGTGCATGGACGATCAGGAATGTGTTCCATTCTTTCTGCGTCATTCCCCATGTGCCGTCTGTGTTTTGCTTTTCCCTTAGCAACACAAATGCCCGCTTCAATGCCGTGTCAGATTGTCCGAAATCCAGATGACCAAGGGCATTCACTGTCTGATAAAAAGGTATCTGTCCGGTCCAACACCCATCCACTCTCTGCATCTCTAATAGTCTTGTCAGATGCATTATGACAACTCTGCTTTTTGCGTATGACGGATGTACGACGAATGCTCGCAGAATATTATTGGAGCAGGACCACGAACACCATTTACCCTTTCTTTTTTCGCCCCTGTTGCGGAGCATTTCATAGACGTGCATCACTCTTGAATCGTTTTCCATGCCGAAAATAACCGCAAGGAAAAGAGTGGCAGACTTTATGAAATGATCAAGACAGCCTCCAGAAAAGGGAAGACCATGCAGAGCACGGCTTGAGACCCTTTCAGACTGGACACGTGATATTTTCAACTGTTCGGAAAAGACTCTCTGTGCAAGAAGCCATTCGAGACCTTTCTTGGTATGTGTATTGTTATGCCTGACAGTGAGATGTAAGCCGAATAATTTGTGAATAGTCTGTAACAGGGAGTTGTCCCATGAACCATTCGCCCGCTGACCTGAAAGTAAGATGTGAACCGCCTCACGAAATTCATTTTTCCATCTGACTGTCTCATGCTGTTGCAACCATTTTCGTCTTGCGTAAAGAGCAGCCGGCGTCTTACCGTGAGAAAAAATCTGCAGGGGATTATACTTAAAACCTGGGAACAGCGTGTTATCGCACATGCTGAAGCATTGCCTCAATTCGTCGGATCGCGATCCAGCAGAGGATGAGATAAGGTGCTCCAAGTGCGGGTACTGAAAAGAAGAGATTGCAACTGACGTCATCGAGTGGTTCTATTCTGTGACCGGTTGCTTGGATTCCGAAAATTCTCCAGGACCAGTAACGCGTATCTTCAAAATCAGTTATGACAAATGGTACCCATATGCCAAGAGGTATCTTGATCCTGCCACGAGATCCTTTCAGAATGTATCTGTCCATACAATCTACCGCTTTGACGGATGGCCCCCACTCATGCCAGCGGCTTGTATCAGTGAGCAAGTCCCAGACTTCTCCAGGGGATGCATGCAGCACACTACCTATCTCGCTAAAAGGGGCTGCAATCCTCAGCATTCGGTATTTTTTTTCCTGTTTGCAGAATCAAAGCTCCACTTGCCCCCCGCTGGTTTTCCTTCCTCAACAAGGATGTTCATTCTTTTTCTCTGTGCGATATAGAATTGAGTTAATGAATAATGCGAGGATTTTTTCAAGAACTCTGCAAGCCAGTCTGCAGATGTCAGAAAATTTGGTGTTGGGAAACTGATATCTTTTAGTTCATGTTTCTTTAGGTTTCTTTGAAATCTGTCTTCAAGCGCATGGTCGGTAATTTCAGCATGATAAATTACCTCAATTTTCTGTTTTTTACATTGCGGAAAAAGAAGAGAGTCTGTGTCACCCTTCTGGCACTCAATATATTGCACCCTGTATCCCTTTGATATTATCCTTTCTCTGTAAGCCTGCATGGATTCACGGTGGAGAATCAATTTCTTCTTATGAAACCAAAAATCAGGAAAAAACCGTGCATCCTCCAAAAGAAAAACCTTTCTGTTTTTTGCCATTGCAGGATGCACGTCAAAAAGCTGATTGGGAAATATTACCACTGCCTCCTTCATATCTGCTCACAGACTATCATTTTTACCAATTTACTTCTATGAAATTCTCATATGGAAATTTTACCCTAATATATCATCAGGCACCTGTTCATGGTCTTTTTGCCCTAACCATTTAGGTACTTTTCCTGCATTGTTCAAAAATCTCTGCAATATCAATTCTTGCTTCTGCGTATTGGGAATGTTCACTATATTCTCTGCCTGTATCGATAATAAGCCCTTGGAAAAATAATATAAATAATTATGTTTTTACTATTTTTTAATTAATTTTTATAATATATTATATGAGCGCTAAAACTAGAAAATCCGAAAACTGTATTATCAAGGAAAAACCCTATTACCGGGCGGTCGACAACGAGGTTGAGCTTTTTGAATCCGCGTATAAACATCAAATACCTCTCCTTCTGAAAGGCCCGACCGGATGTGGGAAAACGCGCTTTATGCACTATATGGCCTGGAAGCTCAAAAGGCCACTTATCACTGTGTCCTGTCACGATGACCTCACGGCTTCAGACCTCGTGGGGAGATATCTGGTTCACGGAGGCGAAACCGTCTGGGTTGATGGCCCCCTGACAAAGGCAGTGAAGACAGGTGGATTCTGCTATCTCGATGAGATTGTTGAGGCCCGCAAAGATACTACAGTGGTAATACATCCATTGGCAGACGACAGGAGAATTTTACCTATAGAGAAAAGGAGTGAAATCCTGAGAGCTTCCCGCGAGTTCCTCCTTGCCGTATCTTACAACCCAGGATACCAGAGTGTCTTAAAAGATCTGAAACAGTCGACCCGCCAGAGATTCATGGCAATTGAATTCGGATATCCTCGCAAAGATCTAGAAATGGAAATCATAATGCATGAATCAGGCATCGATGAGGGCATCTCTGAAAAACTGGTAAGCTTCGGCAAAAAAACGAGGAATCTCAAGGACAGAGGACTCACAGAAGGTGCAAGCACGAGGCTCCTCATTCATGCGGCGAAGCTCATACGGGCGGGAACAGATATTAGAAGGGCTTGCGAAGTTGCCGTATCTGAACCCTTGACTGACGACCGCGAAATGCTTCACGCGCTCTCTGAAATCGTGAATTCTATTTTTTAACAATTCTCACAGGAGTAAACCCTGTATCGTCTTTATTTCATGCATTCTGGTTGATTCAAATGCAAACAACATCGAAGAAACACGAAGAGCAACTTTGGGAAGGGCTTTCGAAAAATCTCACTCTCGACCTTTTTGAGGAAGAAGAAATTGAAGCAGTTATCAGGGATATACAATCCTTCGATCCCCGATTCAGACAGAAATCACTCGCTCTCTGCTTCTCCCTGTCACAGTCCGCTTCGGGTCTCCTGCCAAATGTTCTCAGGAAAGTGACTACCGTTTCCAAAATCCTTTCTCCGAGAGAGACCGACAGGTGGCTCACACAGGCTCTTGACCTTTTTGAGTCAAAGGGTATGGACGCTTTCTTTCAGTTCCTTTCAAAAACAGACAAAGACGATCTAGATAAGTTCAGAAGTCTCGATGGACTTCATCTCCACTCTGTGATTTCGCTCCTTGAGACATATCTTTGCGGTATTTCCGGAATGAGCCTGAAGATCGCACCCGGGGAAGCACCGTATACAGATACAGAAACAATCTTCCTTCCCCATACTCTCAGCCTCTATAAAGAACCCGAAAAAAATTTTCTCCTGTACAAACTCCTAGCTGTTCACCACTGGGCACAGATAGCTCAGGGCTCCCTCACCCCCGATCCTGATACACTCAAAGATTTTCTGAGAGAAGATGTCCCTTCTCATTCTGACATCGACACACTATTCAGCTCATTTTATGATAGTGAATTCGCTCTCGACCTTTATACCGTTCTAGACGCCTACCGCATTGACGCGTTTCTGCAAAGAGAATTGTCAGGACTTATGCACAGTGCATGTCAAATCAGGGAAGACCTCTTCCGTAACAGACCCATGCTCGATGACTTATCCTTAAGAAATGCATATATTGAAGGTCTTTATCAGTATTATCTTACCGGACAGGTAAAGGGAACTATCTCGGAAGCGCTTTCAAAAGCGCTTCCAATTGCTAACAAACTCAAAACAGCAGAAACGTTTTCTGAGACAATGAATGCCCTTTCTACAGTGCGCGACTTAGCCATTCATTTGACGGGAGAGTACAAAAAACCCCAGTTTGTGTATCCCGGGTTTATTAACCCACAAAAGATTTCAGATTTTCTGAAGGCGAAGAAAAAATCCTCAAAAGAAAAGATCGAAAGCGCAATCACAAGGCTCATTCACATGCCGGATATTGAGATAGAGCCTCTTTTAAGAAAAGAAGGAATATCACAAACAGGGATTGAAAAGTTTCCAAACCAGGACGCTGAATACTTCATGCTGAAGGGAAAACTTTTTGAACTTGACCATGAATCAAAGGATATTATTCAAGAAACCGGGATATTTGCCGACGGCATTCTGCTTGACGGAAACTCAGTTGGTCAGAACTGCGGGGTTATCGCAATCAAAAACCTTCTTGAATCTGATATACCAGAAGATGTGCAGGGAGGAATTAAATACGATGAATGGGACTTCCGAAGAAACGATTACAAGAAAGCCTGGTGCAGCCTTTTTGAACAGGATATTCCCCCGGGAGACGAGCCTTTCGTTGATCTCACTCTGAAGCGCTACGGAGGGTATGTAAAGGTTCTTCGCAGAAGATTCGAGCTGCTGAAGAAAGAAATGCAGTTACTGAGAAGGCAGAAAGAAGGAGATGATATAGATATTGATGCCACAATAGAGGCATATGCCGACATGAAAGCCGGTCTTGCTCCAAGTCAGAATCTTTTCATAAAGCTTGATCGCCAGGCAAGGAATATTGCAGCTCTCTTCCTTCTCGACATGAGTGGGTCTACCAAAGGATGGGTGAATCAGTCCGAAAAAGAGGCGCTTGTTCTCATGTGCGAAGCCCTCGAATCCCTTGGAGACCTTTATGCCATCTACGGTTTTTCGGGAGTCACCAGGAACAGGTCAGAATTCTATAAGATAAAGGCTTTTGACGAAAAATATAGTGAGGCTGTGAAGAAGCGCATTTCTGGTATTGTACCCAAGGAATATACCCGGATGGGTCCTCCGATTCGTCATGCAGTAAAAATTATCAGTAAAATTGATGCGAAGACGAAACTGCTTATTACTCTCAGTGACGGACATCCTGAAGATAGAGATGGATACAGGGGCGATTACGGGATAGAAGATACCCGGAGAGCACTTATTGAAGCGAAAGATCAGGGGATAAAACCTTTCTGCATCACGATAGATAAGGAAGCGAGTTCCTACTTGCCTCATATGTTCGGTGAAGTAAGTTATATAGTGCTGGACGAAGTGCGCAAACTACCGAACAGGATAACCGAAGTCTACAGAAAACTTACCACATAACGTGTACATCTCTTGCGTGCAATTGATTTCTTGGCCGGTACTTTATATGCAATTTATTTTATCGGCAAACCAGCATTTCTCCACGCTTCTACTCCACCAGCTAACGCCTTAACATTTCTGTAGCCGAGCTTTATGAACTTTGCTGCCTGACCGGCAGACGTTGCTTCATGTGGTCATCCGCAATAGAAGATTATCTCTTGATCTTTAGAAATCCTAGGGAGGCTTGATTCCAATTCACTATAGGAAATCGCCCCTTCTAATTGCATGGTCTTACATTTCTCCGCATCATTATACCCACAAACAAGCAGTGCCTCTTTCGCTTGTACATTACGGTATGCCTCTTCTACACTAATTCGTTCAATTTTTACCATATTGAAATGACCTTTTGGCGTTTTTGTCGATTAACTTCAATGTACGTTCGCATTGATTACTCGTCAAATTATATCAGACATTGCAGTAATCTTACCTATTTTTTCAAAGGTAATCCTATTCGTTCAAGAAAGCATGCAGACACGTTTGTTTCAACAGGAAATACACGATATCGCAAATTTCAGTGTAAAGAGTTCCATTCGAAAGGTTGCTTTCTAAGGATAATCCACCGCGTGTCTGTTTTAGGGAGTATCAGAGATTGCCTATAAACTCAGCCTTTAAGTAGAATTCACCTTAAAATTTACAGCATAGTATGCGGGCAATCCATAATTGCACGCAGAGAGATATAGAGAATGGTGTAAGTCCTTGAAAAATATGGTGAGCCGTGCAGGATTCGAACCTGCGACCCGCTGATTAAGAGTTCGAAAAGTAGGAAATCTCCCCGGAAACCCGAATAGCAACGCCCATCTAACCTCTTGAATTTAATTAATTGTTGGTTGCCTGATGTTTGCTGATGTTGGTTATCATTAGCTTAAATTGCTGCGTAGGTGGCAACTATTTGGCAACCAGAAAAGGAGGTCAACGTGGCTCTTGGATACAAAAAATTTAGGAACATGGTAACTGGTCAAGTCTGCCATATCGAGGCAGGCAGGCAGGGGAACTTTAAAACAGCTCTAAAAAAATTGGTCAATTATATTCGTTATAACATACCCCGTTATTATATCGTTCACTTAACCCTGACCGTGGCGGAAAATGTACCGGAAATAGATTCTGAGCACCTCCATAGGGTACTGCAGTTTATCGCACAAAGATTGAAGCGCAAAGAGTCTGATTTTAAATATGTGGCGGTCAAGGAAATGCAGGAACGCGGAGCTATTCATTATCATGCGCTTTGCGTATATTCGAAGCCTTTTGTATTCCCTACGTCTGATGAAATTCGCCGGTCATGGGGTTTGGGGTTCGTGAAATTAACAGCTCCGAAATTGCGTTTGAAGATCGGCAAGATCGCTAATTATATAGGCAAGTATATCGGCAAGGGGTATGAATACGGGGCGTTGGATA
Organism: Nitrospirota bacterium; assembly: GCA_049323875.1. Classification (GTDB taxonomy): domain Bacteria; phylum Nitrospirota; class Thermodesulfovibrionia; order Thermodesulfovibrionales; family SM23-35; genus JAKLQR01. The sequence goes on along the minus strand of JBMOLW010000050.1, from coordinate 99,249 downwards.
TAAAGAAGTCTTTTACGGCAAGTCAGATAAAACAGATTTATAAATTGAGTCCATCTAGGCTGGCAGAAGTAGTAAAAAGATTTGGAAAGAAAATGGCGGAACAGTTTGCCTGCACGTATAGAAAAGTCTTTCTGGTAGGATATGAGTTATCAAATATAGCGGGTGTGGAAACCAAACGACCTTTTAGGGATTTGATCATGGAATTTCCGAGTGAGTGGGCTTACGAGGGAGCTTGTTCCGAGCCGTTCTAGTGACCATAGAAGGCTTTTCGAAAGGGGGATTCAATGGATACTCAAGCTTTAATGCATGTATTGGAGAAAGAGATATTTATTTACGTCGGGGTAACGTTGGTACTGTGGTTTCCTGTGATGCTTCTCGTTTCTCAGGTATCAATGGCTGTCAGAGAAATAGCTTTGAACACCAGAAAAGAAGATCATCCTTATTTCGATACACAATATAAGGCTCTTTCATGGGTGGCGTATGGGTTATTTATTGTTGGGTGGTGTTCATTGGTTATTGGAGGGGTAATGATAGGAAAAGGGTTGTTCTAATTTTTAGGATTTTTTATGACGCATAAGTTTTTCCTGAAATAAACGGTACGAAAAATAAAATATTAATTCATATTTCTATCAGAAATAAAAGATTGACGAAGACATTTTAAAATAGTATTTTTTAATAAATGAAAGAATAGATTTATAAAAAATAAGTTGGACATGGACAAAGCAGAAGAACACGAAAAACGTTCAAGGGAAATTGCAGACACAACACGCCGGTTTCTTGTTGTAATTCATACCGGTGGAATTGGTGTCACGTTTGCTGTTGCTAGCGCTCTTGCGAACCAAAAGGTTAGCCCCGCATGGGTAATCTTGCCGATTATCATATTTGCTGTCGGTTTAGTTATTATCGGCGTAAGTTTGATGCTAGCGAAACACAGAGAACTAAGGCGGCGAGATGCAGCGGAAAGGGGAAAAGATCCACCTAAATTCTCAGGCTTTTTCTGGCGAAGCTTCACGTGGGACATCGCCTCACTTTTATTGTTTATTGTTGGGGTTGTTGTCGGCTTATTTAAGCTATCCTCTGTATATATTGTTCAATGAAATATAGAAAAATTATAGCAAGAGAAGGCCTGATAATAATTTCGCTTATTTTTATTTCCGCAGTTTTTTTTTACTTAGACCACTGGCAATCAACTAATATTTCAAAGATTCGTGAACCAAGCTTAAAAGAATTTAGATCATTTTGGAGCAAGGTAAAAAAGATTGATGAAAAAAAGGTTGTTTGCCCGAAGGGATTTATCATTAATTTTGAATCAAAACCGACTGAAGAAGATATTTTTGAAGCCTGTGCTATTGCCGGAGGAGGTGAAGCAATAGATTTTAACAAAATACCGGACAAGCAATTATTTGACATTGCTAATATCCCTATGAAAGAAAGACCATTTATGCAGCGGTTAGATTTTTTAAGTTTGGGACTAATATTTCCTATTTTTATATATCTATTTTTTTGGCTAGTAAGATTTGTTTTTTGGGCAATCAAAACATTAAAAGAAAAAAGTAATTTCTAACTACACACTGATTTTTACGGTTATGAGTATTTTATCCGTAAATCATCACCTTTCATGTTTTTTTTAAGTTTTACGGCATTGTGGGTGTAGTCACTCTCTTTGAGTCTTTTTTTGATGCGTTGTTTAGGGACTAACCGAAAGAATCAAAATACCTCCCTTTGGTTGTGTTCCCATTGTTTGTGTAAAACCTTCGACGTTAATCTGTAACGATTAATATATTACCCGCCGATTACCCCCTTAGTAGAAGACGCCTATGATCCCGTACCAGGTTGGTATTCTTGATTGCGTTAAACCGGGCTCCTGCGCAATGATGAATACATGGAATCATGGAATCACCCCTTGATAACACAGGCCCGGTCTTGACAACGTAAAAATCCGGCCCTTGAGGGAATAGACGGACGATTAACTATAATCGTACCCCCTCTCATGACCCTCTTCACCGCCGAGAGGGAGCGACCCCTCTGCGGAGAGAGCGACCGATCCGGCGGTGGTGGTGTTCTTTGCTTGATAACTTGATATTATTATAGGCATAACTGCAACAAATTATAGATAAATGGTAAATAAATGCTTGATATTGTCTATAATGTTATGGTAATTTCGAAATATAAGGCAATTTAAGGAGGTGCAGTATGGGGTTAAAGACATACGCTTTAAGGCTTGACGAAGACGTCACAGAACGTATTAAGAAAGCTCTGGAGTCCTACGGAGACCCAGACCTGAATTTGAGTTTTGTCATGCGGAAATATCTACGAGATTTGGATGAAGCTCTTCCTCATTTACGGAAATCAGATAGAAGTTTAATGAATAATCTTGCCTTCTGGGGGATGATGCTAAAGCAAGCCGGGCGGACAGCACAGTTTGAGAATCTTATGAGGGGTGAACCTATTGTTGAAAGGGCTCAGGCAGAGATTGATGATAAGAAAATTTATAAGAAAAGGAAGAAAGGCAAGGAGGATTAAGGTATGAGCGCGTTTCTCACTTATGAAGAACTCTCTGAGCGTTGGAAAATTGCGGTCAATACCCTGAGACAGTGGGTTATGGAAAAGAAGCTTGTCCCTCTTAAGTTTGGTAATCGTGTTAGATTCCCTATGGAGTATATCCTTGAAATCGAATCTAAGGGCGGTATTCGCTAGATGATAGTCAAGAAGTGGTGCAAGACAAGAAACCGTTTCGTCTATTATGTTCGTCTGAGAGACGAGACCGGGAAAAGGCGCATATTCAGCCCTGCACATACTTCAATAAAATTGGTGAAAGAATATGAAGAGAAGAAACGGAAAGAAATCGCTGAACGTAAGATGTTCCCTGAAAGGTTCCCTCAGACAGTTCAATTTAAAGACTTTGTCCCTGAATACCTGCAGAAACATGCTTCCAAGAAAAGATCATACCGTGATTATCTCAGCATAACAAAGAAACTTGTTGATTTCTTCGGCGAATACTACCTTGATCAGATCACGAGGTATCAAATCGAGACTTATCAAAGCACCCGGTTCGGCAAGGTTGGGGTTTATATGATTAATCGCGAAGTAACAATACTGAAGGGAATCTTTACAAAAGCGCAAGAGTGGGGCTTCGTGTTCAAGAATCCTGTGAAGGGTATGAAGTTGGAAAAAGAAAGGCCCAGATTCAGGTTTTTAGCACCATTGGAGATTAAGAAGCTCATAGGGGCAAGCGGTCAAGAGCGTAAAGCTTCTTATTTGCGTTCTATGATAATCGTTGCTCTTAATACCGGGTTACGGAAAGAAGAGCTTCTCAGCCTGAAATGGAGGGCTGTAGACAGGGAAAAAGATGTTCTCTGGGTAGAGGACGGGAAAGGGGGTGATCAGAGAAGGGTTCCCATAAATGAAACCGTTAATTCAGAGATCGTGAAGTTGTTGGAAAAAAGAAAAGGCGAATATGTCTTTCATGATCGGTATGGACGGCCATTCAAGGACATTAAGAAATCATTTCATTCTGCGGTAAAGAGGGCCGGGCTGAAAGATGTAAGGTTTCATGATCTCAGACGGACATTCGCTTCAATGTGTGTATTCAAAAATGTGTCTCCAAAGACACTACAGAAGTGGATGGGTCATAAGTCGATAGAGACAACCATGAAGTATTATGTGGTGTCTCCTGAGGAGTACGAGGTAGAGGCAATCCGGAGATTAGATGGCAACTATTTGGCAACCGGGGATTTCGAACAGAAGCGGAAAAGCTCGCAAGTCCTTGAAAAATATGGTGAGCCGTGCAGGATTCGAACCTGCGACCCGCTGATTAAGAGTCAGCTGCTCTACCAGCTGAGCTAACGGCCCACATATCTGGCGCGCCTGAGAGGATTCGAACCTCCGACCCTCGGCTCCGGAGGCCGATGCTCTGATCCACTGAGCTACAGGCGCACTGAATGACTGTTAAAAGTTGAGAGTGATAAGTTACGGGTTTCTTTCCTGAAAAATACATTATAAAATTTATAGCGTTCAACTTTACACTTTTAACTCTTACCAGCAAATTTTACGCTGCAAAATTTGCTGGGGTGAGTGAGGGGACTCGAACCCCCAACCCCTGGAGCCACAGTCCAGTGCTCTGACCGTTGAGCTACACTCACCATCTGAAAGAGCCTCCTGTGAATAGTAATCAGTGTTCAGAAAAAAACCAGAACGCAAGTCCTTATCTCTTCAACTATATACTAAGTACTATCAACTGTTCACTGCAAATTTTGTTTTGCAAAATTTGCATGGCGCGCCTGAAGGGATTCGAACCCCTGACCCACTGCTTAGAAGGCAGTTGCTCTATCCGACTGAGCTACAGGCGCATAAGAAACAGGAAATCCCCTTATAAAATTTTCAAATGGGTTTAAATAAGAATTATATGAATTTCGGGGAATTCATGTCAAGGATACCAGGCAGCGAATCGAAGCTGTCTATGACGTAATCCGCTTCGAGGAGGTGCTGTTTTTGTCCATATCCGTAGGCAACTGCAATGGTCTTCACCCCGGCCCGCCTGCCTGCCTCGACATCGAATCTGCTGTCCCCCACCATGTACGCGTCTTCCGGAAAGGAATGAAATTTTTCGAGGACGTGGAGAATGGGCATTGCAGAAGGTTTCTTTTCAGCGGTGGTATCACTCCCCACGACAAGGTCGAAATATTTCAGGAGGTTTAGGCTATCGAGAAGCTGTACCGACAGGCTTTCTCTTTTGTTTGAAATCACCGCCTTGCGGTATGCAAGGAGTTTTTCCAGAGTCTCCGTGACCTTCGGATAGATCACAGAGTGGTCGGTGAGGTGAGCAGAGTAATAATCGAGAAATCTCCGGATCACCTTTTCCCGCACTTCTGTCCTATCTCCTTCGCACGCCTTCTCGATAAGCCTTGTCACTCCTTCTCCAATCATCGCGATGGTCTCCTTCATGGTGAGCTTCCTGAGCGCGAAGGGTTCTCCTGCATAGTTCAGGGCATTGGTAATGTCCTGGCTTGTATCAACGAGCGTACCGTCGAGATCAAACATGATAAGCTTCACTGGCATGAAAAAGTATAGCACAAAGGCTATTTCCGAAGATTTACAAAGAGAGAAAAGAGATGCTATGGTTAAAAGAGTAGCAGGTTCCGGGAATTCCGGGACGAAAGGAAAGGTGGTTATTGTGGTATTTGTCCGCGGCACTTCTTTATACAGGATCATCCCCGGTATCCTGTTCCTTTGTATCCTCACACTCACCTCTTCAGCTTTTGCGTTTGACAGCCCTCTCAGAACAGAGCCGGCAAGCCCGTCTGAACTCAAGGGAACGTTCTCCCTCCTGCTCTATGGCGGGAGATTTGCAGACGACATCGAGACCGTTGTTATATTTGTTCCCGAGGGAGGCGACTATACTTTTGTCTTGTACGCCCCTGACTTTGATTACAAAACAGAAAAGGGCCGTCCAGCCCGGGAAGCTCTGGAGAGGGCGGAGAAGTTTGTCAGTTTTCACCATGCATTCTGGCGCTCCTGGCTCAGCAGGATACTGGATCCTGACGGCACTGTCATCGGCTATGAACTGAGGCCTCTGTACCGGCCGTTTGTATATGGCAGCAGCGATGTGCTGGAAGTCCACTACTGGCCCAAAAAAGATACCACCATTAAAGTGACGATCAGGCTCAAACCGTCTGTTGAGCGAAAACACTTCCCGGGAGACCTTTATGACTCACCGCCCGGAGATTGAAGCCCTTGCAGAAAAAGTCTTTAAGGGCCAGGGCCTGTCCCGGGAAGAGGCCCTGGTGCTCTCTGAAATCAAAGGCTCCGGTCTGGCCTCACTCTTCGCCTCGGCAGTCGGAATACGGGAATATTTCAGGGGAAACAGGGCAGAGGTGTGCTCAATTATCAATGCAAAATCGGGTGCCTGCTCAGAGGACTGTGCATTTTGTGCCCAGTCTGCAAGAAGCAGGGCTGAGATACCCGTCTATCCCCTCCTCAGCAGAGAATCCCTTATCCCGAAAGCTGAAGAAATCAAGAAATACGGAATAACACGGTGTTCTCTCGTCACAAGCGGGAGAAAGATTTCGAAGAGCGATCTCCGCAGGATTACCGGCATGATCACGGCAATCAGAAACCTCGGCATTTCTCCCTGTGCGAGTCTCGGACTTCTGAACAAGAGCGAACTTTCGCAACTTCGGGATGCGGGCCTTGAACGGTATCACCATAACCTCGAAACCTCGGTACGGTTCTTCCCTGAAATCTGTAGCACACATACTTATTGGGATAAAATTCAGACGATCGAGGCTGCAAAATCTGCCGGTCTCTCCCTCTGCGCCGGGGGGATATTCGGTATGGGAGAGACATGGGAGGACAGGGTTGATATGGCGCTTGCTCTGAAGAGGCTGGATGTGGATTCCGTCCCGGTAAATTTTTTGATCCCTCTGCCGGGCACAGGGTTCTCTGGCAGGAAACTGCTCCATCCTCTTGAAGCACTGAAGATCATAAGCATTTACCGGTTTCTTCTTCCGGAGAAACAGATCCGCATCTGCGGCGGGAGGTTGCAGGTTCTCGGTGAATTCCATTCCATGATATTTTTTGCGGGTGCAGACGGGATGATCACCGGGAATTATCTCACTACCCTGGGGCGGAATCCCGGCGACGATTTCAGGTTGATAGAACGGTCCGGGCTTGTTGCATGCTGACTCACCTTCCGTATCATTCATAAACTTTTCGCGTGGGAAGAGCGGATGCTGCATCGGGGGGGATTTATCTCCCGAAGGCTTTTTGGACGGACCGAGCGAGAATACTGCGGCTCTTCTTGGTGAAACCGTTGCGAATAACTAATGCGGGCTGTCTACAGGGTTTTTGCTTCAGCCAGAATATGTTCCAGGAATATCTCATATGCCTTGGGAAGGGTTCTCCTCTTATGAACAACAATATAGAAACTGCGTCTCATCTGGAGGTCGGTCAGTGCTATCTCCTGGAGTATTCCGTACTCCAGTTCGTCAGACACTGCAAATTTTGAGAGTATCGAGATACCAAGCCCTGCTTTTACCGCCTGTTTTACTGCATCAGTAGAGCCGAAAATACCGGCTATCTGAAATTTCCCGGGGGACAATCCCCTGCTTTCAAGAAATTTTTCTGTTTCCTTCCGTGTTCCCGATCCTTCCTCCCGGAGAATGAGCGGATAGTCTGTCAGTCCTTTCAGGGCAACGCTGTTCGATTTCACCTTTGAAGGCGATGCGACTACTATCAGCTGATCTTCCACAAAGGGCAGGTAGTTTATCTGGTCATTTCCGAGTTTTGCCCCGACGATCCCCAGCAGCAGATCATGCCTTGATATGCTTTCAAGAATCCCCCTGGAATCAGAAATCTGGATCTGAAAGGATATTTCGGGATATTTCCTCTGAAAAGCCGTCATCATGCGCGGCATGAGATAGACACCCGGGATAGTGCTTGCGCCTATCACTATCTTCCCGGTTAAATCTTTTTTGATCTCCCGTATTGCCTCATCAAGTGTCTCGGCTTTGGTGATGATTTCCAGGGCATGGGTATACAGTACGTCAGCCTCCTGTGTGGGAATAATGCTCCGGCCCAGCCGGTCAAACAGTTTGCATCCGAACTCGTCCTCAAGGGTTTTGATATGGTTGCTGATCGTTGGCTGGGTAAGATGGAGGGCATCGGATGCTCTTGAAAAACTCCGGTTCTTATACACCGAAGCGAATACTTTCAGCTGATGAATATCCATGCCTGAATTTTACCACACTCAGGTCTGCTTTGCGCGTCTGAAGAGCGTTTCTGCGACGTCCATAGCTGCTCTGTGCCCTTCTTCCCTCAGTATCCCGAGGATCTTCTCTGAAGCGATCGCCTTGAGGAATTCCTCTCTTTTTCCGTGCTCTGCTATCCCGCTCATGGCAGCAGCGCGGAGCTTCCTCACAGATTTAAGATAGCGGGAAAATCCAGGTCCAAAAAGCCTTTCAAGATCCTTCCGTATAGTCTTGGCAAAGGCCGGGCTGACACCACTTGTCGAGATCGCTATCGTCAGCGGGTCACGGTATACAACTGAAGGGACGATAAAACTGCATCTATGCGGAGTGTCTACGACGTTTACCGGGCAGGGCGCTTCACGGAAGACCCGTTCATTCAAAAGGCAGGAATCTGTAGCAGAAACAACCAGGAACGCCCCCTTGAGATCACCCTTCCTGTATGCACGGGAAATATGCGTGACACGTCCTCTTCCGATTTCTTTCCGGAGTCTCCCGGTAATCGAGGGGCTTATGACTGTAACCGATGCTCCGGCCTTCAGAAGGGAACATACCTTTCTTTCAGCAACCTTGCCCCCGCCGACTACGATAATCTTCTTATCTCTGAGATCAAGAAATACGGGATAATATTTTTCTGCCGGTTTTCGTACGGAAGCGAAGGGACGGGCTTTTTTCTGCTTCACTTCTGCAACGCGGAGAGCTCTTTCTTTGCGTTCCCCGAAAGTTTGTTGTTCGGATATTTCTCGACGAGACGGGAGAAATATTCATTGGCCTTCTCTTTCCGGCCGAGACGCTTATAGGACATTGCAGAATAGAAGAGGACCTCAGGTTCTCCCTTATAGTCCGGATATTTCTCCAGCAGCCCTTCAAATCTGCCAAGTGCAGCGTTATAAGAACCTTTCTTGTAATAAAATTGGCCGACCAGGTATTCGTATTCGGCAATGGTATTTCTGCACTTTTCTATTTTCAGGTCAACAACATCTTTATAGGGGTTTCTGGGGAAAAGCGTCTTCAGTTTCTCGAACTCTTCAAGGGCCTTTGCTGCACCTCCGTAACCTCTCTCCGATCCTTCTATCTGGTCAAAATATACCATCGCTATCTGATACTGCGCATAGGAGGCGTACTGGTGGTCAGGGTATGCTTCGAGAAATTTGCGGTATTCGGCAACCGCAAGCTCAGGCTCTTCTTCCTTCACATAGGAATCTGCGATCTTCAACTGGGCAAGCGGCGCGTACTGCTTGGTGAGGTCCCTGTTCTTCACCTCGAGAAAAGAAGCCCTGGCCTGCTCATATTCTTTCTTCTCAAACTGCGCATTCGCTGTAGTGAATGTCTTTTCCGGATCGAACTTTTCAGCCGGTTTCCTCACCGGGGATTTTCCGGAGCAGGATAAAACCGCGCAGAATAATATCGAAATACAGACACATGCCAGAATCTTCTTCATCGCACAGTATTATAGCACGGGAAAGGGACCAGGAAAAAGCAGCCTGCCCGTTTGGCGGAACCTCGGTGCAGGGTCTCAGACAAGCAAAAGGCCTGCCCAGAGCAGAAAGCCGGAGATGGCTATTATTTTTTCATAGAGCCTCAACCGTCCGGTTTTCAGGATGAAATAGATGCTGAGCGGGGATGTGAGAAAGCACGCGGTAAGATAAATCCATTTCGGGAGGATATGAGGGCGCGGGGCATCGGGAAAGAGGGAGCAAAAGGGACATTCAATTTCCCCCTCCAGCCGCTGCCCGCAGCGGGCACATCGGGTTATGCCCAGGATTTCATCTGTCTGCCCTTGATCTATAGGATGTTCTTCTTTCATAGTCAGCAGGTGAGATGGAGTGCTGCGATCACTTTTTTACCCGCCTGCATTGCATTGAAAACCTCAACCGCCCTGCTTGTGCGCTCGATCTGGACCCGGATGCCGAGTGATTCGAGGTGCCGCACAGTCTCTTCCGGGACAGACATAAGTCCTGAATATCCTGTGCCGACAATGAGAACTGCCGGTTTCTCCCGTATCACATCCGCAAGGTCGGCGGTCTGGAGTTTATGTCCCTCTTTTCTCCGCCATGCAGAATAAACCCTGTCAGGGAAGACGAGCACGTCAGCGGTATAGGTCTTCCTGGCAATAACTACTCTTCCGAACGAATATTCTTCAATGTTCATGATGGTTACCTTACCTTTATTATAGGAGATCACCGGACTTTTCACCTCTCTGCTCCGATTTTTTGGTATAGTTATAGGTAGGATATTTTCCCGGGAGGTCTCAAGCATGAAATTCAAGATTGCTGCCCTGCTCATACTTCTAGCTCTGCTGACGGGCTGTGCATCGCTGCAATTCCAGCCGGAGCAGACCGGATCATGCGATCCTTATATAAAATACCGGGGTTACAGCGGACCCCATTGCTCGCCTACCCTGTAAGAAGAGACCCCTCGTTCTTCTATCCTTCTTCCGGATTGTCTCTTGCGTTCTGAATAATACGGTATCAGGAAAGACTTTTCCTCCACAGGATGTCCGCTCTTCAGTATATTGTTAGCCCTGAATTTATGATACAATGAAATATTATCATACCCGGAGGCATGGTCATGAAACATAAGGTGCTGTCTTCAGGCATATTCTTCTTTATTCTTTCACTTCTTGCAGCATGTGCTACGACGACCCTCACCTCGGTCTGGAAAGACCCGGCATATCAGGGACAGATCAGGAAAGTACTCGTTATGGGAGTTTCCGAAAGACCTGCTATCAAGAGGTTATATGAGGACGAATTCGTAAAAGCGTTCCGGATTAAAGGGATCGAGGCCGTCCCGGGCTATGCGGTTTTGCCATCCGAAGGGCTGCCGGACAAAGATACCATCCGCACGAAAGTAAACGAATTGCATATCGATGCAATACTGATCACGAGAATGGTTGACAAAAAGACCGTTGACACCTATTACCCGCCGGAGAGGATTTCTCCGGCTCCTCCTCCGCATCCCTATTCTCCGGCTTATCATCAACACGGACATGTTCCTCCAGGTTATTATCATGACTGGTATGGATACTATTACGACTGCTATGACTGCATTACAAAGCCAGGCTATCAGGTCCAGGATGAGATAGTCGTTCTCGAAACAAACCTCTATGAAGCAAAGACCGACAAGCTCATCTGGTCAGCCCTTTCGGACACCTTTGTGGAGACCTTTGACAGGGGTTCTTCAGCGCAGATGATACAATCGTTCATCCAGGTTATCATGCAGAAACTGTCTGACGACCGGGTTCTCTGAATAATAGCGGATACTGTCTGGTCACCACAAAGGCCTGAAGGCATTGATGCTCAGGAATCTCTCCCACGGAAACACGGTCAGTGCTCTTGGGGATCTCCTCCTGATCTCCCTGGCAACATGCTCTGTATACCTTCCGTTTCTCGGTATCGATACATTCAACGGCAATGAACCGATACGGGTGATCATTGCGAGGGAAATGCTCGAAACAGGCAACTGGGCAATGCCTCTTCTTCACGGAAAGCTCTACCTCATCAAACCGCCGCTCATGAGCTGGCTGATCGCAGTGAGCGGTGTCGTCTTTGGGGCAGTCAACGAGTGGACTGCCCGCCTCCCTTCTGTACTGGCCGTACTCCTGACAGGGTATGCCGTATATTTTTTTACCTCCCCCCGGCTTACCCGGGGAGGCCGGCTTTTTGCTTCTCTTGCCCTTGTCACTATGGTAGGTCTTATCACCAAAGGTATGAGCGCGGAAATCGACAGCCTGTTCATTCTCCTTACGAGCAGTGCCCTGTTGACCTGGTTTTATGGATATACGCAGCAAGGGAAACCGGTCCATATATGGATCATCTCTCTGTCAATCACTGGCATAGGGCTTCTCACAAAAGGACCCCAGGGCATAGCATATTTCTATTTCACGGTCTTTGCTTATCTGCTCTGCAAAAGAAACCTCCGGTTCTTTTTTTCCCTGTCTCACCTGGCCGGACTGATATGCTTTGCGTCGATTCTCGGAATTTATCTGCTTACGGTTTTTCAGTATGTATCTCCGCATGCATATTTTCAGATGTGGAAGAATGAGATCATGCAACGGGGAAGCACCAATTATTCATCCGGGTTTCTGAGACACCTTGTTTGGTATCCGGCTGAGTCTTTCCTCTCCTTCCTGCCCTGGACACTCGGGTTTCTTCCCCTTATAGTCATAAGGGAATTGCGAACACGGGCAAAAGAACTTTTATCGAATGACCTTTTTCTGTTTGCATTCATCATGATCGCGGCAAATTTTCCCCTATACTGGCTGCTGCCCGGTGCAAGGGTCAGATATATTCTCCCTGTTGGTCCTTTTGTTGCAATCATGCTTGCCTGTCTTTTCGAGTGGTACCAACAAGAAGCAGCCCGGGATCCCGGAATTCAGACCTTTTTCAAGAAATTTTTCGTTGTCCTCTTATCGGTGGCTACTCTCTCCGCCCTTTCCATAATCCCCGCTGTCCTGTTGCTCAAGTTTGACTTGTCTCTTCACCTGATTCTCCTGGTAAGCACCCTGATGCTTATCATCCTTTTTCTCTGGTTCAGACAACATATCCTCAGCCCTGCCAGTATCACTCTCTCTATTGTGGTATTCACCGGATTTCTCATCCTCGGGTATAACGCCCTCGAGGCACAATCAGAAGAAAAACGCCGGGATGCCCCCCAAAAGATTGCCCGTGCAATACACAATATCCTTCCTGCGGATACCGGGACGGTGTATGAAATCGGGTATGACAGATTCCTGGAAATAACCTGCTACCTGAGTCAGGAAGTCATTCAACTTGACTCGTTTGATCAGCTCACGCATCTCGCCGGCAGGCAAAACGTCTATTTTATCTTTGATACCGTGTACCGGAATAAAAGAAAAAAATCTGCCGGAATTGATCCCCTTGAGCACATACCTTGGGAACAAGTATATGCAATGCCTTATGAAAACAGCGAGAAAGAAATCGTAGTCGGATATCTCAGGGAAGATGCAGTGAAAAGATAGTTTTGACACTATTTCCCCTCGCATGATAAGATAAAACCTGCAGTAAATTGTTGATAAATATAAAAAAGCTCCTGGGAGTGTATAGGGTTCTGGTGTCCCTCTCGGACTTCAAATCCGGTGTTGCCTGTTACAAACGGGCAGGGTGGGTTCGATTCCCACACGCTCCCGCCAAATTCTTTCTATAAATCAATAAGTTATTCATTAAGACCTGTCAGAAAAACCGTGAACAAATTTTGATTTTCTGTATATCAATTCCTGGTATTCACTTCTTTGCTTGGGAAGACCAAAGAACATTATTAGAGAAACCTGAGCATAGATTGGGAAGATTTGAATTTTCTCTATTAATTGAATGACGTATTGGAAGCCTGAGAATGCGTAATGAGGCAGGGGGCTGAGCACGCTTGCAGGAGGTCAGCCGCATCTTTTCGAAAAGCTCAGGGGTACCCGGCAGGGAACAAAAAATTTTTTTTCAGGTATAATAGAATAGCTGTCAGAGTTGTCATTTTGAGAACCCTCAGCTGCTTTGAAGGCCCTGGGGGTTTATTTTTCGGGAAGAAACGCACAGAAAAGGCTGTCTTTCGGATCGGAAAGCACGGCTGTAAGAGCAGAAAGAATTCGATGAAAGACTGGAGACCGCTGGTTTGGAAATCAAAGTCCATGCGAACGACATTGAAAAAGCCCTGAAAATCCTCAAGCGTGAATTACAGAAGGAAGGTCTTTTTAAGGAAATCAAACAGAGAAGTTTTTATGAAAAGCCTTCCGAAAAGGAGAAACGCAAACAGAGGGAAGCAAGAAAGAAAAGACGAAAGGCATTACGTTTTAAGAGACCTCTTCAGGCAGTGAAGAATAAAAAACAATAAGTTTCTTCGTTCGGTCCATGTGCAGAGAGAATCCCGGAAATTTTCAGGATCGGTCTATTCTGACTTCTTCTCCGGATAATAATATTTCACGAGCGACTCCGGCGGCATTCCTAACAGGTAGAGTGTCAGGAGAGTCCAGTTCCGAAGCGTGCAGACGAGCACTCCCTCACGCTCCCATCGCCGCGGAGAGGTCAGCACCTTTTCCGGGATGATCCGCACTCCATAACCTGATCTCCTCATCTGTCTCATCAGTTCCACATCTTCCATGATCGGAATAAGGGGATATCCTCCCAGGTTCTGAAAAACTTTCTTTCTCATGAAGATGGCCTGATCACCGTACGGGATATTCGTAATTCTTGATCTGAGGGATACCATACGCTCTATGAGACGGAAAACAGGGCGGCCGGATTTGATGCCCAGTCCGAATGCACCCCCTCCGCACACCGGCTCTTCCAGAACGGAAGAGATGAGCCCAAGCGCGTCAGCGGGCAGTTCGGTATCTGCATGGAGAAACAGCAAGACATCTCCTCCTGCAACAGAAGCTCCCCTGTTCATCTGTCTTCCCCGGCCCTTCAGGGATTGCAGCTTGATTATGTTTTTCTCCTGTATCTGGTTGAGTGTGGCTGCTTCAGGATCTCCGTCAACAACGATAATTTCAACATCCTGCTGCCGAGAGATTTCATACAGGTGATGAATCGTACTCCTGATCAGACATTGTTCATACAGCACAGGGATAATGATTGAAAAGGAATGCTTCACCTGAGAAGATCGGGGTTCCCGCAGAGATAGGTCATGGTTCGTGAACCGGCAAAAGGAGAGTTTCTGTTTCGCTGATAGAGTGCTTTCAGGTCTTCCAGCCTGTCCACATCCTGCCAGAGGGGCAGTATGCCGACCTTACGGTTGCGTCGGGAAAATATCTCCAGGGTTTTTTTGAAGACTCTTTCCGTGCCCCAATCGATCCCTTCAAAAATCTCCGGGAGAAAGCTCTCCTTTCTGAACCCGATCAGGTAATATCCGCCGTCCCGGGAGGGGCCAATAACCGCTTCATGTCGGGTGAAGGAATAGGCACTCTCTATAACCGCCAGAGGGAGATCAGGGATATCGCTCCCCATCAGCAGGGCTTCTTCACAGCCCTGCCGGAAAACCTCATGGAATGCATTCCTCATCTTTTCCCCGAGAGTTCCCCCGTTCTGGGGCATGTAAGAATACTGCCTCCCGAGCCAGTCTTGCATCTCCTTTCCGGCTCCGGGAGGGAAATAACAGATATGCAGAAAACGGTTACAACAATGGAGTGTTTCCAGGAGATCGAGCACGAAATAGTGAGAGAGAACCCTGGCATTTTCTTCGCCGATATCCTCTGCAAGGCGGGTTTTCACCCTGCCTCGTTCAGGAAATCTGACGAAAAGGATAATGGCCTGTCCTGAGCAGAATTTCCCGGGTCTCTGATAAACGCCCGCTGCCCTCTCCTTGTCGGAACAGGTCACGGATAGAGGGTATCCGGAGGTTTTTGACAGCGCTCAAGCTGCTCGCGCAGGTTTTCGATTTCTTCTTTCAATTCTATCATCCTCAGTTCTCTGCCGACGGCCATGTTGTAGAAGTCCTCAAGGTCCTGGATCCTGTCTGTCAGTTCCGTTTCCACTTTCTTCCGTTCGGTTACGTCCCGGATAAAGGCCCAGAGAGCCCTGGGATTCCCTTCCTCATCCCTGAGCAGATACGTCCTCAGTTCAACAGGAAAAACCGTGGTGTCTTTGCGGATATATTCTTTTTCGTACACTTCAGAGTATCCGCTTATCAATACCTGCTGCTGTATTATCTTTTCTTCGGCTGCATGCCACGAATCCGGGGTTATTTCTTCATATGTTTTCCCCCTTAACTCCTCTTCTGTGTATCCGAGCATGCTCCTGAAGGTTGAATTCGATTCAATGATCCGTCCCTCCATATCGACCATTGCATAGCCGTCCCTGCTCCCTTCATACAATTCGCGATACCGTTTTTCGGATTCCTGCAGCCTTTTTTCTGCAGCCTTTCTCTCTGTAATGTCCAGAAGGGAAGCTACCCGTTGTTTCGTCCCGGGTATCAGTGATATCGTGACAAAGATGTTTTTTTTCGCGCCTGACCTGTCAAAGAAAACAAATTCATACTTTGCAGGTACGAGGGCAGGGTCTTTCCCTCTCAGGGCATGATATTCCTTCATCCGTTCAAGGTCTTCCCGGCCAACAAACTCCGTCCATTTTTTCCTGCCTTCAATTTCTTTTTTCGAATACCCGGACAGTTTCTCTCCTTCCCGGTTAATGAGCATAACCGTCATGGTTTCATCAAATATTATCGTTGCAGTTCCCGTGTTCTCAAAGATCGCCCGATAGAGGGTTTCAGACTGCTTGAGCGCCTCAAGCGCCAGCCTGCGCTCATGCCGTATCTTAGCCTCCCTCAATTCCCTGGCAACCGCGGGCCCCAGTCTCGCGAGGTTCTGTTTCATAATACAGTCATGCGCTCCGGCCTTCATGACCTTTACTGCTTCCTCCTCGCTGATAGCGCCGGTGACAAGAATAAACGGCAGGTCAATGCCTGTTTCCTGAAGGAGCCTCAGGGCATCGGGACCGCTGAACCGGGGCATCGAAAAATCAGAAAGGATGATATCCCATGTCTTATGATGGAGCAGTTCTTTCATTGCCTGGGCCGAATCGATTCGCTCAGAAACCGGACTGTATCCCCCCTGTTTCAATTCATTGAGTATCAGCAATGCATCGTCTTCGGAATCTTCGACAAGCAAGACTCTGATCAAGGGTTCCATAGCTCCTCATCTCCTCCCAGCCGCAAAAACCCGGTAAAGACTCTGTTCCGCGTGCGCCTGGAGCGTTACAATTTTGTTCTTTTTGGCGGAGGTTCGTTCAACACGAGCCAGTATAATCCGAGTTGTCTGACTGCATTCAGGAACTGGTCAAAATCTACTGGTTTCCGTATATAACTGTTTGCTCCAAATGTATATCCGTTGATCACATCCTGTTCCTCCCGGGAAGAGGTGAGAATCACAACAGGGAGAAGCCTGGTCTGCTCGGCAGCCCTGAGCTTTTTCAGAACCTCGATGCCACTGATTTTAGGGAGTTTCAGGTCAAGAAGGATAAGCTCAGGCAGACCCGCAGTGTCCCTTCCCGCATATGATCCGGTACCGAAAAGAAAATCGAGAGCTTCAACACCGTCACGCGCTACTACTACCTCATTGGCGATCTTGTTCCTCTGAAGTGCCCGGATGGTCAAATCAACATCATCGGGATTGTCTTCAACAAGCAGGATGATTTTTTTATTCATCATCGCCCTCATATAAGAGAAATAATACCACTATTCCCCAAAGATTCCAGTCTTTTTTGTCTGTCCGATATCACCTGTGGTTGTGCTCCTCCTGGCCGGGCAGGGTGAAAGAGAAAGCCGCCCCCTTGTCGAGAGCCCCTTCTGCCCAGATACGGCCCCCATGGCGATATACGATGCGCTGTACAATTGCAAGCCCTATTCCTGTGCCAGGGAACTCATCCTGCGAATGGAGGCGTTGAAATGCTCCGAATAATTTATCTGAATAGCTCATATCAAACCCTGCTCCGTTATCACGGATGCAGTATATCTCTTCGCCTTGATCTTCCCGTTTCAGGAATTCTATCTCCGCAACTTTTTTCCTGCCGGTAAATTTTATGGCATTTCCGAGCAGGTTCTCGAACAAGATACGGAGCAGTCCCGCATCTCCCCGGGCAATAATCCCCGGCTGGATGCTCCATGCCATCTGCCGCTCCGGATGTAAGCCCTGCAGCTCCTCGGCAAGAGTATTCACCAATGCGCTGAGGTCAATCATCTCATGCCGCATCTCTCTCCGGGAAACCCGGGACAGACTCAGGAGGTCGTCGATCAACTGACCCATTCGCTGACTCGCGTTCCGCACACGGTTGAGGTAATTCCTTCCTTCCTCATCAAACTTGTCGCCATAGTCCTCGAGCAAAACCCTGCTGAATCCATCTATGCTCCGTAACGGCGCACGGAGATCGTGAGAAACTGAATAACTGAACGACTCAAGCTCTTTATTGGTATTCTCCAGTTGGGCGACGTTGTACTGTAATTCCTGATTTAACCGGATTATTTTTTCCTCCGCACGTTTTATCTCCGTAATGTCCTCCACCATCTCGATTGCAGCAACAATCTGTTCATCCTTGTCCCTGATCGGGGAAGCAATAATCCGGTAATTTCTTACCCCTCCCGTTCCCGGCGTTTCCGTTATCGACATATGTACCGTGCCGTCCTGCAGCGTCTTCCAGGTCGGACAATAGGTACAGACTTCACTCCTCGGCGGAGTATTAAACGCCCTATAACAGATCGGTCTCCGTTCAGTATCAATAGAAGGGAACCACTCTTTCATCTGTCTGTTCAGGGAAAGAATTTCCATCCCGGGACTGATAAGCGCAATGCCAATGCCGATATTATCAACGATGCTCCGGTACTTTTCTTCTGACGCCCTCAGGGCATCGGCGACCGTAATCCTGACGTCGATCTCGGTCTGAAGCTGCCTATTGGCCAGTTCCAGTTCAGCCGTCCGCTCCTGAACCAGTTCTTCGAGATGTTCACGGTAACGCTTCAGTTCCTCTTCCGCATTTTTCTGCTCTGTAACGTTCCGTGCTGCTCCCACTATTCCTGTCACAGCGCCCTCATCATTCATCAGCGGGGACTCATCGATTTCCAACAATACCTTGCCCCCGTCCTTTCTGTACAACTCCAGCAGATAGGGCCGTTGCTTCTTGCCGCTCTGGATCGCCAGTTCTGTCATCTGAATGCCTTGTTCATTGATGGGGTTGTCGGTAACGAGATTCGTCCATTCAGTTATCATTTCCTCCGGCGTATAGCCGAGTATGGCGATTGCCTGCGGACTTATATAGGTAAGTTTATGACGGGTGTCATGGATATAGAAGAGCTCGTTGCTATGCTCAACGATATTCTTGAATTTCTGCTCGCTTTCTCTCAATGCGTCTTCAGCCTGTTTTCGTTCGGTAACGTCACGGACAATATGCTGATAGAATTTTTTTCCTTCAATCTCCAAGAGCCGGGCACTCACTTCTACAGGAAATCTCGTGCCGTCTTTTCTCTGGTGGATCGTTTCATACACCAGTCCGTTCCGGCTCTTCGCTTCTTTTATCTGCTGCTCAAGGAGGTGCCGTGTTTCAGGGGCTCTCAGATCTTTCAGGAACAGACCGACTAATTCATCAGCGGCATATCCATAGGAGATTGATGCCCGTTCATTTGCTTCAATAACCCTGAAACGCTCATCAGAGAGGAGAATGATATCGTTGGCATATTTCGTGAGATACTCGAAATGCTGCAGCAATGCAAGCCGGTTCAAATCCGCTTTGTACCGTTCCTGATAGAAGGTTGCCTGCTGGTGCCACCAGAAAAGTCCTATAAACCCTCCTGCACCGAGGATCATGATACTTACGAGCAGGGTGGTGGTCCACAGCCGCTGCCGGATCGGTGCATAGATTTCCTCCTGATCCACCTTTGCAATAAGAAACCACGGGGAATCCGGAACCCGTTTTATTGCAGTAATGACCGGAATACCGCGATAGTCAATGCCTTCAACGATTCCCTCCCTGCCATGAACTGCCAGTGCCGCGGGAAGCTTCTGTGCCGAGACGGGAAATCTCAGGGTAAGCGCGGTATGTTTTTTTTGGCGAAGTTCATTCAGGAATACCACGTCGTTCCCTTCGCGGCGTACCATAATTGTTTCAGCACTGGCACTTGGGGTCGGCCATGACTGGATAAGCGGATAGAGAAACCGAGAGGGATCGACCCGGAGCAGGAGAGCTCCTGCCGCGGTACCAGCCGGTTTGGCAGAATCTGCGAGAGGGACCACTATGGTGAGCAGGATAAGATTGTGAGTTCTGCTCTGATACAGGTCTGAGAGTATGGTCTTCCCGGTGCGCATTGCCTCAAGGGTGAGCTGTCTCGCATCGGGGCCAAGGCTTTCTTTTCCCTCGGGGACCACAAGGTGTATCTCGCCTCCGGAATCGAGGAGGACGAGGCTTCTATACTGATAATCCCTCCGGAATGATTGCATCCGTGAGAGTATCTTCTGTTTCAGCTCAGGATCTCGTTTCTGAAACCATTCCCTGATACGCAAGGTAAAAAAAGGGTCCTGTGAGATAATCTCCCCGTCTGAGATCCGTTCCCTGCGCCAGTCAGCGATCTGTTGCACTTTCAGGTCAGCAATCGCCAGGAGGTCTTCCTGTTTGTCTCTCTGTATGCTCTCCTTTTCCCTGCTGTAGTAAGAATATCCCACAGCCCATATGCTTAGGGAAAGCACCAGAAAGGTAAGGAGAAGATACCAGGGGATTTTGCGCCGGCCCTTTTTCAACCCTTGCTCCGCATACTAAGCAATACCGATAAGAGCATTACCCTTTTCCTCATCAGGGCCGGATTTTCAGGACAAGGCTGTTTTGATTCCTTGGACGAGATGTTCAAAATCCTTTTGCATAATGGTTCGCGCATCAAGTATCAGCGCGTCGTCCTTGATGCGAGCGATAATTGCAGGGTTCCCCTTTCTCAACCGTTCTTCAAGTTCGTTCACCGAAACTGTATCTGCCTGAATCGCAACAGCATAGGTTGGAAGGTCTACTTCCGGCAGTGCGCCGCCACCAGCTCTCGACGTATCGGCTATTAACCGGAACTCGGCGTTTTTTATCTCTCTCCTCAGCTTTCCGGCAATGGTTCTGGCACGCTTCCTTATCTCCTCCGGCTTCTGGAGCAGCATCCTGAGGGTTGGGATTTGCCGAATAACGTTTCCCTCGTCAATATATTCCGACAGCGTTGCCTCAAAACCGGCAAGTGTAAGTTTGTCTATGCGCACGGCCCTCGTAATGGGGTTCTTCTGAATCCGTTCAATATGTTCCTTCTTGCCAACAATCACGCCCCCCTGAGGACCGCCGAGGAGCTTGTCTCCGCTGAAAGTCGTAAAATCTACCCCGGTCTTCACCACTTCCTGTACAGACGGTTCAATATGCACACCGTATGGTCTCATGTCGATCAGGCTGCCGCTGCCCAGATCGAACATTACCGGTATATTCCGGTCTTTTCCCAGCTGCACGAGGTCTTCGACAGAAACCTCATCCGTAAAACCCATAATTCTGAAATTGGAGCGGTGGATCTTTGCAATAAGGGCGGTATTATCATTGATCGCGCTCTCATAATCAGAGAGGTGCGTCTTGTTCGTCGTTCCCACCTCCCGGAGGACCGCTCCGCTGGCGGCCATTACATCGGGCATCCGGAAGGACCCGCCGATTTCCACAAGCTCGCCCCGGGAGAGGATAACCTCTCTGTCCTTCGCAAAGGTGTTGAGACAGAGGAGGACGGCAGCTGCGTTGTTGTTGACCACCAGGGCATCCTCTGCGCCCGTAACCTCCCTGAGTATCCTCTTCACATGGGAATACCGTTTCCCGCGCCTTCCTTGGTCAAGGTCATATTCAAGGTTGGAATAGCTTGCAGAAACCCTTCTGATATTATCGAGCGCCCGTTCGGAAAGCACAGACCGTCCGAGGTTCGTATGGATAACCACACCCGTGGCATTAATAAGCGGCCTCAGGCTGTATGCGGAGAGGGAAGCAAGGATACTCCCGACGTCGGAAGCCATAGTATCCATGGAAAAATCTCCCGTCTTGCCTTCGAGGATGTTCTTCCTTCTGATATGGATCCCTTCGCGTATTGCCTGAAGTACATATTTGCGAGGATAATGTTTTACCCATTCAAGTCCCTGTCTGCTTTTCAAAAACTCATCGACAGAGGGCAGGTTTGATAAAAGCTTTTGCGTTTCGTTCATCTGTTTTCCTATTATATCAAAACAATACGGTGAATGGACTTGTTTTGTTTTATTTCTCGCGTACCCTGATATGGTAAAATAGAACAGCTATGTTTCACGATATCCACGAAGAGTGCGGGGTATTCGGCATATACGGTCATCCGGAGGCTGCCAACCTCACCTATCTTGGTCTTTACGCACTCCAGCACCGGGGGCAGGAAGGCGCGGGAATCTGTTCCTCTGACGGCAGACAGCTTTTCATCGAAAAATCCATGGGCCTTGTTGCAGACATTTTCAGTGAGAAAAGGCTCAGGAGACTCCCCGGATATATTGCGGTAGGTCACAACCGCTACTCTACAGCCGGTAGCAGTGTCCTCAAGAATGTTCAACCTATTGTCGCCAATTTCGCGCTGGGAACCCTGGCGATCGCTCACAACGGGAACCTGGTAAGCGCAACCGACCTCAGGGCATCCCTCGAGGAACAGGGCGCGATCTTCCAGTCATCCTCAGACAGCGAAGTGATCGTGCATCTCGTTGCCCAATCCAAGGGAGTAGATTTCTATGAGAGAGTCGCCCATGCGATAACCCAGATCAGCGGTTCTTTCAGTATGCTGATCCTCCGGGAAAAGGAACTTATTGCGGTACGCGATCCCTATGGAGTAAGACCTCTCAGCCTCGGGATTAAGGACGGAGCGTATGTGGTTGCATCCGAGACCTGCGCTTTTGATCTCATCGGGGCGACATTTATCCGTGACATCGAGCCAGGCGAAGTGCTCATCATCGGTGAACAGGGTCTGGAATCGCTCCGGATCCTGAACAGTCAGAGGAAAGCGTTCTGTGTCTTTGAGTTCATTTATTTTTCGAGGCCCGACAGCAATATTTTCGGCGGACAGAACGTAAATGAGATGAGAAAAGAATTCGGGAGACAGCTCGCACGGGAATCACTTGTTGACGCTGACCTTGTCATCCCGGTCCCGGACTCCGGGGTGCCTGCTGCACTCGGGTTTTCCGAAGAAAGCGGCATCCCTTTCGACTTCGGCCTTATCAGAAACCATTATGTCGGAAGGACATTCATAGAACCGAAACACAGCATCCGCCATTTCGGCGTCAAGATCAAGCTTAACCCTGTACGGCAACTGCTCGAGGGGAAACGGCTGATTGTAATCGATGACTCAATCGTTCGGGGAACAACCAGTAAAAAGATCGTCAAGATGCTCCGGGAAGGTGGAGGGGCTAGAGAGGTCCACCTGAAAATCAGCTCCCCCCCGACAATCGGCCCCTGTTTTTACGGTATCGATACACCGACCAGACGGGAGCTTATTGCCTCCACCCATCTCCTGGACGAGATCAAAAAATACGTAACAGCAGATTCCCTGTCCTATCTCAGCCTTGACGGGCTGAAAAGGATCGTGCCGGCTTCGCATAACTTTTGTACTGCCTGTTTTGACTGCGATTATCCCATCAGCTTTCCCGGTGAGCACCTCAAGCAGATGGAATTTCTGTTTAAATAGATTCTTTCTCGGGAACTGTTTTCTTGATCGAGCGTATACTCAGAGAGATATTCACCGTAAACCTCGGGGTGAAAAAACACGAACGGGTCCTTGTCTTCACCGACCGGGTATCGGCAACCGAAGAGGTAGATGAAGCTGACCGGCCGAGAAGGGCCATGCTCAGGAGCCTTGCGCTCCTTGCGGCAGAAACGGGAACCCTTTTCTCCAAGACAGTCATTCATCATGAATATCCGGCAACCGGCAGTCACGGCGCTGAACCTCCGCGGAAACTCTGGGAACTCGCATTCGGAAAAAAGCCTGTCGAACACTTGCAGCGTGAACAGATATTCCGTCCGCTTCTGAAGAAATCCGCATCTGATACTCTATTGCAAAAGGCGGAACAGATCATTGCACAATACAAGCGCCAGGCGGTCGATTGTGTGGTGGCGCTCTCAAACTTTTCAACGAGTCATACCAGGTTCAGAGACTTCCTCACCCGCGTATGCGGATGCAGATATGCAAGCATGCCCCTTTTTGACGCCTCAATGCTCGAAGGCGCGATGAACGTTGACTGGAAGGCACTTGCGAGAACAACGAAAACTCTAGCCGGTATCGTGAACAAAGCCGCACATATTGATATAAAGACGCCGAACGGGACCGGCCTTACTCTCTCAAAAAAAGGGCGGAAGGCAATCCCTGACACCGGAATTCTGACCAGACCAGGCGCTTTCGGGAATCTGCCGGCCGGCGAAGTCTATCTTGCCCCGGTTGAAGGGACCGCAACAGGAAGGTTAGTGCTTGAATGGGCTCCGACCAGACAGTTAGGCTCCCCGGTCACCCTCATAATTCAGCAGGGGGTTGTCGTCGATATTTCCGGCAAGGATACATTCGCTTCGCTTCTCCGCACGAAGCTTGCAGAACGGACGGAAAACAGGAATATTGCAGAACTCGGCATCGGGACAAACCGTGCTGCAAAACGGCCCGATAACATCCTTGAATCGGAGAAGATACTCGGAACCATCCATATCGCCCTGGGAGATAACAGTTCTTTCGGGGGAACGGTAAAGACCCCGTTCCATCAGGATTTTGTTTTTTTCAGACCTACCGTTACTCTGATTTCCCGGGACGGCAGCAGAAAGGAAATTCTGAAAAATGGTAGAATGGTCTTTGCATCGTTCTCCCGGCAGCAAGAGATGGCAGAAAAATAAAGGTTTATGATTCCATGCGCTATATAATACTCGGCACCGCAGGCCACATTGATCACGGGAAAAGCGCCCTGGTGAAGGCCCTTACGGGTATCGACCCCGACAGGCTGAAGGAAGAGAAAGAGCGGGGCATCACGATTGACCTCGGTTTTGCAGATCTCTCCTATCCGGATGGTCTCACCGTCGGGATCGTGGATGTTCCCGGTCATGAAAGGCTGGTAAAGAATATGCTCGCTGGCGCCGGCGGCATCGATCTCGTCCTGCTCGTTGTCGCTGCCGATGAAGGAATTATGCCCCAGAGTCGTGAACACCTCCATATCTGCAATCTTCTGAAAATCAAATCCGGTCTTATCGCAGTCACAAAAGCCGATCTTGTGGAAAACGACTGGCTCGAGCTTGTTCAGGATGAAGTACGAAATTTTGTGAAAGACTCTTTTCTTGAAGGTGCTGAGATTATTCCTGTTTCTTCAAAAACCCTCATGAACGTCGACCTGCTGAAAGAAAAGATCCATCGGCTTGCACTGAGCGTCGAACCGAAACCGACCAGGGGACTCTTCAGGCTGCCCATCGACAGGGTTTTCACCCTGAAAGGGTTCGGCACAGTAATAACAGGCACGGCTGTCTCCGGGAACATATCAGTAAACGACGAGGTCGAAATACTGCCGACGAATATTCAAAGCAAGGTGCGCGGGCTTCACAGTCACGGCAAATCGATACAGACGGCATATGCAGGCCAGCGGGTGGCGATCAATCTTCAGGGAGTCGAAAAAGAGGCATTGAGGAGGGGAGACGCCGTTGTCGTTCCAAAGAGATTCATTCCCACAAGGAAAATAGACGCAAAGGTTGAGTTGCTGAAAGATGCTCCGCCCCTGAAGAATAAAAGTCTTGTCCATTTCCATCTCGTCACGTCAGAGACTGTAGCGCGCGTAATCCTGTACGGGAGGAATGAACTCAAAGCAGGGGAACAGTGCTCTTGTCAGTTCAGGCTTCAGGAACCGGTCATCGCCATGTCCGGTGACCGCTATATCATACGGAGGTTTTCTCCGGTCGACACAATCGGCGGCGGCGTAATCCTTGATCCCTTACCCTTCAGGAGAAGCATGAAAGAAGGTTTCGATGACCTGCAGGTCTTCGAGACTGGTTCCCTGCCGGAGAAGATTGCCATGAAGGGAAAACGGGCCGGGATATACGGAATTTCCCTGTCGGTCATAGAAGGCTGGATTCAGGCGGAAATCCCCTTGATCAGGGAATCTGTCAATTCTCTTAAAGAACGCGGCATCCTGAAACAGTTTGAAGACATTCTTGTCCATACCCATATCTTCGATCAGGCAAGACAAAAAGCAGTTCGCATCCTCTCCGATTTCCACGGGAAGAACCCTCTGAAACCCGGCATGCCCAAGGAGGAACTCAGGGCATTGCTCGCTATCGAGCAGAGACACTTCAATAACTTTCTCACAGCAGTAACGGACATAGTGATCGACAAGGAATTAGCCCGCCTCGCAACGTTTAAACTTGCTCTGTCCCAGGTCGACGAAACCGTGAAAACCAGAATCCTGCACCTCCTGGACAAAGCCGGTTTCCAGCCTCCGACCCGGGAAGAACTCGGCCAGTCCCTGAAGATTGACCAGAAACATCTGACAGACATCCTGAAGATCATGGCAAAGGAAGGCAGCCTTGTCAGAATTATTGATACTATCTATATAACCGGTACCGTACACAAGAAAATGATGGAAAACCTGAAAAGCTTCTTCAGCAGGAAATCCGAGATGACCGTAGCTGAATTCAGGGATATCCTCAACACCACGCGCAAATACGCCCTCCCCTTTCTCGAATACCTCGACTCCAACAAAATTACCCTCAGGGTAGGGGATGTGCGGAAGTTGCTGCTGAAGGAATAATAACCCTGTCAGGCAAGACGATTCAACAGGCAGACTGCATATGCTGCGATCCCTTCACCCCTGCCGATAAACCCCATCCCTTCGTTCGTCTTGGCTTTGATGTTGATTCTGCCGGGAAGAATTCCCCATCGTGACAATTCCTGCTTCATCGATTCTATATAGGGAGACAGTTTCGGTTCTTCGGCGATGACGGTGGTGTCTATCCAGGCAACTTCAAAATTATTCGCTGTTATTAGTTCAAGGACATAATGGAGAAATTCGACACTCGAAGCGTCTTTCCATTGCGGATCGATATCAGGGAAATGCTGTCCTATGTCGCCGAGGCCCAGGGCGCCGATGAGTGCATCGGTGATGGCATGGCAGAGGACATCTGCATCAGAGTGACCGTACAGCCCCTTTCTGAAGGGAATATTCACCCCTCCGAGAATCAGCTTCCTTCCCTCAACCAGTCTGTGCGAATCATATCCGAAACCGATACGCATAAGTCCTTTTCATTCCTTAATCCTCATAAAACCCTGTATAAGGTTATGGAAATTTTAAAATACTTTAGTGTCATTCCCCGACCTGATCGGGGAATCCAGAGAAAAAACCTGGATTATCCGGTCAAGCCGGATAATGACATCGGTACCGGCATTGTGTTGCCGGGACAATTTTATCCTTTTTCCAAGCGTAACAGCACTTCCGCAATCTTCAGGTCTTCCGGTGTCGTTATTTTGATATTCTTGTATGAGCCGCTCTCTATGCGTATTTTCCCCTTGCATTTCTCGACGAGTGCGGCATCGTCTGTAGAGTAATAACCTTCCAGCATGGCTTTCTCATATGCAGTATAGAGAGTTCTGTACGGAAAAATCTGCGGCGTCTGAATGGCCCAGAACATGTCCCGTTTCAACGTCTTTTTAACAACGCGTTTTGACGCTTCCTTGACAGTATCCTTGAGGGGTACGCCGGGTACAATTCCGTCGCACGCGCCTCCTTCGGTGAGGCTCCCGATCATCTCCTGAATGAGAGTCTCCACACAATGCTTTTCTATCAGGGGCCTGACCCCGTCATGAACAAGAATAATACTCTGGGTGTCACTAACCAGCTTCAGGGCGTTCCATACGGAATTCTGCCGTTCTTTGCCTCCCGGGGCGATCTTCCTGATTTTTGTTATGCGGTGCTCGGCAAATACTTTTCTGCCCAGTTCCATATCATCCTCTGCGAGCACCGGAATAATCTCCTGAATGCTCCGTATACCCTGGAATATCTCAAGTGACCATATGAGAACAGGTTTTCCCTTCAGGGTCTCGAACTGTTTATGGGTTCCCGCTCCAAACCGTTTCCCGATCCCCGCAGCCGGAACTATGGCAATCACACAAGGAGGAACATTCTTCGCCTTCATATCTTTCCGGTCACCATGGTTTGTCAAGCATCCACTTTTTCCAGACCCTCCTTCATCCCGATCCTGTTTCCGGGGTTGCAGACTGGTAATGAAGGAGGTCCTTCTCTGTATAATCCCTATCTCACTGCCTTGAGTTCGTCCCGCTCATAATCCTCTTTGAGCTTTGAGAATATCATCCTCCCTGCAGTTGTCTGCAATACGCTGGTAACCGTGACTTCTGCATTTTTGCCGATCAGTCTCCTGGCGTTTTCCACAACTACCATGGTCCCGTCATCAAGGTATGCAACTCCCTGGTTGTATTCTTTCCCTTCCTTCAGAATAAAAACCTTCATGGTTTCTCCCGGAAGGACAACCGGTTTGAGCGAGTTGGCCAGTTCATTGATATTCAATACCGGTACGCCCTGGAGTTCCGCAACCTTGTTGAGATTAAAATCATTGGTTATGACTTTTGCATGGAGGAGTTTTGCCAGGGCAACAAGTTTTGCATCGACTTCCTTCACCTTGGGCAAATCTTCTTCAACAATACGGACGGTTATACGAGACATCTTCTGGATCTTGTGCAAAATGTCAAGCCCCCTTCTCCCCCTTGCCCTTTTCATCGGGTCAGGAGCATCTGCTATATGCTGCAATTCCTGAAGAATAAACTGCGGCAGAATAAAAACCCCCTCAAGGAATCCTGTCTCGCAGACATCAACAATACGCCCATCTATAATTACACTCGTATCGAGAATCTTGAGGTTCTCCTCCAATCCCTGTCCTCTGAAAAGTCTCACAATACCCGCGAATGATATTGCCCTGCCCCTGCTGAAACCAAAGAGAAGCCCTCCATATCCGAGAACCGCCATGAAGGCAAAGGATATGATTCTGATTTCTTCTCCCAGGAAGAGTTTCAGGGGGAGTAAGAGAAGGTAAGAAAACAAAAGTCCGCAGGAAAGACCGAACAACCCGCCGATAAAAGACCCCAGTTCAATTTTTCTGACTTTCATCTCTGCAGCAATCGCTGCCAATCCAAAAAGCCCGCCAATCAGGACACCATGCCATGCAAAGCCATACGGGTCTCCGACAAAATATCCTGAGAGTGCGAAGAGGAGAAAAAATGCTATTCGGGAAAAAAGAAACATCGTATCTCACCTCCTTTCGATTCCGCATTCGTGCATGTATTCAAAACGGGCAGCACTACCCGGAGCAACACAGACAGGGGAGGTATGTTTATCCCCCTGCGGCTCAGGAACCTTATATCGACTTGAGAATGACGTAGAACTGCTTGCCGCTGCGGTTAATAAACAGCAGGGCCGAGGAATTTTTTTGTATATGTGCGGAGATTCTGGTGTAGTCGTTCAGATTTCTAATTTCTTTTTTATCTATTTCCTTGATGATATCTCCCTTTTTTATCTCGGCCTCATCCGCAGGGCTTCCGGGTGCAACCCGGACGACTACAACGCCTTTCTCGTCTTTGTTGAATCCAAGCTGCCGGATAATTTCTTTCGAAAGATCCATTACGGTAAGTCCTGCCAGGATCCTTGACTCTGCCTCACCGGGAATATGATCGGTCGTGACCTCGGCCATTTCTCTCGGCAATTCCTGAATAACTATTTTCACAGGAAATTCTTTTCCGGATCTCAGGATTTTCATCCTGATTTCCGTACCTGACTTGCTCTGGGCAACCATATTGCGCAGA
This sequence comes from Nitrospirota bacterium, assembly GCA_049323875.1. GTDB lineage: Bacteria > Nitrospirota > Thermodesulfovibrionia > Thermodesulfovibrionales > SM23-35 > JAKLQR01. Next base: position 70,192 of record JBMOLW010000050.1, on the reverse strand, counting down.
CTGCTGACGTCTTTCACTTCTTTCCCGTTAAAGTCGATGATAATATCACCTCGCTGAATCCCTGCCTGTGCGGCAGGGCTGTCCTTCGCGACATCGCTCACGAGCGCTCCGTTCGATCTTTTCAGTCCGAATTCGTCAGCAAGCTCCGGTGTAAGCTCCTGGATCGTAACCCCGATCCATCCGCGGGTGACTTTCCCTTTCTGAATGAGCTGGTCCATGATAAGCCGCACCATATTGCTTGGTACTGCAAAGCCTATCCCCTGATATCCCCCGGTCCTCGAAAATATCGCCGTGTTTATCCCGATCAGTTCTCCCTGGATATTCACCAGAGGCCCGCCGGAGTTGCCCGGGTTTATAGCAGCGTCGGTCTGAATAAAATCTTCATAGTCAGCAATTCCCACATTGGCCCTGCCCACGGCACTGATAATGCCCATGGTAACCGTGTGGCTCAACCCGTAGGGGCTTCCTATCGCAAGGACGAACTCGCCCACCTGTAACTTGTCTGAATCACCCCAGGTGAGGGGGAGGAGGTTGCCTGCGTCTATTTTCAGGATAGCGATATCGGTCTTCGGATCAGCGCCGACAATCGTTCCCCTGAATGTCCTGCGGTCAAACAGGGTAACCTTAATTTCGTCCGACTTTTCTACAACATGGTTGTTCGTAATAATATAGCCATCTGAAGAGACAATAACCCCTGAGCCAAGGCTCTTCTCCTTCCATTTCCTGGGGCTATTGAACTCATGGAAGGGATTGAAAAAATCAAAAAAAGGATCGTCGAAAAACGGCCCCTGACCGCGCTTTATAACCTTCGTAGTCGAAATATTCACAACTGCCGGCGATACCACTGAGACTATCTCGGAAAAAGCTCTGCTCGTCTCGATTATCTGGCCCGGTACATTCGCGCTGCCACGATACGGCAGGTATTTATTCTCTCCGGAAACCCTTCCGAGTAGGTAAAACGTGACTCCGCCGAGAAGAAATCCTATTAAAAGAATTGATATGCTGATAAGGATTTTCTTTTTCATCACCTTTCATTATAATAATGCTTTCAGGATATTGTAAAGAGCTGCCCTTGACCAAAGAACCCGTCTTGTGCTAATTTCCAAAGTCTGGCTACTCTTCTCAAAATAATTTTTAAATAAGGGTTTTCAGGAGGTTTTTCATGGTAAAACGCTATCTCTTGGCACCGGGTCCCACGCCCGTTCCCCCTGATGTGCTCCTTTCCATGGCAGCGCCGATTATCCACCACCGCTCGGCTGATTTTCTCCCGGTCCTCGATGCAGCAAAGAAAGGGCTTCAATGGTTATACCAGACCAATAATGATGTGCTTATCCTCTGCGCAACCGGAACCGGGGGCATGGTAGGCTCGGTGAACAACTTTTTCAATAAAGGCGACAAGGTTCTCGTGGTAAACGGCGGGAAATTCGGAGAACGCTGGACAAAGATCTGCCAGGCGTACAGCCTTGATGTCGAGGAAATCATTGTTGAATGGGGATATGCGGTAAATCCCTCCCAGGTGGAGGAAAAACTAAAAAAGAACCGGGGAATAAAGGGTGTTTTCGTGCAGGCATCAGAGACTTCAACGGGAGTCTACCATGATATTCAGGCTCTCGGGTCTGTGGTGAAACAATTTGACGACACCCTGTTCATCGTGGATGCAATAAGCGCACTGGTCGCCCATGACCTGAAAACAGATGAATGGGGCATAGATATCATGGTCGGAGGTTCGCAAAAAGGGGTTATGCTGCCGCCAGGTCTCGCATTGGTGAGCGTTAGTGAAAAAGCGTGGGCAAAGACAGAAACCTCGACAATACCCAAATTCTATTTCGATTTCAGGAAAGAGCGGGAAAACCTCGCAAAAAACCAGACGAACTTCACCTCTCCCGTCACCCTTATCATCGGACTGAACGAGAGCCTGAAGATGCTTCAGGCCGAAGGACTGGAGCAAGTCTTCGCCAGACATGCCTGGCTTGCAAATGCCACCCGGAAAGCTGTGCAGGCAATGGGACTGGAATTATACCCCAGGGAATCTCCATCGAACGCAGTGACTGCGATCAGGGCTCCCGAGGGGATCGACGGACAGGCTGTCTATAAAAATCTCCGGGAGCAATATGGCATCACTGCAGCGGGAGGACAGGACAAGGCAAAGGGGAAAATCTTCCGCATCGCCCATTTAGGATATGCAGACAGATTCGATGTCATCACCGCAATCGCAGGCATAGAGATGGTACTGAAAGGTATGGGTCACCCGGTGAAACTCGGAACAGGCGTATCTGCTGCGCAGGAATTATTAATGGCGTAAGGAGGCCCTATGAAGGTTCTGGTCAGCGACAATATCTCAATAAAATGCGTGGATATACTCAAAAACGCCGGGCTCAGGGTCGACGTAAGGACCGGCATGAGTCCGGATGAACTGAAAGCCTGCATCGGCGAGTACCACGGTCTCATCATCCGTTCAGCCACAAAGGTAACCGCTGATATCATAGAAGCAGCGAAAAATCTCAAAGTCATAGGGCGTGCGGGTTCGGGACTCGATAATGTAGACAAAACAGCCGCTACAAAAAAAGGCATTGTTGTTATGAACACTCCCGGAGGCAACACGATCACGACTGCTGAACACACGATCGCACTTTTGGTATCCCTTGCCCGGCAGATCCCCCAGGCGACCATGTCGATGAAATCGGGGAAATGGGAAAAGAAAAAGTTTATGGGCGTTGAGCTGTTTAATAAAACCCTCGGCGTTATCGGTATAGGAAACATCGGTAGCCAGGTAGCGAAGAGGATGCAGGCTTTCTCCATGAATATTATCGCGTTCGACCCGTTTCTCAGCGAAGAAAAGGCACAGGAAATGGGTGTCGAAAAAGTCTCTCTCCCGGATTTGTTCAAACGCGCCGATTTCATAACTGTTCATACCCCTCTCACTCCAGAGACAAGGAACCTGATCAATAAAGAGGTTATCAAGACCATGAAACCCGGAGTCCGGATCATCAACTGCGCCCGGGGAGGCATCATCAATGAAAAAGACCTCTATGACGCCCTTGTTGAAGGCAAGGTGGCAGGTGCTGCCCTTGATGTGCTCGAAAAGGAGCCACCGGAAAACAATCCCCTTCTGGCACTCGACTCGGTCATCACAACACCGCATCTCGGGGCTTCTACAAAAGAGGCTCAGGAAAATGTTGCCATAGCCGTTGCAGAACAGGTTGTTGATTATCTGGTTCACAATACCATACGGAACGCGATTAATTTCCCGTCCATCCCTTCTGACCAGGTTGCAAAGCTCAATCCTTATATCAATCTCGCTGAAAGACTCGGTTGTTTCGCAGCCCAGATGTTCGAAGGCGGGGTAACCGAGATCACGATTGAATACCAGGGAGATGCCGCAGACATTGATACTGCTCCGGTGACGATCGCTGCCCTGAAGGGATTCCTTACCCCTATCCTTGAGGAGACGGTGAATTTTGTGAATGCTCCCCTGATCGCCAGGGAGCGCGGCATCGAGATCAGGGAGAGCAAAAGTACGGACCAGGGTGATTATCAGAGTATGATCGCACTCAGGATTAATGCCAAGAAGAAGACGAGCTACTTCGCCGGTACGCTGTACGGGAAAAAAGACCCCCGCATCGTATTTGTCGATAACTTCAAGGTCGAGATAATCCCTGAAGGAGAACTCCTGTTCATGTATAACAACGATAAACCCGGGGTGATCGGCAACATAGGTTCCCTCCTCGGGAAGAACAAGATCAATATCGCACGGATGCATTTCGGACGTGAAACACCGGGTGGCACTGCAATTTCCGTTATCAGCATAGACTCTCCGGCATCTCCTGATCTCCTGAAGAAAATCCAGAAGATGCCGAATATCCTCTCAGTGAAGCAAATACGTCTGTAAACGAGGTTCTGTCATGCCGAATGTGATTGTTGTCGGGTTGCAATGGGGAGACGAAGGGAAAGGAAAGATCGTTGACGTTCTTTCTGAAAAGGCGGATGTCGTAGCCCGTTATCAGGGCGGACATAATGCGGGCCATACCGTGGTGATCAATGAAGAAAAATTCATTCTTCATCTCATCCCCTCCGGGATACTCTATCCAGACAAGGTCTGTGTGATCGGCAATGGTGTTGTGGTCGATCCGGGAGCCCTTATTGAGGAGATCCGGGGGCTTAAGGAACGGGGCGTTACGATAAAAAACAACCTTTTTCTCAGCAAAAGCGCCCACCTTATTATGCCGTATCATGTAGCCATTGACCGGGAGAATGAACGGCTGAGGGGCGTGAAGAGCATCGGAACCACAGGCAGGGGGATAGGCCCCGCGTATTGCGACAAGGCAGGCCGTTCGGGTATACGCGTTGCTGACCTTCTTCAGCCGGAGATCTTTCGGGAAAAACTCGAAGCGCATCTCTTTCACATCAATTTCCTGCTTGAACAGTTATACAAAGCCGTCCCTTTTAACGCTGAAGAAATATACCGGGAATATATGGTATATGCCGAGGTTCTCTCCGAGCATATAGCGGATACAGACATTATTGTGAATGACTCTATCGCTGCCCGCGGGAATGTCCTTTTCGAAGGAGCGCAGGGTACGCTCCTCGATATCGACCACGGTACATACCCTTATGTCACCTCGTCAAATGCTATTGCAGGAGGCGCATGTACAGGGATCGGGGTCGGCCCGACCAAGATATCGAAGGTCCTCGGTGTGGTAAAAGCCTACACAACGAGAGTCGGGAGCGGACCATTCCCCACCGAGATACATGACTCCCTCGGAGAACGCCTCAGAGAGAGAGGCGGGGAATATGGCGCTACCACGGGAAGACCGAGGAGATGCGGCTGGCTGGACATGGTTATACTCCGGCATTCTGTCAGGATTAACGGCATTACCGGTCTCGCTGTCACAAAGCTGGATATTCTGGACGGCCTTGATACCATAAAAATCTGTTCTTCATATCTGCACAAGGGTTCCCGGTATAATGAGTTTCCCAAGGAAATTCGGATTTTCGAAGACTGTGAACCCGTGTATGAAGAAGTTGAAGGGTGGAAAACAGATACTTCGGGCATCCGTGATTTCAGGAAACTTCCGGAGGCTGCCCGGGCTTATATCACAAAAATCTCCTCCATGCTCGGCGCAGACGTACACATGATCTCCACGGGCCAGAGAAGGGACGAGCTCATCCTCCTTGCAGAACAATTTTGATGAACCGTGAACGGGGGTATCAGCGTCATCCCAGGTTTACCAAAAGACTTGAGGTAACCTTCCGTTCCGGTGAATTCGCCTACCGGGGAATCCTGAGCAACCTCTCGCTGAACGGTCTCTTCATTAAAACCAGCCGCGGTTTTGCACCCGGTTCCACAGTCGATATCGAAATAGTCCTGCCAGACAATCAGATATCCAGACTGAAAGGCATTGTGAAGCGCACGATAAAAACGACGGTGTATCCGGCCAAAAACGGCATGGGAGTTGAGCTTACTCAAAAAGACGAACCTTTTATTCGTTTTGCTGAATCGTTTCTCCGTGAACACCCTTCCCGGGAAGCTGACTCACCCGTACCGCCACCATCTCCCGATGAACCCTCTCCGCTGTCTGATTTTCAGATCCTTTCCTGCCCGGGCTGCGGAGTAAAAAATAAAGTATTGAGAGAAAAACTGCATCTTAAACCGAAGTGCGGCAAATGCGGATCCCTTCTTCTGTCAGCCACACCCTGATCGTCAGGCTTACTGATCTCTTTTTCCCCGCCTCCTGTCCGGTCTGCGGGAAAAAATCCGATCGGTTGAACGAATCTCCTTTCTGTTCCGGGTGCTGGTCCCTCATCTCGCGATATTCAGGCCCGCTTTGCAGGGTTTGTTCTCTGCCCCTCCCTTCCGATTATGCCCTCGTATGCGGATTCTGTCTGAAAGACAAGCCGCCGTTTTCCCGGGCAATAACCTTTGGCGTGTATGAAGGTGTTCTTGCCAAGGCAATCCACCAACTGAAATTCTGCGGTCAGAGAAGACTCGCTCAGCCGCTCGGGGATTTACTGCTCACCCTTGACGTCCCGGCAGTGGATGGCATAGTTCCCGTTCCTTTGCACAGAAAAAATCTGAGGAGACGGGGCTTTAACCAATCCCTTCTCCTTGCGCGGATTCTTTCCAGGAAGCTGGGGGTTCCCCTGCTCATGGATATCCTCACGAAGACACGGCTTACCCAGCCACAGGTTGGTTTGTCCGCAAAGGAACGCGTGAAGAATATACGGAATGCGTTTGCGGTGAAAGGAACTGTCAATACTCCAAGAATTTTATTGGTCGATGACGTCATGACAACCGGCGCTACCGTTTCAGAATGTTCAAAACAGCTGAAAAACGCCGGAGCAAAAGAAGTGATCGTCCTGACCCTCGCGCGGGCAGGGATGCTGTAATGTGATATAATCGGATGATCTTATCATTCCACTATGCAATGGTTTGAAATCCAGATCCCCCTCCCTTTGGCCCTGTTGGAATCCACGTATAATTTCCTCTGGACTTTCATCAACGGGGTTACCGTAGAAAAACGCGCAAAGGACTTTCTGGTAAAAGCCTATCTTTGCGCTCCGGATTGCGGCAGACTCGTCGCAAGACTGAATAATTTCCTCCGTATGATGGCAAAAAGTCTCCTGACGACCACTATAACCCCACGTGCCCGGCAAATCTCAGGGATCCCGCCCGATACATTCATCATCATCCCTTCTCCGTCTGCCCATATCCCTCCCTGGGGCATCCCCATTTTTATTCAGCGGGGAAGGTCTTTCGGGATCGGCAGCCACCCCTGCACTGTCTACTGTCTTGAAGGGATCAAGAGCGTCCTGAAGAATGACTCCATGCGGAGCACTATACGGACAGTCCTTGATGCCGGAGCAGGAACAGGTGTGCTCTCCATCGCAGCGGCAAGAATGGGAGCGCCACAAATTACCGGGGTGGAGATAGTTTCCGACGCAGTGCTGGAAGCAGGGGAAAATGTGCGATTGAACGGTCTAGCGGCAAATATCCGGATTATGCATGGCTCGGTCATAGAGTTAGCTGGTCAGTACGATCTCATCCTTGCAAACCTGTATGGCGCTTTCCTGAAAGAGATTGTCGACCTTCTAGTGCATAATCTTTCTCCTCACGGGGTTATCGTTTTGGGCGGTATGACCGGTGCGCAGATTGAACCGGTACTGTCGGCATACCGGCAATGCGGGCTGAAAGAATACTGTCGTTATGATGATGCTGAATGGGGCGCTGCTGTTTTACAAAGGTGATTTTTGAAAAGTATTCTGATACAATACAGTATTTCCCGAACAGGCAGGAACGATGATCGATCTCCATACCCATAGTATTTTCAGCGATGGTGAACTTATCCCTTTCGAGCTGATCAGACGTGCAGAATGGCTCGGCTACAAGGCACTGGCGATCACCGACCATATTGATTCGTCGAACATAGGGACGGTAATTCCGAAGATAGTACATGCCCTGAAAAAAATCCGGGATCATATCTCGATAGAAGTGCTCTCCGGCGCGGAGATAACGCATGCTCCGCCCCAGATGATCCCTGACCTGGTAAAAGAAGCCCGTCAGCTGGGTGCTAGGATTGTGGTCGTTCACGGAGAGACACTGGTCGAACCTGTGCTGCCCGGAACAAACAGGGCTGCTATCGAGGCCAACGCCGACATTCTGGCACATCCGGGCATCATATCCGAAGAGGACCTCCTGTCTGCCAAGGAGAAAGGGGTAACGCTTGAAATAACGGCGAGGAAGGGTCATTCCCTTGCGAACGGCCATGTTGCAAAAGAGGCGATGAAATTCGGGGTTCCCCTCTGCATCAACACCGATGCCCACAGCCCATCGGATCTGATAACGAGAGATTTTGCCAGAAGGGTGTTGCTTGCTTCGGGAATAGAAGATAACCGTATCGAATCCATATTCGAACATGCGAAACTTCTCGTTGAAAAATTGCGCAGGAGGGATTAATGCCAAAGGTGATAAAAAAGAAAGTTGCCAAAAAAACTGCCCCTACCGAAGAAGAAGTACAGGACCGACTCGAAAACCTGAGAGAATCGATACAGGAACGGCAAAAAACCATTCTCCGGTACGGGGCTCTTGTCCTGGTCATCATATTGGCTGCTGCAAGTTTTTTCTTCTATTCCTCCTATACTGCGAAAAAAGCCAAAGGCCTTGAATATGATGGCTATAAGATCTTTTACAACCTCTCCAAAACACCGATGACTTCTGAAGAACAGTATCAAAAATCTCTTGATATTTTTCAGAAAGCCTATGCCACCAAAAGGTCCCCTGTCTCCCTCTTTTATATCGCAGCCTGTCAGTATGAGCTCGGCAGGTTCGATGACGCACTGAAAAGCCTGAAGGAGTTTGTCGGGAAATATTCATCTGACAAAAAATTTATTCCTCTTGCCTATCAAAAAATGGCAACTCTTTATATCAAAAAAGATGATTTTGAAGAGGCAAAGAAGACCCTTGATACACTCAATGCGCTCCAGGGGGATATTTTCAAGGATTTAGCCCTTATTGAATACGCCGGGATCCTCGAAAAAGAAGGAAAGCTGGACGAGGCAAAGAAAAAATATCAGGAACTCACCACCAAATATCCTGATTCGCCATTCTCGGACAAGGCACAGGAGCGCTTGTCTCAAATGACCGGGAAGAATAAGGGTTAGCCGGAAGTACTCACCCGGGGAAAAACCTCACCATCATTCGGGACCGGGCCGGGTATCATAATACTGCGTCTGCTCTTCCTGGTCAAACACTTGCGAATAATCGGGGCTTAGATGTCTTTGCTTTTGGCAGCGGGCGTCTTTTTCTTACGGGTATAGGAAATCTTTTTCACGGTATTCGCGCTGCCTTTTGATTTTTTCTTCTTCTGTTTATAAGCTGCCTTCTTCACCGACGCCCTGTCATCGGCATCGAGGATCAGCTTGTCTTTCGGAGGGATAAGAATTTCTGTTCCTGCCTGTAACGGCATAATTTTTTCCATGTCGTTGAGGTCAAGAATAGCCTGTACCGGCACCCTTGTCTTTTTCGATATTTTCTTGAAAGTATCTCCCTTCTTTACCCGGTATCTTTCAACAGAAAACCTCTCTTCCGGCGGTATGCGGGAGAGACTTTCAAGAAAAACCTCTTTTTTCCCCGCCGGTATTCTCAGCATATACTCGAATATGCCGGGGGGAGTACACCACCTCCGGAGTTCCGGATTCAACTCCCTGATCACTTCTACCGTTGTTTCCGCACACTCGGCAGCGATATCAAGATCAAGCGGACTGTCCAGAGACACCTGTTCATACTCCATCGGTGGATGATATTCAAAATCCTCAAATCCATATGTCTGCGGGTCGTGTGCGATCATGGTTGCAGCGATGAACTTCGGGACATAATTCTTTGTTTCGTTCTTGATATATTTCGTATTCAGCAAAGCCCAGTAGTCATCGCTCTTGGACCTGTTCAACGCCCTGAGAATCTTCCCTTCACCTGCATTGTATGCTGCCATTGCAAGATTCCATGAGCCGAATATTTCATATAGGTCACTCAGGTAATGTGCCGCGGCCTCCGTCGATTTCACCGGGTCTCTCCTCTCATCCTTCCACCAGGTTATTTCCAGCCCGTACCTCTTTGCAGTTGAGGCGATAAACTGCCAGTATCCGGCTGCACGAGCCGGTGAATACGCGTAGGGATTGAAGCCGCTCTCAATAAGCGGGAGAAATACTATTTCTTCCGGGACATTCCGTTCCTTCAGGATCTCTTTCATCAGATCCAGGTATTTCCCTGACCTGCTGAGCCAGAGGGTAAATTTTTCCCTGATTTTTCCGGAAAAAAGGGTAATATTCCTCTCGATAGCCTTCAGGGCAATATCGTTCTGTGAACTGTCAGGAACGAGATCGAGTCTGTCCTGAAGTTGTTCCTCAGGCAAGGAGGTAATTACTGGCTGTTCATCAGAGAAACCATAGTAAGGCTCTGATGCATATACAGGCAAAAAGGAGCAAAAAATGAACAAAAAGAGAGAAAGGTTCCTGAATATTTTCATACCATGAATTTTTAGCCCAAAACAGCTTCTTTTGTCAAGAAAATTGTTTTTGGCGGTAAAGGAATGGTGGGCAGTCGCAGAATCGAACTGCGGACACGAGGCTTTTCAGGCCTCTGCTCTACCGACTGAGCTAACTGCCCGTGAATTTAACTGTACACTTTTGACTTTTCCCCTGTCAAGTTAAGGAACTGCCTTGTCAGGGGACCCCTTTATTTCAGCACAACCGGTCTTTCTTCAGGTAAAATACATATCCTGAAACATTTTTTCAGGAAAGAACCGGGGTTGCCGGAAAAGCAATGAACATCAAAAACTCTGTCATACAGTATGGTCCCGCACTCTTTTCAGGCCTTGCGCTTGTGTTCTGCTTTCCTTCCGCTGACCTCTTCTTTCTTGCATGGATTGCCCTGGTGCCCTTTCTTCTTTCCCTCTACAGGAAAAAAACCCGGCAGGCTTTCATTGCCGGGTTGGGTCTTGGTATCGTCTATTTTTTCGGAACACTCTACTGGATCTATCACTCGGTGCATTACTACGGCGGGGTACCGTTTGCGGTAAGCATTCTTATCGTTATCCTGCTCTGTGCCTTTCTCAGTCTCTACACCGGTCTTTTTGCAGTCCTTTTTTCTTCTACCATCAGAAATACAAAACTCCCGGCTCTCCTCATCGCACCCGTTTTCTGGGTAGTCCTGGAGTTTCTTCGTTCATATATCTTTACTGGCTTCCCCTGGTCGAGCATAGGGCACTCGCAGTATAGATTCCTTCCCCTTATTCAGATTGCAGACATAACGGGCGTCTACGGAGTCTCTTTTCTTGTTGTATCCGTCAACGGTGCGCTCGCCGATATTTTCCTCTTGAAACGGCGCACCAGGGAGATGCCGCTTTTTCCTCTTTCCCACACGGTTATCGGTTTTGCTGCATTGTTCTCCGTTCTTGTGATAACCGGATTCTATGGAAATATGCGCCTCACTGAGCAACGACCGGGTGAACTGTTCAGGGTCGGCATTATCCAGGGAAATATTGAACAGGACAAAAAATGGGATGTTTCCTATCAGGAAGCTGTTCTGGAAAGATACAAAGACCTTTCTCTCAAGGCTGCCTCTGCATCGCCGTCATTAATCGTATGGCCTGAAACCGCACTTCCGTTCTCGTTTCATGCCGATCGACCTTACACCCGTGAACTCGTCTCCTTCCAGAGCCAGCTTAATGCTCACCTCCTTTTCGGGAGCATTCTCCAGAAAGAACGGATCAACGGGCAAAACGCTCTTTCCAACAGTGCGGTATTGCTGGACAACACTGGCAAGGTGGTTTATACCTATGATAAAATACACCTTGTACCTTTTGGAGAATATGTTCCCCTGCGTTCTATCCTTTTCTTCATCGATAAGCTCGTTGTGGGTGTTGGCGACTATGTGCGTGGTGACCGGTATCTCAGGGCTGAGACCCCCTTTGGCGATTTTGCCACCCTGATCTGCTATGAAATAATATTCCCGGGGCTTGTAAGGAAATTCTATACCGATGGCGGAGATTTTATGGTGAATCTTACAAACGATGCGTGGTTCGGAAAGACAACCGGACCCTATCAGCACTTCAGCATAGCGGTTTTCCGGGCGGTTGAAAACCGCAAACCTCTGATTCGGGCTGCCAATACCGGTATATCCGGTCATATTGATAGTAACGGCAGGATCCTGGCGAGGACCGGCCTCTTTGAGGAGACGCTTCTGGTGACCGAGGTTCGTACTGACGGCACCAGAACTTTTTATTCGAAATATGGGGATCTTTTTCTCTATATACTGATTGTCTTTTCGATAGTTTTGCTGACAAATATCTTCAGCAGAGCGAGAACAAGTTAGGAGGATGCCATGCTTTTGCAGAATGAACTGAAAGATGAGTTGTATGCCCTGAGGGATAAAATAGAGGCTTTAAGAGGTTATCTTTGATGTAGGCCGTCTGCGGGAAGAAATAAAAAATATCGACCGAGAACTTACTCGGGAAACTGTCTGGTCAGCTCCTGAACTCACCAAGAATTTTCTCAAGAAAAAGGCAAGGCTTTCGGAGAGCATAGGACAGTTTGACACGCTCTCTGAAAAACTATCCTATCTGGAGGAATCTATCGGGATTCTCGATGAGGAGAGCGGGGATCTCTTCCTGGGAGATCTGCAAACCGCGATCAAAGAGCTCAGAGAAGACCTTGAAACCCTTGAAATCCAGAACCTCCTGTCAGGCGAGATGGATAAAAATAATGCTATCGTTACCATTCACCCCGGAGCAGGCGGCACGGAAAGTCAGGACTGGGCGCAAATGCTTATGAGGATGTACCTGAAATGGGCTGAAAAACACAAGTATGTTGCACAGATTGTTGAGTTGCAGCCAGGGGAAGAGGCAGGCATCAAGAACGCTACCCTGATGGTTTCAGGTCCCTATGCCTACGGATATCTGAAATCAGAGGCCGGAGTACACAGACTGGTCAGAATTTCTCCCTATGATGCCAACAAAAGGAGACACACTTCGTTTGCTGCCCTGCTTGTCTATCCTGAAGTTGAGGAAGACATAGAAGTCGAATTAAAAGACGACGATATCAAAGTCGATACCTTCAGGGCGTCCGGTGCCGGAGGACAACACGTGAACAAGACTTCCTCCGCAGTAAGACTTACCCATATTCCCACAGGAATTGCAGTCAGTTGTCAGAATGAGCGTTCCCAACATAAAAACAGGGTTATTGCGATGAAGATCCTCAAGGCGCGTCTCTATGATCTTAAGATGAAGGAACAGCAAAAAAAGATGGAAGATTTTATCGGAGACAAAAAAGGTATTACGTGGGGCAGCCAGATACGGTCCTATATTTTACAGCCTTACCGGATAGTCAAAGACCACAGGACAGATATTGAAACCGGTAATGTAGATGCTGTGCTTGAAGGAGAGATAGATATTTTTATCAAATCATATCTCAGGAAAAAATAAGATATTAAGATATCCGGGCCTTTCCTTCTACTATAAATATTTATTAATAAAGAGTAGTAGAAGTTAGTAGGGGATGTGCAGATGTGGAGAACCATGTTTTTCCCTTACCCTGTCAGACAGTTGCGGTGTGGAAAAACACGGGGGAAAATGGATAGTTTTTTCACCAGGGTTATTTCGGAGAGCAGGCCGCGGAATATTCAACAGGCTGATAACATATTTTCTTGTCTTACCCCGTAGTATTGGGATATAATGGTATACCTCCCAGAAGAAGTTATTAACATATGTTAATAAGTTGTTAATGTACTTATCAAACAATGACACTTGACGAAATATGGCATAGCGGTATCTCTCAAATCGAAGAGAGAGTTGGAAACAACATTACTGACCTCTGGTTCAGGCCGATCAAACTCACTATGGTAAAAGAACGCATGATTACCCTGGAGATACCGAACAGGTTTTTCAAAGACTGGATAGATGACAATTACCCGGATATCGTGAACGAAACGATCGGGCGGATTATAGGATATCCTGTGACCGTTCGGTATAAAGTCGCAGAGAAAATAGACCCTGACGTCAAGAAAATGGATATGCGTCTCGAGAACAGACGGCAGAAACTTGCGAGCAGGGGTATTCATCTGAACCCGAAATATACCTTCGAGAATTTCGTTATAGGGCCGAGCAACCAGTTTGCCCACGCAGCGGCAAACGCAGTCGCAGAGGCTCCCGGGAAGGCGTATAATCCTTTCTTTGTCTACGGAGGAGTCGGCCTCGGAAAGACGCACCTGATCACGGCGATAGGCAATGCGGTGATTGACAAGAGACCGGACGTATCAGTAATTTACGTTTCCGCAGAACAGTTCACGAACGAGGTTGTGTCAGCAATTCGGCACGAGAAGATGGGGGAATTGAAAAATAAATATCGGAACGTGGATCTCCTGCTCCTTGACGATATTCATTTTATTGCGAACAAGACACAGACGCAGGAAGAATTCTTTCATACGTTCAACGCGATTTATGAGAGACAAAAACAGATCGTTATTTCGAGCGACAGGCCGCCAAAAGAAATAGGCGCAGTAACGGACAGACTCCGGTCACGGTTTAGTATGGGGCTTATTGCAGATATACAGCCGCCGGAACTGGAGACAAAAGTGGCGATACTGCTGAAAAAGGCCGAACATGAGAAGATTGGTATCCCGGAAGAAGTTGCATATTATCTCGCATCCAGGGTGAGATCGAATATCCGCGAACTGGAGGGGTGCCTTATCAGGCTCGGGGCCCAGGCATCTCTCACAGGGTCGAATATCTCGGTCACGATGGCAAAAGATATCCTGCACGATCTTATCGACGAAGATCAAAAACCGGTTACCACCGATCAGGTACAAAAGATTGTCTCTGACCATTTTGCCCTGAAATTGGCTGATATGAAGGCACGGAAGAGGACGAAGGAAGTTGCCTTGCCAAGGCAGATTGCCATGTATTTAAGCAAGCAACTGACAAGCTTATCCCTCAGTGATATCGGGAAGAACTTTGGCGGAAAAGACCATGCAACAGTCATCTATGCCTGTAAACAGATCGAAGACAAAAGAATGAAGGACGAAGATTTTAACAGACTGATCGAAAATCTGATACGGAAATTACAGGGGTAAAGAGCAAAAAAGGACCTTAGAGGAGGAAGTATGAAATTACTGGTATCAAAAGACGAAATGCAGGAGAAACTCGCCAATATCCAGAATATCATAGAGAAGAAAAACACCATGCCGATTCTGAGCCACTTCCTTCTCAACGCCGGCAAGAAAGGTTCATATATTATAGCAACGGATATAGAGACCGCAATAAAAGAGCCGCTTGATGGTGCAGTTGAGCAAGAAGGAAGACTCTGCATACCGGCCAGGAAATTGTTCGAGATTGTAAGAGAAACGGACGGAGATCTGTCTTTTGAATCGATAGACGAAACATCATCAGGGGGATGGCTCAAGGTTACCTCGGGGGCGAGTCGATTCAAACTGGCCTGTCTCCCTCCGGACGATTTCCCTGCCTGGCCGGTACTGGGAAATATTGAAGAGCTGATGGTAGACGCTTCATCCCTCCTCGAAATGATAGAAAAAACGATTTATGCCGCGGGCGAGAGTGATACCCGGTATACCCTGAACGGACTGCTTTTCCATACCAAGTCCGGCGATAAGGCGCTCACCGTAGTGGGCACGGATGGACACAGGCTGGCTTTTATTACCCAGGAACTTGAGGCAGAGGCAAAGGAAGAAAAAAGGATCATCATACCCCGCAAGGGTGTTTCAGAGTTGAGGCGGTTCCTGCCTGCTGACAAGGATGACGGGGGAGAAAGAAAACCGGTCAGGATTTCTGTGGGTGAAAAGCATCTTCTGTTCAGCATTGGGAATATAGAATTCCTGACAAGACTTATTGAAGGCTCATATCCGAACTATGAAAACGTTATCCCCCAGGCAAACGAGAAGCATATGTCGATCCAAAAAGAGGTGTTTGTCAGGGTGCTCCGCAGAGTTTCGGTCATGTCGAGGGAGCGAGCAAGTGCGGTCAGGTTCGATCTTGACAATGGGCTCCTTACTGTTTTTTCATCAAGCCCGGATATTGGTGAAGCGAAGGAAGAAGTGGCGATAGACTATAAAGGTGAGCAGGTCTCTCTCGGGTTCAATGCCCGGTATATGCTCGATATTCTAGGAGCCATGACATCAGAAAAAGTCGTTCTTGAACTGCAGGACCCGCTCAGTCCGGTGCTGGTAAGGGAAGAAGGTAATGATAACTACAAGAGCGTAATTATGCCAATGCGGATATAAACCGCTTGATGCTTATGACGCAGGAAAGATACCAGAATGCATATGAGGGAGGATAATCCGATCGAAAAGAATACCTATACCGCGGAAGACATAAAAATACTCAAAGGGCTTGACGCTGTCAGAAAACGTCCGGCAATGTATATCGGGTCCACAGGTATCGAAGGCCTGCACCATCTTGTCTATGAGGTTGTTGACAACAGCGTTGATGAAAGTCTTGCCGGGTATTGCAAAACCATTGAGGTTATCATACACCTTGACGGAAGCTGCACAGTTATAGACGATGGACGGGGTATCCCGACCCAGATTCATCCTGATGAAGGACGGTCGGCTGCTGAAGTGGTACTGACTGAACTGCATGCAGGAGGCAAGTTCGAATCGAAGGCCTACCGGATATCAGGCGGCCTTCATGGTGTGGGGGTATCTGTAGTAAACGCTCTCTCTGAGTGGCTTGATGTTGAAATAAAACAGAACGGAAGCGTTTTTCAGCAGCATTATGCAAGGGGGATACCCTCAGGCCCTCTTACGATTGTGGGGAAAACAAGAGGGAGAGGGACAAAGATTACCTTCAAACCTGATACTGCTATCTTTGAGATCCTGGATTTCAGCTGGGATATCCTTACCCAGAGACTCCGTGAGCTGGCCTTTCTGAACAGGGGGCTCAAAATAACCCTGACTGATGAGCGGACAGAAAAAATCAAAGAGTTTCATTACAACGGGGGGATCGTATCTTTTGTCGAACATCTCAATAAGAACAAGACTCCTATACATCCCAAACCGATATATGTTACTGGGGAAAAAGGGGACATTATCCTTGAAATAGCCATTCAGTATAACGATGGATATGCTGAAACCATATATACGTTTGCAAACAACATTAATACCAAGGAAGGGGGTACCCATCTCATAGGGCTTAAATCAGCCCTTACCCGGACGGTCAACAGTTATGCAACGGCTGCCGGTCTGCTGAAAAACGGCCATACACTCAGTGGTGATGATGTGCGGGAGGGACTCACCGCAGTGATAAGCGTAAAGCTTATGAATCCCCAGTTTGAGGGCCAGACGAAGATGAAGCTCGGCAACAGTGAAATCAAGGGGATTGTCGAGTCCATAGTCAATGAAACGCTGGGCACGTACCTTGAGGAAAACCCCTCTGTTGCGAGAAAGATCGTCGAAAAATCTCTCCAGGCAGCCCGTGCCCGTGAAGCGGCGAGAAAGGCCAAGGAGCTTACCAGAAGAAAGGGGGCGTTCGAAGACACCGGGCTTCCCGGAAAACTCGCTGACTGTTCAGAAAAAGACCCTGCGATGAGCGAATTGTTCATTGTCGAGGGAGATTCAGCAGGCGGATCTGCAAAACAGGGACGTGACAGGCGCATACAGGCTATTCTTCCTCTCAGGGGAAAGATCCTCAACGTTGAAAAGGCACGATTTGACAAGATGCTCAGTTCCGAGGAGATCAAGATACTCATAACAGCCCTCGGGACAGGAATCGGGCCGGAAGATTTCGATATCTCTAAAATACGCTACCACAGGATAGTCCTGATGACTGATGCTGATGTTGACGGCGCACATATCAGGACTCTCCTGCTCACGTTTTTTTACCGGCAGATGCCCCTCGTGATCGAAAAAGGTTATCTCTACATTGCTCAGCCCCCCCTCTTCAAGGTAAAAAAGGGGAAGACCGAAAAATATATCCAGAACGAGAACGAAATGCTGAACATGCTCTTTGAGCTTTCATCCGATGAGGTAGAACTCTTGATTAAAGGCCAAAAAGTAAAGGGGAAAGGCCTGATCCCACACCTGAAAAGGCTTTACCGGTTTGAAAAGCTCATCGAATGGTTTGACCGGAGAAGAAGAGACCCGGAACTCCTCCAGTTTATTCTCCGGTCAGGAGTGAACAACGATACCCTCAAAGACAGGGAGCGATTCACAAAGGTTCTGGAACGGATTAAGGAACGCTATCAGAATATCGACATAGGAGAAGTGCTGCTTGATGAAGAGCATCAGACCTATGGGGTTGAAACGAGAAGGCATAATTATAAATTGTATATCAACACAAAATTCCTGACCTCGCCGGAGTTCAGAGAGCTGGATAATCTTTATCAAATCGTAAAGGACTTGGGAGAGATTCCCTACGAGGTAATGACAAAAGACGGGGTCAAGGAAATACCAGCGAGCAAGGAGCTGCTCGAAACCGTCCTTGCCGCAGCCAAAAAAGGGCTCAATATCCAGAGATATAAAGGGTTGGGCGAGATGAACCCCCAGCAACTCTGGGACACGACCATGGACCCTGACAAGAGAACACTCCTGCAGGTCACCGTTCAGGATTCGGTAGAGTCTGACAGTATCTTTACGGTACTCATGGGAGATCAGGTAGAGCCCAGAAAGGAATTCATTACCACTCATGCACTCGAGGCACGGAATATCGATATCTAAGAAGTCAGACATCCTTTTGCTCGTTGTCCTTATGCCGGGGTTACTGCTCGGTCTTTTTGCCTGCGGGAAAAAAGAGGTGAAACCGGTCACCCCGGAGTCCAAAACAGCGCAGGAGGCCTTTGAGCTCGCAGAGAAGATACGGGAGGCCTATGAGCAGCAGGACAAATCCGCACTCGGGGAATATACGACAGATGACGGCTACCATGAACTCACGGGTGCATTCAAAAGCTTTGACAGGGCACACCTTACTTTCACTCCAACGTGGGTGGGAATCAAAGAATCAACGGTCTCCCTGAATATCTCATGGAAAGGTACATGGACAGTCAGGGGAACCGTTACGACCGAAAGCGGTCTCGCTGTTTTTATCCTGGAGGGAAGTCCCCTGAGGCTGTCCAAAGTACTGCGGGAAAACCCTTTCCGTCAGCCCGAATAAAGGAACTGTATTCTTGAAATCACAGACGAGAACACTCACAACGGTAAGAAAAATCATCCGGAAATCACTCGATGGAGAACTCCTTACGGAAACAGAGATTGCCTCCTTATTCAGGGTTCCTCTTTTTTCCGAAGAGTCAGCAATGATCATTGCAGCATCCCGGAGGAAAAGTGAAGAAGCGGGCGACGGCATGGCAGAGGTTCATGCCCAGGTAGGATTGAATAGTGCACCGTGTCCAAGGAATTGCGCATTCTGTGCTTTTGCAGCCAGGAACAGGGTGTTTCAGGAAAAAAGGGAAATCCCGGTCGAAACAGCTGTTGAGAAAGCAAGACAGTTCGAGTACGACGGAGCAAATGCCGTGTTTATTATGTGTACCGCAGATTTTCCATTTGAAAAGTTTGCCGATACTGCCTTTGAGATCAAAAAATCCCTTCGGCCGGAAACAGTGCTGGTTGCCAATGTCGGTGATTTTACAAAAAAACAGGCGGTCAGATTAAAGGATGCAGGTATTGCAGGTATTTATCATGCGGTTCGGCTAGGCGAAGGCAGAGATACCTCTATCCCGGTGGAAACAAGACTGAAAACATTCAGGAACGCAAGGGAAGCAGGCTTATCTCTGGGCACGTGTGTAGAGCCGGTCGGGAATGAACACAGCATTGAGGAACTGGTGGAAAAAACCCTTATTACCCGAGATGCAAAACCCGTTTACAGTGGATCAGCACGACGGATACCCATCCCGAATACAAAAATGGCAGGGCACGGCATTGTGAGTGAGTCCAGGATGGCACATATCCTTGCTGTGGTGAGATTGGCGCTCGGATATGATATTCCGGGCAATTGCACGCACGAGCCGAATGTTATCGGGGCTGCGGCAGGAGCAAATCTCTTATGGGCGGAGGCAGGGTCCAACCCCCGTGATACTGAACAGGAAACAGAGGGAAAACGGGGCATGACTGTGAAAGAATGCATGAGAATTCTGGAAGAAGCCGAATGGAAGGTACAGAAAGGCCCCTCAAAATTCTATGGCGCATAAATTCTCTCTCATCCGGAGTGCCTGTTCGCGGAATTTTACCCTGTTGCGGTACCGGCGACGATTCAGACGTTCTTGCACTCCGATAACCTTGTATCTTAGAATAGGGAGATGAATGCAGCTGAGGAGTATACTCTGAAAAAGCAGCCCCCCAATAACGTGTCGAAAGAACCCGGTAACAGCATGCAGAATGCTACAAGTGCCGATGCCCAGCCAACACAAGAAAAAATACTCATTGTTGATGATGACGAACAGTTACGAGACATATTAAAGAATGGACTTTCTTTTTACGGCTACTCATGTGCGACAATGGGGAATGCTGCCACCGCCCTTGAGTATATTGAAAAAAACTCTTTTGACATCATGATAGTGGATGTTGTCCTGCCTGATATGAACGGACTTGAACTGACAAAAAAGGTGAAGGCAATCAGACCGAATAAGACCATCGTGGTGATAACAGGACATATTGAAGACTTTCCCTATGACAGGGCTATTGATGCAGGAGCCTCGGATTTTATCAAGAAACCTTTTTCCATAAAAGAACTTCTTGCGAGGATACGGTATGTAAAAATGCAGGATGAATTGCTCATGAGGGAAAAGGAACTGAAACGGCGAGTGCAGGATCTCGAAGAGTTTTATCATATGGCGGTTAGCAGGGAACTGAGGATGATAGAATTGAAAAAAGAGATAGAAACCCTGAAGAAAGAACTGGAAGGGTACCGGAAAGCATAAACGGATGCTTACCTGCAGGATGCACAGGAAGTTTTGCTGCAGGATGCACAGGAGGCTGCTGCCGCGGTTCCGGCCAGAGGTCTTTCTGTCCCGGCAGCACAGAATACAGAGAACTTCTTCTTCACTTCCTTGGAACTACATTTCGGGCAGGTAATTTCCTGGTTGCCGAATACGAGTTTCTCAAAGTCTTCGTTGCAGGAACAGCATTGATACTCAAAAATCGGCATTAATCACTCCTCATAATCATAAGATCCGGTCTCTTCATCCCGGATGCCTTCAGGCCTGTATCTCCCGGTCAAAATAGGGGAGAAAAAAACCATTGCCTGATAAACAAAAAAGCTCTGCACGGTTTGACCTGAAAACTCATCGCTGCTCACTGTTTTTTAGGTACCTTCTCCCAGTCTTTCAGGAATTTCTCGATTCCGATGTCAGTGAGGGGATGCCGTGTCAGCTGTATTATAACAGAATAGGGGATTGTTGCGATATGCGCACCCATCTTTGCAGCTTCGACGACATGGAGGGGGTTCCTGATGCTCGCCACGATTACCTCTGTTTCATACAGATAATTTTCGAATATCATGAGGATATCCCTGACGAGGTCCATCCCCGGATGACTGATATCGTCAAGCCTCCCCACAAAAGGACTCACGTAGGTGGCGCCGGCCTTTGCTGCAAGCAGAGCCTGACTTGGAGAGAAGACAAGGGTCACATTTGTTTTGATTCCCATCCCTGACAATTTTTTGACTGCCTTGAGCCCGTCAGCGGTCATGGGAATCTTTACCACAATATTTTCATGTATCCCTGAGAGGGAAACTGCCTCCTGAACCATCTCTTCCGGAGTCATACTTACAGCTTCGGCACTCACAGGGCCGTTGACAATGCTGCAGATTTCAGCAAGCAGGGATACCGGGTCTTTCCCTTCTTTTGCGATGAGCGAGGGATTTGTTGTAACCCCGTCTATTACCCCGAGATCATGTGCTTTCCGGATTTCTTCGCTATTGGCAGTGTCTATAAAGAATTTCATGCTCCCTCCTCTTCCTGATGATAAAGTTGTTGAAAAATTTATTATACTAGATAGAAAATTTCCTGAGAAGAAAAAAAACAGGAAACCGAACTATCAGCTTTTCCCGATTTGAGGTACAATTGGTATGGAGGTAACCATTTCGATGGACAAGAGGTATATGAATAAAATCTGGGAGAATATCTTCAGCCTCCGCAGGAAAACATCCGATGAGATAGACACCGTCCTCCTCAAGATACCGGTCTTCGAGGACCTCAGCAGTCGCGAGCTGAAAAAAATCAAGCGCATCCTGCATCAGAGAGAATACAGGAGCAAAGAGATTATCTTCAGGGAGGGGGATATCGGCCTGGGTATGTATATCATTCTCGATGGGGAAATACAGATTGTCTGTGGACCGGAAAACCATATCCTTGCCGAACTGTGCGGCGGAGATTTTTTCGGGGAGTTGTCGCTCCTGGACGATGCGCAGAGAAGTGCGACTGCTGTCGCAAAGACGCCCTGTGTTACTCTCTGTTTTTTCAAACCCGAGATGCTTGACCTTATCAGCCGGGACCCCCGGCTTGGCTGCAAGATATTGTTGAGGCTCGCCTGGGTTATCGGAGAGAGGCTGAAAAGCACCAATGAACAACTGAAAGAAATCAGTTGCCTCAGGCAGCAGGCCCCGATATCTGCATGAGAACATCCGGGGGTAGCACCGGACATCTCAGAATCGTTCTGTTCCTGATCACCCTGGCTGCAAGCATTGCATTTCTCGCTTACATACCTGATATCGTGAAACTCGTGATTGTCTCGACCCTGCTCGCATATGTATTGGCACCCTTTGCAAATTTCCTCGAATCCCGGGGAATGAGCCGCTCGGCGGCAACTGTTCTGATATTCTTCGGGATTGTTTTTTCCGCGGGCCTTGCATACCTGACCGTACTGCCTCTTTTTGCTGCACAGATCGGAGGTCTCCAGACAGGATTTCATCCTGAGCAAGCGGGTTTGGTGATCTCCCGTTTTGAAGATTTTCTGATGCCGTATCTCTCGTTTCTTGGCATTCAGGAACTGAATCTTCTGGAGAGAACACAGAGGGTTACGGCGGGAGCAGGCGACTGGATTTTCAGCCATGTCCTGGACGCGGCATCCCTGGTTACCAGCATGATTCTTATACCGTTCATCGTTTTTTTCCTTTTAAAGGATGGACGGGAGTTTAAGCGGGCTTTTGTCAGCCTGGTGCCAAACCGCTATTTCGAATTCTCTCTCTATCTGTTCCACAAACTGAATGCCCAGGTCGGTAATTATCTCCGCGGTCAGTTGATTGATGCCACGATAGTGGGCACTCTGGCGGTATTTGCCCTTTGGGTGATCGGGGTGAAATATTTTTTTCTTATCGGCATATTTGCCGGGCTCGCAAACCTGATACCCTATTTTGGCCCCCTTGCCGGGGCGGTTCTTGCCCTCACCGTATCCATACTCCAGACAGGCGGCCTCGAGAAGGCATTCTATGTGATCCTTGCGTTTACGATCATAAAATTGCTTGACGATGCCATTGTCCAGCCTGTTGTCGTCGCCAGGAGCGTCCACATGCACCCTCTCACCGTACTGCTTGCTGTGCTGATCGGCGGCAGACTGTTTGGAATCCTCGGGATGTTGCTGTCTGTTCCCCTTGTCGGTTTTCTCAAGGTTGTATTGCATGAAGGCATCCTCAACTACCGCAGATACCGGGCGGCATAGACGGCCTTTCTCTTTCGTACATATATTGAGATCCCGCATGCTTCCTGGACCGGGACGAGAATAGCAGAAATATTTCATTGTATAATCAGTTCGCAAATGATCTGGATTAGGCCTGACACCAGAGAGAGGTGCTGGTTACTCTATCAATGCTTCCTCGATGACCTCGATGAGATGGAGCACCGGCTTGTTCCGTATGGCCTTGGACAACTGGAGGATGCATCCGGGACAGGAAGTAACCAGCACTTCAGCCGATGCATATTCGTGTGCGCACGTTGCGAGAAGGTTGTGGGAAAGCTCCCTGTTCGAAACAGAGAACATACCCGCAAAGCCACAGCAGAGTTCTTCCCTTGAATCCATAAGATCGATACCCAGAATACGGAGGATTTCTCTCGGTTCTCTCGTTATTCCCAGGCCGTATTTGAGGTGACAGGGATCATGATACATTGCCGGTTTCGGGAATGCAGTGAGTTTGGAAAACCGAGAGGGGTCAAGGTTTTTGAGAAAAAAAGTTGAAATATCAGAAACATTTTCCATTCTTTCCCCGATTATCTTCGGATAGTCCGTTTGTAATGCGTGAGTACAGGTCGGACAGAGACAGAGCACGGATTCGACATGCAGTCTGCTGAACGCTTCGACATTCTTTCTCGCGAGCCGTTTCGCTTCTTCTTCCATGCCGAGTGTTCGGAGGGGGACACCGCAGCATATCTCGCCCGCAGGGAGGATTACCTCATATCCAAGCCTGTGGAGTATCGTGATAAGGGATTCTCCGAGATGGGGGTAGAGGAAATTTACCGTGCACCCGGTGAAAACAGCGATCCGCCCTTTTTTCTTTGCTGCTGCAACTACCTGAATATTTTCTCTCAGGTGATGGTCAGGCAGGGTAAATTGCAGAGGGACAAGGTTTTTTTTCCTCAGATAAGGGAGAATGAGGTTCTGGGTCAGCTTCAGGAATTGAAAGCATAATTTCGGATTCTGAATGAATCCGGAGAGAAAGAGCCGGAGAAGCTTTCGTCTGCTGTCGGTCTTCCTGAGAATCTTTCTCCCCTGGTACATCACTTCACTGATGTCTACGCCAAGGGGGCAACAGTCTGAGCATGCGCCGCAGAGCATGCAGCTGAAGACGCGGTCATTCAGCAGCGACGAGGGCTTTAAAACTCCGGTGGCGAGACTGTTGAGGAGCGCAAGCCTTCCTCTGGCTCCCATGGATTCCAGAGAATCTTCTCCGTAAGTAAAACACGGGGCTTTACAGGTTCCGCAGCGGACACATTTTGCGAGTTCCTGAAGATATTGTTCGTTTTCCATTACTCCTTTTTCCTGAACAATATCCTGTTGAGATTTCCGCTTCGGAAACCCTCAAGGTCAAGAGATATGAAGAGGTACCCGAGCGACTTCAGATTTTCTGAGATGCGTTTTCTCTTATCTGCATTGAGCAGAAGATCCATTTCCTCTTCGCCAACTTCTATCCGGGCGACCCCATCGTGATCTCTGACCCGGAGTTGCCGGAAACCCAAAGACCTGAGAAAGTCCTCTGCTTGCTCAACTCTCCGGAGGGCCTCTCTGGTGATTTTCTGCCCGTAGGGAAACCGGGTGACAAGACAGGGCGAGGAAGGGCTGTCCCAGGTACTGAGGCCGAGCTGACGGGAACAGTTTCGTATTTCACACTTTGAAAAGCCGGCTTCCGCAAGCGGACTTCTTACCCCGTGTCTGGCCGCAGCATGTCTCCCGGGCCTGTAGTCAGAATCATCATCACGATTGCTTCCGTCCATGACGAACCGGTATCCCTCTGCATTCGCAATATTCTTGAGTGTTTTGAACAGGGAGTCTTTGCAAAGGAGACATCGTTCAGGGGTGTTTTCGGCAAACCCGTCGAGCGACAGTTCATCGGTCTCGATGGCTCTGTGTTCTATGCCCAGTCGTTTTGCGGTTTCCTGTGCCTCCAGTATGTTTTTCCGGGCAAAGAGGTAAGAAACCGCAGTCACTGCAATGGTTCTGATCTCGCTCAACTGGGCAGCTTTGAGGAGGAATGTGCTGTCGACCCCGCCGGAATATGCAAGGACGACGCTTTCCATATCCTTGAGAATCAGTGATAGGTGTTCTAACTTTTTCATAGGATTCGCGTGAACTTCTTCCGGGACTGACTCGCTACGGGGGGATCAGCTTACAAGATGGTAACCTCATAATTTTCCTGATGAAGGGTCCGGCTCTCACGTATGGTAACCTTGACATTATATTTATGTTCGATGTCTTCTATGCCGGCACGTTCCTCGTCAGAGAGAAGTTCTGCCACTGAGGGGTGGGCGGTTACAATGATCCTCTCACTCCCGTGCTTTGCGAGTCTGGTGACTTTCCGGAATATTTCGTAACAGAGGGTGCGGGGTGATTTCACAAAACCTTTCCCTTCACAATAGGGGCAGGACTCGCAGAGGGTCCTCCCGAGACTTTCCCTGACCCGTTTCCGGGTCATCTGAATCAGGCCGAGTTCAGAGATATGGGATATGGTGTTCTTTGCGCGGTCCTTCTTCATTGCTTCGACAAATGCATTGAAGACCCGGTCCCGGTTTTCATATTTTTCCATATCAATGAAGTCCACGATGATAATACCCCCCAGGTTCCGGAGGCGGATCTGGTAGGCTATCTCTTTCACGGCTTCGAGGTTCGTCTTGAGTATGGTGTCCTCCAGCTCTTCTTTCCCGACGAATTTGCCGGTGTTTACGTCGATAACGGTCATCGCTTCTGTCTGGTCGATCACGATATACCCTCCTGATTTCAACCAGACCTTTCTCCCGAGAGCCCTCGAGATATCGAATTCGATTCCATAGGCATCGAATACCGGTTCAGTCCCTTCGTAGAGTTCAATATTTCCGAGGAGTTTTTCAAAATAGGTCCTGACAAAATCTTTGATCTTCTCATATTCATCAGGAGAATCGACCACGAGGCTCTTGACGTCCTGTACCATGAGGTCTCTCACGCTTCTGAAAACAAGGTCGAGGTCGCTGTACAGGAGAGAAGGCGCTGAAACCCTGTCTTTTTTCTTCTGGATGTTTTCCCAGAGGAGAAAGAGGAATTCCAGGTCTTTTTTCAGGTCTTCTTCAGCGGAGCCTTCACTTGCTGTTCTGATGATCAGCCCGTACCCCTTGGGTTTTATCTCTTCGACAATCGTCCTGAGTCTCGTTCTTTCGGACTCATCGGATATTCTTCGGGATATCCCTATGTGTTCGACATTGGGCATCAGAACGAGATACCGGCCGGGAAGCGTTACATAGGAGGTGACCCGCGCGCCTTTACTGCCAATCGGGTCTTTGGATACCTGAACAAGGATCTCCTGCCCTTCCTGTATCAGGTCTTCGATGGTGAGATCAGGTCGTCCCCGTTTAGAAACCAGATCAATCGAGTTTACCTTCTCTTCTTCTTCCAGGAACGGTGCGAATTCTTCGAGGCCGGCATGAATGTCGGTTACATAGAGAAACGCTGCCTTTTCAAGTCCGATATCCACAAAAGCTGACTGCATTCCCGGAAGTATTTTTACGACTTTTCCCTTATAGATGTTCCCAACGAGGCTCGCGTCGCGTTTTCTCTCGACGTAGAACTCAACCACCTGGCCGCCTTCGAGGAGTCCGACCCTGATCTCGTCACGGGTTACATTAATGAGGATCTCGCTGTCCATAGTTACATTTTACATTGTACCAAGGGTATTTTGCAGGTTTTTAACGGGGTAACCCACCCCCCACCCTGCCAGCCGAAAAGGGCGGTCCTGGTAATATCAAGCCTTTCAAGCGGGACAGAGAAGATCAGGGGCAGGATCTCTCCCAGCCTTACCTTGACGTTACCCTTGTCAACGAGGGTCAGGAGTACGGCATTGTCTTCGCTGATCAAAGCCTCCTCTACCATATCCCTTATGTTTATCGAATACTTTTCTCTCTGAACCAGCAATTCTTTTCTGGGGAGGAAGGCATGGAGCTGAGAGACGTCTCCACCTTTCACCTGATATTCATACCGTGAGATGAAGCTGCTCAGGGATTCCCGATCACCGGAAACAGCAGACATCGCGGCAATCGACATACCTTCAGGAAGAACCCTGTTCAGCGCCTCCCGGTTTCCCTCAAGGTCGAAAGGAGGGAGCACTTCCATATCAAAATATTCCCGTAATCCGGCAACCCCTACGCCAAGCGGAGGCCCGAACGCAATTTTCGGAGCCGGATGAAACCCCTGGCTATATTCCAGGGCAATCCCCGCCCTTCGCATTGCCCGATGAAGAGCTGTCATCAGCTCAAGATGGGAGAGATAGCGCAATACCCCGGTCTTGGAAAATTCAGCCCGTATCCTTACTGGTTTGAAACGGGGAAGGTGACAGGACGAGAAATTGGGAAATTCAGGCCTTATCTCACCAATGCTGCCTGCTGCCTTGTTGTGTTCAAGGCAGGAGAGACCGCAGTTATGGCAATTCTTTCGGCAGTCGCCCGTGAGGTCAGCGGACAAAGCCTTTTCAAATTCTTTCCAGAGGAATTCTTTTGCAACCCCTGTATGAATGTGATCCCACGGTAATCCCTCATGTTGCCCGTATACTTTGTGTGCGTATGCTGCTGCGTCGATGCCGGCAGCATCCATGGCCTGTTTCCATCTTCCGGGGTCGAATGTCTCGGACCACCCGTCGAGGCGGCAACCAAGAGACCATGCCTTTTCAATAAGCACCGACAGGTTTCTGTCGCCCCGCGAAAAGGCCGCCTCAAGAAGGCTCATAGCAACGTCGTGTCCTTTTACGGTTATTCCCCTGCGTATGAGGCGCTCTCTCAAGAAATCTTTTTTTCTCTGGAGTTCATCCGGCGCGTTTTGACCATACCATTGGAATGGAGTATGAGCCTTGGGCACAAATGGCGAGATCCCGACAGTGATATGAACGAATTTTTTCACATACTGCCTGGCAATTTTCCGGGCTTTGAGCACCATGGCAGGGATAGCAGCAATATCTTCGTCAGTCTCGGTTGGGAGTCCGACCATAAAATACAGTTTGAGATTCTGCCAGCCTTCTTCAAAGAGTATCCTCAGCGCCTGTTCATATTCCTCTGCGGAAAAATCTTTATTAATCACTTTTCTCAGTCTGTCTGTCCCTGCCTCCGGCGCTATGGTGAACCCGGTCTTCCTGACTGACTTTATCTCCTTCAGGATTTCATGGTTGACAGATGCGATGCGGAGTGAAGGGAGCGAAATGGCTATTTTCTGTTTTCCGAACCTCCTCATGCACTCTTTCAATACCACGGGAAGACAGCTATAGTCTCCTGCACTGAGGGAAGTAAATGCTATTTCTTCGTACCCGGTAGTTTTCAAGGCACTTTCTGCAAGTGACAGAACTTTTTCCGGGCTTCGTTCCCTCACAGGCCGGTAGATCATCCCTGCCTGACAGAACCTGCACCCCATGGAGCATCCCCTTGAGACCTCAATATTGACCCTGTCATGGATTATCGGGGTATAGGGCACAAGGGGACGATCCGGATACGGTGCGTCATCGAGCGATCTGAGCACGCGCCTTCTGATCCTCGGAACTGCTTTTTCCCCTTCTGCGTCGTGAATGACGGGCACATAAATTCCTTCGACCAGGGACAGAGCCTGGAGGAGAGATTCACGCTTCATGCCACTATTGTCTTTCCATTCATGGAATATATGGAGAATATCCGAGATTGCCTCTTCCCCGTCACCGATCAGGAACGCATCGATAAACGGCGCCATCGGGAACGGGTTCACCGTGCATGGCCCGCCTGCAATGATCAGGGGAGTACGCCTGCCCGGTGAATCAAGACGGTCAGTGGTCCTGAGAGGAATCTTTCCGAGTGAAAGCATATTGAGAACAGTCGTGTAGGAAAGCTCGTACTGCAAACTGAACCCGACAATATCGAAATCCTTCAGGGGGCGGTTAGTTTCGAGTGAAGACAGCATTACCCCCTGTGATTTCATATGTTCCTCAAGGTCGGTCCATGGAGAAAATACCCGCTCTGCCGCTGCGAAGGGGATGTCGTTGATTATCTTGTAGAGAATCCGGAGGCCAAGATGAGACATGCCGATCTCATAGACGTCAGGAAACGCAAGAGCGACACTTACCGGCGCCCCTACTTTATGAACAACGTTAATCTCCCTGTTGATATATCTGCTTGGTTTTTGAAAAAAAGACAGGTTCACTGAATAAGAATACCATCAGGAAAGCCCAATGATCAAGGAGTTATCGATTGCCGGGCACACGAACCGCCCGTTCTCTCCTCGCAGACAGCTTTAAAGAGCAATCATATTTTCAGGTTTTTTTGTATAATGAGTGCCAGGTTCTCGAAAGTTTTCAGGACCAAGATGTTGATTGCTGAAATGGATCAAGGCATGCAAACAGACATAAACGCTCGATACAGGCTTGAACGGCTGAAAGAGGTATGCAAAGACGCGAAGGATGTCTCTATTATCCTCTATGCGAATCCTGACCCGGATGCACTGGCAAGCGCTCTTGCTCTCAAGAAAATACTCGATACAAAAAAACGCGCCGTTTCTATAGGCTACACAGGGGCAATCGGGAGACCTGAAAACGCCTGTATGGTCAGACAATTGGCAATACCTGCCTTTCCTGTCAGTGAGACGGAATTAACCCGGGCTGACATTATTGCGATCGTTGATGCCCAGCCACAGTTTTTTACTGACTTCACTCTGCCGCGCTGCGATATCGTGATAGACCACCATCCGCTCCGGGACCTAATCTCAGCCCGGTTTGTGGATATAAGGCCGACATACATGTCTACGTCATCCATCTTGACAGAATATCTGAGGGCCGCAGGCTTGCGCCTTACCAAAAACCTGGCAAGCGCCCTTTTCTATGGGATTAAGACCGACACGCGAAACTTCATGGTCGATATGGCTGAGGGCGACATCGAGGCGATACGATGGCTCAGGAGCAAGGCGGACAGAGACATCGTCAAACAGATAGAGTTTTCCCAGTTCTCCTGGGAGGCCATTGACTATTTCAGCATCGCTATGGTGAGGAGGCGCTTTTTGAACGGTGTCCTGTTTTCTCATTTAGGTCCGGTTCCGTTCTTTGATGTTTGCGTGCAGGTGGCGGATTTCTTCATCCGTGTGGAAAACGTATCATGGGCGCTCG
This sequence comes from Nitrospirota bacterium, assembly GCA_049323875.1. Classification (GTDB taxonomy): domain Bacteria; phylum Nitrospirota; class Thermodesulfovibrionia; order Thermodesulfovibrionales; family SM23-35; genus JAKLQR01. The sequence continues at coordinate 39,920 of JBMOLW010000050.1, read as the reverse complement.
TCACCGGCGTTGTAGGTGATGCGTTGGTGGTAATCTTCAGAAACGATGGAGTAAAAAAAGAAGCCGGCTATCTTGCTCGTACTGCTTTTGGCGAAATGGGGAGCGCCGGAGGGCATAAGTCCATGGGCCGGGCAGAATTGAAGCAGGACGCTTTGCCAAAGGGGCTTCTCCTCACCGATAACCGGGGTATCGAAGAATTTGTGCTGAGCTCACTGGCAGCAATTGACCGCGTTTTTATCCCGGTTCTTAAATCCATCAGGAGATAGATTTTCCTGAAGATTTGGCAGCATTCTTTACCCTTACTGCAAGTATCCGGTACATATCCGGCCTTCTGTCATCAAAGAGGTTGTTCAGCGCAGTAACGGATTTGTCACGGGCCAGCGCGGGATCGATATCCAGGGTCAGGAGCGCCTCATCATCCTCTAAAGCCCTGATCAGGATACTGCCATCTGGCGCGGTGATCTGGCTTTTCCCTATGAACCTGAGCGGCGGTCCTTCCTTGCGCGCTTCTTCGCCTGTACGATTTGCTGTAACAGCGTACATCTTGTTTTCACGACTCCTTACCGGCATCGAGTCGGGACAGTGGGGCAGCACGAGGTTCGAAGGATGCGCCACAATGTCTGCTCCCATAAGAGCAAGGGTTCTCATGGATTCCGGGAAATACCAGTCGAAACAGATCATGACTCCAATCTTGCCGTGAGCAGTATCCCAGACCTGAAAACCGGTATTGCCCGGACTGAAAAAGAGCTTCTCTTCGGAAAAAAGATGAGTTTTCCTGTAGACTCCCATAAAACCACCGGGTCCGGTCAGGACAGCGCTGTTATAGAATCGACCGCCGGCTTTTTCCGGCAGACCGGCAACAATATAAAGGTTCTTCTGTTGGGATAATGCAGACAATGCCTGCGTAGTCTGTCCTTCGGGTATTGTTTCAGAAAGACCAGCGACTTCTTCCTGTGAGACAAACTGGTATCCTGTAGCAAAGAACTCCGGAAGGACCAGGAGGTTTGCATCGGTATCTCCGACTGCGGAGAGAACCCTTCTGAGATTTTCCTCCTTCTCTCCAAAAACGGGATTGAACTGATAAAAACCAACTTTCATACAGGGCCGTTAACCGGTGACATCTTTCAGCCAGTTGAGGTAGTCTTCAGATCCCGCAACAACAGGTATTGCGATTATCTCCGGAACCGTATAACTGTGGAGCTCCCTGACCCTTTGCACGAGCTCATTCCATAGTGATTTCCTGGTCTTTGCAATCATGAGGATCTCTTGTTCATCTTCGGTTTTCCCTTCCCATAGATAAATAGACCGGATATCTCTTACAATATTCACACATCCTGCAAGTCGCTCCCCGACCAGTATTTTCGCTATGTTAGCGCCTTCATCCTCATTTGATGCGGTGATAAAAACGACCAGGGCATCCATAGTGTTCTTCCTCCCTGAGACTCAATAATACCCGGCGTTACTGCTTTTTCGCCAGGGTTTTATAATATTCCATATCGAGGAGCCGTCTCTTGATCTGTACGCCTGCAGAATATCCCCCAAGCGATCCGTCTGACTCGATAACCCGGTGACAGGGCAGGACGATAGGGAGGGGGTTCCTGCTGAGGGCCTGTCCGACTGCCCGGGAAGCGGCGGGTTTGCCGATCTTCTCTGACAGCCATTTGTAAGTCCTTGTCTCGCCATACGGGATTTCTTTCAGGGCAAGCCATACAGTTTTTTCGAATTCAGTGCCCTTGCTGAGGAGGACCGGCTGGGTGAACTCATCCAGGCCGTTATCAAAATATTGGCGGAGTTCTTTCCTGATCAGCGGGGGGGCGCTGCCCCTTCGGATGATTTCCCCGGGTTTTTTGAAAGAGATCCCCCGCAGGTTTTTTGCCTGGAAAAGGAGATAGAGGGAGCCTATGGGGCTTTCGAATATATCATAGAAAGAATCAATACTGCTCGACCTCTTCTCTCTCATACTGCTCCTTTGAGTAAACTTCAACCCTGTCCCCTCCTTTACTGAACGCCCGTGCAAGGGCTTTTTCAGCACAGAGTATGAATTCCTCTGTCGACTGGCCGTCGAGGAACGTGAGGCCAATGCTCGCAGTGACATGACCTTTCGGCTGAGAATCTTCGTAAATGAAGGGATAGTTTTTTATAATCGCATTGAAACGGTTCCCCATGGAAAGGGCAGCAGCAATGACGGTATTCGGCAGCAATATGGCGAAGGAGTCGCCCCCGTATCGTACGACAACGTCTGAACCCCTGATATTTTTGGTCAGAAGTTCTGCAACTTTCTTCAGCGTCATGTTCCCGTAGAATTCCCCATGGGTTTTCACGTACTGATCAAAATAATCAATGTCGAGAATAAGGAGGTTCAGGGGTATTTTATACCGGGTAGCTCTCTCAACTTCCTGGGCGAGCCGTATCTGGAAATACCGGTGGCTGAAGACACCGGTAAGGTCATCGATGAGACCGGCCCTCCGGGGATACAGGATTTCCAGTTCCTTGATATGATTGATGAGCTCTTTGGTATCGAATGCATATTTCTGCACGATCCTCTCGATTTTCCCGACGAGCGAAAGCCTGTCTTCCACAGACAGATCTCTTTCTGTGATGATGAAAATCGGGACGTCCTTTGTCGAAGGATTTTCCTTGATCTTGTTGATTACATCAAAACCGAGCATGTCAGGCATGGAGAAGTCGAGCAGGATAACGGCAGGCCGCAAAGCCGCAGAAAGTTCAATACCCCGCTGCCCTGTCGCTGCCGTATAGATGAGGAAACCCTGCGGTTCGAAGATGTGTTTGAAATAGTTGGTGATTTCCTCCTCAGATTCGATGATCAGCAGAGAGGCAGGCAATACTTTTTTCCCTTTTGTGATCGTCAGTTCTTCGAGTTTCGCAAAGAGGGCTTCCTTATCGAGCGGCTTCAGGAGATAGTCAGTTGCCCCGAGTGCAAAAGCCAGGTCTTTATTATCGACAATTGAATGGATAATGACCGGAATTTCAGAGGTTTCAGGGTCGCTTTTCAACTCCTGGAGAACTTCCCATCCGTCCTTTTTCGGGATCAGAATATCGAGCGTTATGGCAAAGGGCATAAGTTTTCTTGCCTTTTCAACCGCTTCTTCCCCATTGAACGCATGAGCCACCTTATATCCAGCCTGGGTGAGATGGAGCGTGAGGAGTTCCGCAGTGGAAAGATCATCCTCAACCACAAGGATGAGAGGGGCTTCTGCTTTCATCCAGGGAAAATTCAGGCTTACCGCTTCTATGTGCTCGGCAGGAACTGCCCCCGCAACAGGCGTTGACACAGGTATCCAGAACGTAAAAGTGCTCCCTTCGCCGAGGTTGCTCTCCACGAGGATGGTACCTCCGTGCAGTTCGACGAGTTTTTTGGTGAGGGCGAGTCCAAGGCCGGCTCCGCCATATTTTTTTGAGAAGAGCGCACCTGCCTGTTCGAATTCGTCGAAGATCCGTTCTTTGTCTTCAGGTCCGATCCCGATCCCGGTATCCTGCACGGAAAACTGAACACATCCGATATCCTGAGCTTCGCCGGGGAAGCATTTCTCAGGGTTTTTGTCCTCGGATACGGTTACCCTGACCGTTCCTCCGTCAGGGGTGAATTTGACCGCATTTGAGACGAGATTATAGAGGATTTGTTTCAGTTTGACTTTATCGGCAGTGATGGCTGTCACCCCTTCTCCCATCGTGACGAATATCTCGATAAACTTGTTTTCTGCGAGCGGTTTCATGACACTCATTACTTCGTTGATTATATCGTCAACCAGGAAGGTCTCGTATACCATCTCGTATTTGCCTGCCTCGATCTTTGCAATATCCAGAACATTATTAATGAGTTCAAGGAGATGTTTCCCTGAAGAATAGATGTTCCTGATATACCGGTCCTGGTTTTCGGTAAGATCACCGAAGGTTCTGTCGAGAAGAATATCCGAAAAACCGAGAATTGAATTCAGCGGAGTCCGCAATTCATGACTCATATTCGCAATGAATCTGGCTTTCAGCTGGTTTGCGTATTCCAGTTCCCGGTTGGTCTTTTCGAGTTCCCCGGTCCGCGCAATGACCTTCTGCTCGATATTTTCCCTCAGATCAGCGATCTCCCGGCCCTGCTCACTGATGACCTGTTCGAGATTCTTCATTTCCTCCAGACTCCTGAACATGAAGACGAGACCGAGCGGAGTACCTTCAGAATCGCTCATCACGAGGGCATTGAGTAATCCAGAGACCGGTTTTCCGCCAGCGCCCTGCAAGGTTACCGGGACTCCTTTGAGGAGGGCGTTGTTGCCGAGTTCTTTCTCGATAGCTGCCCACTGATTATCGGGCATGAAAGAATGAATCGGCCGTGCAGTCAATTCGTGCGACGGATAGCCGAGCAATTCCACAGCCTGGTTATTGCAAAGGCTGATCTGACCAGTGAGGTCGGTTATGAAGACAAAGTCATTCGAGGTTTCTATCAACTTGAGTGTTTCGAGATTCAGATCCGCGATTTTTTTAATCAGGCTGAACCTATCCACACAGACACCTGCCAGGGTGGTAAGGAGCCTCAGAGACGCCTGTTGTCTTGTGGAGAATTGGCGCGGTTTAAAATCATCTATATAGAGAATCCCGATAACTTTTTCCCTGAGTACAAGGGGACAGGCAAGGAGTGACCGTATCTTTTCGCTGATCAAAACCGGATTGTTTCTTGTAAGGTCGACCTTCAGCGTGTCCGGAATAGCAAGGATGTCTGTACTCCTGAGTATTGTATCAGTCAGTCCGCCGGAAATAATGCTCCATATTTTGTTCTCGGTGAAGCGCCTGCTCAGACCTTTGGCAGCAACAAGTTTCATTTCGCTGTCTTCGCGGATGACCAGACTGCCCGCAGGTGCCTCTGCTATTTCAAGTGCTTTTTCCAGAACAAGCCCGAGGAGATCATTCAGGGTTTCGCGTTTACTCAGTTCAGCCATTACTTCCAGGACTGTTGTCTGGTTCTCTATTGTCTTGGCAGCTTCAATCCTTGCCCGTTTCTGTTTTTCGATGATTTCCCAGAGGAACCGGGCGCCCACACCTTCAATCACCTCTATTTTGTATGATGAGGCGGTCCGTATCTCCTCGCTCAGTTTTGGGTTGCCTGCGACATTGATGACCATTTCCGGGTCAGAGCCGATAAGCGACTGAATGTCCTCGAACACCGGGATGCTCCATTTTCGAGCAAGGATGACTCCGGGAGAGTCGGCTTTCTTTTCGTAAATCCCGGTAAGTTCCGTATTTGCATCCCCCCTGAGCAGGGAAATAAGCGCGCTGGCACCTATATTGCCGCCTGCTATTGCCAGTCTAAGCATCTGTCCTGTACCCTTTTACAGTTATCGAGGTCATCATGTCAAAGAAATACCCGAGCAGTTCAGAATCCCACTGGCCGTAAAACTTTTCCTCCTGCATTGTTTTCAGAGCAGTCTGCAGTGACCTGCGGTCACGGTAGGGACGCACGGAGACCATGGCATCGAAAGAGTCGACAATCGTAAGTATCCGCGCCATGATAGGAATTTCTTCCCCGGCGAGCCCGTCAGGGAATCCGCTCCCGTCCCATCTTTCATGGTGATGCCGGATCGCGGGGAGGATTTTCTTCATAGAAACGAGAGGCCTGCATAAATCCTCGCCGAGTATTGCGTGGGTCTTAATCATTTCCACTTCTTCCTGTGAAAGAGGCCCAGGCTTTCTGAGCAGGGTTTCGCTCAGACATATCTTGCCTATATCATGGAGAATGCCGGCTTTCTTCATCTCCTCCTTGTCCTTGTCATGAAGGCCGAGGAAGTCGACAAAATCCACTGCCAGTTTACTCACCCTGGTTGAATGTCCCTTTGTATATGGGTCACGCGCTTCCATTGCTACTGCAAGGGTGAGGATGATATTTTCCGAGTGGTCGAGCTCTTCCTGGAGCGCTTTCAGCTTAAGGAGTGATTTAGCCTTCAGTATCAGTTCCGAATTGTCGAAAGGCTTGCTGATAAAATCATCAGCACCTGATTCAATCCCCTTGAGCTTGCTGGAACGGTCATTCAGTGCAGTCAGCAGAATGATGGGGAAGAAGAAATTTCCGGATTGTTTTTTCAGTCTTGTACATAACTCGAAGCCGTCCATCCCGGGCATCATGACATCGAGGACAGCCAGATCAACTGGATTTTCTGCAATAAATTCAAGTGCAGCACGTGCACCGAGGGCTGTGTGTACCAGAAAGCCTTCTCTCATGAATACCGCTTCCAGAAGCTCCAGGTTAGCCCGTACGTCATCGACGACAAGAATCTTCGGCGTTTCTTTCTCGATAAGACTTGTGAAAGGAGTCATATGGAAAATTTAACCATCAGAAAAATAATTTGTCAAGAAAATTATTATAAAATGGAGTGTTACAAAAAAAACTTAACCTTGTTCTTAAATGATTACCCTTAATCCGGAGTAATAGCAGCAACATTCATGGTCGAGATTATTAATGAAGGACCGTTCAACCCCATCTTCGAAAAGAACCCTTGCGAGACAGAGTCCACCCGGCAGTGTTGAGTGTTTTTCTTCTATCACTTCGCCGTTGCCCCATGAGCGAAAGTTCCTGTGTCTGACGATGTCGCCTACCTGTAAATACAGTCGGGGTTTCATAGGTATTTTTTGCCTCAAACAGAGAAGCATACCGGCCGAGATCCACTCGCTGGCGGAAAAAATACCTTCTATCAAGCAGTTTCATCGAACCGACAGCAGTCTTCGCGGCACAAGGATATAGTTACATTATACCTTAACGGACATAGAAGCCGTAGAGCGTATACACAAAGTGTCCCTGTATGGTATATGCGTCCATGGCCCAGTTGTCGGGCAGGGGCCAGTAAGGTTCGCCGTCTTTCAGGGCTTTCATCGCAGCATCGTCGAGACTTTTATGTCCTGAAGTCCTGACCAATTCGATTGCTCCAAGCCGTCCGTTTTTCTTAATGGTAAAGCGTATCACGAGGTCCCCGTATATTCCCTGGGCCGCTGCGTCGGGCGGGTAAACCCAGATGCTCTCGATCCTTTCCTTCAGTTTTTTGTTATAGAGCAGGAACTTGTACTCAGTGGTGTCCAGCGTGAAAGACCTGTCTTTGTTTTCAGTCTCTCCTTGGTCTTTTTCTTTCTTCGCGAGGTGATCGATTACCCCGGTATCAAATAATTTTTCTCTGAGAGATCTTTCCGGCAGGGGTGCAGGTTGTCGTAGTCCCCCTGTGCCGGGCCGGCCTGCTCTCTGTTCTCCCGGGGAAGGGATCAGGGGCTGGGAAGGCGGTAGCAGGCTATGTCTCTCTGCTTTGTCAGAGATATCCGAACGTTTGTGCGGTGCAGAGGGTGGAGCGGCAGACGACGGTCCCGAAGGGAAAGGTTCAGCGTGGGGAACAGAGGGGACGGAAGGGGTTGCAGGAGCAGGAGGGATTTCCCGGTGCAGGAATTCATCGGGTGTGACAAGACGCGCAAAGAAATCATCCCCGGGCCTTGTTTCTTTCAGGGTATGCAGAAGGAATACGGCAAGGAGAAGGACAAGGAAATGCACTATGCATGAATAGACGAGAAAATGTCTCAGATTCAATGCAACAGCTTCCTGAATAATCCTGAATAGCTAAGGAAGGCTTCCTTGCTGCTGTCTTTCATCAGCCAGAGACTCCGGGAGGCCTGCTGGATTTCCGGCCTTTTATGCAGGGCTACGAGCCTTTCAGCAGAGGGGTCGTCCTTCAGAAAATACGATCTGAGTCTGTCCATCAGGACGAATCGCTTCTGAAATCTTTTTTTCCACATTTTTTTATAGTTGGTTGCTTCCCCTGAAAGAATCGCCTGTGCCGCAAGTGCGCCTGAAATCATCGCATAATATATCCCTTCATAGGTGAGTGGCAGGACTTGTCCCGCTGAATCTCCGGTGAAAAGGACTCTGCCGCTGCTATAGAGTCTGCCGTCCCAGAGGGGGATCCTATACATTTTTCTGAGCCCTTTGTCTCTAATCCCTCTTCTTATCTTAAACTTTTCAAACAGGTTTTGTAATTCTCCGGGAAAGGGATGTCCGGTGCCGAGGGAAATTCCCTCATGCGCCGGAAACACCCAGGAATAATACCCGGGAGCGTGGGAAGCCCCGAACCAGAATTCACAGGTGTCATTCCGAAGTCCCGGTATGTATTCAGAGACTGTAAAGAGCGAGGACGGCGGACGGAAGCCGAGAGCTTTCCTCACCCGAGAATTTACCCCGTCGGATGCAATGACGTATTCTGCGGTTATCCGGGTTTTTTCATTCCTGATCCATGCTTCTATCTGGTAAAGGGCATTTCCCCTAATCGCACGGAACTCGCCCTCAATGACCTGGCTTCCCCCGGCTCTGGCTTGATCCCGCAATACAGCATCGAATTCTTTTCTCTGGACGATTGCAATGCTGCTTTCCCCAAGCCCGATGGTGACGTGCTCGCCTGCCGGTGAGACGAGCTTGATGCTCCGGATCTCGTGCCGAATGGTTGAGGGCGGGATAGGTAATTCATGAAAGGCGCTCAGACTTAACCCGCCGCCGCATGGTTTGGAGAAGGAGAGATTCCGTTCGAGCAGGATGACCTCTGTTCCCTGGGCCGCCAGCACCTGCGCGGCGGTTGCTCCGGCAGGTCCACCGCCCACGACAAGGACTTTAGCCTCCAGCCGCATTGAAGCGAGGCGCCTGAAATGATGAGGCAGCCGTTCGGAGAAGGTATTTCAGTTTTTCTCTCTCCACGGTATACTATCCAATATATTCCTGCAGACAAAGGAACAAATTGACCGTTTGTACATCCGGTGACCGTTCCGGTCCCTGTTTTTCTCAAAAGCCCGGTGGAAACGGGCAGTGTATTGTAGCCCTTCTCACTGACGTAGTGCTGTTCAGATAATGGGCGGATATTTTAAAGAAAAAGTTGCTTACCGAACCCGAAATGGTCCCGTCCCGGTTTTCTCCCCAGGACATGGTCTTTTCGTTGTTGTTGATAGCGATGATAACGTAAATATTATTCTCGACCATGCTCTGAATATCCTCCTGGCTCGGGATCGGAAGCCCCTTAGCTGAACCGAATTGTGTGTGAGAATGAAAGTCACCTATTTTCTGGAGCTTGTCAAATTTCGCCAGTATCGGTTCGATCTTCCGGTGGTTTTTCCGGTTGTATGTTACAGCCCGGTGTTTCCGGTTCGCAGTCTGAATGCTGAAGGCGTGTTCGACAATGAAACGGTCTTCGAGCCTATACCCGAGAAGAAAGCCGAAACACTCTCTCTTGTATACCTCTGCTGAGCTGAGGAGGAGATCAATAAACGCGTTCTCAGAGAGGTACAAGCGCATACTGCACGACCCTAGTACTGAGGGAGCCTCACGGTCAATACCGGACACGGAGCGTAACGGACGACCTGCGCTGCGGTGCTCCCGAAGAGTATCCTGTCAAGACCTTTTCTTCCATGAGTGCCCATGATAATCATGTCAACCTTTTTCTCTGTCGCCAGTTTCATGATTTCTTCGTGGGGAACTCCGGTAACCACAGAGCGTTCAATATCCTTGAAGCCGCTCAGTTCCTCAACCCCGAACCGTTCCAGTTCCTTCTTTGCTCCTTCCTGGATATCTTTGTACATCTGGTCGACTGATACATGGGGAACATACCAACCTGAAGCTTTTGCAACGTCATAAATAACATGGACGACATACAACTTTGATCCGAACCTCTTTGCCATTTCAACCGCATACTTCAACGCCTGTGCTGACCCCTCAGAAAAGTCTGTCGGAAAAAGAATACTTTTAATTTCCATCATCCAACCTCCCTTAGATATTTTGCTGCATTTTCCGGTGATGTAGGCAGGATAAAGAATCCTGAGCCCCATTCAAATCCGCTTGTTCTTGTTAGCCGCGGCATTATTTCTATATGCCAGTGAAAATCTTCACCGAGTGTATGCCAGTGGTTTCTCCTTGGCACCATGTTCGGCGCAGTATGAATAAAGTAATTGAACGGTGGATTATCCAGAGTTTTCCGCAATTTTTTCAGTATCACCATGACCATGAATCCAAGGTCTTCAATCTCTTCTCCAAGTATTTCCTGGAAGGCGCATGAGTGTCTTTTCGGGATTATCCAGCATTCGAACGGGAATTGAGCTGCATAGGGACAAAATGCAACAAAATGTTTTGATTCAAAAATTACCCGTTCACCAAACCCGAGTTCATCTCCGATAATATCACAAAAGACACACCGTTCCTTATATGCATAATACTGCTTTGCATTGTCAAGTTCATCCTTTACTCTTTTCGGGATGACCGGGGTAGCCATCAGCAGGGAATGCGGATGCGAGAATGTTGCCCCTGCTTCCCGGCCTGAATTTTTGTATATTAAAATATAGCGCAGCCGTGAATCCTTTTCAAGATCGGAAATTCTGTTCCTGTACAGGGTAATGATGCGAATCATCTGCTCAGGACCCATGTCTTCCGGTCTCACCGAATGATCAGGTGATTCTACAAGGATTTCATTTGCACCGACGCTGTTCATTTTATCATAGATCCCTATTCCCCGCCTTCCTAAATCTCCCTCTACCTGGAAAACCGGCTTGAAACTCGGGATGGCGCGGACCCACCACCCCTTTGAACCGGGTTTTTTGATGGAGGTAATTTCAGGAGGCGTTTCACTTTCCCGTTCAGGACAGAGGAGGCATGATAGCTCTTCCGACCGGGCATACGTGCCTGAATATTCAGACGGTGCGATTGAATCTGAGAGCACGGCAATCCATCCCCCAAGCAGGATGTCCTTTCTCAGTTCATGCATGCATGTTCCTCGTGAAGAGCAGCCTTAGCCCTTCAAGGGTCAGATAAGGATGCAGAGCGTGTTCTCTCCTCAAAAAGGGTGAAACGAGACTCCCGTACCCACCTGTCGCAATGATCCGGAAAGAAAACCCCGTCTCCTGTTCGATTTCGCTTACGATTCTTTCGACCCCACCTGCTGTTCCAAACAGGAGTCCTGATTGTATGCAGTGCGCAGTAGTAGTTCCCAGAGCAGACCGGAGAGGGGCAAGAAGGGTGGCCTGCGGCAGTTGAGCGGTTTTCAGGGCCAGAGATTCGTTCATAAGCCTGATGCCAGGGATGATTGCACCTCCAATAAAATGGGAACCGTTAATAATACTGATAGCAGTGGCCGTGCCAAAATCTGCGACAGCAACCGGCCCGCTGTACAGCTCATGAACTGCAACGGCATTGGCAATCCTGTCGGACCCAAGCCCTTCCGGTTCCGGGATATCGAAGGAAATGCCTGTATCGAGAGTGTGGTCTGCAATCAAAGGGGCAGCGGGTATCAGCTGCTTCAGGGTCTCCCTCAGGACACTGGTATGGCCCGGTACGACAGAGGATATTATACCTCCTGCAAAGGTTTTTTCCCTATCATTTTCTGACAGAAATGAATCAATAAGAACCGCATATTCTCTGGCAGAGCGCAGGGGCAGGGTATCCAGCCTCTGGACCGAAAGCCCCAGGTCAGTAAAAAAACCTATAGTTATTGATGAGTTGCCAATATCTATCGCAATGAGCATCTAACGCAGAACCGTGAGATCGCCTGAGTGGATCTTTTCCGCTCCTCCTGAAGCAAGCCTGAGAATCAGTCTGCCCTCCTCGTCGACAGACTCAGCGGTGCCGGATAGCATTCTGTTGCCGATGACGACGCTGACCTTTTTCCCGAGGGTTGAGGAAAGACCTTTCCATTCCTCGATGAGCACGTGTCTTTTCCCATCCTTAAGGAGCGCATACCAGCGGTCAACTTCGTTCAGGGTTGCTGCAACGAACGCTTCCCGCCGAACGGTTGAACCTTTCTCGATTTTGACAGATGTTGCCGTTTCTCTGATATCCTCCGGCAACTGTTCACGCCCGCTATTTACGTTGATCCCTATTCCAACGACGGCACAGGCTATTCCTTTTCCCAACAGTTTCAGTTCGGTAAGTATCCCGCCGATTTTCTTATCAGAAACCAGAAGATCATTCGGCCACTTAATAGTCGCGTTGAGGCCTGTTGTCCGCCTGATTGCACGGGAGCAGGCAACTGCGCTCATAACAGTTATCAGTGTTACCTCTGAGGGCTCCAGACGAGGTTTGAGGAGGATACTCAGGTAGAGGTTTTTTCCAGGGGGTGACCACCAGGTTCTGCCGAGCCTGCCCTTTCCGCTTATCTGGCTGTCTGCAATGACCACTAACCCTTCGGGGGTTGTCTCAGCGAGGCCCAACGCAAGGGTGTTGGTTGAGTCGGCGTTCCGGCAAAAAAGTATTTCTTTTCCTATCTCACCCCGTATCTTTTTTTTTATCTCATCAATGTTCAAACCTATTCTTCTTTCAGTATCACGACCTCGATCTTGTTTTTCAGCCCCTCGGCGAATTTTCTTGCATCGGCCAGGGAGCCAACAATTGAGCCGTAATGCATGGGGATTGCTATTTTCGGATTTATGTCGAGGGCTGCCTGAACTGCCTCTTCTGCCGTCATGACATAGGTTCCTGAGACAGGGAGCAGCGCAATATCTGCCCGAAAAGTTTTCATCTCCGGGATGTAATCGGTATCCCCTGCGAGGTAGACCCGCTGGCCTTTCACGGTAAAGATGTAGCCGGCCCACCCTCTCTCCTTCGTATGGAACTGCTTGTTGGTGTTGTAGGAAGGCACGACCTCAATTTCAATCCCTGCAACGGTCAGAGAATCCCCGGGTTTCACGGTTGTAACTCTGCCGGTCAGTTTTGCAGCACAGTCAACAGGGGCCACAAGCTCGGTATCCGGTCCCTGGATCATCTTTATATCATCCGGCGAGCAGTGATCATAATGGTCATGGGTGATCAGAATAAGGTCGGCAGTATCCTTTTCTTTGAGTTTGAAAGGATCAGTGTATATCACCTTTTCCCCCGCTATTTTGAAAGTATCATGTCCAAGCCAGTGAATCTCCTTTACCATACTTTGTGCCCCCTTTCCCTCTGCCAGGACTGATCCGGGCAAAAGCACTATGAGAAATGAAACCAATACGAGAAAACTCCGCATTTCTTTCCCCTCTTTATAAGGCATTATATCATAAATAATTGGTATAATAATGAGGAGTTACCCCGGAGGAAATTACCCCATGGCCTGCCAGGGAAGGGAGAAAAGAACGCTCCTGCGGCAGATGCAGAGCCTGGAATTTCCGGGATGCAGTCCCGCGGGGTTATCACGGTGATGAGATGGGGAAAATCATAACCATAGTGAATCAGAAAGGGGGGGTCGGGAAGACGACGACTGCAATCAATCTTGCCGCATCCCTCGCCCTTGCTGAAAAGGACATCCTCATCATCGATACTGACCCGCAGGGGAACTCCAGCTCAGGGCTTGGAGTTCCCAGGGAAACTCCCTTGAAAAACCTCTACGATGTCTATGCCGGCAACTGTGATATCAATGAAACAATGCAGATGACCGCGGTAGACCATCTTACGGTGATACCATCCACCGTTGACCTGCTCGGTGTTGAGGTCGAGCTTGTAAGCAGGGAAGGGAGGGAATTTCTTCTCTCGAGGGCACTCCGGGGAGTCAGGGACCGGTATCGGTATATCTTCATCGATTGTCCTCCCTCTCTGGGGCTCCTTACGTTAAATGCACTGGTTGCTGCTGATTCTGTCCTTGTTCCCGTGCAGTGTGAGTATTATTCCCTTGAAGGGCTCGGCCTCCTCACCAGAACCTTGCGCCTGGTCAGAGCTTCTTTTAACCCCGGGCTCGACATTGAGGGGATTCTCCTTACCATGTACGATGCGAGAAATAATCTTGCCCACGAGGTAGCACAGGAGGTGAGGAAACATTTTGGGGACAAGGTTTACACTACTGTCATTCCACGAAATGTTACCCTTGGAGAAGCACCCAGCCATGGGAAGCCGGTGATTTTATATGATATCCGGTCAAAAGGCGCACAGAGCTACCTTGCCCTTGCAAAGGAGATATTGAATGAAAACGGCGCTCGGTAAAGGGCTTGATGCCCTTATTCCTGAAAAAGGGGAAGAGGTTATTCAACTCGATCTCGCCAGGATATTTCCGGGGGACCAGCAGCCGAGGAAGACCTTCAGGGACGACTCCCTGAATGACCTGGCAGTTTCAATCAGGGAAAAAGGAGTGCTCCAGCCGGTCATTGTCTCCAGGGTCGGCGACGGGACATTCAGGCTTATCACCGGTGAACGCAGATGGAGAGCCGCCGGAATAGCCGGACTAAAAAAAATACCGGCCTTGGTTAAAAATGTGGCTTCCAAAGATTCACTTGAGATAGCTCTCATAGAAAATATCCAGAGGGAAGACCTCAATCCGATTGAAGCTGCCGATGCGTTCAATAAGCTTATCACTGAGTTCAGTCTGAAGCAGGATGAACTCTCTGACAGGGTGGGAAAAGACAGAGCAACCATCGCGAATTATCTGAGGCTTTTAAAACTGCCTGAAGAAGTCAAGTCACTCCTCTATAACGGCTCTCTTACTGTGGGCCATGCGAAGGCCATTCTCGCCATAGAAGGAAAAACAAACCAGATCGAGGCGGCAAGAAGGATTGTCAAACGGGGACTGAGTGTACGAGAGGCCGAGTCCCTGTCGAAAAAAATTCCCAGGCCCAACAAGCCCGGTGTCGCGAAAGACCCCCAGATTTCCTCTCTCGAAGAGAAACTGAAACGGGGTCTGGGTACCAAGGTAAGGATTTTCAACCACGGAAAGAAAGGAAAGATAGAAATAGAATACTATTCGCTTGAGGAACTCGACAGGCTGCTGGAGATTCTGCTGGGATAAGCGATTATTATCAGATGACAGTGTCTGGAGAAGAAAGAGAAGGAGGAATATATGCAGGAAACGCCTGATATATATGATGTTATCATCATAGGTGGAGGCCCGGCAGGCCTTGCTGCCGGTCAGTATGCATCGAGGGCTCGGTTAAAGACAATTATCATCGATAAATCACCCACAGCCGGTGCCCTTGCCTATTCGAGCAAGATAGAAAACTATCCGGGGCTTGCCCGTCCTCTCTCAGGGAGAGAGTTGCTGGATATTATGAGAAACCAGGCTACGGGATTCGGAGCTGAGTATACGGAGGCGCAGGTTGTGGGAGTGAATGTGACGGAGAATGTCAAGGAAGTTATTACGATGGAAAGGGCATTCAGCGGGAAAACATTGATCATCGCCACCGGATCCATGGGCAGAAAACCGACAATCCAGGGAGAAGGGGAGTTTCTGGGAAAAGGCGTAAGCTATTGTGCTATCTGCGACGCGGCTTTTTACCGGGGATTGGACGTGTGTGTGATCGGCAATTCTGAAGAGGCGGTCAAAGAAGCAAAGGTTCTGACACGATTTGCCAAGACGGTATATCTTATTTCCCCTACCCCCAAGATTCATGCAGACGAGGATTCACTGAATGAACCGGGACTGAAAGTGCTGGCGGGATACACAGTGACTTCTATCGGGGGGGGCGGTCTTGTTGAGAAGATACGCATGCGGGATGCCGACAATAAAGAGAGCGAGCTCGAAGTCGCCGGGGTTTTCGTGTATCTCCACGGGAACAAACCCGTGGTGGATTTTCTTTTTGGAGCTGTGGAAACGCAGGAGGACGGATGCATTCCGGTAAATGCTTTGATGGAGACATCGGTTCCCGGAGTTTTTGCAGCGGGCGACGTCACCTGCACAGAGGTAAGACAGGTGGTGATGGCTGCGGCACAGGGGTCTCTCGCAGCGCTCTCGGCAGAGAAGCATATTTTCAAGAGAAAGAGATTGAAGAGCGACTGGGCAAAATAATTGCTATTTTGATCTGCTCAGGAGGGTAGCTAATTCTGCAGCATTCTTCGGAGCATATCCAAGGACGTCATTATTGAAATATACGAAGACGTCCCGCTTCTTTTTCAGATGGGACCTGATGAGTTTTGCATCTTCCCTGAGGGATTCGGGAGGATAGTCTGTCGCATAACTCCCTTCGTTTCCGTGCCTCCTCATATAGATGAAATCAGAGGTCACGGGAAGCTTCCTGAGAAAGTCAGGATAGTCTGCAATACAGAGACCGGCGTTTTCCTTTTCGAGGACAGTATATACTTTTTTATTCATCCAGCTCTTGTTCCTGAATTCGAAAGCATTCCTCGTATGGTAAGGTTTCAGGACCTCGAGGAATTCCGTGATGCGGTTCAGGTCGGCATTGAAGGTGGGGGGGAGTTGCCAGAGTATGACGCCCAGTTTTTCCTTGAGGACAGCGGCCCGTGAAAAAAATGCCTCAATGGGCTCTGAGCAGTCCTTCAGTTTCTTAACATGGGTGATAAACCTGCTTGCCTTGAGAGAGAAAACAAAATCGTCGGGTGTTGCCGCATACCACTTGGCAAACGTTTCCCTTTCCGGAAGACGATAAAAGGTAACATTCAGTTCGACCGAGGAAAAATGTCTGCAGTAATATTCGATCCAGTGGTTTTTGGGAAGGTCCTCGGGATAAAAATTCCCCCTCCAATGATCGTAGAGAAAACCGCTGCACCCAATTCTTAAATAGGCCACTGCTTGTATTATATCATAAGAGCGGAGCTATCGTTTATGTTATCTCGTAACCCTGAGAACTCCTTCCAGCTGTGCCAGTTTTTGCGTGAGCGCGCTCAGCTGTTTCTTATCCCTGACATCGAGGATAAAGGTGATATGAGCTTTTTTATCCTCGGTAGTCCGTGCCTTCAATTGGCTGATGTTCACATCCACTGACGATATAAGCGCGCTGAGGCTCGCAATCATGCCGGGCTTGTCAACGGTTTCAAGAACCAGCTTGACTGGTGTGGTAATATCACCCTCAACTTTCCAGTCGACATCAACGATCCGGGCGTCGTCGACCGCTGTCTTATCGAGATTCGGACAGTCCTTGCGGTGAATAGTAACGCCCCTTCCCCGTGTCACAAATCCGACCAGCATATCTCCCGGGATCGGGAAACAGCATTTGGCTGTATGGTACAGCACATTGTCAACTCCTTTAATGGTGATTCCTTTATGCTCTTTCTGCGCTTTGACCGTCTTCGGGACCGGGATTTCCTCAGCCGGTTTTTCCGGCAGCAGTCTGTTGACGAATTGATGCGTGGATAATTTGCCATGACCAATGAACGCGTAAAGGTCTTCCAGTGATTCGATATTGAATGACTTCAGGGCCTTTTCCATTTCTTCCGATTTCAATGCCGCCTGGCCAAGCTCATGTCTTCTCAGTTCAGTATCGAACAGTTTCTGCCCGAGTTCAATGCTCTGCTTCCTCTCTTCTGCTTTGATCCACTGTTTTATTCTGTTTTTTGCCCGCTGTGTCACAACGAATTTCAGCCAGTCCCTGCTTGGAGTCTGGGTGGGTGAGGTCATGATTTCCACCGTGTCGCCATTTCTCAGGATATACCGCAGCGGTACGATCTTCCCGTTGATCTTGGCTCCGACACACCGGTTCCCCACCTGGGTGTGCACGCTGTATGCAAAATCGACAGGAGTGGAGCCCACGGGCATTTCCTTTATCTCGCCCATAGGGGTAAAAATATAAATCACTTCCGGGACAACTTCCCCTTTGACTGCATCCAGGAAATCCTTGGCATCCTTCAGTTCTTTCTGGGCCTGCATCAATTCCCTGAACCATGAAATATAGCGGTCGCTCTTTTCATCAATCCTGCCTTTTTCCTTGTATTTCCAGTGAGAGGCAATACCATGCTCCGCGATCATATGCATCTCGAGAGTCCTTATCTGAAATTCCACCCGTTCGCCTTTCGGTCCTATGACAGTCGTGTGGAGCGACTGGTACATGTTCGATTTTGGCACCCCGATATAGTCTTTGAATCTGCCGGGCACAGGAGACCAGAGGGAATGGATCAGTCCGAGGATTGCGTAACAGTTTGCTTTTGTATCCGTAATGATTCTCAGTCCGAGAACATCGTGAACTTGTTCAAAAGTGATGCCCTGCGCCAGCATTTTCTGATAGATTCCGTAGTAATGTTTTATCCTCCATGAAACTTCGCCGGAAATATGTTCTTCATCGAGTTTCTGCCGGACTATTTCCGTTACATCCCTCAGGTATGCCTCCTGTTCCTCTTTCCGCGTGGCGACCTTCCTCACGAGTTCATCGTACAGTTCGGGCATGAGGGACTTGAAACTGAGATCCTCGAATTCGGTCCGCAACCAGCCGATACCGAGCCGGTTGGCTATGGGCGCATAAATCTCGAGGGTTTCGGTGGCGATCCGCCGTCTCTTGCTTTCAGGAAGATGATGCAGGGTGCGCATATTGTGAAGTCTGTCAGCGAATTTTATCAGAACGACCCGTATATCCTCTGCCATGGCGAGGATCATCTTTCTGAAGTTCTCGGCCTGGGCTTCCTCCCGGGTAGTGAATGCCATGCGGGATATCTTGGTCAGGGATTCCACGAGAAATGCGATTTCCTGCCCGAAAAGGTTTCGGATATCTTCAGGCGGGGCCCCTGTATCTTCTATGGTGTCATGGAGGAGACCGGCGGCGATAGTTGTTACGTCAAGTTTCATGTCGGCCAGGATTGTGGCAACTGCAAGAGGATGCTCAATATATGGCGAGCCCTCTGCTCTCGTCCGGGAACCGTGCGCATCTCTTGAAAAGGCATACGCATGGCGCAATACCGAGACATCGGCATCAGGAGCATAGGCCTGGATTTTCCCGATCAGGGATTCAAGGGCGCCATCGGTCATATAGTGTTTATTATACACCTCCGGCGGGGGAAATCAGGTGCTTGGTCGCAGTGCTTTCAGATGAAGCTGGAGGTTTGAATTTCCTTCCCATGTATTGACACATGGAGTATATACGATGTCAACCGCCCGCGGATCTTCAAGTTTCCGGAATAGCGGTGCCATATGAAACCCTATAGCGTCGAGCGAACGGTTGTTCTGTCTGAGCTTCATCTTGAGATGCAGCTCCTTCAATACCTTTGCAGAAAGGACTTCGAGACTTTTTGATCCCAGAAGGGGCTCCGGGTTGCCGAATCCGCAAGGTTCGATCATATCAAATTCTTTCGCAAGGTCGAACGTTATCTCTGCAAAGGTTACCGTAGCGTCTATTTCAAGAACGGGAATCCAGTCTTCGGGTGAGAGTGATGCTTCTGCCACACTGTTCATGCAATCTGCAAAAGGACGTATATCCCTTACATCAAGCTCCAGACCCGCAGCCTGACGGTGGCCGCCGAAATCCTTCACCCAGGTTTTGCAACGGGTGAGAGCCCGGTAAATATCAAAAGGAGGGATGCTCCGTGCTGATCCTTTTGCAGTTGTTCCCTCTATCGAGAGGATGAACGTTGGCCGGTACAATGCCTCTGCAATCCTTGACGCGACGATACCGATGACCCCCTTATGCCATCCGGCAGAAGAAAGAACAATTACAGAACGGGTTTCCTGGTCTTCAAGCTGATACATTGCTTCCCGGAAGACTTTTTCTTCGATCTGCTGCCTTTCGGTATTGCATCGGTCCAGCCATGATGAGAGCTCGATCGCTTCATCTTCTGAGTCGGTGAGCAATAACCTGACGACATCCGCGGCATTCGAAATTCTTCCGGCTGCGTTGATTCGTGGAATCAGCGCAAAAAGGAGATGCCCTGTCTTCAAGGTTTTGCCCTCAATCCCTGCAGCGCGTTTCAATGCCCGTATGCCGGGACGGGGACTGTGCTGGAGCAAACGCAGACCTTCCTTCACGAGCAGTCTGTTTTCACCCCAGAGCGGTACGATGTCCCCCAGGGTACCGAGGGCGGCAAGGTCAAGCAGGTCATGGCCGGGCTTTTCGTCCGCTGCTGTAATCGCCTGGGCAAGTTTCAGCGCAATCCCGGCTCCTGAGAGCATGGAAAGCTCAGAATCGGGATCGGATATTTTTGGGTTGATAACAGCCAGTGCGTCCGGAAGGAGCAGAGAGCTTTGGTCAGGGTGAGCGGCATGGACAGTCTGCTGTTTGTTTTCCGGACGTGGGTGTTCCTTGATCTTTGCGCCATGCTCTCCGCACTTCATGGGTTCATGGTGGTCGGTGATGATCAGGTCGATTCCCCTGGTTCTGCAGAGGGCTGCTGCGTCAAACGAAGTAATACCGCAATCAACAGTCACAATAAGGGTTGCACCGATTTCTTTTGCATACTCAACAGCCCGGGGTCTGAACCCGTAACCGTGTGCTATCCTGTCAGGGATAAAATAGCGGCAGTCTGTGCCTGACCGTTCCAGGATCGTAAGCGCTATCGCTGTTGCGGATATCCCGTCGGCGTCGTAGTCGCCATGAATAAGCACCCGTTCACCTTTCCGCGCAGCTTCCCTGATCCTCTCCACGGCTCTGTCCATTCCTTCTATGAGCAAAGGGTCTGAAAGACATGAGAGGGGATTAAGGAATGAATGTATCGCTTCAGGTGTCTTGATGCCACGGTTTACCAGTATCTGTGCAAGGACCGGGGATATTGAAGCACTGCGCGACAAATAGGCTATGTATTCCTGGTTTGTTTTATTGACAATCCAGTGACGGTGCATCTAAAAACCGTAAAACATAATTCGTGAACAGGAAAGAGAGAATACCGGGCGGATCAGGGCAGAGAACGTGAAAAGTTTTTGCGAACAGGTTGCGCTCAGCATGGTGTGTTTTTTCTGTTCAGTTACTTTTTCGCAAACGGCCTTTGCCCTCCCCACAGGAGTACGATGGGGCTCGCAACGAATATGGAAGAGAATGTGCCGACACAGATGCCGATTATTATAGCGAGCGAAAAATCATGAATTACCTCGCCCCCGAACAGGAAGAGGGCAAAGGCGGCCAGGAGTGTGGTGAGGGCTGTAACAATAGTTCTTGAGAGAACTTCATTGATGCTCTGGTTTACAACCTGGGCAACCGGTTCTTTAAATCTGATCTTCAGGTTTTCCCGGATTCTGTCGAATACCACGACAGTATCGGTCAGCGAATATCCTGCGATGGCGAGCAAGGCCGAGACGACAATGAGATTAATCTCACGGTCCAGAATATAAAAGATACCCAGAACGGCAAAGACGTCGTGAAGGGTGGCAATCGTCGCACCAACACCAAACCTGAACTGGAACCTGAAGGCGATATAGATGAGCAGGCCGATCGTTGCAGCCAGGATCGCCAGGAGGGCGTCTTTCCTGAGCCGTTCACCCACCTTGGGCCCGATCTCGGTCGTAGAGTCGACGACCAGCTGCTGGTCTGAAAAGCGTTTCGAGAGCGCAGCAACGATTGTATCGGAAAAACCGCCAAGGATTTCTTCCTTCTTCTTGACCCGTATCAGTATTTTCCGTTCGACCGGCATATCCTGGAGATCGAAATCCTGCACCCCCCCCTCTTCCAGCGCTTTTCTCGCATCAGCAAGGATGATGGGTTTTTCGAATTGTATCTGGACTGCCGTCCCCCCGGTAAAATCTATACCCAGATTTGCGGAGCCTCTGATAATCTGCACTATCGCCAGGATGCCGAGGAGAAACACAACCCCGGAGACGGCAAATGCATAGGTGCGTTTTCCCATGAAATCAATCTTCGTTTTTTTGATAAGTTCGATCATATGCTCAGTGTCCTCACATTTATTCTGCTGAGAATAATATCGTATATGGTCTTGGTCCCGATGAGAGCGGTATAGAGGTTTATGGCAACACCGAGGCTGAGAGTCACGGCAAACCCCTTGATCGGTCCGGTCCCGAACTGAAAGAGTACCGCCGCAGTGATCAGGGTTGTGACGTGGGAATCGAAGATTGTCCAGAATGCTTTTTTGTATCCCGAATCCACAGCGGAAGCTGGGGGCTTCCCTGTCCTCAGTTCTTCACGGATCCTTTCGAACATGAGGACGTTTGAATCAACCGCCATACCGATAGCGAGAATAATACCCGCAATGCCGGGCATGGTGAGCGTTGCGTTCAGTGAAGCCATGGCTCCGAGAAGAAGGACGACATTAAAAAAAAGAGCAAAATCTGCAATTACCCCGGAAAGTCTGTAGTAGATGATCATGAAGAGAACAACCGCGAGTGTGCCGATAATGCCTGCCATTTTCCCGGCCTCTATGGAGTCTCTTCCGAGGGAAGGCCCAACCGTAACATTCTGGAGCATCTTCATCGGTGCCGGCAGGGCGCCTGCCCTGAGCACAATACTCAAGTCTTTTGCCTCCTCCATGGTAAAATTCCCGGTTATCTGTGCGTTCCCTCCGGCGATTTTTTCCTGGATAACCGGTGCCGAGTATACTTTGTTGTCGAGAATGATCGCAAGCCTCTTTTTCACGTTTGCACCGGTGACTTCCTCAAAAAGTTTTGCCCCTGCGGTATTGAATGCGATAGAGACATAGGGTTCGCTGAACTGCGTATCGATATTCACTTTCGCGTCACTCAGGAGGTCCCCGGTAATTACGGCCTGCTTTTTGATCAGGACGGGCAGTTTGCGGATCGTGCCTGTTTCCTTGTTGACCTTCTTCTCAAAGAGAATCTCATCTCCTTCAGGTATCCTGCCGGCAAACTGCCTCATCAGGGCTTCTTCTTCCCCGGGCAGAACCGATGCAGGCAGTTCCGCAGCAATGTTTGCCTCATCGTCCACGAGTTTGAACTCGAGCTGTGCCGTTCTGCCTATCAGGCTGATGGCCCGTTTTGGGTCTTTCACTCCGGGGAGCTGAACGACGATCTCATTTTCACCCTGCCGGTGGATGGTTGGCTCTGCAACCCCGAACTGGTCGATCCTGTTTCGGATTGTTTCGAGAGCCTGGTCAGCAGCGCTGTCCTGAATGCGGGATGCCTCCCTGTCAGAAATCCGGTAAACCAGGTTGCCGCTGCTCTGGGTTACGACGAGGTTAGGATACGTATCCTCTGCCAGCTTGCGGGCCTCATTGGTTGCAGGGCTTACCGTAATATTCAGACCGTTTACTGTAACCTCACCTGCCACTTTATTCTTTTCGAAGAGTTCTTTCAGTCTCGATGCGTATCTCTGCGTGGTAATAGTGACAGCTTTATCCCCTTCGACCTCAAAAACAAGATGGAGGCCTCCCTGGAGGTCAAGTCCCAATACGATGCCCTTGTTCGGCATGCTTTTCTGCCACCATTCAGGCATATGCCTGAAAGCGGGGGTATTCGGTAAAAAGAAGACCACAGCCAGGAGAATAGTCAGTATGATGAGGATCAGTCGCCAGAGAACCTTTTTCTTCATTTGTCCCCCGTCTTATTCCTCGTCAGAAGTGGCTCTCAATGCTGCAACATATGGCTTGCCGAATTTTACCTTTACGTTTTCGGCAATCTTCACCGTGATGGTATTGGTGCCTACAGCTTCGATGATTCCGTACACGCCGCCGGAAGTGATAATCTTATCGCCTTTCTTGAGGTTGTCTATCATCTGTTTATGCTCTTTTGCCTTCTTCTGCTGGGGTCTTATCAGAAGGAAATAGAAGACTACGAAGATGAGGATAAGAGGGAGAAGGCTCATGAAAAGTCCCGCCGGACCTCCCTGCTGAGCGCTTCCGCCCTGCGGGGGGGCCATGGCATGTGCAATATCTATGATATTCAAGAGAAACATCATACACCTCCCGGAAAAGTTTTAAATGATACTATACCTGCTTGAGAGTCTTTTTATCAAGACAAAACCAAAGGGATTTGTTTTGTGGAGAGACGTAATAAGGAACAAATTCCCTTTTAGAAAAAGGGGGGGTGAGAGGGGATTTGGATTTCTTCTGGTCAATTTTACTCATAGTTCACCTCCGGTCATTTTGGCCAGATTGTGAATTCCTTTTTCCCACGGATTCTGTATGCCCTGAATCCCCGGTGATCCAGCGTAAAGATATCATCGATCCCGGCCTCTTCTGCGAGCAGAACAAGGGTTGCATCCGCAAAATCCATCGGGATGTCCTTATATTTCTCCATGAGCCGGATTGCTCTTGCGAGACTTTCGGGTGATTGGGGAACAAGAGAAGCGCCGCCTTGAAGGATAAAAGAAATACAGGTTTTCTGGTTTTCTACCGATGGGCCGAGCAGATAGAGTGCTTCGGTAAGCACAGGTTCTGTAGTATAAATATCACCCCTGAATTGCTTCAGGAATTCCACACAGTCTTTATGTGTTTTTTCGCTCCTGTCGAGCAGTGCAACCAGCGCCCCGGTATCGAGCAGAAGACTATGCATTTTTCCTGATTCGCCTGATGAGATATTCTCTGTGAGATTGTCCACTATCCGGTATCCCGGTTTTCACAGCACCTATAAGACTGCTCACTCTGTCATACGGGCTTGTCTCTTCCTTCTGCACGCCCGAAAGAAATTTTTCCAGCGCCATCCTGACGATATCAGACCGTTTTAACCGGAGTCTCTTCGCATACCGGGATATGCCCTCGGCAAGATCATCGGAAAGCCTGACGGTTAATTGAGATTGCATGGTGTCCTCCTTTCGGTCTCTATTTGCATTCTATTATAATGCAAAGCATTGCAATATTCAAAGGACATAGAGATGAGTCTTTGACTGAAAAAAGGTATGGAGAAACATCACCCTCCCTTAGTCCCTCCCCTCAAGGGAGGGAAAAGTTCCCTTGCCCCTTGAGGGAGAGGCGCAGGGAGGGGAATTCTTTCATCAATGACCGCAAATGATCGCTCTGTTTGAGTTAGAATAAAGGGTATAAATGGCAAAGATATTCTTTTCAGGCATCGGGGGAAGCGGCATGTCTGCTATGGCATGGTTCATGGCAGACAAGGGGCATACGATAGTCGGCTCTGACCGGTCCTATGACCGTGATCCTGACAATGCGCTCTGTAAGGTCTTGCAGGAAAAAGGCATAATGATCGTTCCCCAGGACGGCTCCGGGGTCGACACTTCTTGTGATTTTGCGGTATTCAGCACTGCGGTCGAAGACAACCACCCTGAGGCAATAAGAGCCAGAGAGACCGGCATTCCGGTAAAGACGCGTCCTGCATATCTGCGGGAGATTATCGGGGCCCACCATACCATAGCCGTGGCGGGTACCAGCGGCAAATCCACTACAGCAGGAATGCTGGCTTTTCTTCTGAAACAGCTGAATATGGAGCCGAATTTTATCGGGGGAGGCAGGGTTAAACAGTTCAGGCAAGCCGGTTGTCCCGGCAACTCCCTTACCGGGCAATCTGGCCTCTTAGTAACAGAAGCCTGTGAATCAGACGGTTCAATTGTTCACTATGAACCTTGCTTTTCCCTGATCGGCAATCTCAGCCTTGATCATCAGGCGGTAGAAGAGACTGCGGCAATGTTCGAGGCCCTTGACAGGAATACGAAAAACAAGGTCGTCGTGAATGCAGATGACCCGAACCTGGGCCGGTGTGCCTTTTCCAGGCCGGTCCGGTTCTCGATTGATTCCGAATCAGAATACCGCGCAAAAAGTATAGAGTACAAACCCTTCGGTACAACTTTTACGATGCGGGGCGTGGAGTTCCGCCTTTCCCTTCCTGGCAGGTATAATCTCTATAATGCAGCCGCGTGTGTTGCCCTGCTCTCCGAGCTGGGCATTGATCTGAAAAGGATTGCGCAAATCCTTCCTGATTTTTCTGGAATCGAGCGGCGTTTTGATATCCACCTGAACAACGGCACACATTTTGTCGTTGATGATTATGCCCATAATCCGCACAAGATAGAATCGCTGATGGAATGTGCCCGGGGCATAAGCGTCAGAAGCTGTTATGTCTTCCAGCCCCATGGCTATGGGCCGACACGGCTGATGAAAGAAGGCTATGTTAGAGCTTTTGTGCGGAATCTCGGCAAGGGGGACCATCTCTTTATCCTTCCGATTTACTATTCCGGGGGCACATCGCTAAAAGATATTTCGAGTGAAGACCTTGTGCAGGAGATACGTTCGGCAGGGAAATCAGCAGAGGTTCTCCCTGAACGTTCCGCGCTCTTCTCCCGTCTCGGGGAATGGGATACCTATATTGTCTTTGGGGCCCGCGATGAATCTCTATCGGATTTTGCGCGGGAGGTCGCCGACAGACTCAGATGAAAAAGTATCGAATCCACCGGGAGTCCGCAGATCTCGGGATAGAATACAAAAATGAATTAAATCCTGAACAGCATGCTGTTGTGTTCCATCAGCACGGTCCCGTCCTTGTACTCGCAGGGGCCGGGACGGGAAAAACACGGACAGTCACCTATCGTGTTGCCCGGCTGATAGAAACGAATGTCAGGCCGGAGAACATCCTCCTCCTGACGTTTACCAACAAGGCGGCTAAAGAGATGATGCGGAGGGCGGAATTTCTGATCGGCAGGAATATCCGCGGTCTCCGGGGAGGGACATTCCATCACGTCGGGAATATGATCCTGCGGCGCCATTGTCTTCTTCTCGGATACAAGCAGGGATTTTCCATCCTCGACAGGGAAGACGCAAAGGAACTCTTCGATATCTGTCTGCCTGAACGCAAGCAACAAGAGACCGTCATGCCGAAAGGCTCTGTGCTCTGCGAGATGCAGAGTCTCATGATAAATTCCGAACGTAGTCTCGAAGAGGTCCTACAGCAGAGGTTCCCGCATTTCGCTGAAGTAACGGAAGAGATTCAGCGGATTATAGGGATTTATGAAGAAAAGAAAAGGGCGCTTAACCTTATGGATTTCGATGACCTGCTCAGCAACTGGAAGAAGTTGCTCCTCGAACACGAGGAGATACGGGAACAGTATGCCGCGAAATTCCTCCATATCCTTGTGGACGAATATCAGGACACCAACCGGCTGCAGGCCGATATCGTCGATCTGCTCGCAGAGCGGCACAGGAACCTCATGGTAGTCGGGGACGACGCCCAGTCAATCTATTCTTTCCGGGGAGCTGATTTCGAAAATATCCTCAAATTCCCTGAACGCTATCCGGATGCCGCAACCTACACTCTTACCGTAAATTACCGGTCCACGCCCGAAATCCTGACTCTTGCAAATAAGAGCATCGTCAATAACATACGGCAGTTTCAGAAGGAACTCCATTCGATAAAAAGTCCGGGAAACATTCCCTCTATCGTTCCCCTCAGGGATGTCTTTCAGCAGGCTGATTTTGTGGCGCAGAGAATACTCGAAATGAATGCAGAAGGAACCCCCCTCAGCGCGGTCGCGGTCCTCTACCGGTCACACTACCTGTCGATGGAACTCCAGATGGAACTCCAGAGGAGAGGAATTCCCTTCGAAGTGCGGTCAGGCCTCAAGTTTTTCGAACTTGCGCATATCAAGGACATCCTCTCTTTTCTCCGGGTTCTCGTGAATTCATATGACGAACTGAGCTGGAAGCGTATCCTGAAATTGATCCCGGGTATCGGGAATATCACAGCGGCAAAACTCTGGGACATGATGAACCGTTCTGAAGCCCCTTTTGATGCTGTCTTTGAGCTGGGCAGGGTCGTGCCCCGCAAGGCTCTGGAAGGGTTTCGTCTCTTTCTTCACCTCCTGAGAACCCTGAGGGAGGGAGAATACGGAGGCAGCTTAGCCCCGGCAACTGCCATAGAACATATCCTGAGGACCGGCTATGAAGATTATCTCTACCGTCATTATCCAAATGCACAGGAGCGGATTGAAGATATCGAACAGATGACACGGTTCGCGCTGCAGTATACTTCCCTTGAGCTTTTTGTGAGTGAATTGAGTCTCCAGGGGTTATCCGGGGGAGAAGGAGACGGAGAAGACTCTGACGGGGAATGTGTTATACTCTCTACGGTACACCAGGCCAAAGGCCTTGAGTGGAAGGCGGTTTTCGTGATCGGGCTTATCGACGGGCGGTTCCCTTCGGCCAAGTCCCTGAGAACCGATGACGAAGAAGAGGAGAGAAGACTCTTCTATGTCGCGGTCACCAGGGCGCAGGAAGAGCTCTCTCTCTGTTATCCCCTTTCCTCGGAAGAGTGGTACGGGGTCGGATTTCTGAGGCCGTCGCGATTTATTAAAGAACTGCCGAGGGATGTATATGAAGAGGTTGTTGTAGAGGACGGAAATGAAATATTTTGAAGCCATCCGGGACGGTTTCAGTCTTATCAACAGAAACTGGCAACTCGTTCTGATTCAGGTGAGCATGATCTTCATGATTGTCCTTGCATTTTTCGTTATAGTCGGAATACCCCTGGCTATCGCATTCATCATTTTTGGTATAGACCTTACTACGCTGACGGACCCCGGAAACATTTTCCAAATCTTCCGGGGCACCTCAGACTTTTTGTCCAGATACCTGGGCCTGATTTTCATGGTTCTTGCAAGTTTTGTTCTGTATTTTCTCGCTGTCGTGATACTCGAAGTATATATTTTTGCAGGGTCTGTCGGAGTAATCGGAAGGTCTGTGCTCGAAGAGGACCTGAAGTTTTCTCTCCACGTGTTCACGGAGGAAGCAAAACGCCTGTTTCTCCGTTTCATCGGGTTCACCTCTGTCATGGGCATCATTTTTGTCACCGCTTCATTTTTTCTCGGTCTCCTCGTGGGGGGTATAGCAGCGATCATCTCTTTTGCACAGAGTCAGGACTCGACCCTTGCCCTCTTCTTCGGCGTCTTCTTTTCCCTCATCCTGATAATTCTCCTTTTCGCAATGATCCTCGGTATTCTCTCGATAACCCTCTACGGGATGGCAACCCTGTTTTTCAGAGGGACTGGTGTTTTCAAATCTGTCGGCGGGGCAATAACGTTCCTGAAAAAATATCCGAACGGCTTCTGGCTTTACAGTGTGCTGTTCGTAGGCCATCTCCTTGCGAGTTTTCTCCTCAGTCTTCTTGTTTATCCGTTTACCTTCATCCCTCTTGTGGGAGCGATTTTTTCTTTTCCGTATCAGATTATCTCGATTGGGTTCCAGACATACCTTGGCCTTGTCATCATCGCCATTGTTCTGCTCTATTATTACAGGAAGGAATGTCAGGGCGAGCCTGATTCCGGAACGAATGAAGGGTCTATCCCGAAATCTTTTCCCGAAGAGGGAAGTGCGGCGCCAGAGGCGACCAAAGTCGGGGAATGACAGCAAAAATTAAACAACTTTTCAAATATTTGATCATTAACCCTAATTGTCCTGCGGAAATTTCTGGAGCAGCTTCAGAGCCTTCTCATGGAGATGCTCATTACCGGAGACAAGGAGGGACGTAGATTTTTCCAGGCCTAGCCTGACCTGTTCGATTGAATGCCCCTGCATGTCGGTAAAGACCGCGCCGGCTTCTCTGGCGAGGAGCCAGCCTGCTCCGAAGTCAAAGGTTCTTGAAGGGGATGGATTCGCGAAAACACTGATTGCGCCGTACGCCAGATAGGAGAGGTCAAGAGCGGTAGAACCCAGACATCGGGTTTTTCTTGCCCCAGCAAGAAGGGACAGGATAGAGGCAATATCGTTGCCCGGAGATTGTGCTTCGTAGGCGACGAGATACAGGATATCGTCACGTTGTCCTTGAGCGGCCATATTATTGAAAAAGTACCCTTTCCCCTTCTCCGACCAGAATTCATCGCCGTTGATCAGGTTCAGTACATATGCGGATTCGATGTCTCCGATAGTATCTCCGTCGGCTACTGCAATCGATGTGCAATAGAATGGGATTCCGGAGACCGCGTTCCTGCTGCCGTCCACCGGGTCTATCAAGACGTGCTTCCCGCCCCCCCGCACAAGAGTGATTCCTGATTCCTCTGCGATGAGGGTCAGCGCTTCACCTGATTTTTCCAGACCGGAGATGATAATATCCTCAGCGCGCTTGTCAATATCATAGGTCTTATCTCCCGAGGCTCCGGTGCCCAGTACTGATTTCTGCACCCTGCTCCCCCTCGGCAGTTCCTCGAGCAATCTCCTGCCGATTTTCTTGAGTATATTGATATTCATCTCCCGCCGGGTCTTGTTATTTTTTCTTCTCCAGATAGGGTTTCAGGACAGCAACCCGTGACGCGGCATGTCTGCCCATATCATTGTCAGGTGCGATTCGTGTTTGCATTACATATGCCTGATATGCTGAAGGAATGTCTCCTGTTTCTTCGAAGCATATGCCGAGGATTCCATATACCTGTACATGGTTCGGTTGTGCTTCGGCGAAAGTTTTCAGGCTTGGTATCGCATTGCTGTAGGATTTCGTCCGGTAATAGCTCATGCCGAGGTAGTAATGAGAAGAGATGTCCTGGGGATACAGAGAGAGGCTCGCTCTCAGATATTTTATAGCTTCCGAATAGTTTTTCTCCGCGTAACGGAGTATCCCCAAGCCCCTTTGTGCAGGCTCATACCCCTTGTCGATCTGCAACGCAGCGTGAAAATATTTTTCAGATTCCCGATGGACCTTGTTTTTCAGCATGATCATCCCCTTGAGGGTATGGAACGAGGGCTGGTTCTGCTCTTTGTTCAGGGCCTGGGTTATCAGTGAATCTGCCCTGGCGATATCCTTTTCCTGCAGAGCCCGTACTGCCTTGTCATAATACTCCAGATAGAGTCCGTTGAGTCTCTTCAGATTTTTCAGTTTAGTCTGAAACCTTTCCCTATGCTTGCCGTCACCGGCAAAAGGAATGCGGGGGGTTTTGCTTATCATTTGCTGGATTTCTCCTATTCTCACCGATGTTCTCGGGTGGGTTGAGAGGAGGTCCTGAAAGAAACCTTGTTCCGGGGTATTTTTCCCTGCAGATTGCATATGTTCCTGCGAAAGCTTCTCGAGGTTTCTGTGCGCACTCAATGCACTGTTCGGGTCATATCCAAGTCTGGTCATATAGAGGATACCGAGCCTGTCAGCCTCCAGTTCATCGTCGCGGCTGTATTTCAGGAGAAGAAGACTGCTGCCGATTGCGCCGACTGTGAGTGCTGTATCCGCATAGTCACTCCCGCTGAGCGCGATGCCCGCAGCGCCCAGGCCGATCTGCTGGAGCATGCCGTAAGACATCTGCTGTGCGGAATGCCGGGCCGATACATGACCCATTTCATGCCCCATGATATATGCGAATTCTGCCTCATTCTCAAGCCCTGCGAGTAATCCTCTTGTCATCACGACGTGTCCGGGAATAGCCCATGCGTTGGGAACTGAACTGTTCTGAATTGCAAACTCCAGGGGAAGATGTGGCCTGTGGGAGACCCGGTGCAGTCCGGCAACGATCTCTTGCAGATAGGCCTTAGTCTCTGCATCTTTCAATTCCCCTCCCCCTCCGATATCTCCCCAGAGGGCGCTGGGATAAAATTCTCTTCCCATGGCGATTTCCTGACCTTCCGAGACGAGCATAATCTCCTTCTGTCCGGTGACCGGATTGATCGCACAGCCGGTCAGCGACAGAAAAAAGAGGAGCAGAAAAATTATCTTACCTTTCTGTCTGTTCATGGCACAGGTTCTCCTTCCTGTTGTACGCTCTGGTGTCAGGCTGACAACGTTCCATACGAATACTCTACAAGCCAGCATGTTCCCTGTCAACAACAACCCTGCAAAGGTCTGCCGACTTATTGACCCGCAACGGGTACCATGCTATGCTGTTTACAAAGAATCAATCTGGTTGACCCAAGGAGGAGGACTATGCTGAAGGAATTCAGAGAATTTGCCATAAAAGGAAATGTCGTCGATATGGCCGTGGGAATCATAATCGGTGCAGCCTTTGGGGGAATCGTCAGTTCTTTTGTCGCTGATGTGATCATGCCTCCTATCGGGCTTCTTCTCGGCGATGTTGATTTTGCGAACCTTTTTGTTCTTCTCAAGGAAGGCACTGCACCACAGCCCTATGCCTCGCTTGCCGACGCAAAAAATGCCGGTGCAGTGACAATTAACTACGGAGCCTTCATCAACACCGTTGTCAGTTTTCTCATTGTCGCACTGGCAGTGTTTTTTGTTGTCCGTTCCGTCAATGCCATGAAGAGAGAGCAGGAAACTCCCCCGCAGGCTCCGACGACCAAGGAATGTCCCTATTGCTTTTCGGTCATACCCCTCAAGGCGGTGCGGTGTCCCCATTGCACCTCGGAACTGAAGAGCGCGTAAATGCCCCTTGCAATTTACCGGAGCCAAGAGTACAATGCAGGGCGGTGTATACCGGGAATGGTGAGAAGAGGCTACTGATGCAATGCCCTTTCTGCGGACAGGAATCATCTGCCGGAGAAATATGCGCCCATTGCGGCAAAAAGATGAAGAAGGATGGCGAAGATTTCGAGATTGAGTATAAACAGTTCACCCTCTCGGAATTTCTCGAAATCCGCAAGAAACAGGACCAGCCCTCAGCACAGGTTCTCAGAAGCGGAGGAAGATCCCTGGCTGGCCAGAAAGGGAAGGGTTTCCTCCGGATGCAGACTGAGTCTGAAAAGACAGCAAAGGACAGAAGGCGTCTTATTTTGTTTGCGGTCATTGGATTTGCTGCCGTCATTATCGGGGGTTTTTTCTTCCTGAAGCTGATCAGATAATAAAGGTGTGGCTGCAGAAACTGCCTGCGATATGCTGTTTTTTCTCATTGGCATCAGCAATTTATTGGAGCAAATCCGTTACGGAGCAGAAGGTATTCAGAGTTCCTTAAAGACTTTCGCGAGACTCTCGCCCCCGACATGAATACGGAACTCGTTAAAGTATCCGAACGGAGTGGAGAGGACGGTGTATCCGGAATGCTGCAATTTCTCTTCAGCCTTGCTGATAAACTGCGCTGCAAATTCCGCAGACGCCTTGCTTGAAGAGAGGTGATTGAAGGAGTGGATGACGACATTCCTGGTGGCGAATTTTCCGGCAAGCCATTTGATGTTTTTCAGAAATTTATCGAAGAGGCTTTTCCCTTTCTCTTCATCCTCCTGTTCAACATGATAGAACACTACGACCGCATTCTCAATGGAGTCCTCCCTGTCTCTATCAGGCATGTGGGGAAGACTCTTCGAAGCGGTTTTGAACCACCACGAATGGGCATAAAAAAGAAGGAGTTTCAAGCGGTTCCTATCCGCATGGTTTTTACAGCATCAGCTACCTTTGCAACCCTGGCCATCTCCTTCACGTCGTGTACCCGAATGATGTTGGCGCCGTTGAAGATTGCTATCGCAACTGCTGCCGCAGTGCCCTCGAGTCTCTCTCCCGGAGGCGCGTCACCAAGGATTCTGCCGATAAACGCCTTCCGGGAAGGTCCTACGAGAACCGGTTTATTCAATGCGGAAAGCATCGGGAGGTTGTGGAGTATTTCGAGATTATGTTCGAAGGTTTTCCCAAAACCGATGCCCGGGTCTATTATTATCTTATCCGGGGGAATTTCTGCTGTGGCTGCGATTGCCAGACTTTCTCGCAGATAAGCGAGGATTTCCGGCATCAGTGCAGTATACCGGGGGTTCTCCTGCATATCTTTCGGTGTACCCCTGATATGCATTATTACCACCGGAATTCCGTACTGTGAGACCACCGACGGCATTTCCGGGTCGAATCGCAATCCGCTGATATCATTTACCATTGCTGCTCCTGCTTCGAGCGCTCTTTTTGCGACCGAGGCTTTATAGGTATCTATCGAAATGGGGACCGGGAGGTCCCTGGCGAGGATCTCAATTACCGGGATTATGCGTTTCAGTTCCTCCTCAAGAGGAAGGGGTTCAGAGCCGGGCCTGGTGGACTCACCGCCTATGTCTATGATATCAGCGCCGTCAGCGACCATCTGGAAAGCCCTGCCGAGGGCTGATGGCAGATCGAAGTACTGACCTCCGTCGGAAAATGAATCCGGGGTGATGTTGAGGATTCCCATGATACAGGTCTTTTTTGAGAAGTCCAGCGAGAAGTTTCGCCAGGCAAGGTTCACACCGGTACAGTCCTTTGCGACTCCACTTCCTGTATCAGAAGATCTATCTCCGGGCCGTCCATGGTCTCTTTTTCCAGGAGGGTTTTCGCCAGAGCATCGAGTAGGTCCCTGTTGGTTAGCAAAAGGTTTTTGGCAGCGGCATATGATTCCATGACTATCCTCTTGACTTCTTCATCTATTTCAACCGCAGTTTTCTCGCTATAGTCCTTGTGCTGTGCTATTTCCCTTCCAAGGAATATCTGCTCATCTTTTTTCCCGAAGGTAAGAGGACCAAGCTTCTCTGACATGCCCCATTCGGTGACCATCTTGCGCGCAAGGTCTGTTGCCCTTTCGAGGTCATTCCCTGCTCCGGTTGTAGTATGATGGAGGGCAATTTCTTCCGCAGCCCTTCCGCCCATGAGAACAGCAAGGGCATTCATCAGGTATTCGCTCGGATAGGTATAGCGGTCGTCGAGGGGAAGCTGTTGGGTGACTCCCAGCGCCCGTCCTCTTGGAATAATGCTTACCTTGTGCAGCGGGTCCGTGCCGGGCGTTAATTTTGCCACAAGGGCATGGCCTGCTTCATGGTAAGCAGTATTCTTTTTCTCCGTATCACTTATGATCATGCTCTTTCTCTCGACACCCATCAATACTTTATCCTTGGCTGCTTCAAAGTCCGTTTTTTCGACCTTGGTCTTTGTCTTTCTCGCAGCAATCAGGGCGGCTTCATTCACAAGGTTTTCAAGATCGGCGCCTGAAAATCCCGGAGTTCCACGGGCTATTTCATCAAGCTTGACCTGATCATCTACCGGGATGTTCCTGGTATGGACTTTCAGTATCTCGAGCCTGCCCTTCACATCGGGCTGGGGAACAACCACCTGCCGGTCAAACCTGCCCGGCCTGAGCAGGGCGGGATCAAGGACATCAGGCCTGTTCGTCGCGGCAATGATGATCACTCCCTGATTTGCCTCGAATCCGTCCATTTCCACAAGAAGCTGGTTCAGTGTCTGCTCACGCTCATCATGGCCTCCCCCGAGTCCGGCTCCCCTGTGGCGTCCAACCGCGTCTATTTCATCGATGAAAATTATACAGGGCGCGTTCTTCTTTGCCTGATCGAATAAGTCCCTTACCCGCGAGGCTCCGACTCCGACAAACATCTCGACAAAGTCCGAACCTGATATGGAGAAAAAGGGGACACCGGCTTCGCCGGCGATAGCACGCGCAAGGAGGGTTTTCCCTGTTCCCGGCGCACCGATGAGCAATACTCCCTTGGGGATTTTTCCACCGAGTTTCTGAAACTTCTGGGGGTCTTTGAGGAAATCGATAATCTCCTGAACCTCTGCCTTTGCCTCGTCTATGCCTGCAACGTCCGCGAATGTTATCTTCACGGATTTTTCCGAGATCAGCTTTGCCTTGGCTTTTCCGAACGACAACGCCTTATTGCCGCCGGTCTGCATCTGTCTCATGAAGAAAATCCATATCGCGACAAGGAACAGGATCGGCCCCCAGGAAAAGAAGAGGTTCCAGTACCAGGGATTCTGATCTTCCGGCTTTACCGTAATCCTGACATTCTGGGCCCGCAATGTGGTTACAAGTTCCGGAGATTCGGCTGCAAAGGTTTTGAACTGTTTCCCGTCCTTCATCTTGCCGGTGATGACGCTTCCCTTGATCGTCACATCCTCAACCTGCCCTGCTTCGAGCCTCGTCATAAACTCGGAGAAGATTATCTCCTGATCGGATTTTCGCGGAGTCCCGAGAAGGTTGAAAAGGAGGATCATCATGATCCCGATGATCAGCCAAATAAACAATCCTTTGTATGCATTCATACTGTTCATTCTTTCATACATCCCAACATCTGAATTTTTATAATTTTTTTATTGCTTTATTTTAGCATACCATTAAGATTTTTTATCAGATCTGCGTTCCTTCAATCAATTGCTTCTGGATGCGTATGAGGCTTTGTATCCCGTCTTCAGCGATCCTGAGCAGCCCCTCAAGAGAAGATTTTGAGAAGGGGAGGCCTTCTGCCGTACCCTGTATCTCGACAAAATTTCCGGTTCCTGTCATGACGACATTCATATCGACCTCAGCGAGAGAATCTTCCGTATAACAGAGGTCGAGGACCGGCGTGTTGTTGATAATCCCTACACTGACTGCCGCGAGATAATCTCTGAGCGGGGTTTTTTCGATGAGGCCGTTTTTCATGGCATACTGCAATGCATCTGCAAGACATATGAACGCTCCGGTAATGGATGCCGTGCGGGTACCACCGTCCGCACGGAGAACATCGCAATCTATCCATATAGTTCGCTCTCCAAGGGCCGACAGATCTACAACGGATCTCAGTGCTCTCCCGATCAATCTTTGAATTTCATGCGTCCTGCCGCTTACTCTCCCGGCGGACGATTCCCTCGTTGTCCGTGTTTTGGTTGCTCTGGGAAGCATAGAGTATTCGGCGGTTATCCACCCTTTTTTCTGGTCTTTCAGAAAAAGCGGAACTTTTTCCTCAATCGAAGCGGTGCAGATCACCTGGGTATGCCCCATGGATATGAGGGCGGAACCTTCTGCCGAGTCTATGAAATTCCTCTGGATGGCCACCGTGCGCAGTTCATCGTTCTTTCTTCCGTCAGGTCTCATTAGTCCTCCGTATCTCAGTTACCGACTATTATTTGTTCGATATGATCGATTTTTTCTCCAAGAAAAATCTCCCCGACCTTTACAAAACGTTCCGGTGAGTCTGTCACATAAAAGTGTCTCGATGGGGATTTTGTCGGATCTCTTTTCAGGTCGAATACCTCGAGCAGGGTCCGTATTTCCCGTGATGTCTCAACGGCTGAATCTATGAGGGTTACGTCTTTGCCCATGACACGGGAGATTACCTTTTTCAGCAGGGGGTAGTGTGTGCAGCCAAGGACAAGCGTGTCGATGCCTTTTTCCTGCATGCCGGCCAGATAATGCTTTGCAATCATCATAGCAATTCTGCCGGATATCCAGCCTTCCTCAACCAGGGGCACAAAAAGGGGACAGGGAAGACCGAACACCTGTATGGAACTGTCTATCGCATGGATTGCTTTGGCATACGCACTGCTGTGAACCGTTGCAGCAGTACCGATGACCCCGATCTTTTTATTCCGTGTGGCACGGACAGCAGCCTTTGCTCCGGGTTCGATAACCCCGATAACGGGTATCGAAACACGGTTTTTTACCGCATGAAGAGCCACTGAAGAAGCAGTGTTGCACGCAACCACAAGGATCTTGATGTCCCTGGAAGAGAGAAAATTCGTATTCTCGAAAGAATATCGTGTTACTGTCTCGGCTGACCTGATCCCATAGGGTACCCGGGCGGTATCTCCCAGATAAATAGTGCTTTCCTGCGGCAATTCCCTGATGACTTCCTTCAGGACCGTGAGTCCGCCTATTCCGGAATCAAAAACGCCGATCGGCCTGTCTCTTTTCTCTTGCATCTCTTTCATCCAATCATTATTACCCGAATTCCGGCGAGACCATATCTTTGAGTGGATAGAGAAGATAGAAATGGCCTCCGAGGGTCTCGACTTCTTTCCCCTCTATGAGAACCTTAACGTCCTGAATATCCTCGATATTGGCATTAAGGCTTTCATATAAACCCTTTAACAGGAGATATTCTGCCAGGACATCACCCTGAAAATTGCGCCTGAATTCATCAGACAGGTTGATATAGAGTATCCTGTCGGCTCCCCGGTAAACCCCCAAAAGCTGCACATTCCGCGGAATGGCAGTTGCCGGCGCACCTGCCGGACCCTTGAGATATTCCTCGATCGTGGCTTCCGCGATTGTGCTGGAGGGACTGCTCTTCGGGGGCCGTCTTTCTTCGAGTTGAAGCCTGTTCCCTGCAGGATAATAGATCCTTACCGTGAAAAAGCCTTCCATGGAAACAATCCCGCCTGCCGGTTCATCCCCTGAACCTTTTTCTTTCGAGAAGACGCTGGAGAAATAGAGATACCCCCCTATGGCGCCGCTCAGGAAGATGACGCCGAGAAGCGAAAGGGCGATTTTTTTTTGTATATTCATTTATCCCCGGACCTTCACCAATACCATTGCCGGTTCCGGAGAGAAATTCTCCAGGCATACGGGTGATGTTTCATACCTCCCGTCGGTGCATTATTGTTCATAGG
The DNA here is from genome assembly GCA_049323875.1 of Nitrospirota bacterium. Lineage (GTDB taxonomy): Bacteria > Nitrospirota > Thermodesulfovibrionia > Thermodesulfovibrionales > SM23-35 > JAKLQR01. The sequence continues at coordinate 2,202 of JBMOLW010000050.1, read as the reverse complement.
CGCTTATTCCCTGTAAAAGCCCATTGATTATTTTTCCCCTCATCTGCTGGTCATAGAGAACGTATCTCGGTGACGGCAGTTCCAGAAGCACGCATGCAGATGCAACCGAATTCAGGATGGGAAGAGGCATTTCCCTTTGTATGATCTCAACCCTGAATTCGTCCTTCAATGCTTTGCCGATACCTTCGGCAAGGGATTTGCTTTTCCGAACATGTTTCCTCTGTCCGGAAGCAAGACGGTAAAACTCTTCTGCTTCCGGGGATGCCTGTTCCTCAAACCTCGGGCTGTAGAGGACAAAACCCTCTGAGTTTGAAGCATGCAGACTGATGAATACCTCAGGACTTTTCTGGTTAACAAAGTTGATTCGTTCCCTGATTGACATATACTGGTCCGTTCTCCGGGTAAGAAAGCTTTTTCTTCCTTGTTTGGCGAGAAAAGAATTCAGATCCTTTGCAATGGTGAGCATCACCTCTTTCTCGCTTGTGTTGCCATGGGGAATGCCGAAATCATAGCCGCCATGTCCGGCATCAATGCAGAGCCCCCCCGGGAGAAGAGGGACAGAGAGTTTTGCAGCAGGCATTTCCTTTTTCTGAACATCGAACACAAGCCGTGCAGGAGAGGGAAGTTGAAACATTTTTATCTCTCCTTTTTCCCTGAAATTGACGGTCAGAGACTTTTCGTCTGTGAACAACCCAAAAGGCAAATCAGGGGGAGGGGCCAGGGAATAGGGCTCAGGAAATTCTGCCTTGATCTGTGTTGACGAAGTTGTCACTTTCGTCCTGGCGAGAAAAGATTCCTCGGCCTCGAGAACGATACGGATGGTGTTTTCCTGACTGCTGAACTTCAGAGAAACAGGGACTTTTTTTTGCGCAGAGAGGGGGAACACGGAGAATACGAGAATAAATAAGATAAGAAGGCCTTTTTTCACGGGTTGATAATTTTCCTTGCCTTTCTTTCAGGAACCTTTTGTCGCATCGTAAAAATGAAATTCGTCGCTGAGTAACGGTAATCGGACCTGTCGGTAAACCATAACATATTATAAAATAAAAATATTTTTAAAAACCAATGGGCAGATCCGTTTCCAAAGAGCAACGGGTGTCGGCTTACCAGTTGTTATCCTTCGCATAGCCATATGCAACGAGCATTTCACCGGCGAGGTCCTTCACGAGCCGCTTCTCTTCATCAGTCATCCTTTTCCACTTGCCTCTTCCGTCGAAAATGGGCTGATTGATTTGCCAGTTGCGGTATTGGCGATGATGTTCTTGCTGTGGAGTCGGAGGTTTTGCGACCTCCTCGGAATAGTAGCGCTTCGGAGTCTTGTGATACTCCCGAAGAGACGGTTCGAAGTCCGCCCCAAGAAAGGAAAGAAGGGATCTCATTGTTCCCTCAAAATCCTCAATAAGGCCTTCATACTTTATTACATATACATTGGGATGTTGCCAGAACTGCCGGCCCGCTTCGTTATCATCAATCCATCGCCTGACTCCTTCTTCAAGCGAACCCGTACGGTCCTGTATCGAGCAGGCAACGTCGCGGCCGTCCCTGACCATCAGGATAAACCTGGAGTCGGGTCTGATTTCCAGGAATTTCCCGATACAATATATGTGTCTGGGGGTTTTTTCTATCCAGCCTGATTTTCCCGCGCGGACCGCGGTCATGTCGAATAACCAGAGGTGCAGCCTCATTTTCCAGTATTTGCGGAATCCGACGGAGGTTTCTGAAGGGACGGCATAGAACCGGGAATGCGTGCCGAGTATTGCCAGAAGGAGAGACGTCCCGCTATGCCCGCATCCTACGATGAACGTGGGCGGATATTGAAGCTTTTTGCCTTTCAGGAACCTGTCGGAGAGGTAGCCCGGCATTACACGCAGAATTCTGTTGAGGGTATTTAATTTCATGATAGGGATGCTTTTCATTTTACCAGAGCGTTTACGGAAAAGTCTTTTTCTCTCAGGCAGTGCGGCATTACTCTCTGCAAGTTGATTTCCAGTGCTGAGGCAGATTGATTCACGAATGCCTTCAGTAATATAGGGATGCACGCTGGTCTTACTTGCAATGTTCTTTGCAGCAAATCTTGTCCTATCGACCAGTTTATGATACCAAGGATTTAGGGAAATAGGGTGACACTCCAAGTTGAGGAAAAAGTAAGGAGTGTCACAGATGGAAGCAACAGAAAGTATTGAAAAGAGCAATTCAAAGAGA
>JBMOLW010000049.1:0-4279 GCA_049323875.1 Nitrospirota bacterium | reverse complement strand
CCGCACCGATCCAAACGGTCTACCCCTGGGAAGAGCCATACGTGCGTGAGGATGTCATGAAACAGGTGCTTCTCAAGATGCCGGAGCCACTGTATCTGAAGCTCAAGCACATCACCAATTACACCCCTTACAACATGACCTCCTTCATCATCGAAAAGATTACCCCGGAGATCGAAAAGGAAATCGCCAGGATGACCGGTCGGGGATGAAGAAACGAGCCATCCTGCTGCCCGTTGCTTGAAGATAGTGGACGAAACACATAAAAAACAGATGGGTTCTGGGTATTTTCATCAAGTCGGCAGCGTGCCGGCTGGTTGCCGGTATCGCTCGTCATCAAAAAAACCAAGAAACCCGGTCATCAACCGTAAGAAAAAGAAACGGCGTGCTGGAAGAAACGAAGAAACCCGCAACACAATTCGCCTGAACAGCACAAACCGAACACAGAACCATCTGCTTTTTTTATGAAAAACTGGGCGATTCAGTTTCCCTGAATCGATGCGAAAGAAAAGAAGCCATCTGCCCTGTCACAGGAATAGTCAATGGAACCAGTTCGCATGTCTTCATAAGCAACGTCCAGAAGGAATTCGCTGAATAACGCGCCGCCTTACAGGATTATCTCCTGGGCACCCCGTTGATGTGCAGATTCTTTGACATCTTTCTCTTCAAGGATACCCCTGGACCGCAGGGCAGATGAACTCTATCTTCAGGAGGTGGAACGGGGCAATATTTACTTCCGTAAGTATTGAGTTCCTATGGGCTGAGGATAGCTGAAAAAACATCTGTCCAAATTCTCCAAACCGGCTCAAGAAGTAGAAAACATGAAACACTCTCCGCTATTCGGTTTTATGTCAGGAAGAAAGCAGGGGGCATTTATAAAAGTTAATTAGTGTTCACCGCCTCAGTCGATACTACCTTCAAATTCGCTGCTGCAAAAAAGGATACTTGACTTGTTAAAACCAACTACCATATTAAGGAAAGAAAAGAACCTCGGAAATAAAACAGACAAAATGACAACCACTTCAGAAAAAGATACCGTTCGATGCCCTCATTGCGGAGCGGAACCCATTGACGACTGAGGTGACAATGGGATTTACCATGCTAACACAATCATGATTTCCATCGATAACCTTCAGAAACATAATTCCGCCGGTGAGGACAGCATTCGCCAGTTCAAGGCAGATGTTCGCAATGCGGAATCCCTGGCCTCGGAGATGGCTGCTTTTGCCAATTCCGAAGGAGGTACGCTGTTCATCGGCGTGGCGGATGATGGTTCCATTCCGGGACTGACCAGAAAGGATGTGAGCCGGATCAACCAGCTTATCAGCAATGCGGCAAGTCATCTGGTCCGCAGTCCCCTGGCGGTCCAGACGGAGAATGTTGTCCTTGAAAACGGGCGCATCGTCATTGTGCTGACCGTTCCCAAGGGGATCGACAAACCGTATTTTGACAAGAACGGGGTGATCTGGCTGAAGACCGGGTCTGACAAACGGCGGGTGAACTCCAAGGAGGAACTGCGCCGGCTGTTCCAACTCACCGATCAGTTCCATGCCGACGAATTGCCGACCAAGGCGGGGATCGACAAGCTGGACAAGCTACGATTACGCGATTTCCTGCGAGATGTCTATAAGCAAGAGTATCCCGATTCTCCGGAAAAGCTGACCCAGCTGCTACAGAATATGAATCTGGCCACAGACTCAGCGATGCTCAATCTGGCCGGGGTGCTGATGTTTGCCGAACGGCCGGAGTGGATCAAGCCGCAATTCGTGGTAAAGGCTATCCGCTATCCCGGCAACAAGATTCATGTCAGCGACTATGTGGACACGGAAGATTTCTCCGGTCCGCTACGGAAAATATTCGACGATGCCTTGGCCTTTGTCATGCGCAATCTGCACAAGGTGCAGGCCGGGCGCGGAGTGAATGCACCTGGTCTGCCGGAGATCCCGGAAAGCGTTTTCGAGGAGCTGCTGGTCAATGCCCTGGTGCACCGGGATTATCTGGTGAGCGCACCGATCCGCCTGTTTATTTTCGACAACCGGATCGAGATCATCAGCCCCGGCCATCTGCCGAATAACCTCACGGTGGAGAAGATACTGGCCGGCAATTCCAACATCCGCAATCCCATTCTCGTATCCTATGTCGCCAAGGGGCTGCTGCCCTACCACGGCCTCGGCTCTGGAATAAAACGCGCATTGGATGAATGGTCCGAGATCGATTTTGCCGACGACCGGGAAGGCTGCCTGTTTACCGCTACGGTTCACCGAAAGGAATGGAAAGGTGAGGAAGAAACGATTGGTTCGGAGAAAAGTTCGGAGAAAAGTTCGGAGAAAATTCTTCTTCTTTTAAAGAACTTTCCTGAGCTATCCGCACGTGAAGTGTCGGGAAGATTGAAGTTGAGCCAGAGAGCAGTGGAAAAGCAGATCGCGAAGTTGCGGAAAGAAGGTCGAATCCGTCGGGTCGGCCCTGCAAAGGGCGGACATTGGGAAGTCCTTCAATAGACGGTTTTTTTGACAAAAATGATCAAATACAAATACCAAATATCAGGTAAAACCGACGAAGAGATCTGGGTCTGCGAAGCCTGCAGAAAAATGAATAATGAATTGATTTTGACAGGAAAATGGAAACTGATCGATCGGAGTGACGACAGCGGAATTCATTGTGTCATCTGTGAAGGTGACAAGGTTACTGCGACAAACGAAACTTGACTTGTGAGAATAAACTGCCGATATTGGGCAAAAGGGAATGAGATTTGACAAAGGCAGAGCAAGATGACAACCGTTTTTGAAACAGATACTGTTCTTTGCCCTCACTGTGGGACGGAACTGATTGACGACGATGAGCTTTGCAAGTTCTGCGGAAAGGCCATTGTAGCGACTGGGGCTGCCCAAAGAGCATCTTCTCTGGTGAGGGCCGGTTTGCGGTCTTTAAAGGCAAAGATTCGGCCGATGACTGGAGAAGAACTCGATGCCCAGAAAAAATCCCTCGTTATTCTTGACCATACAAATCCCGCTAATCCCATCTGGGACGATTGATCATTGCTTATGTTGCTGTTCCTTTTTGAGCGCCTCTTCAAAAGTCTCAGCTGCAGGACTTGATTTAAGCACAACTGTTCCCGGTGGTGGTGCCCCTGGCTGATCCGGGGCACCGATAGTCATGACATCCAGCTGCGGGTGATCCGGCTTCCCGACAATCTTGCCAATGGCGCGATCAACCTTGGCAATGCCTTGCCCTGCCATGCCGACAACATTGGTTTGAATCCGGCCATTGCCACTTCTTTCCGTCTCAAAAAATTCCTGACGAGCCTCAATTTTGGAGTCGACATCATGAATGTTTGGCGCTGTCACATTTCCTTGAGATGGGGAAGTTAATGTCCGAGTGCTGATATCACCTATTTCCGCAATAACCGTTTCTGCCGCAGCGTGTGACTGAGTCATTAACGGTTCCTGGGCTGCCCGCAAGGCCTGCATATCTTTTTCAATTTTATCACCCGCGCCAAGGGTACTCAGTGGACCAAATCGACCGTTCAGATAATCATTGGTAAGTTCCTGCAGATGCTGCTGATCATCCCGGGAGCCGATGGCCTGGCCATTCAGGAAGGTCATTGCCTTCTGGACGTTTTCCGGGCTGTCCGTACCGTATCGATAGGCGGCATAATCCCTGATAAAGGCGGTTTCCATATTGTTATTGTAGGAGGCTGAATCAGTGCTGATCCGTTGGGCTTCGTTCAAATAGGAATGGGCTTCGGATGCGCCGATAGATTTTGAAAGGTTGTCAGCATAGGACAGGTTTCGTGTGTTCTGGAGAGTTTCAGTCAACACCTCGGCACGTATTCGCTGTCGGTTCTCTTCAAATGCCTGGGCCTCTTTTGCGGAAATGGATCTACTTATTTTTTCTCCGTCCTCTCCCATCCCTTGGATGCTATAACCCCCGCTAGCTCTTACTACCCACAAATTGAGACCTGATGAGCCACTTGCTTCCAACATATTTCTGACTTTCTCATCCCTAATCATTGAAAACGCCGACCCATTCTCCACACTCTGGTTCCATTTCTCCTGTTCCGAATTGCTGAGTTGTTCGCTGAAGGATCTGGCCTCGGTGCTGGTGCGGCTGTCCTGCCTGAGCCGGTTGAGCATATTGGAGTAATTCTCGCTGCTTGCCAGGGAGTGGGCCGCTTTTTCCAGATTCCGTTCCTCCTGCTTGCGGGCAAAATTCATATCCATGTTTCTGACATTGGCGTTGGTGACGATCTCTTCCCCGCCCCTGCCCTCGGTTACCAGGGTGC
>JBMOLW010000048.1:0-36987 GCA_049323875.1 Nitrospirota bacterium | reverse complement strand
AGGATGTCCTCTCCTCTGACCCTTTTGTAAGCCTCCAGATGGGGCATTTTGTCAGAACCGGCGCGGCATTAGCCACACTGTTTGACGAATCCCTCGACACCGGTGAGGACTTCGACTACTACCTGAGGATATGGGATACCTACCGCTGCATCAAGGTCCCCCTGCCCTTCTTCTATAACAGGCGAGGCCTCCATTCCCTCGGCCCCAGGTCCGCAACCGGATATCACTGGCGCCAAAGGGTAGAACAGATTATGCAGGAAAAGAGATCAATGCTCTAGGTATTTACACTCTTCATACATGAACATAGCCAAAAAAATACAGACCGCTTTCGCCCATCATCAGAACCGCCGGTTTCAGGAAGCAGAATATTTGTACCGGGAGATACTGAACAGGTATCCGGATTATTTCGACGCGTTGCATATGCTCGGTGTCCTCTTTTTCCAGACCGGGAAACCGGATAAGGCAAAGAAGTTCATTGAAAAAGCAATCGCAGTAAATAAATCGAGCGCAATCGCTTATTTCAACCTCGGGAATGTGCTCTTTCAGATGACCCGGTTCGATGACGCCATCCGTTCTTACCGGAAAGTTATCGAACTGAACCCGGGATTTGCAGAAGCCTATTTTACGCTTGGGAATGCCTACCAGGAAAAAGGCTTGTCAGATGAAGCCATGTGTGCGTATCAGCAAGCCATCAGGCTGCAACCTCTCCATGCAAACGCCCATTATAACCTCGGGAATATTTTCATCTCGAAGAAAAAAATCGATGAGGGCATAGAGCACTACAGCCGGGCAATCGCCATCAATCCGAACCACTCCGACGCACTCCTGAACAGAGGATTTGCATTACAGACGCAGGGAAACTTGGAAAAGGCCCTGAAAGATTACCGGCGCGTCCTGGAAATCAATCCTGCCTCGATGGAAACTTACAGTAATCTCGGTAATCTGCTGAAGCAACTCGGTCAACTTCCTGAGGCCGAGGCATGTTTCAGAAGGGCTATGGAAATATCCCCCCCGTTCTGGATCCCTTACAGCAACCTGCTTGTACTGATGCACTATGACCACCGCCGGAGTGCAGAAACAATTTTTTCCGAACATCTGCGTTTTGCAGAGCAGTTTGAGAAACCGCTGAAACCGTCTGTCGGGCATGCCAAGAGAGGACCCTCAAACCGGCGTCTCAGGATTGGATATGTTTCCCCGGACCTGCGAAAACATTCGGTCACCTATTTCTTCGAACCGGTACTCACCGCACATGACAAAAACCGTTTTGAAGTATTCTGTTACTCGCTCGTCCCGGTAGAGGACGAAGTCACCGGGAGACTCAGCCTGTATGCTGATCACTGGCAAAACCTGTCGGGCATTTCTGATGAAGAGGCTGCCGAGTCCATCCGGAGAGAAGGAATTGATATTCTCATTGATCTTGCGGGCCACACAGCCAATAACCGCATTCTCCTGTTCGCACGGAAGCCTGCACCGGTTCAGGCAAGCTGGATAGGCTATCCTGCAACTACCGGACTGTCTGCAATGGACTACAAGATTGTCGATGCATATACCGATCCTCCCGGCATGACCGAGCATCTCTACACCGAGAAACTGATCCGGATGCCCGGGTGTTTCCTCTGTTATCTGCCGGAAAGGGAAAGCCCGACGGTCAATGCGCTGCCTGCCCTGTCCGCAGGCCATACCACATTCGGTTCATTCAATAACTTTACAAAAATGACCCCTGAAGTCATGCGGCTCTGGGCAAAGATACTCCATGCTCTCCCCGGCTCCCGACTGATCCTGAAATCGAAGAGCCTGTCCTCCGAACCAGTCCGGGAATTCGTATCGGATCTTTTCACCCGGGAAGGCATCGCGCCGGAACGGATAGTGTGCCGCGGATGGGAAGAGTCAACATGCAGTCATCTCGCTTTATATAACGAGATCGATATCGCCCTCGATACTTTCCCGTACAACGGGACGACCACTACCTGTGAAGCGCTCTGGATGGGAGTTCCGGTAGTTACACTCTCTGGTTTCCACCATACAGCCCGCGTGGGGACCAGTCTCCTCATAAATGCCGGAATCCGGGAACTGGCTGCAGCATCGGAAGAGGAATATGTTGCAACGGCAGTTGCCCTGGCCAAGGACAGATTGAGGCTCTGCTATCTGAGAAAAAATCTTCGCGACATGATGCACCAATCGCCTCTTATGGACGCCGGGCGGTTTACCGGTGCTCTCGAAATTCATTACCGGACGATATGGGAAAACTGGTGTGATTTCCGTTAACCGGCAACAGTCGTATCATACATTATTATTTATAGATTTTTCTTACTCAAACATTTGCGAATAATCCGGGCTATGCGGGTTGCATAAGGAGGTGCGGATATTCTGTCTGAAGCCGTTTTTTGAGTTTCGGACCCATTCGGGAGGCAAACAATGTCTTCACTTCACGTAACTGTTCTATTGTCAGCTTCCGGACACCGGTCAGTCTTGCTTCCCGGAGGTTTGCTCCTCTCAGGATTGCCCCCTGTAGACTTGCATCATTCAGGTTCGCACCCTGCATATTCGCCTCGCTGAGATCGGCTCTCGTCAGAGAAACTGCATTCAGATCAGCCCTGAAAAGGTTCGCTCCCGAGAGATTCGCATCCCTCAAGTTCGCAATATTGAAGTCCGTCTCGCTGAGGTCGGATTCTCTCATATCACACCTGACAAGTTTTGCCGCACCGAGCGTTGCCATATTAAGGATACTGCCCTGCATAATCGATTCGGTGAGATCAGCTTCGATCAGAAACGCGCCACTGAGATTTGCGTTCCGAAGGTTGGTCCTGCGGAGACTTGCCCGTCCGAACTCGCCGTTGCTGAGATTTGCCCCTTCCAAATCTGCCTTTTCCATATTCGCCGCGAGGAAAACAGCTCCTGCCATATTCGCCCTGCTGAGGTTTGCCCCCCCGAGGTTTGCCTGACTGAGATATGCTCCCACAAGACTGGCCCCGCTCAGATTCGCACCGTTCAGATTCACCCCTCTGAGATCAACCTCATTGAGTTCAGCATTGCTGAGGTCAATACCGGCAAGATTCCAGGTCCCGGCAGGCATCTCCCCCTGAACAGCCTTGTTCCGGAGAAGCTTATCCCATGTAGCCGGTTGCGTGATCATACCGGGTATTTTATACTAAAAAAACGGTTTTGTCCCGGAGAAATTTCTGAAACGGCATGATGATAAGCCAATCCGGGAAAATATTTTTTGGGTCAGAAAGGCCATGGTACCAACCTCACAGATAAGAAAGAAACTGAACGTTTTGCTGCTCCTCCGGCATGAAAAAAATTAAACGCAGAAAGCTCCGGGAGAGTCCCCCCCTCAACCACTCCGGCAAAGTCAGCCAGAGCGGACAGGGGTCTCCGTATCCCGACCATGAGCGCGGGTACGGACTTCACAGGCAGGGAAACGTCGGGGAGACGACAAAATCCTATCAAAAAAATCTTCAGGTTAATTCCGATCATGCATCCTCCTGGTTCAATCTCGGCACTGCTTTCCATGCCAAGAACCAGTTTGATCTCGCACGGGCATATTATGAAAAGGCAATAGAGGCAGATCCCGGCCTGATAGGCGCTCACTATAACCTCGCAACTATATACCAGGCAGGGAAACATCTCGACAAAGCGATCATGCATTACCAGAAGGTGATCGAACTCAACCCGGCACTTACCGACCCCTATTACAATCTGGGACTTGCGTACCAGGAACAGGGACAACAGAAAGAGGCCCTCTCCTGCTATGACAGGGCTCTCCGGATTAACCCCTCTTTCACAGCCGCCAGATGGGGCCGGTGCATGGCCCAGATACCCCCTGTCTATCCGGATCAATCATCCGTTCAGATTGCACGGAGAAATTATCACCATGCGTTACTCACCTTGCATGACACGGTTGCGCTCAAAACTCCCCGGGAAATACAAACAGCGTATGAGGCCATCGGGAAACAGCAACCGTTCTTCCTGGCTTACCAGGGTTTTAATGACAGGGAACTGCAAACACTTTACGGCGGCCTTGTATGCAGGATAATGTCTGCAAAATATCCTCAGTTTTCCACCAGACCCGATCTTCTTCCGCCCTTCCCCGGTGAACCGCTGAGGATAGGGATCGTTTCGGCTTTTTTCCATTATCATGCAGTATGGAAAATCCCGATGAAGGGCTGGCTTGAGAACCTCGACAAAAGACGTTTCAGCCTCTATGGTTATCATACAGGAACAAAGAAGGACGGCGAGACTGTTACAGCAAGGCAATGGTTCACCCGTTTCGCGGAAGATGTCTCTTCCTTTCCGGAACTCTGCGCCCTCATCCGGAAAGACAAGCTCCACGTCCTCATTTTCCCTGAAATCGGTATGGACCCGACAACAGCAAAGCTCGCATCTCTCAGGCTCGCACCTGTTCAATGTGCCTCATGGGGGCACCCCGACACATCAGGTTTTTCGACAATCGACTATTATCTCAGCAGCGACTTGATTGAACCGTTTAACGGAGACATGCATTATACGGAAAAACTCATCCGCTTGCCGCATCTCTCGGTATACTATAATCCTCCGGAAACCCGTTCAGCAGCACTGAACCGGGACACCTTTGGTCTCCGCCGGAATTCAGTCCTCTTTCATTGCTGCCAATCGCTCTATAAGTACTCTCCCGTTTACGATGATATTTTTCCCCGGATTGCCCGCCAGGTCGGTGACTGCCAGTTCCTCTTTGCTTCTTACCCGAATATCAGGAATCTGATAGAGATTTTCCGGTCCAGGATATCCTTTGCCTTCAAAAGGTTGAATATGAACGCAGATGACCATGTCGTCTTGCTCCCGCCGCTTCCTCCTGACTGGTATCAGGCAGTGACCCTTCTGTCCGACGTATACCTCGACACAATCGGATGGTCGGGATGCAATTCGGTTCTGGAGGCTCTTGCCGTGAATATCCCTGTAGTGACGATGCCGACCGGTCTTATGAGGGGCAGGGAAGCATTCGCGATCCTGAACATGATGGGAGTCACGGATACCATCGCCGCTACACCCGATGAATACATAGCCTGTGCGGCAAAACTGGGGCAGGATGCAGGATGGCGTCGCAGCCTTTCGGAAAAGATCGCAGCATCAAAACAGAGCGTCTACAGAGACAATGCCTCAATAGCCGGCATCGAGGAGTTTCTTGAAAGCGCAGTGAGAGAGCATATACAATAACAGCATCATTATCATTCCTGCGCAGGTCTGCGACATGCAGCGCGGCTTTGTATTCAGGTCCCTTATAAGGTCATGACCTTCTCAGGGACGGCGTTTTTTACCCTTGTTCCGCCGGGAGAGATGCTGCGCAGTTGACCGGACAGTCTCTCGGCATATTTTAGAATGAACGTAAACGAATTACATCAACTCGCACAGGATGCATACCGGGCCGGGAATCCTCAGAAATCGGCTTCTCTCTATGGAGAGATACTCACCATGAGCCCGGATAATCTTCCCGCCCTGTTCATGCTTGGGTTACTCAGCGCTCAGGCGGGAAATTATCCCGGCGCAATCGGATATTTCAAGAGGGTGGTGGGGATAAATCCGTACCATATCGACGCACACTATAACCTGGGCAATGTCTACAGGGACAGCGGCAATCTCCGGGAAGCCTTCAGCTGTTATCAGAAGGTGCTGCAGCTCAACCCGCTCCATGCGGAAGCTTATGTAAATATCGGGATTATTTTCCGGTTTATGGGCCGCCCAAAAGAAGAACTTGCATCCTACCAGAAAGCAATACAGATCAAGCCGGACTCTGCGGAAGCTTTTTTTAATCTTGGCCATTACTTTTTCGAAAGGGAGGATTTTGACCAAGCGCTGGCATGGTATGAAAAAGCAATTCAGGTTGATCCGCATTCCGACCGGGCATGCATGAACATCGCGCTTATCGTGAGGATACAGGGCCGGCATAAGGATGCAATACCCTATTACCGAAGAGCTATCGAATACAATCCTGATAACGCTGTGGCACACTGGAATCTGTCGAATGTGCTCCTGCTGCTCGGCGACTTCGAGGCAGGATGGGAAGAATACCTGTGGCTCTGGAAAACAGAAGACGCCGGAGAACACCGGCGGAATTTCCCCGGGCCGTCATGGCAGGGGGAAGACATCACTGGCTTGACCATCCTGCTTTATTCGGAACACGGGTTCGGGGATACAGTCCAGTTCGTCCGGTATGCTCCGCTTGTAGCCTGCCGCGGAGCAAAAGTAATTCTGGATTGCCAGCCCGAATTAGTTCCTCTGCTCAAAACTGTTGAAGGGTTACAGACGGTTATCCCTGCAGGATCGAAACTTCCGCCTTATGATCTTCACTGTTCACTGATGAAATTGCCGATCCTCTTTCATACAGCAGCGAAGAACATCCCCTCCGCCGTTCCTTATATCAAAGCAGACCCTGTATTGATCAGGAAATGGGCGGACAGACTGCGAAACAGACGTTCCAAGGTTACTATAGGATTAACATGGGCTGGGAGCTCTACACCCAAAAAATATTGTCCGTTGAATGACTTTTCACCTCTATTGCAGCTCGATGGGGTTGTCTTTTACAGCCTTCAGAAAGGAAGATCCGCAGACCAGGCGAAAAATCTGCCGGATAGGATTCAATTGCTTGATTATACCGATGACCTTCATGATTTTTCTGACACCGCAGCACTTATTGAAAATCTCGATTTGGTAATATCAATAGACACCTCTGTTGCCCATGTGACAGGGGCACTCGGAAAACCTGTATGGGTTCTGCTTCCCTTCGTTCCTGACTGGCGCTGGATGCTCGGGAGGGAAGACAGCCCATGGTATCCGACCATGAGTCTCTTCCGCCAGCCTGCACTGGGAGACTGGGGATCGGTTATATCTCTGATAGTCGAACAACTCAAGCGGTTACTGCGTGGTGAAGCAGAGGCATGAAGGATAAGACTAACGGCTTCACGAATCAGCGATCACATGCACTTACCCCTCCGTCGCCTCCTCTGAACTCACGAGAGGGACGGCGGCGTTCCCTGAACCTATATTCCTATATTGGGGTAGTCTTTATCGGCAATGGATAGGAGAAGCGCAATCAGATCGGCAATCAGCCATCTCCAGGCAGGGGATCTCGATTCCGCAGAGCAGATATTCAACGAAGTTCTGAGAGCTGAGCCCAGGGATGTGAGTGCTCTCCATTTTACCGGGGTAATCTTCTACCAGCGCAAACAGTATACAGAGGCAATACACTATATCAGACAGGCCATCGGCAACGCCCCAAACTATGCCGATGCGCACAACAATCTGGGCATCATTTTGCAGGAGATCGGAAGAACCGACGAAGCGGCATCCTGTTATCGAAAAGCAATTCAGCTCAATCCCGGTTTCGACCGGGCCTATTATAACCTCGGTACCGTGCTGAAGGAGAAGTGGCAAACCGATGATGCGGTACGGCAGTATAAAAAAGCGATTGATCTTAACCCGCATTTTTTCGAAGCATACAATAATATGGGTCTTGCTTTTCAGGACCAGGGCAGACTCGATGAAGCAGAATCCTGCTACAGAAATGCCCTGCAGATAAAGCCGGATTTTGCGATCGCTCACAGCAATCTGCTGCTTCTCCTGAATTATCATGCACGTCACGATGCCCAGGCCGTCTTCTCAGAGCACCTCCGGTTTGCAGAACAATGTGCCGAACACTTCGTTCCGGCGCCTGTATCCCATGCTCATGACTCTACGGCATCACGCAGGCTGAAGATCGGCTATGTCTCACCGGACTTCAGGAGGCACTCCGTAAACTATTTCATCGAGCCGGTACTTGCCGGACACGACCACCGGCATTTCGAGATATTCTGCTATTCTGATGTGCTCACGCCTGACAATGTGACAAAACGACTCCAGGCATATGCCGACCATTGGCGAACGATTACAGGATTTACCGACGAAGAAGCCGCCCGGCTGATCACCAGAGACAGCATAGACATATTGATAGACCTTGCCGGACATACCGGTCACAACAGAATGCTTGTCTTTGCGCGAAAGCCGGCTCCGGTGGCAATAACCTGGCTCGGGTATCCCAACACAACAGGACTGACATCAATTGATTACCGCATTGTCGACAGCTATACGGACCCTCCCGGCCTGACAGACAGGTTCTGTACCGAAAAACTGGTTCGTTTCCCCAACTGCTTCCTCTGCTATTTCCCTGATGCAGACAGCCCTGAAGTCAGGGATTTGCCTGCCGCAAAGAACGGGCATATTACGTTCGGCTCATTCAATTATTTTCCAAAGGTTTCCGGGGTTACTGCAGATATCTGGTCCTCAATATTGCATGCAGTACCCGGTTCCCGGATCATCATGAAATCAAGGAATTTTGCTGATACGAGTGTCTGTGAATATGCAAAGAATATGTTTTCAGAGAGGGGTATTTCATCCGATCGCCTTGAATTTGTCTCTATAAAACCTTCCTTTCAAGAACATCTGGACATGTACAACCATATCGATATCTCCCTTGACACTTTCCCCTATAATGGCACCACAACCACATGCGAATCACTCTGGATGGGTGTTCCGGTCGTCAGCCTTTCGGGCAATACCCACGCCTCACGGGTCAGCATGAGTATCCTTGCAAATACCGGCCTTGAGCGGCTTGTGTCAAGAGACCCTCAGGGATACATTACATGCGCGGTCGGGCTTGCACAAGAGATCCCGAAACTGGAAAACCTCCGCAAAACCTTGCGGAATACCATGGTGCATTCGGCACTATGCGACGCCAAACGGTTTACGTTCAACCTTGAAACCCGCTACCGGCAAATGTGGTCTGCATGGTGCAGCAAACAAGGGAAGAAATTCCATCCCCGTTGAGATGAGTTTTCTCTTTTGCTCCGGATCATGCTACAATAAATGACGGAAATATGGCAACCCCGGAGGAGCAGGACTTCGGGGAATTGTCAAGGCACCGTTACTGAAGAATCAGAGGTCAGGTGCTGTCACCCTGAATTTACATCCCGCAATAAAAGGAGAACGCTATGTCGGTAGCTAATTTTGGCAATACGGTTAAGGTCCACTACACGGTCAAGCTCGATGACGGAAAAGTTGTGGACAGTACTCCCGAAGATCAGCCTTTCCAGTTCACACTCGGAATGGGACAGGCAATCCCCGGTTTCGAACAGGCGGTTATGGGCATGAAAACAGGAGAATCCAAAACAGTCAGGGTCGGTGCTGAAGAAGCATATGGACCGTATTTTAAGGAACTGATAACCGAACTCGACCGGCATCAGTTTCCGTCCGACTTCAAATTTGAAGTCGGTCAGCATCTCGAAATGCCACTTCCGGACGGCCAATCTGAACTGATGACTGTCCTCAAAGTAACGGATACGACGCTGGTCATGGACCGCAACCACCCGCTGGCCGGGAAGGACCTGACGATCGACGTTGCGCTCGTGGAGATCTTGTAGCCATCTTGCACACAGATTCCCTATGTCGTTAAAAGCAATCGATCAGAAAATCCGTCTGGCTCTTCAGTATTGTCAGGAAGGGAATCTCCATCAGGCAGAAGACGTCTGCAGGGAGATTCTGAAGAAACAACCGGACAATGTACTCGTCCTTAACTTTCTCGGAGTAATACAGTATCAGCTCGGAAACTTTGAGAATGCTACAGAACTGCTTACCAAAGCATTGCGTTGTTCTCCGTCAAGCGCTGATATCTATTATAATCTGGGAAATATTTCGAAAGACAGCGGGTTGGCTGAAGAAGCTATCGCTCATTACCGGAAAGCCATCGGGTTGAACCCGAATCTTTTCGAAGCCTACCATAATCTCGGTCTGGTATATCAGGAACAGAACAATCTCAATGAAGCGGAGGAATGCTACCAAAAGGCATTACAGCTAAATCCGGGTATCCCGGACACGTACTACAATCTGGGGACGATATTCCAGGACAGAGGACTGACTGATGAAGCGGTCGCGCAGTATCAGGAAGCGATACGGCGGGATCCGAAATTCACCGATGCACATTACAATCTCGCGAACATTTTCCGTGACCAGAAAATACATGAAAAAGCGGTCACGCATTACCGCCAGGCGCTCCAGTTGAACCCGAATATGTTCGACGCCCTGTATAATCTGGGGACATTATACCAGGCAAAAGAACAGTATGACGACGCGCTTGACTCCTATGAACAAGCACTGAGGATCAATCCCAACCTGCCCGAGGCATATAACAGCATGGGTATCATCCTGCAGCAAAAAGACGATATCGACGGTGCGCTTGAGCATTACCGTCGTGCGGTTGATCTCAGGCCGGATTTTGTTGAGGCCATGGTGAACACCGGGAACGCACTGAGAGATTACCGGCATTCCGGGGAGGCCGAGCATTGGTACAGGAATGCCCTCGCGTTCAAGCCTGACTGTGCATATTGCTACGACAATCTTTTCTTCCTCATGCTTTACCATTCCCGGTACGACCCCCACACAACGTTCTTTGAACATAAACAGTTTGCAGTCAACTGTGCGGAAATGCTTTTACCCTTCAGGAGCCCTTTTTACCATGAGAAATCTTCTGACAGGAGACTGAAAATCGGGTATGTCTCACCTGATTTCAGAAGGCATTCAGTAGCTTTTTTTATAGAGCCGGTGCTTGCAGGACATAACAGAGAACAGGTTGAAGTCTACTGTTATTCGGATGTCCCCAGGGAAGACGGGGTCACCGGGCGCATAAAGGGTTATGCCGATCATTGGCAGGACATTGCGGGTATGCCCGATGAACAGGTGGCGGAAAAGATCCGGTCCGATGGTATCGATATCCTCATTGATCTTGCAGGGCACACCGCCCATAACAGGTTGCTGGTCTTTGCACGCAAACCCGCACCGCTCCAGGTGACCTGGCTAGGATACCCGGCCACAACAGGTCTTTCCGTCATGGATTACAAGATCGTGGATGAATATACCGATCCACCCGGAAAGACCGAGCATTTCTATACCGAAAAACTGCTCCGGATGCCAGCAGGTTTCCTCTGCTACCTGCCTGACCGGGAAAGTCCGGCGGTCGGACCGCTCCCTGCTCTCTCAAACGGATACGTCACGTTTGGTTCTTCCAATAATTTTGCGAAAGTTACCCCGGAAGTCATGGATCTCTGGGCCCGTATCCTGGAGATGTTGCCGGCATCCCGGCTGGTAATCAAGGCAAAGAGCCTCTCAGACAGGCCTACCCGTACAGCAGTCCTGGAGAGGTTCACGGAGAAAGGGATAAAACCGGAGCGTCTTGAACTCCTCGGATGGGAACCCTCTTCACAAGCACATCTTGACCTTTACAACCGTATCGATATCGCCCTGGATACCTTTCCCTACAATGGCACGACGACTACCTGTGAAGCACTCTGGATGGGAGTGCCGGCAATAACGCTCGCTGGCCGGACCCATGCGTCACGGGTAGGGGCAAGCCTCCTTGCAAATGCAGGTATTCCCGGACTTGTGGCTGAATCGCCTGAAGAATATCTGACTTTGGCATTTAATCTGGCGGGAGATATCAGGTCTCTGGCATCACTGAGGGGAAAACTCCGCGATTCTCTCTCCCGCTCTGCGCTGACGGACAGCACAAGGTTTGCAGCAGAACTGGAGCGCTCTTACCGCTCAATATGGCAGGAGTGGTGTAGATCGGAGAAACATCATGCCTGAAGAGACAGCCGTCCGAACCGGCATCTTTCTTTTGTTAGAATAGCTCTATGCAAAGGAAACTCCTTATCGGCGGCACGCAGAAAGCCCCCGGGTGGGAAGTTCTCAATATAATCGCCGGACCAAATATTGACCATGTCTGCGACGCTCATAATCTCTCTCAGTTTCCGGATAATACCTTCACCGCACTCTATGCCTCACACGTCCTTGAGCATTTTGATTATGTCAAAGAACTGGCGGAAACTTTAACAGAGTGGAAACGAATTCTCATCCCCGGCGGAATACTCTATGTCAGTGTTCCGGACATGGATATTCTGGCTCAATTATTTCTCCGGAAAGACAAACTGGCGCTCGATGAACGTTTCCGGGTAATGCGCATGATGTTCGGAGGACATGTCGATAAATATGATTATCACGTAATTGGCCTGAACCAGGAATTTCTTATGGCATTCCTTCGCGAGACAGGCTTCGTGAATATGCGCAGGGTGAATTCCTTCGGTCTCTTTCATGACACCAGTATCATGCTCTTCAAGGGCGTTCCGATCAGTCTCAACGTCATCGCGGAAAAACCTTAAGATCGCTTCCGGTTCTTCACGGTATCAGGAATCCTGACGCATCACGGATCGTCTCCCGCACCAGGAATTTTCTTGAGGGAATTTTATAATACGGGTATAATGATAAGATTATGTGTTCATTTCTGACGGGGAAGATGTATCGTTCCTGGCGGGAGAATCCAAGAATGGTTGCCATCAGAGCAGAAAAGCGTTATCCTTCCCAGGAATAAAGCCGGATCCGACAGGCTCTTTTCCCCTAAAAAGCCTCCGGTATCACGGCGAACTCTTGCGATAAACAAGCAGCTAAATCCAATAAGCAAGGAGGTGATATCAGTGGAAGAAATATATTCCGAGACCCCTGAAACAGTATGTTCTGTCAACGCTGAAAAATCTGTTATGCTGATAGAATTCACCATGCTCGAGGTGGAAAAAGCGGATATCAACCTGATGGTCGGTGAAACCGGGTGTTATCTCTCTGCCCCGTCGGGAAGTACGCTTTATGTAGCCACCCTCTCTTTCCCCTGTCCTGCAGACCCTGCCGGAGCAAAAGCATCATACGGAGACGGTTATCTCAGAGTAGAAATCCCTCTCAGGGAAGAGATCGGGAATTTTCTGAAAATTCCGGTCATGTAACCTTCAGGACTGCGAAGGGAAGGCCTTTCAACATCCTGCGGCTTTCTGCATGGTGCTCTCCATCATGCAGAAAGCCGGTATATATATGGGGAAGTTCTGATAAATCCTTACGGTATTCCTGTGATACAATAAAAGAAACACGGAATGCTGAGGGAAGTCATGATAAAAAACAATTATCTCTTCAGAAATATCACCGTCCTGAATATGGTACTTGCCGTGATCATCGTCTTGATGTTCATCTATCTGCTTTCGCCTTTTTTCCCTGCACCAGTGAACCTCTCGATCCCTTCTTTGGGAAAAACCCGGGAACAACCGGAAGGGATACCATCGGGAGAACATGTTCTCGATTCACCCCCTGATTACGCCCTGATAGCCGAGGAAAATCTTTTCCATCCCGAGCGCAAAATCCCCCCTGAGAAAAAAGCCGGTACGGACAAGGAGTTGCCGAAACCCGAATTCGTCCTGTACGGAACCCTGCAGACTGATGATATGAGCATTGCATACATCGAGGATATGAAAGCACCCAAAAGTACTGCTGGACGAGGAAGGCGTCAGACAATATTGCACAAGGGGGAATCGCTGAGCGGATACACCCTGAAGGAAGTCAGCATTGACAGGATAGTCATGGCAAGGGGCGACGAGGACATAATAGTGCGCGTGATCGACCCCCGGCAATCAAAACACGGTGTTGCTTCATCGCCCAATACAAAAACCGCTACAGTTTCCGCCTCGCAAACAGCTTCCCCCCGGACAACTCCCCAGAGTGTTGGCAGGGTCCAGCAGCCACCCTCACCCCAATCGCTCATCAAACCCGAACCTCTGACAAAAAAGAGAGCTCCTATGAACCCCTCAGATGCAAAAGTACGTGATTTCTTTCTCAGACCTCAATAAGCGGAGATGCCGGAATATAAAGTTTTCACAGGACAAGCCGGATGAGGAGCCTGTTCCGAGTTGATGCGGGAATCGAAGCGAATAATGCTGACAACACTGTAAAAGTTCACCAGAATACATCGGTTTGAGTTCATAATCCGCGGTGTTATAACCTTCTCACTGCATCGTCTTCAGCAATGCACCCATGTGTTCAGTAACAGAATGCCAGTCTCCGGGTGCCGGCTGACGGAAAAGCCGCATCGTCGGATACCACGGAGTATCCTCACGGTTCAGCATCCATCGCCAGTCAGGAGCATAGGGGAGCATTGTCCAGACAGGCTTGCCCAGCGCACCCGCAAGATGGGCAACTGCCGTATCTACTGAAATGACCAGATCAAGGTTTTCGGTAAAAGCAGCGGTATCTGAAAAATCATCAAGCCAACGGGAATAATCTGCAAACATTGCAGAATTCCCGAAGTCCTTGGCCGTTCGTGCGGCATCACCTTTCTGCAAACTGTAAAATGTTACTCCATCCTGTCCTGTCAGGTTTAACAATAGTCCCGGCGGACAGGACCGATTCCGGTCATTCACATGGGTCGGTCGTCCCGCCCATACAAGCCCCACTTTCAGTCCGGCACGGTCTTTCTTCAGCTTTTCTCTCCATGCTGCAACAAGATACGGGTCAGCTTTGATATACGGTATATCCGCAGGAATCGTCTCGATCGTCGTATCAAATATCAGGGGTAACCGGAGCAGGGGGCAATGCAGATCAAACTCAGGGATACGATCCCCGTAAGCAAGCACCTGTTCGACATCCCCCACTTTCCGCAAAAGCCGGACCAGTTCCTTCTGGCAGGCGATAATCACGCGCGCACCCTTTGCTGCCACCAGGGGCACATACCGGACAAACTGGATGCTGTCGCCGATCCCCTGTTCAGCGTGGATCAGAATAGTGCGTCCGCGGATGTCCGATCCGTCCCAGAGGGGTTGGGAGAGGTCATGGAGGTAGTGATCCTGAACTTTCCAGCGCCATTCATATTCCTTCCATCCAGGACTATACTTCCCTCCCAGCAAAAAGGCAAACGCCAGATTCCAGTGCGCCTCCGGAAAATCAGGATTGAGTTCAATCGCCTGCCGGTAATATGTTTCGGCTTCATCAAGCCGTCCCTGGTCTCTGAAAACCGTACCCAGGTTATTGAGCGCTTCGACAAAAGATGGCCTTTCACGCAAAGCCTTCCGGTAATACCCTTCTGCTTCATCAAACCGCCCCCGGTTCCTCATCATCGTCCCGAAGTTGTTCAGAACTTCCGGCAGATGCGGGTTTTGCCTGAGAGCTTCCTGATAATAACCCTTTGCCCCGTCAGCATCTCCCTTCTTCAGCAAAATACTCCCTATTGCATTCATGGCGTCTGTATGCGCAGGGTTAATCCGTATTATTTCGCGATAACAGGTTAATGCTTCATCCGGTTGGCCGTTCTCAAGATACAGAAGTCCCAATGCATACCATATCCCCTCATCGTCCGGTTTCAGCCGCAGGGCTTTCCGGTAAAACTCGACCGCAGTGTCTTTCTGCCCCTTTTCCCGGTGAACAAACCCGAGCGCAGAGTATGCCTTTGCAAGATTCTCCTGTGCCATACGCAAATGGGGATCGAGGCGCAAGGCCTCCTGATACATCGAGACCGCCTCGGTGAATTGGCCTGTTTCAAGCAGCACATTGCCGAGGTTATTGTAGCCTACGGCAATATCCGGATTCAGGGATATTACCTTCTGATAGCAGACCTTCGCCTCATGAAACCGTCCCTGGGACTGCAAGATATTCCCCATGCCATTAAACGCTGCCGCAAACCCCGGGTCCAGCTCCGTGCCCTTCTGATAACAGAGTAGCGCCTCATCAGGACTGCCTTTGGCCTGAAGAATGCGGCCGAGATAACAGTATGCTTCAGCGCTCTTTTTCTCTTTCTTCACTATGTCCCTGAAGATGCGCTCGGCCTCTGTCAGATTTCCTGTCTGATACGACGCAATGGCAGCTTGCAATGCTTTCCCGGTATTCATGGTATCTACCAGTCGATGCTCAAATCCTCTCCGCCGGTCAGGTATTTAAGGATCGGCTCCCGCCTTTCCCGCAGATATCCGGTAAGATTTATTGCCCTGTCTCTTTCGTAGTTATCATTATTCACCCCGGCTGCTCCAAAATGTTCGAGATACGATTGTTCCGGGGTAATCCAGGGCAACCGTAAACAGGCAATCGCTTTATTATCCCAGGGAAGGTAATCAAGGACCCCTGAAGTCTTCTCCAGCGTAACGAGGATTTTCTCCACCATTTTTCTGTCAAAGAACATGGAATTTCCGGGCGCAGAAGATTTCAGGAAAAGCCCTTTTTTATAGTACAGGATCATCCCCGGCTGCATGGTGAAGATGCTGTGAAAGAGGGAAACAGGAAGTTGTTGTTCCCCCGCGAGATAGAGTTCTTCAAGAAGAGCTATATAGCCCGGGTCATGAATTACATCACCATCAGTCATATAGAGACAATCGAAGTCTGTTTGCAGAAATTTCCTGAACTGATACCATCTCAACCTGTCAATCCCCATCTTTTCAGGAAGCTGGATCACCTCGTCGGCATGCTCCACCAGAAAGGCATTGTCATATTCCGAAGAATGGTCGTTATAAACCTGCACATGGCAATAACCGGCTTTATATCTCATCATCTGGTCGAGAGCCAAAGCCGTTATCTTTTTCCGGTTAAATACCGGCACGACAATAAGTATCTTGCCGGGTTTCTGCTTTTGCCTGCTCAGTCTTTCAGAGAGCATTCCTCCGTACCGGGCAGTATTTTGCATAGAGGGATTCTTTGCCAATGAGATATCGAGGAGCCTTTTCCCCTCCTCATACTCTCCTCTGTGCTGCATTGCAACGCCGAGGTTCGTATAGGCCCATGCCGAATCCGGATTAAGCTCAATGGCCCTCCTGAAATAATCGATAGCCCTGTCAAACTGTCCCTGTTCCCTGAAAATCATGCCAAGCGAGCAGTATGCTTCCTCAGACTGCGGGTTCAGCCGGAGGGCCGCTTCGAAATTCGCTGCGGCTTCATCGAGACGCCTCCTGTTATAGAGCGAAATGCCCAACTGAAAGCGTGCCCCGAAATGGTACGGGTCGTTCCGGATAATTTCCTCATAACACCGGCCTGAAGCCTCGAACTGGTTCCTGCCCTGGAAGATATTCCCGAGGATAAAATAGGCATCTCTGTTTTCAGGGTGAGTACGGATTATTTCCCGGCAGAGAGCTTCCGCCTGTCCGTGATAGCCATTCTGATAGTACTCAGAGGCTGCCTGTAATGCCTCGTTAAGGTTCACTGAATACACCGACACGTCACTTGCTCTTGCACCAGGTTCCCCATATAATACGGTAGAATTTCTCTAATTCTTTCGTCAACCGGACTGCGTCTGTAAGCGGTGAACATCGCATCATGTTCCGTAATGCTATCCTCAGCGACCGGAGTCGTGCAGTATCACCTGAGAGTTGTATCGCCTTCCCGACATACAGAAGTCCCCCGCGCCTGTCTCAGCCTCTTTTTACTACCCGCTCGAAAAACTTCTCAAGGGCCTGAACACAGCTCCTGTCATGATAGATACGATGTTTGTTCATGCGTATCTTCTCTTTTATCTGATTTCGCCATGCATTGTCTTTCCCAAGCCGGACAGCGATTCCAATATATTCATCTATTGTATGGGCTATGGTTTCTGGAACGTCCATCATGTCAAGCATTGCAGCGCTGTGTCTTCCGCGCATCAGGGTGCCGGGCAAAGTTACTACAGGGAGGTCACAGGCAATTGCCTCAAACGTTGAATTGCATCCTGACCAGCCGATGGTGTCGAGATAAACATGCGCAATCATGTTGAACCCATGATAGTCTTCAGGATCAAGGCGTGGCAGCATAATGATGAAGTCGTCTGCCCGGAGTGAATATTGAGTGAAACTCCGCCGGATCCTTGCCAGGAATTCCTCCGTCACAAATCTGCTCTTCTGGTGCGCGATAAAGAGAAATTTGCAGTCACCGACCTCTTGTGCGATGCGCGGATAGAGGTCATCGTATTGCGGCAGATATTTATAGATCGATTGGAAACATAAATACAGGACCGACTCTTTTCCTATACCGTATGCATTCCTGTTGATCTTTATGCCCCTTACCTCAAGAGGACTATAGTATATTGAGAGATTAGGCAAACGGATTAGCTCTTCAGTATAATGATCCGATGCGTCAGATGGTTCCATTAAATCACTGCTCAGAAAATAATCAATCGTCGGTAGTCCTGATGTCTCCGGATGTCCCCAGGAAGTACATTGTACCGGTGCATGTCTCAATGCTGCCACCTTCACGGTAAATGGGTCCATTCCGATTTCAGGATAAAGCAGCACGTGGAGATTATCCTCTCTGAGCATTTTGCAGAGATCCTGAAAAGAGTCTATATTTTCGGTAAACCGGTCGAAGTATGTCCTTGCGAGAGCGGTCTCTTTGTCCTCTATTGTTCCGGTATAATAACCATAGAGCCTGAACTTTTCTCTGTTCAGATTTTCTATCCATCCCCTGATCGGGATTTTCCAGTTGGAATGATTGTAAAAAAACCCTGATACAACCCCGACGTGAATCTTTCCCTCTCGACCGGCATAAGGGAGAGAATAGTTACCGGCATATTCAGGATACCGGCTGCCCATTATCCTGCAGACAAGATCGCCATAAACCTTCTGGAGGTCACGGTCTGAAAATCCCTGGTACGCAAGATAGAATGGTTGATGGGCGCCTACCGCATCAGCGGCTGCCTCTCTCTCCTGAGGAGTTTTGAGAGAAATTATCTCATAAAGCCTGCCGAGTTCTTTCTCGTAGCGACTGCGGGCTGTCTGAATATCCGCCTGACGCCGATAAAGCATGGGGAGATAGGACATGCATCGCCCCCAGCGGGCCTTAAGGTCAGCCGGATTAGTGAAAGAAGCCATATCAAATGCTGCTCTTGCCTCATTGAGTTGTTCGAGTTCCCTCAATACACAACCGAGATTATAATATGCATTCGAAAAATAGGGATTCTTCTGCAATGCCTGACGATACCAGTCCAGAGCCTTTTCTCTGCGTCCGGTTTCTCTCAGAAGATTTCCGAGGTTATTGTAGGTTTCAACAAGGTCAGGATTGTTCTCCATCGCTTTGTGGCAACAGGCTTCAGCTTCAGCAATCAACCCTTTTTTCTGAAATACGAGTCCCAAATTGTTGTATGCTTCTCCGAAATCCGGTTCGAGGTGAATGGCGGTCTGGTATGCTCTGATTGCGTTATCGATATCATGTAATTCCTTCAAAAGATTCCCTAAGTTAAAGTAAAACAATGCATTTTTATGGTCAATAGTGATGGCTTTGGTAAAAGCGGTTTTTGCTTCCTCATAGCGCCCTTTCTTTTGCAGTGCAAGCCCCATGTTATTGTAAATACCCGCATTATTAATCCCGAGCGCCAGGGCCTTCCTATAATAGTACAGTGCTTCGTCAAGCTCTCCTTCTTCCTGAAGCGCAATACCCAAATTAAGAGCTGTCTGAGGAGTATTCGGCTTGAGAGAAAACGCTTCCTTATAACAGGCAACTGCTTCCTTGAACCTCTTCTGGTCCTGAAGTATATTGCCCAAGTTATTATATGCGTCTGCAAAATCCGGGGATATCTCCAGCGCTTTTTTGATGAGAGCAATCGCAGAGTCATATTGACCCTTCCGGTAGCAGATAATGCCGAGAAAATGGAGGGCTTCAGCATTTCCCGGCCTTTTATTCAATACCTTCCGGCAGATTTTCTCAGCCATCAGCAGATTTCCTGACTGGAAATATCTGACAACAAGATCAAGAGACTTATGAATATTCATTTCCCCGGCATATACGTCGAGAATTGATACTGGAACAAACGGATATCTTCTGCATAAAGGCGGCCTATTATTTCTCTTGTATGGTTGTCATAAAGCTTCCGATAATCCTCGTGAGGAGATTTATTCCAATGTGGCAGGCAAATCTTCTCCATACCCATCCGGGCACAAAAATCCGAGAGATCCTCGTCAAGGGTTTCAAAACGCAGAACCGAATCGACCATAAGCTGGAATTTTTCGTCCTCATTGTTCATGATCCAGAAGTGCTGCGGATACCATGATTCATGTACCAGCAGGTCCCTGTTGTTGAGAAGTATTTCGCAGCAATCCCGAAAGGTCTTGTTCCGGAGCAACGCATAATCAGGATGCGATGCAATGCGGTTTATATTATCATGCCAGTAACTTTTTTCCATCCTGGCATAGCTATAGGCAGAGACTGCGCGATCCCAGGGATTTCTCACAACTGAAAATTTTGCATAGGTTTTCCATTGTTCCGGATAAACTACGAAGTAGTACTGCCAGGGTAGATGTCCCCTGCCCATCAAACCCATGGCTTCCTTGAAACTCGTCCCTCCGGTCCTCGGTATGTGAATAAAAATGCACTTATTGTGATCCGAAATGTTCATATACCCTGCTCTTCATTTTCTCATTTTGTCAAAGGACTTCCCTTGCACCATATTTCCCACATCTGCCGATATGAGTCTTCCAGATTCTTAACCAACCGTCCCGCGTCTGTAAGCGGAGACTGTTTCATCATTTCCCGCAAACCCCTGCGCAAGGATTCGAGTTTCTCCAGATCACCAGCAAGATATACAGCCTTCCCGACATATTCATCCTGTGACGTTGCGATGAGTTCGGAGAGGCCCACATTCGTCAGGATACTTGCCCCAACACGTGATGCATGGGTATTGCCGGCCAGGGTAATCACCGGAACCCCCATCCAGAG
The DNA here is from genome assembly GCA_049323875.1 of Nitrospirota bacterium. GTDB lineage: Bacteria > Nitrospirota > Thermodesulfovibrionia > Thermodesulfovibrionales > SM23-35 > JAKLQR01. The sequence goes on along the minus strand of JBMOLW010000048.1, from coordinate 16,458 downwards.
AGCCTCACAGGTTGTGGTCGTACCATTATAGGGAAACGGATCAAGTCCTATATCGATGCGGCTGTAAATGCCAAGATGTCCTGAGAACGATGTTGCAAGCGACAACAATTCAATCCGTGCCGGATCGATACCGTGCACCGCGAACGCACTCAGAACTTCATCGCGGGTCCGCGAATCGATAAAACTCCTGGCTTTCAGAATCAATCTTGAATCAGCGACCTGCCGGAGAATCTCTGCCCATAATGCAAGCACTTCGGGAGTCTCTTTCGCAAAGTTATTAAACGATCCGAATGTCACGTGTCCTGAAATCAGAAACGGGGAAACAGCTATATCGGGGGTTTCCCTGTCCGGCTCGTAACAGAGGAACGTCTCCGGCATGCGGAAGAGTCGTTCGGTATAATACTGTTCAGCGGTTCCCGGAGGATCGGTATGTCTGTCGACAATCCGGTAGTCTATGGTCGGCAACCCGGTCGTATTCGGATACCCCAGCCAGCTTACCTGGACCGGGGCGGGTTTCCTCGCAAAAAGGAGGAGCCGGTTATAGCCCGTATGCCCTGCCAGGTCTATCAGGATGTCTATGCCGTCATTCCGGATCTGTTCAGCGACTTTTTCATTGGGGACGCCGGTTATCTCACGCCATTGATCTGCAGATGCCTTTAGCCTGCGGGTGCACGCATCAGGCACAGACACATCCGAATAACAGAATATTTCGAATTGTTCATGATTGTGCGCAGTCAATACCGGCTCCAGAAAATAATTTACGGAATGTCGTCTGAAATCCGGAGATGCATAACCGATCCTCAGCCTGCGGAATGGTGAACGATCATTTGTATGGGGTAAAACGGCAGAAGCGAGCGGCTCGGCAAAAAGTTCAGCAAACTTCTTATGCTCACGGAATACGGTATCCCTATCGTAAAGAGTGCTGTAGTTCATGAGGAGGAGAAGGTTGCTGTAGTAGGATGGTTCCGGCGCCAACTGAATGGCCTGCCTGTAGGCGTGGTCGGCTTCCTGTATTTTCCCCTGATCTTTCAGCACAGTGCCGGTGTTATTATAGATCCCGGCATACTCGGGATTCAGTTCCAGGGCCTTGTAATAATAAGTTGCTGCTTCTGTTGTATGCCCGGTTTCCTTGAAAAGGTTGCCGAGATTATTATAGGCTTCAAAAAGGGATGGGTTTACTTGCAGCGCCTTCTGATAAAAAGCCTCTGCGTCCTGAAATTGTGTCTTTTTATAGAATACAAGACCGATGTTATTCAATGCCTCAGCGAAATCAGGTTTGCCATGCAGGGCTTTCTGATACTCGTCTATCGCCTGATCAAGCTTATTTGATTCCCTGAGGGCATTCCCCATATTATAGTGAGTTTCCGCACATTCAGGATCAATCTCCAGTGCTTTCCCGAAATATACCAGTGCCTTATCAACCTGCCCCTTATTCTGGCAAAGAAGCCCCAGGTTATTCAGAAGACGCACATCCTGCATCTTCAGATAGAGGGCTTCCTGATAGGCTGTAATTGCTTCATCAGTCTTTCCTCTGTCCTGAAGAATCATTCCAAGATGAAACCATACCTTCGGTGCAGCGGGTTGTAGCCGGAGGGATTGCATAATATACCGTATTGCCTGGTCGAATTCTTTCCGTTCATAATATACAATCCCAAGGGTATGGTAAGCTTCAGCAAAACCCGGATTTATCTGCAACGCCTTGCTCAGACAGACAAGAGCAGAATCATACTTCCCGGTACGGGAGAAAATACTACCCTGAAGATGAAGGGCTTCAACATTCTCCGGGTCTTTCTTTAATATTTTCTTGCAGATTTCTTCCGATTTTCTGAAATCTCCCGCATGAAAAGACTCTATCCCTGATTCAATGGCCTTGTGAATATTCACTTGCCTGTCTCCTTGCAGAATCAACCGTTATGTCTTGCACCATGTTTCCCACATCTGCCGATATGAGTCTTCCAGATTCTTGACCAGCCGTCCTGCGTCCGTCAGCGGAGACTGTTTCATCATTTCCCGCAAACCCCTGCGCAAGGATTCGAGTTTCTCCAGATCACCAGCAAGGTGTATCGCTTTCCCGACATATTCCTCTGATGAACGGGCGACGAGTTCGGGGAGCCCTGCGTTCGAAAGCAGGCTTATTCCCGTTCGCGACGCATAGAGATCCCCCGCAAGGGTAATTACCGGAACCCCCATCCAGAGCGCCTCACAGGTTGTGGTCGTCCCGTGGTACGGGAAAGTATCAAGGGCAATATCAACGCGGTTATAGGTTTCGAGATGCCTGCGTTTATCCGTTTCCCAGCCGAGGAGTTTGATCCTTGTGCCCGGAATCCCTGCCTCCAGGAAGGCATCACCCACATATCTTTGCGTCCGGTGATCGGAAAGACTGTTTGCTTTCAGGACAAGCCGGGAATCCCGCACCGCTCCGAGTATTTCAGCCCAGAGCGCTATGACTGGGGGGGTTACCTTTGCGAAGTGGTTGAAGGATCCGAAGGTGACATGTCCTGATACCCGGGCGGGGAGCGGTCCGACCAGGGGGCTTTCCCTGTCCGGCAGATAACAGAGAGAACATCCGGGTATCCGCAGCAGTTTTTCCGTGTAGTACTTCTCCGTCGTGCCGGGGGGGTCAGTATAGTCGTCCACGATTCTGTAATCCATGGCTGACAGACCGGTAGTCGCAGGATATCCTATCCAGGTGACCTGAACCGGGGCGGGCCTGCGGGCAAACAGCAGCATCCTGTTCCGGGCAGTATGTCCCGCGAGATCAACGAGCACATCTATCGCATCATTGCGTATCAGCCTGTGCACCGCTGCATCGGTTAACCCTGCAATATCCCGCCACTGGTCTGCATATCCCCGGATGCGGGAGGTAACCTCATCCGGATCGCAGACATCAGAAAAACAGAATATTTCGTACTGCTCTCTGGTATGGGATGCAAGAACCGGTTCGATAAAATACGAGACTGAATGGTTCTTGAAATCAGGGGAAACATACCCTATTTTCAACCGCCGGGTTTTGCTGCGGTTATTCGGAAAAACATCCCTCCTCGGGGCGAGAGGTTCCGCAAACTTTTCCGCAAATTTTACATGCTCGCGGAAGACCGCGCCCATATCATGCCGGGGATTATAGAGCATCCCTGCGAGGAATGACTGCCAGGGGACAATATTGTCCGGCTGACTCTCTCTTGCGGCCCTCAGATATTCTTCGGACTTATCCTGCCGGCCCTGCTGCTTCAGGATGCTGCCTATCCTTATGAATGCGGTCACCGAGGACCGGTTCGTCTGAAGCAGAGACCGGTATACTTCCAGCGCTTCTTCGAATTTTCCCTGATTCATGAGAGTAAATCCCAGGTATTCATATATCTGTTCACGGTGAGGGGCAACCGCGAGGGCCTTCCTGAAATATACGGCTGCCGCATCATCCCGTGCTGTGTTCTGGCAGGCTATCCCCGCATTCATAAATGCAGTCGGATCAGACGGACACATCTCCATCGCGCGTGCGTAAGAGGCCATCGCCTGATCAAACTGTTTTACCTCCTGATAAGCGTTCCCGAGGTAATTGTATGCGTGGATCAGTCCCGGGTTCAGCCGTAACGCCTTCCGGAAATATTCGATGGCCTTTTCATAGTGTCCCTGTTGGTAGAACCGTACCCCCAGATGAAAAAACTCATTTGCCATTGTTCACCGCGAGCGGGGACAAAAACGGCTCTCCGGGGTTACGGGGGAAACCCGTATTTGACAAGCCAATCGCTGGTTATGGCCATCACCTGGGCCTGTTGTTCCCCGGTCAAGAACTCTCTCCATCTCTCTCCCGATTTCGTGATGTGACGCGACTGAAATGCGCTTTTTTTATCATATACCCGGAAACTCCCGTCAAAATTGCCTACTGTCTCGAAACCTCCCCGCAGACCCGGATCGGCAATTGCGCCGTTGCCGGTTACCCTTACTGCGTTCAGCGACTCAATGAACTTTGCGATACGGTCCCTGGAAAACTGTTCCGCAATGAGGCTGATGTCCCGGGGTGAAACAGAAAGGTCGAGAAACGTCAATATCTCCCTGATAACCTCAACGGGCTTCGAAAGTATGCGGTCGTACCGTATCCTGAGAATATTCTCCCTGTGCTCCAGGAAATAATAATCGACGACAGACATCATGCTCCTGGCGGCCTCCAGCCCTCGGGTGAAATCACAACGCACAAACTGCATATACGAAACCATAGCTTCACGCACATCCCGATAGGTGCAGATAATCTTAACGTTCGGCAGACCCGGCCGCAGGAGCAGATGAGTCTTGATGCAATAGACCCCGTCCTCTCGGGGAGGGCTTGCGAGAGCCTTCTGAATAACCGGCCTTTCATCCGAGGGGACAATTTCCGGCAGGGGTTTTCTGCCTGACTTGCGAATTCCCTCACGGGTCACGTTGAATGTCCACATTGAACCGGAACGTGACATCCCGGCCACGAAAATAACCATTTTTTGCCTCTTTCGGTATCGATAAAGGTCCGGCATAGCGTACGCAGTCCCCGCAGCCGGTCCCAAAAAAAACTCAGAAAAAACTCACCGGATACTTTTTCCGGTATGCATGTATCCTCGCGTCATAATCTGCAACAAGCTGTGCGATTTCCCGTTTCATGGCGCCGGCATCTTTTCTCAGCATTTCATTCCAGTAAATGAGGAATACCCTGAAGAAGTGGAATAACAGGAATGCATACCACCGTTTGTAATCCCCCGGTTTTTTCTCATAATCAAAATATTTCACATGCAACACCATATCATCTCTGTCCAGGAAATATTTGTGAAAGATGCTTTCAGGGTCGGCATGGGAAAATTTGCTGCATAAATCGTGCACTTTTATCAGCCCGCCTGCAAGCGGAAACATCTTCCTGTTGTTTTTAATCGTCGCCTTCAGATTACGGAACCGGTTCTCTCCCATTGAAGAAGACACGTTCTTGGTCAGGAACTGCTCTGTTTCGTCAGGATTCTTCAGGAGATAATATGCCGCGAATGTGCTGTCGAGAGCTGCCCGCAGACACCGGAAAGCCTGGGCCTTGTGACGCCGGAGAAACGCAGCCATCCCATAATAGAATTCCTGATGAGAAATGAGATAGAGAAACGCCGGAATCACCAGGGTATCATCAGCCGGGAGCGCAATTTTCAGACACGAAAAATACAGGGAGTCCAGGTCCAGGATCAACCGGTAATCTTTTCCCAAAAATTCTACCGTATCCGAAAGATGGCTATCCTCGATCGACAGGAAATGTTCAAACCCCTCGATTGTCTTCCTTTTCATTCATCATTATTTTACCTCAAGGGCCCCGCACATTGCAGCAGGCAAGCCCCTCGCAAACCATCTGCCGGGGGCTCCCTGCTGTCCCTCAGTGCCGGTGCGCGGCAGGATATTCCCGGGGATCTCTTCTGGATGCCGGGGAGATAAAATTATTCCGGTTCTGATATACTGGACCGGACGATGCGGAATCACGGGAAGAGAAACAAACTCCTGTGCTGTTTCCTGGCCCTGCTCAGCCTTTTGGCGCTCTCTGCATGCACTACGGCAACAGTGCGGAACACGTGGACAGACGACTCGTATGCGGGGGGCACCCTCGACAATATTCTCCTGATCGGCATCATGGAACCCCAGTATGCACGCAGGTTCTTTGAAGACGAGTTCGCATCCCGGCTCAGGGCGCGGGGTATCAGAACGGTATCAAGTTATACTCTCTTGACTGAAGAGTCAAAAGAGAATGAAGAGACCATGCTCAGCGAGGAGGCCCTCAAGGAAAAAATCCGGGAACTCAGCATAGATATTGTGCTCCTGGCCCGTTTCGTCGATATTGTCGATATCGCAGGATATGAAACATATCCGACAAATGTGACTTCTCCCAGGCTCGCAGACTATTATGGTTTCTGTTGCCAGAATCTCGTTACCGGAGGCTATGGCGTCAAGTTCGAGACAAAGATATTCCAGGCAAAGGATGACAGACTGATATGGTCCGCTGAGTCTGAAATGATATTTGAGAGGACTTCCAGATTCATGGTTCGGTCTGTCATCGATGCTTTTCTCACAGATCTCACCGCCGCGAGACTTGTGCCTTCTGCTCCCTGATAACACCCTGCCCTGTTTCCCCTGCCGGCAGAATCATCGTGCCGGACTCCCTGCCTGAAGACACCGAACAGGACCGGGCAGGGGTTCGCAGAGCACGGAAAGAATCTGTTATAATTCAGAGTCGGGCGATTTCATGGAGGGCGAAAATGAGCGATTTACCCGTAATGGACTTCACGATAGTAAATGCGATCAAGAGACTGATGGAGAATATCAAAAACGATAGAAATGCAGGCAACAGCATGGACGACATCGCAGATATGGTGTACGATCATAAATTGTACAAAAAAAAGTCTTACAAGCCTCTTCTCCAGTCAATCTGTGATCTGCTGCGGGAAAAAGGATACCCCGCAACCTCGGACCTGTTTCTGAAAATCTGGCATCTCAGGCCGGAGGACAAAAATGAACCGAAGCATGCATAATGCATTGCGTGGTTCCGGTTACATCCGATATTCCCGGGCTGCTGTTAACGCGAGATGAGCAATTCTCCGGAGGATTTTATGAGAATACGCGTTCCCCGGGGTAATATACCCGTCAATACCGGGGCAAAAACATGACGGCGAGAAAGAATCCGGGGCAGCAAGGCAGAAATCTATTTTTCATACTCCCGATAGTTTTCCTGTTCCTCCTCAATGCCTGCGTGCAGAACAAACCTGTCAGTGTGGAACTGCTGGAACCCAGGGTAGCCTTCGACGAGATTGACCCCGACGAACGACTGGCAAAAGGCTGCATCCTGGTCCTGCCGGGCGATTTCGGGGATACCCTGCCGCTTACCAATGAGGACAAAAGGCTCTGGCGTTGGTTTTTCGTGAGCGGGTTTCAGACAATCTTCAGGACGGTAACCGTCATCGAAACCGTCGGGACAGCGGAGGGGCTTCCCGCATCAGACGTTGACGTTATCGTACAACCGGAGCTTGTGTCCTGGAATTTGGGCGTAATCCCCCAGGGACCGCGCGACCAGAAACTCTGGAACTGCAGAATGCAGTTCAAACTCCAGATGTTTGATACGAAAGGCATAAAAACCAGCTCCCTGGTTATCGATAAAAATGGATGGGGACGGAACAGGATCGAAGCGTTAACCGAGGCACTGAAAGGATTCATCAGCAAATCGAGAGTGCAGTTCGAAAACCTTTTCCTCTGATCCTTGCGAGCAGGGATACCGGCTCAGGTCCCGTCCTGCAAATCTGAAATCTGGTATAATATCCGGAATTATCCAGCAGAGAGCAGCCATACCGGACGCTGACATGATCAGCAGGAACAGTCCGGATACAAGTATTTTTTGAAAGCGAGAGACCCAATGAACGACATCCGATCGATGCAATCCGCCCTGGAGTTTTACCATTCCGGCAACCTGGAGGAAGCGAAACATATCTGCATGGAGATAGTGACTGCTGAGCCGAAAAACAGCGAAGCCTTCCATCTGCTCGGATTGGTGCTGTATCAGCAGGGGAACCTTGACCCTGCGATAAAACATATCAGAAAAGCTCTCAGGCTCGATCCGGACAATGCCGACGCGCACTTTGATCTGGGCAACATCATGCAGGACAGGGGAGAACCGTCCAAAGCGCTTACCCAGTACCGGAAAGCCGTCAAACTCAACCCGGGGTACGCTGAAGCTTTCAATAATATGGGCATAGTGCAGCACGATAACCTGCAGATCGGCAAGGCGATCAAATCCTACCGTGAGGCCATCCGCATCAACCCTGACTATGCAGAGGCGCATAATAATCTCGGCGTGGCCTTTCAGGAAGAGAAGCGGCTTGATGAAGCGATCACCCATTTCCAGAAAGCATTGCTCCTCAGGCCGGGATATCCGAACGCATACCATAATCTCGCAGAGGCAATTGAGGGGAAAGGATACGGAGAAACAGAGCAGACAGGCGGGAAAAAGACCGTGTATGCGGTCTACCGGTGCCTGCTCGGCGAGGACTTCATTCAGGAGTCTCTCAGTTCGGTCAGTGATTTCGCAGACAAAATTTTTGTTTTCATGAACAATACCCCTTACGGGAACATAACCGGGCATGTTTATCGGGGTGAAACCATACCATTCCCGAAGCAGTTCGACGCTGTTGCGGAAAAGATCCGGGAACTCAACAACCCTAAAATAGAGCTTATGGATGACCATTACGAAACTGCCGAGAACCAATTGACCCATGCGGTAAACGATATCATCATCCCCCGGTTCGGAAAACCTTCGATACTGGTATACCTGGAACCCGAGTACGTCTTCAGGAGCGACCAGGCCGGCATCGCCCTTGATGAATTCATCCGGAGCGGATATGTATTTGCGACTACCCGCAGGGTAGAAATATGGAAAGGGTTCAGGCACAGGCTTCCGGACAGGGAGAATAAACCCGGGGCCATATTCTGCGATATGAGCAAACTCAGGAAAATGCCCGCCACTCTGAAGCACGGGGGGGTGCTTGTTATGCCCAAACTTTCGGCCTTTGTGCACGACTTCGGCTTTGCGGTGTCTGAACAAACAATGTACTGGAAGCACCTTTTGTCCCTGGCGTATGCCCAACAGGGAGGAGAGAGCGGGCCGTTCGAAGACTGGTATGAAGAAAAATGGCTGCGCTGGGATTACGAGTCGAACAACCGGGGCCTTGATATCTCGGAGAAGGAGCCCATCCCCGAAGTGGTACCTTACGACACCAACGAATTACCGCAACAAATACGGAACAAATCCGGATTCTGATTATTCAGGAAGCACCATAAGCATCGGTCACCGTATTGTCTCCCTCACAGGCATGGCGTTTGCCTGCACCTCTCTCAGATATTCTTTTATATTCTGCCGGGGTTCACTGTCCGCGCACACTATTTCCTGAAATGCGCTGATGATCGTACCCGATGATATCTTGCTTAATTCCACGTGTTGCCGGTGAGAGGATACCTGAGCAACCTTTCCTTCCGGTTCATAACTGATATGCTGGTGCAACGCATAAAAACTCTTCCTGCATTGTATGGTAATCCTGTCCTGTTCGGTCTCTCTTCCGGTATTTTTATGGATTCCCTTCATCCAGAAGGTCACGGTTGAGGCATGGACCGTGATCCTGTCGGTATTGAGAAAATACTCTTCGTCGGCAGACGAGGTCACGTACCTCCAGTCTGCCGGACAGCAGAGTTCATAGAGCAGGTTCACTGCGGATTTCGGAGAGATCGCAGTCCATTCTTTTCCGGTGTTCTTGCGGATCGAGATCACCTCCCCTGACGAGTCATACTGTGCGACTGACTCAACCCTTGACTGCCGCTCGCCGCAGTCTATTTCTCTGAGGCTCACTGTCTCTGTAAGATCGCTGAATACACCCCCCAGCCTGTCCCTGATCCGCATGAGGTGTCTTTCACCGTAAACTTCCTTCTCAGAAACTTTTACCCTGGTACCGGAGCGCTCGATGGTTTCCCTGTCATAAAAAATCCGGACTCCCTGCTCATCTGAGGTAAGGTATACCCATTCGGCAGCCAGACTCACAGAGGCGGGACTCGAGAAAAGACAAAAAAGGAACACAGTTATCACGGAAATCCTCATCTCTTTACCCTGTGTGCCATGCACGAAGCAAGTTTTGTGCGTCAAGGCGCCCCATGTCACAATATAGCAATTATCACGGGGAATTGCAACGGGGGGAAATCCGGACGGGTACGGCCGCGTCATTCCCGGCTCATGCGGCATCTGCATACAGCCGGACGGCTTTCTGTACTTCACGGTATTCTGCATGGTAGAATGCAAAAAAAATGAAAAAACGGCAGATGGCGAAAAGGAAAAAACCCTCATTGCAGCGTTCCTCGCGCTCAGACGACCCTGATGTCGCCGAAGCGCTCTGCAGGGAAAAGCTTGAAACGCAGCCCGATGATGTCCGGATACTCGGGATGCTCGGCAATATTCTCATACAAAAAGGAAATAGTGAAGAAGCGATATCCTGCTTCAAAAAAATAATCCTGATCGACCCGGATGATTTCGGCGCCTGGTATAATCTCGGGAATATCCATAAAAACCAGGGGGAACCTGAAGAGGCGCTCGGATATTACCGCAAGGCCATTGATCTCAATCCGTCCTTCGTCGGTTCCTATAATAATATTGCGAATATTTACAAACAGCTGGGAAGGACCGACGAAGCGGTTTATGCATATCAGAAGGCGATTGAAGCAGACCCGGATTTTGCCGGGGCCTGCTTCAATCTGGCGCAGCTCTATCAGGAGAAACGGGAACTGGAAAGGGCTATCTTCTATTACCGGGAGGCTATCCGGATTAACCCGCAGCTCGTGAATGCGTACTACAATCTGGGCAATGCGCTCAATCATCAGGGGCAGTTTGGAGAAGCAATCGGGTGTTATCAGGAGGCCCTGAGGGTCAATCCCCGGCTTGATTATGTTTACTTTAATCTGGGAAATACGCTCCTCCATACAGGACAGAGTGATCAGGCCGTTGCCTGTTTCCGGAAAACCCTGGAGATCAACCCTCAGAATGTCTATGCGCTTGCAAATCTTGCCAATGCGTTCTCAGGTCAGGGCAAAATACGGGAGGCCGAGGAATATTACCGGCAAGCCCTCGCGATTCAGCCGGGGTTTTCGACCGCATACAGCGGCCTGCTCCTCATCTCCCATTACAGGCCGTATGATGCAGTCTTCGTTGCTCGGGAACACAGAGAATTCGGAGAACGTTTTGAAAAACCTCTCCGTGCAGCGGTTCTCTCCCATACGAACACGAAACTTGCGGGCCGGAGACTGAAAATCGGATATGTTTCTCCCGATTTCAGACAGCATTCCGTCGGCTACTTCATAGAACCCGTGCTGGCATCCCACAACCACCGCGACTTCGAAATATTCTGTTACCATAATTCTCCGGCAGACGATGCAACAACGGAAAGGCTGCGCGGATATTCCGGCCACTGGCGGAATATAGACGGTCTCACTGATGCACAGGCAGCAGAAACCATACGGAACGATGCCCTCGATATCTGTGTCGATCTGGCGGGACATACCGCTTACAACCGGATCATGGTCTTTGCGAGGAAACCCGCGCCTGTGCAGGTCACCTGGATAGGATATCCCGACACAACCGGGCTTTCGGGAATGGATTACCGGATCGTCGACCGGTATACAGATCCACCCGGAATGACAGAAAATCTCTGCACCGAGGAACTCCTCCGGATGCCGGAGAGCTTCCTCTGTTATCTCCCTCCCCATGAATGTCCGGAGGTGGGCAGTCTCCCTGCATTGAAAAACGGATATGTCACCCTCGGCTCATTCAATGTCATCCAGAAGATATCTCCCGAATTGATTCAATGGTGGGCGGCTATTCTCAAAATTGCACCTCAGGTGCGTCTCCTCGTCAAGGCAAAAGGCATTGCCGACAAAACTACCCGGGAAACTCTGCTGAATAAATTTGCAGAACAGGGGATACACGAAGAACGGATCGACCTGCTCTCCTGGGCTGCAACCCGCGAAGAACATCTGGCAACCTATAACCGTGTGGATATCGTCCTCGATACATTCCCCTATACCGGGACGACAAATACGTTCGAAGCCCTGTGGATGGGGGTGCCGGTCATCACGCTCGAAGGCAGCACCCATGTGTCCCGTGTAGGCGTCAGCATCCTCTCGAACGCCGGGCTCCCGGAACTCATCGCAAAAACACCCGGGGAATACATTGCCAAAACAGTTGCGCTGGCAGGGGACCTTGCACGGTTACAGGCTCTCAGGAGCAATCTGAGGACAATGATGCAGCAGTCTCCCCTGACCGACGCAGGACGGTTCACCGCACATCTCGAACGAATATACAGGGAGATATGGGAGAAGTGGTGTGCTTCTCCGTAACCTGTCCCCTTCTCCTCACGGGCAACGGATATAAGGTATTATAATCCATGCGGATCATCTCTCACCTCGTGCCGGACGGCCAACCAATTTCCACGGATATCGAGGGGAATCGCAGGCCGGGACAAACTATGTGGAAGGTACCCACATGGGGGCGTCCCCTGGCTCTTGGCGTTTATCCGCTCTTTATCAGGAAACATCGCAGTCTCGTCCCCGCGGGAACCGGTTTCTGCATAAGCAAAGCCGGCTTTGGCATAACATCGTTGCTGCAGATCAGGGAGGCTGTCCGCCGCTGCGAGCCGGGGGGTATCCAGCGGGGGATCGAAGCGCTCTTCGCCGATGATGAGACAGAAGAAAAGGGGATAGCGGTATTGCATCACCGGGTCATTTCCGGGAACAGATTTTCGGGCTATCTGGCAGATCTCACCCTTGCCGCTTCAGCCGGTACGGCAGACGTCTGTTATGTATTCCCGCAGTTCCGGCAGGGATATCCCTATCTCCCCCTCCCCCTCACTTTTGCCGTGCCCCGGCAGGGTTCCCGGGTTGTATGCGCCGGCTACAGTACCCCGCCCGAGGACGTATCTTTCCCGCTGGACGACATCGAGTCCGGCAGGATAAATTTACTCGATGTTTTTGAGCATAATCTCCTTGCGGTCGAGGGGCGTGTTGCGCATGTCTTCACCCGGCGTTTTGCTCCCGGCTCCGTCGGAGGACCGTGCTTCACCATCGATGCCGGAATCAGGGAGGGTATGGGCGGCGGGCCCGTATTCTCGGAAAACGGCTATGTCTGCGGATTCCTCTCTGCGGATGCCTCGCGTTTTTTCAATAAACCCGCGGGCATCGTCTCTCTGCTCCGTCCTGCGCTCGGCATGAATATCAGACTGGGGGGCCGGGTCGGAAAGGTCCGGCTCAGCGCAGACCGGCGGCTGATCGATCTCATCCAGCAGGGGGTGGTGACGACCGACGGCAGCGAGCAGTCCGTGTCAATGAGCAGGGTGAACAGCGGCGTCTTGCCGGATATTGGGTTTGCCGGTGAAGATGCTGACCGCGTCCATGCAGATTTTGCAGGGTTTCAGGAAAGCCGCCCTGCAACGGAGGAGTTTCATGGCAAACAGGAAAACCCATAATTATTTCTGACGGTTATTCCCCTCTCAGGAGCTTTCCGGTTTCGTTGTAATACCCTGCCCCGTATGGTAATATGGGACAATATCTGGTGAAGAAAACGATAGTGCTGCAACAAGAGAAAAAGCGTTATCCTCTGACAAGCTGAGCATGAAGAAAAGCCTGGATTTTCTGAAGCCGGTATTCCGGAGGTATCTGGAAATCAAGCTGGTGTATTTTTTCGGATCGAGAGCCGGACAGGCAGGCGGACCTGCAAGTGACTATGATTTCGCCGTCTACTTCGGCGGTATACGGTCCGAGAGGATGTTCTCCATCAAGCTCGACCTCATCGCAAAAATGACCAGAATGCTGGATACAGACAGGGTCGATATCGTTATTTTAAATGTTGCCGGAAGCCCTGAACTGAAATATGCTGTTGTGAAAGAAGGGGTTCTGATCTTCGAAAGAGAGCCTTTTAAAGTCATAGTTGAGCCGAAAATCCTGAACGAATATTTTGATTTTCATATGATGCTCTCGAAACACGGACTTACCAAGGCGATTGCATGAGCAACAGGAAAGCTCTCGAAAACAAAATAAGCTCTGCGCGGAAATATCTGACCATTCTGAAAAGATACTCGCCGTATACGAAAGAACAGATACAGGGCAGTATCGACATCAGGGGCGCTGTCGAACGGTACCTGTACCTGGAAGCCCGGGCGGTAATCGATCTGGCTGAGGCAGTGATCGCCTGCCATGATTTCAGAAAACCCGCCACGATGAGCGAGGCATTCTCTATTCTGAATGAAGAAAAGATTATCCCGGATAAATTGACCGGGAAACTGGTCAGGATGGTCGGGTTCAGAAATGTGCTTGCTCACGATTACGAAGACGTTGATTACGATATCGTCTGCGATGTACTGCAAAAAGGGGTACGCGATATCGAGGCTTTTCTGAAAATCATTGCAAAACATATGGGCTGACTCCATATGCCTAGATGCAAGAAAATGCTCGTTGTCGGCAATTCCTGAAAAGTGAGACACCCACGCGGCAGGCCGCGGGGCATCTTGGGCGCAGCTCAAAGCAGCTGCGCAGGCCCTTGCTTTATATCTCTATGATGCTTGATATATTTTTCAATGATCTGCTAATGTGTCAATGACTTTTTATCCAAAAACATATAGTGATAGCGCTTGAAAAGGAAATGGGGTACAGGATAATAATGGACGAACAAAAGGGCCGTGCTATTGCCAAAAGATTAGGGCTCCGCTTCACCAGAACTATCGGCATACTGCGTTCGCGATGACCTCTTTCGCATTTTCTGGCTGAAGCTCTGCTTACGCAAAGAAACAATAAGGTCAGACATAATACATATCTCGATCATGGTCTTCAATAAGTCCTATGAATGCTTTTCCTGAATCCGGAGAGGCCGACAAAGTGTGCATGCCACAACCGGTTATTTTCATGCACATACCGAAGACAGGGGGGGTAACCCTTCGGGATGTGCTGATGCAGAATTTTACACCTGATGAAACGTATATTTGCGACTGGCCGCAAAAGAAAGAGATCGAAAAACTCAACAACCTTACCACCGAACAAAAATCCCGAATCAAACTGTATGTGGGGCATATCGGCTACAATCAGGGAATTCACAGAATCTTTCCGGGCAATCCAAAATACATAACAATTATGCGCGATCCCGTATCAAGAGTCTTTTCATACTACCACTACATATTGAGAGATAATCCCAGCCATCCGCTTTGTGTAAAAGCCAAAAGAGAAAACCTGAACTTCTTTGAACTCCTCGTGTCAAATCTTCAGAACGAGGTCGTTCGTCGTTTTGAGATGCAGAATATGGTTCTCATTGACGCATTGGAACTCGCAAAAAAGGCATTCAGAGAACATTTTATCTTTGTGGGACTATTAGAGAGATTCGATGAGTCTGTGATACTCTTAAAAAGGATTCTCAACCTGAAAACGACATTTTATGCTCCCAAAAACACCAGTCCCAGAAAAAATTACATCCAGGAAATATCCAACGAACAGCGCAATTATATAATTTCACAGAATTACTATGATATTCTATTGTATAACTATGCAAAAGAGCTGTTTGATCAAAGCATGAATGATCATTCTGAAGATTTTTACAGGGAAGTCGAGCAGTTTAAAATGCTGAATATGAATTATTTATATTGACGCTATAGATTATCGGTTAGATGTCTTAAAAAATAGCTGCATCCGACTTTCTCATGGGTAGCCCCAACATATTGTATCAGGGGGACCTGAAGCAGAGAGTTGGATTTGCTGGAGGCTTTGGAAATAGGTCCAGGCCGCCACAATGAAAGTAGATAGCGGTTCTATAATGAGAACGATTACGAAAACCACAGGCCATTCTTTTGATCTTCTCGATCTTGCCGTTGATCGCTTCGCCCAGGGCGTTGGTAATGCGATGTCGTGCATAAGTCACGATGTTGTTTATGTGTGCCTTGACCGTCTTCGCAACCTTCTTAATTGGCGCAAGGCGCGAATGAGTAGCCCAGAAATACCACCGGTTGAAGTATTTCCTCATAGAGGCCGCATAGCGGTATTCCCACAGATGACGCAGATTCTCTTTGATGGCCCAAGCCCGGCATACCTTCAGGTCTTTAGCCCGCAATGCCTCGAATTCCTCCTGCCTCCATTGAGGAATATTCTCCCGGCTCCACAACCACAGATATTTGGTCCCCTTCAGTGTTTCCTCGCCCGCGTCGGCAAGCGCGCGATGTTCATTCTTTCGAACCTCGTCAACCGCAGCCAGAACGTGCTTCATAACGTGAAACCGATCAAACACTATCTTCTTCTCCGCATCAGGAACATTCGCCCTGGTCGCTGCAATATACGGATCCCACATGTCCATCGCTACTGCCTCAATACCGGGCTGTCCCCTCTCATAATAAGCTAACCTAAAGACCTATCTTTTTCTTACAATCTTTTGTATAAAAGGAATCTTGGTTCAGAATCGAATAACCCAAAGGAGAAGGGATAACCAGGAGATTTCTTTTGGCGAGAATACCCTCCTGATTATCCCCCACAAACACTTTTATTGATACTACATTTTGCGGTAGATGTAAAGGACTTATATGCACAGGGGAAAAGATATCCATGGCCGAGGCCGGCAGAGTGTCCACAGTGCAGCGGCAGGAGGCTGTGGGGGCATGGATTTGTAGAGAGGTATTTTGAGGGGTTTTCACAGGCCTTATGGGTAAAGCGATACCGGTGTCCTGATTGCCATGGAGTGCACACGTGTCGGCCGAGAACATTTTTCAAGCGTCTGAGATTTTCTGCCGCCATTATTGGGTGAGGGCCTAAAATATCTGTAAAAAGAGAAGGCTTCGGTTATCCTTATTAAATCGCTAAATTTAAGAAAGGAGATTAAACCGAAGCCTATGAAGAAGATACCACCGAGTGAGAGAATACGCAAGG
>JBMOLW010000047.1:0-161716 GCA_049323875.1 Nitrospirota bacterium | reverse complement strand
TGAACGCAGAATTTACGTCTGTATGGTATCCAGGCGGCAAGAATGAAAACGTGCCGGGAATCCGGGTCATGAAACCGCTCACCAAGGAGCTGCACAAGAGCTTTTGCTGCACACATGCCTGCCGTTCATTGCATTTTTCGGGTTAAAAGCGGGAATAGGTAAAGGAACATCGAAAAATGTATAAATCCTTTAAAGAAATGCCGATTTGGCAAAAGGCTATAGAGGTAGCTGAAGATACCTATAAGATAACCGATAATCTGCCGAGGAAAGAAGACTATGGATTCACATCCCAGATACGTCGGTCAGCTTTGAGTATATCAGCGAATATCGCAGAAGCATTCGGCAGAAATCATTCGTCTGACAAAATCAATGTCTATTACATGTCAAGAGGCTCATTAACAGAAACACAGAGCCATTTAGAATATGGCAAAAGAGTAGGATATAGAGAAAATAAACAGGCTGAGAGAATAGACAAGGAACTCCACGATCTTTATAATGATTTAAATAAAGTAATTATACATTTAAAAAGGAACAAGAAATGATCTTTTCATTAAAGTTCTTACATTTTATTTGTCCCTCTACCTCTACCTCTACCTCTACCTCTACCTCTACCTTTGCCTGTTTTCTGAGGTTTTCATGAAAGGCATAATCCTCGCAGGCGGGGCAGGGACCCGGTTATATCCGATAACGATCAGTGTCTGCAAACAACTGCTCCCGATCTACGACAAGCCGATGGTCTATTACCCTCTGTCGGTACTCATGCTTGCAGGGATCAGGGATGTCCTGATCATCTCAACACCTGATGACCTTCCCCGGTTCAGGGATATTTTCGGAGACGGTTCAGGGTTGGGTATGCGCTTCAGCTATAGGGAGCAGCCACGCCCGGGTGGTATCGCAGAAGCCTTCCTGCTTGGAGAGGAGTTCATCGGTGACGACTGCGTATGTCTCGTCCTCGGCGACAATATTTTCTACGGACACGGGCTCACTGACCTGCTGAAGAAGGCGTGGAAGGATGTGGAGACGAACGGAGGGGCCACGATATTCGGCTATTATGTGAAAGATCCCGAACGCTATGGGGTGGTAGAATTTGCCGAGAGCGGTGAGGTATTGTCCATTGAAGAAAAACCGAAGACGCCGAAATCGCGCTATGCTATTACGGGCCTGTATTTTTATGACAATGACGTCATCAGGAGAGCAAAGAACATCAGGCCTTCCCGGAGGGGTGAGCTCGAAATAACCGATGTGAACAACGAATATCTGAAGAGAGGGAAGCTGAGGGTGTCACTTATGGGCAGGGGCTATGCATGGCTCGATACCGGGACTCATGCAAGCCTGCTCGAAGCAGGTGAGTTCATCTCGACGATCGAGAAGAGGCAGGGACTCAAAGTGGCCTGCATCGAAGAGATCGCCTATTCCCTTGGATATATCACAGAGGAGCAGTTGCTGAAACTCGCCAATGCCCTTGATCATAACGACTACGGAAAATATCTGAAAAGACTCTTGAAATGAAACAGGAAGAAAGAACAATTACAGGTACAGGTATAGGTATAGGTATAAGTATAGGAAGAAGAAGACAAGTTCTGTTTTTATTTTTTCCTCTATCTCTGTCTTTTTCTCTACCTTTACCTGTTCTTTGTTGTTAACCGTGCCCTTTACTTTTACTCCACTTGCACTCACTGATATCATTCTGATCGAGCCTGTGTATTTTCCCGACAGCAGGGGCTTTTTTATGGAGACATATAGAGTCTCTGATTTTGCCGGAGCAGGTATCAGGGAACACTTTGTCCAGGACAATTTCTCGCGTTCTTCCCGGGGTGTACTGAGGGGACTGCATTATCAGAAAAAACCGGATGCACAGGGAAAACTGGTGCAATGTTTCTCAGGAAAGATATACGACGTAGCGGTTGATATACGGAGAGGATCACCTTCATTCGGGAGATGGGTTGCCCGGGAACTCTCCGGAGAGAACAGGTGTCTGCTCTATATTCCGGCAGGTTTTGCACACGGCTTTCTGGTCCTGAGTGAATCGGCTGATGTCCTCTACAAATGCACACGGGAATATGCTCCAGCTGCAGACCGGGGGATATTCTGGAACGACCCGGAGATCGGCATCACATGGCCTTCGGACAAACCGCTCGTATCAGAAAAAGATGCAGCGCATCCGCTCCTGAAGGATGCCGATATCAATTTTGAATATGGGAAATAAGGGGGACCCTCTATGAAAATACTCATCGCCGGAGCCAACGGACAGCTTGCCCTTGCATTCCGGAAGCTGCTGCAGGGGTCTCAGCACCGGATTACCGCACTCGATAAAACTCAGATGGATATCGGGGAGATAACCAGTGTCAGCAGGGCATTCGCAGTGCATAACCCTGATATCGTGATCAATTGTGCTGCCTATAATCTTGTTGATCAGGCGGAAGAGGATGATACGGTTGCCTTCAGGGTGAACGCCGAAGGCGTCAGGAACCTGGCCTCGGAATGCAAAAAACACGGGATATGCCTCGTTCATTACAGCACTGATTATGTGTTCGACGGCACTAAGGAAGGGTTTTACACAGAAGAAGATACGCCGAATCCGCTCAATAACTATGCCCTGAGCAAACTGAAGGGCGAACAGTATCTCCGGGAAGAAACGGACAACCACCTCCTTTTCCGGGTAAGCTGGGTTTTCGGAGAAGGGACGCAGAACTTCCTCTATAAATTGCATGAATGGGCCAGGGACAGAGAAGTTCTCAAGATCGTATGCGACCAGGTTTCAATTCCGACGTATACGCATGACATTGTGAATGTAACGATGTTCGCGATAGGAAAGGGGCTGAAAGGACTTTACCATCTTGCCGGAAGCGGCTATGCCTCGCGTTATGAAGTCGCGCGCTATTATCTCGAAAAACTCGGATATGATACCCTTGTCATGCCGGTGACCTCAGAGTATTTTCCGTCTGCGGCAAGAAGGCCGTATTTTTCCCTGCTTTCGAGTCAAAAGCTCTCAGAGGCATTGAATATCACCATGCCGCACTGGAAGACCGGCATCGACCGGTACATAGAAACCGTGAATCGTGAACCGTAAATCGTGAACAGGATCGAGGTGCGAGGAACTTTGAACTTTGAACTTGGAACAAGAGATGGCGGAAGATAGCATGAGATTACTGGTGACAGGCGGTGCCGGGTTTATCGGGAGTGAATTCGTCCGACAAGGGGTTCACAGGGGGTATACGCTTACTGTTCTCGACAAGCTGAGTTATGCCGGTGACAGAGAAAGACTGAGGGAGGTTAAGGGATCGATCACCTTCACCGAGGCTGATATTATCGACAGGAAAACTGTGGAAGAGGTTTTCAGGAAGACCAGACCCGATGCGGTTGTGCACTGGGCTGCGGAAAGCCATGTCGACAGGAGCATCCGGGATGCCTCGCCATTTCTTGAAACGAACGTCAGGGGGACCCAGGTGCTCCTCGATGTCTCCAGGATTTTCGAGGTGAAGAAATTTATCAACATCTCGACCGACGAGGTCTACGGTGACCTGGGAGAAGAAGGGCAGTTCCTGGAATCCACGCCCCTGAACCCCAGTTCTCCCTATTCGGTGAGCAAGGCTTCGGCAGATATGCTCGGAAGGGCATACCACCGGACATACGGAGTCCCCGTTGTCACTGTCCGCCCCTCGAACAACTACGGCCCCTGGCAATACCCTGAAAAGCTTATCCCTGTAGTCGTAATGCAGGCGATGAACGATCAGAAGGTCCCTGTCTATGCAAAAGGAGAGAATGTGAGGGAGTGGCTGCACGTCTCCGACTGCGCGTCCGCAGTGTTCGGGGTGCTCAATAAAGCAGAGGGAGGAGAGGTCTATAATATCGGAAGCGGACAGGAGAAGAGGAATATCGAAGTGGTAAAAACGATACTCGGGCTTCTCGGGAAACCTGAGAGTCTGATCGAGTTCGTTGAAGACCGGCCGGGACATGATTTCAGGTATTCGCTCAATTCAGAGAAAATCCGCAGCGAACTGGGATGGGAGCCTGAGGTAGCGTTTCAGGATGGGATCGAACAGACCGTCGGATGGTATCTTGAGAACAGGGAATGGGTGAGATCGAAGATAGGGTGATTGACAAGGTTTTCAGAGAGTACGACGTCCGCGGGATTGCCGGAAGTGAGCTGACCCATGACTTTGCATATGCCCTTGGTGCTGCTTTCGGCGCCCTTCTCAAAGAGAGGAAGCCGGATGCGAAATCTGTGAGCGTCGGACGGGACGCGCGTCTCAGTTCCGAATCGCTTGCAGCGCATGTCATTGACGGCATTGTCTCGACGGGAATCGATGTGGTTGACATAGGACTCTGTGCAACGCCGCTCCAGTATTTCTCGATCCATACCCTGAACCTGGACGGCGGGATCATGGTAACCGGCAGTCATAACCCTCCGGAGTATAATGGCTTCAAGATCAGCATCGGCCGGGAGACGATATTCGGCCAGGAGATTCAGAGGTTAAAGCAAAAAATGACGGAGAAATCCCCGCCGGACGCACCGGTGAAGGGAACGGTGCAGCGCTATGACATCAACGCTGCCTACAGCATGTTCATGAAGGAGCGGTTTTCCTTCCTTTCTGGTACAGAATACCGGAAGTTCAAAGTCGTCGTCGATGCAGGGAACGGGACCGGAGGGATCGTTGCCCCGGAGATTTTTTCTGCCATGGGATGTGAAGTCATCCCCCTTTACTGCGAGCCGGACGGACGGTTCCCGAACCACCACCCTGATCCTACGGTGGTAGAAAACATTCAGGATCTGATCAGGGTCACCCGGCAAGAGAATGCGGATATCGGGATTGGCTATGACGGCGATTCCGACAGGATAGGGGTTATCGATCATACAGGGCGGATCATCTGGGGAGACCAGATCATGATAATTCTCGCACGGGATATCCTGAAAAGGCATCCGGGGGCTGTGATTATCGGCGATGTGAAGTGTTCTCAGGCGATGTTTGACGATATTGACCGGCGTGGCGGCAAGGCTGTCATGTGGAAGACCGGCCACTCCCTGGTTAAAGACAAAATGAAGAAGGATGCCGCACTCCTTGCCGGGGAATTCAGCGGCCATATCTTTATCGGCGAGAACTATTTTGGGTTTGACGATGCGCTCTATACCTCCTTCAGACTTGTTGAAATCATGAAGACATCAGGCATGGGCCTCGATGCTTTGCTTTTTGATATCCCCCGTACGGCGCATACACCGGAAATCCGCATTGATTGCCCTGACAGCCTGAAACAGGTGGTTGTAGCCGAAATAGTGCAGAAGTGCAGGGACTACGCGCTCTCAGGCGGCGGTCCGCTCCCTATCAGGAAGATCTATGACATTGACGGGGCGAGGGTCGTGTTTGACAAAGGCTGGGGGCTCGTGCGTTCGAGCAATACCCAGCCTGTCATCGTCATGCGGTTCGAGGCAGAAGACGAAGAAGCGCTCAGGACGTATCAGTCATTCCTTGAAAAAGAATTGGAAAAAGCAGTAAGCTCTATACACTAAACAGTAAGTCTTGAATACCTTATATCCAGTCACGTGAAAGGATCTGCCATGAAGGCTCTGATACTTGCCGGAGGTTCGGGAACGCGGCTCTGGCCGCTGAGCAGGAAGAACTATCCCAAACAGTTTCTCAAACTCAACAGCGACCGCTCTCTCCTGCGTCATACTGTCGAGAGGCTGCTGCAGGTATTTCCCCCCGCTGATATCATTGTGATGACCAACAGCGAGTACAAATTCCATGTCCTTGCCGACCTGCAGGCCATCGCGGAAGACCGTCATATCGCATCATTCGGGAATATCATCCTCGAACCTGTCGGGAGGAACACCGGGCCTGCGATCGCGCTCGGCATGAAGTACTGCACAGAAAAGCTCGGGTGCAAAAAGAATGAGGTGGTGTTTGTCTGTCCTGCCGACCATATCATCAGGCCGGCAGAACGGTTCGCCGGATACATCAAACTGGCGGAGGAGATCGCAGGAAAAGGACATATCCTTACGTTCGGCATCAGACCGACCAGGCCGGAGACAGGTTACGGGTATATCAAAGCAAAGAGCGAAGAGCGAAGAGCAAAGAGCAAAGAGCAAAAGGCGGGGAGCCAACAGTATTTTCAGGTCGAGCAATTCACGGAAAAGCCGGATGCCAGGACCGCACAGCGGTATATCAGCGAAGGCTGTTACTTCTGGAATTCCGGGATGTTCGCCTTCAGCATCGGGACGATGGCAGAGGAATTGAGGACGCATGCGCCGGATATCCGGAACTTATTCGATATGGGGTATGATGCAATGATATCCGACTTCAGAAAGATGCCTGACATCTCGATAGACTACGCAGTGGCTGAAAAATCGAAAAAGATGTCCATTCTCCCTCTGGATCTTTACTGGAATGACATCGGTTCATGGGATTCACTCTACGACGCGGTGGACAGGGATGAACAAGGCAATATCAGGATGGGCGATACGGTCACGATAGACACCAGGGACACCCTTATCATCAGCGAGAAGAGACTGGTCTCGACCATCGGGATCGAGGATTGCCTGATTATCGATACCGGTGATGCGCTGCTCGTCGCCAGGAAGGGCGAAACCCAGAAGGTCAAGAAGGTCGTTGACCGCCTCAGAAAAGAGAAGAGGAGGGAAGTGGATGAGCATCTCACGACATACAGGCCATGGGGCAGTTATACGATCCTCGAAGAGGGGCTGCGGTACAAGATCAAGAGGATTGTCGTCAACCCCGGCGCACGGCTGAGCCTCCAGATGCACTATCACCGGTCCGAGCACTGGGTTGTGGTGAGCGGCGCTGCAAAGGTCCAGATCGGAGACCTTGAAAAGAATGTCCATGAGAACGAGTCGGTCTATGTCCCGAAATCGACGCTCCACAGGCTCGAAAACCCCGGCAAGGTCCCGCTCGAAATCATCGAAGTCCAGAACGGGGAATACGTCGGTGAAGACGACATCGTGAGGGTGGACGACGTGTACGGGAGAAAGGAAAACTAATTGTCCCGTGTTAAACGAATTACTTGGGTGGTCATTGGTATGACGACATAGTTTTATTTGTCATCCTCCGGCTTGACCGGGGGATCCAGTTCCCTTCTCTGGATTGCCCGATCAAGTCGGGCAATGACATGTATCCTTGCTTATAGCCGTCTTGGTATGTGAAATGTAGAGTCAGGGGAGAGATAACGATGAAGATCGAGCGATTTGAAGATATCGAAGCATGGAAAGAAGCAAGTCATCTGGAACATTGAACTTGTAAAAGGGGGTAAAATGAAACGTGCTTTGGTTACCGGCATCACCGGTCAGGACGGTTCCTATCTTGCGGAGCTCCTCCTGTCGAAGGGATACGAGGTGCATGGGCTGATCAGGCGTTCCAGCGCGTTCAATACCGGCAGGATCGACCATATCTACCGGGACCCGCATCTGCCCGGGACGCGGTTGTTCCTGCATTATGGCGACCTGTCGGACGCCGGACAGCTCGCGAATCTCATCTACAATATCAGGCCTGACGAGATCTACAACCTCGGCGCGCAGAGCCATGTCAAGGTCAGTTTCGACATGCCGGAATATACCGGTGATGTCGTCGGCCTCGGGACGACGAGGCTGCTCGATGCAGTGAGGAGGAGCGGGATTAATGCCCGGTTCTATCAGGCATCGTCTTCAGAGATGTTCGGGGCAGCTCCACCGCCCCAGAGCGAGAAGACCCCGTTCTATCCGCGCAGCCCATACTCTGCTGCAAAGGTTTATTCCTACTGGATCGTTGTCAACTACCGGGAAGGCTACGACATGTTTGCCTGCAACGGCATCCTGTTCAACCACGAGTCTCCGCGCAGGGGCGAGACCTTTGTCACGAGAAAGATCACCCGTGCGCTCGCGAACATGCTCGCAGGCAAACAGCGGAAGATCTACCTCGGCAATATCGAGGCGAAGAGGGACTGGGGGTTTGCTCCTGAATACGTTGAAATGATGTGGCTCATGCTCCAGCAGAAGAGCCCGGAAGACTATGTCGTTGGAACCGGCGAAAGCCATTCTGTCCGCGAATTCCTTGAACATGCATTCGGATATGTCGGGATAGAACTGGCATGGAAAGGCAAGGGCGTGAAGACAAAAGGAATCATCAAAGCCGTGAACCGCGAGCCGTTATCAGGAATCAGTGATGGAAGCCAGTCGCGGATTACGAATCACGAATTGCGTGTTGGGACTCCGGTCATTGAGATAGACCCGAAATATTTCAGGCCGACAGAGGTGGATTTCCTTAAGGCGGATATTTCGAAAGCGAGGAAAAAGCTTGGGTGGAAACCCCGCACCACATTCGGTGAACTGGTCAAGATCATGGTCGACTACGACATGAGACTGATCGGACTGACACCGGTCGGCGAGGGGATGAATATCTGTGAGAAAAAGGGCTTCACCTATACAAAACACGACCTCGCGAAATACGAGAAGATACGGGAACGGTGCTGAGAGACCGTAATTCGTGAATCGGCCATTATAAGGTGCTGTAATCCTCAAACATCTTTTGGTTTGCTTAAGAACGCGCATTGTCATTCCCCGACTTGATCGGGGAATCCATTATCGAAAGATTTTAAAGAAAGAACTGGATTATCCGGTCAAGCCGGATAATGACAACCATTGAGACAGAGTTTGTTATGAATAAACACTCGAAAATATTTGTTGCCGGACACCGCGGACTGGTCGGATCAGCAATACTCAGGGGACTGAGGAAGAAGGGGTACCGCAATCTCCTGACCAGGACGAGCCGGGTGATCGACCTCCGCCGCCAGAGGGATACAGAACGTTTTTTCGAAAGAGAACGTCCTGAATATGTGTTCCTTGCAGCGGCAAAGGTCGGGGGGATACTCGCGAATGATACCTACAGGGCTCAATTTATTTACGACAACCTCATGATTGCAGCAAACGCGATCCATGCAGCAAGCCGGTCCGGGGTTAAGAAGCTGCTCAATCTCGGTTCGTCATGCATCTACCCGAAATTTGCACCCCAGCCCCTGAAGGAGGAGTATCTCCTGACCAATACCCTCGAGCCGACTAATGAGCCATATGCCATAGCCAAGATATCCGCGATCAAGCTCTGCAGATATTACAACGAGCAGTACGGCACCAACTTCCTCTCCGTAATGCCGACCAACCTGTACGGCCCGCACGACAATTTCAACCTCGAAACCTCCCATGTGCTCCCTGCGCTCATCAGGAAGTTCCACCTCGCAAAACTCCTGCACCAAGGCGATTTCCGGTCGATAAGAAAAGATTTCCAGAAATACGGCAATCGTGAAATCGTTGCGGATAATTCGGCACTCGTTCTGCAAGAAGATGCACCGGAGGCGGATGTTTTGAAGATCCTGCACTATTTCGGAATACGCATTACGGATCACGCTTCACGGATTCCTGCGGTTCAGCTCTGGGGTACCGGGAGTGCTTTCCGGGAATTCCTTTTTGTCGATGACCTTGCGGATGCCTGCATCTTCCTCATGGAGCGGTATGGGTATCCTGAGATCGGAGAGTTCGTGAATATCGGCACGGGCAAAGACATCATGATACGGGATCTCGCAGCAATGATCATGCGGATCGTGGGGTTTAACGGCATCCTGGAATTCGACCACTCAAGGCCTGACGGGACCCCGCGGAAACTCCTTGATACGGAGAGAATCCGGAAACTCGGATGGAAACCCGAGACGAGCCTCGAAGACGGCATCAGCAAGACATATGCATGGTATGGTAACCAGGTATGAGGAATGAGGATCGGGGACCGAGGAAACCCGGAAGAGATGAGAGTTAGAGAGTGCGACAAATGAAATGTCGAGCAAACTGACATGCCGGCAATAACGCAATGAACCCAACAAACTCTGTACACGCAATAAACACGGTTTCCTGAATGATGTAACGTTTGCATATCGTGAAATATATTCTTGAAATCTGTCATCCTCCGGCTTGACCGGGGAATCCAGAACCGTTTCAATAAACTGGATTCCCGCTTTCGCGAGAATGACAAAACGAATAGAAGTGAGAGTGAATAAGAAAACACTCATAACCATAAAGTAAAGGAGTAGAGAGTCTTGCAAGAAAACCATGTAGTCTGGGATGGACGGTTTGTCAAACGGAGCGAGAGAAACCGCCTGAACAATCACAGAAGTGGTCTCGTATGGTTGACAGGCCTGTCCGCTTCCGGCAAGTCGACCATTGCCCATCTTGTGGAGAGGAAACTCTTCGGCAGAGGAATCCGAACCTATGTGCTCGACGGGGACAACGTCCGCCACGGGATCAACAGCAACCTCGGTTTCGGGCGGGAGGACAGGAAAGAGAACCTCCGCAGGATAGCTGAGCTCGCAAAGCTGCTTGTCGACGCGGGCATGGTCGTCCTTGCAGCCTTCATCTCGCCCTATCATGAAGACAGGGCATACATCAGGAAACGGCTTGAGGGCGATAATTTCATCGAGGTCTATGTCAAGTGCCGTGTGGAGGAATGCGAACGGCGCGACCCGAAAGGGCAGTATAAAAAGGCGCGGGCAGGGATCATCAGGGAATATACCGGAATCTCGTCGCCGTACGAAGAACCGGAAAACCCGGACCTGGTTCTTGATACCGAAAAAGACGACGTAGAGACCTCGGTCCAAAAAGTCCTCGACCTGCTTGCGGTTAGACACTTTCTGGAACTGTAAACGGTGAAAAGCGAGGCAGGAAAAAGTTGACAACCCTGCAGCCGATATTCTACTATTCTGTTTGATGATAGCGGCAAGACAGCAAACGGAGCGTTTCAGGGAATATTGCGGTGAGCATTGCGAGATGATTGCTACCATAATCGCAGCGATGATTGCCGGCGTCTCCCTGGTAATCGCAATCGTTTAACAGATTCGGGCGCATTCACTCTTTTCTTTGAGCCGGGCGCTCAGGCCTCCGGGCGTTCAGGTTCATATTCCTCAATGAACACAATCAACAAAGAGACGCGCGAATGAAAATACTGGTCACCGGAGCTGCCGGTTTCATCGGGTTTCATTTATGCAGGAAACTCCTGGAGGCAAAGCACCGTGTGGTCGGTGTCGATAACCTCAACGACTATTATGACGTGAGCCTGAAAGAGGCTCGACTGGCACAGCTGCAGGGACATCCTGAGTTCCGGTTCTTCAGGATGGCGCTCGAAGAGAAAGAGAATATCCTGGAACTCTTCCGGCAGGAGAAGTTCGACTGTGCGGTCAACCTTGCTGCACAGGCCGGGGTTCGCTATTCCCTGGTCAACCCCTATGCCTATGTCGACAGCAACGTCTACGGGTTCCTGAATATCCTCGAGGGCTGCCGGCATCAGGGAATAAAGCATCTCGTGTTTGCGTCTTCCAGCTCTGTGTATGGACTGAATACCACCATGCCTTTTTCCACACACCACAATGTCGATCATCCCATCTCCCTCTACGCTGCCACGAAAAAAGCGAATGAACTCATGGCGCATACGTACAGCTACCTGTACGGGATCCCTGCAACGGGGCTGCGGTTCTTTACGGTATACGGCCCATGGGGAAGGCCTGACATGGCGCTGTTCCTCTTCACCAGGGCTATCCTCGAAGGGAAGCCGATAGAGGTGTTCAATTTCGGGGAGATGCAGAGGGACTTTACCTATATCGATGATATTGTCGAGGGGGTGGCGAAAGTCATTACCCGCATCCCGCAGCCGGAACCCCGGTGGAGCGGGGACCACCCCGACCCGGCAACAAGCCGTGCTCCCTACAGGCTTTATAATATCGGCAATAACAACCCGGTAGAACTCATGCATTTTATCGAGGTGCTGGAACTGAACCTTGGGAAGAAGGCAGAGAAAATCCTCCTGCCTATCCAGCCGGGCGATGTACCTGCTACTTACGCTGATGTGGATGATCTTGAGAAAGATGTGGGGTTTAAACCCTCAACCACCATCGGGGAAGGGATCAGAAAATTCGTCGAATGGTACCGGCAGTACTATCAAATTCCGGAAAACAGTAAACACTAAGCACTCAGCGTGCCTCGCTCCTCGATCATCGCTCCTCGATCCTCATCCCAAAGGCAAGGAGAAGGAAATAAGGGAAGTGTCCCTGATTATTTTCATGCTATAATGATAATTAAGAGGATATATGTATGGAATTAAGAGAACGAATTGAACTTGATCCAAGAGTGTGCAATGGGAAACCGGTGATTAAGGGAACCAGAATTCCTGTAACGGTAATTCTTGAGCAACTTGCAGAGGGAAAAACCTGGGATTCGATACTTTCAGGGTATCCCGAATTAACCCGCGACGATATTCATGCCGCTCTCCACTACGCAAGGGCATCAATTGATCATACAGACCTAAAAGCCGTTAATGCCTGAGAGCTTAAAGCTTTATCTTGATCAGATGTTTCGGGCTGAGGTAGCAGAAATTTTACGCCGGCAGGGCCACGATGTTATTCGTGCATCGGAAACAGGACAGGCAAGGGCGGATGATCAGCAGATCCTGGACAGGGCAATATCTGAAAGTCGCATACTGATAACGCTTGATGAGCATTTTGGTGACTGGGTCATTCTACCTCTAAGCAGGCATTTTGGAGTTATCCGTTTGAAAGTACACCCAACAACCTCTGAAAATGTTTTAAAGATACTGATACTCTTCCTGAGTCTTTATTCACAGCAGCAATTCAGCAATTACCTTGTGATCCTGTCGGAGAAACGTGCGAAATGGATACAAACCGCCGGGTAGATCTTTCGAACCTTGAACGTAGAACGGTAGTTTTATATTAAACGCAACAAACGCAACAAACGCAATAAACGCTATAACGCAATAACGCAATAAACGGTATTTGATCGAACTCAATAAACGCTATAAACGCAATAATCAGAGGGAACTGTTCATGCTTATAAGGGGCGATGCCTCACGTTATGATATACTAAATAAAGCTGTTTTAGGGGGTACACTATGAAATTTAAAGTTGTCATAACATACGATCCCGAATATGAAGGATACATAGTTGATGTGCCAGAACTTGTTGGATGCATGAGTCAGGGGAAAACTATGGATGAAGCGCTGAGCAATATTAAAGATGCCATTAAAGGGTGGTTGCAGGTAGAAGAAAAGCATGGAAGATTAGAGACTCTGCAGGAGAGAGATGTTTTTCTGGGAGAGGTCACTGTCTAAGTGGGGATTCTTTCGAACATCTCCGGGAAAGAAGCGGTTGCGGTCTTTTAGAAGTTTGGATATATCCTTGATCATCAAACCGGCAGTCATATGATACTGTATCATGAGTCACGACCTACCTTGTCGATTCCTAACCATAAAGAATTGGCGCCCGGCTTATTATGCGGACAGATAAGGAAGAGCGGGCTATCGGTAGAAGAGTTCTTAAAAGCAAAATAAGTCTTTATGAGAATGAAACTTCGTCTCTCGCATTTCGTTCTTCGTGCCTCGCTCCTCGCACCTCGTCCCAAGGGCTGGCTCTGTCTTTTCATCCAGAATCCAGAATCCAGTATCGGTCTTTATTCGTTCCTCATCCCAAAGGCAAGGAGAAGGAAATAAGGGAAGCGTCCCTAATTATTTTCACAACAAACGCTTCACGGTTTACGCTTCACGATTCACGGCTGTTAATGAACCCTATAAACGCTATTAACGCCATAAACGCTGTGAACAGTTTTTTAATTAAACGCAATGAACTCAACGAACTCAATCAACGCAATAAACGGTATTTGATTGAACGCTATAACGCAACAAACAGTCTTTATCGTTTGTCAATTTTCAGGGGCTGATCCCATAGTGTTGCACCCATGAATAGTCGTCTGGAATTAAAAAAGATTATTCAAAGAGCATTAGATTTAAAAGCTGAGGCCATATGGGTTTTTATCGGACAATTCGGAACTGCACTTGCAGGATTGATTGGCATCAAGTTATTGACAAACGTTCTTAGTCCCTCAGAATTTGGAAAATTGGCTCTTGCGAATACCATAATTGCACTTATTGGTACAAATTTCTTTGGCCCTTTTGGGCAAGGGTTTATGAGGTTTTGGTCGATAAGCAAAGATAGTGGTACATTAAGTATTTTCTATTCTGTTACTGACCGATTCAATAAAAATATATTTTTGCTATCATTCATTCCGTCAATGATATTGGTGTTTATTGTATATGGGGTGGAAGGCATGCAATGGACGGTCCTTGTAATGTTTTCGTTGTTTACAGGAATTATTACAGGGCTTATCAGTTTAAGGGCCAGTGTGTTTACAGCCGCACGACAAAGACGTCTGACCGCGCTTCTCAATATCGGGAGCACTTTGGCAAAACCAATACTCGCAGTATTAGCAGTGTTATGTTTGTGGAGAACTGTCAATATAGCATTGCTCGGATATATTACGGCCTCACTTATTTTATTCGTAATAGCTGAGAGACTATATAGGGAAAATACTTTTAAAAAATCAAATCAAGATAAAGACATCGATACCTCTGCTTTCGCAAAGTTGAATCGAGAAATACTATCTTACTCTTGGCCTTTCATTCTTTGGGGAGTATTTGGCTGGATACATATGTCTTGTGATCGTTGGTCTTTGGAGGCTTTCTTCGGTTCTGATGTAGTTGGCTCATTTTCTGTCGTTTCACAATTGGCAATATACCCCCTGATTTTTGGATCAGGATTTTTCAGTATCTTATTCGCTCCGATAGCATTTCAGAAAGCTGGCGATCTAAGCAACCCAGCCGCAGTCAAATCTGCTAATGAAGTATTACTTGTCATGACTGTTTTGTTTATATTGGTAACAATTTTGATAATTTTAATTTTCAAATATTATCATCAAGAATTAATACTTCTAATCAGCAATAAGCACTTTACTCAATACTCTCAATTGTTGCCGGGGCTGACAATATCCTGGGCATTTTTCTATATTGGGCAGCTATTAACACAGTTTGGCTTGGTTAGAAATATCCCAAGAGTTTATATTGTTCCGAAAATATTAACAGCATCCTTTGCCGGGATTGGAACATTCTATTTTGCTTCTTCAAAGGGACCATCAGGTGTTGTGTGGGGGATAGGAATCGCTGGATTTATGTATTTTTGTTTTTGCCTGTTAATTGCATTAAAAATAAATAGAAAATAATGGACTTTTTCAAAATAATTAAAGCCGACTAATAGAAAAACCATGAAAGAAATTCCTATAGAGAATAAATCGAAACATTTCTATATTGAAAACATCTCCTTATTATTCTTTTTATTATGTTTTACCATGCCCTATGTTAGAGTTGGTTTGGATGGCTTAGTCTGGGCCAAAGAATATCAAGAGAATCCCACTGGACTTCCTAGAATTATTGAATTAGCAGTATTACTTCTACTATTTTTGCAAATACTCATAGGGAAAATCACAATTACAAAATTTCTTACAATGCTGAATAATGACAAAATATTTTTAATATTATTTGTTGTTTCCTTTTATGTGCTTCTACAACCTTTCTTTTTAGACTTTTTTTCATTCGTTATTTCTCCCACATCAAAAGGGGTTATCAGGGGGAATTTAATCATGCCTATGATTGCTTATATAGTCGGTAGACACTATAACCTTACAGAAAAAGGAATAAGAATATTTTTTGCGGGATTGCTGTTAGCAGGAACCTTACAGGCGATAGCAATTTTATATCCAGCTATATTCCCCGATTATATGATATACGGCTATTCTGAAAAACAACCCTTATGGATTTTTCAGGGACCTATAGGTGAAGTGGAAAGACGAGCCGGTTTTTGGGATCTATCTACACAGGCTGCTACTTTTATGTCAATTATAATGTGCTTGAGTATTGCTGCTTTGTTCTACTTTAAGGCGAAACAAATAAAGCTCCTTATGTTTTGTATATTAGCTTTATCTATTATTGCATTATCAAGCACTCTTCAACGGATACAGTTTATAGCGATATCATTCATTGTTTTATATGTAATTTTCAAGAAAGTTGGAACACTTAAGACTAACAGAAGAAAACAATATCTTTTGAAATTCTTGGTCTTCAGTTCATTCATTTTTGTGAATATATTATATCCATATATATTTGTCTCCAGACTTAGTTCAATTTATCATTCTTTTTATCAGGATTACAGAGTTCAGGTTGTGTGGCCCTCATACATAGAATTCATATTCCGTGAGCCCTCGGTATTATTATTCGGCAGTGGATATACAGGCGATGCGCTCAGCGATATAGGCACCCCGCTGCATCTTGCACATGCACATAATCAATTTCTTGGATGGCTTGCAGGAATCGGCTTATTTATGACTATGCTCTTTGTCTGTATGTTCTTTATTTATTATCAAAAAGCAAAAATAGCAACTTCATCAAATTATTTAAATGACTACGAAAAAATGATGTCATATTTTGCGAAATTGGTCTTAATGACAATTTTTGTTATTTGTTTAGCAGAAAGCCCTTTGCTCCAAGAACCAATATCAATACTTGTCTTTTTTGTGGGCGGAATAGTCACCTCAATGTATAAGTCACATCTTTTTAAGCAGATACACATGAAAGGCGCATCTGCGCATTGATCTATTCTGTAAAAATGAGAAATGCTCTCAAAAAAATAGGTATTGTTTATTCTTTAAATGCATTATGGAAGGCTAACGTCCAGAGAAAAAATTATGAAACCTTAAAGAAACACTATCAAAGCATTTCCGAAAAGAATAACATCAAATATTCAGAGGAAACTGTTACCAAGCAATTACAAAATAATCAATGGCATAAGGCAGAAAAAGGCGATCTTAGAATTGTATATGTCGGGACTGATTTTCAACAGGATTATGGCGGCATAATTCAGGGATTAGAGAAATTCGGGCATGTTATCCCATTTATACGTAAGAGCGGAGAATATGGCCAGCAAATATCTAAATATTCTACTGATGAAGTTGCTAAACAAAATGCACAACAATTATTAAGAATTGTGCGAGCATTATTAAAATCTGGCCCAATCAATAGTGTGCTTGGTCAAATGTGGCGAAAAACTATGGAACTCCGGGTGCTTAAAGAGATTAGAAATATGGGGATACCTATTGTCAACATTTCTATGGATGACAGGCATGTATTTAGAGGGAAAAAAATTAATAATAAATGGTCTGGAACTTCAGGATTAATCGGCGCCATTGACCTCGCCTGTACGGCAGCAAAGGAATGTTGTTTATGGTATGAGGTTGAAGGCTGCCCTTCTATTTATCTGCCTGAAGCCAGTGATCCAGAACTTTATCATCCAATGCGTACTGAAAAAGTACATGATGTCTGCTTCATAGGCGCTAATTATGGTATCCGAAAAAAGATTATTCAAGCTATTCAAAAAAAAGGCATAAATATAATCTGCTATGGAAAAGATTGGCCTAATGGAAGAATAGATGTAAAAGACGTACCTGAACTCTTTGCAAAATCAAAAATAATTTTGGGTGTAGGCACTATTGGACATTGTAAAGATTTTTTTGCTTTAAAGATGAGAGACTTTGATGGACCAATGTCCGGCAGTATGTATATAACTCATGATAATCCTGATTTATATGAATTATATGAAGTAGGCAGGGAAATCATTACATATAAGACTCCTGAAGAATGTGCGGAGAAGATAAAATATTATATTGCGAATGATAATGAAAGAGAAAAAATAGCGAGGGCTGGAAGACTTAGAGCAGAAAAAGAGCATACGTGGGAAAAAAGATTTCAGAAAGTATTCAGCATCCTCGGCTTAAGATAAGATTCTTGAATATAGCTCCGAAAATAAGTGTAATCTTGCCTGTCTATAATGCTCAGAAGTATGTCAGCATTGCTATTGAAAGTATTCTAACCCAATCGTATAAGGAGTTTGAGTTTATTATTATCAATGATGGTTCAACGGATAATAGCTGCGACATTATAAAGTCATATGATGATGACAGAATCGTTTTCATAAATCAGGAACGCAAAGGGTTAATCTATACATTAAATCATGGAATACAAAAAGCGAGATCACAGTATATAGCAAGAATGGATAGTGATGACATATCACAACCCGAAAGACTTCTTATCCAATTGTCATTTATGAAGAAACATAGTAATATCGGCGTGTTAGGAACAGGCTGCCAATTTATAAATTCAGAAGGACGGTTAATTGGCAGAAAATTAAGTATTATCGGAGAACATTCTCAAATACTTGACAACACTTTAAATGCCCGTAGAGGTGTCTCAATAATTCATCCAACTGCTATGATTCGTAAAGATGTGTTATTAGAAGCAGGTGGTTATCATGAGAGATTCCCAGTTTGCGAGGATGTTGATTTATGGCTTCGTATTGCTAATACTTCAAAACTGCATGTTATCCCGGATGTGCTTCTCTTATTCCGAGTTCATCAAGAAAATGTTTCAGTTACAAGACGACGTATTCAATTACAAAGCGGTATTCTGGCAAGGGTCTGCTTTTTATTAAGGAGTAGAGGGTTACCAGATCCAACTTTATATCAGGAAGATGCATGGGAAGAGTTTAAAAGAGTTGTAAATAATACTATAGCATCTTCTAACCTTTATAGATCTGATAGTGCAAGACTGCAACTATCTTCACAACTAACGAGAGAGAAGGGCTTTATAAAATACATGAAATTCTTGCTATTTTTAACTCTGCACCCACACCTTGTTGAAGGTTTAATAGCAAAGCAAAAATGGAATCGCGCTATTAATAACATAGTGAATAATATTTCACAAAAATGCGATTAGCTTTTCTGGGTATTAAAAACTCCTTTGATTACTTTCAAATTGGCGGAGTTGAATCATTTGTCCGTAGAATCACTAAACAATTAATCCATCATAATATTGAAGTTGATTATATTTTTTATGAAGCAAATCAAGAGAAGGCTATATGTCCTTATCAAGGACTTAATTTAAGATATTTCAAATTATTTGAAAATGCGCTTGAGGTGCTCGATAGCAGTTATGATAATGTTGTTGAGATATATCTGCTACTAAAGCATAGAGCTAAATATGCTTCTTTCAGAAAGAACACTGCAGCTAAGACTTCGTTCCATTTCATCTATTTTGGATGGCCGGATTCCCTGATAAAGCGCAAATTATATTTCTCTGAGGCCCGATTATTTCCCTATAACGGAAAGCTTTTTTGCATATCGAAAAGACAATATGAATATGTCAGCAAATGGTCAAAGAATGTAGTTTATATCTTACCGCCCGTACCGGAAGACTATTTTCTGGAACCTAATGAAAAACCAAGAAATGACAAATTAAAAGTTACTTTCCTGGGAAGAATAGACCCAGGAAAGGGAATTAATGATGTTATCGAAATATTTAGAGAATTAAAGAATAATGATCAATTTGAATGTTCTATTTATGGCATTCATATACCCGAAGATACAAATTCTTTAGAAATTCATAAGTGGCTTAAAAATCAGCATGATATAAGATATATAGAAGTTGAGAGGAAGGCTTATTCACCAGATGTAGAAGAAATGGTGAGGAGCATTCTTAAAAATACCGATATACTCATTCTTCCTTATCAGAAACTGAGTAGCACTATTGACACACCGCTTACTCTCCTGGAAGCCATGGCTTCACTTTGTTGTGTTATCACTAAACCTTTCGGGAATATTCCTGATGTATATGGTAAAAACGAAATTTCAGCCAATGATAATAACTTTGTAAGAAGAACATTGAACATTCTTAACAAATTATCACAAGAGGATATTATTAAAGAGCGAGAAAGAATATATGAGCAGAATAGGCGGCTAAATTATAGATCAGATCTGATAACACAAAAATTCATAGACTCCCTTGATGCATCAAGAAAATCCTACAACTAAATTTTTATTGTTGCTTTTCCAGCGACTTAGTAAAAGAAATATTACATATTGCATTCTTAGAAATTACGAAAACCTACCAGATAAGGTTGGCAATGATATTGATATATGGATCAAGGATGGAGAACAAGGAAGATGTCAGGAATGTCTTTTTGAAACTGCAAAAGAAAATAACTGGGAATTAGTCAAATATTCTTCAAGACCCAGTTTAAAAGGGGAAGGCGACTATTTCTACGCTAATAATGAGAACGACTTAACTATCATTCATCTCGATTGCTGGACATATTTATATTGGCGGGGTCTTTCTTATATAGATGAAGATAGCATTCCTTCAAACCTTACACTTCACAAAAATGGATTTTGGAAACCTGCAGAGGGAATCGAAGCAAGCATCCTCTTACTGAAAGATCTCTTGTACCATAAAAATATACCGGATAAATATAGAAAGAGAATTCATGATTTCACTACTCAAGATGCTGAAAACTTTGTTCATGCAATTCAAAAGCCATTCGGAAAAATGGTGTCAAATAGTATTGTTGATGCGATAAAAAATACTAATTGGGAAGCATTAGAGAAAGACGCAAAACCACTTCGGCGGCTTCTAATTAAAAGGGGTATACTTAAAAATCCCCTTAGTCAAATCAAAAAATGGATTATCTATTTATACAGTTATCTCAAAAAATACCTTTTCCCCTGCAATGGGGTATTTTTGGTATTGATAGGTCCGGACGGGTCTGGAAAATCCACAACAGCTAATAATCTATTAAATGTAGAAATCAGAAAACTATTCCAGAAGAAACAATATTTTCATGGACATTTCTCCTTTTTACCTGAGCTGAAACAAATCTTCAGTTTTGTGAAACAGGATAATAGAATAAATGTGCCAAATATAGCATACGAAGTGCCTCACAATGAAATAAAACCATTCGGGGTCTTCAGAGCTATAATCTATCCGCTCTATTATGGCATTGATTACTTCTTGGGTCATTTTGTCATATGGATAGAGAAAGCACGGGGAGGATTAGTATTATTTGATAGATATTTCTATGACTACTTCATTCAGAAGCCCTATGAAAATTGTCCACGATGGCTTCTTCTTTTAATAGCTAAAATAATACCTACGCCCGATATCCTTATTTTCTTAAAAAATGATCCTGAAACAATACATGATAGAAAGCCGGAGTTGACTGGTGAAGAAATAGTAAGGCAATCAAAGATATGCGATGAGATAGTAAAGAGATCGAAAAACGGATTTGTTATTGAAACCTCTTTAAGTCCGGATGAAGTTGTAAGACAAATCCAGGGAATCATAGTGGATAAAATCAGACAGAAAGCTAAAAGAGTTTGAAAGTACTCTACGTTATGCCTTCCTATGAGCCTGCCTGGGCTTTTGGCGGGACAGTCACTGCAACGAGTCAACTCTGTCGGGGATTAGCAAGTCAAGGCGTTGATATCTCGGTTTATACCACTGATGCTGATGGGAAGGGCGGTTACCTTGATGTCCCATTGAATAAGGCTATAGACTTAGGTGGGGTGAAGGTAACCTATTTTCATTGTGATTTTGGGATGAGGAAGGCTTTTTATTCGAGGGGTCTTAAGAGAAAATTAAAACAGAATATAAATGAATTTGATTTGATACATGTTGCTGCTGTTTGGCAATGGATACAGGTTGATGTAAGCAAAATATGTAAATATTTACAAAAACCCTATTTAGTTTCTACTCATGGTAGCTTTAACCCTTGGCCTTGGAATCAAAATGTTTTACAAAAAAGATTGTACTGGCACCTTTTTGGTAAGAAAACTATAAAGAGAACAAATGCGATTCATTTTACTACTGAAGATGAAAGAGATAAATCATTGGCGACTGTCCCTCTTTTAAAAGAGACACATAATTTTATTGTGCCTAACGGAATAAATATTGGCAGTATAATAAAGAACAAAAATATAAGAGAAAATCTGCAAATAGCCAAAGAAAAGATCGTCCTTCTTTTTATCGGTAGGATTCATAGAGTGAAAGGGATTCATTTCATTTTAGAAGCACTTAAAAAACTAAATATAAGAAATATTGCTTTTCTAATTGTCGGTAATAAGGAAGATTTAGATTATGTTAATCAGCTAAAGAAACTGTCAAATCAATTAGGTGAGAGTATTATTTGGCTTGATTCAATACCCAGGGAAGAAATATGGGATTATTATTATTCATCCGATCTTTTTGTGCTAACGAGTTGCAGTGAAAACTTTGGGATAGTTGCTGCTGAAGCTATGTCTTGTGGTTTGCCAGTTCTAATTAGTAATAATGTAGGAATATGGAGAGAGGTGAAAGCGGATAACGCAGGATTTGTAGTAAATCAGGATGTTGATGAAATCGCGGATGTTTTAAAGAAGTGCATTGAAAAGCCTGGTCTATTGCAGCAATTATCTCTCAATGCTCGCAAATCAGCAGAAAGAAGATATGATATAGACAAAGTTGCTGATTTGATGATTAAGGCATATGAGGATATCTTAATTGGAAGAAGAAGTCCGGAATTGCAATGGAAATAAGGAGAAACTCTCCATATTTACCAAAAAATAAAATCAGAAATTATATCACTGGTATTAAAAGAAAAGTTGCTTATCGAGTATGGAAGAGAAAACTTAAGAAGTATGGTAATTTCAATAAGCAATCGGTTTTTAAATTGCTTGAGGTTGGATGTGGCCCAGGTTATTTTCTTCAATGCGCTGAAAAATGGTTTCCAAATAGTGAAATGTATGGATTAGATTTAGATGAATCACTTATTCAATTTGCTAGTTCACATCTCAGGCGAGCAAGCCTTATTACACATGATGGACAGAACTTACCATTTCCTGATGAAACTTTAGATTTAGTTTGTTCACTTCAAGTTGTTGAGCACCTTGAGAAACCGGAAGAGTTTTTTTTAGAAGCCTATCGCATTGTAAAACGGAATGGACACTTAATAATTGCAACACCGAATCCTGCCGGTATTCCAGCAAAAATACTTGGCAAAAAATGGCAGGGACATCGCTTCGACCATATATCCTTAAAGACACCTCAGGAATGGAGCAATATCATTCATAAATCAGGCTTTAAAATATTAGATGATGGGTCAACCGGACTGACTGGCATTAAAATACTGCAAATTTTCCCATTTGCGCTGATAAACTGGATACCTATGGCAATCTTCGGCTATTTCCCCTGGTACAAAGGTGAGAGCTATATGGTAATTGCGAAAAAAATGTAGATGTCTGCAAAAACAGCTTTCATAATCAGCCTCAAATTCGCCCCAGGCTTAATGAAAGAATTCTTTCTCCTTGGGGAGAATATCCGCCGGTATGGTGTAAACGTCAGGTATCTTCTTTCCGAAAATTATAAAAAACTTGGCGAAGAGGGTGAAGGTATTGCCTATATACCGATGAAAGATGGGATCAAGGGTATGGCGCTCGATACTTTCAGATTTTATAATGGGAAAAAACTTAGCCAATTCATTTCGTCAGACAATCCCTCTTTCATCTGTTTTTATAACCCGCATCCGCTTAACCCCCGTCTTGCATATGTAATAAAAAAAAAGATTCCGAAAGCAAGCCTTGCACTCTATCTGCACGATCCCTATAAGCCAGATAAATCTCCGTATGGTGTAACTAAGAGTGCATATATTAAGATAGCTGAATTTGTACAGGGATTGACCATCAGATACATGGATTATGTTATTTCGCCATCCGGGTATTCATCAAATTTATTCAAGCAGCGGTACCCTGATTTTGAGGGAGAAAATCATGTCGCTCCGTTATTAGTCCCGGATATGAGAAAAGGCAAAGCCGAACGGAAATATTTTACTATTGTCGGAACGGCCCATCAGGCGACAGGGCATGACACTTTCATTGAACTGGTAAATTATATTGCCGATAAAGGACTGCCGTATACGTTTGCGCTGATAAGTTCGAGTAATATTGATGTGTTCCTGGGCAAGTTAAACCCACGGGCAAAAAATATTCTTACTGTAACAAACAAAAAGATTATTACCGATTCAGAGATCAATAACGTGATCAAGGAAAGTTATGCTGTCTTCAGACTGGACCGGGAGGTTACCCAGAGTGGTGTAGTCCCTGTATCTTATATGAATGAAACACCGGTCATTGCAAGAGATATCCCCGGCTTGGCTCAGCATGTCTGGCATGAAAAAACAGGGTATATTGTTCCCCATGCATGTTCGCCTGAAGACATTCTTCACGGAATGGAGTACGTGAGGAATAATTTTTCAGCACTTTCAGAGAATGCGAGGAGAAGTTACGATGATATCTGGGCCGAGGGAAATTGGGATAAATATTATCAATGGTTGATTGATTTACTAAATCCAAACTCCTCCACCTCCGAGGTGTAAGTAAGGGGTCATGAAAGTATCCATCATCACCGCATCTTTCAAATGTTCCCGAACCATGCAGAGGGATGCCTTGAACAACGTTATCCTTGTCAGAAGGCTCAATAGATGCGCAATTGTCCTTTATGTAAGGACGGCTTGACATCAGGAAAAAGTTTAACTATATTTAAAAGTAGGAAACTTTAAAGGAGTATAACTATGCAGTATCTGTTAAAAGTGTCGCCAAAAGGTCAGGTCACTTTACCGAAGAAACTCAGGGAGGGGCTTGGAGTCAAGGATATGATCGAAATCAAGGTTAAGGACTATGAGGGCATTTTGAAAAAACCTCAAAAGGCTACGGAAGAGCTTGCAGGCTGTTTTAAGAAATATGCGGTAAAAAAGAAAATGCCTCCGGAGAAGGCTGTTGAGAAAGCAATAAGGCTGACTGCCCGTGAAATTGCCCAAAAAAATAATTGATGCGAATGTTATTTTGAGGTTTCTCCTTGCAGACGACGAGAAACAGTTTTTCAAGGCAAAGGCGTTTATCCAGAAGCTTGAATACGGTGAGGACGAAGCGCTTCTTCCTGAGATTGCTTTTGCAGAAGTCGTTTGGGTTCTGCACAAAGTCTATGATATTCCGCGTGCGGAGATCTCCGGGCAATTTTCGAAATTGCTCTCTTACCACGGGATCAAAACAATCATCAGCAAGGAGGTTTTTATCGAGAGTCTCAGGATATATCCTGTCCATTCGATGGATATTCAGGACATCTTTCTCGCTGTGCTTGCAAAAGCAAAAGAATGCACGGTCATAACATTCGACAAGACAGATTTCAGGAAATTTGAAATCGATTTCAGAGAGCCTTAACACCTTCCGACTTCCATAACCCGGAGCCCGGCAAGCAGAGGTGAAGGAGATCAGGAAAATATTCCTTCTCACTCCCTCACCCGGATTGCAGAGGGGTCAGGATGCGAACAATATGAGAATATCCATCATCACGGCATCGTTTCACTGCGCCGGCACCATTGCCGACTGCATCCGGAGCATCATCGATAAACCATATCCGGATATCGAGCATCGCATCATCGACGGCGGGTCGGATTCGTCACCAACCCAGAATAATCAACCTTGAGAATTACCACATAGTAGGGTAAATATCATGAAGGTACTCGCCAAAGTTGTCCTTGACAGAAGGCTAATTAAATGCTAAATTGTCCTTAAAGTAAGGATAAATATGCTATCCAAAGAGATCATCAAGGAAGTGATTGTTTCCAATGGAGAGTTCATCGGGAGGCATGTGCGCGGCATCGTTCCGCGCGAGGGCGTCAGACTTCCCGGGGAACTGAAAAAGACGGTGGTCTTCTATGGGGTGAGGAGGAGCGGAAAGACGTTTATCCTCTATGACATATTTCTGAAACACCGTGAACATGCCTTTTATGCGGATTTTGAAGATGACCGCCTGAAGGGGTTTGACCTGAAGGATTTTGAGCGGCTGAACGACGCAGTTGGAGAATTAAGGCCGGATCTTATTGGAAAAAAGAAAGTGTTTCTTTTTGACGAAATACAGAATGTGGAAGGATGGGAGAGGTTTTGCAGGCGGCTGGTCGAACGGGAAAATACGGAGGTGTTTGTAAGCGGCTCATCGTCCCGGGTAATGCCTGCCGAGATCCATACGGTATTGCGGGGAAGGTCTTGGAGTATGGAGGTATTGCCGTTTTCCTATCGTGAATTTCTGGTGGCGAGAGGTTTTGACAGTTCGGGGAAAGGTGGTTTTTTCGGAGAGAAAAGGGCACAGGCCAAGGGATATTTTACCGAATATCTGAAGTGGGGCGGTTTGCCTGAGGTCGCTTCGCTGAAGTCGGAGCTTGATAAAACAAAACTTATCAGGGAGTACCTGCACGCCCTGTATTTCAGGGACCTTGTCGAACGCTATGCAATCACCAACATCCCGCTGTTTGAAACCCTTCTTGACCAGCTCTTTGCTTCTTTTGGGGTGAAATTCTCATTGACCGCCTTCTACAAAAACTACAGGCAGAGGCTTCCGTTCTCCAAAGACTTGCTCTTCAGATACTATAAACATTTTATTGAGAGCATGCTGGTCTGTGAGGTGCGGAAGTTTGCGGAGTCGGCATATGCGCGAGCCAGGAATCCTGCCAAAATATATCTCTTTGACACGGGATTATGCAGGAGAGTGACTTCTGAGGACAGGGGGAGGCTTCTTGAGAATGCGGTCTTTCTGGAGCTGAGAAGGAAGGGGCATGAGATTTTCTTTCATGAGGAGAAAAGAGAATGTGATTTTATCGCGAGGCTGTCTGACAGGGGTTTTTCCCCTGTGCAGGTGTGCTATGAGCTGAATGAAAAGAACAGAAAAAGAGAGATCGGGGGAATGACTGAAGCCTGCCGGAGGCTTGGCCTGAAAAGAGGCCTGATGCTTACGTATGATGACGAAGAAGGTCTGCAAGCGGACGGCATCGAAATTACCGTTATGCCTGTATGGAAATGGTTGTTGCTTTAAGCGAAGGTGCAAGAAAAATCCCTGTGAAGCCTGTCAGGGCAATTCTTAAACGCGAATGAAAGTATCTATCATCACCGCTTCATTCAACTGTGCCAAAACCATCGAAGACTGCATAAAAAGTATCGTGAGACAGACACATCTTGATATTGAACATATCATCATCGACGGCGGGTCGAAGGACGGGACGCTGGATGTGATCGACAAATACAGAGACAAAATCGCCAAAGTGGTAAGCGAACCCGACAGGGGCCTTTATGATGCGATGAACAAGGGGATCAGGCTGGCTACGGGTGACGTTATCGGTATCCTCAATTCTGATGACATATATGCCGATGAGACAGCCGTCGAATCAGTAGTCGATGCGCTCTCCGGCAATACTGCCAATTCTTGTTACGGCGATTTGCTCTTTGTCGATACGAACGATACCGGCAGAATAATACGGTACTGGAAGTCCGAGAGATTCGA
This sequence comes from Nitrospirota bacterium, assembly GCA_049323875.1. GTDB lineage: Bacteria > Nitrospirota > Thermodesulfovibrionia > Thermodesulfovibrionales > SM23-35 > JAKLQR01. The sequence continues at coordinate 134,612 of JBMOLW010000047.1, read as the reverse complement.
CAGGGATAAGTTCAGAAGGGGCTGGATGCCGCCCCATCCCACTTTTTTCGTGAAAAAGGAGATCTACGATCAATACGGGCTGTTCAATCCCGACTTTCCTGTAGCAGCAGACTATGAACTGATGCTGCGGCTTCTCTATAAATATAGTATTTCGACAACCTATATCCCGAAGGTCCTGGTCAAGATGAGAACGGGAGGGAAAAGCCGTCCCGGCATAATCAATACCGCAAAGAACATGCTCGAAAACTACCGGGCATGGAGGGTTAACGGGCTTGATACCAATCTCCTTACCTTTATCATGAAACCCCTCTCCAAGGCGAAACAGTACCTCAGGGCGAAATAAATCAGGATGAGACAGATTGAAAGACAAGCTCTTTAAACGCCCTCTCGACCTGGCCATACTCCTTTCAGCGCACCTTGTCCTTTTTCCGGTATGGCTCTTACTCTGGATTCTTATCCCCCTCCTGATATGGCTTGAGGACAGGGGGCCTGTCTTCTATACGCAGGAGAGGGTCGGGAGAAACGGCAGGGTGTTCAGGGTATATAAATTCCGCTCCATGATCCCTGATGCCGAGAAGCAGACAGGCGCTGTCTGGGCATCGGAACATGACCCAAGGGTGACAAAAGTAGGCAGGGTTCTCCGTGCGACGGCAATGGATGAACTGCCCCAGCTCTGGAATATCCTGAAGGGCGATATGAGTTTTGTGGGGCCTCGCGCTGAGAGGCCGGAGCTTGTTAAGAAGTTTGCCCGGGAGATTAGAAATTACCGCCGGAGATTTGAGGTGAGGCCCGGGCTGACCGGGGTGGCGCAGGTTTATGGACGCTATGACACCCCCCCCAGAAATAAACTCAGGTATGACCTTCTCTATGTGAAGAAACAGTCGCTGCTCCTTGACATTAAACTTATCCTCCTTTCTGTCTGGATAACCCTGAAGGGTAAATGGGAATCGAGACAGAAAAAGGTATGAAATCATCAATTGGTATCTGAGAGATATAATGCAGAAACATCCCTCCTTCTCCTCCTTTCAAGGGTAGTTCCCGAAGCGGCAGCTTTAGAAAAATCCCAATCACTCATCAGCCCCGCCTTTGATTGGGACTCCTTCACTGCCCTCTCCATCAAACACGGCACAGCCGCCCTGATCTATAAAAACCTTCTAAACCTTGATGTCGTCCCGCAGCATATCATCGAAAGATTCATGAATATATACCATAACCAGCTCAGGCAGAATATCCTGATGATTTCAGAGCTTGACAGGCTGATTGAAGGACTGAGAGGCGAAGGGATCGAAGTAATCTCGCTGAAAGGGGCCACGGCATCGGAAAGCATATTCGGGGATATCGGGCTATATCCGTCCGGGGATCTGGACATACTCATTAGGATTGACGATCTGGACAGGATGCGGGAATTCCTTGAGCGGGACGGTTACACACTGAATGATAAGGGATTCGACGACTACCGGGAATTTTTTCTCCGCGAGCTGTATCACGTCAATCTCTCGAACGGAAGGTTTACGATTGAACCCCACTGGAACCTGTTTATGCGGTATTTCACGACGCCTCCGGAATTTTGGTGGGAAGAGTCCACAGAGGTTTCTTCAGGCGGAAAGCGGTACAGGTTTCTTTCCCCGGAAAAGAATATTCTCTATACCTCATTCAGGCTCTTTTCCAAGGGTTTTGCCCATCTGCGGTTCCTCATCATGGTTGCAGAGGTGGTGAGGCATTATCGTGATGCTTTAGACTGGGAGAAACTCTTCGGATACGCAAAAAGGTTCAGGTTTGAGAATACCCTTCGGGTCACCCTTTATTTCTGCAATGACTTGCTCGGGACGCCTGTGCCTGATCAGCACAGGAAGATAAAAAGCATGCGAGCAAAAGTCATCAGCCGCAGGGCAGAAAAAATGCTCTTTGTTGAAGAGTATATCCATCCGTTCAATAAAGCTCTGTTTGGATTCCTGCGGGACGACATGACCGGAGCAGCGGGTGTGATGCTGAGAAGGATTTTTCCGTCAATGGGGGAGATTGTCTCGCGCTACAGGCTTCAGGAAGGGTCGTTCAAGGCGAAAATCTATTATGTGCTCAATCCATTATTCCTTTTTTTAAAAAAACACCAGGAATAAGTTCAAAAAACGGGACGGTTCAGCCTTGAGAGTATTTTTTCTCCCACTCCCATGCGGTTTTGATGATATATTCCAGGTCGTCGTGTTTCGGGGACCAGCCGAGCTCCTTTTTCAGCTTTGAAGAATCTGCGATAAGCGAGGGGGGGTCGCCGGGTCTTCTGCCGGTGTGTCTGACAGGAAAGTCCGCTCCTGTCACCTTTTTTACTTTATCGATAACCTCCCTGACGGAAAAGCCGTGCCCGTAGCCGCAGTTGTAGACAGCGCTGCCGCCGCCTGACAGGAGATGTTCGAGTCCGAGGATATGCGCCTCTGCGAGGTCGTCGACATGGATGTAGTCCCTGATGCAGGTGCCGTCCGGGGTTGGGTAGTCGGTTCCGTAGATATCGAGATGGCTTCTTAGTTCGAGCGCGGTCCTCAGCGCCACGGTGATCAGATGGGTTGCATCTTTGCAGGCCTGGCCGGTCCTCGCCAGCGGGTCGGCGCCGGCGACATTGAAATACCTGAGGGAAAGAGATCGCATCCCGCCCGAAAGGCTTACATCTCTGAGTGCCTGCTCGACCATGACTTTCGAAGCGCCGTAGGGATTGATAGGGTTCAGGGGCGTGTCCTCGGTGACCGGGATTTTTTCCGGGACGCCGTAGACCGCGGCGGTTGAGGAAAAGATGAGGTTGGAAACTCCGTGCCGCCCGCATGTTTCGAGCAGGGTGAGCGCATTTACAAAATTGTTCCGGTAGTACTTCAGGGGATCTCTGACTGATTCGTCTACAACAATGAACGCTGCCATATGGATGACTGCATCGAAACGGTGTTCGTCAAATACCCTGTCGAGCAGTGCCTGATCCCCGAGGTCTGCTTTTACGAGCTGCCCGCAGAGGACCGCCCATTCGTGTCCGGACGAGAGGTTATCGTAGATGACCACGTCATATCCTTTTTCCCCTAAAGACCTGACGATGTGGCTGCCGATGTACCCCGCTCCGCCGGTAACAAGAACCTTCACATCAATGCCTCTCCGAAATTCCTCTTATTCTTTATGATAGATTATATCATGTGACCCATGATGAATAACCAATGACCAATGACCAATGACTATTGACCAATGACTATTGACCTTTCTTTTATCGTTGTCGAATACCATGCTCTCCCCGAGGTGAGGAAGTTTCTTGACTCCCTGCGGGAGACGGTCTCTGACCTTGGGTATGAGATCATCGTCTCCTCGAATTCCGCGTACTCAACAGCAGAGCAGGGTGCAGTTATTGAGACATTCCCTGAGGTGAAATGGGTATTCAATCAACGGAATCTCGGGTTTGCAGGGGCGGTAAATGCAGGTTTGTTGCAGGCATCAGGGGAATGCGTCGTGATTACGAATTCCGACGTTATCCTGAGAAACGGCAAGCTTTCTTCTGCGTATCAATATCTGATGTCCAACCCTGATATCGGGGTAATCGGCCCGAAGATTGTCGATGCGGAGGGCAGAATCCAGGACTGCTGCCGCAGGTTCATGACTCCGCAGAGGTTTGCCGCCCGGTTCCTGAAGCGGGTGATCCTGCAGCGGGACATTGTTTTGCGGTCCGGTTTCGATTATGACAGGATACAGCCCGTGGACTGGGTAGTAGGAGGGTTCATGATGGTGAAACGCGATGCGATACAGAAAGTCGGACCGATGGATGACGGATATTTCCTGTATGTTGAAGATATGGACTGGTGCCGGAGGTTCTGGAAGCACGGATACAAGGTCATGTATTTCCCTGAATTGCTGGTGGAATATAAGATCAGCAAGAAGAGTACTTCGCCTCTGGTTCTGAAGGGCTCTCCGGGCAGGTACTCCCTGTACCACATAAAGAGCTATCTCAGGTTTCTCAGGAAACACGGTACAGCCGGAAGGACCAGTGACCAGTGACCAATGACCAGTGACTAATGACCAGTGACTAATGACCAAATTGATTGGATGAAAACTATACTCTCTTACTGGTTTCCCGTCATCGTATGGATGGCTTTTATCAATCCCCTGAATAAGGGGCTGACTGCGGAAAACACATCCCGCTTTCTCATCCCGTTCCTCATGTGGCTCATGCCGGATGCGGGCAGTGAAACAATAATCTTATACCATACTGCAATACGGAAAACCGCCCATTTTCTCGAATACGCATTGCTCGCCCTTCTCCTGTACCGGGCATTCAGGGCGGGCCGGAAAGACTGGAGATATGGCTGGACCCTGGGAGCCGGGGTCATTGCCCTGGGATATGCAGCGCTCGACGAATACCTTCAGAGTATGATCGCTGCGAGGACCGGCTCACCCTATGACTTGCTTATCGATACTGCGGGGGTGCTCTGTGCGATGGGGATACTCCTGGTCAGAAAAAGGTGAATAGAGCACGGGGAACGAGGCACGGAACAGGAAACCCGGAAGATTCAAAAAGATGAGACGGCGGACAACTCATAGCAGATAAGAATAACCAAAGGAAAAAAAGGAGGGTAGGATGAAAGAAACCGCAATTCGGCTCAGGTGGAGAGGCATGTCTATCGCAGTATCAGCGGTTTTCCTGATGGTGACGCTTTGCGCCGGACTGTCTTCAGCAGGTGATGAAGCAGGGAAAATGATCGAGTTAATCCTTGACGCCTCAGGGAGCATGAACGGAAAGCTCAAGGGTGGAGAACGAAAGATAGATGCCGCGAAGAAGGCGGTATCAGAGATCATGAAGAAGATGAACGATGATGCGAATATGGCATTCAGGGCATACGGGCATCAGTCGCCAAGAGAAAAGCACGACTGCCGGGATACGGAAATCCTTGTCCCGTTCGGTGCAGTAAAGCAGATCAGGGAAAAGGTCGCTTCGAAGATGAAGCCGCTCTCTGCACAAGGGTATACCCCGATCACCTGGGTCCTCGGCAAGGCGGCCGAAGATTTTGCCCCGGACTTCAAAGGAGAACGGGTCATTATCCTGGTGAGTGACGGAAAGGAGACGTGCGAAGGCGATCCCTGTGCAACAGCACAGGCGCTTGCCCGCAATAACGTGCAGCTTGTTATTCACACGATAGGGTTTGGTGTCGATGATGTCACGAGGCAGCAGCTTGCATGTATTGCACGGGTAACCGGCGGAAAATATTTCCCGGCAGAGGATGCCATGCAGCTTGCCGGGGTCGTGAACGAAGCTGCCGGGACCGCGAAAACAGTTGTTTCGGAAAAGAAGGGAGACGGATGGCTGGAAATCAAAGGAGCTGATTTATCCGGTCACACGGTGACCAGGGCAGACACCGGGGAGGAGGTTGGGAAACTTGGCCATACAAAATCAACCATAAAACTCCAGGCGGGTCTTTACCATGTTACGGTGGGAAAGGCTGTCTGGAAAAGCGTTGAGGTAAAGGCCGGTGAAACAACGGTCCTCATCCCGGGTTATCTGAAAATGGACCATGCATCCATCAGGGGCCATTCGATAGTCGACCGGGAAACCGGACAGGAACATGGCTCTGTGAGCAGCCTGCAGGGGTATGCTGCCCTCATGCCCGGAGAATATGACGTGATGTTCGGCAAACTGGCCTGGCCTGTTGCCATTAAAGCGGGGGAAACAATGCATTTGAGGCCCGGAACTGTCGAGGTTTCCCATGCCCACTACCGGGGGCATAAAATCAGTACTGCCGGCGGTGATATTGTGGGGAGCGTGAGTAATACCCTGAACTGGATGCCGCTGCCGCCCGGTTCCTACACGATCGAAATAGACGGCAAAAAACACTCCTTCACCCTTAAGGAAGGTGAAGAACGGGTATTTCAGAGATAGCCCGGTTTATTTACAAAATTATGTAAAGTTCTCCGACTGTTCAGACCGGTATCAGAGGGGTAATTGCAATCGTAAGAGGCCAGGCATAGGTGCCTGGCCTTATTTTCTTGGAGAGCACTACCCGGTAGCTCAGTTCCAGGAGAAGCGGGTCCCTCCCGTGATAGGGCTGAACAACAGACCCCCCGGAGGCATCTACGACGATATCCTTCTCGAACCCTCGTACGATAACCTTGGTGAATGGGTTTGCAAGTCCTTGAAATACAAGCATATATCCCGCAAGATTCGTGTTCTGGATCTCAAGGCGTGCAGCAACCGGTACATCGATATACCCCTTGAGGATATCGGCGTAAGAGACCACAATTTCGGAGTTATGGAACAGGACCCTGAGCGCTGAAAGAGTCCCGCCGGCTGACAGGGAAGGCTGAACATTTGGACCGGAATGTGGTGAAGTCGTCACAGGGTCTGCAGACAGCATTTCAGCAAAAGGGCTGAACGAGAGGACTGTGACCAGAGCACAGGTGAGGAGTTTTTTCTGCAGTCTGACGCCCCTTGAGAGTTGTTCAGGCCTGAGAAAGCCGGTAGAGACCAGGACATCCCCGATGTTCTGCCGGGTTCTCTTCTGCTTGGCGAGGGCGTGCTCGAGCTGGCTGCGGGTTATCTGGTTCGTTATGACCAGGATTTCACCAAGACGGAGACGGCCCGAAGCCTTCTCCCTGTCGATCTGATATTTCTGGAACATGAGCAGCGCCCGCAGTTCCTTATCGCTGATCAACCCGAGACGAAGGAATACATCGCCGAGCGTCTCTCCTGTCTCCCGCTGGGTCTCGAGTGCCTCGTTAAGCTGTTGGGTCGTAATCCTTTTCCCGAGAAGCAGCAATTCGCCAAGGAGACGGCGAACGCCGGCTGCAAGCCGGACAGCCTGTTCGGGAGAGGACAGGTCTTCACTGATCGAGAGAACAGCTTTCAGGTCTTGAGGGTCGAGTACCCCCATCCTTACCAGGATGTCGCCAAGGAGTTCATTGGTATGCCGCTGCTCGTAAAGGGCGTCCTGAAGGTCTTCCCGGGTTATGAATTCGCCATCGAGCAGTATTTGTCCGAGAGGACGTTTCATAACCCTGTAGCCTTTGTTCTGCATGGTGTCATACAACGCTGCCATATATTCTCAAATTTAGCAAATATCCTGCCGGGAATCCAGGAAAAACAAAAACAGTTCTTACTTATATTCTGCTGTAGTTAACTGACTGTTCGATCCCTTCGATCCTGAAGATGGGGTCTCCCCTGAGCAATTCTTTCAGCCTGCCGGTTGGAATCTGGTTGTAGAAGACCGGCTGAATACAGGTCGGGTCTCTCTCTGTATCAATAAGATATGGATGCAGTTGGCGGTCGCTCATCACGATATCGGTAATCCGGAGCGCCTTATACAGTCTGATGTACGTATTCACTCCAATACTGTCGGGCAGGGGTCTCCGCAGCGTGTCGAGGTATTCGAGGATTTCCGTCTCCTTCTCGTAGGGAAAGCCGGTAAGGAAATCGACAGCCACTTTCATCCCGCAGGATTTGGCGCTGAAGAGGAATTTTTCCACGTCAACCCAGTACATTGGGCATTTCTTCCAGGAGTCTACGGTCACGGTAACCAGATAGACGCCGGTTTCTTTCATGAGACGGAAGAGTTTAGCGTCGAAATTCGCCGGCTTCATATATGCGGCCCATTGGATGTCCATACCGGCTTTTTTGAGCGCAGTACAGAAGTCGATTGCATATTCATAGCTTTCGTTGAATTCGGGGTCGCAGAGGTGGAAATGCCTGAGCCCGGCGTCGACAAAGGTCTTTATCTCACGGATTACGTCCTCGGGTTTCTTGAACGCGACTTTCGAACAGGCTTCGAGACAGTAGACACAGGAAGAACTGCACCCCTTATGCGTCTCGAACCCTGCGACACCCCCGTTCCTGGAATATTGATCGTAGGCAAGGTCATAGGGTCTCCTGCGGCAGGGAAGCGAGACGGGATATCTCCCCTGAAATACCTTTTGCCCCTGCATCCCGCTTCCGCAATACGCAAGTACCTCATGGACCGCGTATTCGCCGGGACCGCTGACAAGATAGTCGGCGCCGAGATATTCCCGGATTCCTTCGGGAAATGCGGTGACGCCCGCGCCTCCGACCATTACTCTCAGTCCATGGGCCTTCTTAATGTGAGTTATGAGTGCCCGGATGTCGTCCAGAAAAAATTCATTCGTGTGAAAGAGAACGCTGTCGATATTCCTCACCGTGATCCCGGCGATATCAGGCCTGAACGCACTAATCGCGCTGTCTACCTCTGCAGTCACCTCACCTGCGAAGCAGAGGTCAAGGATCGCGGTTTCATGGCCCCTTTCTTCGAGCGAGGAAGCCACGTATTCGATCCCGATCGGCGGGACCGGAGGCGACTTGAACCTGTTCGGGTTGATCAACAGAACCTTCTGATTCATCGTGCTCTTCCGGGTAAGATTAGGTCTTCTATTATAGCATTCATTTCTGAAACCCATGGCGTATGGAGTTTTGCATCAACCAACGCAATAAGCTCAATAAACCCAGTAAACGCGACAAACTATCTTTTCTGTGCTATCCCCATCTCGATCATCTTCCCCCTGATTTCCTTTATCCTGTCCCGCAGTTTTGCTGCGCGCTCGAATTCAAGGAGGCGCGCGGCTTCCTTCATCTCGGTTTCGAGTTTCTCCAGGGTTTCGTCGTCATACCCGTATCCGGACCCGGGTTCTGCTGCCATAGGAACAGTCCAGTAATCGGATTCATAAATTGACCCCAGGACATCTTTGATGTTTGAATGAACGCTCTCGGGTGTTATCCCCGCCTCCCTGTTATACTTTTCCTGTATTTGCCGCCGCCTCGCTGTTTCGTCCAGAGCACGCTGGATTGAACCTGTTATCACGTCAGCATAGAGGAAAACTTCGCCGTTGACATTCCGTGCAGCTCTTCCTGCGGTCTGGATCAGGGAGCGTTCGGAACGGAGAAACCCTTCTTTGTCTGCGTCGAGGATCGCGACGAGTGAGACTTCGGGCAGGTCGAGTCCTTCGCGGAGGAGGTTCACCCCGATGAGTACGTCAAAGCTGCCTAACCGGAGGTCTCTCAGTATCTCGATGCGTTCGAGGGTATCGATGCCGGAATGGAGGTACCGCGCGCGGATATTCAGGCCGGTATAATAATCAGTGAGGTCTTCGGCCATCTTTTTGGTGAGGGTCGTTACCAGTACCCTCTCCCCCCGCTCTGCACGTTTCCTGATTTCACCGAGCAGATCGTCGACCTGTCCTGCTACGGGACGCACGGTCAGCAGGGGGTCCATCAGGCCTGTCGGACGGATGATCTGTTCCACAATACGCCCTTGTGACTTCCGGATCTCGTACGATGCCGGAGTTGCGGATACATAGATAGCCTGCCGTATCCTCTGTCCGAATTCTTCGAATTTCAGGGGGCGGTTGTCAAGAGCCGACGGCAGTCTGAACCCGAAGTGCACCAGGGTCTGTTTCCGGGAACGGTCTCCCTCGTACATCCCACCGATCTGGGGGACAGTCGCGTGAGATTCGTCAATGATGACGAGGAAGTCTTCAGGGAAATAATCGATGAGGGTATACGGTGGCTCTCCGGGAGCTCTCCCGCTCAGATGACGGGAATAATTCTCTATCCCGTGGCAGTATCCGAACTCCCTGAGCATCTCCAGGTCGAACCTGGTCCTCTGTTCGATCCGGTGCGCTTCAAGTGTGCTGCCCTCTCTCAGGAAAAATTCTACCTGTTCGTGCATCTCCTGCTCGATAGTTGCGAGGGCAGGCTCAAGTCTTTCCCGGGGAGTTATCCAGTGGCTGTTCGGGAAGACAGCGGTCTGCTCGAGTTTCCGCAATCGTTCGCCGGTCAGGGGGTCAAACTCGGAGAGTGTATCGATGTCGTTCCCGAAGAATTCAATCCGGACTCCCCTGTCCCGCGAAAAAGACGGATACAAGTCCACCGTGTCGCCGCGGACCCGGAATGTACCGCGCTTGAAATCGTTGTCGGACCGTGCATAGTGCACAGTGATCAGGTTTTTTAAAAGTTCGTCGCGTTCAATGCGCATCCCCTCCCTGATAACCAGATGCATATCCCTGTAGTCCTGCGGAGAGCCGATGCCGTAAATGCAGGAAACCGATGCGACGACGATCGTATCGTTCCTTTCCAGCACAGCCCGTGTGGCAGAATGCCTCATCCTGTCTATATCATCATTGATGAGGGCGTCTTTTTCGATATAGGTGTCCGACGCAGGAATATATGCCTCCGGCTGGTAATAGTCGTAATAACTTACGAAAAATTCGACTGCGTTCTCAGGGAAAAGTTCTCTGAACTCTCCGTACAACTGTGCGGCGAGCGTCTTATTGTGCGCGATGACCAGCGTGGGCTTATTGACATTGGCGATGACATTTGCGATGGTGAAAGTCTTCCCTGATCCGGTGACACCGAGGAGCACCTGGTGCTTTCTGCCGATCTCGATCCCCGAACTCAGTTCCCTGATAGCCTTCGGCTGATCGCCTTTTGGAGTGAAAGAGGTTGTGAGGCGAAACCTATCCATACTCTCTATTTAACCATTGCGGAATAAAATATTCACGGGTAAGGGATGCAGATCAATTGCTGCAGAGAGCTTCTCCACTGAATAAACTCCCTGGATATGGCAGGACAGTGTGTTCACGCGGATTTCTTTTGCCGATAGTCCGACAGCAGGTAATGCATAACAGAGAGGCAAAAGCCCTCGGAGTCCCGTCCCGAATATTTTCGGGATCGGGACGGGAATGAGCATGAACACACTGTCCTGCTAATATACAAGGAATGGAACAGATCAGCTCTTCTCAGCAATTGATCTGCATCCCCGGCATTGTTTGTCAGCTACTAAGGCGGTCATTAGTATGGCGATATAGTTTTGTTTGTCATCCTCCGGCTTGACCGGGGGATCCAGTTTGCTTCTCTGGATTGCCCGATCAAGTCGGGCAATGACAGGTATTCTCACTTATAGCCGTCTTAGTAACAATGCTTCCAGCGGACATTGTCTGCATAACGGGTTCTGTTTTTTACAATAGGTCTTTCCGACTCTTACAAAGAGTGCATGGTATTCGTTATAAAAGGCAGGGTCTTTTTTCAGCGATTCATGAAAAAGCGTTTGATATTCTTCATACGGTCTCCGGTATTCGAGAATGCCATGCCTCGAAAGAACTCTCCTCGTATATGCATCGATGACAAAGACCGGTTTTCCGAGTGCGTACAGAAGAATCGAGTCTGCGGTTTCGGGACCGATGCCGTTCACCGAGAGCAGAATTGCCCTGAGGGCGGAGACATCCCGGTGTTTCATCCTCTCCATACTTCCGTGGAAATCGTTCACAAGGCACTGCATGAAGGACTTCAGCCGCTTTGCCTTGATATTGTAATACCCGGCCGGACGTATCAGTTCCGCAAATTCCCGCAAAGCCATTGTATGGATTGCCTGCGGGGTGAGGGCGTTATGCTCCTTGAGGTTCCGGATGGCCTTCTCGACATTGCTCCAGTTGGTATTCTGGGTGAGAATGGCCCCGACCGCTATCTCGAACGGTGTGTCGCCGGGCCACCAGTGCTGGGGGCCGTAGAAGTCATAAAGTTTCCGGTAGATATCGGACACTATGCGCATTTCTCATATTACCATGACTTGTTTCGAAAGAGTGAAATTGCCTATAATATTAGCCTCATTGATATCTCAATCTTCAAATATTGTGGAGGGGAAATGCTGTTACAGGGGAGAGTATGGAAATTCGGGAATGATGTCGATACGGATGCGATTATCCCGGCGCGATACCTGAACACTTCGGATCCTGATGAGCTTGCGAAGCACGTGATGGAAGACGCAGACCGGGACTTCCCCCAAAAAGTGAAACGGGGGGATATCCTTGTCGCAGGGAAGAATTTCGGATGCGGTTCTTCGAGAGAACACGCGCCGATTGCGATAAAGGCAGCAGGGATCCATGCTGTGATCGCAAAAAGTTTTGCGCGGATATTCTACCGGAACGCCTTTAATATCGGGCTTCCCATCTTCGAATCGTCCGGAGCATCGGAAAAGATCAGGGAAGGCGACGAGATTGAAGTCGATGCAGACCGCGGGATTATCAGAAACAGGACAACCAATGAAACGTATGACGCCAACCCGATACCTCCCTTTATGCAGGAACTGATTGCTGCAGGCGGATTGGTCGAGTGGACGAAAAGAAAGTTAAAAGTTACAAGTTGAGGTAGAGGAGAAATAACCCATGAAATCATATGATATTGCAGTGATCCCCGGCGATGGGACGGGACCTGAGGTTGTCCGCGAGGGGCTGAAAGTGCTTGATGCCCTTTCCGGGAGATTCGGGATCAAATTCGACTTTCAGCATTTTGATTTCGGAGGCGAGCGGTATCTGCGCACAGGGGAGACCCTTCCCGACAGCGCACTCGGAGAACTGAAAAAATACCGGGCTATCTACCTCGGTGCGATTGGACACCCTGACGTGAAGCCGGGTATTCTTGAAAGAGGAATCCTCCTGAAACTCAGGTTTGAACTTGACCAGTATATCAACCTGAGGCCGGTTAAATTGTATCCGGGAGTAGATTGCCCGATTAAAGACAAAAAACCGGAAGACATCGATTTCGTGGTGGTCCGCGAGAATACCGAAGGTCTCTATGCAGGCGCAGGTGGAGTGCTGAAGAAGGGCACACAGGACGAAGTAGCCACTCAGGAGTCGATTAATACGCGGAAAGGCGTTGAACGCTGTATACGGTTTGCGTTCGAATACTGCAAGAGGAGGAACAGGGAGAAGAAGCTTACCCTCTGCGGCAAAACCAATGTGCTCACCTATGCCTTTGACCTCTGGGAAAGGACATTTCGTGAAGTGGCGAAGGAGTATCCGGACATAACTACCGACTACGCCCATGTCGATGCCGTGACGATGTGGTTTGTCAAGAATCCGGAATGGTTTGATGTGATTGTTACGGATAACATGTTCGGGGACATCATTACCGACCTCGGTGCAATGATCCAGGGCGGCATGGGGATAGCCGCCGGGGGGAACATCAATCCTGAAGGAGTCTCCATGTTCGAGCCTATCGGCGGATCGGCTCCAAAGTATACCGGAAAGAATGTCGTGAACCCGCTTGCCGCGATATGCGCCGGTGGAATGATGCTTGAACAGCTTGGAGAAGTTGATGCCGCCCTGCTTCTCGAGGAGGCTGCGATGGAAGTGACCGGAAAATACCTGAAGAGTCTTGCTGCCGGCAGAATGGGCTACTCGACTGCTGAGGTGGGAGACCTTGTAGCAAAGCTCGTAACCGGACTCCGGCTTGATTGATAACGGAGCAACTGGTATAAATAATCTGCCCTGCTGCATGGCAAGGGAAAAAAATATCTTCAGACTGTTCCCGGGTAGCTCAGTCGGCAGAGTCCCGAAGGGGTTCGGGATTAACCACGCTGCAGAAATCAGCCTTCCATTCATTGACAAAGGAACGGAATATTTGCTATAAAGAAAGACTGTTCCCGGGTAGCTCAGTCGGCAGAGCAGGTGGCTGTTAACCACCCTGTCGGGGGTTCGAATCCCTCCCCGGGAGCCAATTACATCGCTTTGTGTCATGCGTTGTTTACATACTGAAAAGTGAGTCAACCTCGCAGTACTATATAGGCCACACAGATGATATTGTCCGGCGTATGTCCCAGCATAACGATGCCGATTATCAGGGGAGTAGACACACGAAACGCAATAAAGGACCTTGGGCGTGTGTTTACACGGAAAGGTACATGACCCGGTCAGAAGCGATGCAGAGGGAGAAAGAGCTCAAAGCTAAGAAGAGCAGGAAGTATATTGAATATTTGCTCAGCCGGCAGAGTCCCGAAGGCGTTCGGGATTAACCACCCTGTCCCGAGGGATGTCGGGAATCCCTCCCCGGGAGCCAAACCAATCAACTGTGCCATGCTTTGTATCCCTATCTCACCATCCTCGAGAATATTCCAGAAAAACAGGGGGTATCGTATGCAGCGGATCAGGGGGGAGAATGGGAAATTACCCTTTGCAATTAAGAATGATTATTATATAGTTATAAATAAAGAAAATAAATTGCAATAAAATAAGTAAGATAGCACAGTTTTATCAGCAATCCGGGAAACACGGACTGAAAATAACCCTTCAGCGAACCAGTATTTATCAGGTACTTCTGAAAGGAAAGTACCACCTGCAGCAGCATAACAGACTTTCACAACAAGGAGTATGAAAGGATAACTGTCCCTGAAGAAATCAGCAGACAGTTTACGGTAATATGGAAAAAGTTAGTGCCTGAGGCTCGTTGCAGTACGTGCAGAAAAAGCTGATATTTTTTTCTTCTTTGATAGTATTAATTACTATATAGTAATCTAATCAGTAATTCACCCAACGAAAGGAGGAACCGTTATGAAAAAAGACAGCAAAAGCCCGGTAATGGGATCCACTGCCGGCGGTGGCAGGTCGAACCTGGATTGGTGGCCGAACCAGTTGAACCTCCATATTCTGCACCAGCATTCGTCCAAGTCCAATCCCATGGGCAAGGATTTTAACTACGCCAAGGAATTCAAGAAGCTTGATCTTGCTGCCGTAAAGAAGGATCTCTATGCTCTGATGAAAGATTCGCAGGAGTGGTGGCCGGCTGATTACGGTCACTACGGGGGCCTTTTCATCCGGATGGCGTGGCACAGCGCAGGTACCTACCGTATGGGCGACGGCCGCGGTGGCGCTGGGTCCGGCTCCCAACGCTTGGCACCTCTCAACAGCTGGCCCGACAACGTGAACCTCGACAAGGCGCGCCGTCTGCTCTGGCCAATCAAGCGGAAATACGGTAAAAAGATTTCCTGGGCTGATCTTATGATCCTCGCCGGAAACTGCGCGCTTGAGTCGATGGGATTCAAGACCTTTGGCTTTGGTGGCGGGCGCGAGGACGTCTGGGAACCCGAGGAGGATATCTACTGGGGCAGCGAGGACACCTGGCTTGGCGACAAGCGTTACTCCGGCGACCGGAACCTCGAGAATCCCCTCGCCGCTGTGCAGATGGGACTTATTTATGTGAACCCGGAAGGGCCAAATGGCAACCCTGATCCAGTCGCCTCCGGCCGTGACGTCCGGGAGACCTTCGCGCGTATGGCTATGAACGATGAAGAGACCGTGGCGCTCGTCGCCGGTGGCCACACCTTCGGCAAATCCCATGGCGCTGGTCCTGCAACCCATGTGGGACCTGAACCTGAAGCTGCCCCCATCGAAGAGCAGGGTCTCGGCTGGAAGAGCAGCTTCGGCAGCGGAAAAGGCGACGATACAATCGGCAGCGGCATCGAAGGCGCCTGGAAGCCAAACCCGACCAAATGGGACATGGGGTATCTGAAGGTGTTGTTCAAATACGATTGGGAACTGACAAAGAGTCCGGCTGGCGCGCATCAGTGGCTGGCCAAGGACGTAGCCGAAGAGGACATGGTGGTTGACGCGCACGACCCATCGAAAAAGCATCGGCCGATGATGACCACGGCGGACCTCTCGCTGCGCTTCGACCCGATCTATGAGCCGATCGCACGGCGCTACCTGCAGAACCCTGAGGAATTCGCGGATGCCTTCGCCCGTGCATGGTTCAAACTGACCCACCGTGACATGGGCCCGCGTTCACGCTATCTCGGTCCGGAGGTCCCTGCTGAAGAGCTCATCTGGCAAGACCCTATCCCTGCGGTGAATCACAAATTGATTGGCGGGAAGGACATTGCCGCGCTCAAGGGCAGGATTCTTGCTTCGGGGTTGTCCGTATCCCAACTGGTGACAACCGCCTGGGCGTCGGCGTCAACGTTTCGCGGCAGCGATAAGCGAGGCGGTGCAAACGGTGCACGTATTCGTCTCGCCCCGCAGAAGGATTGGGAAGTAAACCAGCCGAAACAACTGGCACGGGTGTTGAAGACTCTCGAAGATATCCAGAGCGCATTTAATAAGACGGCAAAAGGCGGCAAGCAGGTCTCGCTCGCCGACTTGATCGTTCTGGCCGGTTGCGCCGGCGTCGAGCAAGCCGCGAAGAATGCAGGTCACAAGATCACGGTGCCCTTCACGCCGGGGCGTATGGATGCTTCGCAGGAGCAAACCGACATAGCGTCATTCGCTGTGCTCGAGCCGGCTGCAGACGGGTTCCGCAACTACCAGAAGACCAAATACGCCGTATCGGCAGAGGAACTGCTGGTTGATCGGACGCAACTGCTGACACTGACCTCTCCTGAGATGACGGTTCTCGTTGGTGGCATGCGCGTTTTGAATACCAACTTCGGACAGAGCCAGCACGGTGTCTTCACCAAGCGGCCGGAGACGCTCACCAATGACTTCTTTGTGAATCTGCTCGACATGGACACGGTGTGGAAGCCTGCAGTGGAAGATGAAGACGTATTCGAGGGGCGTGATCGCAAGACTGGAGAACTCAAGTGGACCGGCACCCGTGTCGACCTCATCTTCGGTTCGAACTCACAGCTCCGGGCTCTGGCTGAGGTCTACGGAAGCGCGGACGCGGAGAAGAAGTTTGTCCGGGATTTTGTGGCAGCATGGACCAAGGTGATGAACCTTGACCGTTTCGACATAGCCTGAACGGAGCAGAGGCGTCTTCGATGGCAACTGAAGGGAATGCAACGATGTGCCGGAACGCGGAGAAGGGGTACAGTGAATCCCTCGGCCTGTCGGGACAGTATGCGTGGCAGGCTGTCTCTCCTGCCCAAAGCATTCGCTGATCGAGGTTTATACAAGATGCAGGAATGTTAAACGGAACCGGTGGGAATCACCGGTTCCGGGTTTTCCCGGAATTCCCGGGAAAGGGTCTTCAATTTCTTGAGTGCAGCGCTCTCGATCTGTCTCACCCGTTCCCTGCTGACAGACAATTCCCTGGACAGCTCTTCGAGGGTATGGGATATCTCTCCTGCAAAGCCATACCGTTTCCGGATGACCAGGGCCTGCTGGGGAGGGAGTTGACAGAGCAATCTGCCTAATTTTTTCTTGTAATCTGCAAGGATCAGTCTGTCAAGTACGGATTGTGAATGGTCATCCTTAACAAAATCGATTATGTTTCCGGACTCTTCATCAGAAGAGGATTCAAGGGATAACGGATGTTTCAATGATCTGAGGACAGCCTCGACCTTCTGAACCGGTATGGTGAGGTAATCTGCTATCTCATCAGAAGTCGGTTCACATCCTCCCTGTTGTCTGAGGACCTTTTCCGCTGCAATGATTTTGTGGGACAATTCGACCATGTGGGTCGGAAGCCGTATGGTCCTTGAATGGTCTGAGAGCGCCCGGGTTATCGTCTGTCTGATCCACCACGCAGCATACGTGCTGAATTTGTATCCCATTTTGTAATCAAACCTGTCAACGGCCTTCATAAGACCCAGATTGCCTTCCTGAATCAGATCCGAGAGGCTTAATCCCCTGCCGACATAACGCCTGGCCACACTCAGAACAAGCCTGAGATTGGCAGTGATCATTGTCTTTCTGGCGTTCAGAAATTCTTTCTCGCCTTCGAGCAGCAGATTCATATTCTGGTTCAGGTCGGCGTTCCCCTCAGCGGGCAAAGGTGCAAGTTCTTTTTCTTTCGGATGGGCAGGCTTCGAAGCCCGGGATCGCGGTGTTTCCCATGATGATTTGACAAGTTTAGCCGGGACGTGTCCGAAAGCTTTCATCCTCTCAATAAGGGTAAAAACCTCCTCTGAAGTTACCCGGTAGTTATCGCAATCGGTTCCTGTATCAGACCAGCAGGGCTCGTGTCCTTCCCTCTGGACATCCCCTGAACGGCAGGTACCCGCAGGTATCGGACCGGCCGTACGGGAGCTGCTGCTCCGGCTGCCGGTCCCCGACTGGCTCCGGCCATTCTCGGAGGGGAGGGAAGCTGCAACCTTCAAGACCTTCTGCAAGCCGCTCTCCATTGTTCTGGCAAGTTCGATTTCCCCCTCTTTCGTCAGCAGGCGCGTTCTCTTCATTTCATTGACCAGAGGTATGAGAGTATCCTCCTCAATCGCAATCCTGCGGTTATGAACGCCGTATACCTTGTCATGCTCTTCGTCCGGCAGCGGGAATGTATATTCTTCCCCTGCTGCATTTTCTCCATAATTCCTGTCCATCGGCATTTATCTCCCTCGCAAGCAGATTCAATATCCTGTGCAGGCGGGTACCGGGGATTTCTTTTCACCTGCGCTTATGGTATTGAGGAACTGATGTACCTGAATGTCAAAATAGCGCGGCTTTCTCATGATCATGCAGCCTTCCATATCCTGGGTGGTCAGGAATGTCGTCAGGATGCGGCAGTTCTTTTTCAGCGTCACGATATAAAGGTCTTTCATCCGGTAGGAATGTAATCCGATTTGCACCCCGTGATTCGCAATATCAGGATACATCTCCGTGAGTTTCGCTCTCAGCAACTCTTCTGAATGGTTCATGGATACTCATCCTCCTTCACCATCTCTTTCGATTCTGCTGAAGATGCCCCGGATGCGCGGGCGAATGCCTGCCTTTTCAAGATGTCCTGGATCTCTCTCTGCAGGCGCATCCGATAATCAGAGGCGCTTTTCAGGCCGTGGCTGATCCCGGAGACAATATCAGAGACAAACAGCAGATTGTTTGCTTCCGACCGGGGTCTGCCTTCGCTGAGGTCGTTCCGGATATCCTGTCCCGGATCTGCCCGGCCCGGCGTGCCTGCTCTGTCACCGGACGTATGCTCTTTGTTATACCTCATGACTTTTCCCTCCCTGAGGGACTCTGAGTGCTTATAACCCGGCATGAACGTTCTGGAGACCCGTCGCTCACCCTATGCAGCCTTCAAATCGTTTAGAGCTTTTCTGACTTCATCTCCGAAACTCTGGCAATAGGTGTTGTCCATGCAGGCGTCGGCGTCTTCCCTGACCAGACAGACTGTTGCTTCCCTGCTGTTCTTTTTGAGTTTTACATACCAGGCTCCCTTTTCTTCATCAAACCGCAACTCCGGTCTGATGCCCTGATCCTGGATCTCCGGAAACATCTGCAGAATCTTGTCTTCCAATGCTACCTGTGTGTACCCCATACTTACCTCCTTTTGGGTGTAAATAAGCTTCACTTTCCAGCTTATATCCCGGATAGACAAAAAAATATCCGTTTCTGTCCGATTTTTGTGTAGGAAATCTCATGGGTATATGTAGGAATAAATACTACAGGAACAGAAACGGATGCCAGGGAGAAGAAGGTACCGAACCCTATTCCATGAGGCCGTTTCTCACTGCATAATGCATGATTTCAGCATTATTCTTGAGGTTCATTTTCTCCAGGATGCGGGATCGGTAGGTGCTCACCGTCTTGACGCTCAGGAACAGTTCGTCGGCAATTTCTGAAAGTGTCTTGCCTGAAGCGATCATCCTCATCACCTGATACTCTCTGTTTGACAAGGTTTCATGAGCCGCTTTTTCTGCATCGCTGTCGAGCGAGAGGAGGAGCTTGTCGGAAAACTCAGAGCTGACATATTTGCCTCCGCGCAGTACTTTCCTGATGGCGTTTATCAGTTCTTCCGGGATGCTCTCTTTGGTGAGATAGCCCGAAGCACCTGACTTCAGTGCACGGAGAGCGTACTGTTCTTCAGGGAACATGCTCAGAATAAGCACTTTTGCCTTCGGTTTCTCAATTTTTATGTCTTTCAGGGTATCGAGGCCGTCCTTCCCGGGCATCGCAATATCGAGGAGGATAAGATCGTAGTCATTCTTCCGTAGTGCTTCAAGCACTTCCTGTCCGTTGCAGGCTTCGGAGATTACTGCATCACGCATGTCCGAAAGGATATGCTTTACCCCTTCCCTTACAACCGCGTGGTCGTCTGCGATCAGTATTTTTGTCATCTGGCGACTCCTTGTCTGAACGGTATTCTTATGCTCACCCGTGTCCCGCTCTGTGGCGCTCTTCCGATTGCTGCTTCCCCTCCCATATATTCGACTCTCTCGCGGATACCGATCAATCCGAATGATTGGGGATTTACAAGCTGATCATCCGTGATCCCCAGCCCATCATCGGTAATCTCCATATGAAGGGTATTGTTGCTTTCCGTGAGGGTTACCTGTACCTGAGAAGCTGAGGCGTGCCGGACGATATTTGTCAGGGACTCCTGGAGAATACGGAAGACTGATATTGCAACATCGCGGTCAATATCGGCGCTCTCCATATCTATCCCGACATGATAGGCGATTCCCATTCTCTCTCCAAATTCCTTGACCTGCCATTCGACTGCGGAAGAGAGTCCGAGATGGTCAAGTATCCCCGGCCTCAGCTCTGATGATATCCTCTGCACGGTCTTTATGGCTGATGACAGGAGTTCAAGGTCTTTATGCAATCTTTCGAGAAGTTCAGGATGCTGACTCGAGAGCTTCTTTTCGAGCCACGAGACATCGATCTTCAATGCCGTCAGCATAGTGCCGAATTCATCATGGATCTCGCGCGCTATATGCTCCCGCTCCTGCTCACGCATTTTCTGCATATGCGCGTACAGATTGCGGAGCTGTTCCTGAGAAGCACGCAGCCGTTCCTCAATCATTTTCTGTTCGGTGATGTCCTGTATGGTGCCGACAATCCGGAGCGGAATATCGTTCTGATCGAAGATGATTTCTCCCCGTTCCTGGACAGTCTTCACAGCTCCTGAAGAGAGGACGATCCGGTGGACCACGGAATAGGGTTGTTGTTCGAAAAAAGCCCTTGTGACTGCCTCCCGGACTGCTTCGCGGTCGTCAGGGTGAATAAAATCAAGGACTGCTTCATACGTTGCGCCAAACTGGCTGCGGGAAACTCCGAATATCCGGTATATTTCATCAGACCAGGATAACGCATTCGTTTCTATAGTCCAGTCCCAGTTCCCGATATGCGCTATCGCCTGTGCTTCATTGAGCCTCGCCTCGCTCCTTCTTAAAGATTCTTCCATATTGAATCTGTGGATCGCCTCTCCGATTAAAGACGACACAGATTCAAGGAATTGTACGGCCTGAAAAGGCATCTTGCCTTCGCGTTCGTCCGCAAGATGGATGAGGCCGATCGTGTTGCCCCCGTACCGGACCGGGATAAGCCCGATAGACAGAAAACCGCTTCTGATACAGTTCCCTCTGAATCTGGATTTTTCTTCTTCTGTAAGGACGTTGAGGAATTCCTGTGAATTATTTATGAGTACCGAACCGTTTGGTGTACGGACAGATGCATCCTGCGGCTCGAACTGTCCCGTAATGGCCCGGATACAGGCGCACATGTCTTTATCCAGAGAGAGCATGTTTTCCAATTTCCAGAACTCATGGCTGAAACCGGTATAAGCCTCATAGGGAATAAAGCCCCTGCTGTCCGTCACACGGATTCCGACACATCTGCACCCGCTCCAGTCATGAATGGCCTGAACAACAGCTTCCAGGTACTCCTGCCTTGACGATGTCTTTACGAACAGGCCCAGGAGCGTGTCAGTGACAAGAATCCGGTTTTCTTTCTCCTTGCGTTCGGTGATATCACGGAATATCTGCATCTTGGAGACGGACCCGTCATTGTTCAGGAAAGGGGTACCCAGGAGTTCGTAAGTCTTTCCGCTCTCACCGAATGTCCATTCATACTGCAGGGAGTTTCCGGCAAGCACTTCACTGTTTCTGCACCAGGAGCATGCATTCCGGAGACCATGGAAATACTGATGGCATTTTCTTCCCTGAACAGGTCCGAAATCTTTTTCCAGTGCAGGGTTGATGTATTGGATATGATAATCCTTGCCGACAATGAGCACGCCGTCGGACAGATTATCGAGAATAGTCTTCAGTCTGTTCCGTTCGAGTTTCACCTTCTCCTGGGTTTTTATGCGGGAGGTTACGTCATTCAGCGAGAAGAGGAGAAAATTTACCTCACCGGCATTGTCGAGGAGCGGGGTTAGGGTCCAGTCCCAGTATGTAACTCCCCATTCGGGATGGTCGGGAAAAACAAAGGGTTTTGCAAAGACCTGATAGGGGATTTTTGTCTCTACCACTCTTCTGAAAATCAGTTCGTTTTCTTCATGGGGATACAATACGAAATGGTTCTTTCCGGGGAATTCATCTGTTGCTCTTGCGCATACCCTCGCATATGCCTGATTCACCCTCACGAAGTTGAATGTCCTGTCGAGCAGCGCAAGCGGGGTAAGGGTATATTGAAACAGTGAATCGATAAGTTCAGCTTTCTCCCTGATTTCTGAAGTCCGCTCCTGCACCTTGAGTTCCAGATCTCTCTGGGCGGCTCTTAACTCCTGTTCGCTTTTGCGAAGCGCATCCTCTGCCCGCTTTCTCTCGGTGATATCAGTGCCGTAAAAGTTGACGTATCCCATGTCGGCAATCGGGGTAACTGAAAATGACCATGTAGCATTTTCTTGATGGATATCAGCGCGTTTCACCGATGCATCTTCGATCGCATCCGCTGCCAGCCTCCTGAAAAGGTCCGGGGCAATGTCTCCATCAGCAACGCCCCAATACCTTAAGAATGTCCGGCTCGGCTGATTGGCATAACTTATCAGACCCTCGCTGTTCAGGCGGAAGACAGGGTTAGGATTTTCTGAAGGGAATTTTGCAAGTTTTGCTATTTCTACTTCAGCCAGCTTCTTCTCCGTGATGTCTTGGGTTGTTCCGAAACCTCCCAGCACCATTCCGTCATGGTCAAATTCGAGTTCGGCCCTTTCCCGCAGCCATTTTGTCCCACCGTCCACAACGATCCGGTGTTCTATGTCATAGGGTTCGCCCCGGAGCGCTGCCTTCCATTTCCGGTCGACATATGCACGGTCATCAGGGTGCACAGTCGAGAGAAATGTCTCATAGGTGAGAGGCGTTCCTTGCGGTACTCCGAATATCTGCCAGTTCTCGTCGGACCAGAGTAATTCGTCTTTTTGAACATTCAGACGCCAGCTGCCGGTCCGGGCTACTTCCTGGGCACGTTTGAGATCTTCCCGGCTTTCCTGGAGAACCTGTTCTGTATATTTGCGCTCGGTGATGTCGTAGTTGATGCCGTCGAAGCGCGTAGGCGTTCCGTCCGCTGCATAGGTCGCCTGCCCCATCGAGCGGATCCAGCGGATCTCTCCCGTCTCCGGGTTGACTGCGCGATGGTCTATCTGATACAGGGTGCGTTCACGGATGGCTTTTTCGACGGCTACCCTTGTCGGCTCACGGTCGTCAGGGTGAATGCGGCTCCAGAACAACTCGATAGTGGGCTCGGCTTCGGGCGGCACGAAGAACAGGGATCGTGTCTGCTCGTCCCAGTTGAGCCTGCCCAGCGGCAGTTCGTTGAGCCATGTGCCAACGCCTGTTCTCTCCAGCACCCAGGCGAGACGAGCCCGGTTTCGGCGGAGGTCTTCTTCGGCCTCCTTATGCTCAGTAATGTCAAGGCCCGTACCGATTATGAGTTCAACCTCACCTGCAGCATCCGTCAGCACGGTATTCGACCAGGAGATGCGACGGCGGACTCCATCCTTTGCAATCCAGTAATTCTCGAATCTGTTCGGAAACTGCCCGGCTTTCAGCTTTCTGAATGTGCATTTGACCTGGTTTACTTCCTCGGGGATCAGGAGGAAATCCCAGAAAACCCTGTTCCTGACCTCTTGAAACGTATATCCTGTTATGTCCTGGCATGCCTTGTTGAAATTGAGGATACGGCCTTTCAGGTCAAGGACAACCACAAGTGCGCCTATGGTGTCGAGTACTGCGGTAGCAAAATCTTTTGTGTATCTCAGGGGCTTTGCCTGAGAAGGCGGTTTTGACCGGGTTCGCTTTGATGCCCCGGAGGGAGATGCCTTCTTCCCTTTTGACTTAAGCGTTGTCAGGGCCTTTTTTTCAATCACCTTGATTCCTCGATTATCCCTCCCATTGCAGAGAGCTGCCCCCGGTATGATCCGGAATTATTCTCTCTATCGGAGAGCACGATATCCCTGAGCGCCGAATCTATTCTTTCCTGCCTGAGCACCGGTGCGCACGAGAGGAGAACAACAGGGAACAGAACAGAAAAACTACGCAGAGAATGTTTCATAAATTATAGTGTACCGAATTCAGGAGTTCTGTCAAATCCCCCGAACCCTGAATGGTATACCTGAAACATGGTATACTGGTATGAATGGTAATTCAAAAAATCTTTGTCCTGATTGCCTTCCTTCTCCCCTGTTTCTTCTTCCAGCATGCAGGTGCAGCTGAGGAGATTCCCCGGTATGATCTGACTGTTTCGTTTGATACTGAAAAGAACCTGCTGAAAGGTTCTGCGAGCATAACCTTCCCGGTGTACACAAAGACCGGCATTTCGCGGGGAGACCTGAGGATTGTTGCTGCAAGGGTGAACGGCAAGGCCGTCGAGTTTCAGGAACAGGACGGAGTATTTGAATTCGAGGGACAGGGGACTTTGGAGATCGGATTCGAGGCGGTCTTCACCGGAGAAGACGGGCCGGATTTTATGCATATAATGCCCCGGAATACCGTCTCTTCAGCAGGAATCATGCTTGGAGACTGCTGGTACCCTGAAATCGGGTCTTTGGCCCTCTACCGCGTCACTGCAACAGTACCTGACGGATTTCTCGCACTCTCTCCGGCTGAGGAAGTAGCCGTATTGAGAAAAGGCAGCGAAACCCGATATTCCTTCAATTTCCCTTATCCGGCGCAGCAGATAGTACTGATTGCAGGGCGCTACGAGGAGAGAAGGGAGGTATGGAAAGGGATCAATATCCATACGTATTCCCTTCGCCGGGATACAGGGTTCGCTCAGTCATATGCCGGCTCTGCAAAAAGATATCTGGACGACTACCGGAAATTGATTGGTCCCTATCCGTATAAGAGACTCTCGCTTGTTGAGGGGTTGCAGCAGGCAGGCTGTGCCGCTCCGACTCTTGCCGTGATCGGGAAAGAGAAACTTCCGTTTTCCTCGTCTACTGATTCGTCTTTCCGGCGTATCATCCTTCAGCAATGGTTTGGAAACAGCGTTTATGCTGATGCCCGGCAGGGGAACTGGGCTGATGGTCTGACCGCATATCTTGCAGACCTCAGGACAGAAGAGCAAAAAGGGAAGGGGAGGGAGGTGCGCAAACAGATCCTCATCGACTATGAAAGCGCTACAGGTCCGGGCAGCGAATCTTCTCTGAAGGATTATCAGGGGGCCGGTGATTTTGCATCCGGAGCAACAGGATACGGGAAAGGCTCGATGGTCTTCTCCATGCTCGAAAGGCTGATCGGCAAAGAGGCGTTCCTGCTTGCCTTGCAGACAGTTGCCGGGGAGCGCAAGTTTCAGCAGCTCTCATGGGATACTCTCAGGGCAGTGTTCGAACAGATTTCCGGCGATGACCTCTCATGGTTTTTCACCCAGTGGATTGCGGGGAAAGGACTGCCGTCGATAGAGGTCAGCGAACTGAGGGTGATCCTCAAGAAAGGTCAACCCACGGTACTCTTTGATATCCGGCAACAGGGGGAGCCTTACCGTCTTTCTCTCCCGGTGAGGATAGCGACTGAAGCCGGGATAAAAAATGAAGTGGTGACGCTCCGGAAAGAACTGGAGCGCTTCGAGATTCCGGTCAGAGGCTCTCCGACCGAGATAACCTTTGACGCAGAATACGAAGTGATGAGGAGGATGACTCCGGAAGAATTTCCCCCGGTTATTGCCGGACTCCTCGGCAGCGAGAAGAAATTCCTTGTCATATCCGGGGACGAACGGCAGCGTTTCGAAGAATCGGCAGACGTCATGGCAAAAGCAGGTTTTATCCTCAGGGAAGATCAGGATATCAGAGATGAGGATATCAGGACTTCGTCCCTCCTTGTTTTGGGGCATGACAGCCCTGTAATCAGGCGTCTTTTCGGATATCTCCAGAAACCGAAGTCAGGACAAATTCTTGCTGTGCTTAAAAATCCCCTCAACCCTTCTGAAGTCGTTGCAGTGGCATCGGGTGACATGGGCGATGATTTTAGCGGTTTCGTCCGGGACCTGGCCCGGTTCAGGGAGTATTCGGTTGTTTCTTTTGAGAAGGAAAGTATGCAGGGCAGAGCAACAGAAAGTCTGGAGAACGGCATTACCTATACTCTCGAAGAACCTGTGCTGGTTCTCCGCCCGGAGAAAGCTGAGAGGCTGGAAGACATCCTGCCTTCACTGCTCCAGATACCGCTCATTTACCTGGGAGAGCGGCATACCAGTTATGAAGACCATAAGGTACAACTCAAAGTGATCAGATATCTGCATGAAAAGGGCAGGAAGTTTGCGGTCGGGATGGAGATGTTCCAGCAGCTTTTCCAGCAGGCCATTGACGGATACCTTGACGGTTCACTGAACGAACGGGAGTTCCTGCGGGCTACCGGCTATTACAAACGCTGGCAGTATGATTACCACAACTACCGTGAAATTGTCGATTATGCCAAGGCGAACCGCATTCCAATCATAGCGCTGAACATCCGTTCGGAAATCGTCCGGAAGGTGGCTGCAACAGGCATGGATTCGCTCACTGAGCAGGAGCGGAACGAGATTCCCGTGAGCATGGACATGTCAGACCGGGAATACCGGGCAAGACTCGAACAGGTTTTTGAAAATCACCGGCACGGGGAGATGAGAAGTTTTGAGAACTTCTATCAGTCCCAGATACTCTGGGACGAAGCCATGGCTCATGCAGTCGATGGGTTCATGAGAGAGAATGCCGGATATCAAATGGTCGTCCTCGCCGGGGCGGGGCATGTCCTATACGGGTCGGGGATCCCCCAAAGGACTTACCGTCTTAACGGGAAACAGTATAGGGTGCTTGTTCCTGATGGGGAAGGTATCGACAGGGATGCCGGGGACTTTGTCGTATTTGCAGAACACCGGGAACCTCCTCTTGCCCTGAAACTGGGAATCGTGGCCAGCAAGACAGAAACAGGCCTCAGGATCGATCAGGTTGTTCCAAGAAGTATTGCGGCTGCAGCCGGAGTTGAAGAAGGAGATATCCTGATCGCGCTTGATGACTGGAAGATCGCGGAGATAGAAGATGTGAAGATTTTCATGTCCGGCAAACAGCGCGGTGATACGATTACCCTCACCCTATTGAGAAAACGATTCCTCTCCGGGTACAAGCCTCTTGAATTGACCGTCTCTATTTGAAAATCTCTCCGGTTTCCTTATACCAGAGCAGAAGGTCGAGATGGTTGACCGGTATCCGGATTCCTGCCGCAAACGCCTGCATCGCTTTTTCTATCTGAAGATAGCGTGTCCTGCCGATGGACCCCGGGATCTCCTGTATTACCCTGAAGTTCAGCAGATTTCTGATGATATGGCGGTCGAGAATTGCGAGCTCATTTCCGAAGCCGATATTGCGAAGGAAGTGGCTTGCTTCCTTATACCCGAGACCTCTGATATTCTTAACCAGCCATTCCCGGCATGTCACCGGATCTTCAAAGGAACCGATTACCCGCTTTACTGATAGTGTGCCGCCATGCAAAAAGAGGCTGCGTGCGCAGACGAGATATTCGGCCTTTTTATTATGGAACCTCACACAATGGAGGTTCTTCCTGACCTGATTGCCCGTTCCCCTCAGGAGAAGGTTTTTCTGACAAAGCCTGATAATAGAGTCCCAGCAGGCTTTTGCTTTTGACTGGGGGGTAAGGAGGCAAAATGCTAGTTCACAGAAGATATCCTGGTCAGTACCGGTATCCCACATTTTCTCGAACTCCGTCAACCGTGTGAGAATGTCCTGTTTTTTTGTGCGATAGATTTTTTTCAGCTGTTCCACGGAATGTTTCGAATACCGGGTTCCCATAGTAGCAATAGTGTATCACGGAGGAGACCATATTGGTGAAGAACACAGGGTCTATAGTACAATGAATAGGGGGATCTGATACGGGGAAAGGATGCCGATGACATCGTCTCATACGCTGAAAGAAAAACGGAACGTGCACGCTCCGGGTTCCTGTGAAGAGGAAAACTGTTACCGTATTGCAGAGGAAATGAATATGCATGAGAGAAAAATTATTGATTTCAGTTTCCCGGTGAACCCTCTCGGGGTCTCGAAGAGGATCAGGGCAGAACTCCGCCGGCGTCTCAAAGATCTGAACAGATACCCGGACTCCGATGCAAAACGATTGAAAAAGAGGTTGTCACAGTATCATGATATCGATCCTGAAAAGATTCTGTGCGGAAACGGAAGTTCGGAGCTTCTCAGCCTTTTTGTAAGGGAATTGAAGCCGCTGAAAGTCCTGATCCCGGCGCCGGCACATCAGGGATTTGCACAAACCGTCTCCAGAATACGGGAGATTGAGGAAGGAGAAAGCGCCGCTGTTGAGTATTATGAGATGGGGAAGGAGTATGGATTCCGGATCGATGCTCTTTCTTATATCCAGGCGCTTGAACGCATGGCGACCTCGTCGCCCGATATGCCACATTTCTGCATGGCATTCCTTTGCAACCCGAACAGTATCTCCGGAAGGCTTATCGGCAGAGGCGACGTGAGAAGAATCGCGGAAGCTGCGAAGGCGCACCGATGTTATCTTATTCTTGACGAGGCTTTTCTGGACTTCTGCGCGGGTGAATCGTTGCTTGCGGAGGGCGCGGAAAATCCGTACCTCATTATCCTGAGGACCATGACCTATGTTTACGCGCTTGCTGGGCTCAGGATAGGGTACGGGGTGTGTGCGGGAGACCTGGCACAGAAAATCGAAAGACACAGAGAGCCATGGACAATAAATTCCCTCGCACAAAAGGCTGCCGCGGTCGCCCTGAAGGACAGGGCATATCTGAACGAAACATACACGGTGGTGCGGAGTGAAAAAAAGTTTCTTGAAAAAAGTTTCCTCAAACTGGACATGGAGTTTTTCCCCTCCGACGCGAATTTCTATCTTGTCAAAATCCAGAATGCGAACGAAGTTTATGAAGAGTTAAAGCAAAAGGGGATACTGCTGGGAGCATGCTCCGGATTCCGGGGACTCGACAATACGTATCTCCGTATCGCGGTAAAGTCGCATAGAGAGAATGCGGCGCTTGTCAGGGAGCTCTCGAAACTCCTCAAGAAGAAAGGATAGTCCGCCATGCCGTTCAGGCAATGGCTGCGGAGCGCAAACTGTGCGATTGAAGGGATACTCCAGGCTGCGAGGACCCAGCGCCACCTCAGGTATCATTTTTTTACCGCTGTTTTTGTGCTTCTGCTGAGTTATGTCCTGGGAGTTTCACGGACAGAATTCCTGATCATTGCACTCTCTGTCATAGCAGTGCTCCTGGCCGAGATGTTCAATACGGCCATAGAAGTGATCGTGGACATTATCTCACCTGAACAAAACGAAAAGGCGCGCATTGCGAAGGATATCGCTGCGGGAGCGGTATTCATAACCGCTTTTGGCGTTGCTGTCATCGGGTATATAGTCATCTTCCCTTACCTGAGGGACTCATTCCATACCGGGTTAACAGTTGCAAAACATTCGAAGGAAGAAATTGCCCTTATCGCGTTTGTCCTTGTCGTTATTCTTGTCGTGATTACCAAGGCTTATCTCGGGA
This sequence comes from Nitrospirota bacterium, assembly GCA_049323875.1. Classification (GTDB taxonomy): domain Bacteria; phylum Nitrospirota; class Thermodesulfovibrionia; order Thermodesulfovibrionales; family SM23-35; genus JAKLQR01. The sequence goes on along the minus strand of JBMOLW010000047.1, from coordinate 105,230 downwards.
AAGGCCTTCCCCTGAGAGGAGGCATGCCGAGCGGCCATGCAGCCCTTGCGTTTGCTGCGTGGGTAGCGACAACGTATATGACGGAGCATTTCACCGCATCGATCCTTTCTTTCGTTATTGCCGTACTGATCGCGCAGAGCAGGATCGTCACGAAGGCCCACACCATCTGGGAGGTTGTCCTCGGGAGCCTCATGGGTGCATCGGTTACTTTTCTCCTGTTCCGGATATTTTCCTGACAGCATGCTGCGTTCCCTTTTGCCGGCAGAGTATGAAATAATAGACCATGCGTGAATTAAGGGATGCGATCGTCGCACTCTACAGAAAAGCCGCAACGTCCCTGCCTCCTGACATAGAAAAGGCGCTCAGGCGCTCCATGAAGAGAGAGGGAAAAGGCTCCAGTGCGCGTGAGGCGCTTTCAGTCATCCTTGAAAACGTGTCACTTGCCAGGAAGACCGGAAGCCCGCTCTGCCAGGATACCGGAGTCCCGGTATTTTTCGTCAAAATACCCAGAGGGCAAACTCACCATAAGATCAGAGAGGCGATAATCAGTGCGACCCGTGCCGCGACGAAGACGATTCCGCTCCGGCCGAATGCTGTGGATATCCTCACCGGGAAGAATTCAGGCAAGAACACCGGCATAAATTTCCCGGTTCTGTATTGCGGGGAAACAGGCGGAGAAAAACTGGTCATTGATCTTATTCTGAAAGGCGCAGGAAGCGAAAATATTGGTCAGATCTATAAACTTCCGGACACAGAGCTCATGGCAGAGCGTGATCTGGAGGGAGTAAGAAAATGTGTGCTCGATGCAGTGGTCAGAGCACAGGGGAAAGGCTGTCCTCCCTATATCGTTGGGGTCGGAATTGGTGCGTCCAAGGACCAGGTCACCGTGAGCGCCAAGTCTCAGTTCCTGAGGCGTCTTGACGATACCGGTGAAAGTATTGTGCTGTCCCGGATGGAAAAGAGGATTCTGCATGATATCAACAGGCTCGGCATCGGACCGATGGGCCTTGGCGGTGAGACGACAGCTCTTGGTGTGAAAATAGGGGTGAATCACAGGCATCCGGCATCGTATTTTGTGGATGTATCCTTTATGTGCTGGGCGGAAAGACGGGCAAGGCTCATTTTCAGCATTCGGAATTCACAATTCAGAATTTATCACTGAAAATGCAGAGGAAAAAGAAGATACAGCTGCCGATGATTGAACGGGATGTCCTCTCCCTCCATGTCGGAGAGGTAATATTGCTGCATGGAAAGATTGTGACAGGGAGGGACAAAATCCATACACTCCTTTGCAGTGACAGGAGGAAAAGACAGGATACCCCTTTTGACCTCAGGGGGACGGTTCTCTACCATTGCGGCCCTATAATGAAAAAGACGGGGGGGGGCTTTGCGTGTGTTGCGGGAGGACCGACAACCAGCATGCGTCTTGAAATGTATGAGCCGCAGGTAATTGCAGGATACGGCCTGCGGGGAATAATGGGAAAAGGGGGAATGGGCAGCGCAACCCTCAAGGCGATGCAAGAATACGGATGTGTCTATTTCCAGGCAATCGGCGGCGCTGCGGTGTATCTTTCACAGAGGATGCAGCAAGTCATCGGCGTATGGAAACTGGAAGAGTTCGGAATGACCGAAGCGATGTGGCTGATCGAGGTCGCGGACTTCCCTGCTGTAGTGACTATGGATGCGCACGGCAAGAGCCTCCATGAAGATGTAGAGAAGCGGTCCCGCTCTGTTTTCAGACAGCTCATTGGCGTATAGATCACCGATTGACTGGAGGTTCCCCTGCATGCCTGGCTGGGTATGCCCAAAAAATTCTCTCCGGAACTTCCCTTCAACTCCCTTTTGTGCTACAATGCTATCCATCATGGACAAGCAGAAAGTCGTGCTGAATTTCCTGGACCGGAGAATACTGAAAGGGCATATGGAAGATTTTTCTCCTCAGGACAACCGCATTGTTCTCTCCGATCAGTCATCCCGGAAGCAGACAGTAGCCCTGAATGAACTGAAAGCGGTATTTTTTGTCAGAACGTTCGGGGGGGACAAAGGCCATAAAGAATCGAAATCTTTTACCGGGACTTCATCCGGGAAAAGGGTGCTGGTCCGTTTCAGGGATGGAGAAACCATAGTCGGACATCTTGAGGGAAATGTCCCCTGGCAAAAGGGCTTTTTTCTCGAAACGAAAAAAGGCGGTTTTTACCTCAGGCCTGTAGACAAGAAGAGCAATAACCACAAGGTGTTTGTTGTGTCTGCCTCTGTCGAAGACGTTACCTGTTTTTAATCCTGCAAAGACTCATCAGGCTATCTCTGATAATGGATAATCAGCCCTCCGGATCTCTGTTTCCTGACGGTAACTTCAACATCGAATGCATCCCTGATCGTCTCTTCTGTGAGTACTTCTTCCGGGGCTCCGGTGCCGAGGACCGATCCCTGTTTCATGAGCATTACCGTTTCGAACTGCATCGCAAAATTCATATCATGGAGCGCCATGAGGATCGAAATATTTTTTTGCTTCTGGAGGTCCCGCAGCAGCCGGTAAATCTCAAGCTGAAATTTTATGTCGAGGTTTACGAGTGGTTCATCAAGGAGGATAAGTCCTGCTCCCTGGATGAGTGTCATCGCGATAAAGGCCCGTCTCCTCTCCCCTCCGCTCAGCCGGGTGAGCGGGATGTCGGATTTCCCGCTGAGTCCTACAAGTCCCATTGCCTCTTCCGCAGTTATATCCGGAAGAATATCATAGGGATAAAAACCCATCGAAACGAGTTCCCTGACCGTGAACGGTATCTGCATATCGAGAAACTGGGGGAGGTATGAGATGAGCTTCGCCCTGTCTTTCTGCCTGTAATGGTGCAGGGATTTGCCCCAGAGAGTTATCCGGCCGGCTGATGGTTTCAGGATCCCACCCGCGAGCTTCAGGATAGTGGACTTCCCGGACCCGTTTGCTCCGAGAAGGCCGATGAACTGGCTATCGGGCACCGAAAAAGAGAGGCCGGAGATACAGGGAGAGTTCCGGGCATAAGCAAACCCCACTTCCGAGAGTTCAAGGATGGGGAGATCAGCTCTGGAAGACATCCCGCCTCCTGAGCAGATAGAGAAAATAGGGTGATCCTATGAGTGCAGTGATAATCCCTGCCGGGATTTCGAGAGGGGAAAGGATCGTTTTTCCGATGAGGTCTGAAATACAGAGAAAGACTCCGCCACAGAGTGCGGAGACCGGGATAACATACCTGCTGTTGGCTCCGACGAAAAACCTTACCATATGGGGGATAATGAGTCCGATGAACCCTATGGTGCCGCCAAGTGATACGGAGGCCCCGGTCATGAGGGCGACCGAGATGAACAGGAGCAGCCTCTCCCTGTGCACAGAAAAGCCGAGACTGTGTGCAAGGTCATCCCCGAGCATGAGCGTGTTCAGTGCTTTTGCCCTCATCACTGCAATGCCGAAACCTGATGCAATGAATGCGAACCCGTAAGGAATTACTGACCAGTCGGCCATCGCGAGATCGCCGAAGATCCAGAGCACCGTCCTCCGCATCCCTTCGCTGGTCGAAATGCTCATGACGAGCATCATGGCAGCATAAAAGAGGAATCCCAGGCCGATCCCTGCGAGGAGCAGCCTCTCGGGGAGAAGATTCCCTTGTTTCCAGCCGAATATCCCGACCATGACACTTGCAAGACATGCTCCCCCAAATGCCGAAAGAGGGAGGGTAAATTTTCCGAGCAGGTAGAAGCCTGACAGGAGGCTCAGCGCTGCAATGAACGCAGCCCCGCTTGATATGCCGAGCACATAGGGGTCGGCAAGGGGATTTCTCAGGATACCCTGGAGCACGGCGCCTGATGTGCCGAGGGCGATTCCTATGAGGAGCGCGACTATCACGCGGGGCATCCTGATCGAGAGCAGGATCTCCTGTTCCACCGGATCAGGAGTAAACGGACTGATGGGCGTCGGTCCGAGAAACAGTGATGCCAGCAAAATGCTGAGAGAAACAACAATGAGCAGGAAGATTCTTACCGAAGGCATGCAGACATCTCCTCTATTCCTGTGAGGACCCTCGGACCCATGCGGTAGAGGTTGTCACTCAGAAAGAAGACTTTCCCATTCCTTACCGCAGGAACCCGCGCAATTTTTTTTAACAACCCCTCTGACATTTCTCTGATTTCAGCATGTCCCCTGCCGATGAAGACAATATCAGGCGCCTGGCGGAGAACTTCTTCCACAGAATATTTCGGGTAGGACGTCCTTACCTTTCCGGCTATGTTCTCCTGACCGAGGACGGTTATGACGTCATCGATTGCCGTCCCGCGGCCTGCTACAATTAACGGTTCAGGCCAGATAACAAAAAGGATTCTCTTTTTGACCAAAGATTGTCTGTGATGCAGTGACGCACGGGCAAGCGCGTCCTCGATATTTTTCGCAAGTGCATCGGCTTTTTCAGGCACGCCGAGTGCAGTGCCAAGTTCTCTGATCCCTCCGGGAAGTTCCGGGAGTCTCCTCGACCTGAATACGAAAGTCCTGATATTCAGGGCTCTCAGTTTTTCCTCAAACTCTTTCGGATTCCCGTCTTTTGTGAGAATCACGATATCCGGCTTCAGGGAGATTACCGCTTCGAGAGAGGGGTTGGACATGCCACCGACTTTCGGTTTTTTCCTTGCCTCCTCGGGAAAGTCGCAGAACTGGGTCACGCCCGCAATTTTTCCGCCGAGGCCGACGGCGAATATAATTTCCGTAATATTCGGGGCGAGGGAGACGATGCGCTGCGGGGGCCCGGCGTATGAAGGTGAGGGGGATGAAAGGGAACAGACTGCGAGAAAGAGGAAACAGAGACAAAATGCTTTTATTCTCCGGGCAGTAAGCAGGGTGCAGAGTGTTTGCATTTTGAAATTTTACCAGACTTGCCGGAAATATTCAGGCCGATGGATAGGAATGTATCCTGGGCGAAAAGAAATCGTATAATAGATTCTATGACCGGGCCTTCTTATGCAGAATTGATCCGCGAGCTTTCCGGCCTCTGCGGGATTATGCCCGAATACTGGGATATCTTCGGGAATAAACATGAGACGTCACAGGAAACCATGGAAGGCATCCTCAGGGCGATGCGATGCAGGATTGATTCCTCTGCAGACGTAATGCGGGAGATCCGGCAGAGAAAAAGTCGTGCCTGGCAGGGACTCCTTGATCCTGTCCATGTCCAGTCGGTCAGCAATCAGCCTGTCTCGATCCCGGTATGTTTTCCGGCCAGAGAAGGCGAAGAAAAAAACATCATGATTTCCTGGTATATTGAAAACGAAGAGGTTCCCTTTTCACGGTCTGAAGGAGGGAGGGGAAAGACGGAGCGCCCGCAGAGAAACGATGTGCAGACGGTATCAGTGGATCAACTCCCGGTATCGGAAACGCGGTCTCTTGACGGAAAACGATTTATCAAGATTTCTCTCACCGTTGCGGGAAAACTCGGGACAGGCTATTACCGCATGACTGTCCGGTGTATGCATCCCGGAAAGGTATTCCCGGAAGGGAGCAACGAGCAAGAAAAGACCGCAAGAATTATCATTGCTCCTGAAACCTGTTATATCCCCGCTGACTTCTCAGCACGGAAATCCTGGGGTTTTACTGTAAGTCTTTATGCGGTTCGCTCTCTCCGCAACTGGGGTGTCGGCGATTTCACCGATCTCAGGAATATCAGCGCATGGACGGCAGGATTGCAGGGAGGTTTTATCGGGGTCAACCCGCTCCATGCTATTCCGAATACTTTCCCTTTTGGTATCAGTCCCTATGCCCCGCTCAGCAGGCTGTACAGGAATTACCTTTATCTTGACGTTGAGGCTGTGCCGGAATACGGAGAATTGCAAGCCGCGCAAACAACGCTGTCATCCTGGGACATCGGGAATATGGTACAAAGACTCAGAGAGCAGCAGTCTGTGGGATATGAGGAGGTTGCAAGCCTGAAAGAGAGAGTCCTCAGGGATTGTTTCGATGTTTTTTATAGTAAGCATTTCGGGAAAGATACCCCCCGGGAGAGACAATTCAGGAGATTTTTGTCCCGTGAAGGCCATTCCCTGGAATCATTTGCACTATTCATGGTTATTCATGAACAGATGAAGAGAAGAGGAAAATATGTATGGCAGGAATGGCCTTCGGAATTGCAGGACCGCTCAGGCAGCGGGGTGAAAATGTTCGCTGTAAGCCATACAAGGGATATTCTTTTTTTTCAGTACGTTCAGTGGCTTATCGAACAACAGATCGAAGAAGTCCAGGAAGAGGCGAAAAGAAAGGGTATGCTTCTCGGTCTCTATCATGACCTTGCGATTGGCTCCGTAGGGGGAGGCAGCGATGCATGGAACAATAAGGAACTCTTTGCCTATGATGCAGAGGTGGGCGCTCCTCCCGATGATTTCAGCCCTGACGGACAGAAATGGGGATTCCCCCCGATGATCCCGGAAGCACTGAGAGAGTCCGGATATGAGTTATTTATCCAGACAATACGAAAGAATATGAAAAACGGCGGTGCCCTGAGGATTGACCATGCCCTAGGCATGTTCCGCCTGTTCTGGATTCCGCGGGGGATGCACCCGAGGGACGGTGCATATGTGGCATATCCTTTCGAAGACCTTATCAAAATCATCGCTCTGGAAAGTATGAGGAATATGAGCGTGGTGATTGCCGAGGACCTCGGGACGATCGGAGACGGGGTAAGGGAGACGCTCGGGAGGTACAGGATGCTCTCGTACCGGCTTCTCTATTTTGAGAGAAATTATCCGGATCCTTCATTTTCAAGTCCTGACAAATATCCTGCAGCCGCGTTCTGTGCGGTAACAACCCATGACCTTCCGACCCTCTCAGGCTACTGGCAGGGACGGGACCTGGAGGTTTCTGAACGAGCGGGAAAATATCCGGAAAAAGCATTGCTCAACAGGAGATTCGAAGAGCGGCAGAGGGATAAGCGGCTCCTGATCTCTGCCCTGAAATCTCACGGGGTATTACGGAAAAATTATCCGCTGAACGGCGGCATGACTGACGAACTCTGCAGGGCAGTCTACACGTATCTCTCCCTGACCCCCTGCAGAATGCTCGGGGTGAGCTTTGATGATATCTTCGGCGCCATGGACCAGCAGAATCTTCCGGGTACTGTTGACGGGCATCCGAACTGGATTCAGAAGGCCCCGATACTGCTCGAAGATGCGGTCAAAGACAGGCGCTCAGCTGTTCTTGCAGCGGTTCTGAACAGCAGATGCTCCGTGCCGGAAGATGCACGGTAGCAATGCCTGCGCTTTTCGGGTTACAATGGATGAATACGGTTTTCCGGAGGGCATCATGGCACATCCAAAAGTTCTTGCATTAGTGCTTGCCGGCGGAAAGGGTGAACGGCTCTTTCCCCTGACTGCATTCCGTTCAAAACCCTCTGTCCCTTTCGGGGGAAGGTACCGGATAGTGGATTTTGTCCTGAGCAACCTGGTCAACTCGCATATCTATTCGGTCTATCTCCTTGTGCAGTATAAATCCCAGTCGCTCATCGAGCATGTCAGGATAAACTGGAACCTCTCTTCGGTGATAAAAAACCATTTCGTCACGGTTGTTCCTCCTCAGATGCGCATGGGGCCCGAGTGGTTCCAGGGAACTGCCGACGCAGTATTTCAGAATCTCGCTCTTGTCCAGCAGCATGATCCCAAACTCGTCATCATCTTCGGTGCTGACCATATTTACCGGATGGACATCCGCCAGATGATCGATTTCCATATCAGGAACAATGCATCGGTTACTGTGGCCGCCCGACCTGTGCCTCTCGAACAGGCCTCGTCATTCGGCGTCATTGTGGTCGACAGTGAGAAGCGCATTACGGGGTTTCAGGAAAAACCCAGGAAACCTCTCCCGATGCCTGATGACCCATCCCGTGCATATGTTTCGATGGGGAATTATATATTCAATAAAGAGGTGCTTCTGGAATCTCTTGCAAAGGCGCAGAGGAAAAAACAGCATGATTTCGGAGCCCACGTCATACCGGAACTGGTGAGTTCCGGAAAAGTGTATGCATACGACTTTGCAACGAATCTGATTCCCGGCACAATGCCCTATGAGGAAAACGGGTACTGGCGCGATGTGGGAACTATCCCGGCTTTCTTTGAGGCACACAGGGAAATGCTCGGACAGTCACCGCTGTTTGAGATGGATAACAGACACTGGCCTGTCCATCCATCCGGATACGAGGGATCAGCCTCAAAGATCATGAGGGCCGACATAAAAAACAGTATCATTGCAGAAGGGTGTCTTATTCAGAAGGCCAGGATTAAGAACTCTTTCATCAGGAGCGGTGTGGTGATTGAAGAGAATGTGAGTCTCGAGGACTGCATCATCATGGACCAGGTAGTCTTGAAAAAGGGATGCAGGCTGAAACGGGTTATCGTTGACAAGCTCAATGTGATAGAAGAGAATGCTCAGATCGGATTCGATACCGAGAAGGATCGTTTCCGGTGTCATATAGATTCATCTGGCATTGCAATCGTGCCGAAGGGGGGGAAACTGATCAAACGGGCGCGGTGACGCTATGAGAAAGCGTGGAGGCGCTCCGGTTTCCAAAACACAAGATAGTATTGACCGGGAGGTGGACTATGGATTTCTGGGAAAAGGTGAAAAGAGATGTTCAGAAGGGATTCAAGGAGGGGCTGGTTTTTATCAGGGAGGGAGTCACGGTAGTCAAAGAGAAGGCAGAGGAACTCACCGTCGAGGGAAAGAAGCGGCTTAGGATATTTGATATAAACACAAAAGTGCAGAGAGAGATGTCCGAGCTCGGGGGGAGGGTTTATGCCCTGGCGTCAAAAAACAAGAATCCGATGTCTGATAACAAAGTTAAGACGACCATAGGAAAGATAAGAAAACTGGAAATGCAGATTGCAAAACTGGAGGGCAGGCCCATGGTCGGTCCGAAAACGAAGCCTGTGAAGCGCATACGGAAATCACCAGTCAAATAACCCTTATTTACGGAGGGAAGCATGATTACCGTTATCATACTGCTTGTCCTGATTCTGCTCGTCGCGATATTTTCGGTTCAGAATGCAGTGCCTGTCTTCATCACCTTCTTTTTCTGGAAATTTGAAGCTTCGCTCGCGATCATCGTATTCCTCTCGGCGATATGCGGATTGATCGCAGGGGTGATCATGGCAATGCTGATACGCACGAAATCTAAGGGGCAGAAAGAAGAGAAGGGTCAGGTTCATCTGCCGGATTCTCCGACGAACCTGTAGAGTCTTTCTTTTTTTATCGCCCCTTCTCTCAGAATTCGTAAATCATCCCCTGTAACATCAGCAATTGTCGAAGGACTGCCACCGGGTGTTTCTCCCCCATCGACCACCAGGTCGATGCTGTTCCCGAAATACTGAATTACGGTCGCTGCATCTGTCGCAGGCGGCATCCCCGATATATTTGCACTTGTCGCGGTTATGGGGAATCCGGCAGCCCGGGCAAGAGCAAGTGCAAATGACTGCCCCGGAATCCTCACTGCAACAGTTCCTGTTCCCGCCGTCAGGTATTCGGAAAGATTTTTTTGTGCAGCCATGATAAGTGTGAGAGGCCCCGGCCAGAATTTTTCCAGAAGGGAAAGGGTCTTTCTGCTGATCGGGACTGCGATGAGACTGAGCATTTCTCTTCTGCCGATAATCAATGGCAGGGCTTTCTCACGGGGTCTTTTCTTGATGTTGTACAGGGTTTGCAATGATCCGGTGAGATCGAACCTTACCCCGAGAGCATAAAATGTCTCGGTCGGATATGCAACGATTCCGCCTTGCTGCAATATCGTCAATGCTGAGGCAAGGGCATATCTCGAGGTCTTTTTGTGTATTCTGAGGACGTTCACAGAAAGATACTACCACACCTCCGGGTCATTTTTCAGTCCATGGGGATATCCGTATTTCCTGATAATAAATTTAACTGGTTAATCAATTATTTGCTTGACATTTTATAGGTTTTACTTTAGGATTTTAGAAACGAGTTTAAGAAAGGAGGTGTAAAATTGAGAAAAGTAACACTAATCGTTATTTCCTTAGTTTCTTTACTCCTTTTATTTGGATGCGCGACCAAGGATTATGTGAAGCAGCAGATTGACCCTCTTATAGACAGAATCAGCAGGCTCGAAGCAAGGGTTTCAGCGGTTGAATCGAGGGTGAGCGCTCTCGAGGCAAAGATGCCGGAAATCGACGCTGCCAAACAGGAAGCTCGCGAGGCAAAAGCCCTGGCACAGGACGCGATCAGGACAGCAAAAGAATGTTGTGACAAGGCTGATATGGCCATGAAGAAGGCAGAAGCTGCAGCGAGACGAGCTGAAGACGCAGCAGAGAGAGCTGAGAATGCTGCGGCAAAGTGCGCGAAATCATTCGAACTGCAACAGAAGAAATAAGAAACCAGGACAGGAGACAGGGCTAAGAATAACAGGTTCTTAGCCCTTTTTTTATTTTCCTGACGGCGAGATGACGACAGGCATCCCCCGTTTTTCCCTTAAAGCAGAGAGCATTTTCCCCTTGTCTATGTTTTCGTACAGGTTATTTTTTCGCAGCAACCGGACCGCCTCATCAAAATAATTGAAATCTTTGAGGCTTATGTCCTTATGAACCTCAAGGTAGATTTTCTGATTCAGCAGGCCGACCTTCACCGGCTGCTTTACGATATATACGCTGGTCTTCTTCGGTACTATCCTGAAAAGTGCGGGGATATCCTCGGGATACATGCGGATGCAACCATGGCTTGCCCGGCGCCCTACGGCATAGGGACGGTTCGTCCCATGGATGAGGATGCTCATCGAGGAGAGACGGAGTGCATGCGAGCCAAGGGGGTTGTCGGGTCCCGGAGGCACGACTTTGGGAAGTTCAGGCCTTTCCTGCCTTATTGATTCCGGAACGTTCCATGGAGGGTCTACGACCTTTTCCACCACCCGGAATATCCCGAGGGGGGTGTCGGTTCCCTCGTCACCAATCCCGATGGGAAAGGTCCAGACCTTACGGGACGGATTGTTCCTTGGAAAATAATAGAGCCTCATCTCTGAAAGATTGATAAGAATTCCCTCGGAGTCAGGCATTTCCGGAAGTATCCAGGCTGTTGGGATTATAACGGACTCTCCCGGACCGGGGACAAAGGGATCGAGGTCCGGGTTCGCATCGACGATTTCGTTATACCCTATCCCGAATTTTCTTGCAATCTCGATGAGCGACTCATTCGGGTTGGTCGTATAGGTTTTCAGCCTGCCGATTACTGTTGCGTTCTGATCGAATTGGTGGTACCCCTCTGCCGGACGGAGTATGAAGAGAACGGGGAGGAGAGCAAGGATGGAAAACAGGACTCGTCTGCAGAATACGGAGAGAGGAAAACTCAATCCTGGATCTCCTCTATGATACGGTCAATCCTGGATTTGGCAGGTCCTGAAAATATCTCTTTCAGTTGGTCATCAGAGAACCGCTGCCGGAGGAAGGAGAGGATGTCCATCCTCTCCTTCCAGCATCCGATAATATTCCTGCACGGGAGCCCTGCATTGGCTTCTGTGCAGTACGAAAGTTCAACCAACATCCCCATTTGAATACAATATATAGTCATAATGTCACCCCCTCCAGGGAAGGGGCGTATTCTCCTCCCGGTCAGTTGGGTTTCGGGAATTTCTCGAGATCTTTGACGAGTTTCCGGATATCTTCATCAGGGAGCACATAATCATCGAGCTTCCCGGACAGGTATGCGTCGTATGCGGCAAGGTCTATAATACCATGCCCGCTCCAGTTCATGAGGATCACTTTTTCCTTGCCTTCTTCCTTTGCTTTTTTCGCTTCTTCAATGACCCCTGCAATGGCGTGGTTTGTTTCAGGTGCAGGGATAAACCCTTCGGTACGGGCAAAAGAAATTCCTGCGGAGAAGGTCTCAAGCTGGGTATATGCCCTTGCCTCGATCAGTCCGTCCTTAAGTATCCTGCTGATAATGGGAGCCATTCCGTGATATCTCAGCCCGCCTGCGTGGATAGGGGCAGGGACAAAAGCATGCCCGAGAGAATGCATGGCAAGGAGAGGAGTAGTCTCGGCAGTGTCACCGAAATCATAGACATAAGGCCCTTTGGTCATGGTCGGACATGATGCAGGTTCACAGGCGATGATCCGCACATTCTTCCCGTTGATTTTGTCCCTGACAAAGGGGAGTGAGAGTCCTGCAAAATTACTCCCTCCTCCGGCACACCCTACGACGACATCAGGGTATTCACCGACTGACTCAAGCTGTTTTTGTGCCTCGAGACCAATGACCGTCTGGTGCAGAAGTACATGATTCAGCACACTTCCCAGGGAGTAGCGGGAGTCTTTCGTGGTGACCGCGTCTTCTATCGCTTCACTGATGGATATCCCCAGGCTTCCGGGATGTTCAGGGTTCTGTTCCAGGAACTTTCTCCCTGCGTTGGTATCGGGACTGGGGCTCGGGACGCATTTGGCTCCCCATGTCTCCATGAGGATCCTTCTGTAGGGTTTCTGGTTGAAACTGATCCTTACCATATAGACCTTGAGATCGAGGCCGAACTGGTTGCAGGCAAAGGCAAGCGCGCTCCCCCACTGACCTGCTCCGGTCTCTGTGGCAAGGCGTTTGATGCCGAATGCCTTGTTATAATATGCCTGTGCAATTGCGGTGTTCGGCTTATGGCTGCCCGGAGGGCTGACCCCCTCGTTTTTGAAATAAATACGGGCCGGCGTCTGGAGAAGCTTCTCAAGAAACAGCGCCCTGTAGAGGGGAGTAGGCCTCCATATGAGGTATTTTTCGAGAACCTCATCAGGGATATCGATCCACCTTTCTGTGCTTACCTCCTGCTCAATCAGGTTCATGGGGAATACAGGAGCGAGCATGTCAGGGGTTATCGGTTCTCCGGTACCGGGATTGAGCGGCGGCGGAAGCGGATGCGGCAGATCTGCCTGGATGTTATACCATTGCTTCGGGATGTCTTTTTCATGCAAATCAATCTTTCTGTTCACAGAAGCCTCCTTTAGTTTGGTCGATGCATTGAATAGTATGCTATTTTACTGATTTATTCCATTTTTTGAAAGTATCCCGCATCGCTTGACAATACCCCCCCTCTCCAGTAAAGTATTCCCATGCGAACACCCTGTATCGTCGCAAACTGGAAGATGCACAAGACTGTCGGCGAGACAAATGATTTTCTTGCCGGGTTTATCCCCCTGGTAAGGGATGTCGCCGATGTCGATATGGTGATTGCACCTCCGTTCACCGCCCTCGTACCTGCAGCCGCAGGGATTGAGGGGACGAATATTATCCTTGCAGCCCAGAATGTATTTTATGAGGAGAAAGGGGCATACACCGGTGAGATTTCGCCTCGTATGCTTCTTGATATCGGCTGCAGATATTGCATCATCGGGCATTCCGAGCGGAGGCAGTATTTCCACGAAACCGATGAGACAGTGAACAGGAAAGTACGGATATCAACGCAGACCGGGCTGGGGGTGATTCTCTGTATCGGGGAGTCCCTGGAAGCAAGAGAAGCAGAGAAGACCTTTGCCATCTTGTCAAGACAGCTGGAAATCGGACTCAGGGGTATCGAATACACCGGCAAAATTATTGTTGCATATGAGCCCGTATGGGCGATAGGGACCGGAAAGACGGCAACTCCCGAACAGGCACAGGAAGCGCATGCGTTTATCAGGGAACGGTTGAGAATATTTTATGGAAATAATGCAGAGAAATTGGGTATACTATACGGTGGCAGTGTAACGCCGGAAAATGTCGATTCCCTTATGGCGTGCAGAGATGTCGATGGAGCTCTTGTCGGCGGTGCGAGCCTTAAGGCGGAGAGCTTTTCCAGAATCGTAAAATTCAGGAAGGTGCAATGACAATACTCCTTATTATCATCCATATCATCGTCTGTTTTTTCCTTATCGCGGTTGTTCTTCTCCAGAGCGGAAAGGGGGCTGAACTCGGTGCAGCATTCGGAGGGTCAAGCAGCACCCTCTTCGGCGGGAGGGGAGCCGCCACATTTCTCAGTAAATTGACTACGGCTGCTGCGGTAGTCTTCATGCTTACTTCTTTCAGTCTGGCAGTTGTGACATCAAAGGGTAGTTCTGTAATCCGGAAGGAATCTCCGGCAAGCGGTCAGCAGCCATCGGTTCCCTCTTCATCCGGTCCGGTGGAGGCAACGGAAAGTGTCCCTCTGCAACCCGTGCAGCCGGGAACACCCGCCCCCGCTCAATCACAGGGCAAATAGTCCAATTCCTCGTTTGAATGAAAACAGGCTACCCCGGATAAATCCTGTCGAACTCTGTTCCAGTGTTTGTCATTATCCGGCTTGACCGGATAATCCAGTTCTTTTCCCAAAAACTTTTGATACTGGATTCCCCGATCAAGTCGGGGAATGACGGAGAAATATCTTAAGCAACTTTTGATATCTCTGGAGAGTAATAACATACACTGATCATACAACACTGCATCCGCCGTATTTATATCCGGGAATGTATAGATAGTTCTGGGTCAGGGATAGGTAAGCTGGAGTCTCTGTACTGCGCTCGACCTGCCTGATTCATCGTCAATATCGATTACGAGAGCTGAAAGGATGCCCCCGCCTTTTGCAGTCTCGAAGCGCATGGGCATGCTGGTGAGGAAGCGGTGGATAATCTGCTCCACCTCTATGCCTATCACGGAATGACTGGGTCCGGTCATCCCCACGTCAGTTATATAGGCAGTGCCGAGCGGCAGTATTTTTTCATCCGCTGTCTGCACATGGGTGTGGGTTCCGACGACTGCGCTTACCTTGCCGTCCATATAATATCCGAATGCGATCTTCTCTGACGTAGCCTCACCATGAAAGTCTATAAGAATAAGGTTTGTTTCCCGTCTCATTTTCTCCACCTCTGCTTTTCCAACTCTGAAAGGACAATCATAATTCGCCATGAATACACGGCCGGAGAGATTGATAACCGCGACTTTTAACCCGTTTGGCAGTGTGGAGAGAAGGCTTCCGAACCCGGGAACGCCGGGAGGATAATTCAAAGGCCTCAGTACCCTGTCCATCTTTGCAATCTGGGCAACAAACTCCTTTTTGTCCCATACATGGTTGCCGGTAGTTATCGCATCGATACCAAGGGCGAAAAGTTCTGTCGCTATCTTGTCGGTGATTCCAAAGCCGCCTGCGGCATTTTCCCCGTTGGCAATGACAAAATCTATTTTGTACCTCGTTCTTATCGAAGGGAGCAGGGCTTTTGTTGCAACCCTGCCCACCTTCCCAACGATGTCACCGATAAATAAGATTTTCATGGGCACTACTTTGCGTATTCCACATAGCGTGATTCCCTAATCACCGTAACCTTGATCTGTCCGGGATAGGTCATTTCGGATTCTATTTTTTTTGCGAGATCCCTGGAAATGAGCGATGACGTCTCATCACTCACATCTTCAGGCTTGACAATTATGCGGATCTCTCGCCCCGCCTGAATGGCATAACACTTTTCAACACCCCTGAAGGACATGGCCATCTGCTCGAGTTTTTCGAGACGTTTGAGGTAATTTTCGATGCTCTCTTTCCTTACTCCGGGTCTTGCAGCCGAGAGGGCATCTGCAGCCGCGACGAGCGCTGCTTCCACGGTTATCGGCTCCCCTTCTCCGTGATGGACCAGAATTGCATTTATGACTTTATGGTTTTCCCCGAATTTCCGGGCAATATTCGCCCCAATCTCCTGGTGAGAGCCCTCGATCTCATGGTCTACGGCCTTACCGATATCATGGAGAATTCCTGCCCTCTTGGCAAGCTTTACATCGATCCTCATCTCCCCGGCCATGAGGCCGGCAAGGTATGCAACTTCACGCGAGTGCTGGAGTACGTTCTGACCATAGGAAGAACGGTATTTCAATCTCCCAATAAGCTTGATCAGTTCGGGGTGGATACCGGAAAGTCCGAAATCGAATACCGCTTTTTCCCCCTCTTCACGGATATAGGCGTCCACTTCCTTTTTCACCTTTTCCACAATTTCTTCAATGCGGGTAGGGTGGATCCTTCCATCGGTAATCAGACGTTCAAGGGAGAGCCGGGCTATCTCCCTCCGGACAGGGTCAAAGGCAGAGAGCGTTACGGTCTCAGGGGTGTCGTCGACAATAAGATCAACACCGGTGGCTGCTTCCAGAGCCCGGATATTTCTTCCTTCTCTCCCGATGATCCTGCCCTTCATTTCGTCGTTCGGAAGGTTTACCGAGGAAACGGTAGCGTCGGTGACATAGTCGCTCGCATATCTTTGTATAGCGAAACCAATCACCTCTTTTGCCTTTTTCTCTGCATGCTCTCGTGCTTCATCCTCAATACGCTTGGCGAGTTTTGCTGCCTCAAAACTGGACTCTTCCTCAATCTTTCTGAAGAGTTCATTCTTTGCGTCCTGTGAGCTCAACCCGGAAGTCTTCTCAAGCAATTCTGTCTGCTCTTTTATCAGTTTGTCGTATCGGGTCTCTTTTTCCCCAAGAATCCTCTCCTTGGTCGTGTAATCTTTTTCCCTTTTTGTAAGTTCCTGTTCGCGTTTCTCAATCTGTTCGAATTTTCGGTCAAGGCTCTCCTCTTTCTGCCTGAGTCTTTTGTCGAGATGGTTCAATTCCGAACGCCGTTCCCGTATATCCTTTTCGACCTCTGCTTTGGCCTGGAAGACTATATCCTTCGCCTCTACCAGGGCCTCCTTTTTGATTCGTTCCACCTCCCGATGGGCTTCGCCAAGGATTTTTTCTTTCTCCCTGTCGAAAGCTGCTTTGGCATTTTTGAGCTTTGTCTGGGAAATGAGGACGAAAATACTGCCTGCAAGAATACCGGCAAGAATGCCGGCGAGAACATAGAAGGCGATATCCATATCTATCGAAACCCCCCTTTCACGATATTCCCCTGATGAGGGATAAGAATTGGTTACTGTTGTTTTCTAGATTGTTACTGCAGAGGCTGGTTTATGGCTGAAAAGACATCCCTGGAGGTGAAAAATGGATGATATTATAAGCAATTTTCCCATTACTCTCTATGGTAAAGATACCGAATGCTGTCCTCCACAGACGCATAATCATCAAACAAACCAGCCCTGCAAAACGGGTGAATAAAAAGCCCACCCTGCCGTGTAAGGCGATATTAGATCCGCCTAGAGTATAGGTGGGTGCCCTGAAAGAACCTTCAGGCTTCCCCGCGATCAGGCAGCGGGGTATGCGCACCAGTGCTTTACCGGGGCTCCCAAAAGATCTAATTTGCCGGATCAACATATTCACCTTATCACCAACAGGGCAGGCAAACACCCTGAATCTATTCTCATTTCCTCCTTCAGGTAGTTCATTATTCAGCTTTAGGATAAACCAAATCCGCTGATTATGGCAAGGGAAAAATTTCAGGAGAAATGAGATCAAAAAGGTTATTTTTACGTATGTTATGAGGAAAAGAGGGTGAAAAAACCGTGGTTACGTCCTGGGGAAAGCTTTGGGGATAACATACGTGCAGGACAGGTTCCCCTCAGCAATGCACTCTTCCCGGGTTACCTCTTTCCCGAGGAGTTCCCGGTACATGAGCAGTTCGTATTGACAGGCTTCCCGGTATTCAGCCGCAAGTTTCATGACGGGACAATTGAACTGTTTGAGCACATAATGACTGTTAACCGGGGTAAGGTCGACAAAATACCCCCTGGATTCGAGAAGGTCACGGAGCGCGAATACCTTGTCCTCGAAGGTTTTCTTGTCGGCAAGGGCGTCTTTGGTCTCTTTCAGTATCCTGGTTTTCCGCCATTTGAAAATGTCGCCTATCTTATCCGGTCCGCTGTTCTTCTCAATATCTTTGAGCATGTCAATCAAGAACTGGCAGTAATTCTTGGGAAATATTTCGTCAGCCTTTTCGGTGAGCCTATAGAGAAAAGCCGGCCTGCCTATCCCCTGCCGTTTTGTGACAAAATCGATGAGACCCCTTCTTTCCAGGGACAGAAGATGCTGCCGGATCCCCATGGAGGTGATGTTCATTTCCCTGCTGAGTTCATCGATAGACATCGATCCCTTCCGTTTCAGGAGAAGAAGGATGCGCTCTCTGGTCGGGTTATCGTGAAACATATGCTGGTATAACGATATCATAACTTTCTGTTTTTGTAAACAAAAATATATATTTATACTATTTTAGCAAATATTAAGAAGGGACATGCTCATGCCGCAGGTTCTATTCTGTTTCTGCCCAGGGTTTTTGCCCTGTACATCTCAAGGTCGGAAGCATCAATAAGTTTTTCTGCAGAATCTATTGCAGCATCCGGAGTACTCGCTATGCCTATGCTTACGGTAATACCGGTCTCTATCGTCGTAAAGCAATGACCTGCGATTGATTCCCATATTCTGGAGGCGGCATAATAGGCCTGTTTCCTGTCTGTCCTCGGCAGGAGGACAACGAATTCCTCACCTCCCCATCGTGCTGCTGTGTCGACTTTTCTGATATTTTCCTGAATGAGCCGGGCGATTTCCTTCAGGATAGTATCCCCTGCGCGGTGGCCATAGGTATCGTTGATCTTCTTGAAATGATCCACATCGATCATTAAGCAGGCAATAGGAGAACCGTACCGTTGTGTCCTTGCGAATTCATTTTCTATAATGATTTCAAAATGCCTTCTGTTAAAGAGGCCGGTCAGAGGGTCAGTGCTTGCGAGCAGTTCGATCTTTGCGATGACTTCCTGGAGCTGAAGGTTTTTTTCTCTCAACTCGTCCTGGAGGGCCTTGGTCCGCAGAGAAGCATATATCCGGGCGTTCAGTTCGATTTCGTTGTAGGGTTTCGAGAGATAGTCGTCAGCGCCCGCCTGTAACCCCTGAACTTTATCTGTGGTGGACCCTTTGGCAGTGAGCATGATGATCGGGATGCCCCGCGTATCTTCATTCAGTTTGAGCCAGCGGCAGACTTCATTGCCGTTCATGTCCGGCAGCACGAGATCGAGCAGAACAATATCAACGGAAGATGTCTTCACAGCCTTGATTGCTGATTTTCCGCTGTCTGCAACTATGACGTCGAACCCGGCAGATTCCAGATATTCTCCGGTGATTTTCGCCTGAAGTTTATCGTCCTCTACCAGGAGGATTTTGCGCCCCGTCATACGAAATGCCCCTATTCAGAAGATCGTTTTTTGGAACAAGCTTTTAAATTTAAACCCGAAGACCAATAAATTGCAAGCAAAAACATATTATAATCATACGTGGCCGGCAGCTGGTTGCCGGGAACAGGGAAAGGGAGACAGAAACTGGAAGGTGCAGGGATGAGCATTCCATCGGGCAGGGCAGAAAAGAAGATATACCAGCTTATTATCGGCAGGCTGGATGGTGACCGTATCGGAGATGCGGCATATGAGGAGAACGTCCGGGCTCTCGTGCGGAGAGGGATTGGCGGATTTATCATTTTTGGCGGGACGAGAGGGGTGGTCAGGCATTTCCTCAGGACTCTCCGAGAGGAAGCAGAGGTTCCTTTGCTGATCTCCTCTGACATCGAAAGAGGAACGGGTCAGCAGATTCGGGGCACAACCCTGTTCCCCTGTCAAATGGCTTTGGCGGCAGCATTCGACATCTGCAACCCTGAAGAGGAATCCCTCTTTGACCGCGTATTTCAGGAGATTGCCCGCGAATCAAGAGATATAGGAATCAACATGCCGCTTATCCCTGTGCTCGATGTCAATCAAAATCCGGATAATCCCATCATTTGCACACGGGCTTTTTCTGATAACCCGGAGACAGTTGCCCTGTTTGGTCTGCGGGTCATCAGAATCCTGGCAAGGGAAGGACTTCTCACTTGTGCAAAACATTTCCCGGGGCACGGGGATACTGCAGCAGACTCACATATCAGTTTGCCGGTTATCAGAAAATCACAGGCAGAGTTCATGGCCATCGATCTTCTCCCTTTTCAGCATGCAATCAGTGCAGGTGTCAGCAGTATCATGATCGGACATCTCCAAATCCCGGTTTTTGATACCATGCCTGCCAGTCTTTCCTGGCAGGTCATTACTGCCCTGCTCAGGGAAAAAATGGGCTTTGAGGGGCTTATCATGACAGATGCACTGAATATGCACGCCCTCAACGGGTATGGAAACGTTCCTGCACAGTGTATCAATGCAGGGGTCGATATTCTGCTCCATCCCCGGAATCCTGACCAGACTGCGGAGGATATCGTTTGTGCAATCGAGTCCGGCGTTGTTCCGGAGCGACGGATAGATAATGCGGTGGACCGTATCCTGATGTACAAAAGGCGTATTCAGGAGTGCACTGAACCGGCAAAGGTTGAGTATCAGAGCAACCGAGACCTGGCAATGCAGATATTCGGCATGTCGATTACTCTTGTGAAAGACACCCCGGGGGTGCTTCCGCTTGCTCAAAAAGAAAAGGTCACTGTCCTGTTCTGCGGAGATTCGTCATATTTCCAGGATTCTCCCCTGAAGAATTGGTGCGGAGAAGCCTTAATGCTCTCCCGGAGAGATGAGATGCAGGAACCCGTTCACGAAGAAATAGTGGTAGTCGCCGTCTTCACCAGTGTCGCCGCATGGAAAGGAAGTTCCGCAATTCATCAGGAGGAGATATCCGGTATCCGCAGGCTTTCCGGACGCGCAAATCATTCGGTCGTGATCTCATTCGGAAGTCCCTATGTGCTCAGGTATTTCAGTGACGCGGATGTTCTCATCGCTGCATATGATGCATCGCAAGAGGCCCAGCAGGCGGCCGTCAGGTGTCTTGAAGGGAGGAGTAAATTTTATGGAAGGCTTCCGGTAAGGTTCGACTTCAGCCGGTAATTCCGTTTGATGCATCATCTATGAAACTGGATATTGTCGCATATGAAGGTGAAGCCGGCAAGCCGGTCGTTGTCTTTATCCATGGGCTGGGAATGGACAAAGACATTTGGATCAACCCCTCTGCATCCAAGATTCTCGGCGGCATGTTCCCGCTGAAGGTCCTCCTGAAGAGATATGCTGCGGAGGGAGACCATGGAACTCTCAGAACACTCTTTGATATCGTGCGGCAGAAAGGGTATACGGTTGTAACCTGGAGCCAGAAGAGACCGGCAGGGACTATCGGTCCGGCAGTGCTTGAATTGCAGGAGGTGGTCAGGATTGTCTGCGGAAAGGACCAGGGGCCGATATTCCTCATCGGTCACAGCAGAGGGGGGCTGGTCGCGAGAAAATATCTGAGCACCACAGACCGTCCGGTGCGGGCGCTGATCACTCTTTCCACTCCCCATCACGGCAGTTCAATCGCCGGGCTTGCAAGGCATGTCGCACCGATTGCATCATTGCTGGCCCCTGTCATTCCGAAGGGAGAGAAAGGAACTCTCCGTTTCGCCCTCCGGAGAGTCCTTGAATTTCTGAGGAGCAGGGCACTCAGGGAGATCCTCCCTGGATCTGCCTTCTTCAAGTCTTTGGATGACAAGCCGGGAGACGGTATTTACTCGGTATCCTTCGGAGGAACGAGTCCCAGCCTCTTTACGCTGTCCGGCGTCGCTGTCCCTGATATTTTTGAAAAGATTGTTCCGGCAGGTCTCTTTCCTGAAGAGATGAAACCGGGGAAGGGAGACGGCCTGGTATCGGCAGAAAGCTCAAAGCTCCCCTGGTGTCATGAGCACCATCTCTTCGCTCTGAACCATGCGGAGATCCTGTTCGATGAGGGGGTACATGACAGGGTGGTCGGTATAATTGAGGATATAGCCAGGGGATAGAGTCCGCTTGCTCGTCCTCTATCCCCTGCATTACCGTTACAGCGTCTGCTCTCCTCATGCGAATGGTTTATCCATGCAGGCTAGAGTGAAACCCTCATCCCACCAGAGACTGAAAATCCAGGGGTATTATACCCGCCTGCTTCTTCATATTCTGCGTCGAAGAGGTTCTCGATCCTTCCGAAGAAGGTTAGCCGGTCGTCTGCCTGGTATGAACCGCTCAACCCGATGAGGGAATATGACGGAAGGTGTCTGTCCACACTTGCATCATACCGCTTTCCGATAAAAATATATCTGAGGACCATGCTGATTTTTTCGTTCGAGAACTGAGAAGAAACCGTTATTTTATCTTCCGGCCGGCGTGTCAGCGCATGTCCGGTCGTTTTGTCCTCTGTGTCGAGACAGGTATATCCCGCGTGTACGGAGAGATGTTCTGTCAGGGAAGCTGAGACCTCTGTCTCGACCCCCCTGATCTTTGCCTCGGCAATATTTGCCGCAGACCAGGTGACCGGGTCTGTCTGAATCAGGTTCTTGTATTTTTGATCAAAATAAGCAAGAGAAACCATGAGAGATCCGGGAATAATGTCTTTTTCAATGCCGATTTCCCATGAAGTGCTCTTTTCTGCCTTCAGGTTCAGATTTCCATAAAAGGGAAAAAACAATTCGTTTAAGGTCGGGGCTCTGAACCCCGTTCCATAGCTGCTCCGTAGCCTGATTGAAAGGGGTTTGTATGAGTAAAGCGCACCGATCCTGCAGGTTGTCTCGCTGCCTGAGGTCTCATGGTCGTCGTATCGCAGACCGGCATTCAGGACGAGGTCCCTGCTGAAAAGTCTTATTGTATTGTTGAGATAAAGAGCCCTGTTGGTGAGAGATTCGTCGAAGTTATCTTTGTTTTCTCCTGTTTCATTTCTCAATTCCGCACCTGCAGTCACGGTATAAGCTTCAGAGCAAAAGACATTGTTCTGCCAGTCGATCGTGTCCATGCGGGTCTCTATCCGGTAATTGTTAAACTCGGTATCAGGGTCTCTGAACCCAAGGGATTCCCGGGATGTAGCCAGGGTAAAGACCGCTTCCAGTCCCGGGAGGAGCATAATCCTGCCTTTGCCGGACATGAGCAGGACATTCCGCCGCTGGACAAAATTCTCATCGTCTGAAGGTAACATCGAAAGAAAATCGAACCCGTCGAGTTCTGTTCGGTCATATGCATATCTCCCGGTCATTTCCAGTTCCACGGCATCCGACAATGCTATGCCGAATTTCCCTGAAACGACTGAGTTCCTGTAGCCGTCTCTTTCCTGTCCGGTTCGGGCGGATGATATCCCGTCAGTCGAGAAATGGCTGGCAGTAAGCCGGTAATGGACCCTGTCCTGCCCTCCTGAAATCGTTGCCGAAGGGCTGTAGTTGCCGAATGAACCTGCTTCAAGCGACAGTTCGCCCCGGACCTTCCCCCGGCCTTTCTTCGTAAGAATATTGATGACGCCTGCCATAGCCTCGGAACCATACAGGGTGCTCTGCGGTCCCTTCACGATCTCTATCCGTTCAATGTCATCTGCAGAAATACCCGAGAAATCGAATGATCCTGTTGTGGTGCTGTTCACCCTTATCCCGTCCAGAAGGATCAGGGTATGGGTTGAGTCCCCACCGCGCAGGAGAACCGTGGCAACAGTTCCCGTGGTTCCATTCTGCACGACGTTCAGTTCAGAGACCGTTCTGAGGACTTCAGGGAGAAACCGGACGTTCATCTTTTCTATATCTTCTCCGGTGATGACCGTAACATCACTGGTACTTTCGCCGACAAATTCACTCAGACGTGTGGCCGTGACGATGATCTCTTCCAGGGGCACCAGGTTTTCAGTTGAGAACGCTTTGATGGGCAAGCACAGGGAAGTAAGGGTAACGACAGAGAGACACAGGCAAATTAAATCTTTCATTTTTTTCCTCCCTCGGGAAATTCCGTTTGTGTTCAGAAGTGGCAATGAAGCAACTCTTCACTTTTCACTCTGAACTTGTTACTTGTCTGGTCTGGATAGGTCTTCCGGCTCAGGGCTTTTTCATACCTATTTGCCCACCTTCCCAGCGGTTTTAAAACCACCAGTGGTTTTAAAACAGTTGAAAGTTGAAAGTTGAAAGTTAAAAGTTTTTTAAATCCTTCAACTCTTAACTTTTCACCCTTAACTTTTCACTGTTTTTGGGGCTTTCGTTCCCTTCACGGCTGCGGGGCAGCGGGAGAATCGCCTTTATGGCTCACTCCTCTTCCCTGAAATCCAGCCCGATTAACTGCTCAATGCTTGGTTAATCACCTCCTCCTTTCAGAATTGTGGAATTTTATAGCACAGTCCGTTCATGGATTGCAATGGCAAACTGAAACGCAGAGTATTTTCAGTTTATTCTATGGCCGCCGGTGTACACGCCCGTTGTTTACCAGTGAAAGTCCCTCCCGAGCAACTGATAAAGTTCCTGATTAGGTAGCGAAAAGTAATCGTTCAGATACTCGTATACTTCGGGGTCCACTTCTTTTCTGTTCCAGCCGACATTCCTTGGAGTTAAATCCTTCACGCTGAAATTCTCATTAACTTCCAGAAAACGGAATACCTGCCTGAGGACATCCCCAGGATTGCTGAAGAACTCTTCACTGCTCAGGACAAGTATCTGTTCTCTGGGAAAATACCGGATGAACCGTTGTAATTGTTCGGAGTACATGCCCCTCTTCTTATACGAGGCATGGAAGTAGACAGGATTGGTGAAGTCGTTCTCCCTGAGTATTTTCTCCAGCCTCTGCTCTTCAGCCTGCAAGGCCTTCAGGATGGGCAAGGTTTCACGTTTTTTTCGCACCTCGTGAAAATAATGGGAGATGGCCCTTTCGGTCGGGTTCCTCAGGATGGCAATCAGTTTTACCCGGGGAATCATCTCCCGGATACGGTTCGGCACAAGCGGATTCAATAAATACTGCGGAGTCGCTTCGCCGGTTATACGGTCAGTGCTCATTCTCTTCCTGAGAGGAAAATGGGCGCGGTACCATTCCGGTCCTTGTGCGTAATGCTTATTAAAAAAGTGGATCTCACCTCCATATCCTTTCAGGATTCTTGGGTGTTGGGACAGAGAGGAAAAAAGGCTTGTTGTCCCGCATTTCATTGCGCCGATTATTATGAAATACGGCAGAGTGCGGAAACGGGCAGTTGCGAATCTTATCTGAAACCGCCACTTCCTTCCGGCTGCAAGAATAGTCCTGCTGAGTGAGTTCACAGGGGGCCTGCTTTACCCGAATGCCACATCGAGTATCATCATTGCCGTGAAGCCAAGCATTGCCCCTCCGGTCGCCAGGTCAGTGTTCCCCCCGCGCTGGGATTCCGGGACAAGTTCCTCGATTACGACAAATATCATGGCGCCTGCTGCAAAAGAGAGCGCATAGGGCAGGATAGGCTGTGCAAGGAGTACTGCAGCTGCCCCGATAACTCCTGCGATCGGTTCAACGACAGCAGACAACTGGCCATACCAGAAACTCTTCAGGCGGGACATGCCTTCGCGGCGAAGGGGCAGAGAGATTGCAAGACCTTCGGGGAAATTCTGGATACCGATTCCTACGGCCAAAGCAACCGCTCCCGCGAGAGTTGCGGAGGGAACCCCCGCAGCGACAGCGCCGAATGCTACTCCGACGGCAAGCCCTTCCGGGATATTATGAAGGGTTATCGCGAGAATGAGCAGGGTGCTCCGTTGCCAGCCGGTCTTGATTCCTTCGGCTTCCTCCATCGGGAATCCAAGATGCAGGTGAGGCAGCATTGAGTCGATCCCCCTGAGGCATAATCCACCCAGGAGAAACCCTGCTGCAGCGGGCACCCATACAGGGATATCTTTCCCCTCAGACATCGTTATCGCAGGCGCAAGCAATGACCAGAAACTTGCCGCGATCATCACTCCTGCAGCGAAACCGAGCATCCCGTCGAGGAGCTTCTTGTCTATATCTTTCCTGATGAAAACGCCTGCTGCGCCCAGGGCTGTAAGTCCCCACGTAAAGCAGGTGGCAATCAGCGCCTGCAGCACAGGAGGTGCATTCTGTAAGATTTCCCACATAGGTCAACCGACGATCGACATAAAATTCAAGATACTGATGTATATTCTGGAGCGCACGGTCATACTCCGGGAGCGGGGAATGTGACGGTTACCGCATCTATCCTCGCTTGCTATCTGACCGTATTTTTTCTTCGGTAAACCTGGTGATGAGTTTGCCCTCGTACTCCGGGAAGTCTTCGAAGTTGAGCGGTCTTCTGCGGTTCAGGTTGATTTTCAGGAGCAGGAAATTGAGTTCGCGCAATTTTTTCAACCGTTCTTTCTCGTCGTCAAGAGTATTGAACAATGCGCACATATTGATCAGTTCTTTCCGCGATTCAAGTTCGGGTGGGACGAACCTGGCGTTTTTCAGGAACCGGTATGCCATTTTCAGGTCATCGGGAATAAAGGCATCGTCTTCGAACTGCAAAGGCTTCCCCTGCCCATCGAGGTTTTCAAACTCACCGTTCTCGATGGCCTCAAGGATCCTTCGCTCGGCGATCTTTGAAAAACAGTCCATGAAGATACTTTACCGTATCCCGAGCATCCTGTCCAATGCCTGTTTTGCCGGGATCCGTATCTCCTCGGGTGTCCTGACGATATGGGTGTTCTCCTCGAGGGCCCTGAGAATACTGTCCAGGGTTGTTCTTTTCATCGACGGACAAATCATGTCTTTGCGCAGGGGGTAGAACGTTTTCCCGGGATTCTCTTTCCTGAGACGGTACATCAGGCCGATCTCAGTGCCGACAATAAATTCTTTTTCCGGTGACGCCTTTGCGAAGCGGAGCATGCCTGATGTGCTGGTGACGTAGTCTGCACTTTCAAGGACCTCAAGCCTGCATTCCGGATGGGCCATGAGGAGGGCCCGCGGATGCTCAGCCCTGGCATTGTTTACATCTTCCCGGGTGACTCTCTCGTGCACATGACAAAATCCGTCCCATGCAATGACGTTTTTCCGGGTATTCCGTTGGGCCCAGAGGGATAGGTTCCGGTCCGGGACGCTGATCACTGTTTCGAAAGGGAGGGATTCAACCACCTGCACGATATTTGCCGAGGTGCAACAGATATAACTTTCTGCTTTCACCTCTGCGGTAGTGTTCACATAGGCGACTACAGGCGCTCCCGGATGTTGTGCCTTGATGTCGCGGAGCGTGAACTCAGCCGGATAGATAAGTGCGGGCGGGTTCCTGAATCCAGGGTAAGTCTTTCCGGCCTGCCTCGGCGAACCCGCACGGATCATGTCAGCCATGGGGCATCCGGCATCTCTCTCCGGGAGGAGGACGGTTTTATTGGGCGAGAGGATCGAGGCGCTTTCCGCCATGAAATGGACTCCTGCGAAGACGATCACCTCGCAGTCGATGGTCGATGCCGTCCGGGAGAGCTCAAGAGAATCCCCGGTAAAATCAGCGATCTCCTGAACCTCATCCCGCTGGTAATTATGGGCCAGAATGAGTGCGCGTCGCTTTTCCTTGAGTGCAAGAATCTTTTCCCGGAGCGAGGCTGTATCAGGAGGCATCTAGAACCTGACGGATTCCTTCGAGAGAATGGAAGAATTGGTAAAAAGGACAGAGCCGTCTTCCAGAACGATTTTATAAATCTTCTCGGACCGTTTCGCATTTACTGAAGCACTGCCTGCCGTTTTTCCATTGCAGAGGGAGAGCACTTTATTGACATACTGACGGGTCTCCGAAATCGGGGGAACATACCCGTATTTTTCGACTGTGCCGGGTCCGGCATTATATGCAGCGAGTGCAAGGGTCAGATCACCGTTGAACCGTTCGAGAAGATATTTAAGATATTTTGTGCCGCCTTCTATATTCTCTTCAGGATCGAAAGGGTTCCTGACGTTCATATCCATTGCTGTTGTCGGCATGAGCTGCATGAGCCCAATGGCGCCTTTTTTTGATATTGCCCTGCTGTTCCAGTTAGACTCTGTCTTAATAACGGCTTTGATCAGAGTAGGGTCAAGGTCGTACACAGCAGCTTTCTCATGGACAATGCTGTGATAATCGGGATCGTCCCCGGGCTGTGACCGGGAAGCAGGAACATCCTGCCGTGTACCACTCTGATGCTCCTTCAGTATCTTGGAAGCTTTCTTTCCGAGGGGAGCGTCTGTGTAACACTCAATGCCGTTTTCGTCGACATATTTAAAAATATCGGCATAGAGAGGAGAAGAGAGGAATACAGTCAGCAGGGCCAGAGAAAACAGAGTTTTCATGTTTGAATGTTAGCATTAAAGAATGAATATGTCAATATTTACAGAGAGTTATGCATTTTTTATCAGCAGATTCTCTAACTTCCGGCGATTACGCTGATCAGGCCATCAGGGTGCGACGGGATTTTTTTGACCGGTATTTTCAGTGCTTCTTCCATATCGGGGAGGGTGACATCATCAAGGAAACGGTCTTTACCGTCCAGCGCAACATCCGGTACAAGGACTGTTTCATACCCGTCTGTCCTGTCGAGAATAGTCTTGATCACATCTCTCCCTGTCAGGAGTCCTGTGACGGTGACGAGATCTCCAAAAAAACGGTTTTCGACCGGGACGGTATCGATGAGCAGATTTTCTTTTTCTGCAAGTTTATCAATAAATTTCTTAAGGTGCGGATGAAAAGACTTGCCGGTGAAGGTCAGGAATTTCTTTTTGTGAGGGAGGGTTTTCGGGATTTTCAGCCTCTTGGCCTGGTGCAGAAACAGGGGTATCATCCCCACGCCGTTCTCGATCTGATGAAGGTCTCCGTATTCTTTCAGGGGCGGAAAGGGACGGCCTGCCTTCAGATACAGTTCGTCCGCTCCGTAAATGACTGAGGTCCCGTGTTTTTTCAGCAATCTCTTCTGAAATGATTCTATGATCGCAAGTGCATTTTCCGCGTCTTCTCTTTCAACGGGTTTGATGGTGTTTTTTCTGAATAGGGTAAGCCCGACAGGGACGACTGCGATCGAAAGGACATACGGGTATAATTTTTGGAGGTCCCTCAGTGTCTGCCGGAGCTCTTTCCCGTCGTTGTACCCTGGACAGAGAACGATCTGGACGTTGAACCGGATTTTGTGGTCAGTGAAAAATTTGAGCTCCTTCATGATATCAGGAGCTTTTGGGTTGCCCAGGAGTCTGTTCCGCAATTCCCTGCTCGTTGCGTGTACGGAGATATAGAGGGGACTCAGTCTCTGCTCAACGATCCTTTTTTTGTCTTCTTTCGACAAGTTGGTAAGCGTGATATAGTTGCCATAGAGAAAGGACATCCGGTAGTCCTCATCTTTTATATAGAGGGTTTTTCTCAGACCTTTCGGGAGCTGCTTCACAAAGCAGAACAGACAGTTGTTCCTGCATGTCATGATTTTGAATGGTTTGAAATCGACACCGAAATCACTGCCCTCTTTTTTACCATAGGTCACATGCATCATTTTCCCGTCGCGTTTCAGGGCAATGTCCAGTGCCCCATCGGCGCTGTAAAACGCAAAATCGATGGGATCACGCAGTATGCGCGAGTTGGCTGAAAGCAGGATATCCCCCGGGCAAAGTCCAGTTTTTTGCGCAGCTGTTCCCGGTCGGACCGCTTCTATTACCAGACCCTGTTCAGGATGCATGAGTCAGTGTCAACCCCCGGTAAATGTAATGAAGTCCTGACAGTATGGTAACCCCGGCGGTAATCAGGAAGAATGAGAACGGCACGTCAGGGAGGTACAGGATATTTATGTCAATGAGAATATAGGCTATGAGAAGACTCTGCACCCATATGGTTGCCTTGCCGAGTATCGAAGGTTCGACTTGCGACGTCCCTATCATGAGATACAGGAGGAACCAGCCGACGACAACGGTGATGTCCCTGCTGATGACTACTACGGCAAGCCATTTCGGAATCCAGCCGTACACAGAGAAAATTATGAACGAAGTGACGAGCAGGAATTTGTCGGCGAGCGGATCGAGAAACGTCCCTATGGCAGTCCTCTGGTTCTTGAGCCGGGCAAACAGTCCGTCCAGGGTGTCGGTGACTGCTGCGATTATAAAAAGGATGAGCGAATAATCGTAGCGGTTGTAGATAATCGAGGTCACAAAGACAGGGATGATAAGTATTCTGAGAAATGTAAGAGTGTTGGGTATATTATATACCCCCACGGCAAAGCCCCCCATGAAAGATCACCACAAAAACAAAAGAATATGTGTTTACCGCTGCGAATGAAACAATGCCCGGCACCAGACAATCAAGGGTTACGGGATATTAAACGGTATTCCCCGGAAACTGAGTTTCACCCCGGTTCTATTATACCATTCCGGAGCTTTTTTTCCATGTGCTGCTGACGAGAGAATACGTGCGTACCAGTGTTCGAGTGAGAAATGAAAAGTACGTGATTCCTCGAGTGCTGAGGATAGATATTTCTCTGCAAGGGCAATTTTGTTCTTCAGCAGGGCGAGTTCACCGAGCCCGAGCCTGCAGTAAATCATCCCTCTCGGATCTCTTGTCTTCCTGAAGTGCCCGATTGCCCGGTGAAAGAACTGTCGGGCCTTTTCAAAATCCCCCGTCATTTTATAGGTGGTTGCAAGCCCCCAGAGCGTATAGGCATAACTGACCCGGTCACCGATCCTGGTATAGAGTCTGACTGCCCTGGCAAAATAGGCGAATGCGCTTCTGTAGTCCTCGAGCATCCGGTATGCGTTTCCTATCCCACAGAAGGAATATGCCTTTCCGAATGTATCCCGGTTCGTTGTGAACAGGGAATTCGCTTCACGGTAAAATTTCAGGGATTCCCTGGAGCGTCCCGCAACTCTCGAAGCACCCCCGAGTCCGCAGAGACAGTACCCGATCCCCTGGACATCTCCCAGCGACCGGAACAACCGGTAAGATTTCCGGTAGAGGCGGAGAGTCCCGCTGATGTCGCCCTGAATCCGCAAAGCGCCTGCTTCAGCCCATAGGGAAAATGCAATGCCCTGCCTGTCCCTGGTTTTTTCATAAAAGCTGCGGGCTCTCCGGATAGAGCGGAGGGCGTCTTTCCATTTTCCCTGTGCCCTCAATGCCAGTCCGAGTCCGGCCTGTGCGTCAACTGTGGTGAGAGGGTCCCCTGTCTTGCGTGCGAGGGCGATTGCGCCGGCATAAAGATGCTCTGCCTGATCGAAATCACCCGTCATACGGGAAATATCTCCTGCGGAGAGCATGCAGCGGAGCATGCCGTCCTGATCATGTGTCTTCCCATATGCGTTCAGCGCCTTGAGAAAAAGTCTGAGCGCCTGACGGTACGAGGATTTTTCTCTCAGTCTCTCAGCCTCAAGAAGGATATTATTCAGTGCGGGTGAGGTCTCTGAATTGTCTGACGATCGTGCCATAGTCTTGTGCACTGAAAAAGCCTGACCCCATGACAAGAATATCCGCACCGGCAGATATCACATCACGTGCATTGCTGATTTTCATTCCTCCGTCTACCTCGATGAGTGTCCGGAGACCTTTTTCAGCAATAAGCTTTTTCAGCGTCTGTATTTTTTCCTTAGTCCGGGAGATAAATTCCTGCCCGCCGAACCCGGGGTTTACCGACATGAGCAGAATCATGTCCGCATCCGCAAGAATGTCCACAAGGCTCCATACCGGCGTTGCCGGATTGAGGGAGACGCCTGCCTTTATCCCCTGTTCCTTAATCCAGTGCACTGTCCTGTGCAGATGGAGCAACGCTTCATAATGTACGGTCAGATAGTCAGCCCCGGCTTTTATGAAGTCCGGGAGATACCTGTCCGGATCTTCGATCATCAGATGGACATCGAGCGGCAGCGGGGTGATTTCCCTGATCGATGCAACGATTGACGGGCCAATGGTAAGGTTCGGGACAAAGTGGCCGTCCATGATGTCGATGTGCAGCAGGTCAGCCCCTGCTGCTTCAGCCGCCTTTATCTCCTCGCCGAGCCTCAGAAAATCTGCCGAAAGTATCGAAGGTGCAATTTTTGCCATACTCTTCCTCACCTGCTGCGTGTTCCTATAATAAAATGAAATCAGAATACCTGCAAGTAAATTGTATCTCCGCTCTGTATCTGCCTTCCCGGAGAGGGTCTCTGTGTCTGGACTATTTCTCCCGTCCCCTCGATGACTACCTTCAGGCTGAGTTCGCCGGCAAGATCCTGCGCATGTCCGGCGAACATGCTCCTGAAATCGGGACAGTAATAGGTTTTTTCGTATGGGCCGAGACTTACCAGGACGGAGATGCTGTCGCTGATCTGCTCTTCAGGTCCTGGTTTCTGCGCAATGATCCTGTCTTTTTCGACAAGATCGGAATGGACCGGGATCACTTTCGAAATCCTTAGCCCTTTTTGCAGGAGTATAGTTTCGGCATTCGCCAGCGTCTCGTTTACCACGAAGGGGATAGACCACACCCGGGGGCCTTTGCTGATGACTACCTTGATGCCCCTCCGCTCTTTCACGGTTTTTCCCGGCGGGATATTCTGCCTGAGGATATTGCCCTGGGGGACTACAGCGTCATATTCCTCGCCCTCGATTTTCAGATAGAGCCCCCTGTCTGTCAGGAGCTTGTTCGCTTCAAGCAGGGTTTTGCCGGTGAGGACGGGCACTTCAACCGTTCTGCTGAAACTGAGCACTTTGAAGGTAAGATACCCGAAAATGAGCCCCAGGATAATGAACCCTATTATGTAGAAGGGGAACTTAATAAAAGTACCTATCTCTCTCTGCATCTCTTCTCCCCGGCGAAACTCCAAAACATTTCCCTGTCCTTCAGCCTTCCTGTATCCTGCTGAAAAATTCTATCGCCTCTTTCACCCTTGTGAGATCGACATTGGTATTCATGCAGGGGCCAAAAGGCCGTATATTGGTAATTCCCAGGATCGGGATCGGGTACGTGTCCACGATGCCGCTGCTGAGGTCGTTTTCGCAGGCAACGGCGACGACGGCATCCGGTTTAATCTCATTCACTGTCCTTCTCGCGAGGGATCCTCCCGTTGCAATAAAAAGGGTGACGTGATGTTCTTCCGCGATTCCGATAAGGTCTTTGATCCCGCATTTCCCGCAGCGTTTGCAGTTGTAAATATTATACGTAAGCCTCACGTCGCATTCTTTTCTCTGGAGACAGTGCGGAAGGAGGAGGAGGATTTTTTCCGGACGCCATTTTCCTTTTCTTACCAGACGGTTGTTCAGATCGATAATAAATCTCTGATAGCGCTCCTTCCTGTTTTTCCCGAGGGAACCGGCGAACATGAGAAGCGGATAGAGAAATTTAAGGGTAATCGCCCGCATTAAGCTACGGCTCATCGAAAAAGACACCTTCCTGCAATCTTCTGCCCCGCAGGAATTCCCTTGCTGTCATGAGGCGTCTGCCTTGCGGCTGAAGCTCGATAATCGAGACCAGACCTTTCTTTGAACCCACAATGAGTTCTCCTTCTGCTTTTTCGACCCGGCCCGGAGGCCCCGAGCCGTCGAGTACCGCTACCTTGATGATTTTAATCCTTTCCCCGTGCAGAGAACAATATGCGCAGGGCCAGGGATACATCCCCCGGACAAAATTCCTGATCTCTTCAGCAGATTTTTCCCAGATGATTCTGCCGTCTTCTTTCTTCAGCGGTGGAGCATAACTGGGGACCCCTGCCTGCGGGACCGGAACAAGCGTCCCCTCCTGAATTCTGCGGATTGTTTTTATCAGGACTGACGCACCGAGAGCTGCAAGCCTTTTGCCGAGAGTTTCAGCAGTATCATCGGGAATAATGTCCATTTCCTCCCGGAGAAGGATGGGTCCGGTGTCAAGCCCTTCATCCATAAGCATTGTCGTAATACCGGTCTTCTTCTCCCCGTTAAGGATTGCCCACTGTATCGGCGCCGCTCCCCTGTACTGCGGGAGGAGCGATGCGTGGACATTGACACACCCGTGAGGGGGGAGCGCGAGAATCTCTGCGGGGAGGATTTTTCCGTATGCTACCACAGCGATCAGGTCCGGTGCTATACCCTCAAGCTCACGAATAAATCCGGCATCTCTGACCGTGCGGGGCTGCAGAATTCTTATCCCGCTGCTCAGGGCGAAATCCTTGACAGGCGGAGGAGTGGTTCTGCTCTCCCTGCCTTTTCTTTTGTCGGTTTGTGTGACTGCAGCAGAAACTTCTTCTCCCGAATCGAGGAGCATGCTGAGCGAGGGAACAGCAAATTCAGGAGTGCCGAAAAAAACGATACGCATAGGTTATGTTTCTGATCTCATTATCTTGTCATTCCACTTGTCGGGAATCTTTCTTCCGGTTGGATAAGAAAACTGCGGGAAGGATTCCGAACACATCGGAATGACAGAGCGGTTATAATTTTTTTTCTTTTTCCCTGAGTGTCTTCTTATACCTTCGCTTGAAGAACTCCCTCCTGATGGGGCTCATCCTGTCGATAAAAAGAAGCCCGTCGAGATGGTCGAGTTCATGCTGGAGCGCACGGGCAAGGAGACCCGCTGTCTCAATTTCTACCGGCTTTCCCTCGCGGTCATGACCCCTGACAAAGACTTTTTCCGGTCTCCTGATCGTTGTCATATAACCGGGAATGCTCAGACATCCTTCTTCCGCGTCGATCATCCCTTCTTTCTCGACGATGACGGGGTTGATGAGCACGATCAGGCGGCTTTTTTCATCTTTCATGCTGAGGTCGAGGACACAAAGCCGCTGCGAAACCCCCACCTGATTGGCAGCGAGACCGAGCCCCCGGGCATAGTGCATCGTTTCGACCATGTCGTCGATCAGAAGCTGAACCCTGGAATCAATGTTTTCCACAGGCGCGGTCCTGATTTTCAGCACTTTTTCAGGAAACTTTTTGATGTCGAGGATTGCCATACGGGTATTATAAACCATTTCGGAGATAGAGGCATGCAAGATGAGTATTCTCAGGGTATTTTCGATCTGCTTGCCGGTTTTCCGGGAAACGGGTCGGGGTTATGGTAACGGATGCATTTTGTTTTTGAAATACGGAAAGCAGGTATATTATAATCCATACGATATACTATTGCGCTGGTTTCTGAACACATTGCCGGAGGGATTCTATTAAAGAGTTACAGTTCGACTTACAGGAAGACCGGGACGTCTACAGGCATAGCACTTCCCACATCATGGCACATGCTGTGAAGGAACTCTTCCCTGGGGCAAGACTCGCTATAGGGCCGGCTATTGAAGACGGCTTTTACTATGATTTCGATCTTGACAGGCCGTTCACTCCTGAAGACCTTACCGCAATCGAGAAAAAGATGAAGGCGATTACCAAGAAGAACAACGCGTTCGTACACAGGGTCATGCCCCGGAGCGATGCAATAGAACTCTTCAGGAACATGGGCGAAGAATACAAGGTCGAACTCCTGAACGAGATTGCGGATGACGAGGTTTCTGTGTACGAAGAAGGCGGTTTTATCGATTTGTGCAGGGGACCTCACCTCGAAACCACGGGCCAGGTCAAGGCTTTCAAACTTCTCTCCATAGCGGGGGCTTACTGGAGGGGCGACGAAAAGAACAAGATGCTTCAGAGGATATACGGCACCTCTTTTCCAACGGCAGAAAAGTTGCAGGAGTATCTGGATTTCCTTGAAGAGGTAAAAAAGAGAGACCACCGGAAACTCGGTAGGGACCTTGATCTCTTCAGCACCGGTGACGAAATCGGCGCAGGACTGATTGTCTGGCATCCGAACGGAGCGCTTATCAGGAGGACGATCGAGGATTTCTGGCTTGAGGAACATTACAAAGCGGGCTACAAAATCCTCTATACGCCCCATATCGCCAAACTGAACCTCTGGAAGACAAGCGGGCATCTGGATTTCTACCGCGAGAATATGTATTCCCCTATGGAGATCGAGGGCGTGGACTATGAAATCAAGCCCATGAACTGCCCTTTCCATATTCATGTCTATAAGAGTTCCCTGAAGAGCTATAAACATCTGCCTGTCCGGTATGCAGAGTTGGGCACCGTATACCGGTATGAACGTTCCGGCGTGCTCCACGGTCTCCTCCGTGTCAGGGGGTTTACCCAGGATGATGCCCATATATTCTGCAGGGAAGACCAGATAGAGGAAGAGATTCTGAATGTTCTTGACTTTACCCTCTTTGTCCTGAAGACGTTCGGTTTTCTCCAGTATGACGTATATCTTTCCACACAACCCGAAAAATATGTCGGTACTCCCGAGAACTGGGAACGATCAACCAACGCACTGAAGAAGGCGCTGGAGACCAAAGGGCTCACCTACGAAGTCGATCCGGGAGAGGGGGTATTCTACGGGCCGAAGATCGATATCAAAGTGAAGGATTCACTGAACCGGCAGTGGCAGTGCAGCACCATACAGGTTGATTTCAACAACCCTGAGCGGTTTGGCATGCAGTTCAGGGGGAGTGACGGGAGAGAACACAGGCCGATCATGATCCATCGTGCGCTTATGGGTTCACTTGAACGGTTTTTCGGGGTTCTCATCGAACATTATGGAGGAGCCTTCCCGGTATGGCTTGCACCTGTCCAGGTTATCATCCTCACCATTGCAGAACGACACTGCGAGTACGCCCGGTCTCTGGCATCCCGGTTTATCGCGTCGGGGATACGGACAGAGATGGATCTCGAGAACGAAAAAATCGGCTATAAAATACGGAATGCTACTATGATGAAGGTGCCCTATTTGGTTATAATAGGCGACAAGGAATTGACTGAAAACAGGGTGTCCGTGAGAAAGAGGAGCGGAGAAAATATCGGACCGTTTTCCCCTGAAGAATTTCTTATGATCGTGAAGGAAAAAGTTGAAGAAAAGTCCCGGGCGATATAGTTCAGGAGGTGGGAGCATAACGCGAGATATCAGAGTGAATGAACAGATCAGGGCGAAGGAAGTCAGGTTGATCGATGCGGAGGGGAATCAACTGGGTGTCCTTCCGGTCCGCGAGGCACTGAGAATAGCCGGAGAAAAAGGTCTCGACCTGATTGAAGTCGCTCCGAACGTTTCCCCCCCTGTCTGCAAATTACTCGACTTTGGGAAATACCGCTACCAGATAAACAAGAAACAGACACAGAAAAAGGCGATGGGGATCAAGGAAGTCAAGATCAGGCCCCAGATTACCGAGTATGATCTCGGACTGAAAGTGAGAAATATCAGAAGGTTCCTTGATGAGGGGCACAAGGCAAAGGTTACGATGTACTTCAGGGGGAGGGAGATTATCAGACCGGAACTGGGCATGAAGGTATTCGAGAAAATCAAGGTGATGCTCACCGGCAAATTCAACGTTGAACAGGGACCGAGACTCGAAGGAAACCACATAACCATGGTGGTGACGCCCAAATCGTGATATCCTGTCCCTGACCCCGTATCCCTGCTTTTTTTGGTTTTTCAAAAAACCTCTTTAAAATTTTCGAGGATTTCTTTAAAATATAAAGCTCAGGTTGTGTATAAGAGGAGGAGAGAGGATGCCGAAACTGAAAACACACAGGGGAGCGGAAAAACGATTCAAGGTTACCGGCTCCGGAAAGATCAAGCGGGGGAGTGGATATAAGAGCCATCTCCTTACGGGCAAGTCCGCAAAGAGGACAAGGAGGCTCAGGACGCCCTCGCTTGTTTCTGACGCCGAGTATCACAAGATCAAAAGGCTCATCCCTTATCTATAGAGAGCAAGCAGGAAGCGGTAATAACGCAGGAACGCGTCTGAAGAATAAACAGGAAACAGTCTGGAGGTAATAGATGCCAAGGGCAAAAGGTGGATTCAAGACACGACGGAGAAGGAAAAACATCCTGGAAAAGGCCAAGGGATATTATGGGGCGAAAAGCCGCCTCTACAGGATTGCAACAGAGGCTGTTGACAAGGCACTCCAGTATGCATACAGGGACCGCAGGGTAAAGAAACGGGAATTCAGAGCTCTCTGGAATGTCAGGATAAACGCAGCTGCACGTGCATGCGGTATGACGTACAGTCAGTTGATTGCAGGGCTGAAGAAGGCGGATATCTCGCTGAACAGAAAAGTCCTGGCTGACATGGCTTACCACGATCCCGCTGCCTTCAGTCAGCTCGTTGAAAAAGTGAAAAGCTGATACGCACAGTGGATGACGTCACTGCGCTCAAAACTTCATTTCTTTCAGAAGCTCAATCAGCTGTTACGCTCGCCGAAGTCCAGCAACTCAGGGTAAAATATCTGGGCAAAAAGGGGCTTGTTACTGCGAAGCTCAAGGCCCTCTCAATTGTTACTCCGGAAATGCGGCCGGCCTATGGTAAGGCGGTCAATGAGGTGAAGAATTCCATTGAGGAGGAGATCGGGAGGCTGGAATCTCTCCTCAGACAGGCGGACCATACAAGGCGGGCATCTGCAGAGGCACTTGACATAACCCTCCCCGGGAAATATACACCGTTCGGCAGTGAACACCCGATCAATAAGATCCTCGGAGAGATCACCGGCATCTTTGTGTCTCTGGGATTCGAGGTGGAAGAAGGTCCTGAGGTCGAATTCGATTACTATAATTTTGAAGCCCTGAATATCCCCAAAAACCATCCTGCCCGTGACATGCAGGATACTTTTTATATATCAGATGATGTTGTTATGAGGACTCATACCTCTCCGGTCCAGGTCAGGGTTATGGAAAAAAGGAAGCCCCCGCTCAAGATAATCGCCCCGGGGAAGGTATACCGGTGTGATGCGGATATATCCCATACCCCGATGTTCCATCAGGTCGAGGGGTTCATGGTTGATACCGGTATCGCTTTCAGCGACCTGAAGGGAGTGCTCGAGACATTTATCCACAGCATGTTCGGCACAGGGATACCGGTACGGTT
Source organism: Nitrospirota bacterium (assembly GCA_049323875.1). Classification (GTDB taxonomy): domain Bacteria; phylum Nitrospirota; class Thermodesulfovibrionia; order Thermodesulfovibrionales; family SM23-35; genus JAKLQR01. The sequence continues at coordinate 66,797 of JBMOLW010000047.1, read as the reverse complement.
CAGGCCGAGTTTTTTCCCGTTCACCGAACCAAGTGCGGAAGTAGACATCGGGTGCATATTCTGCTCGGGCAAAGGATGCAGGGTCTGCAAGACGACCGGGTGGCTCGAAATACTCGGTGCCGGCATTATCAATCCAAGGGTCTTTGAGATGGTGGGATACGACCCGGAAGTCTATACGGGTTTTGCCTTTGGAATGGGCGTCGAACGCATAACCATGCTGAAATACTCCATCGACGATATCAGGCTTTTCTTCGAGAACGACCTGCGGTTTTTGCGGCAGTTTTGAGCGGATATGTTCGGAGTGAGTGCGTGAATTACCATGCTGAGCCTTGCCTGTTAACCCCCTGATTTCCAGTCCCTGTAACGGTTTATCTCATTCCGGATAGTATTCAGGACAAAGAGGACTACGGCTGCATCGTCAGTGAACCCGAGCGGTCCCATGAAATCAGGTATGGTATCCAGCGGGGAGAGGAAATACAGGAGGGCTGCGATAACAAGGAGTATTGTAGGGGTTGGCACTTTGGGGTAAAGACCTTTGTGCCAGTCTTTGAGCAGGCTTATCAGGGTTGAAAGGTCATCCCTGAAGTTCCGTACCAGCGGCTGTTTATTTTTTGCGTACTCTTTGACTGCCCCCAGCATCTGCGCACGCTTCCGGGGGTCTTTGAGATATGCATTCGCAAGTGTCAGAAACCTTGTGAATCCCTTCGGTCTTTTCACAGGTATATTATAGCTCAATCCGGAGAGTGGTTGCGAAGACCTGAAGGTTGTTTTTGGATTTGGTATCGTCAATAATATTCTCAGGAGGCACAATCAGGAATTTATCATGCCTCCCGGATAGTTACAGGGCTCTCACCCTGCAGAAGGAGGTTTGGAACAATGAGTGAGGAGAAGCGATGAAAGAAATCAGAGAAAAACTTGAGTCGATTGTCGGGAACATAAGCGAACACATCGTAGCGGTCAAGGGGACGCTGGAGTTGGTGGATGCTTCTGTCGATGAGGAGGAGCTCCATAGCCTGATCCAGAAAGCAACGGAACGGATGGACGCCCTGCAGACCTTGTCGAATGAGATGGTTGCCCGGATGGCACAAATTCTGGAAAAGATCCAGGAGACGAAATCGGGAGAATAGCGAATTGGGATCTGCATGGCCTGGTGAATACGATTACTCCGGCAGGCCCACCGGAACCCAGGCACTCAGCGGGTATGTTCTCCCGTGTCCGGTTTCTCCCGTCCGGAGAAATAAGTCTGGAAATATCCACCGGAAATTTATAGAATAGCAGCATCTTTTTGGGTACAGTATCCTGCATCAACAGGAGTTTTCAGAAAGGGGTGATGCTCCAAAAACCTGCTGTTACGGTAAAACCAAGGGAGTACAACAACACTGATAGAAATCAGAGGAGGGAACCATGATGAGAAAGATCGGTTGTATCGTTTTTGCAGTGGTATTGATGACAGGCGTTTTCGGCTGCAAGAAAGCGGAACAGCCTGCTGAGCAGCCGGTAGCGGAAGTCAAACATGAGATACACTGGGGGTATGAAGGAGAAGGCGCACCTGCCAACTGGGGCAACTTGAAACCTGAATTTGCACTCTGCGGAACAGGGAAAGCGCAGTCTCCCGTTGATTTCGAGAAGACGTACAGAACATCCCTGGATGCGATCAAGTTCTCGTACAAGCAGACACCCCTGCGGATTATCAACAACGGCCATTCTGTGCAGGTGAATTGTGATCCGGGGAGTTCGGTTATCATAGACGGGGCTGAGTATCAGCTTCTCCAGTTCCATTTCCATGCACCGAGCGAACATACGGTTAAGGGTTCATTCTCTGATATGGAAATGCATCTTGTGCATAAGAACGACAGTGGCGATCTTGCGGTCGTAGGGGTGCTCATGAAGAAGGGGCAGCAGAACAAGATCATCCAGGTGCTCTGGGACAACCTCCCGGCAGAAGTGGACAAGGAGAATGTGGTCGAGGGGATATCTGTCGATGCTTCAAGCCTCCTTCCGAAAGACAGGGGCTATTACCACTATTACGGTTCCCTTACCACTCCCCCCTGTACCGAGGGTGTCAACTGGAGCGTGATCAAGACCCCGATCGAGGTTTCAGAAGAGCAGATACAGAAATTCAGGACGCTCATGGGCGTGGATAATAACCGTCCTGTTCTTCCGGTAAACAAAAGATTTATCCTGGAATCAAAATAGAGCGATACTGCCTCAAGCGGTGTGGATAGGAAACAGGGCGGGAATCAAACCCGCCCTGTTTTTGGAGAGGCGCACGGAGACAAGGGCCTTTCTTTTATCAGAAAAACACAGGACATTCATAATTGAAGCAGGTTGGCTGTTCCTCTGCGGAGCAAATTAACCCGAAAAATGCATTTGGATATAAAGACGGCATGCACCTATGCAGCAAAACCTCTTGAACGCAGAATTTGCGTCTGTATGGTATCCGGGCGGCAGGGCTGAAAACGTTCCGGGAATCCGGGTCATGAAACCGCTCACCAAGGAGCTGCACAAGAGCTTTTGCTGCATACATGCCTGCCGTTCATTGCATTTTTCGGGTTAATAAACTCTTCTCAGCTCTATCACTGCCCTGTCAATACTGTTTCATAGACCTGCCTGACCTTGCGGTAAATCCCTTGCCAGTTCATTGATTCGATCAGAGGGATTACCTCTGTCTCCCACTCAGGTTCATCCCTGGTGCAGCGGGCGAGCTGGGTGTTGATTGCTGTGACCAGATTATGCATAAAAAGGGGCAGGTCTTTCGGGTCGGGAATGTCGGGTCCGATTAGATCAGGCAGAGGTACGAGTTCAACAATCCCTGTCTCTATCAGTTCTTTGGGGAGCCAGCATTCAGTGCCCGGGAGTTCTGTCATGACTACCCTGCAGCTGCAGGCGATAGCCTCGAGCACAACCAGGGGGAGCCCTTCGTAGAACGACGGGAGCACGAAAAGATCCGCATCCTTGAATATTTCAGCGAGCTCTTCCTGGGGTTTTGGCCCGAGAAACTCTATGATGTCCTCAAACTGAAGGGCTTTTTCATATATCATGGCTGCTTCCTCACCACTGCCGGAACCGGCTATGCGGAGCCGTATCTTTTTCCCTGAAGGGTGCTCCAGCCTGTCTGCGGTTTCAATAAGCCAAGGCAACCCTTTTGCAAAACTTAATTTGCCTGCGTACACCATGGTCAGCGTGTCTTTCATATCGCGTCTGCAGGTTCCTGTTAGCGGAGAGCAGAATATGTCATCCCTGTACCCTGCGCCGACAAGGGATATCCTGGAGAGATCAATCCGGTAAGCGCCGTGGATCTTCCCGATATGGTTCTGATGCAGTGCCATAACCCTGTCGATCTGTGAACAGGCAGGCACAACAAAGTTCTTCAGGGCAGGAACGAGGCTGAGCTGACGGAGTTCCGTCCCGTGACAGGTAGTGACAATCGGCAGATCGGGATGAAGGATTCTGGTCAGTGCAGTGGCAAGCCAGAGATGATGGGTGTGGATGATGTCGGGCCTGAACGTGTTTACTTCTCTGGTGATAATATTTGCAAAGGCGTATAAATAGGCGTCAAGCATCTCTTCTGAGAACTCGGAAAAGCGGGTGCTTTGATACGGCATGACATCGCTCATCCCTGCTACAGGGAAGGGGAGGTCCGGATCGCAGAATTTCACGGGTTTTACCGAAGTTGACCCATAAAGATCGAGGTCCCGGTACGATGCATCGGAGGGCATCCCGATAATAATTCTCTGATCGAGATTATCTTGTGCGCCCAGTTTTGCCAATTCCTGCAGGTATACGCCGCTTCCGGTTTTGCCGGGCTGCTGTGAAAGGAGATGCAGTATTTTTATCCCCCGTGATGGTTCTTTCCCGGGTTTTCTTCCCGCAGGTTTAGTGAAGTGCAGTAACTGCCAGGACAGCGACCCCTTGACCGGCCAGGTATTATTTATGAGAAAACGAGAACCCATTTCCTGTAAAAAGATATTATAATGGACTCAATAAAAATTATGCTGCCGGCACGCAGCCGGCCGGGAAAGGAGATTGTCATGAAACGTTTTTTTGGTTTTTCAGCAGCGTTCGGTATGCTGATAATTGCTCTGATACTCGCCGGATGCAGCAAGAAGCAGGAGACTCCTGCACCGACTGCACAATCTGCAAAGGAGGCGCTCAATATGCAGGAAGGGCAGTGGGAGATCACCACCTCGTTCGAGGTGCCCGGCATGCCGGCCGGCATGGCAAGGCCCCATACGGTGGTAACCTGTCTCGACCGGAAGGATTATGTCCCCCGGGAGACCAGCAAGCAGACAGACTGCATAATGCGGGACACAAAGGTTGAAGGGAACACGGTCACCTGGACTGTCGAATGCAAGGATTCAACCGCCAGAGGCAGGATTACCTATGCTGGCACTACGTTCGATGGGATAATCGATACAGCAACGATCCAGGAGGGAAAAGAGATGACGGCCAAAATGACTATGCGGGGCAAACATCTCGGCCCCTGTCCGAAAACAGATTAAGCGATCAAGAGGCAAAGGCATGCCGGATCAAATCCCCGGCAAGCCTTTGTCAGTTTCCCGGTTTTTTTAATTCATGCTCAGCCAAGTCCAGTATGAGGATCGGTCTTTACCCCGGAAAGGATTGTACGCGCCATTTCTGCGCGCGTGAGGGAAGCGCCGCGCAGATCTGCGCCGGTAAGGTTTGCGGCAATCAAGATAGTTTCCAGAATCTCGGCACCTCTCAGATCCGCTGAAGAAAGGTTTGCCCCGCTCAAATCCGTGCCACGAAGACTGCTCTCCCTGAGGTCGGTGCGCACAAGGTCAGCGCCGATCATGCTTGATCCATATGCATTGATTTTCCTGAGGTCTGCCTCCAAACATCTGATGAGGACGGCCTCTGTCATCTGCAGGTTGGCCCCGGAAAGATCTGCCTGAGTGAAGTTGGCATGGGAGATTTTCGAGTTTGTGAAATTGGCTCTGCGGAGTAGCGCCCCGGTAAAATCGCCCCCTGCGAAAGATGAGAAGGTAAGGTCGGAGTTTTCGAGCATGGATTTCCTGAAGACTGTCCCGATGAAATTCGTGCTGCTCATGATACAGCCGGACAGATCTGCACCTTCAAAGTCAGACATGCAGATATTCGCACTGCTGAGATTTGCTCCTTTCAGGGAACAGCCCCTGAAGGAGCAGCCGATAAAATCGAGCCTGCTGAGATCAACCCCGGACAGATCGAATCCTGAAAGATCACCGGTTTTTTTTGCGAGGGAGACCGCTTCGTGTCTCGATAGTTTGTTCATCCCGGATTGCTCCTCATGTCCGGAATTCTATCAATCATCTTTGCCCTTGTCAATCCTCGATTCTCAGGGATATAATAAACGTCATGCGTGTTCCCTATACATGGCTGCAAGAGATTGTTGAGATTGCTGCGCCGCCCGAAGAGGTCGCCGACAAACTCACTATGATAGGGTTAGAAGTGGAAGGATCCGAGCCGGCAGATGGGGATCTTATCTATGAGGTCAATGTTACCCCGAACAGGCCTGACTGCCTGAGCATCATGGGGCTTGCCCGGGAATTGTCCGCGCTGTATAATGCTCCGCTCAACGTTCCGGAGCACGGAATATCAGGAGAGCAGCCGGTATCGGATTTTACCGTTGATATTGTGAACCCGGAACTCAGCAACCGGTATGCCGGACGGGTGATCACAGGGGTAACTATTGGGGAGTCCCCCGAATGGATGAAGAAAAGGCTTGAAAAATGCGAGATGCGCTCGATCAATAACGTTGTTGACATAACCAATTACGTGCTCATGGAGTTTGGACATCCGCTCCATGCATTTGATGCTGATAAACTCGCAGGAAAGAAGATTGTCGTCGGCACGCCGGATACCGTCAAGGGAAAGGGAGTACAGGTCAGGATCAGAACCCTTGACGGCACGGACCGCACAATCCCGGAAGATTCACTCCTCATCTGGGACGCCCGGGAACCTGTTGCAGTCGCAGGGGTCATGGGTGGTGCTGATACCGAAGTGACCGGGAAGACGAAGAATATCTTTCTCGAAAGTGCATATTTTGATCCTTTTTCCATCAGGAAGACATCAAAAGTATTGGGCCTCTCCAGTGAATCCTCCTACCGGTTCGAGCGAGGAACGGACATCGAATTCCTCGAAAAAGCACTGGACCGCGCAGCATTTCTTATTGCGAGTGTCGCCGGCGGTGCTATCCACAGGCTTATTGACGTGTATCCATTGCCATACCGCGCCGAGCCTTTTTCTGTAAGGTATGAACGGATAAACAGAATCCTCGGAACGGATATCTCCCATCCCAGGATGCTCGCCATCCTGAGGAGCCTTTTTATTCCCGCAGAAGACCGGGGGGATACCTTTGTAGTTCAGGCACCCCCGCACAGGCGGGACCTGAGGGGAGAGAACGATATTGCGGAAGAGGTCGCACGGATTTACGGGTACAACAACATTCTCACCACAGCACCGGAAAGCCCCCTTTCCTGCGGCGGATTGAACAGGAAGGATTTCCATTGCCGCAACATCCGTGAAACGATGAGGAAGACAGGTTTTTCAGAGGTGGTAAATTTCAGTTTCATGAGCGCTGTTAGCCTTGATCTCCTGTCAATACCCGAATCAGACCCAAGACGAAATATGGTCGGCATCTGCAATCCGCTGAGTCAGGACCAGGGATTTTTAAGAACTACGCTTGCTCCTTCATTGATCGCTAACCTTGTCTATAACCTTGACAGAGGCATGGGGGAAGTCAGGATATTCGAAACCGCCAGGGTGTTCCTTTCTTCAGGCGCACAGCTTCCGAAAGAAGAGTTGCACGCGGGGGGAATTTTCTATCGTGACCGATCCCCCGCGCTCTGGAGTGAACAGGCACACCCGTTCTATATCGTGAAAGGCGCACTTGAGGCCCTGTTCCAGGAATTCCGGCTGAGAGATATCAGATTCCTTCCGACTGATGAACCTTTTCTCCACCGGGGACAGTCGGCAGATATCCATATTGCCGGGACGCGGCTTGGATATCTTGGTATCCTTGCTCCGGAGGTGGTCCAAAAACTGGATATTAAGAAACAGAAACCGGAAATTGTGCTCTTCGAATTGAACCTTGATGCGCTCCTTCCGGCAATCCCTGAGACGACCCGGTATCGTGCAGTACCGAAATATCCCTCTGTTGAGCGTGATATCGCTCTGGTTGTGGATGATACGCTCCCCTCAGGGACTATTGAGGAGATGATCAGGTCTTTTCCCACACACCTTGTGGAAGACATTACCATATTTGATTTCTACAAGGGGAAGAATATTGCCGAAGGGAAGAAAAGCCTTGCCTTTAATATTATCTACCGCTCCGGCGAACGGACCCTCACGGTCGAAGAAGTCGAGAATCTCCATGCATCACTCGTTGCATATCTCATCGAGAAGACCGGCGGGGAACTCAGGAAGTAAAGAGAGCCATCCCCGTTCATCTTTGCCCCACTGCCTTGACATTTAGTGCAGGGTATGCGTTAATAGAAATGATTTCTATTTGTATCCGGGTATTCCATGCTCCAAGACTTTACAACGGTTCTAAGAACATTGCATTTAAAGGTTACTCCGAAGCGGCTCGCCATACTTGAGGTCCTCAAGAACGAGTCGGTTTACCTGAGCCCCGAAGAAGTATGGAAGAGGCTGAAAAAGAAGTTTGCCAGAATAGGGTTGCCAACGGTTTACCGGAACCTGGAGGAACTTGCCCGGGGCAACGTCATCTCACAGGTTACCCACCCGAACCGCCAATTGTACTATTACCTCTGTCAGAACACCTCGCATCATCACCATTTCATATGCCTCTCCTGCAGAAACGTTGAGGATATCGAGTTCTGTATGCTCCGTGAACTCGAGAACCGGGTAAAGACAGAATTGAACGGCAGGATTGTTTCCCACATCCTCCAGGTGAACGGCTTATGCAAAAAATGTCTGGAGAAAGGCGGAGGAAATCATGCATAGGGCTGTGCAGGCGCTTATTCTCTTCATCTGTATCTTGCTTACGCTCCCGGTGATGTCATGCAGGCAGAAAAGCAAGCAAAACGGTGCGGAAAAGAAACTTGTTGTGGTCGCAAGCCTCTTCCCGCTCTATGATTTTGCAAGGAATATCGGGAAGGAGAAAACCGAAGTGGTACTCCTTCTTCCTCCCGGAGTTGAACCGCACAGTTATGAACCGGGCCCCGGGGATGTGCTGAAAATACACGAAGCGGATATTTTCCTGTACACAGGGGACACGATGGAGCCGTGGATCACCACTATCCGGAAAAGCATACGCGGAGAGAAACCTCTGATTGTTGATACCGGACAAAGTGTCAGAGCGGATGATGGACATGACCCGAATGAGGATGACGCTGATCACCACGGCGGACAGGACCCCCATATCTGGCTCGATTTTTCGTATGCACAAAAAATGATCGATGCGATCCTTGAGGGATTCGTGCGCACAGACCCTGAAAACAGAGTATGGTATGAGAAAAATGCTGAAGCATACAAAAGACAATTGCAGGATCTGGATGCCCGGTTTTCCGATACCCTCGCGTCATGCAAAAAACGCACGATCGTCCACGGCGGGCACTTTGCCTTCGGTTATCTTGCCGCACGATACCGCCTCCAGTACCTCTCCGCATATCAGGGCTTTTCGCCGAATGCCGAACCTTCCCCGCAGAATCTGATCGGGCTCGTGAATAAACTCAGGGGGAATAATCTCCGGTTCCTGTTTTATGAAGAACTCATCGTACCGAGGGTGGCAGAAACTCTTGCGCGGGAAACAGGTGCAGGCCTGCTCAAACTGAACGGGGCCCATAATGTTACGAAGGAAGAACTCAGACAGGGTGTTACCTTCATCTCGCTCATGGAGCAGAACCTTGAAAGCCTGAGAAAGGGGCTCGAATGCCGGGAGAGATAATATCGATAGACCACCTGCACTGCAGATACAACTCAGCGGAAGTTTTGAGTGATATCTCTTTTGCAGTCGAGTCCGGAGACTACATTGGATTTGTAGGTCCTAACGGCTCAGGGAAAACAACCCTTGTCAAGGCTATCCTCAGGCTGGTCAGGCCGGAGAGCGGAAGAGTGGCGCTTTTCGGAAAGAATATCCGGGAATTTACCGAGTGGTACAGGATAGGGTACCTTCCCCAGAAACTCAGCTTCCTGAACCCGAATTTCCCGGCTACGGTGAAGGAAGTCGTGTCGCTCGGATTGTTGTCTAAGAAAAGGTTTCCGAAGCGTCTGGAAAAATCAGACCAGAAATTTATCGACGAAGCCCTGAGACTCATGGACATCACAGAGATCAGCGAAGCCCTGATCGGCGAACTTTCGGGCGGGCAGCAACAGCGGGTGCTCGTTGCGAGGGCCATAGTGAACAACCCGGCGCTGCTGATTCTCGATGAACCAACAACTGCCTTTGATCCCGAGGCGCGCGAACATTTTTACCTTACCCTTCAGGACCTGAACAGGAACAGGAAAGTCACGATTATCCTCGTCACCCATGACAGTGCGACAATCGGGAAATATGCGACCAAGCTCCTCTATCTTGACAAGAAGGTCATCTTCTTCGGCAGTTTCGATGCGTTTTGTGCTTCTCAGCACATGACGTCCTATTTTGGTGAATTTGCTCAGCACCTCATCTGCCACAGGCATGAATGATATGGATATACTCAGTGCGCTTCAGTTTGCATTCATCAGGAGGGCAATTATCGCAGGATCTTTCATCGCGCTGGTCTGTTCGCTTCTGGGGGTTCTCCTCGTGCTCAGAAGATACTCGCTTATCGGAGATGGTCTTGCGCATGTGACTTTCGGCAGTGTAGCGCTCGGTTTATTCCTGAGGCAACATCCGCTTTTTGTCGCCATTCCGGTGGTCATGATGAGTTCACTCGGCATCCTCAAGCTGACCCAGAAAGCGAAAATATACGGAGACGCAGCCATAGGGATCGTCTCATCGCTCGGTATTGCTCTGGGGGTACTTATTGCGAGTATATCCGGCGGATTCAACATCGACCTGTTCAGTTTTCTCTTTGGCAACATTCTTTCCATTACCGATGTTGAAGTGTACATTTCCATCGGCCTCTCTGTGGCAGTCCTCTCCATGATATTTTTTTTCTATTATGAGCATCTTTCCTCAACCTTTGATGAGGAGTTCGCCCGGGTTTCGGGCATCAATACGGAGAGGATAAACACGATCCTGGTCGTCCTCACCGGGATAACGGTAGTGCTCACCATGAAAGTGGTCGGCATTATGCTCACCTCGTCGCTGCTCATACTCCCGGCTGTCACTGCGCTCCAGTTTGCACGGGGGTTCAGGGGTACGATGGTGATCTCCTCTTGGGTTGCAGTTTTGTCGGTAATAGCAGGCATCTCATTTTCCTTTGTCATGAACATTCCTACTGGCGCGACGATTGTGCTCATGAATTTCATTTTTTTTCTCTGTGCTTTTCTTTACCGCCATATCAGACGGGGTGAAATGCACTGGCCGGCTATATTTACCAGTTGACATTGACGCGTCCCTGTGCTAACCTGAAGACAGTTATCAAAGCCACGAAGGCTTGAATAATGACCAGCAGGTCACGAAGCTTTCGGGGCTTTTTTTATTGTCCCGGGAAAGGGGTAAACCGTGGTTTACAAGCAATTCTGATTCTCCAGGGAACTTCTCTCTGCAGCTGCTGAGCAATGTATATTCAATAATTATTCAGGAGGGACTCGTGAAACAGATAAAGAACAGACCGATGAGTATTCTATGCTTTTTTGCCGTCTGTATGCTTCTGGCTCTCCCCAACGGGATTTCGGCCTACGACGTCAACGAAAAACTGTCTGTCGAGGGCACGCTGACCGGTATCTATCAGCATGCGGATATCGACGGAGAAGGAGCAGACGACGCGGGCAGAGGAGCTGCTGTGTTGGATCTTGGAGTGAATTTTCATCCTGCAGAAGCCGACGAATTCCAGATAACACTCAGTTTCGGGGCAGGAAACGGGCTTAATTCTCTAAGCCTTTTCACGCTTGCTCCTTATGCCGATGACCTTGAGGACGACCTGAAAGATATCAACGGCAGGAACAGGGATTACCTGCTTGAAGCATGGTACAAGCACACTTTTGCCTTCTCGGATGATGCGACCCTGGGCATAACCGCCGGCATAATCGACTCGACTGCATACATCGATGACAATGCATTTGCCAATTGTGAGTGCAGCCAGTTTATGAATGAGGCTTTCGTGAACCATACAAATGTGAACCTGCCGTCGTATGACCTCGGAGGGGTGATTGAACTGGATATTTCGAAGGTATCGATACGGACTCTCGCGATGAACTCGAAATTCGAGTCGGGCGATGGCGCATTCACCGATTACAGCTATTTCGCAGTCCAGGCCGGATACAAACTTCTTACCGGTCTTGGAGAAGGCAACTACAGGGTATACGGATACATGACGAACGACCGGTTTCACTGTCCGGAACAAGGGAAAAAAGACAGCCTGACCGGCGTCGGCATTTCGGCTGACCAGAAATTGAGCGAGATCGTAGGTGTTTTTTTGAGGGCAAGCTGGCAGGATGATGAAGCGGTGATAGATTATGACGAGGCTTACTCCGGCGGTCTGAATATCAATGGCAGGCTCTGGAACAGAGAAGATGATGAAATCGGGGCAGGCTATGCATTTCTCAAGGGAGCATGCGATTCGGATATCGACCGCACGATCGCAGCAGAAGCATATTTCAGAGTAAAAGTCTCGCAGTTCAGCGACCTTACTCTTGACCTTCAGTATATTGATGATGATAGGAAAACGGATGGAGACCGTGATGGATTTATCTATGGCGTGAGAATGAACGCCTATTTCTAGAGGACAAGAAAGTCATACGATAAGGAGACAGAGCCATGAAGAAAATTCTTATGACAAGCATACTTGCCGTCATGATGCTGACGGGGTCTTTTTCCCTTTGCCGGGCGCATTTCGGCATGATTATCCCTTCGGACGATATTGTGGGAAAGGAAGACAAGAAGAAGATTACCCTGGACATAAAGTTCATCCATCCCTTTGAAGGGGACTATATGGATATGGAAATGCCGATGGCCTTCGGGGTGATGGCGGACGGGCAGAAACAGGACCTCCTGAAAACCCTGACGAAAAAGAAAGTAAAAAAATTCTCAACGTGGGAAGCATCGTATCAGATCAAAAGCCCCGGAGATTACGCTTTCTTTGTCGAACCCGCACCCTACTGGGAGCCGGCAGAGGAGTCTTTTATCATTCATTACACGAAGGTAATCGTGAATGCCCTTGGCTTGGAAGAGGGCTGGGATGCAGAAATAGGACTGAAGACGGAGATCGTGCCCCTGACCCGGCCATACGGGCTATGGACAGGGAATGTATTCCAGGGAATCGTGAAGGTTGACGGAAAGCCTGTGCCGCATGCGGAAGTGGAGGTCGAATATTATAATGAAGGAGGCAGGGTCAGGCCTCCTGCGGAGCCGTATATCACCCAGGTTATCAAGGCAGACCAGAACGGAATTTTTACCTATGCCATGCCGAAAGCCGGGTGGTGGGGCTTTGCCGCCCTGAATACCGCTGACTATGCGATGGCGCATGAAGGGAAAAAATACCCGGTAGAAATCGGTGCAGTCCTCTGGGTAAAAACACGGGATATGAAATAATATGCATATATCCGAAGGTGTTCTCTCGGCACCCGTACTCGTTGCGGGTGCCGTTCTCTGTGTGGCAGGCGTAGCGGTCGGACTGAAAAAAATGAGCTACGACAAGATTCCCCAGGTTGCGGTTCTCTCTTCAGCCTTTTTTGTCGCTTCTCTCATCCATGTGCCTGTCGGCCCCTCAGCTGCGCACCTTGTCCTGAACGGACTGCTCGGGATTATCCTGGGGTGGATGGCGTTCCCCTCCATTCTCGTTGCCCTTGCCCTGCAGGCGCTCCTCTTCCAGTTCGGCGGGTTTACGACCCTTGGGGTGAATACGGTGGTCATGGCAACTCCTGCCCTTATTGCCTATCTCCTTTTCTCACCGTTATCCCGTAAGGAAAATACCTCTATGGTTGCGGCAGCAGGTTTTCTGGCAGGGGTAGCAGGCATAGCATTCGGAACACTGCTCATCGCGTTTGCGCTGATATCAACCGGCGAAAGTTTTCTGCGTGTTGCACAGGTGATTGCCGTTACCCATCTGCCTATAATGGTCATTGAAGGGGTGATAACCGCATTCTGCCTTGTTTTTTTGAAAAAAGTGAAACCGGAGATTCTGGAGGTGAGCACATGAAGGGTTGGAAGAGGACGTTCCGGGCAAAGTCCGGTCATTCGGGATGGATATTCAGGTATGTGTCTGCAGCTGCGTGCATCGCTCTGGCTGCGGTCTGCATCATCATATCGCCTGCATATGCGCACAAGGTGAATATTTTCGCCTATGCGCAGGACGGGAAGATCTATGCAGAAGGATATTTCGTTGACGGTACAAAGTGCAAAAATTCTCTGGTCCAGGTTATCGATAACAAGACTGAAGAGAAACTTCTCGAAGGGTATACTGATGGGAACGGACAGTATACGTTCGGCATACCCCGTGGTACTTCCCTGAAAATGGTTTTATATGCCGGAACCGGACATCAGAATGAATACGTGCTCAGTGAAGAGGAAGTCAGAGCCGCGATGTCGTCCTCCGCAACAAAAACGGAGAAGGAGGCTGTGCAGAGCACGAGTCCGCCGCCTGCATTAAACCCCCTTGTTACGGTGCAGCCGGCAAGACTTCAGGACGGAACAAACGCCCCCCCCTCTCCTGAGGAGATGGAGGAATTGATCGGCAGGGTTCTCGACAGCAGGCTGCAGCCGGTCATGCGAATCCTGGTAAAACTTCAGGAGCAGAGTGAAAAACCCGGTCTGACCGAAATTATCGGTGGGATTGGGTATATAATAGGTATTATGGGCTTAGCAGGATATCTGAAGGGAAGAGCGGACAGACGGCAGAACAGGTCATCATAATGCCCCGGATACTCCATGCACCTTGAAGAATTCGCAGAAGGCTCGTCATTGTTTCACAGGCTTGATCCGAGAGTAAAGTTCCTCTCACTTATGCCGTATATCATTGTTGTTGCAGTCATGAAAGACCTGTACTATCCGGTGATTGCTCTCCTGATATCGGCTCTTATGATTGCCGTGGCCCGCATCGATCTGAAAAAATTGTTCAACAGACTGGCTGCAGTGAATATTTTTATCCTGCTCCTTTGGGTATTTCTCCCCTTCACGTATCCCGGTGAGACACTTTTCCATGCCGGTCCGCTGAGCGTCAGCCGCGAGGGTATTTTTTTTTCGCTCTCTATTACGCTCAAGGCGAATGCGATCGTCCTTGCCACGATCTCTGTGCTGGGTACTTCTGAAGTCTTCTCTCTCGCCCATGCTCTTGTCCATTTAAAAGTACCGGGGAAGCTTGTCCATCTTTTCTTTTTCTTCTACCGGTATATCAGTGTCCTCCACGAAGAGTATACGGCGCTGAAGCGGGCCATCAGCATGAGGGCTTTCCGGCCTCGTACAACCATGCATACGTACAAGACGTATGCCTATCTGGTAGGCATGCTTCTCGTGAGAAGTTATGACCGTTCAGAACGAGTCTATAATGCAATGCTCTGCAGGGGGTTCACCGGAAGATTTCCGATCATCACGCATTTTCATATGCATACCCGGGACTATGTATTCGGCAGTGTCATGACTCTGACAACACTTGTAATGGGGGTATTTGCGTTCAGTGGCTTCTGATGATCTTATAAGAATAAAAGACCTTGCTTTTTCCTATCAAAATGGCAAGAAAGTCTTTCAAAACCTCGATTTTTCCCTCCGGAAAAAGGACCGGATAGGGCTTATCGGCCCGAACGGTGCGGGTAAGACCACGCTCTTTCACCTTATCATGGGTCTGCTCAGACCTTCGGCAGGCAGCATCGAGATATTCGGCAGGGTCAGGAAATCAGAAAGCGACTTCACCGAAGTGAGACAGAAGATCGGGCTTCTTTTCCAGGATTCCGATGATCAGCTTTTCTGTCCCACTGTGGAGGAAGATATTGCCTTTGGACCTCTCAACCTTGGCAGATCTCATGGTGAAGCACAGGCGCTTGTGAGAGAACTATGCGGGCAATTAGGGTTAAGCGGCTATGAAAAGAGAATAACCTACCGTCTTTCCGGAGGAGAAAAAAGGCTTGTTGCCCTTGCAACGGTTATGGCTATGCGTCCGGAGTGCTATCTCTTTGATGAACCTGCCACCGGGCTCGATGAGAAGACCACCGCGAGATTCCTGGACTATCTGGTTCATCATGCCGATACCTATATCATCATAACGCACAATCGTGAATTACTGAAGCATACTGTAGATAGGGTCTACACCCTGAATGGCGGTTCATTGAAGTTGCTGGAATGACAACCCGCTATCCTTATTAACAACCTTAAATGTTCGGAAGATAAATCCACGCCTATTCGCCGTCTGCTCTTCCCGGTTATCTGTCTGTGCATAAACCGGGTTATCGCAATTTTTTTATGAATATCGCCTCTGCGATTTCAGGGTCGAGTGCGATCGTTGTCTCGCCGATCTGAATAACGAATGAGGGGGTCTTCTGCAGGAGCCTGATTACGCTCCCCGCAGTGATTCCCAGAGAATTCAGCCTGCTGAGTCGCGAGGGATCGGTCTGCACAATGAAGGTTATTTTCCCTTCCGGTCCTACATCAAATGCCGAAAGTTTGGTCACCACAGGCTCGATTTCCACCTTGTATTTTTTACAGCATTCCCCCCTTGGTATCGCCTTGCCGTGCGGACATGTCTGAGGATGACCGAGAAAGGTGCAGACACTGTCGGTGAGTTCCTCGCTGAGGATATGCTCCATCTTGCAGGCGTCGGTGATTACGGTATCTTCGCGCATCTCGAAAACGTCAGTGAACAGCCTCTCAGCAAGACGGAGGCGTCTTATCAGTGCTTTTGCCTGCAAGCGGCCTTTTTCTGTGAACTGGATAGAATCGCCGGCAACCACGACAAGGCCTTCTCTCCTGAGCACAGCCATGACCGCATCGATTTCATCGTCTTCCGAGCTCAGTCTGAAGCGGTTCAGGTCCTTGTGGCCTTCTTCATTGAGAACCCAGAGGAGTTCCAGGGCTTCGTCTATTCTTTCTTTATCCATACAGGACTAACCTGCTCCAGTTGCTGTCATTATCCGGCCCTGGTCGCCTCTGGCGCCGCCGACGGTGGGTAAACTTGACCGGATAATAAGCCAGTTCTTTTCTTAAAAACCTTTGATACCGGATTCCCCGATCAAGTCGGGGAATGACGAAAACAATCTTAAAGACCTTGCAGGATACCGTATGAGTGATAGCATAAAAGGTCATAAGGGTAATTGCACCGACTTCACCCTGCAGAAACTCTTCCGGTGGATCGGACAGGGGCCGTACTCCCGCAGCTTCTCCCGGTGTTCTCTCGTCGAGTAGCCTTTGTGTTTGCCGAAATTGTACTCGGGATACAGTTTATGGTATCCGGTCATGATCTTGTCCCTTGCGCATTTCGCAATAATCGAGGCTGCTGCCACAGAAGCGCTTACGCTTTCCCCTTTGACGGGACAGAGCTGGCGGATGGGAACCGAGGGGAGCGATACCGCATCGATAATGAGGAGGTCGGGTTGCAGAGAGAGGTTCTCAACAGCAAGTTTCATTGCATACCGTGTTGCCCTCAGAATGTTCAGCCTGTCGATATCAGCATGGTCGACAATGCCGATGCCAACGCCGACAGCTGTATCGGTAATCATTGAAAAGAGCGACTCGCGTTCCCTTGCCGGTACTTTCTTGGAATCCCGGAGTCCCTCTATTCTGACCCCTGTTTTGAAGACTACGGCAGCTGCAACAACAGGACCTGCAAGCGGTCCCCGTCCCGCTTCATCGATACCAGCGATCAGGGAGAACCCCTTTTCCCGGAGGGATTCGTCATGCTGATACAGGTCCATGAGGTATTATTCTGACCGGGTGCCCTTCTGTTCGAAAACCCTTTCTTTTTCCTTGATCTTTGCAGCTTTGCCTTTCTTCCCTCTCAGATAATAGAGCTTTGCCCTTCTTACATCGCCATGTTTCAGAACATCGATTTTATGGATGGAGGGCGAGAAGAGGGGGAATATCCTTTCGACACCTATGCCGAATGATATCTTCCGGACAGTAAACGTCTCACGGGTACTCCCTCCGCGTTTTGCGATTACAACACCGTCGAAGGGCTGGATTCTTTCTTTGTCACCCTCGATGACTTTTACCGAAACTCTGACGGTATCTCCTACGTTGAATGCTGCCGTTTCTTTCCTGTATGCCTCTTCGACTGCTCCTACAAGGTTCATGGTGTTTCCTCCTTTATTTCCTGGATCAATTTCCTGTCTTCATCGCTCAGCTCTCTTTTTTCAAGGAGATCAGGTCTCCTCTCAATCGTCCTGCGAAGCGCCTCTTTTCTCCTCCATCGCAGGATTCCCCCATGGTTGCCGGAAAGCAGAACCCCGGGGACGCCGAGGCCCCTGAACTGAACGGGTCTTGTATAGTGGGGATAATCGAGTATTCCCCACGTGAACGATTCAACCTCGGCAGAGTGTTCGTCTCCGAGAGCGCCCGGCAAAAGCCTCGTAATGGCATCTATTATAACCAACGCGGGCAATTCTCCGCCAGTCAGCACATAATCGCCGATCGAGAGTTCGTCGTCAACCAGCGCAGTCTTCACCCGCTCATCAATGGCTTCATACCTGCCGCAGAGAAAAACGAGACGCCTGGTCTCCAGTGCCAATTCCTCTGCGGTTTCCTGTTCAAACCTTTTCCCCGCTGGGCTTACCATAATGACCCTTCTTCCGGAATCGTCGGGACAGATCGTTTCGACAGCAGTAAAAAACGGCTCAGGTTTCATTACCATTCCTGAACCGCCTCCGTAGGGATAATCATCAACCGTCCTGTGCCTGTCCGTAGTAAAATCCCGGAGGTTATGTATCCCGATCTCGATAATCCCCTGAGCGATCGCCCTTTTCATGATGCTTTCACCGAGATACGCATGAAAAATCTCAGGAAAGATCGTCAGTATGTCGTATCTCATGTCCGGGTTCCGGGCCCCGGGCCTCCTGCCCGGGGCTATGGGGAAAATATGAAGGGGTAAAAGAACTTTTTTGCCTTGTTGCTCTTTTACCCCTTTTTCTTTCTGAATCTCGGTTGTCCGGGGATGTAGCTATACAGAGAGCAGATACGTGCGAATCCCCGCTAAAAAGCACGTGATGAATGGTTATTCAAGGATTTCAAGCACACAGCGCTTTCCGATTTTCGTGCCTGAAGCACTGAGAATCGTCCTCATTGCGCGTGCAGTCTTTCCCTGTTTCCCGATGACCTTTCCAAGATCGCTTGGTGCAACTCTGAGTTCAAATACCGTGGTTTTTTCGCCGTCTACCTCAGTCACATTCACCTCTTCAGGTCTGTCTACCAGAGCCTTAGCCATCTTCTCTACCAAGTCTTTCATCATTCCACCTCCATGCGCGTTCCGGCTGCCTATAGGCCAGCCCTTTGCATTAGCTTTTTAACACTCTCAGTAGGTTGTGCTCCACGCTGCAACCAAATCTTAGCCTTTTCCAGGTCGAGGTTTATCTCAGAAGGCTCTTTCAGGGGATTATATGTCCCCAGTATCTCAATAAACGGACCGTCCCTTCTGGCTCTGGAATCAGCTACCACTACTCTGTAGAAAGGTCGTTTATGTGCTCCCATCCGGGTAAGTCTGATTTTAACCAATTCATCACCTCCTTAGAGACTAAAATTCTACAATATTTCCCTAGATAAAGTAAACCCTCCGCAAGAGCATATTGCCATGTGTGTCTCTGGTCGCTCAAGCGGCTACCGTTTGATTTTTCAGGAGTTTTTCCGGTATTATCACACACATGGATATGAAGAAGTTGTTCGAGGAATCAAACCGTTACCTCATGAATACCTACAGCAGATACCCCCTTGTGCTGCGGAAAGGGAGGGGGATTAAAGTATGGAGTTCTGACGGCAAGGAATACCTTGATTTTGTCGGTGGAGTTGCCGTGAATATCCTCGGCCACTGCCACCCCAGGGTTGTCGTAGCTCTCCAGAAACAGGCACAGCGGCTGATCCATGTCTCGAATTATTTCCATATCGAACCCCAGATCAAACTCGCAAAACTCCTCGTAGAGCATTCTTTTGCGGACAGGGTATTCTTCTGTAATTCCGGTGCGGAAGCGAACGAAGCCGCTATCAAACTTGCCCGTAAATTCGCTCAGGAACACATGAGCCCTGAACAGTTCGAGATTCTCACCGCGCTGAACTCGTTCCATGGAAGGACACTGGCGGCAGTTACGGCAACTGCACAGGAAAAGTTCCATAAAGGGTTTGAACCCCTGGTGCCGGGATTCAGATATGTTCCCTTCAATGATATCGAGGCCCTGAAAAGCGCGGTGAGAAAGGAAACCTGCGCTGTGCTCCTTGAGCCGATTCAGGGAGAGGGCGGTGTTAATATTCCGGATGAGCAGTATCTGAAAGCCGTCAGGGAACTCTGCGATGAGCGCGATATGCTCCTCATTCTCGATGAAGTCCAGACCGGGATGGGAAGAACAGGGAGGCTTTTTGCTCATGAGCATTACGGGATAACTCCGGATATTATGACGGTTGCAAAAGGGCTGGGCGGTGGTGTCCCGATCGGCGCAATGCTTGCGACGGAAAAAGTCGCTGCATCGTTTCAACCGGGAAATCATGCGTCTACGTTCGGCGGGAACCCGCTTGTCTGCGCTGCGGGAGTCGCAACGCTCGATACGATCCTCGAGGACGGTTTTCTCCTTGACCAGTGCGTCAGGATGAGCAGCTACTTTATCGGAAGACTTGAGCGCCTCCGTGAAATATTCCCCAATCTCATTCAGGATGTGAGAGGAAAAGGTCTCCTTATCGGCATGGAACTGACACGGGAAGGAGGACCGATTGTGACCGCGTGCCTGGAAAAAGGGGTTCTCATCAACTGTACTGCAGGGAATGTGCTCCGCTTTCTCCCGCCATTGACAGTGCAGCAGAAAGACATCGACAAACTGACCGATATCCTTCATAAGATATTCATGAAGATATGGTGACAGCGGATACAGGGATCAGATAGGAGGGACATGATCGCGCAAAGAGATTTTTTGACGCTCAGGGACCTCACGACACAGGAGATTCACCTGCTCCTTCAGCGGGCCCAGGATCTGAAAAAAGGCAAGGATGCAGCTAAATGCCCTTTGATCGGCAAGAGCATCGGGTTGTTGTTTGAAAAGGCATCAACGAGGACACGGATATCCCTGGAAGTCGGCATGTATCAGCTCGGAGCGCAGACTATCTATATGAATCCCAGGGAGATACAGATGGGGAGAGGCGAGACCCTCCATGATACGGCAAAGGTCCTGTCACGGTATCTCGACGCGGTTGTCATCAGGACCTTCAGTCATGAAACCCTCAAAGAGTTTGCCTCTCACGCTTCGATTCCCGTTGTCAACGGACTGAGCGATCTGCATCACCCGTGTCAGGCGCTCGGTGACCTTCAGACAATAATAGAAAGGAAGGGGAGGATCGAGGGTATCCGTCTCGCCTATGTCGGTGATGGAAATAATGTGGCGAACTCTCTTATCGAGGCAGCTTCCCTCACCGGAATGAACATTTCTCTGGCATGTCCTGAAGGATACGATCCCGACACCGATGTCGTGAGCAGAGCGAAAGAATCTGCAGGCAATACACTGATTGTCGTCAGGGACCCTGTTGATGCTGTCTCCGGTGCGGATGTGGTATACACCGATGTCTGGGTAAGTATGGGACAGGAGAACGAAGCGACGAAGAGACGCAGGAAATTTGAAAAATACCAGATTAATGCCGCGCTCCTCTCACACGCACACAGGGACGCAATTGTACTCCATTGTCTGCCTGCGCACAGGGGAGAAGAGATAACTGACGAGGTTATGGACGGACCCCGGAGCGCTGTCTTTGATCAGGCAGAAAACCGGCTTCACACCCAGAAGGCGCTCCTCGAGTTCCTTCTCACCTAGGGTCAGATATGTGCTCTCGCCTTCTTCTCACCGCCACTTTTATCCTGCTTGTCTGCCCCTCTGCATTGGCTTTTTCTGTGGAGCTTTCTCCGGGCGTAATCTCTCCCGGCGACCCTTTTGTTATCAAAGTAGCCGGAATTGATGAGCGGCAGGAACCTGTTGCATTCCTGCATAAGAGAACATTTCCCTGCAGCAGATATGACGAGGGGGTTTTTGTTGGAATAGGGGCTGTCGATGTAACCACCAAACCCGGCATATATTCCGTGACAGTCAGGGCCGGAAATCAAACGAAGGACATGCCATTGACGGTACGGGAGGCTGTTTTCGAGACGCAGACACTCACCCTGCCGGCAGAGAAAGTCTCGCTGAGCAGGGAGAATGCCGCGAGGGTTGAGCGGGAGAACAGAAAACTGAAGGCGCTTTTTTCGCAAGTATCTGAACGGATATGGCAGGGGCAGTTTGTTCTCCCCTTGCCGAACAGTATCTCGACCGGTTTTGGTACAAAAAGGATTATGAACAGGGAGTGGGAGGTAATCCACAAAGGTCTGGACATTCGCGGTCAGGAAGGAGAGGAGATCAAGGCTGCAAATGCCGGCAGAGTCGTGCTTGCGGAGGAATTATTCTACGGGGGGAATACCGTTATCCTTGATCACGGACAGGGAGTCTGCACGATATACATGCACCTGTCACAGTCCACTGTGGAACCTGATGCGTTTGTCTCTCAGGGTGAAGTTGTCGGGCTTGTCGGGATGACCGGACGCGCTACCGGCCCTCATCTCCATTTCGGAGTCAAGGTGATGGGGCTGAATGCAAACCCGGCTTCACTGGTGAAGCTTCCTCTGTAGGATGCATGGAGTTTTATGGTAACGAAAGAGGGCAGGCTTGTCGGCATTATCGGGAGAAAGGACCTGGTCAGGAGTATAACGGGTCAGGAAACCGAATACAAGGGAAATACCCTATTTCAGGAGGACAACCGATGAATTATTCCGTGCACCTGCTCGGCAGCGAGGAAATTGCGAAAGACACCATGGCTTTCCGGTTTGAGAAGCCTGCAGAGTACCGGTTTAGTGCAGGGCAGTTCTGCTTTCTCAATCTCCCTGATGCTGGCTTCAGCGACGAACGGGGTCTCAGGAGGCACCTGAGCATCGCTTCCTCTCCCCTGGAAAACGAACTGCTTTTTGCAACAAAGATGAGTGCAAGTGCGTTCAAGCAGACGCTCCGGGTAATGAGAAACAGCACTGCGATTACCATTGAACAGCCATTGGGGCATCTTGCTCTTTCCAAAAGCACTGCATTGCCGTCAATTTTTCTTGCAGGCGGGATCGGGATTACCCCGTTCAGGTCCATGATACGGTATGCTGCGGAAGCAGGCACCGGCCATACCATAACGCTTTTTTATTCCAACCGGACACCTGAGGAAGCAGCGTTCCTCGGTGAACTGGAGGGCATAGCTGAAGCGCACGGCAGCATCCGGGTGCTGCCTACGATGACGAGAATGCAGGAATCTTCCGTCAAATGGACTGGCCTTACGGGAAGAATCGATGCTGCAATGATCGAGACCCATTGCAGGGACTGGCGCGATTCGGTTTTTTATACTGCAGGTCCCCCGGCCATGGTGGACAGCATGAGGGAAACCCTGGATGAGATGCATATCGGCAAGGACCGTATGCATATAGAAAAATTCTCCGGCTACTGAAAGACTTTTTTGCAGGGCGGCTCTGTTGTTACAGTCTGTCAGGGTAAGTTGACAGGGCAGGGTAATATTGCTAGACTTCTGCACATGCAGAGCAGAGTGTATACCCGTATACTTGCCGCATTCCTTGTCGCCGGCTGTTTCCTCTCATTTCCCTGTGCTGCTGCAGCAGAAGACCCTTGCGCTGAAGAGGGGATTATTGTAAAAAATCTTACCCTGCGAAGCGATCTGTGGTACCGGAGAGATACGGGAGACTGCTTCCTGCTGCGCAGGCATAATATTATCAGAATAAAACCTGATGAGACCCTGCAGATATTTTCAGACCTTGTCTGTGAAACTCCCTATAGTGCTGATCCACCAACCTATACTCACTACAAATACCTGGACAGGGACGGCGACTGCAAAATCAGGGTCCTCCCCGGCGGGAACCTCTCGGATATGTAAGTCTACCGGGGCTATAGCTCCCGGTACTTGCCCGGCATTCCCTTTCTTTCAAATCACGGAGCACCCTGCTCATCTGCCGCGCAATCCGGTGTGTGAACACCCTCCTGGAGAAATGCTTCCCGATTGACACAGGATCAGTCCAGCAGATGTCTGACCAGAAGAAACAGGGCAACAGATGTCACGATGAGAATGATAAAAGCCGCCAGCCAGTGGGGGCGCAGGAAAAGAAATATTCTGTAGAGAAAGCCCTGAATATATTTGCCATGGATACGCTCGCTTCTTTTTGACAGGTTATCATTCAGAAAGGTAATCCCCTGTGCAAAGATACCCTGAGGGTCTTTGGAAAGCACTTCGTAGACATTCTCTTCTATAGGAGGTTTTTCGGGATCAAAAGGGAGGGATTCGATATTCAGTTTCTTCAGTTCTTCAGTCTGTCCGAATATCGAATCCATTGCATGCTTTCGTAACCGGCAGGACTGATCAGCAATGAGATTCCCTATGTTCGCAACAAGATCATCTGCTCTGCCAAATAATTCATGAGCCGTTAGCCCGGAATGTTCCGTGAGAAGGCTTATTCTGACCTTTCTTATGCATTGACTAAGGCTGTCCGCCGATCCGTTCTCTTCTTCCCCTGCTTCCCATGATATATTGAGTTCTGTGTCCAGACCCATGCTGCGGTTTGTCGTATTCGCAGAACCTATGCTCAGGAATCTGTCATCTACAATGAGCAATTTCGCGTGTATATACGTAGCGACATCAGTTTCTTCACCGCCTTCTGCAAGACTATAGTAAATGCCGAGTGAATGTCCTTTCTGTGCAGCTGTCTCTGTGAGCGAACGGAGCATTTTTGCCTGTATGATGCCTATGGAGAGTTCTTCAATAAATGCGTGGGGTTTTCTGGGCAGCACCATAATGATATGGAGTTTCGGACGTTCAGGATCCCTCATCCTGAGGGTCAGGGCATGGAACACCGCCTGGGAGCTGAAATATTGATTTTCCATGTAGATGCATTTATCTGCGGCAAGAATAGCATCATGATAGAGGTTTCTGATCTCCTGAACCGGCGCTTTCCGGGGCACTATGGTTCTGGCCTCTGTGCGGCTGAGCGCTGCTTTACTGGCAGACACCATGATCATGTTTTCAGGGATAAATATATCCTCCCCGTGTTCGACGTCCGGAAGCTGCAACTCACCCCCTCCTGAATGCATCCATCGATCCCTGAACAACCGGGCAAGATGTACTGCAGCAGGTCCCGACAGGTATGTCATGGCATCGTGATATGGTTCGTACTTGTTCCCCTTCTGATCAATTCTGTGAGGATTATTCAGGAGGTGCCGACGATCATCCCATCGGTTTGAACAGATATCAAGTCCGCCAGCAAAAGCCATGAGCCCATCGATTACAACAAATTTCTGATGGTGACTCGCGCCGATGGCATGATTTCTGTCAAAATGAAAATGTATGCGTTCATTGGTGGTCCAGTTAAACACCCATTCTTGAAACCACTCTCTGTCGATTGCGTAAATGACGCTGAAATCCCAGGCGAGAAGGTGGATCTCCAGCTCCATATTTTTTTCGCAGAGTTTGTTCAGGAATGCGATCAGGGTTGTGTCAAGGTCAGAGGCGGTTTCGTCCTCGCTTCTGAGGAGCTTCACTCTGCTGTCAAACTGCCAGCCTGCAAGAAGGATATACCGTCTTGCCCTGAGCGCAGCCTCATAGAATGCCTTGTAGTAATCACATCCGTCGATGATTACCCCGCACTCAGAAACGTCAAATATATCCCAGCAGTTACTCCCGGGGTTAAGGATTTTTCGCATAACCGGTTACCTCGGGGATAATTTTGGCATCAGAAACTACCGGCAGGTGGTCTGATGCACATTGTGCCAGCTTGCTCCGGGGAACGATGATATTTTTTATGCACAAATCCGGAGACACAAAGATATAATCAATCCTCATCAGGGGAAAGCGACTCGGCCATGTCTTATGAGCATATTTCGTCCCAGATCTCTCGTGGGTATCGACGAGTGATCTCCGGAGTTTTTTGTATGGTTCGGACCCCGGGAGGGCATTCAGGTCGGCACAGAAGATTATTGGCGGTCTGCACTCCGGATGCTTCAGCCACGTTGGTCCAAGCAGGGCCTCCATCTGGAGAAGACGCTCTTTCCGATTGAGTCCCAGGTGGGTATTGATAACCTGCACTCTCTTGCCTGCATATTCAATCTGGACCCACAGGGCGCCCCTTTTCTCGATTTCTTTTTTTCCCTCTCCTGTCGGAAGGGCATCGGCCCGAATGAGTTTCATAGGAAATCTCGATAAAACAGCATTACCGTACTTCCCCTTTTCCCTATGGAGGGAAGGATGGAAATGGAAAGCCATATTGAGCGCGCGCGCAATGTCTTCTGCCTGGTCAGCAAGACCGCTCCGTTCCATACCGGCATCGAGTTCCTGGAGGGCTATGATGTCCGGATTAAAAGCCGAGATGACTTTCGCTATATTAGCCTGCGAAACGATGCCGTTTCTTCCTCTGCAACTGTGCACATTATAGGTCATCACACGAAATGTTCCATCAGACATTGTTATCAGGAGCCTTTCACGATATTTTCTGTCATATGGTTTCCCGTTCTGTTTTTCTCCAGTCACAAAATGTGTCTGGCTTCGCCTGCTGCTGATGATTGATATGCTGGAAAATAGTATTTCATCTTCTTTTAAAATCAGATACAATGCTTTCAAGGGTCATCTCCTGTAAGTTTAATAGGAAACCCTGTTCCGTGCAAATGTGAAAAGAACGGCACATGAAGATCCGGAAGAAACAGAGTATAGCCCTTATCGCAGTCATTGGTATGATCGCTGTGGGGATTGCTTATGGCCTTGATCATTACCTTACCTTCGAGAGCCTCAGGAAAAACAGGGAGATCCTCCTCGATTTTGTGGATGAGCACTATGTGATTTCTGTTATGATATACGTCGTATTCTTCATGTCTACCGCGTTCTTTATTCCGGGGGCGATCATCGCAACAATTACCGGTGGCTTCATGTATGGTGTTCTCATGGGAACACTCTATGTGAATATCGGTTCGACAGCAGGTGCAACCCTTGCTTTTCTTTTATCACGCCATATGATTGGAAAATGGGTGCAGCGAAAATACAGAGATTATCTTTCCCTGTTCAACAGGGAAATTGAAAGACACGGGAGTAATTACCTGTTCACCCTGAGAATTATCCCCCTGCTCCCTTTTTTTCTTACGAATTACCTTGCAGGCCTTACCCGTATTTCTGTGACGAGGTTCATAGCGACTACATCCCTCGGCATGCTGCCGGGATCAATTGTCTATACCTATGCAGGGGAGCAGCTGAGTAAACTGAATTCTCCCGAGGATATCAGATCAACCGGGTTTATCGCTGCCTTGCTGTTGCTTGCCTTTTTTGCTCTCCTCCCGGTATTTATCCACCATACGAAAAAACTGCAAAAAAGAAAGAGGTGAGATCAGGTTTGCAACGGAGATAATATTTTGCGTTTTCTGTTTCGGGTATCTGTGTGACTGGCGATACTCTATAGATCAAACGGGAAACAACACATGAAAGGAGCAAGTGCAATGGTCAAAAGAACAGACTATTCAAAACAACAACCCCCAAAACCACCTGGTCCTCCTGTGCCGCCCCCCAAACCACCGAAGCCGCCGAAACCTCCGAGACCACCAAAACCACCGGTGAAGCTTGCAGAATACAGCGGCTGAATGGGTGTATGGCACTGTGATGAAGCCTATCCTTCAGTGTGACTCCAGCCAGCTAGGTGATAGGTAAAAGTTTATTAATAATGTAAAGCACACTGTGCTAACTTCCAGGGAAGGAAAACCCGGAGTCGCCTCTGTGAAATGAGGTAGATAATATGCTAGCCATAATATCTGAAAATCATTTAAAATTAAACACCTGCGAGAGTGGCGGAACTGGCAGACGCGCTGGACTTAGGATTTTAAAAGAGTAATTTTCAGAAATTGTCTCCCGGCAACGGTTTCAGCGTTTGAACAGCATCAGGTTTGTATGCTTAAAGAAAGATATAGCCTTTTTCTACCTTTATCAGATCGTTACATCTCCCAACACCCTTAAGCAAAAATTCTGCATTTTTTTAGAATATTCTTCCTACTAATAGTTGGTGGCGAATCTACATGTATTTGCAAAAATGAACAATAGTTCCGATTAATAAAATTCACCATGGTGAAATAGCAACCGATTGAATACAGATCGGTAGACAACATCTTGACCGGAGCGTTTCACTCTTGATAAACTGATCTATAAAGGAGGTACTGAAATCATGTCGAAAGCCCTTGCAAAAGCTGCTGGCCAGCCTCGTATAAGCACAAAGCTTCACCGGCATCTTAAGAAACAGGGTCGGACAGATGTTACCCTAAAGGACATACAACGGAGTCTGTCAGGCATCGGCATTTCTCTTTCCAAGAGGGTTATTGAAGAAAGAGAAACGCGATAGTTAATGCCGTTTTTTATAGACACAAGCGCTTTATTCAAAAGATACCAACCTGAGAAAGGTACTACCTTAGTCTCCCGGGTACTCGAAGAATCCAATGAACCTATTTTCATATCTTCGATAACCGTTATCGAAATCATTTCCAACCTGAAAAGGCTTTGCGAGGTCAATAAGATTACAACAGAGGAACAGTTCTCAGAGCAGCGTGCCTTTTTCTACCAGGATATCGGTGCTCTTGATATTACTATCCTCGATATATCTGCTGAAGACATTATCAAAGCCGAGGACCTAATCCTGAAAAGGCACATGAAACCGGTTGACAGTGTTCAGCTTGCAATAGCTCTAAATCAGAAACGCCATAATGTAACTTTTGTTTCATCCGATAGGCGTCTTTGCAAAATAGCAGCAGAAGAGGGCCTTGATACTTTAATACCATAGGCATACAGGACTTTCGGTTTCACGATCTCCGGCATACGTTCGCAACCCGTCTTGTCCAAAACGGAGTTGACCTATACAGGGTCAAAGAATTGCTGGGTCATAAAACCATTACTATGACTATGAGGCATGCCCATCATTACCCTGAAAGTTTGAGGGCAAGCGTAGAGGTTCTGGATAGAAACTACTACAATTCTACGACAGCAGAGGTCGGGCATGTTTGACCGTATGCCGAAATATCCTTTAAAATCAACTATGCGAGAGTGGCGGAACTGGCAGACGCGCTGGACTTAGGATCCAGTGGGTAACACCGTAGGGGTTCAACTCCCCTCTCTCGCACCAGGCAGCTTCACCCTTTGCTGTTCTCTTCCTGCGACTGATTTTTCTTCAGGGCTTTTTCGAGCAGCTTCCTTTTTTTGGAAGGGATGACTTTTCCTCTCAATGAGGAGACCGGGATTTCCTTCCTCGCAAGGTTCCTGATCAGTTTTATGGTCCGCTTTTTCATCTGCATTTAGTATAATCAAATTCAGATACAAACGGGATTCACAGAATATTTCCGGAGTGAGATGCAGAGCATGGGCAGTGAGTGGGAAGAGGTTCTCGTCACCTACGACAGGATCGAGGCTGAAATAATAAAAGACCTGCTGGAGAGCGGGGGGATCAGCGTGGCGCTCAGGTCAGCCAAGGTAACCCCTTATCCGGTCAATGTCGGCAAGATGGGCGAGATCAAAATATTGGTGAAAAGCAGTGACGCTGAGGCTGCCCGGGCTGTCATAGCGCACAAGGACCCGTAAGCTTCCCCTGACTTGAAAAAAATAATTCCTGCGGTACAATAAGACTATACGCAGGACGGAGAGGAGGGCTTGATGTCGTCTTTTTTTTCAAGCAGGCATGAGCGGACCGATATCCACTGCAGCATAGAATATATCCTTGATCTTGTATCCAACGAGGCGTTCGAAGGCATGATCTGCGATATCAGTGAATCAGGGTTCAGTCTTGTCACTGACCAGCAGCTTGACGTCGGACAGGAGATAACGATCCGTACGAGTCTCTATCTGCCGTCGCAATCAGGGGTAGTCCGGTGGGTGAAGCCTGATGAAGACGGCAGGTATATAGCCGGCCTCGAATTCCGGTAATTGCGGAAGACACCTGTTTTCTTGAGATATTCCTCAACGAGAAAGAGGGCGTCCATTTCCTTTCCTGCAATCTGCTGGAGCGAGATGAGTTTTTCCGCTTGAATATTCTTCCTGAGGCGTGTGCACAGATAATTGATGCATATGACAGGCCTTGCACGGAGCGAACATCCCCGGGGCGTAAGAAAATAACAGCTGCCCCTCTCCTGGTAGATGACGGGCAGAGTGATGTTGAGCAGCATGTTGATGAGGAGCAGCAGCAGGTCACATTTCAATCCTGTCCGTTCACCGCAACAGGTCCCTGCTTCACTTGCTGCACACTCTGCGCATTCCCCGGTCACTCCGAGCCGGTCCATTGCCTGCCGGGTGTCTTCTCCGGACTTATTCAGCCCGGTCAGCAGATTCCTGAGGATTGCATCCTCCCTGAGCGAACTTCCGAACTCCTTGTGGAGGCGGACTGCTTCTTTGATTCTGGCAGAGAAGGGTGAGTTAGGTATACTGATGCCGGGCCGCATATTCCTCTATTCCCGTCTGGGTCTTCAATTCCCCATAAATGCGCCCGGCTATTGTGAAGAGGTTTACCGTGTCCTCTTTATTATAGCGCTGAAGCAGATCAAGGGCTTCCCTGCTTCCCTGCTTTGCATATTCCCAGAGTTTTACAGCATCGTAGCCATTCATGCCCCGGACCGATTCGTCGCGGCTGATCCCAATGGCTGCTTCAAGTTTTTTCAGCCCGCCCTTGAACCCTGTTTTTCTCGCCCCGAAGCAGATATCAAAGTGGGGAATATCGAAATGCAGCCCCGGCATTGACCGGAGGAGAAAAGGGATGTCAAAGATTGAGCCATAGAAGGTGATGAGATATTTATATCCCGAGAACGCCTCTCTGAGGTATTCCGGTGCGAGGTTTACTCCCCGTACAAAACAGGTATAGCGAAACCCGTCATAGAGGCCGACCATCGTAACAACCCCTCCGCTTGAGGGCATCAGTCCGTTCGTTTCGATATCGAGACAGACGGCATCTCCCTTGAAAATATCGAAGAGCCTCCAGTGTTCCCTCCTCCTGAGATTCCGTGCAAAATATTCCGCATTGCCGTTTTCGAGTTCCCGGTGGGCTGTGGCGAGGAATTCATCGTAAAGGATTTTTTTCTGCACAGGGCAGAAATCGATGTCACGGGCATTGAGAAAGTCCGCCCAGGTGAGGATGCCGGTTTTCCAGAGTCTTCGCTCAAAGCGCTCACCGATTCCGTTCAGGATGCTGAAGGTATTCCGTATCATAACCCACTATCTTTGCATATTTTGTACAAACTCTTCCAGTGAAATCGCAGGCCATGAATCGGGAGAGGTTCTTCAGAGAGCACGAGAGTTGAGGAATCCCGAACTAATCAGTGAGTTTCCGGATTCCTTCGAGCGCTTTCTTGTGGGAGGGGCTTGCCTGCAACGCCTTATCAAACGTGGATTTTGCCCTGAGACGGAACCCGAGGTGGAGATAGACATGACCAAGTTCGGCAAGATAATCGGCATTCAGAGGTTCGATTTTCAGTGCCTGATTCAGCATCTTGCATGCCTCGGTATACTGGTTCTCTTTCTCGAGGGTGAGGGCAAGGTGATATGAATACGAGGCAACGGTAGCATCGAGGTACAGGGTCTGCTCGAAGAGTTCTCTTGCGCGTCGATACGCTCCGTTCCTGAATTGGGTTTTCCCTTCCCTGAATTTTATTTTTGCCATTTCCTCATTGCTGGTCTGGAGTGATGAAGGCTTGATCGTCAGCCCCTGATCATACTGAAGCCGCGCCGCAGGATTCGACAGCACCCGGTAAACTTCAGTAAGATGGGCAAAGATCATGTTCAGCTGGTTTTTCACTGTTTCGGAAGAGAGATGGTGATGTCTGTCCGGGTGCAGTTCCTTGACTGCCTGATAGTAAGCCTTCCTGATCATTTCAGGCGTAGCCCGCTTCCCGATTCCCAGAAAACTGTAATAGTCCATCTCTGCAAGGCGTGCGTGCAGATCTCTGACTTTCTCATAAAAACCGTTCTCTTCCCGGGATAGTTCCTGCTCTGCTTCAGCGCTCACCAGCATGCCCGTGCATTGCAGCGCACAGAGAGTCCTCAGGGTGTCGGCTTCATTGCAGGGGGCGAGGGCGAGAACCTCTTTAAGACGCCGTGTGCCATTGATCAAAGAGAGGATTTCCCTTTCTGCAGCGTCGAGTCTGACAACCTGCAGGAGATCTGGTGAAGAAGCTGAATGCACCATGAGGTCGCTCCCGGTGAATACCGCGTTGCTCAGGAGATCCCTGTTCCTGATCTGTTTGATTCCCTGGAAAACGAGGTTCGGGGTGCTCAGGGTGAGGTCAGAAGATTTTTCAGGGGGTTCGAGTCCTTCAACGAATACGAATCTCCCGTCTTCCCAAAGGAAAAGGCTCTTCGCGATTTCTTCTGTCTGGCGTCTGATACCCGAGAGCAGATCTTCCCTGCTGAGATGCCCCAGTTCGATGGCTGCCGCAGAGGGACTTTTCGCAGATTTTTTTGCCATATGGAGGATCTGATAATACTGATCGTGTGTTATGATGCCGACCTTGATGAGAATTTCGAACAACCGGTCTTCTTCCCTGTTCGATGTCGCGTATGCGGCCTCTCCCTGGGAGAGGTAAATCCTTTTGACGGATTTTTCATGCCGTATGTCGAGGAGGCCGGTTTTCCTGCTCCGGTACAAATCCATGAGCAGATCGCCGAGCGGGAAATGTTTCAGAAATCCGGAAATGGCTCTCCGTTCAATTCCTCCCCTGATCCCGGAACCCAGAGTTTCAGTCCATATGATTTGCCCGTCTTCGTCCATTTTCAGATCATCAATCGTAAAGTGCATCGGGGCTCCCAGGATGCCCGGAGGGGTCTTTTCGAGGAAAAAGCCGATTCCTTTCAGGGAATAATCAGTGGTTAATGCGGAGCAGGAGTGTTCTGCTGCGGTCAATCTGAGCGGAGATGAATACTTATACCGTTTAAAGGTTCTCTTCTCTTTGTGCGAAGACATATGTCCCGGCTTGTTATTGTCCTGATGAGGGAAGGTCTATATTGACTACCGCACCATTTTCTCCAATCCGCCCGATGTCCTTTCCGTCGAATACAAGCTTTACTCCTCCGGCATTCCCTATCTTGAGAGAGAAGCCTTGTTTTGCCTTGAGCTGGAGTATCTCCCCGGGTTGCATAAGCAGTTCTCTTGTCTCGGTCTGGTCGATCATTACAAAGAGCCAGGTAGTGTCATTCGCGTGAATTCCAAGCGTGTGGAACGCGTCTTTCTCCGGCGGGAGGCCTGACTGCAGAAGCGCTTCTTCTGCCGGTGTACTTCCCCCAGGGGGGTCCACGGGTTGTTCCGCCGGTTCAGGGACCTGAGTCCGGACTTCTCCGGGCAGGGGTGGTTTCTCCTGAACAGGGGATTGAAGGAAGAAAACAACGAGTCCCAGGAGTCCGATCAGGGGCAGAAGGATATAGACAAGTCTGAATTTTTTCCGGGGTGCATGCAGGTCCGGTACAGGCGCCTGCTGTGCAGCCTGGGGTTTTCCTGACTCCTGAACATAGGTGTTCAGGGTGATTTCGGGATCAAGATTGAGAATTCTCGCATATTCCCGGATATAGCCTTTTACATATACATCGGCAGGAAGCCGTTCATGAGCTCCGTCCTCAATGGCCCTCAGGTAATCATATTTGATTTTCAGGGTATCTGATATTTGTCTCAGGTCCAGGTTTAACTCTTCACGCTTTTTCCGGAGTGTTTCCCCTACCACTCGTGCTCCTTGTGCTTTGTAATTTTGTTAATAATACCATATGCCTTATAGAAGCGCAACAAAAGGGCATTCCGGGCCATGCTGTGGTATTATACCTAAGAAATGAACCGTGTTGCGGTGACAGGCATCGGCGCAGTAACTCCGCTCGGAAATACCTTCCGGAGTTCATGGATTGCTGCAAGATCAGGCAGATCGGGCATCGCGCCGGTCACAAGGTTCGACGTGTCTCTGATACCGTGGAAAGTTGCCGGCGAACTCAGGGGGTTTGATCCGGGCGGATTTCTTTCCCCGAAAGAGATGCGGCGGCTCGATCCGTTTGTCCATTATGCAGTGGCGGCAGCAATGATGGCTGCAGAAGATGCCGGATTTTCCGGGAGGACTGCAAGCCACCAACTGAAGCGTTCAGCAGTCGTCATCGGGTCGAGCAGAGGGGGGATCAGTTCCCTGGAGCGGGCTGTGATCCTCAGTCATGAGAAAACAGCTGCCCCGGGGAAACGGAAACGAAGCGTTTCTCCGTATCTCATGCCTGCCACCACCATCAGTATGGCGGCATCCTATGTGGCGCAGAAGCTCGGGCTGCACGGATTCTGTCTCGGGATATCAAATGCGTGCGCGTCGGGAACCAATGCGATAGGGGAGGCGTACAGGCTGGTGAAACAGGGCGTAGAATCCCTCGTCGTCTGCGGAGGTTCTGAAGCGCCCCTCTGCAGCGTATGCATCGAGGGATACGGGGCAGCCGGCGCCTTATCCGGAAGAAACGATTCAACCGCGAGCAGGCCTTTCGATAGAACGCGTGACGGATTTGTCCTTTCTGAGGGGGCGTGTGTGCTCGTTCTTGAAGAGTACCGCAATGCACGCAGAAGGGGCGCCCGTATCTATGGTGAAATCATCGGGTACGGCAATACCTCAGACGCGTTCCATCAGACGGTCCCTTCTCCGGAAGGAGAGGCGGAAGCGATACAGAAAGCCATGGCCGAAGCACGGTTGCGGCCTGAAGATATCGGATGCATCAATGCCCACGGCACTGCGACGCCCATAGGCGACAGAGCAGAGACAAACGCGCTGAAAGCCGCATTCGGAAAAGCCGCATATGCAATTCCGGTGACTTCATTGAAATCGATGACCGGTCATATGCTCGCTTCATCGGGAGCCTTTGAAGCCGCAGTATCCCTGATGAGCATGAACGAAGGGGTTATCCTGCCTACAGTGAACCTCACGGAACAAGACCCGGAATGCGATCTGGATTATGTGACAGAATTGCGGGAGAAGATCACTGAATATGCGGTCTCGAATTCTTTCGGGTTTGGGGGTGTGAATGCGGTCCTCGTCTTCAGGAACGTGAAGCCATAAAAGCTTCCCGGGCCTCTTCTCCCGGGGTCTTCTCCTGCCCCCGGTATTTCGGCGAAAAATGCATGGGGACAAGATTCTTTACCCCTGCCTCCCGTGCGATCCTTCCGGCTACCCGGGCCGTGAGGTGAAACCGCTGGAAAGCCCTGTCCCTGTCCTGCTCCATAAAATACGCTTCGCAATAGAGGGTATCCGATGAACTCACGAAGTCAATGATTTTCCGGATGTTCTCCTCTTCAAGGGATACATCGGTCACATACGAGATTTTCTGACCCCTGGTGATCAGGGTGATATGCCTCAGCTGATCAAGGGTATACCGCCTGCCGGAAACCACGAATTCTGTTTCTGCCGGATAATCCTCCCTGACGGCTGTTTTTAATTCTGAAAGCCATGGTCCGACAGGGAGTCCCATCTCCCGGAGAGAGACCTTATTAACATTCATATGGAACTGCTCCTCTGCCGAGAATGCGAGGCAGGGGATGTCATGATCCAGTTCTATCGCTCTGACCGTTACCATCGGGTCTTTCAGGAGTATTCCGTAAAATTTACCGGTACCGTTCCCGGTCCTCCGGAACCGGTTTCCGGCAGAGAATTCCGACGAGACAATTTTCTCTCCTGCTACTGCATGAACCTCGATGCGGAGAGGGTATTCGCGGATAAGGTTCCATGTGTATGCCCGGAGTTTCCCTTCCACACAGTCAGAGATATTCGATGGACCGTATACCCTCAGGGGGAGTTCTCTCCGCAACAGCGCCCTGAGAAGGGTGTCGAATCCTATGAAGTGGTCTATGTGCGTGTGCGTTACGAAAACATCAGTAACCTTCTGCAGGTCTCCGGGGCCGAGCCGGACGATGCTCCCGATATCGAACAGGAATGCCCGTCTCTCGCGGGCGATGCGGACGAACAGCGAAGGGTCTTCAAAGGGGCCGTTTACGAGGCGGTGGATGAGGGCGGATTTCATGAGTGATTATATATCATTGTGATATAATAATACCAAAATTGAGCGGCAATTAAGCTCAGAGCATAGAGCAAAAAGTCCTGAGTACGGGATCAGGGGAGAAAGAAAGAGAAACACCGGTTTTTTCCTTTGCGACTCTGTGCGTTAAGCTCTTTGGTCATGCGCTGAAGCGGAGGAAATATGTCAGAACTTCGAAGAGACCCGATATCCGGCAGATGGGTGATCATCTCGGTAGAAAGGGGGAAAAGGCCTACGGATTTTGTTTCTCCCTCCCAGAGAAAACGGGGCGGTTTCTGTCCCTTCTGTCCGGGAAATGAATATACTACCCCAAGCGAAATCATTGCGTTCAGACAGGAAGAAACGAAACCGAATACACCCGGCTGGACGCTCAGGGTTATGCCGAACAAATTCCCTGCGCTCCAGATTTTTGGCGAGCTCAGGAAAACCGGTGTCGGGATGTTCGACAAGATGAACGGCATCGGAGCCCATGAGGTAATCGTCGAGACGCCGGATCATATGCTTTCCCTTGCGACGATGCCCCTGAAGGCTGTCGAAGACGCTCTTTGGGCTTACTCGCACCGGCTGGCTGACCTCAGAAAGGACCGGCGCATCAAATATGTGCTGATCTTCAAGAACGAGGGGGATGCCGCAGGGGCGTCTCTTGAACATTCTCATACCCAGTTGATTGCGCTGCCGATTGTTCCGAAGCTGGTCCTGGAAGAAACCGATTTATCGAAACGTTACTATGACCTGAAGGAGCGGTGCATATTCTGCGATGTGATCAACCAGGAACTCGAAAGCCGCATACGGGTGGTTTATGAAAACGAACGCTATGCAGCGCTTGCGCCCTTTGCCCCCAGGGCGCCGTTCGAGACATGGATACTGCCGAAAAAACATGAGTCGGTATTTTCACCTCCGGACAACAGTTTTGCTCTCCTTGCGGATATTCTCCAGACCGTCCTCAAACAGATAGACAGGATTCTTGATGTTCCTCCCTATAACTTTGTCCTCCATACTTCACCCTTTTCCGACGAAATCAACGATTATTACCACTGGCATATCGAGATTGTCCCGAAGCTTACCAAGATCGCAGGCTTCGAATGGGGGTCCGGTTTTTATATCAACCCGACCCCTCCGGAAGAGTCTGCCAAGTTTATGAGAGAAGCAAAGATATGAAAATCCTCATCGCGACTCCGGAGGCGGTTCCCTATATAAAGACGGGAGGGCTTGCGGATGTGGCCGGAGCGCTTTGCAGGGAATTGCGGGAGGTTAACTGTGAAGCCCGTCTCATCCTCCCGCTCTACCGGAAAATCCGTGAGACGGTTCCTTCGCTTGAAGAGAGCGGAATCACCATAAAGGTTCCGGTTGGAAGATGGGCTCTGGAAGGAAAGGTATTCCGGGACGATAAGGGAAACTATTTTCTTGCCTGTGACGATTTCTTCGACAGGGAAGAACCCTATGGGACTTCCTCGGGTGATTACGCAGATAATGCGGCACGGTTTGTTTTTTTTTCCCGGGGCATCATCGAGGCATGCAGGGCGCTCAATTTCAGGCCGGACATCATCCACTGTAATGACTGGCAGACAGGGCTTGTTCCCCTTTACCTCACAACGCTCTATAGTTCAGACGCGTTGTTCAGAGATACCGCAACCGTGCTCTCGATCCATAATCTGGGATATCAGGGACTTTTCCCCCCGTCGGAAATGCCGCTCACGAACCTTGGCTGGAGTCTGTTTGCACCTGAAGGGATCGAATTCTACGGGAAGGTAAACTTTCTGAAAGCGGGAATCCTGGCCGCTGATATCCTTACAACCGTCAGTGAAACGTATGCAAAGGAAATCCTTGAACGTGAACACGGTTTCGGCCTCGAAGGCCTTTTGAGGGTAAGGGAACGCGACATCTACGGAGTCATCAACGGGATCGATTACCGGGAATGGGACCCATCGAATGATGCGTTCCTGCCCGCTGCCTTCCACTCCGGCAATATTGCGGGCAAATCGGTCTGCAAGAAAGACTTGATGTACTCACTCTTTGGAAAGACTGACAAACGGGAATTAACAAGGGTACCGCTCCTCGGCATGGTGGGAAGACTTTCCAGTCAGAAGGGGCTGTCTCTTGTTTTTCAATCGATCCCGGAAATACTCTCTTCCGGAGCGAAGATGGTGGTGCTGGGAAAGGGCGATGAAAAGTACCATAAGGGGCTCCTCATGCTCCAGGAGCGATACAGTGAGAGGATTTCAGTGACCATAGGGTTTGATGATTCGCTGGCCCACAGGATCTATGCCGGTACTGATTTTTTCCTTATGCCTTCGCAATACGAGCCGTGCGGACTCGGACAACTTATATCGCTGCGGTACGGCAGTATCCCCGTTGCACGGAGAACGGGAGGACTGGCTGATACGATACGGGATTTTGAGCCGCTTGCTTCGCGCGGAACGGGGTTTCTTTTCACTGATTATACTCCGTCGGCATTCTTCGACGCTCTGAAAAGGGCGTTCTGCGTATTTACGGACAGCAGAAAGATGCACAGGATGATCACGGAAGGGATGCAACAGGATTTCTCGTGGAGGAACTCGGTTGAGCGGTACTGCGGACTTTACAGGCAGGCGCTGGAGAAAAAGAAAAGCATGAGCGCAAGGGTGCACTAAACACTATGGACGCAGCGCAGAGAAAGAAATTCATCGAAGTCATGTTTGAATACATCCGCGACGGAATCGTAGTGCTTGACCGGGATTACCGGATTATTGCCGTGAACAGGGCCATTGAAAAATGGATTCAGATGCCCCATGCTGAACTTCTCCAGAGCGACTGCCGGCAGGCCTTCCATGAGCACAGCTGCATCTGTCCCCACTGCGCCGCTGAAGTCACCTTTGCGTCCGGCGAAATAAATATCGTCTCCCAAAAACTTTCGTGTGACGGGAAGGTATGCTACGCTGAACTTTCAGCCTACCCAGTCCGGGGCGGGAATGGGGAAGTCGTTGAATGTGTAGTAGTCGTCCAGGATGTTACCGAGCGCATGATCTGTCACGACGAAATGCTCAGACTCTTCAACGAAGTCACCCAGACCAAGGAATATCTCGAAAGCATTATCGAACATTCTGCCGATGCTATCGTTGCCTCGGACCTGGAAGGAATTATTGTCTCCTGGAATAAGGGCGCTGAACGGATATACGGGTTTACCAAGGAAGAGGCGGTCGGCAAATTCCTCCCCTTTGTTCCGGAATTCCTCATAGACCCGGAGTGGGAAAACAACCAGAGGGTCAGGAAAGGTGAAGTGCTCAGGCGGATCGAGACATTGCGGAAGAAGAAGGACGGTACGATCATCACGGTCAGCCTTACCCTTTCCCCTATCAAGAATGCTTCCGGGGAGGTGATCGGCATCAGCGGCATCTCACGGGATATTTCTGAAGTAAAAGGGGTGGAAAAAGAGCTGGTGAGGAGGAATCAGGAACTCTCCCGTCTCTTCTTCATAAGCTCGGCGATGAGGGGAACTCTGGAGCTTGAAAGACTCCTCAAGATGGTGCTCACGGCTGTTACCATGGGTGACGGACTCGGCTTTAACAGGTCGATCCTTTTCCTTGTAGACGAAAAAAGACAGGTGCTGAAAGGAGCGATGGGGGTTGGTCCTGCGAACCATGAAGAGGCTTATCATATATGGGACAGGCTTCTGGTCGAAAGAAAGACACTCCAGGACATTATGCACGATATAGAAGTTGGCCCTTCTGCCAACGATTCTCCCTTCGACAAAACAATCCTTGCGATGGAGATACCCCTCAGCGAGGATACGGTACTTACCAGGGCTGTGAAGGAGATGAGACAGTTCAATGTCCAGGACATCAGCGCTGAGCCCCTTTCCGACCGGGTTCTCGTGGAGAAACTGGGGACACAGGCCTACGCTGTTGTGCCGTTGATATCGCGGGACAGGATCCTTGGAGTCCTCTGGGTGGATAATTATTTCAACAGGAAGCCAATCACTGAAGAAGACATGCGTTTTCTGACTGCGTTCTCAAACCATGTGGCGTCAGCGATCGAGAATGCCCGGCTTTTTGAACAGGTAATCCTCACAGAACAGGAACTCGAAAATATCTTTGAGTCCATATCTGATATGGTTGTTTTTGTGAGTGAAGATTATGTCGTGAGGAATATCAATAAAGCGGTATGCAAAAGACTGGGGAAGACCCAGGAGGAAATAATCGGAAAGAAGTGTTATGAAGTCCTCCACGGAATGCATGAACCCTGGGCCGAATGCCCTCATAAGAAAACTATAGACCGAAGAAAGGCCAGTGTCGAGGAAGTCGAGGACCCGTTTCTCGGCGGGACGTTTATTACCTCGAGTTCTCCGATCTTTGATATCAACGGAGCTTTCATCGGTACGGTCAATGTTCTCAGTGACATCACGGAACTGAAGACCCTCCGGGAGAGAGTTATCAGGAGCGAGCGGATGGCAGCCCTCGGAGAGGTCGCGGCGCGGGTTGCCCACGAGATCAGAAATCCGCTGGTATCTTTGGGAGGTTTTGCCAGGAGACTGGAGAAGAAACTTGACGGCAGCCTCAAGGATTATGCCGATATCATCGAGAAAGAAGTGAGCAGACTCGAAGGGATCCTCAGTGAAATCCTGAGTTTTGTCAAGGAAGCAAGGATCATCAAGGATTTGATTGATCCCAACAAGCTGATGGACGACGTGATCGCGCTCGTTAAGCCGGATATCGAAGAGAAGCAGATCAATCTTCTGCGGGAATCCGGCAGAGCGGAAGTGCTCTATGTGGACCCGAACAGGATGAGTGAAGCAATCCAGAATATCATGAGAAACGCGATCCATGCGGTGCAGGAGCAGGGGACGATTACCGTCAGAACCTACATGAAGGACAATACCTGCGTATTCGAGATAACGGATACAGGGGAAGGGATCTCTGAAACAGACTTTCCGTTCATATTCGATCCGTTCTTTACAACGAAAAAATCCGGCACCGGCCTTGGGTTGACCATCACCCACCGGATTGTCGAAGAGCATAAGGGGAGTATAACGGTAGACAGCAAGCCGGGCGCCGGAACGACATTCAGGATATTTGTTCCGTATAGTGAAGACCAGAACAACGCTGCACGGAAGGAGGGACGAGTGATATGAAAATACTGGTTGTTGATGATGATCACCATATCCAGCGGCTTTACAAGGAAGAATTTGAAGACGACGGATATGAGGTGGTAGTGGCTTCAAACGGCAAGGAAGCGCTGGAGATGTTTGAGAAGGAGAATCCTGACATAGTAACCCTCGATATCCTCTTGCCTGACATGGACGGTATTCATATTCTGAGACAGATGAAAGAGAAGAACCCGAAGATACCGGTTATCATGTCGACTGCATACGACTACAGGGACGATTTCGCTGTATGGGCATCAGAGGCCTATATCGTGAAATCATCGGACCTTGAAGAGCTGAAGGCAATGATCAAGAACCTCCTGCATAAATAGGGAATGTCCCGCACTATTTATCTCGAGAGCACACCTCTGGGGGAAGCCCTGTCTGCATGGTTCGGCAGACTGAGGGCTGAGGGGATGCTTCGTCCCCTTGAGGGGGAGAAGATCCCGGTCGCCGAAGCTCTCGGCAGGATCACTTCCGAGGCAGTAACAGCCGTTCTTTCTTCCCCCTTCTATCATTCGTCCGCAATGGATGGCTATGCGGTGCGGTTCGATGAGACCTTTGGTGCTTCCGAGCGTTCTCCCAAGCGACTGAAAACAGGTGAACAGGCGCTCTATGTCGATACCGGAGATCCTCTCCCCGACGGCTTCAACGCAGTAATCATGATCGAGGATGTGAATACTATTCCGGCAAAGAGCAAAGAACAAACAGCAGGGAGCGGGGCAGCTGAATATATTGAGATCATTGCCCCTGCTACGCCCTGGCAGCATATACGCGTAATCGGAGAGGACATCGTCGCAACGGAACTCATCCTCCCTGAGAACCAGCAGATGCGGCCTGTAGACATCGGCGCAATCCTGGCAGGTGGTCATACGCAGGTAGCAGTGAGGAGAAGACCTTCTGTAGTGGTCATTCCCACCGGGACAGAGATCGTCGAACCCGGAACCGTACTCAAAAAAGGAGATATCATAGAATACAATTCACGGGTGCTGGGAGGAATGGTCAATGAATGGGGGGGCGAATATCAGAGATACCCTATCGTTCCTGACGACCTCAACGCGCTCAAGAGAGCAATCCTCGATGCGCATTCCCACGGTGATATCATTGTCGTGAATGCAGGGGCTTCAGCCGGTTCCGAGGACTATACCGCACGGGCGATACGGGAACTCGGGGAAGTGGTACTCCACGGGGTGAGCATAAAACCCGGGAAACCGGTAGTGCTCGGCATTGTGCAGGGAAAGCCGGTCCTTGGAATACCCGGTTATCCCGTCTCCGCGTTTCTTACACTCAGACTTTTCGCAATGCCTCTTATCTATGCACTCCAGGGACTTGAGGCGCCCGCACCTGAATTCCTCAGGGTCCGGATGTCGCGGCGGGTTGCCTCTCCGCTCGGCCATGAGGAGTTTCTCCGGGTTAAGGTGGGAAAGGTCGGAGACAGATTCATTGCAACCCCGGTAAGCCGGGGGGCCGGGGTCCTCATGTCCCTTGTACGCGCTGACGGGGTCGCCAGGATTCCTGCGCAATCTGAAGGGATCGGAGCCGGGACCGAGATAGACATAGAGTTATTGAGATCGGCGAGAGAAATCGAGAACACGATTGTCTGTATCGGAAGCCATGACAACGCGCTTGATCTCCTTGCGAACATCCTCAGGAAGAGGCATCCTGCGCTCTCGCTGTCATCCGGCCACGTCGGTTCTCTGGGCGGGTTGATGGCGCTCAAACGCGGCGAGGCGCACATGGCGGGAACCCATCTCCTCGATGAAGAAACCGGAGAATACAATGTCCCTTTCATAAAACGGATGTTTCCCGATACCAGGATTGTGCTCGTCAATCTTGTTTATCGTGAACAGGGACTTCTGGTTTTACGGGGAAACCCGAAAAACATAAGCGGCTTTGCTGATCTGACAAGAAGTGATGTAACCTTTGTCAACAGGCAGCCGGGGGCGGGTACCCGTCTCCTGACCGACAAATATCTGAAAGATCTGGGCATCAGTCCGGGTGAGGTAAGGGGATACGAGCGGGAGGAATATACCCATATGGGTGTGGCCTCCGCAGTGCTTACCGGAGTCGCAGACACGGGGCTTGCTATCCTTGCCTCTGCTGTGGCTCTGAACCTCGATTTTATTCCGGTGGCCAGGGAGCGATATGACCTCGCGATCCCGGACAAATTTTTTCAGACTGACATGATCCGGAAACTCATCACCCTGATAAGAGAAGACAAGGAATTGAGGAGCACGGTTACTGCCCTCGGAGGATACGACCTGTCCGATATGGGGAAAATCCTCTCCGAGGGGTGACTACCCGTCCTGCTGGAAAGGCCGTTCGTTCTCTGTTATGTCCTGGATAAGCCTCTTGGCTCCGATATACCGCTTGAGGTAGTACGGTGTGTCAAGGCTGTCGATGGTGACTTTCTTGCTCTTGGATGACGCATGGATGAAGAGATTGTTGCCGAGGTAGATTCCGACATGAGAAGGGAATGAAGCATAGGTCCTGAAGAATACGAGGTCACCGATTGTCAGTTCACTCCTGTCGACGGGATTTCCCTCCGTGAATTGCTCCCGCGCAGACCGTGGAAGC
This sequence comes from Nitrospirota bacterium, assembly GCA_049323875.1. Classification (GTDB taxonomy): domain Bacteria; phylum Nitrospirota; class Thermodesulfovibrionia; order Thermodesulfovibrionales; family SM23-35; genus JAKLQR01. Next base: position 23,787 of record JBMOLW010000047.1, on the reverse strand, counting down.
TTAATTCCGATAAGGTTATAGACCTTCTGCACATAAGCGGAACAGTCAATGCCGAACATACTGTTGCCGCCAAACCGGTAAGGGATATTCAGGAGTTTCTTGGCAAACAGGACAAGTCTTTCATGGAGGCTCTGTTCCTGCAGCTCGGGTTCGGTTTCCTCTTCGCTGTGTATGCTTGATTCACGGGATAGGATAGTATCGTACTGTTTCGGCGCCTGAGGTTCCGGTTCATGCTCCAGAAGGATTTGTTGGCCGGGTCTCAGAAGATCAGAATCAAGGTCATTGATTTCTCTCAGTTCCTCAAGGCTGACATCGAATCGTTTTGCGATCTTATACAGGTTGTCGCCTTTTCTTACCGTATAGGATCCAGGATTGGTGTGTCTGAGGAGAAGTTTCTGTCCGATTCGCAGGAGCGATGAATCGAGGTCATTGAGCTTCCTGAGTTCGGAAACCGATACCGAGTACCTTCTTGCTATCGCGAGCAGGGTGTCTCCCTTTTCGACAAGATGACAGCGGGTTGCATTCTCCTCCTGCAGAGCGTCCGGATTCTCTCCGGTCGTATGATTTCCGTCTTCCCCGGATTGGTTCCTGTTTTCAGCAGAGGGGAGTGTCTTGTATCTATTGCTGTGCGATTCCTGATCGGATGACGGAATGGTTATCTTCATGCCGGGTCTCAATTTTTTTGGATTGATGGTATTGATCTCCAGAATATCCTGTACCCGCACATTGAATTTTTTTGCAAGATTATAGGGATTATCGCCCTTTTGGATCGTGTAGGAAAAGTCTGCCAGACATTGTGCAGAGAAGCAGAGGGTTATGAGGAAGCATAAGAGAGAAAGGGTAATTTTCCCCGGTATGCTTTGAGATCTCATGCTGCCTCCTCACGGATCATCTCTTTGAGCGTAGGCAGTTCGGTGAGGTCCTTCAGTCCGAAATACTGGAGAAATTCCCTTGTTGTCCCGTAGAGAAAGGGCCTCCCGGGTGCTTCTTTCCGCCCCATGATCTTGATGAGCCTTTTTTCATAGAGTGTCCTGATGGCGCTGTCTGAGTTGACCCCCCGGATTTGTTCAATTTCAGCCCGTATTATCGGTTGTTTATAGGCAATGATTGCCAGTGTCTCAAGGGAAGGGAGGGAAAGTTTTGATGAGAGGTGGGTGGTTCTGAACTTCTTGATCCATTCACCGTATGCAGGGTTGGTCACCATCTGATAGCCGTTTGCTATTTCGACAACCAGCAGGCCGGTATTCCGCTCCCTGTATCCAGACATCAGCTCTTCCATATGCCTGATAATGTCAGACTCCGAAAGCTCAACCACCTCCTTTATCGCAGAGGTTGAGACAACGTCGCCGGAAAGAAAAAGCAATGCCTCAAGAACAGATTTTATTTCCCTGTCTTCCATAAATCTGCCTTAAAATATAACAAAAATACTCGTAAAAATGCAAATTGAAAGCGAATGCGCATTGTTTTGCACTGTTTCTTTCCTCCTTCCTGTTTTTTCTTCCTGCTGGCATGCTCTTTTTTGCCGTTTTTGCTGATGCAGAGAGGCCCAGACAGTGGTGTAATGTGGCATGAAAAATGCGATAATTTTCATCCATAAGACAGACAGTAAGGGAGCAAAGAAGACGCTACTTGAAGCAATTGCTATATTTGATTATACTAGTTCTTGTTGATGAATACAGATGCAGGATACTCTGAAAAACAAGGTATATGCATTCAATGATACGCGTATTTATTGCGGATGACCATGCAGTTGTCAGGAGAGGACTGAAACAGATTATATCAGAGACTTCAGATATGTTTGTTGTTGCAGAGGCCAGCAGCGGAACTGAAGCGCTTGACAAGATAACCGAAAACGGTTTTGATGTTGTTCTCCTCGATATCTCAATGCCCGGCAAAAGTGGCATGGAGGTCCTCAGGCAATTAAAACGGAAGCGGCCGAAAATGCCTGTGCTCATGCTGAGCGTCCATCCGGAAGAGCAGTATGCGATTCGCGCTCTCCGGGCCGGTGCGGCAGGCTACCTCACCAAGGAGAGCGCCCCTGATGAACTGATTGCAGCAATCCGGAAAATTTCGCGGGGAGGGAAATTCGTGAGTTCTTCGCTTGCCGAAAAGCTGGTGTGTGAAATAGAAGGGTATTCTGAAAAGCCTGCCCATGAGGTTCTCTCTGACCGGGAGTACCAGATCATGTGCATGTTTGCGAAGGGAAAGTCTATCAAAGATATTGCCTACGAATTATCCCTGAGTATCCAGACGGTGAGCACCTATAAAAACCGCATCCTGGTAAAACTGAAGATGGGTTCAATTGCGGAGATGGTCAGGTTTGTTCTCACTGAGGGTCTGGTAGAATAAAATACGTATTCCTTCCCCCCGTATTCTTCCGAATCCCGTAGTAAAATTACTACAAAGAACGCAAAGAAAATACTACAAAAAGACCATATTTTCCCTAATTTTTTTCAGTGTCCCCGATCTGTTATCTTAAGGAGAGAAAATTTATTTTGGGGGGTTGTGTTTATGGAAAAAGGCTGTGCAGGAAAAGTGCTGGTGTTCAGTACTCACAACGAATTTGTCAGCTCGCTCTGTCAGATGCTTGCAAAAACTGAATACTCATCCCAGGGATATCACTCATGGGACGATACCCTTGACGCAGTGAAAGCAAAAAATTTTGATGTATTGCTTGCAGAAGCTGAGTTGCCGGATATGGAGGGGGTTGCCATTCTCAGGGAGGCCGCCAAATTCGACCCACACATTACCGGGATCATTATTACCGGACAGAACGGGTCCCAGTCAGTCAAAGCAATGCGGAACGGGGCATTCGACACTCTTGAAAAGCCCTTTAAATTCGAGTTTCTCCTGTCCAGAATAGCGAAGGGTGTGGAAGTGAACCGGATGCGAAAATCATATGCCCTGTGCCGGACGATTTTTGAAAACGCAGTTGAGGGAATTTATCTCACGGACGCAGAAGGAAGGTATATTGCAGCGAATACCGCGCTTGCAGAGATTTTAGGATATGAGTCATCGGGTGATCTCATGCGGAATATTCCTGACGTCGGGTCGTGTCTGTACGGAAATCCGGAACATCATGCAAGGATAAGCCGCCTGGTTTTGGAGCAAAGAATGGTTTCAGGTATCGAAAGCCGGGTTTTCCGGAAAGACAGGAGTATCATATGGGTCTCTGAAAATATTCGCGCTGTCTATGACCGGGAGGGGAATTTTCAGTATTTCCGGGGCGCGGTGACAGACATTACCCGGAGAAAACAGGCGTTTCAAACTGTCCGTGAGAATGAAATGCGGTTCAGGTATATTGCAGAGAAAGCTGAGAAGGATAAAAACGCTCTCCACGAAATAATCGATGAGATGTGCCAGTCGTATGCCGAACTCGAAGTGATGTTTTTGGACTTTGTCCGTACTATGGTAAGAACTCTTGAATCAAAAAACCCCTGGCTGAAAGGTCATTCTACCCGCGTTGCATCGTATGCCGCAAAAATCGGAAAAGAGATCGGAGTCAGGAATGAAGAGATGAAGCAGCTCCGGCTGGCCTCGCTTCTCCATGATATCGGGAAGATATCGGAATGCAGCCATATTCTGAATAAACAGGAGAAACTTTTGCCGGATGAATTGGAGCTGATCAGGAAAATTCCTGTTCAGACCGTCGGGATACTGAGGAGTGTAAGACAATTGAATGACGTGATCCCTGTCATCAGACATCACAACGAAAAAATAGACGGAAGCGGTTATCCGGACGGGCTCAGGGGCGACCAAATCCCTCTTCTCTCAAAAATACTCCATGTGGCAGATTCCTTCGATTCAATGACTGCAGACAGACCTTACCGCGAGGCGCCGGGACGGGAGTATGCGTTTGAAGAACTGCAACGGCACGCCAATATCCAGTTCGACGCGCAGGTTGCTGCAGCGGCTTTGAAAGTGCTTTAACGCGGATTATTCATAACGGTTTTACCAAGAAGAAATTGACGACTGCGGGTCTTTGAGCTTGGTATCAGCCCGACATAATTCAATAGACCACACTTCCCGCTGTTCTGGTATAATCAGTGATTACACAACAGAGCCGGACAGGGGTGGTTTACCATGAAGAGGCTGGTTGTAAAGATCGGCAGCAATATCCTTGCACATGAAGGGGAAGGTATTGACACGACCCGAATATCTTCCCTTGCGCATGATATCCATCTGCTCAACCAGAGAGGGTACGAGGCGGTGCTTGTGTCCTCCGGCGCCATTGCTGCAGGCATGAGGAAACTCGGGTTGAAGAATAAGCCGAAGGATATCAGGGTTAAGCAGGCTGCAGCTGCGGTCGGCCAGAGCAGCCTCATGCGGGCCTATGAGAAGAGTTTCAGTGAGTACGGCATGAAAGTGGCACAGGTGCTCCTGACCCGCAACGACCTTTCAGACAGAAAGCGTTATATCAATGCAAAAAACACACTCCTTACCCTGCTTTCCTATAAGATTACCGCAGTGATTAACGAGAACGATACGGTTGCTACCGATGAGATAAAATTCGGGGACAATGATTACCTCGCCTCACTGGTCGCTGGTCTCATCGAGGCCGAGCAACTGGTGATCCTTTCAGATGTGGACGGATTATATACTGCAGACCCGAGACAGAGCCCGGATGCCAGGATCATTGAATATGTCGAGGAGATAACACCGGAACTCGAAAGGAAAGCCGGAGGCGCAGGCAGTATTGTCGGTACGGGGGGCATGTATTCAAAACTCCTTGCTGCAAAGAGAGCGTTGAACTACGGGATTATCGTGCATATTATGAGTGGCAGAAAGAGCGGTGTCCTCCTGTCTGTTACAGAAGGGAAGCCTGCCGGTACTCTTTTCAAACCGAAACAGGAGAAACTCTCTTCCCGGAAGGGATGGATAGCCTACGGAAGCCGGTCGAAAGGGACTATCACCATCGATGACGGCGCAGTGAAGGCGCTTGTCGAGGGGGGCAAAAGTCTGCTTCCCTCAGGCATCTGTTCGGTTGAAGGGCATTTCGATATCGGAGACTCAGTCTCCTGCATTGATGCAAGGGGACTGCGGATTGCCAAAGGACTGACCAATTACTCGTCCTCGGAACTGGAGAAGATCAGGGGGAAGAAGACGACCGAGATCGAAAAAGTTCTCGGATACAAATACTCAGACGAAGTGATCCACAGGGATAATCTTGTGGTCGTGTAGGGAAGAGGCGTTATTTTTTCTCCAGATGTTTCCGCATCCTGAGGAATAATTCAAGAGAGGCATTGTCCTGATAGTCCCGGTAGGTGAACAAGTGGGGATGGTAGGTATTCCTGCGGTAAAAAAGTGTCACCTCAGCGTAGATACCCTTTCCGAGATAAATCCGGTGGGAATAATTTTTCGTCGAGGCCAGAACGACTTTTGAGAGGCAGAGATATCCCGGATCAAGATTGATGCTTCTCTGCCCGGCGGTTGAAAACTCTTCTTCGATGTGTATGGTATCCAGTTTTATGTCTGCGAGGGTCCCCGGATCAATAGTCTCCCTGAAGAAAATGAACTGTCTGAATATCGGGTGGCCGAGTTCGTTCCTGTAATACGGAGAATAATCCCACGGCGCCGGAGAGCTCGTGAAAAGGGTACCCCCGAATCGGGACCTGAGGATCGTTGCCGCACGGTCGAATATCTCAGGGCGGGAATAGAGTGTTCCGATAAAAAGGAGGGCAGGTTCAGGAGGGTGCAGTGTCCCATGCCTGAATCGGTTCCTACCCGGGCTCATTCATGAACGCCTGTATTGTTTGCACGGTGCGGGGAGAATCCCAGTCAGCAGGGCCTATCACCTTCTCTCTCAGGATCCCTTTCTTGTCGATAAGATACGTTTCAGGGACTCCGGTGAGCCCGAAATTTCTGGCTGCAGACCCATCGGGATTGGCATACACGGGAAGAGTATAATGATTGCTGTGCAGAAAAGCAGTCGCCCTGGACAAATTATCCTTGAAGAGCACGGTTACTATTCTGAACGATGTATCACCGGAAAGGTTTTTGCTGAGGTTCTCAAGGGATGGCAACTCTTCAATACATGACTCGCACCACGTCGCCCAGAAGTTGATAAGCACGATAGAACCTTTCAGATCCGAGAGTTTCAGCGCCCTGTTCTCCTTATCGATCAATTCGAAATCCGGAACCGTTTCCCCGATGGATACCATTTCGGGAATACCGTGGTCTGACCGTGTGGCAATAAAAAGAACGGCAAGCGCGACAATGAGGATGGCACTGAGCAGTATTGATTTATTCTTCACCGTGACCGATACCTTTTCGAACGAAAGAACGGGAATATCAGACTACTGAGACAGCCTCTTCGGCTTCGATAAATTCAAGTCTGTTGCCTTCGAGCACAACGCTTATCTTGTGAACGGCTTTGAACCTTCCCTTGAGGATTTCTTCGGAAAGCGGGTCTTCGATGACCTTCTGGACAGCTCTCCTCATGGGACGCGCACCGTATGCCGGCTGATAATAGTTCTTGAGAATCCATTCCTTTACCTCAGTCGATATCTCAAGGACCAGTTCCCTGTCAAGGAGCATACGGTTTGTCTCTTCCACGAGCAGGTCGATAATCGAAAGCAGGTGGTCTTTTTCGAGCGGATGGAATACGACTGTCTCATCTACACGGTTCAGGAATTCAGGGTTGAAGGTCTTCTTGAGTTCATTCAGCACGCTGTCCTTTATCTTTTCATACATGATTCCGGAGACATTGCGCTGAAATCCCATTGGCGTAGCTTTCTCGATCATGCGGGCCCCGAGGTTCGATGTCATGATGATGACGGTGTTCCTGAAGTCTACCTTCCTTCCAAAATTGTCAGTGAGCACTCCTTCGTCGAGTACCTGGAGCAGGATGTTGAAGACATCCGGATGTGCTTTCTCAATCTCGTCAAAGAGGACGACGGAATACGGTTTCTTCCGGATTTTTTCTGTCAACTGTCCGCCTTCTTCATATCCGACGTATCCCGGAGGGGCGCCTGTCAGTCGTGACACATTGAACCGTTCCATATACTCCGACATATCCACCTTTATCAGGGAAGTGTCGTCATTAAAAAGGAACCATGCGAGGGCACGCGCAAGTTCGGTCTTCCCGACACCTGTAGGTCCGAGGAAGAAGAAGGAACCGATCGGTTTCTTGTTCGATTTCAGACCGGCCCGTGACCTTCTGATCGCCCGTGAAACAGCCTTGATAGCTTCATCCTGCCCCACGATTCTCTTGTGGAGGTTTTGCTCCATCAGAATAAGCTTCTCAGTCTCTTTTTCCTCGATCTTTGAGAGAGGGATACCGGTCATCTTCGATACCGTATATTCGATGTCTTCAGCACTCACGACCGGGACTTCCTTGTTCAGATTTTCGATCCACTGGGTGTGGATCTGTTCATGAAGACGTTTCAGCCGTTCTTCTTCCATGCGCAGAGACGAAGCCTTCTCAAGGTCATGGAGCTTGATGTAGAGGTTCTTCTCCTTGGAAAATCTTCTGATATCGGTCTCGATCTCCTTGAGCTCCCGCGGAGGTTTATACCGCTTCAGTTTAATGCGGGAGCCGGTCTCGTCGATGACATCGATTGCCTTGTCCGGCAGATATCTGTCGGAAATGTATCTGTCCGAAAGCCGGGCAGCGATCTCTATCGCCTCTTCGTCTATTCTTACCTTGTGGAAGGATTCATACCTGCTCTTCAGTCCGTGCAATATGGTAACGGTATTCTCGATATTCGGCGGCTGGACGGATACGGGCTGGAACCTCCGTTCAAGCGCTCCGTCTTTTTCAATGTGTTTCCGGTATTCATCCGGTGTAGTTGCGCCGATGCACTGGATTTCTCCGCGGGAAAGCGCCGGCTTCAGCATGCTCGATGCATCGACTGATCCTTCTGCAGCACCCGCGCCGATTAGCGTGTGGAGCTCATCGATAAAAAGGATAATATTATCGGACTGAACGATTTCCTTCATCACGATCTTGAGCCGCTCTTCGAACTGACCTCTGTATTTTGTGCCTGCAATCAGTGCTCCCAGGTCGAGTGAGATAATGCGTTTGCCGAGGAGGCTCTCGGGGATGTTCCCTGCGGTGATGTTCTGCGCAAGGCCTTCAACGATGGCAGTCTTGCCGACACCGGGCTCGCCGATAATGACCGGATTGTTTTTGATCCTCCTGCCGAGAATCTGGATCAGCCGTTCGATCTCGTCTTCCCTGCAGATTACGGGATCGAGCTTCCCTTCTTTCGCGAGGATCGTCAGATCCCTGCCGAACTCGTCAAGGGCAGGTGTCGTACTCCTCTTGTCCTTTGTCTGGGTATGCGCCCTGATCGAAAAGTTTATCGTAAGCTGGCGGGCTCCCAGGAGATTAGCGCCGAAACTCCGGAGTATTTTCCCTCCGATCCCTTCCTCTTCCCGGACGAGGCCGAGAAAGATATGTTCACTGCCGATATAGTTGTGACCGAGCAACCGTGCTTCCTCGACCGCCAGTTCGAGGACTTTCTTTGCCCGGGGAGTGAACGGGATATCGCCAAAGGTCATCAGGTTTGTCCCCTGAGGCAGGTTTCTTTCGATCTCCATCCGGACTTCGTCCGGGGTAATGCCCATCCTCTTCAGGATAGCGAGCGGAAGGCCGTCTTCTTCTTTCAGAACCGCGAGGAGGAGATGCTCTGTGCCAAGATAATCGTTCTGGCGTTTCTCTGCTTCCTCTTTTGCATAAATTATTACTTTTCTTCCGCGCTCGGTAAACTTCTCAAACATGCTATTTTCCTTGTATTTCTTTAGTCTATCATTAAAATGATACTTATTTTTCAGGTTGATTGTCAATAAACATATTGGCATGATTTCCTGCGATATCCTTTCTAAGAGAGAGAGAATAATGATAAGATTACCGTAGCTGATGACAGGGATGCAATTGGTGCATTATGAAAAAAGGACCCCGGACAAAGAGACGGAAAGTACAAGAAAGGAGGGCGCATGAATCCCCTCCGGATAGGGTTCCTAACATCTGTTCGAATGCCGCATGCCGGTTGAGAAGAGCAGGATGCAGAGGCTTCGAGGGATGTCCCGGGTATAAAGGACGGGAATGAAAAAGCACCTCGTCCTTGCGGGCGGAGGGCATGCCCATCTCACTGTCATCATGAACCTGAAGGAGTATATTGACAGCGGACACAGGGTATCCCTGATCAGCCCCTCATCCTATCTTTATTATTCCGGTATGGGTCCCGGTATGTTGTCAGGCCTCTATGAACCGGCAGAGACACGGTTCCATATCAGAAAAATGGCGGAAGACCGTGGCGCAGTTTTCCTGGAAGATACGGTCGCCGGAATTGTCCCTGCGGAAAGGACCCTCGTGCTGAAGTCCGGAGGTCGGCTTCACTACGATGTGGTCTCTTTTAATATCGGAAGCGAGATCCGGAAGGATGATATCGTTCTGAATGGAGGAAATATTGTCTCCGTGAAACCCGTTGAGAACCTCCTGCAGGCAAGAAGATTTATCCTGGAGTTCTGGAAGGACAGGGATATCCACATCCTCGTGATAGGCGGCGGACCGGCCGGACTTGAGATATCAGGAAATGTCTGGAAGCTCCTTCGGGATACTAAGTCCGGAGGAAAGATCACTCTCATCTGCGGGGGAATGATACTCGAGGGTTTCCCGGGAAAGGCGCGGACGAAAGCATTGGAATCACTCAGGGAACGGGGGATTACAGTCATCGAGAATGTTTATCTCCAGTCTCTTGGAGAAGGAAGAGCTTTCCTGAGCAGCGGAGCCACCTGTGTCTTTGATATTGCTTTTCTTGCCACAGGGGTTAAGCCTCCGGACCTGTTTCGCGAGTCAGCACTTGATACGGGCAGTGACGGCGGACTCCTGGTAAACGAGTATCTCCAGAGCGTTTCCCGTGCCGAAATATTCGGCGGCGGTGACTGTATCAGTTTCAGGGACAATCCTCTTCCGAAGGTGGGAGTGCATGCCGTACGAGAAAGCAGCATACTCCACCATAACCTTCAGGTGATGCTCGGAGGAGGAAATCTGATGAGATACCAACCCCGGAGGCACTATATGCTTATTTTCAACCTCGGCAATGGAAGAGGGTTGCTCTGGAGGCGCTCTCTTGTATCAGAGGGAAGGGCTGCCTTGTGGCTTAAGAACTTCATTGACAGGAAGTTTATGCGGAAATATCAGGTTTCAGGAGAACCGGATGAGCGGTGATGCGGGATTTCTGTGGGATTGCTGAGCTACTTTGAACCCGTTTCCGGAATGACTGCAGATGAGGTCAGGGAGTTCCTGAAAAAAAGAACACCCGGAGAATATACGCTCATTGATGTGCGGCAGCCGGGAGAATATGAGGAAAAACATATCCCGGGTGCGCAGCTCATTCCTCTCGGGGAACTCCGCGAACGCATTCGGGAGATTGATCCTTCCAAGCCAGCGATTACCTATTGAGCTGCAGGTGTCCGCAGCCGGGCAGCTGCGTCGACGCTGAAAGACGAGGAGGTTGCCGAAGTCTACACCATGGAGGGAGGAATTCGTGCATGGGAGGGTCTTACGGCTGAGGGGCCTCCGGAGTCCGGAATGGCCTTCTTCCCGGATACCGCGGGAACGGAAGAACTGATCGGGCTGGCATGGGTTCTTGAAGAGGGCTCCCGGAGATTTTATGCAGAACTTACAGAAGTGGTCGGAGACGGGGAAGGAAAGGCGGTCTTCAGCGGGCTGAGCATTGCTGAAGAACAACATAAGGCTACACTCATGGACCTGATGAGGGAGATTGCAGGCGAAGAGACGGTTGCAGATATCCCCGGATCAATTGCCGCTTCCGGTGAGGCGGGAGACATTATGGAGGGGGGGATGCGAATCAGCCAGGCGCTTCGCTGGATTCAGGATAAACCTCTGGAGAGGATACTCGAGTTATCGATTTCGCTTGAGGCGAATGCCTATGATCTGTATATCAAGATGACACGAAGGTTCGAGGATGAAAAATCCAGAAAAGTGTTTGCCACTCTTGTGGACGAGGAGAAGCAGCATCTCGGGAAACTGGCTTCCCTGCTCGAACGGAAGATATGAAGTGTCTCCTCATGGATGAACCGGAAAGCTCTCTCATTGAAGGCACATAGTGGTTTATGGTATTTTATATGTCTTGAGAACTGGGGAGTCGTCCAGTGGCAGGACGGCAGACTCTGGATCTGCTTACAGGGGTTCGAATCCTCTCTCCCCAGCCAAAAAACCAGATAGAGATATCAGATAGAGATATCAGATAGAGATATCAGATTAAAAAAAGAGCAAAGTTACGTGTTTAAGTTCGAAAGACTGATCGCCTGGCAGCAAAGTATAGAACTTTTTGAAGAAATTGCTGAAATTGCTGATGCGATACCAAACAGCTACCAGTCATCTGTCAGCGATCAGATAAGAAGGAGTTGTTTGTCGATATCGGCGAACATCGCTGAGGCTACCGGAAGAGAAAGCTCGAAAGAACGGAAATACTATTTCAACGTAGCCAAGGGATCCTTTTATGAGACCGTCAGTCTGCTCCATATTATAAAAAGCAGGCAGCATATAAACGATCATATTTTCAGTAGTCTATACAGAAAGTGTGATGAAATAGCGAAAATGCTTTATGGATTGAGCAGTAACTAGTGTTTGTTTCTGATTTCTGAAATCACTTTCTGATATCTGATTACGGTCCCATCGTCTAGAGGCCTAGGACGTGGCCCTCTCAAGGCTAAAACACGGGTTCGAATCCCGTTGGGACCGCCAATAAAATCAAGGACTTACAGCGATTCTGCATGTATCTTCTCACCTGAACGTGAAGAAAACGTGAAGTAAATATATCGAGATCTAATACAGAAAGAAAGCGCTGGCAAACTGTCATTTTAAAAGTGTTCCCGGCATTTCCAGTATTTTTTAAAACTTTTTTATTGATTTTATCAAGGCCGGAATAGGGTTTGAGCTCATTTGAACTTACCAATAACGCATAGAAAGTCAATAAGTTATGGCATTCTTCTGGCACCGCTTTGTCGTGGCCCTGTTAATTTTGCTTTTTCGTGACCCAAAAAGGAAAACTCGTCGGTAATTATGGCCAAAGTAGGCAGGAGACAAAACACTAATCAGGGTTCAATGACCCAGGCTGAATATATCTTCCTACCTTTCCTATCTTCGTTATACTACAATCTATAAGTAGGCTGAAGGGTAAAGTATTGAGGAGAATCCATGCCATTAGTTGATAAAATAAATTCAAGGATAATAAAACACCTTTTAGTTATTTTATTGATTGTCGCTTTTAATACTATCTTGATGGCTTGCGGATCGATGCTGCCAAGTGTAAAGGAGAAGACAAAGACACATTGGTCAAGCTTCGAAGAAGCACGGGCTGCGTTCGAAAAAATTAATGTGAAGAACATTTCGAGGGAAAGGCACGGCAGTGTCATGCTCGATCTCTTGAATTTTAAAAGGAAGACGCAGGAGAGTGGCTGGCAATTCGAGGCACTGATCGTTATTGTGGATAACAAGGTTATTTACAAACTTTTGGGAGGCAAGCCTATGGTTGACGAAACAAGAGATACTATAAATCCGCTCGGTCCCCTTCAAGACCCATCGGACCTTCTCATTGATACCACGAAAGGGCGGTTGTGATCTACGCAATGGCAAAAAAAGAGGTCTTTTCCTTGGTTGAGGTTCTATACACATTTCTTTTTTGTTCAGATCATTTGCTACAATCCTGCCTTGTATATAATCTGCCTGAAATAATATTCTGTCAAATTGTTTTTAAAAAAAATTATAATTATAAACGAAGAATATGATAAAAAATGCAAGTGACCTCGATATTGTTTGGCAAATGTAATGTTCATGGTTTCATTTCTATAGAGGAATTATCATGAATGAGTTCCCAATAGTAATTTTTGACCGAGACAAAGATATTTTGGATGACCTCAGATCCAGGCTTGCTGAAGCTGATCTGACGGATATTATCATCATTGAAAATGATAAGCATGTGATATCTCTTCTTTACAATAGAATTATTTCCATACTTGTCATGGATTTCACGGCAGCCGAGAGTACCGGTCTTGAACTTGTAAGGACTATAAGATATAAATTTCCGCAGATTCCGCTGATCGTTTTCACCGAAGTTGATGAAATAGAGGCAGCAGTTGCATGTATGAAATTGGGAACATTTGACTATCTCAGAAAGAATATTGATATCGACCGCTTTCTCTCAGTAGTCAAAAGAGCTATTGAATTCAGCAACTTGCAGAAGGAAATAAGCACTCTCAAAGATACTATCATATCCGGGGAGATAAAAAATCGAAAGGTCTTTTCGCCAATTATCACCAGAAGCAGGAAAATGTTTAAAATTTTCCAGTATGTTGAGGCTATCGCCCAGACAAATGAGCCAATATTGATCACCGGCGAAACAGGAGCCGGCAAAGAATTGATCGCACGAGCCATACATGAAATCAGCGAGGTGCCGGGTAAATTCGTAGCGGTTAATATAGCGGGGCTGGATGATACCATATTTTCGGACACTCTCTTTGGTCACAGGAAAGGAGCATATACAGGTGCAGATTATGAACGACAGGGTATGATCACCCAGGCTGCTGACGGCACTCTTTTTCTTGACGAAATCGGAGACATGAGTCATATGTCCCAGACGAAGCTCCTAAGACTCCTTCAGGAAGGAGAGTATTTTCACCTAGGTTCTGACAAACCCCTCAAGAGTAATGCACGAATTGTTGTCGCGACAAATCAGGACATCGACACCCTGATCCTCAAGGGGAAATTCCGTACCGATCTCTACTACCGCCTAAAAACACACCATATCCACATTCCCCCGCTGCGTGAAAGACTTGAAGATATCCCCCTTTTGCTGAATTTCTTTATTAAGCAGACTTCCGAGAATCTGGGCAAAAAAGTTCCGAGAATACCCTCTGAACTTCTGACCCTCCTCTCCACATACCGTTTCCCGGGGAATATAAGAGAACTGCAGGCAATGGTAAAGGATGCGATAGCCTGCCATCAGTCAGGCACATTATCTATGCAGAGTTTTATGGATGCAATAAAAAATGATGCACTCTCGCCGAAGGCCATCGAGAAATTGGATACCGACGAAGAAAGTTCTATTTTAAACATGATGGGACATTTTCCGACGCTGAAGGAAATGGAGAACTACCTGATCTCTACAGCGTTGAAAATGTCTGAAGGCAATCAGGGGATTGCTGCCTCCATGCTTGGTATCTCTCGTCAGGCCTTGAACAGAAGATTGAGAAATAAACAAAACATGGAATAGAGGATAAGTAGCCCGTGATTTTATTTTTATCTTCTGTAGAAGACGTTTAAAAATCTCCTTTTATTACTCCTTACATTTTTTTATCAATATATTCTGCCTCCAAAGTATTCATGTAAAAGATAAATATGCCAGGGTGAAACATATTTTGCATGTTATCCAGATAGTTCATAGGATATGAATATATGCATTATCTCGATTTATCCTGTTATGCGAACGTATTACTGACGAATTTGTTGCACCCTTGGCATGTAGACTCTCTTTTCAAGTTTTTATTTTTAAAAGCATTTTTAGTGGAATGTTGGCATATATTTTGATGAACATCATAGAAAGGTTAAACAATAAAGAAAGGAGAAAATATGGCACTATCAGGGAAGTATGGGAAAGTGAATATACCAAAAATTGGCGAGGACGAGCCAGTTTTTATACTTCGCGCCCAGGATAAACTTGCAGAGGCAACAATCAGGATGTATAAAGCGCTGGCAGAGTCGCACGGAGCATTGATTACAAAAGATTTGGAAGAGCTGATTAAAACTTTCCAGCACTGGACCGGCAAGAAAAAAATACCTGATTAAATCAGGAGAACAGGTTCAAGAAAATGAGTAATAACACAGGAACTGTTATCTCAGTGCGCGGGAGTATAGTGGATGCGCATTTCCCCGATATTCTGCCATCGATTTACACTGAATTGAGAACGGGAGAGAAAGACTCCATAATTGTTGAAGTAATGACCCATATGAATTCTCATAGTGTACGCGGCGTCGCCCTGACACCAACACAAGGACTGTCGCGTGGTTCGACCGTGAAAGATACCGGACATCCCCTCAGGGTACCGATCGGAAAAGCCATACTGGGAAGGATGTTCAATGTCTTTGGCCATACAATTGACAATGAAAAGAAATTAGAAAATATACAATTATATCCTCTGCATCAGGCACCGGTGCCGCTTCAAAAGAGAGCGACGACATCGGATATTTTTGCCACCGGCATAAAGGTTATTGATGTGCTTGCTCCTCTGGAAAAGGGCGGCAAAGCTGGCCTGTTTGGTGGTGCGGGCGTAGGAAAAACCGTGCTGATTACCGAAATCATTCATAACATGATCGGGCTATATGAAGGCGTGAGTCTTTTCTGCGGAATAGGCGAGCGGTGCCGTGAAGCAGAGGAACTATATCGGGCAATTCAAGATGCCGGGGTACTCGAAAATACCGTCATGGTGTTCGGACAGATGAATGAACCACCCGGAGCACGCTTCCGTGTCGGTCATGCTGCGCTCTCCATGGCGGAATATTTCCGGGATATAGAGCAAAAGGATGTGCTCCTTCTTATCGATAATATATTCCGGTTCATACAGGCGGGGGCTGAGGTATCGGGGCTCATGGGGCAATTGCCCTCTCGTGTCGGGTATCAACCAACACTTGCTACAGAACTCTCAGAGCTGGAGGAGAGAATTTGTAATACTAAATATGCTGCAATAACATCAGTCCAGGCTGTCTATGTTCCTGCCGATGACTTTACCGATCCGTCGGCTGTGCACACATTCACCCATCTTTCGGCTTCAGTGGTACTCTCCCGTAAAAAAGCAAGTGAAGGCCTGTATCCGGCTGTTGATCCTCTTCGCTCAGGTTCGAAAATGCTTATGCCGCATATTGTGAGCAGAAGACATTATCAGATAGCACAGGAAATAAGAAAGACTCTTGCGAACTATGATGAACTCAAGGACATCATCGCCATGCTTGGGCTTGAAGAACTCTCACAAGAAGACAGGAAGATAGTGAACAGGGCACGCCGTATGGAACGCTTTCTCACCCAACCATTCTTTACCACAGAGCAGTTTACTGGTATTGCAGGGAAAACAGTACCGCTTGAAGAAGCGCTCGACGGTTGTGAACGTATTCTGAATGACGAATTCAACGACTATCCTGAGAAGTCGCTCTATATGATCGGGGGGATCGATGAGGCGGAAAAGAAACAGGGAGAAGAGCGGGGCACGGGAGAAGAATAGAAAGAGGAAAAGAGAAATAAAAAAAACGGAGGGTTACGAAAAAGAATGAGGCTTAGGATATTTCTCCCGACAGAGGTTCTCATAGATCAGGATGTGGATAAGGTTATTGCTGAAGCAGAAAACGGCTCGTTTTGCATTGAGCCAAGGCATATAGATTTCGTAGCTGCACTTGTTCCAGGTATCTTTTTGTATCAAAAAGAAGACAGCGAAGTATTTGTTGCGGTAAACGATGGGGTACTTGTAAAGCGTGGTCTTGATGTTCTTGTTTCAACAAGGAACGCAGTGAAAGGAACAAATCTTGGGAAACTGCGCGAACAAGTCCAGCGGCAGTTTCTCTCTCTCGATGATATTCAGAGGGCAGCCCGCTCAGCAGTCGCGAGGCTTGAGGCCGGATTTGTACGACGTTTCATTGAACTCGGGGAAGATGCTCATGAATGAAATGTATGGCAGAAATAACAACAGCAGGGAATTCGAAAAAGAGGTTGGGAAAAGAGAAAGAAGGAAACTGAAAGCAAGACGTATAGGAGATCGTCAGAGTGTATGGTTCGGTTTGGGCATGTTCGGGATTGTAGGATGGTCGGTTGCAATCCCAACATTGCTCGGAATAATCGTTGGGATATGGATTGACACCCGATGGCCCAGCCGATTCTCATGGACGCTTATGCTTCTGTTTATAGGCATCTTGCTCGGTTGTTTTAATGCATGGTACTGGGTATCGAGAGAGAGAAATGAGATAGAAGAAGAAAACAGGATTGATAGGAATTATGATAAAGGGATTTGACATCATTGTATATGAAGTCCTTCTGGTAGGTATCACTGTCGTATGTGCTACTGTTTTCAAATATGGTTTAGAGAAATTACGGGTATCGCCGATATTCGGCTTCATTATGCTCGGTTTTCTGTTGAAAGTCATCGATCTTTACATGCCGTTCCTGACAGAGGAAATTATAAGAATTTATGAGTTTCTGGCTTACCTCGGCATCATTGTCCTTTTATTCAAGGTTGGCCTCGAAAGCAATCTCTCCGGGCTTGTCAAACAGCTGAAACATGCGAGTATAATCTGGACAGGGAATATGATATTAAGCGGCCTTCTTGGATATGCAGCGGCTTTTTATATCATTGGTTTGGCGTTTATCCCGAGCCTGCTCATAGGAACCGCACTGACTGCCACAAGCGTGGGTATTTCGATCAGCGCTTGGCGGGATGCAGGTGCACTGAATTCATCACAGGGACAATTGCTGATCGATGTGGCTGAAATGGACGATATTTCGGCGGTTATTCTCATGGCGCTTGTTTTCAGTATCATTCCGATTCTGCAGAGGAATGAATACAGCGGCCTCTTGTCTGAACTGGGACATACAGCCGGCGTGATTTTTATCAAGGCGATTCTCTTCGGAATGCTTTGTATTATTTTCTCACGCTATTTGGAAAAACATGTTACTGCCTTCTTCAGTCATAAGGAATCGAAAACAAATCATATGCTGATAACAGTGGGTATCGGCTTTATTATCGCATCATTCGCCGGTCTCATGGGGTTATCCGTTGCTGTTGGTGCTTTGTTCGCCGGACTTATTTTCAGCCGCGATCCCGAGGCAGTGAAAATCGATGCTTCATTCGATTCATTCTTTGAACTTTTTTCGCCATTTTTCTTTATCGGGATCGGCCTGATGATCGAGCCATTATCATTGACCGGTGCAATTCTCCCCGGACTTATGTTTCTCCTGATTGCGGTTCTGGGAAAGTTAATTGGGAATGGCATACCCTCTCTTGCGTTACTGGATGCGAGAGGTGCACTTTTAATCAGCATCAGTATGATACCGAGGGCTGAAATAGCATTACTTGTCGTACATCAGGGCAGGAAGCTGGGAGACTGGGCTCTTCCCCCGCATGCGTTCTCCGCAGTTGTTTTTGTGGTGCTTGTTACTAGTGTTCTGACTCCTCTGGTTCTAGGCAAGCTGTTTTACAGATGGTCACAGAATGGAGCAGTGACATGATTGAGAATATTTTCGACGGATTGGCATATGCTTCACTCGGGATGTCTTTGGGCATATTCAACTATCTTGGTCTCTGGCTGACCGTGAAGCATTTGCCGACAGCAAGAAGGCCGTCGCTCCTGAGTATCACAAGCTTTTTTGTCCGTATTTTGTTTGTGCTTGCGATGATTCTCCTTGCCACAGGCGCACGCCCTGAAAAGGTGATTGTTGTGCTCACTAGTTTCTTTCTGGTTCGCACCTGTTTCCTATGCTATTTCCGTATGAGAGAGAATAAGGAATTATTCGGAGGGAGGAGGACAGCATGAAAATAAGTCCCGACAGCCTGGTAATCTTCCAGTCAGGATGGTTTAAGGTCAACGCCACCATTCTCTTCACGTGGGGTATAATGCTTCTGTTGACCGTTGCATCGTGGCTTATTACACGACGCCTGCGGACAGGAAGATCGCTGTCGCGCTGGCAGAACCTCCTTGAAGTGATTGTCAAAGGTATGCGGGATCAGATTCACGCAGTAAGCCGACAGGACCCGGGACCATACCTGCCGTTCGTGGGAAGCCTATTCATGTTCATTGGTGCCTCTAACCTTCTGATAATAGTTCCGGGATATGAACCGCCGACCGGGTCTCTCTCTACAACCGCCGGCCTTGCAATCTGTGTATTCATAGCTGTTCCGCTCTATGGCATTGCAGAAAGAGGCATTGCAGAGTATCTCAAACACTATATAAAACCTACGCCCTTTATGCTGCCCTTCAACATCATGGGTGAAGCCTCCCGCACCATAGCGCTTGCGGTTCGTCTCTTCGGGAATATCATGAGCGGAACAATGATCGTTGGCATTCTGCTCTCGATCACCCCCTTAATCTTTCCCATTGTAATGCAGGTGCTCGGTCTGCTGACCGGGATTATACAGGCGTATATTTTTGCCATACTTGCGATGGTATACATTGCATCAGCCACAAAAGCACACAAGGAAAAACTGGAAAATAAAGAGACGGAAGAGAAAGGAGGACAGCATGGATAGTATAACCATTGTTGCTGTTGCATCAATTATTGCGGCTGGATTTGGCATCGCTATCGGATCTATCGGTCCGGCTCTCGGTGAGGGACGTGCCGCAGCTCAGGCCCTGAGTTCAATTGCACAGCAGCCTGACGAATCGGGTACCATCACAAGGACACTTTTTGTGAGTCTCGCAATGATCGAATCCACAGCCATTTATTGCTTTGTTGTCTCGATGATTTTGCTATTTGCAAATCCCTTCTGGGATTATGTTATCAAGAAAACAGGTGGGCAGTAATGCTAATTGACTGGTTTACCGTTGGCGCTCAGATACTGAATTTTCTTGTTCTCGTATATCTGCTCAAGCATTTTCTATACGGCCCGATCATAAAAGCCATGGATGAACGGGAAAAGAAGATCGCCTCAAGACTCCAGGAAGCAGACCGGAAACGCAAGGAGGCAGAGGAGGAGACCGCATCATACCGCCGGAAAAAAAGAGAACTCGATGAAAGCCGGGGAAAAATATTCGAGGAAACAAGAAAAGAGGCAGAGAAAGAGAAAAAAGAGCTTATTTCAGATGCACGTCGTGAAGCGGACGAGCTCAGGTCTCGGTGGAAGGACTCATTTCATGATGAAGTTGAGACCTTTCTCCGTGATTTGAAGATAAGAACCGGAAGACAGGTATGCGAAATAGCCAGAAGGGCACTGTCAGATATGTCGACCATGGAGCTTGAGCAGCATATGATTACCGTTTTTTCAAAAAAAATTGAAGGAATTAGCAAGGAAGATATGGAAAAAATCAGGTCATCCCTTAAAAATTCGGCGGATTCCATTGTTATTGCCAGTGCCTTTGAACTACCAACACAGAACCGCAGGGAACTGACAAAGCTAATCCATAGCAAAGTATATCAAGACGCTGAGGTTACATACAAAACAATCCCTGAACTGCTCTGTGGTATAGAAATGAAAGTGAACGGGCGTGTGATCGGATGGAACCTGAATGAATATCTGGATACGTTCAGAGAAGATGTCAGAAAAGCGCTGGAATCAGATATGGAAAAAGTAAAAGGCAAATCTCAGGAACACACTCCTGATAAGGAAGACGTGAATCAAAAAGAAGAAGTAACTTCTGTCCAAAAGAAAAGGCAAGAGGAAAAAGGCCAAGAGAAAGAAATAGACGAAGACATGGAGAAAAATCAGAACCAGAAAAAATACCAGGGGGAATAAATGAGCCTTATTGTAACCCTGACAATGAATCCTGCTATCGATAAGAGCTCGAGCATCGACCATGTTGTGGCTGAGAAAAAGCTGCGCTGCAAAACCCCGAGCCACTATCCGGGTGGAGGGGGCGTTAATGTCTCGCGTGCCCTTAAAGAACTAGGTATGTCATCAGGTGCTGTTTATCCTTCTGGCGGACCTGCCGGTAAACTGCTCGACACCCTTCTTGAGAAAATCGGCATTGATTGCCATCCGGTGAAAATGAAAAATTGGACCAGGGAAAACCTGACGATCTTTGAAAAAGCATCAGAGAAACAGTATCGATTCGGGATGCCCGGTGCAAAGCTCTCCAGAAAAGAATATCAGCAGTGTGTCGATCGGATATTTTCATTCCAATCTCATCCTGATTACATTATCGCAAGCGGAAGCCTGCCGCCTGGTGTTCCTAATGATTTTTATGCACGGCTTGCACAAAAGGTGAGAAAAAACGGCAGTCGTATGATCCTGGACACTTCAGGCAAGGCGTTGCATCTGGCTGTGAAAACAGGGGTATACCTGATCAAGCCTAATATGAATGAGCTTGAGTTTTTAGCAGACAAGAAAATAAGTGATGAATGGCATCAAGAAGAAGTTGCAAGAAATGTTATCAGAAAATGCCGGTGTGAGATCATCGTCGTCTCGCTGGGTGCTGCAGGTGCACTTTTAGTAACGGCAAAAGAGACGACAAGATTGCGAGCGCCATCGGTACCGGTTAAAAGTAAGGTGGGTGCAGGCGACAGTATGGTGGCCGGTATGGTATTTGGACTAGTCAAGGGTTATTCATTACAGAATGCTGTTCGGTATGGAATAGCCGCCGGTGCTGCCGCGGTTATGACAACCGGGACTGAGCTTTGCAGGCGGCAAGATGTAGCGCATCTTTATAAGTTTATAAAAGTTGATAACTCCCTGCTATGAGAATAATTATTGTGGTGATAAATATCATCGGAATTTTCGGAATTTATTGTTCTATCAAGTGAATTTTTTTGCAGAGATTGCTGAATCATGGATAAGATTTTATTACGGTCGTGAATTGAAATCCCGGCAATGTCAGCGCATAGTGAAAAACACCGGCTATTGAAGAAGGTAAGACACGTCTTCTGTTGATTTTTATCCCAAATATCTTCGATTGTCTGCAAAAGAATAGCTTCAGCCAGATTTTTTATGCAACTGGACAAATATCCAGTATGATGATATGCCGTATTATTACAATTTATTGGGGATATTTGTTTGCTCATTGAGTGAATTCCTCAACTCTGCCAGGAGATCGTCAATCTGGTTCATCTGCTCATAAGGTATTTCTGCTCTTAAATCATTCGCTTTCTGATCAAGAAGGGCTATTTTTGCCAATAGGTCAACCGCTGGTGCATCTTGCATTGGTATTGAAGCATTATCCGGTGAAATCATTGCTTTTTGCATATTGTTATGCTCCACTCTTTCCAGTGAACGGTATTTTCTCTCTACCCGCTTACCATTGAAGGATTTTTAAAATATTTCTTTGACATCCCCTATATTTTTCGGTTGTGTTCTTCTGATCTTTGAACGGAGATTGAATGTGAAATGCCATTGAATGCGTTCTTCATTAGCATCATTCTAATTTCTTTCAGAATTCTCCTGCGGTGATCATGAGAGTTCTTCAGGGCTTCGGACAGAACTGGTATGATGTCCAGCAATGGAGTATGCCTGTCCTTTGCTGCTGTTATATCAACTGGCATCTTAGTTGACTCAACCGTTCCTTTATTCACTTTTTCCCTCTATATTTTTCCACTGCCATATTCAACTTTCTCGATTTGAAAACTTATCATTGTAGATATCGCTGAATTGATACCCTAAGCTTATACCAGTGAAAGCGAGATTAATATCCGATTTTTTCTGAAAATTATGTAAGAGCTGCAAAAAAATTCTGTAGGTCTTTTTCTTACTTAACAGAACGTCATTGTCCGGTTTGACCGGACAATCCAGAACCTATTGAAAAAACTGGATTCCCCGATCAAGTCGGAGAATGACAAACCTAATAAATTCACATATTGCTTGCCGGGTCAATGGTATCTAAGCGAAATATTTGTATTGATAATCGTAATTATGAACTTTATGGTGTAACTTTTGTTCAGAAATCCATAAAGAGAAGGGACATTTTCTGTGGTCTTGAGTAGCACAGTATTCAGAAAACTGGAAAGCGCCGGGGGAATAAACATTTTCTCCTGCCGTGCAGGAGCATTGAATCCGCTTGATAGGATGCGGGCATTGCATGGTTGATCGTTTCATTTATAATTTCCTAATGAATATTTACCATAATTGCATGAAGGAGTGTATCGGCAAAATTCTGATTTTTCTGTAAGAAATATCATCGATTTATAAGGGGTATTTCCTACAAAGGAATCCTTAACTTTTCCCTATTTATTCTTGCCTTTATTTTGGGGGGGGGTAAAAGATGCTATTTCAATAAAATAACCCGTTATTAGACGAGCTTATTTTTGACCGCGTACTGGATTATTTCGGCATTGTTCCTGAGGCCCATTTTCTCCAGAATACGGGAACGGTAGGTACCAATAGTCTTGACACTTAAGGACAGCTCTTCGGCAATCTCAGAAAGGGTTTTTCCTGAAGCAATCATCCGCATCACCTGGTACTCTCTGTTTGATAGTGAATCATGCGCCAGCCTTTCTCCGTCAGTATCGATTGTAAGGATTAGTTTATCGGAAAATTGCGAGCTTATGTATTTCCCTCCGTGCAAGATTTTTTTTATTGCTTTTATCAGTTCTCCGGGAATGCTCTCTTTTGTAAGATAACCGGATGCCCCGGACTTCAGGGCTCGGAGTGCATATTGTTCTTCGGGGAACATGCTCAGCACAAGAACTTTTGTGTCCGGTTGCATATCTTTCAGCTCAATAAGAGTATCGATCCCGTCCCTTCCCGGCATTGCGATATCGAGGAGTATGAGGTCGTAATGCTTTTTCTTTATTGTTTCGATTACCTCTATACCGTTGCTTGCCTCAGATATTATTGTGTCAGGTATTTTTTTCAGGATATATTTCAGGCCTTCCCTTACAACCGAATGATCATCAGCAATCAGGATGTTTATCATTTTATGTCTCCTTTATCCTGTCTGATAGGTATTCTAATGCCTACCCTTGTGCCTCCTTGAGGAGTTCTGCCAATTTCCGCATCTCCGCGCATGTAATCCACTCTCTCGTGAATCCCCATCAACCCAAAAGACTTATAGCTTGCAAGCTGATCATCGGTGATGCCCCTGCCGTTATCTCTGATCTCCATGGTAAGAAAATTGTCTTTTTCAGTAAGAGA
>JBMOLW010000046.1:0-38009 GCA_049323875.1 Nitrospirota bacterium | reverse complement strand
CAGGCGGCCTGGCGCATTGCTGTTGAGGCCTGGCTGAACATGAAAGGTTTTATAACCGTGACTGTCAATGGAAAAGTGTTACCCAGTTTTTTCTGATTTCGGTATCAAAAACTGATGGCGTGCACACATTGCTCAGAGATGGTTCTGCCCTTACAGAGGTCATGGACCATCCAAATTATTCGGGCGATGAACGTCCAGGGACATTTAAAAATGGAGCGAAATCTCAAAGATTGGACTATATTCTTATGCCTCCCAAACTTACAGAAAAAGTGACGGAGGCAGGCGTTGAGAGGCGAGGGGTATGGGGTGGCAAGAATGGTACATTATTCCCTCATTTTCCAGAGATCAAGACAGAAAAAGATGCTGCATCAGATCACTCAGCCCTATGGGCTGAAATCGACCTCTAGTGAGGGGCAGAGAAGACTTCATTAGGCGTCCTGATGTTTTTTTCAAGGATCAGAGTCAATTGGAGGTGTTTTCTTGAAATACCCGGAACAAAATGGTTAAAAAATCTACTTTACAAATAGCTACTACCTGCATAGGGAAACAAGACTACAGACTCATTTATCGTGATCCTCAACTAATAATGACAAATTTAGTCAACTTCAAGTCCAATATTGGTCTATAATTACCTATAAGCTATTTTGATATTTACAATAAATCAATATGTTATGAATTGGTATAATATTTGCTCTGTTTTTATGGATGGAGGTATAAATTAAATATTCATCAAAGATTTATTTTTTAAAAATAGCATTTTAGAAAAATTGTTGAGGATGGCAATTTGTCAAGTCAATTTTTTTGGAATCAAAAAGCACAATATTTAGTACATTATAAATATTGTTTATACTAAATGTGGTGTTGATTAGAAATAAAACAAATTTAGTGTATTTTATGATATATTTGTATCTTGAAAAAATAGATTTTATATTGACATTTTAATAGATATTGAGTATTATAAAAGTTTTTTTTATAATTTAAGTATAAGTAGATCTTGGCATAATCTGCAAAAGGGAGGCGATTTGATGGCAAAGGATGTTTTGAAAATAATTGTTGAAGCAGCTAACTCATTCAACAAAGCTAAGCCTGCATTTATTGATCACCCCTATTTTACTGCGAGAGAAAAGAAAAATTGGAAGGGAGTGACGAGTTTTACTTTTTCAAGTAGATCTTCAGCACCAAAAGCGCCTAAGAGAGCATAATACCTTAGCAAAGGTAGTTTTAACATACTTAGACATCTGCAATTTTTTGCAGATGTTTTTTTTTGCTATGATACTCACAGAATAAGCCCTCTATATTATCAAGATAAATTTTATTATGTTGTTAAGATGATAATAAAATTGGACGAATATTACAGCTCAACTTTAGTTTATTTTTATATTACAGGCTTACTGTGAAAATTGAACATAACATTTGCCATTTATTAATGAGATGGGTATCCATAGATTCCATAATTCATTTAATTTATCGTCAGAATTTATAAAATGTCTGACTTTAGTGACTATCTCATCATCCACCAATTCTTGAATATTTGATAAAAAATTATATATAAGTTTACCAGCAGAGCTATTTAGTTTATATGTCTTGCAAAAACGCTCTAAATTATCAGGCCCTGATAATAATTTAGACAGTTCCATTGCCTCTTTGATATGTGTTTGCTTCATCTTTTTTAGGAAAATTTTCTGCTGACCTTCAGCTTCAAACAATTTAAGACAAGATTTCATAATATTTTTATATGTGTTGAAATCTAGATTTGACAATATTTTAATAGAAATAAATTCTGCTACTGCATCCGCTAATTCTTCACATGATGAAGTCAATGCTGCTTGATTATGCGCTATCTTAAATTCTTTTCTCATAGCCGCAGATAAAATAAAACAATCCCAAATAACATGACCAAGCTCATGTAAAAAAATTACCATGAGACTTTCTGGATGAAAAATAGGTCTGGGAGGTAAAAAAATGAACGAGGTTGGAATAATGTCATTTGTGATTCTGGTTCCTGATGGGCAATTAATATTTATTGTTGCAATATACTGAGGATAAAATTTTTTCAGACCAATTTTTTTAGTTATGAGTTTAATGATATAGTTGCCTAAATAATCTAATAAAACTAGAACCTTTTGGCCTGATGAATAAAATCCTAATGTTGGATATACAGCTGTCTCGCCTATGGGTGGGCTTCCTTGGTATCTTGTTGCATAACATAATTCAAGCAATCCGGTCCAGATTCCAAAGGTAGCGCTTCTTTTTTTAGCATTTAATTTTAGATATTCTTGAATTCCACGAAAAACTATGGGGGAAAGAGTTATAAAGGAATCTTGCAAGTATCTATCTTCTAATAAATATTTTAATTTTCTCACTATGTGTGAAAATGATTCTTTTTCTAATTTATGGATTTTTTTGCTACATTTAATTCTTTTTAATAGATTGTGAATTTCTTTTTCAATGGAAAGCACAGCGGGGTATAAATGTTCTTGCCGCTTATTTGTTTCAATATCTCGTAAATTTGGGAAGGATATATACGTCTCTAAAGATATTATGCTTTTATTTGGCGGTAATTTTTTTGTAAATTTTGAATGTGTAACGAAAAAATTGTTTAAATCTACACCTTGATTATCCTGGGGACGTACTATTAGATCGTTCCTGCCAACTGTTGGCTCAATAATAAATTTATGGTCTAATAACTTAGAGATCTCATTTTTTGCATGCCGTAAATGTCCAGGTCGAACTTCAATAAAAGTTGACCAGTTTATTTTATCATGCGTATTATCTACTCTAGGGAATACTATTAAATCCCTTTTAGTACTCTGTAAATGTGCTCCTAATATTGTATTACTATTCGCAACAATATGCTTTATTTGTCTTGAGATAAATTTCTGATTAATATCTTTAAATTCAAGGCTTCTAAAGTTTGAGATGAATGTTTTATTAAACTCATAAGACTTACTTAAAAAAATTATTATTATATCCTCACAATCATATGAAAGTATTATAATTGCATTGTAGTCGGATGCATCAACTGGACGTTTTTTTATAGTTTTTTCCAAAGCCTTTGTAAAAAGATTTATAACTTCTCTCTTTACTCCTTCGATGTCTTTTTTGATCTTATAAATTTCTCTCCATATTTCTAGTCTAATTTTTATAGAAGTAATTCCTATTAAAGGACTCTTTTTTACTGTCTGATAAAAATCGAACGGTTTAGGAAAAATATGAATTATTGTTCCATAATGTATAAAAAAATCCATCACGCCCTTAATTTGTTCATATGATTTAATTTTTTGCATTGCATCCAATGCCTTTATATCACTACTTATACCAACATTTAATAAATCGAATGCACCAAATAAATAAAATGTATCGTAAATTGAACGTCCATCTTTACAAATATCATTCATTTCCTCCCATAATTTTTGAATTGGAAAATCTGATAAAAATGAAGATCTCACAGAAAAAAAATTTAAAAGAATTCCCATATTTGGTTGTAAGATGAAATTATTATTCATTTTTGAAGAATCCTTTTTATTAAAAGTTATGTGACTAAAAAAAGAGCTTATTGCAATTTAAATGCCATTAAGATAATATTTTCATGTTTATTTAATCAATAAAAATCTTGGATTTATAGAAATACTTAAATTACTTTAGGAATATTTTTTAGAATACTTTTTCTTTCATAATACAATCATGGAAAAATTAGAAGATATACTTCCAAAACATTTAGCGGATAATCTCTCGGAAGCAGAGAGATTATTACTTCGTTTGCTAGGGCAAAAAAATGAAGAAATTTGCGTCGACTATTCAAACTCAATGGATAGTCTAATTAAGGATAAAAAGTCGAGAGAAGAGCGAAACATACGAGGTGAATTATTATCTTGGCTTTTATTAACTGCACAAAAAGAAGGGTTGAATATTGGAAAAGAAATATGCATTAAAGGTGCAAAAATACAAGGTGATTTGGACCTTGCAAATCAAATTCTTACAAGTACTTTGAAGATGCATTCTTGTGAATTTGTCGATAGGGTTATTTTAACGAACCTGCAAGCATATTGCATTGATTTTAGTAATAGTTTATTTAGTTCAATCGTGGGCGGTAATCTTAATACAAAAGGCAATTTTTCTTTGCATGGGGCAACTATTAAAGGTACCGCATTGTTTGGAGGAGCCAATATAGGCGCTGATTTTGACTGTAACGAAGCTGTATTTGAAAACCCAGGAGATGTTGCCTTATATGCTGTTCGATTGAAAACCAACGGTACAGTATCTCTTCAAAAAGCGAATATAAAAGGAATAGTGGGGTTTGGAGGAGCCAATATAGGCGCTGACTTCTACTGTGACGAATCGATCTTTGAAAATCCAGGAGGTATTGCCTTCAATGCTACTCAATTAACAGTAAATGGAAGTGTGTCTTTTGAAAAAGCAACTATAAGAGGGGAAACAGATTTTAGTGGATCTACGATAAATACTGAATTAAAATTGGATCATGCCAAATTTGAGAATTCAGATGGTATTGCTTTAAATATTAGCCACATTTTTGTAAATCAAAACGCATTTCTATATCATATTCATGTAAAAGGGAAATTTAGTATTGTTGGAGCAGATATTCGGTCTGATTTAATCTGTGACGAATCGATATTTGAAAATCCAGAGGCCACTGCTTTCCATGCTGTCAGATTAAATACAAATGGAAATATATATCTAACAAGGATAAAAGTGCGAGGCGAAGTAAATTTTGGAGGAGCCAATATAGGCGCTGATTTTGACTGTAACGAAGCTGTATTGGAGAACCCAAAGGGCATTGCCTTATATGCTGTTCGATTGAAAACCAACGGTACAGTATCTCTTCAAAAAGCGAATATAAAAGGAATAGTGGGGTTTGGAGGAGCCAATATAGGCGCTGACTTCCACTGTGACGAAGCTACATTCGATAATCCAAATGAAACTGCTTTCAACGCTGTTCAATTAAGAGTTAATGGAAGTATATCTTTTGGGAAAGCAACTGTAAGAGGGGAAACAAATTTTAGGATAGCCAAAATAGGCGCTGACTTCTACTGTGACGAAGCTACGTTTGAGAACCCAGATGCCATTGCTTTGGATGCTATTCGATTAACGGTCAACGGAAGTATTTTTTTCAGGCAAAAAGCAACTGTAAGAGGGGAAACAAATTTTAGGATAGCCAAAATAGGCGCTGACTTCTACTGTGACGAAGCTACGTTTGAGAACCCAGATGCCATTGCTTTGAATGCCACCCAATTAACAGTCAACGGAAGAGTGACTTTTCAGAAGATAACTGCAAAAGGTCTAACAGATTTTAGTGGTGCGAATATAGAAGGAGACTTAAGCTGTCGTTATTCAATTTTAAACAATCCTTCCAAGTTTGCCTTAAACGTCGAAGATGTGACAGCAAAAAAGAAAATAATACTCACCAAATCAAAAATAGAAGGATTAACAAATTTTAGTGGTACAAAGATAGGAACCGTACTCTACTGTGACGAAGCTACGTTTGAGAACCCGGAGAGCATTGCTTTGAATGCTGCTCAACTAATAGTAAATGGAACCGTATCTTTTAGAAAAGCGAATATAAAAGGGGAAGCAAATTTCAGTGGGGCAAAAATAGGCGCTGACTTTGATTGTAACGAAGCTAGCTTTGATAATCCAAATGATCAGGTTTTATCTTTCACTAATGCCAATATTACAGGAACTTTATCATTATGTAACTTAAGGAAAGTGGACGGTATTTTGTGTTTAAAATATGCACAAGTAGGTCAATTTTCAGATGATCAATTGAGCTGGCCGATTAAAAACAATCTTCAACTGGAAGGTTTTGTATATAAAGCATTTATAGGAGATAACACACCAATAACAGCAAATGAGAGACTAAGATGGCTAAAATTACAACCTAATAGGCCTTTTTATCCTCAACCTTACGAACAATTAGCACAGATATTCAAACAATGTGGAAATGAAAGAGATTCTGAAATAGTACAAATTTCAAAGCATATTGAATTTAATCAGTATGGTACTATGAGTTTTCCTGCATTTTGGTGGAATAAATTTTTGAGTTTGATTGATTATGGGTATACACCAGCAAAGGTATTACCTGTCATCATTATTTTTATATTATTAAGCACATTTGTGTTTTTTAAAGCAAATAATGCTGGTATAATGCAAATCTCAAAAGAGCGTGTTTATTTAGACGATACATTTACAAAATCAGAGCAAATACCATCAAGATATCCGCGATTTGATCCTCTAGTTTTTTCGATAGACTCTTTTTTCCCTTTTGTTGATCTTCACCAAGAAAATTATTATCTTCCTGATATTACAAAGCAAGGCGGTTATAGGGTTCGTATATGGTTTTGGATACATATAGTTGCAGGTTGGATACTATCAACATTAGCTGTATTTTCATTGACTGGTTTAATTCGTAAAAAAAGTGAGTAGGGGAATACTAAGTTTCTAATTTTGCTTAGACCAGGCGAAACTTGCGCACTTAAGGTCATGGACGTGGATGTAATAAATAGACAAATCCTTATCAGGCGTACCTGGTCTGGTAAAGAGCTTAGGGAAGAAACAAAAGGACGTAACAAGCTGTGGATTTCATTAAGCGATAGGGCATGGGAAATCCTTAGACACAGGCTCAAAGATGCCCTACCGGAAGCATTTTTATTTGTGAACCCACGGACAGGAGGCGCGTATCGGCAGAAAGTTCTTAACCGAATATGGAAGGCTTATTCGGGCTTTCCTCACATCGACCATTACTCTGCCTCGCGTCACAGTTTCTGTACACAGCTTGTGCATGATGGCCTCAACGAACTTGAGGCTAAGGCAGCTATGAGACATCGTAGCTTGCAGAGTACCCAGAAATATTTTCATCCGCAGCGGGACAGAATGAGAGAACACTTCAACAGAAGAGGCCGTGCACATAAAAGCATAACGGGAGCAAAACGAAAAATAAGGCCCTCACAGAATGAAAGGTATTGAAAATAAAATATAAATTTGGTGGAGGCGGCGGGAATTGAACCCGCGTCCGAAAGCACTACTCTCAGGCATCTACATGCTTATCCTGACTATTCTATCTCGGATCCCGGTCTGCCGTCAGGAAGGCGTCCCGAAATCCCATCCCCCTTTGTCTCACCCCGGAGTCAGGGGAAAGTCCCCGGAGCCAGCCTGCTGAATGACGCTGTAACCTGAAACACAGACAATTTCAGGGCAGCGGCTGCTTAGTTAATTAAGCAGCGAGTGCCAGTTCGTTGTTGGCGTTTGTGTTTGTTTTCCGCCTTGTATCGTGGTGACGGATCCACGGCATGCCACCTGATCCTCGTAACCCCCGTCGAGCCCTTTCGCCCCCCGGGAACACTAATCAGATAGAGATACAGATACAGATAGAGAAAGAGCAACGGAGAAAAAACTTCAGATCTCTCTCTTCTGTCATCTGGTTTTCATGGCCCGTTCGATTTCTCTCCGGGCCTCCCGTGCTTTTATGGATTCCCTTTTTTCAAAGAGCCTTTTTCCCTTTGCAAGCCCTATCTCAACCTTTGCAAAGGAATCTTTAAAATATATCTTCAGAGGCACCAGCGTATATCCCTTTACCGTCGCCTTGCCCGCCAGACTGTTCAGCTCTTTCCTGTGGAGAAGGAGTTTCCGGGTCCTCAGCGGGTCGTGGTTCATCCGGTTTCCGTGAGTATAAGGGCTGATATGACAGTTCAGGAGAAACGCTTCGCCTTCTTTTATCATAACATAACTCTCCTTCAGGCTGGCTTTTCCTTCCCTGAGCGATTTTACCTCGGTCCCCAGGAGCGATATCCCAGCCTCGACAGTATCTTCAATGTGGTAATCGTGATATGCTTTTCTATTCTGACAGACGACCTTCATGAATTGATTGTACCATGCCAGGAAAGGAAGGGACGTGTGGCCTGCTACACCCTGCCGACAGAGAAATAGCGGAACCCTTTCATTTTCATTTTTTTGGGATCATAGACATTTCTCAGATCGAAAAAGAACGGTTCCCTGAGAAGCGTTATCATCCTGGTGAGGTCCAGGTTTCTGAACTGGTTCCATTCCGTGATGAGCACGACAGCATCTGCCCCTCTTACGGCGTCATACGCATCCTTGCAGCATTTCATCTTTGGTATCTGCCTTGCAGCGTCTTTCATGGCAACAGGGTCATATGCCCTGATTCTTGCTCCCTCTTTCTGAAGCCCCTGAATAATTGCCAAAGCAGGGGCGTCCCGGATGTCGTCGGTATTCGGTTTGAAAGAAAGCCCGAGAACTGCGACGGTTTTATCTTTCAGGTTTCCCATCTCGTCCCTGATCTTCCGCACCATATATGCCCTCTGTTTCTCGTTGGCCCTCACTGCTGCATCGACAATGCCGAGCCGGACATTGTGCGCCTCGGCGATCTTGAGGACCGCGCTCGTATCCTTGGGGAGGCATGAGCCGCCGAATCCGGGTCCGGGATGGAGAAATTTTGGCCCGATCCTCTGGTCAAGCCCCATACCTTTTGCAACCATATGCACATCTGCACCTACCCGCTCACAGAGGTTCGACATCTCATTGATGAAAGAGATCTTCGTCGCAAGGAAAGAATTGGCGGCATATTTGATCAACTCAGCAGTTTCGATGTTCGTGATGACAAAGGGCGTCTCGATCAGGTAAAGCGGCTTGTACAGGTCCTGCATTATTGCCACTGCCTGAGCGCTTCGTGCTCCGATCACAATCCTGTTGGGTCTCATGAAATCTTCAATTGCCGAACCTTCCCGTAAAAATTCCGGATTTGAGACAATATCAAAATCGGTCTGTTCCCTCAGATTGTGCGAGATGATCTCCCGTATTTTTTCGCCTGTGCCGACGGGGACAGTACTTTTTGTGACAATCACCTTGTAACCGTTTACGTGGTTCGCGATCTCCTGTGCAACCTCCTCCACATACTGCATATCCGCTGACCCGTCGCCTCTCCTGGGGGTACCGACTGCGATAAATATGACGAGGGAAGAATCGACTGCCTGTGCGATTTTTGTGGTGAATCTCAGTCTGCCCTCTGCCACATTTTTTTGAACAAGCGCATCGAGCCCCGGCTCATAGAAGGGGATTTTGCCTTTCCTGAGCCTCTTGATCTTCTGTTCGTCCTTGTCAACACAGGTCACGAAGATACCGAACTCTGCGAAGCAGGCACCGGTTACGAGTCCGACATACCCTGTACCGATGATCCCGATATGCATGACGCCTCCTTACGGACCCTGTAAAAAATCCGTTTTTAAGTATACTATAACGTCATAGATAAATTGTATGGATACTCTCTATGTCTGAGTGCAGCCGCAGGCTTTTTCTTGTCCCTGTTGCAGGTTTATTCCTGTACGGGTTTACCCTGCCCCTTTCGAAAAGCATCAGCAGCATTGTCATGGGAGTTATCTACGCATCCGCAGTCGGCATGATCGTCCTGGATGTGCAATGCCGGACTCAGGTATCCCGTGCGTTGCGGCAACCGCTGCTGCTCCCCTGCGGACTCTATCTCGGTGTTGTATGTGCCGGCCTGCTTTTCTCCCAGGACCTGAAAGAAGGAATCGGTATTGTGAAACAATCGGCCAACCTAATATTTGTGTATCTGATGGTATCGGTATTGCTCGATATAGAGCGGGATCAGGAGACAAGGGACAGGTATTGCTGGTCCCTGCTTAGTGCGCTGCTCGCGGGTATTTTTGCGCTCGATGTGATCGGATTAATGACCTATAGTGGTCTCATCGGGGATAAACTCTCTGTCCTGCCTCTCACGCCGTTGAAGATGCATCATATATGGTTCGGAAACCTCAACGCGATCGGCCTTTATGGCGCAGTAGCGCTTTTTTTTGCCCTGCCCCGGAAAAAGACACTTTCGCAGAATACCGCGCTTTGGATATTCACAGTCGTCGCTCTTGTTTCTGTTCTGCTCTCAACGTCCCGTACCGCCTGGCTGGGGATGCTTGTTTCAGGCGGGGTACTCATTTATTTTCTGGTGGGCAGAAAGCGAACATTTTTCCTGGTGTTTGCCCTTATTCTTACTGCCTATGTAACAGCCTATTTCTCCACTCAGATGGTCCAGGAAAGGGTTGACCAGGCGTACAAAGATATCGTGCTGTTTGTTTCCGGTGATCCGGTGACCTCCCTGGGTGCCCGTTTTGCCATGTGGAAAGCGGCGATATCGATGTTCCTCTCGAATCCCGTTTTTGGGGTGGGCACCGGCGACTATAAATCTATGGTAGACGTATTGGTTGCTTCCGGAGAATATCCGGCCATCATCGGAAAATATAACCAGCCGCATAATATGTATCTCTGGATGCTTGCCACCAATGGACTGATGGGGTTCTCTGTGCTGGTGTTTCTTTTCTCTGTGCTTATCAGGAAGGCAAAATATCGGCTTCACGGTCCGCAGAAAGAACGGATATTCGGTCTCCTCGCAATCGCTCTGGCAGTGCATTATCTGGTGGCGGGCATGACGGAATCGCTCATGAATATACACCTCCTGCTGAGTATATTTGCATTTGTAGCAGGCATTACGGTCAGGAAACATCAGGCCGGCGTCACCGAGGCCGGGATTGCTATCACAGACGGGAATGCAGGCAGCGCATCATTCCGGAACACAAACCGGACGGACGTCCCGCGAATAAATATCCTCCATGTTGTTGCGACCCTTCCGGTAGGAGGAGTTGAAAACACGATAACCCGGATAATCCGGGGATATCAACAAGAGAAGTTTTATCCCATACTGTGCTGTATTCGGGAAGGGGGATCGCTCGCCCAGGAACTTATCGGGGAGGGATATGAAGTCATTGTGCTGAACCGGATGACGTCGCACCGGTTTGATTTCAGAGCGATTCGGTTGCTCACCAGAATAATCAAAGAGAAGAATATCCTGATAGTGCGCACTCATCAATATCATGCGAATCTCTACGGGCGGGCTGCAGCCATCCTCGCGAACGTCCCGTGTATTGTTGCTTCGGTGCATAATATCTATACCGCAGACAGGAAATTGCACCGGAGATTTTTCAATCACTTCCTGGCGATATTTACCGACAGGATAGTGGCGGTCTCGAACGCGGTGAAGCGGGATATCCTGCGATATGACAAAATCAGCGAGGAAAAAATAGCGGTGATCCATAACGGGATCCCTCTCAATGAGTTTCATTGTTCACTTTCCCCTGAAAGGGCCCGGGAGGCGCTGAACCTTCCCCACGGAATCACCCTCATAGGGAGTGTGGGGAGATTGGTTGCGCAGAAGGGGCATCGATACCTGATCGAGGCTGCTTCTCACATGAAAAACTCTTGTGTGGTAATTGCAGGCGACGGTCCTGTGAGGAAGGATCTGGAAGCGCTTGCTGCGGAACGGAATGTCCATGCAATTTTTCTCGGAACGATTACGCCCAGGACAGTCCCCGTATTTCTCAGGGCGATCGATATCTTCTGTTTTCCCTCGATATGGGAGGGATTCGGGATTGCGCTTGTGGAGGCAATGTCCTCAGGGATTCCTGTAGTTGCATCGGATATCCCTCCGCACCGGGAGGTCCTTGAAGATGCAGGTATCTATGTACCGTCCGGTGATGCGGGAACCCTGGCGCAAAGCCTGAGCCTCCTCGTGGAGAATCCGGAAATGCGGAATACTCTTGCGCTGAAGGCGCGGCAGAGATCACAGGTATTTTCACTTGAGCATACCGCGAAGTCTTATGAGGCAGTATATGACGAAATTCTCATGAGCAAAAAGCATTCGGAACGGAAGAACCCAGTCGGTGGGCAGGTGGTCCGTTGATACTTTGATGCAAAG
Organism: Nitrospirota bacterium; assembly: GCA_049323875.1. Taxonomy (GTDB): domain Bacteria; phylum Nitrospirota; class Thermodesulfovibrionia; order Thermodesulfovibrionales; family SM23-35; genus JAKLQR01. Next base: position 26,218 of record JBMOLW010000046.1, on the reverse strand, counting down.
GGAGAGATGATTATGGCCGGCCGGGATATGCGCATTGCGATTATCAAGAGTAATTACACCCCGTACGGCGGAGCGGAAAAATATACCACGCGGCTGATCAGGGCCTTTGCCGCACGAGGGGTTTCTGTCGATGTGCTTACCTCCGAACACGGAAAATGGGAAGGGATTGAATACCATATCGAATGGGTTAAGCTCGGCCAGGCGAAAAGGAACAACCTTCTCCGGCTTCTTACGTTCAATGCATCGGTAAAACGTCATCTGAACAGGGAGCATTACCACTGCATCTTTGGTATGGACCGGACAGACTATCAGACGCATCTGCGGGCAGGCGGCGGCTGCCATGCGGCATGGATTGAGAGAAGATGCGTGGAAAGCTCGTCATTCAGATGCCTCAGCGTGAGGGCGAACCCCTTCCATAAGGCTATGCTCAGGATAGAGCGCAAGGCTTTTCTCTCAGATTTCCTCAGGAGAATTTTCTGCAACTCCTCCCTTGTGCGGAACGAAATCCTTCACTATTATCCGGCTGCCAAAGCGGAGATTGAGGTGGTGCACAACGGCGTTGAGTGGCGTGAACTCGCGGATGCGTTCGCACAGGGACTCTCCGGAAAAGCGAGGATTCTGGAAAATCTTGGCCTTGGTAAGGACAGATTCTATTATCTCTTCATCGGGAGCGGATATGAACGGAAAGGACTCATAAAAGCGATCTCGGCATTACATACGCTTCCGGACCATGCCGAGTTGCTCGTCGTGGGCAAGGACAGGAACGAGAACTGGTATAGAACCTATTGCCAAAAGCAGGGACTCTTACGGAGAGTGCATTTCTTGGGCCCTCAACGGGAAGTCACTCCCTTTCTCCAGGTTGCCGATGCCTTTGTCCTGCCGACCCTGTATGATCCGTTTTCGAATGCGTCGCTGGAAGCCCTTGCAATGGGTTTGTATACCATAACGAGCAATGCAAACGGCTGTGCCGAGGTTATCAGCGACGGCGCGGGGTATGTGATCAGGGATCTGCAGGATACGGATTCCGTGGCCGAAGCAATGCAGAGCGCATTCGGCACGCATCGTAGCAAAGGGGAGATCAGGGAAACGGTGAAACATCTCGACTTTGAAGGTCAGCTGAATAAAATTGTGGATGCATGCCTGGCCGATGCAGCAGCAAGCATAATCAATGCATAGCAATGCGACGCTCATAAGGGGGATCTTTATCCTCGTGTTTTTTTGCGTTCTCCTGAATATTCCGTATATTCATCTCAGGGAGTTCCAGGGGGAAGAGGGAAGGAGGGTTATTATCGCAGAGACCATGCTCGAGACCGGTGAATTGATAGTCCCCTATGTCGAAAATGTGCCTTATCTGAAAAAACCGCCCCTGTTCAACTGGCTGCTCGCTGGTATGTTCTTACTCACCGGCAGCGTATCGGAGACAACCGCCCGAATGCTTTCGGTGATATCTGCCTTCTTCTGTGCGTTGGGGCTCAGTCTCTTCTGGAAGAAGATTGGGGAGATACAGGATGCCTGGTATATCCTTCCCGGACTGATATTCCTGACGTTCACTGACGTTATGGACAAAGCGGTACGTGCTGAGATCGATATGACGTTCACCCTGTTTATCACGCTTGCGGTGCTCCTCTGGTATTTTCTGTATGAATCCCTTCGGAAACCCCTGATTGCATGGATTCTCTCTCTCGTATTCGTAAGTATCGCCTCACTTACCAAAGGTCTTCAGGCGCCTGCATTCTTTTACTGTGGCGTGATCCCGTATCTTATCTATAAACGGGAGATACGGAGTATCGTTTCCGTATCTCACGCGGCTGGCATCTGTGCCGGGCTTGCAATTTTCTCTGCCTGGTTTGTCCCTTTTGCCGAGAGAATTGGGCTTGAAGAAGTGCTGAAGACCTGGTGGCATGAGATTGCGACCCGTCAGGAACCTCTGAAATCCGGGGGCTTTTTCCGTCATTTTGCCGAGTTCCCCTTCCTCTATCTCTTTGCTTATTTGCCATGGTTCCCGCTCATATTTTTATGGGCACACGGAAAGATCCGGGAAGAAAGCAGGGGGTATAGGAGTCTTGTCACCTATTGCGTATTTTTCCTTCTCTTTTCCGTTCCTTTTTACTGGATCATGCCCGGCGCGAGGCTCCGGTATATTCTCCCCGTTGCAGGTGCTCTTGCATTATTGCTCACCATCCCGCTCGCAGCGGTAATCAATGGCTCTGCCCGGATGCCTTCCTGGACCGAACGATCCCTGCAGGTGCTCGGAATCTGTTTGTTCCTCACCGTACCGCTTGTTTGTTTCTGGGGAATAAGTCTTGAACTGTTTTATGGTCCGGTCCCCTTTTTTCTGCTTGGAGCAGTCTTGATCCTCTCTCTCCTGCTCCTGGGAAAAACGAGAGACGTACAGAGAAAAATTGTCGTGTTCCTGCTGGCAACCCTAGCAGGAAAGGTGCTCTGGGCGTCCCTTTACTTTCCCTACCACGCAGAGCAAATGAGTTATTACAGGACTGCGGCTCAGCAGATCAATATGCTGGTCCCAGCGGAGGTGTCCCTGTATGATTATCGCGTGAATAATCCGCACATCGCGTATTACCTCAGGAGGCCGGTTACATTGATAAAATCTCCGGATATGGCTACAATGAAAAACGGCGCTGTGGTGTTGATGGAGAAGAAAGAAGCAGCAGATGTTGATTTGACCGGATTCTCCCGTATCGGTCAGGTAGAAGCGAGGAAAAAGATCATTCTTCTGTATAAAATGACGAATGGGGGTGGGCATGAGGACTGACAGCAAGAGGATACTCATCACCGGGGGAGCAGGTTTTCTCGGGTCTCATCTTTGTGAACGACTGCTGAAACAGGGGCATGAGGTGCTCTGTGCGGATAATTTCTATACCGGCCGAAGAGCCAATATCGCGCATCTCATCGGAGATCCCTATTTCGAAGTCCTTCGGCATGATATCTGTTTCCCCCTGTATGTAGAGGTGGACGAAATTTATAATCTGGCGTGCCCTGCTTCCCCGGTTCACTATCAGTTCGATCCTGTGCAGACGACGAAAACATCAGTCCATGGGAGCATCAATATGCTCGGGCTTGCGAAGCGGGTGAAGGCCAAGATACTTCTTGCCTCTACCAGTGAGGTATATGGCGACCCCCATGTCCATCCCCAGCCGGAAACATACTGGGGGCATGTGAACCCAATAGGACTGCGCGCATGCTATGACGAAGGGAAGCGATGCGCGGAAACGCTTTTTTTCGACTACCACCGCCAGCACAATCTCAGAATAAAGGTGGCGAGAATCTTCAACACCTATGGCCCGAGGATGCACCCGAATGACGGACGTGTTGTGAGCAACTTTATCATGCAGGCCCTGACGGGACATCAGATCACCATTTACGGTGACGGAAGCCAGACGAGGAGTTTCTGTTATGTGGATGACATGATCGATGGCCTCATCAGGCTTATGAAGAGTTCTGATGACTTCACCGGTCCGGTGAATCTGGGGAACCCCCGCGAATTTTCGATCCTTGAGCTTGCCACGCTTGTAATAAAACTTACCGGCTCAAAATCGAAGATTGTCTATAAACCGCTCCCTCCCGATGATCCGAGACAGAGACAGGCAGATATCAAACTCGCACAGGCGCGACTCAACTGGCAGGTAACCATACCGCTTGAAAAGGGACTGAGAAAGACGATCCAGTATTTTACCCGGCTGATCAAAGAGCTTCCACTGTGATACTCATCGTGGGCGGGGCAGGGTATATTGGTTCCCATGTGAACAAGCTTTTTTCGCTGCGGGGACACAGAACCGTCGTCTTTGACAATCTCCTGTACGGCCATCGTGAGTTTGTGAAATGGGGCGAATTCTTTTTCGGGGATCTTGCCGAAAAAGAGCAGATACGAAGCTGTTTCCGGCAATATGTCATTGATGCAGTCATGCATTTCAGCGCCTTTGCCTATGTTGGTGAATCGGTTGCCGACCCTGCAAAATATTATGTGAATAATGTTGCCAATACCCTGAATCTCCTCGAGGTGATGAGGGAGTTTCAGGTGCGACATTTCATTTTCTCCTCTACCTGTGCGACCTACGGAATCCCGGATAGGGTGCCGATTCCCGAAGACCACCCTCAGAAACCAGTTAATCCCTATGGCAGGAGCAAACTCATGATTGAGGAGATACTGAAGGATTACGACAGCGCATATGGTCTGAAACATATCAACCTGAGATATTTCAATGCTGCAGGCGCTGACCCTGACGCAGAAATCGGGGAGCAGCATGATCCCGAAACACACCTTATTCCACTTGCGATAGACGCAGCGTTAGGCAGGAGAGCGGATATCAGGATATTTGGTACGGATTATCCGACACAAGACGGGACCTGTATCAGGGACTATATCCATGTAATGGATCTGGCGGACGTGCATATGAAAGCGCTCGAATATCTGAAAAACAGAGGGGTCAGTGATTCCTTTAATCTTGGCAACGGCGTAGGCCATTCAGTGAGAGAAGTGATAGACACGGTGATGAGGATCACGCACAGAGATTTTCGGGTGATCGAAGCTGAACGGCGCGCAGGCGATCCGCCTGTCCTGATAGGGAGCAGCCAGAAAGCTCTTGCTACCCTCGGATGGAGGCCACAGTTTGCGGATATCGGTACGATTGTGGAGACCGCATGGAGATGGCATGCAAAAAAATATGGTTAACCCGAAAAATGCAATGAGCGGCAGGCATGTGTGCAGCAAAAGCTCTTGTGCAGCTCCTTGGTGAGCGGTTTCATGACCCGGATTCCCGGCACGTTTTCATTCTTGCCGCCTGGATACCATACAGACGTAAATTCTGCGTTCAAGAGGTTTTGCTGCATAGGTGCCTGCCGTCTTTATATCCAAATGCATTTTTCGGGTTAAGGCTATGTCCTATGGACGGGGAGCATATTTGTTACGGGTCAATTCCCATATTTTCGCATGCTTCAAGAAGGTTGCGTACGTAGCGCCTATTGCGGCGATCAGGCCATGGAATCCGTCGAGAAACCCTTTTTTGAATATATAAACCTCGAAGAATTTTTCTGCCATCTTCATCATGATCAGGAACGGAGAAACAGACCCGGGTTTTTCTGACTTCACTTTTTCCTCTGCGGATATGCTTGAGTAGAGATTCTGTTTGTGGATATATTGCGCGAGAGATTTGTAGGTGATATGGACAATCGGGAAGTCAAGAGTTGCGACGGTCCCCTTTTCTATAATGACCTTGTCATGCGGGTTGATTCCCCCGAAGTGCCCCCGGTCCTTTCTGAATAACCGCAGAACATGATCGGGATACCATCCTCCATGTTTCAGCCACTTGCCGAGAAAATAATTTTGCCTGGGGAAACGGTACCCATCATGCTCTGGATGCTGCAATATTTTCTGGATTGAAGTTTTCAGGTCTTCGGTCACCCGTTCATCTGCATCAAGGCTGAAGATCCAGGGATATGAAGCCTTGCTGACCGCAAAGGTCTTCTGCTCCTTCATTCCTTCCCATGCATTGAAAAATACCCTTTCCGTGTATTCTCTGGCTATATCGACAGTCTTGTCAGTACTTCCGGAATCAACTACAACGATTTCATCTACCCATGAGATACTTTCGAGGCATGCCCGGATATTATCCTCCTCGTTGTATGTGATGATGGTCACCGAGATTTTTTCTCTTTCCACCCGTATTCCTCCGGCAGCAGGAAGTTTCTGTTATGTGAACGCATGATAGAGCGCCCTGTATGTTGCATTCTTGATAATGAGCTCTTCATGCCTGCCTGTATCGACTATATGCCCTTTTTCGACAATCAATATCCTGTCGGCATTTTTTACCGTCGAAAGCCGGTGGGCAATGACTATGGTCGTCCGGCCTTTCATTAATTCATCGAGGGCCTTCTGCACCAGGGATTCAGAGACTGAATCGAGCGAGGAGGTGGCCTCGTCAAGGATCAGGATAGGGGAGTTCTTCAGAATTGCCCGGGCTATGGCTAATCTCTGCCGCTGTCCGCCGGACAACTTCAGCCCCCTGTCTCCGATGATGGTGTCATACTGTTCGGACAATTCCCGGATGAATTCGTCAGCGTACGCCATTCTTGCGGCCTCGATGATTTGCTGTTCGGACGCTCCGGGATTGGCAAACCGGATGTTCTCGCGAATGGTGTCATTAAAGAGGATAACGTCCTGGCTCACGATTCCGATCATCCGACGCAGTGAATGAAGAGTGATCTCTCGGATATCGGTTCCGTCGACCAATACCCTCCCGCTCGTCGGGAGATAGAATTTAGGAATTAAATCCACTAGGGTCGACTTACCTTCCCCGCTTCTTCCGACTATTGCAATTACTTCCCCCGCCCTGATCTCGAGATTTACCCCGCGGAGAACCTCGGCAGTACTGCCGGGAAAAGAGAACGAAACCTGCTCAAACCGGATGGATTCTCTGAAGTTCTCCAGGCTGATCTTGCCCTCTTCTTCATGTTCTGCCGCAAGGAGGGTATCTATCCGTTCAAGCGAAGCCCTTGACTCCTGGATCCCTGTATATGCTTCCCCTATTTTTTTTACCGGCGAAAACATCATGTAAATTGCCACGAGTACAGAAGCGAACACGCCTGCGGTCATGGATTCCCGAATAATGAGCGCACTCCCGTACCAGAGTACCCCGGCAATTCCCATCCCCGTTGCTACGTCGATTACCAGCTTGGTGAATTCCCTGAGCCTGACCACCCGCATGAATTCACGGTAATATTTCCTGCTGTCGTTCTGAAATTTTTCCTCCATGGTATCTTCCCGGTTGAACACCTTGATCATCCTCGCGCCGAAGATCGTTTCCCCGATTCTCTGGGTAAGGAAAGAAAGTTTTCTCTGAGCTTCCTTTCTCTTCCGCTTCACGCGTTTCCCGAATTTTCTGGTGCTGTACGCGATAACTGGCAAGAGGATCAGACTCAGGAGGGTCAGGTCCCATCTGCGGTAAAGTGCGACGCCCAGGAGGAAAATCACGGTCGGAATTTCTACGATGAATGTTTTGACAAAGTCCGAGACCAGACCATTGAGACTCTCCACGTCATTGATTATCCTCGATATGATTACTCCTGAGGATTCCTTATGGAAATATCCTATCGGCAGGCGGAGGATATGGTGATAGAGCCTGTTCCGGGTATCCCTCACGAGTTTCATTGCTGCAGATCTCATCAGATAAGCCTGGCAGAAACTGAAGACCCCTTTCGCCGAGAAAAGCAGAACGATCCCCAGGGGGAGAAATTTCAGATATTCATATTTTTTCCCGACGAGGACTTCATCCAGCGCTGGTTTGACTGCCCAGGCAATTGCAGCGGTAATGCCCGAGACCAGGAGCCCGAAGGCGATGCCTCCAAGAATCCGCGGCCAGTATGGTTTCGTCAGGTTACGTATCCGCTCAACGGAACCCATGATTGCACATAGTATAAACGATTGGATGGGGATTTAATACGTTCCCTGCACCAGGGTTGCGGTAATGCTTCCGACAGCGACTTTTGTCTGGAGTCTTACCGGGATATGCTTGCTGTCGTCGGTAAGCCAGATCAGAATTTCACCCTTTCCGAAGAAGATGCCCTCTGACTTCAGTATCGGTTTAATAACGATGGTATTGAAGGTGCCGATCGGAAGAGCAATTTTCTCCTTCCTGAGAATCTGGACTTCGACATTCCAGACTTTCTTGCTGTCGAAGATCGTCACATATACAGGCTCTCCAACAACGAGTCTGAGCAGGCGAACGTGGAAAAAACTTGATATCGGGTCGAAGATCTGATCGGGAAGTGCATACTCTTTTTTCTCTTTTTTCAGATGATCAATGTAGGTGGCCCTGTTCGCCGTCTGATCAAAGATAACCTCCTTGTCTCTCCGATGCCTCCCCTCGCGTATTTTTATACGGTAATTGTGGGGACGACCGACACCGGTCTGCTGCGGTTCCCTCAGCAACGTGCTCACAATCCTGTCTTCAACGGTATAGAAAACCGAGATCCAGTCTGCTGACCTGGCGGTAGAGATGATTCTTACTTTATCCCCATCGTTTACTGATTCGAGCGAGGCAGTACCTGCCCTGATGCCGGCCCATGTCAGATCGTACACAAATTTTTCAGGGACGGTGAACGGAGCAGGATGGGAAGCCTGTGAAGGCGGGGAGAAACGAAAAATACAGAGCAGGAGGAGAAAGAGAAGGGCGATCCAACCGGTTTTCCATTTAAATTTTCTCATTTTCTTTATGGTATATTAATTCATGCTCGTGATTCCAGCAATAGATTTACAAGATGGCCAGTGTGTGAGACTTCTCCAGGGGAAGAAAGACGCAGTGACTGTGTATTCGGACAACCCCTCCGGTGTTGCACGGCGATGGCAGACATACGGAGCAAAGCTGCTCCATATCGTTGATCTTGACGGGGCGTTCTCCGGCAGACAAATGAACCTCGATATCATTATCACTATCAGGAAAGCGGTAACCATTGCACTCCAGGTCGGGGGGGGCATCAGGCATATGGAGAGCATCGCCGATCTTCTCTCAGCCGGGATTGACCGGGTCATTCTCGGCACCGCGGCGATACAGGATCCGGAGCTTCTCACGGAGGCGTGCAGACGGTACCCGGGAAGAATTCTTGTCGGGATCGACGCTAAGGACGGCAAGGTTGCTATCCGCGGCTGGGAGGAAGTCACGGGTGTCGAGGCCGCAGAAATGGCCAGGGGGCTTGAAATTGTAGGGGTCTCAGGCATTATCTATACGGACATACACAGGGACGGCATGCTCACCGGACCAAATGTCGCTGCAACGCAAGGTCTTGTTGCAAGCGTGAACATTCCGGTTATCGCCTCTGGCGGAGTGTCATCCATAGAGGATATCAGGCAGCTCATGCAGATAAAGAATCTCTGGGGAGTGATTACCGGCAAGGCGATCTACTCCGGGAAGTTGGACCTCAGGGAAGCGCTTGCCATGGTTTCGCAACAGCAATGTTAGCCAAAAGAATCATCCCTTGTCTCGATGTGAAGGACGGTCGGGTTGTCAAGGGGGTAAGTTTTGTGAACCTCCGTGATGCAGGCGATCCTGTCCGGAATGCAAGGTTTTACGATGAGCAGGGTGCTGACGAGCTGATATTCCTCGATATCACTGCTTCTCATGAAAAGAGAAACATCATTCTTGATATCGTCAGGAAGACCGCAGAGGATGTATTTATGCCCCTGACTGTCGGAGGCGGCATCAGGACGCTTGATGATATCAGGGATCTCCTGAATGCAGGGTGTGATAAAGTTTCAATTAATACATCAGCAGTGAAAGACCCGTATTTTGTCAGCAGGGCAGCGGAGAAATTCGGAAGTCAGTGTATCGTTGTTGCGATCGATGCGAAGAGGGTTCCCGGCATAGAGTTCAATGCAACAGGCGAAGACTGGTTCGAGAAGAGGGATCTTCAGGACGTATGCCTCAGGATGCCGACGGAGAAATCCTTAACCTGGGCTATCTCGACCCATGGCGGCAGGACGATGAAGCGCATTGACGCTGTTCGATGGGCGAGAAAGATGGAAGAACTCGGAGCAGGCGAGTTCATGCTCACCAGCATGGACAGGGATGGAACAAAAGACGGATACGATATCGAACTGACCAGGGAAATATCAGAGGCGGTATCGGTCCCTGTGATCGCATCAGGCGGGGCCGGAACCCTTGAACACCTGTACGATGCACTTGCGGGGGGAAAAGCGGATGCAGTTCTCGCTGCTTCCATTTTCCATTATCGGGAGTATACGATCAGAGAGGCAAAGGAATATCTCAGGGCTAAGGGGATCCCGGTCCGTTTGACATAAACAAGCCCGATGGAAACAGCAGGCCGGACCGTTGCATGAAAGTTCCGTTCACAAAATCGAAAAACGGAATAACGATAAAGGTCAGGGTAGAACCCAGGTCATCTCACCGGGGGATCACTTCCTTGACCGGTGATACCCTGAAAATTAAAGTCCATGCGCCGCCGGTTGGCGGTTTGGCGAATGAAGAGCTGAGAGAGATCCTTTCAGAAGAACTCCGGATCAGGAAGTCCGCCATAACCATCATCAGGGGGATTTCTTCGAAAGATAAGCTTGTGGAAATTGCGGGGATAGACTCCCTGTTCTGAATCTGCCGACTGTAAGTACAGAGTATCGAAAGGAGAAGCGCGGATGCTCGATGCAAGATTTGTGAGAGAAAATATAGATCTGATAAAAAAATCTCTTGATGACAGGCATCACACCACACCGCTTGACGAATTCCTGCAGTTGGAAGAACAACGATTGGCATTCCGGAAAGAATCTGATGAGCTGAGGAACAGACGGAATGTCGTGTCGGAAGAGATCGGGAGACTGAAGACCCAGAGAAAGGATGCGACTCCGCAAATCGAGGCGATGAGGGTTGTTTCCGATCAGATCAGGGATCTTGATGACCGGATAAGATCACTGGAAGAGAAAACGGGTCTGTTTCTCCTGAATATCCCCAACATCCCCCATGGTTCTGTGCCTGTCGGCAAGGATGAGACAGAAAATGTCGAAGTGAGGAGGTGGGGCGAACCGCGACAGTTTGATTTTGAGCCTCTGAACCACTGGGATATCGGCGAGATGCTTGATATTATTGATTTTGACCGGGGTGCCAAGATCGCCGGAGCGCGATTCTCCCTTATGAAGGGGACGGGGGCGAAACTGGAACGTGCACTCATGAATTTTATGCTCGATCTGAACACGGCAAAGGGGTACAAGGAGGTCTTTCCGCCGATTATCGTCAACCGCGAGAGTATGACGGGAACGGGGCAGCTGCCGAAATTCGAACTGGAGCTTTTCAGGATCGCGGATCCCGAATTCTTTCTCATCCCCACCGCCGAAGTTCCTGTCACCAACATCCACAGGAATGAAATCCTGAACGAACAGGACCTCCCGATTTCCTATACTGCATATACGCCGTGTTTCAGACGGGAGGCCGGCTCATATGGCAAGGATGTGAGGGGGCTGATCCGTCAGCACCAGTTCAACAAAGTGGAGATGGTGAAGTTCGTGACACCGGAAACCTCTTTTCAAGAGCTTGAGTCTCTGACCGACAACGCGGAGGATATCCTGCAAAAACTGGAACTCCCCTACAGAGTGGTCGCACTCTGCACCGGCGACCTGGGGTTTGCTTCAGCCAAGACATACGACCTTGAGGTCTGGCTGCCTGGACAGCAGCGGTATCGCGAGATATCTTCCTGTTCGAACTTCACGGATTTCCAGGCCCGGAGAGCGAATGTCCGTTTCAGGAGACAGGGGAAGAAAGGGACAGAGTTTGTGCATACGCTCAACGGTTCGGGACTTGCAATAGGCCGCACCCTTGTTGCCGTGCTCGAAAACTATCAGCAGAAAAACGGGAGTGTGCTCGTTCCCGATGCGCTCAGACCCTATATGAATATCGAAATGATCCGGTAAGCAATTATGACAATCCGTAAACAGACAGAAGAGATCGAGCAGAAAATCCTCCATCCAAGGGCGTGTCTGAGCTCCCGGACCAGGGGAAGAGTGAAACCTGAAAAAGAAGGAGACATAAGGACGTGTTTTCAGAGAGACAGGGACAGAATTATCCATTCCAAGTCTTTCAGGCGTCTTAAGCATAAAACCCAGGTCTTTCTTGCGCCAAGAGGGGACCATTACCGGACGAGACTGACCCATGTACTCGAGGTATCTCAGATAGCGAGAACGATAGCAAGGGCATTGAGATTGAATGAGGATCTTACTGAAGCCATTGCGCTCGGGCATGACCTGGGACATACTCCTTTCGGACATGCCGGAGAAGATATCCTGCGGGACATACATCCTGGAGGATTTGACCACTACAAGCAGAGTATCAGGGTGGTAGATTTTCTTGAAAAAGGAGGGAGGGGCCTCAATCTTACCCATGAAGTAAGGAATGGCATTCTCAAGCACTCAAAGGGCAAAGGACTGATTATCCCGGAATCGAAGACGCATAAGGCAGAGACGCTCGAGGGGCAGGTCGTCCGGATTTCCGACATCATTGCCTATATAAACCATGATCTTGATGATGCAATGAGGGCCGGGGTGATAAGAAAGACGGATATCCCTGAAAAAGTGACGAAAGTGCTGGGGAATACCCATGCACAAAGAATAGATACCATGGTGAAGGACGTGATTTATCAGTCCCTCGAAACAGAACTGGAGTCCCTGGTGATGAGCGGAGAAGTTCTCACGGTGACATACAACCTGAGAGATTTCCTCTATGAGCGTGTGTACGAAAGTGAAATGATACTGCGGGAATTTATCAAGGCGAAGAGGATCCTCCATGACCTGTATTCCTATTATCTTGCACACATTCAGGAAGTGTCCATTCACGTTCCGACCGGGGAAAAGAGCAATAACCATCAGATGGTGTGCGACTTTCTTGCTGGGATGACCGACAGGTTTGCCCTGATGACGTATGAGAGGATTTTTCTTCCTCAGTACTGGAGCGTAATTTAGCAATAGATTAAAAAAGGTTGTTCGGCTTCGCCCGGAATATGTATGTGCGGAGGGAATACGGGAGAAAAATGCTTAAAATATTGTTAGTGAATATAGTATAATTAATCCGATGGTTACATTCGGCGAAAAAATGAGAAAGCTTATGAAGGCAAGAGGCATCAAGGCAATAACTCTTGCTCAGAGAATGGGCGTGAGCTGTGCCTATGTCAGCCAGCTGGTTACTGGCATACGGAGACCAGGACGCGAAACATTGCTCAAGTTATCCAAATCTCTTGAGGTACCCCTTGAAACCCTGCTTTCGATGGAATCCGATACTTCGGATAAAATTTTTATTTCGAGAAAAATCCCTGTCCTGGACGAATCCCAGGTTCTGGCCTGGGGAGATTTTGTAGACCTCGATTACCCAATGCTGGTCGCACAGACTTTTGAATATGCAACAACCGATGATCCGAATGCGTTCTATATTACCGCGAAGGCTCTTTCGTCCTGTGGAGGGCTTGAGTTGTGCGATCTTATTCTGGTCGAGCCGAACAGAGAGGTCGCAAATGGCGATACTGTCTTTGCATGGTCTCCCAAGGGGGCATCAATAAGAAAAATACTCATGAAGGACAACATGGTTATCCTTCTTGACGAAAAAAGGGATCCCGTTGTGCTTGCCAAAGAGAACGCCCAGGAGGAATGGAAGTACTACCGGGTAAGTCAGTGTATCAGAAAACTCTAGCGCTGTTTTCCAGAATTTAAGCTACCTTATAAATAAATAAAAATAATTAATCATCTGTGCGGCAAAATTTCATTGACTTATTTTTAATCATTTGCTAAAATTAACTACTTTTAATTAGTGAGGAAAGAAAAGGGTTTCCCGATTCGATAAACTCCCCCCAATATAGTGGCAGAAGTCCTTTCTGCCACTATTTTTTTCTTCGGCGGTTTCCCCGGTGTTCCGTATTGTACCGATTCCTGAATGCTATATAATATTCTGAACAGCATGAGTCAGAATGATTTCATAAGGACCGCTCACCATGCCTGCTAATCTGCCGCCGGAATATTTTGAAGCTGAAAAAAGGTATAAACAGTCAGTTACTGCGACAGAGAAGATCAGCGCGCTTGAAGACCTTATCGCGACTGTGCCGAAGCATAAAGGTACCGATAAACTGAGAGCTGACCTGAGAAGGCGCCTTTCACAGCTGAGAAAAGAGGCTGCCAGCAAAAAGAAGGGGGGAAGGGGAGACTTCTCTGTCGTCCAGAAAGAGGGCGCAGCGCAGATCAGTCTCGTTGGCTTTCCAAATGCCGGGAAATCCTCGTTGCTTGCCTGTCTCACCAACGCATCGCCTGTGATTGCCGAATATCCTCTCTCGACCCTGAATCCTCTTCCGGGAATGATGCCCTTTGAGGATATTCAGATTCAACTGGTTGATCTGCCGCCGGTAGGCAATGAATCGACTGACGGCTGGGTTTCGGGTATCCTGCGGTATTCAGATGCACTGGCGCTTGTGCTCGATCTTTCTGAAGACCCTGAGGTTCAGGCAGATCTGCTCATTGAACAGATGGAAGCGTGGAATATCCGTCCGGTCTCTCCGCTGCTCCCCGCGCTGGAAGAAAGATCAGGGGGGAAGGTTGTGCTGAAAAGGACGCTTCTGGCGGGCAACAAGGCAGATATGCCGGGCGCAGACAAGAATTTGTCCAGGCTCCGCGCTGTATACGGAAATACCTACCCCTGTATCGGGGTTTCTGCCGAGAGGAAAGAGAACATTGAGGAATTGAAAAGAGAGCTTTTCGCTCTCGCAGGAATAATCAGAGTCTACTCGAAGCCGCCGGGCAAAGATCCTGACCTGTCGAAGCCCTTCACCGTACCGTCCGGTTCAACGGTCATCGGCCTTGCAAGAATAATCCATAAGGATTTTATCGATAACCTGAAATACGCCCGGATATGGGGGTCGGCACGGTTTGACGGCCAGCGGGTTGAAAAGACCTATGTCCTTCGGGACAGGGACGTAGTAGAATTTCATTCCTGAGAGCCTGCTAATCTCTCTCGACTACCTTCCCGATGCTCACAATCTTATCGTCTCCATCCACGTCCATGAGCTTCACTCCCTGGGTGTTTCTTCCGTGGAGAGAAATGTTTCCGGCTACAGTCCGGATGAGTTTGCCGGAACTGGTTATCATAACGATCTCATCCTCATCCCTCACCTGAAGGAGGCCGACGGCCTTCCCCCCCCTCTCCGTGATTTTGATCGAGATGACCCCCTTGCCTCCCCGGCTTTGAACGGGATAGTCCGTAATGTTCGATCTTTTTCCGAGGCCTCTTTCCGTAACGGTCAATACGGCAGTCTTTTCTTCCGCAACTTCCGCTGATACTACTTCATCACCTTTGGTCAGTCTGATACCGCGGACGCCCATTGAAGTTCTCCCTGTTTCACGCACATCTTCCTCATTAAACCTGATAGAAAGCCCGTTTTTTGTGCCTATGAGAAGGTCGCTCTTCCCGTCGGTCTTCTTGACCGCAATCAGTTCATCGCCGTCTTCAAGGGTGATGGCGATGATACCTTTTCCTCTCGGGTTGCTGTATTTTTCAAGGGCGGTCTTTTTCACCGTTCCTTTCTTGGTAAACATCACAAGATATTCTTCCGTAAAATCACGCACGGGTAGCGCGGTGGTAATGCGTTCTCCTTCAGAGAGCGCAAGCAGATTAATCAGGGCCTTCCCTTTTGCAGCACGTCCTGCCTCCGGGAGCTGATATGTCTTGAGCCAGTAAAGACGGCCGAGGTTGGAAAAAAAGAGCATATACGCATGGGTTGCGGCGATGAACAGCTCTTTCACAAAATCCTCTTCCTTTGTTTCCATCCCGATCAGGCCCTTGCCGCCGCGGCGCTGGCTTCTGTATGCACTTAAAGGATTGCGTTTGATATACCCGTGGTGAGAGAGCGTGACCACCATCTCTTCGTCGGTGATGAGGTCTTCTATGGTTATCTCCCTCATTTCCGGAGAGATCTCAGTCTTTCTTGCATCGGCATATTTTTGTTTTATTTCCAAGAGTTCGTCCTGAATGATCTGGGAGACGAGGGAATTGTTTTCGAGGATAGCCTTCAGGCGAGCGATATCTTTCAGGGTTTCCTTGTAATCCTGTATAATTTTCTCCCGTTCAAGTCCGGTCAGCCTCTGGAGTTTCATGTCCAGGATGGCCTGCGCCTGGATTTGAGAGAGGGGATAGTTACCCATTAGTGCTGTTCTTGCCTCTTCCGGAGATTTCGATTTCCTGATAAGGGCTATAATTTCATCAAGATGATCGAGGGCTGTCTTCAGACCTTCAAGGATATGCGCCCTTTCTTCAGCTTTTCGTAACTCGTAACGGGTTCTCCTGAGCACGACATCACGCCGGTGCAGCAGAAAAAGGGAGAGAAGTTTTTTCAGATCGAGGATCTTGGGCTGATTATTTACGAGCGCAAGCATGATGATCCCAAAGGTTGTTTCCATCTGGGTGTGCTTGTACAGATTATTGAGAACGACCTGCGCCATCTCCCCCCGTTTCAGTTCGAGTACAACCCTGATCCCGTCCCTGTCCGACTCATCCCGCAGTTCGGATATCCCTTCGAGCTTTTTTTCCCTTACCAGCTCGGCAATCTTCTCGATAAGCCGCGCTTTGTTCACCTGGTACGGGAGTTCGGTGACGATGATATTTTCTCCACCCCGGTGCTCGCGCTCGATTCTCGCCTTTGCCCTGACTTTTATAAGGCCTTTCCCTTCGGAATATGCCTGAAGAATGCCGCTGGTTCCATGGATAATTCCCCCGGTCGGAAAGTCAGGGCCCTGGACGCTCTTCATGATCTCTTGTAAGGGAGCATCCGGCTTGTCAAGGAGCGTGATCAGGCCGTCGATAATTTCCCCGAGGTTATGGGGGGGGATATTGGTAGCCATACCAACCGCGATTCCGGAGGATCCGTTGACAATGAGGTTCGGGACCCTTGAAGGAAGCACAACCGGTTCCTCGGCGGTTTCGTCAAAGTTCGGCGTAAAATTTACGGTTTCCTTGTCTATATCGGCAAGCAGTTCTTCAGCTATTTTTGCAAGCCGTGCTTCGGTGTACCGGTAGGCAGCAGCCGGGTCACCGTCTACTGAACCGAAATTGCCCTGACCGTCGACAAGCGGGTACCTCATGTTGAAATCCTGTGCAAGCCTCACGAGGGCATCGTAAACCGCGGTATCGCCATGGGGATGATATTTTTTCAGAACTTCGCCGACGACACCGGCACATTTTGAATATTTTCTGCCCGGGAGCAACCCTTCCCGGAACATTGCATACAGTATCCGCCGCTGGACAGGCTTCAGCCCGTCCCTTACTTCCGGCAGCGCCCTCCCTATGATTACGCTCATCGCATAATCAAGATAAGAGCCCTTCATTTCTTCTTCTATGCTTACAGGTACTCTGGCCATGGGATCTCCTTGCAAGAAGTGGAACAGCCGTTATTTTACCATATTGCTTTTCTCATACGCTTGAAAATATAATTTAAGCATATGCTATCAAAAGTGCTGAGCTCGACTATCCTCGGCATCGACGCATATATCGTCGATGTAGAGGTCGATATCGCCTCCCGGGGGCTCCCGCATTTCTCTCTGGTCGGTCTCCCCGATGCCGCAGTAAAAGAATCGAAGGACAGGGTGAGAGCGGCCCTGAAGAATGTGGGTTTTCATTTTTCCTTCAAGCCGATCACGGTCAATCTTGCCCCGGCGGACTTGAAAAAAGAAGGCTCCTCATTCGATCTCCCGATCGCCCTTGGCATCCTCGTAGCAGAAGGGGTTCTCGACCCTTCAGCGGTAGAAGGCTATCTCCTGACCGGCGAACTTTCTCTGGACGGATCGGTGAAAGCGGTGAGGGGATCTCTTTCGATGGCTATCAAAGCGAGGGAACTCGGTTTGAGAGGGCTGATCCTTCCGGAAGAGAATGCTCCGGAGGCAGCTGTTGTTCGCGGCCTGCCGGTTTTCGGCGTCCGGAGCCTTCCATCGGTGATTGATCTTCTTGGAAGCCAGTCTCCCAAAGCACCGTTTACCCTTGATATCCACAAAGCCGTAGAAGAGAATTCATTGTATGAAGACGATTTTATCGAAGTAAAGGGGCAGGAACATGCGAAGAGGGCTTTTGAGGTCGCTGCCGCCGGCAGCCATAATGTCCTCATGATCGGACCTCCCGGTTCAGGGAAGACCATGATCTCCAAACGGCTTCCGACTATCCTGCCCGGGATGACTTTTGATGAAGCCCTGGAGACCACACGGATTCACAGCGTTGCCGGGCTCCTCAGGGACGGCAGACCTCTGCTTGCCACGAGACCCTTCCGGTCACCTCATCACACGATTTCTGATGTTGCTCTGATCGGCGGCGGACAGATCCCCAAACCCGGCGAAGTCAGCATTGCGCACCATGGAGTTCTCTTCCTTGACGAATTGCCGGAATTCAAAAGGAATGTGCTCGAAGTGCTCCGCCAGCCCCTCGAGAACGGAGAAGTCACCGTATCCCGCGCAGTGGCGTCCGTTACGTACCCTGCATTATTCATGCTCATTGCAGCCATGAACCCCTGTCCATGTGGCTATTTCGGAGATACCCGGCATCAATGCACCTGCACTCCGGGGCAGATCCACCGGTACCGCCAGAGGGTCTCAGGGCCATTGCTTGATCGGATCGATATCCATATAGAAGTTCCTGCTGTACCCTACAAAGAGCTTTCGAATGAATACTGCGGTGAGAAATCAGCTGATGTCAGGAAGCGGGTGGTTGCTGCGCGCGAGGTTCAGCTTGAGAGGTTCAGGGGCGATAAAAGGATTTATGCCAACGGACAGATGAAGACGAGGCATATCAAGAAATACTGTATCCTGACATCTGACTCGAGGACCCTGCTTGATACGGCGATGCAGAAACTCGGCCTCTCTGCACGGGCGTATATGAGGATACTGAAATTGTCACGCACTATTGCTGACCTTGACGCGTCAGAAGATATCCACGCCCACCATATTTCAGAAGCGATTCAGTACAGAACCCTGGACAGGGGGACGTTGTAAAATTTTACATAAGGAGAAAGTATGAAGATTTACGATCTGCTTTGGAAAAGGACGGACGGTAACGAAAAATCAGGGAAGGTCTTCTGGCAGAAGATCGGGATACTCATGGAGAAGGAAAACAAGCTGTCTGTCAAGATAGACCTCTTGCCGGCAGGCAACTGGGACGGATGGCTGACGGTCTCGGAGAGGAAAGAATAGCAGTCGCAGTTCGGGGGTGGAATATTTGCGCTTATTCTCTCCGCTCCGATATTCCGCCCCCCCGCCGTCCTATTAAGTCTCGATGAGTCGTAACAAAACAGGTTTTTACCGTATCCGCCGTATTTCATGATGAATGCCTTTGATAATGTGGGTTAAATACTTATTCCCATAACCACCGCCAGGGAACTGCCAGCACTTTTGAATGCAGCCGTTGTAAAGAATTCCCGGAATGCAGGAGTAAACCACGAACTGTTTGCGGATATGCATCGATAAATGTCAGGAGGTTCTTTATGTCATTGAATGAAGGATTCTGTGTCAGCTTTATTTCAAAAGCCAGTAATTTTTTCCCATGTTCCACCACGAAATCAATCTCTTTCCCGTTTGTGGTTCTCCAGTAAAACACCTTTGCCTTCGGCGTCATAAGTTCAGAAGCAATTTTTATATGCATATGGACCATAGTCTCAAAGAAACTGCCAAGTTCCCGTGCGTTTCTCAGGGATTCCTCGTCATAATAGCCTGAAAGGTAAATACTCAATCCGGGGTCGATGAAGAATAATTTCGGCGCTTTGGTAATCCTTTTGGTCCTGCTCGTATAATACGAAGGCGTCCTGCTTATAATGTTTGAGACCTCAAGGAGTTTCAGATACCTGTGGACAGTCGGCTGGCTTACGCCTGTATCCCTGGAAACTTCAGTCTGGTTCAGGACATTCCCTGTCCTGAGCGCGATCGAATCAATGACCCGTTTAAAGTCTATAAGCGATTCAATCTGGGTCAGTTCCCTCACGTCCCTTTCAAGGTAGGTCCTGACATATCCTTCCCACCAGAGGAGGATGTCCCGACTTTCAGTCAGTGTGAGAAGCGAGGGCATAAAACCTTTCAACATGAAAGGCACGGGGTCAAGAAGAGGCAACCGCGACTCCTCGATCTTGAATTCAGGGTTCCAGAGATTAAGAAATCGTTGCGGAGATTCTGTTTTGTCTTCCATTTCACTGCAGGTCATGGGATACATTTCAAAATAAACCGCCCTGCCTGCAAGAGTCTCGCTGATCTGTTTCATCAGGAGCATATTTGAGGAGCCGGACAGGATAAACCGCTTTTCCCCTTTTTCTGTGTCAACGGTCATCTTTATCGACGCAAAAAGCTCGGGCGCCTTCTGCGCTTCATCGATGATCACACGGTCTGTGTCCGTCCATAACGACGCCGGATCGGTCCGGGCCTGCTGCAATGTAGAAAAATCATCAAGGCTCACATACTTGAAGCCTTTGAATTCATTCTGTAATAGAGTGCTTTTCCCTACCTGCCGGGCCCCGGTAATTACCACGACCGGGAAGCTCCTGATTGCAGCCTTAACCTGCGGGGTTATCCACCGCTTCCTGTAAAATAATTCTCTCCTTGAATGAATATTATTCATTACCTGAATAATATTACAAAAACGGTGTTTTGTCAAATTTATAAGAAAATGTCTTATTTGAGAAAGGCGGAGAAAGATGAAGCTTTACGATTTGCTGTGGAAAAAGTCTGAGACCAACGGAAAGGCTCCTGCGCTAAAAACCCAGCGATCCTTTCAATATTCTTCCCGCAGGGTTTTATTCTCCCACTCAGCCAGTCCGAGAGTTGCTCTGGATCTCTCCCCATAACCGCCCCTAATCGCTCATAAGACAGCCCCCTTACTTTCTTGAAATATCTCAGTTTTCCGACAGGATCCTCGGGACATTCAAAAGGGATATAACCTAGGAAATCTATGATGTTAGGTATATGAATTAACTCCGGTTCAGTCCCGTGCTCCCAGTTCCAGACGGTGGATTCAGTGACCCCTATGATCTTAGCAGTCTCTATCTGAAGTAGCCCAAGATCGAGCCTACGCTTTCGTATATGCTCTCCTAAATCCTCAGGCAGGGCAGGGTATCCTTTCGGCAGTGTTTTTGGTCGTAAAAGTGCCAGGCTATAGGAAACTCGAAAAAGCTTCCTGAACCCCTGTCCGTCCGGGATTTTGGGGATACCTGGCGTCAGTGCTTCTGCCGTAATCAAAACATAGGTCTTCTTGCTACAATAGGAAAGTTCGGACTTTTTTACATGAAAACACCAGATCTCATGATCCAAATGCAGAATGTATCCTTGAGGAACGGGGACAGGTATATCCTCAGGGATATCAGCTGGACCGTAAAGAAGGGTGAACACTGGGCGGTGATCGGATTGAACGGCTCGGGAAAGACCACGCTCCTGAATATCGTGAACGGCTATCTCTGGCCTTCGGAAGGCGAGGTGAGCGTGCTCGGCAGGGAGTTCGGGAAATATGATATCCGTGAATTGAGGAAAGAGATCGGGTGGATCAGTTCTTCCCTCCAGGAAAAATTCTATGCCGGAGAGACTGCGGAAGAGATTGTCCTGAGCGGAAGATCGGCCACGATCGGGCTTTATGAGAAACCAAAAGCAAAGGACATCGAAAATGCGAACCGGTTGCTGAAAAAATTCAAATGTTCTCCCATCGCACAGCAGCCTTACGGGACTCTGTCGCAGGGCGAGAAGCAGAAGGTGCTGATAGCGCGCGCTCTTGCCGGTTCCCCCCGCCTTCTGGTAATGGACGAACCCTGTGAAGGACTGGATGTGATTGCAAGAGAAAAAATTTTATCCCTGATAGAGCGTATGAGTGAAGGGGCTTCCGCCCCTACCCTGGTGTATGTGTCGCACCGGATCGAGGAGATACTCCCTGTGTTTACCCATACCCTGTTGTTGCAGAGGGGATGTATCCATTCTCAGGGCAGAACCCGGGAGGTTCTTACAGGAAACAACCTTTCGGATTTTTTTGAGAAACCTGTCGATATCCGCTGGCAGGGCAACAGGGCATGGCTGCATCTATGAAGCAGTCGCCGCCCTGTCCTGAAAGAGAGGTTTCCATTTTTTCCTCTCTCTTTGTAAAATGGTGAGTAAAACTGTTACCGGAGGAGTTGGATGTATATCCTTGAAAACATTACCATGCAGGAATTCAGACGGTATCTCAGGGAAACAAAGACGATTGTGTTTCCCTTCGGCACTATCGAGGAGCACGGAAGGCATCTGCCTTTGCATACGGATGCATTTATTATACAGGAAGTCCTGAAGCGGGTTGCGAAGCAAAAGAAGTTTTTCCTTGCGCCTGTGGTGTATTACGGAGTCTGCACCACCACAAAGGACCACCCGGGAACGATCAGCATTACGCCGGAGACCCTGAGAAGGCTGTCATACGATCTTATAACCGAAGCATACAAAAAGGGATTGAGGAATTTGCTTCTTATTTCAGGACACGGCGGCAGCCTCCATATCTCTGCCATGAAAGAGACCGCGGAAGAACTGGTCTATACCCTGAAAGGGGTTCGCGTAGCTGTCCTGTCTCCGTATGAGATGCTCTGGAAAGAGCTTTCAGAAATTGCGGAGACGCCGAACGATTCCCACGCAGGTGAGATTGAGACTTCGATGATGCTTTTCCTTGCCCCTGATCTCGTCAAGGGCAGGTCGCCGGAAGAATACCCGAAGATCCCGAAACCGTTCACTGTCAAAGACAAGGTAAACTATTGGCCGGGAGGTGTGTGGGGCAACCCTGGGAAGGCCTCTGTGGAGAAGGGCAGGAGGGCAGTCGAACTGATGGTAGACAAGATTGCAGGGATAATCGGTGAAGCTGAAAAAAAGAGGAACTGGATGCCCCGATCAAGTCGGAGCATGACATTCTGAATTTTCGTTTAACATATCAGTAAGAGGCAATAACGGAGGCTGAAAGGATGGAAAAGGTAAAGAGTGCATTTGAAAAGGCAATGGAGAGAGCCGCTGCAATGGGAGAGATGACGGCGCAGGAAAAGGAGCAGATGAAAGAGCAGGAAAAGATAAAGACGGTGTTGAGCGACTACTATAAAGGGGATCTGGACAGAGACGGACTGTGGCAGCAGATGAAAGGGAGCAGACATGAGGTGCTCCGTGAGACGCAGATGAGTCTCATCAATTCCCTCGGGCTGAATATGATACCGGAGGAGTTTCTCAAAAGAAAAGACGGCATCCTTGCGATAGAAAGTCTGAAAGAACAACAACGGGTTGCGGTCATCGAACAGATTCTCGATGAGGTGCTCGAGACGCAGCAGGAGTATCAGGAGGGGAAGGAAAAAGCCTCTGAACAGCTGAGAGAGGCTATCGAGAATAATCCCCAGATGCGTCTGAGGCCCGTCAAGACCCCTGACGGGAAGATTGCGTTCCAGGCCGCTGTCTCGGTCGATGAGGCAGTGCAGGCCAGATTATCCGAATTTCTTTCGGAGCATGAAGAACGGTATGGGTTTGCCTTTACGAGGATGATAGAGAAGCTGAAATGGGAAGTGAAATAGCCTTTGCATCCCGGAGGAGACGTCGGTATCCGGCAAGCAGCGCCACGTTCTAAGCTGCTCATCATAAATTGTCCGAGCGAGTATTTTGTCTACGTTCCTATGGGTTCGTTCGGACTCTCCGACTATCTGCGCCAGCGGGGCATCGAAGCGAGAATCCTCAACTTATCCCTCTACCCACCCGGAGAAATGCGGGATGTATTGGATCGTTGCCTGAATACTGAATTTCAGCCTACTCATGCGGGCCTCGTGTTCCATTGGCAGGAGACTGCAGAAGGGTTTCTCTGGGCAGGCGAATATATCAGGGACCGACGGCCGGATATGAAGATCATCGCGGGAGGATTCTCTGCCGGATATTTTGGAGAGAACCTTCTCGAAAAATGCCGCTTTCTGGATTATGTCTTACGGGGCGACCCTGAAAAACCCCTGGAGCTGCTTCTGCAAGGCACGGAGGTTT
The DNA here is from genome assembly GCA_049323875.1 of Nitrospirota bacterium. Taxonomy (GTDB): domain Bacteria; phylum Nitrospirota; class Thermodesulfovibrionia; order Thermodesulfovibrionales; family SM23-35; genus JAKLQR01. Next base: position 2,709 of record JBMOLW010000046.1, on the reverse strand, counting down.
CCCGAATCCCGAATCTCATCCACCGCCAGGGAAATAACTGCACAAAGAGCGCCGTTCATCATACAGACTGCAGAATACTTTCCCGAATATCTTTTACTGATCTGACCTGCCTCTACGACCATGAACGGTATGTAAAGGCGATAGAAAAGAAACTCGGATTCCCGGTATTTCTCGGCAGGGGATGTAGGCATGCATGTGACTATTGCGGGGGGAGCCGCCGGGCTTTTACCCTGCACAGCAGGAGCGCAAAACCAATAACCAGGGAAATCGGGTCAGTGATTGCAGACCTCAAACGCCTGAAACAGTTCACCCGGACGATCTATATCTGTTATGAGAATGATCTCACCTATCTGAAGGATTTATTCAGGGCTATACAGAAAGAGCCGGAGCTGGTAAAGACTTTCCTGCTGAACTACGGGGCATGGAACCTGTTCGATCGGGAATTCCTCGATCTCTACAGGGAGGTCTTTATCTGTTCTTCTGAAAATAAGCCTGTCTTTGAACTCTCCCCCGAAGTCTATAATGACGGGAGCCGCAGGAAGATAAAACACAACCAGGGACACTATTCAGTCAGGGAACTGGGGGAAAATATCGAATTCCTTGACACCTGTCTCGGGGACACGGTCAGGATATCCGTCTTCTTCAGCAGGTATCACGATACGATGAAGACCTATGGAGATATCCGGAGGGAAATCTGCGGCATATCCCGTTTTACCCATGAGGTAGTCCGCAAAAATTTATGTCAAGTACAGGTGAACTATGGCCACCTTTCGACTGATATAGGCAGCCGTTACTGGGAGCGGTATGTTGATAATCCGCGTGACTTTGATTCCCTGATTTCCGGTATCAGAATGTTAAGGATACAGGAACAGACAGGATTTCCCTTTGACAACCTCTGCCTGTATATTCCCAAAACCCTGACGAAGGAAGAAATCTTCAGTGCTGAACTGCTCGTATTCATTCTCAGGACGCTTGAAAGATCATTTTTTGAGATGTTCCATATTCTCTTTGCCTGCCTGCAGGAAGTGCTCATAGAAGTGATCGAGGAGATCATTCATCGGGTCTACAGAAAGCGGGCAGGAAATGTTTTCCGGAACCTCGACCATACCGAACTCCTGAATTGTTTGAAAACCGGGATTACCGGCAATCTATCGAGAGCAAGGCTGGTGCCCTTCGCAGAAGACCTGATCACCCTCAACAGGAAAAAAGCTCAGTGCATGCGGCGATCATCGCATCTGATGAGCGGGTACCAGACCAGAAGGCCAAGACTCAACCAAGCGTTCATCTCTGTGCATAACCATGATTATCTTGATCTCCAGGCCTTTCTGAAAAAACTGCAGAAAGGTTCAGAGGCGCTTATTGCAGATATGACGGTTTATATTTTTCTTGCCGATGAAATTATGAGTATGACCTATGATACTTATAAGGCCACCATAGAGGAGTTCGGGAAAGGCATCTCAGTTGACGAGTATTATCAGGTGATGGAGAGGAAACAAATATTCACCCGTACCTATCACGAACAACTGGTTGCACAACTCTTCCGGGATGAAGTGCTGTACTAAACTGCGGGGTTTTGCTATGGTTGAAGCATGAAGATTGCGATATTGGGGGCGCCGGGTTGTGTAGGCAGGCATCTTATCAGGAAGCTCCTTGAGACTCCGGAGTATACCGTTGCGGCATCGTACCGAACCCGGGAAGAGATCGCCCCTGACATCCAGGATGCCCGTCTTGGCTGGAAGCAGGTGGACCTGCTCGATCCAGTGAGCGCCGGTCATTTTCTCAGTAGTACCGACGTCCTGATCTATCTTATCCATTCGCTCGGTGCACAGAATTTCGAAGAACTCGATATCAAACTTGCACATGCCGCCGGCACTGCAGCCAAAACCGCTGGAGTAAAAAAGATCGTCTACCTCGGCGGGATCATGCCACCGGGCAATCAGGCATCTCCTCATCTGAAGAGCAGGATGGAGACTGGGCTGGAGCTTGCCTCGCACGGCATCCCTGTTGCCGAGGTCCGGGCAAGCATCCTGCTTGAGACATGCAGCGTTTCCTATCGTATCGTATATTATCTCGCAAAGCGCCTTCCGGTCATGATAACCCCCCAGTGGCTGAATTCCCTCTGTGCTCCCCTATCGCTCGATGACGCCGTAACTTGCCTCGCAGCGCTTGTGTCCAGAGAAATACAGGGGCACGAGATTTTTGAGATCGGCTCAGATATCCTCCGCTATCGCGACCTCCTCGCGCTCTGCGGCAGGGCGATACGCGGGTGCAGCAACATCATCATCCCTGTGCCGTTCTTTGCGGTTCACCTTTCTTCACTCTGGATTCAATTGATAACCGGGGTTCCGAACACTGTGGGAGTAGCACTCGCCGAGGGGCTGAAGACCAATACCATCCCCACCCGCAACCGTTTCAAAGAAGTTGCCGGGAGGGATCCGGCGCCTGTTCAGGATGTGCTGGAGAGGCTTGCTCGGGAAATGAAGAAGAAAAACAAGTAGAGAGCAGCTCGGGAGAGAGTGTTGAAGCGGATTTTTTTGCTGATAGTCAAATACATCACAATCAATTAACCCGAAAAATGCGAGGAACGGCAGGCATGTGTGCAGCAAAAGCTCTTGTGCAGCTCCTTGGTGAGCGGTTTCATGACCCGGATTCCCGGCACGTTTTCATTCTTGCCGCCTGGATACCATACAGACGTAAATTCTGCGTTCA
>JBMOLW010000045.1:0-38685 GCA_049323875.1 Nitrospirota bacterium | reverse complement strand
CGATGCTCTCAGGAAAGAACTTAGTCTTGATGCTCCTGTGCAACCAGCGGTAAAAAAACAACTGAAGGAATCTATAAATGCGTGATACCAAGCCTTTTCGTTTTTACAGGAGAAAAAGGACTTGACCAGGCTGAGAAGCGGATTGTAGCAAAGATCAGGGAAATCAAAGGCGTGAAATCCGTTAAAAGCAACTTGAAGGTGGAGAAGAAGAGGTGAAAGAGACACAAAGGGATAATTCTCGAGATTCAGGATTTCAAATTATTGTGCTCTCCACGATTCTCTGCTGATTTATCGATGAGGAAAGGGTGGAGGTGAAAAACAACACAGGGGGCAATATGATCACATTAATAATCATGGTTATTATCATTGCGGTGGTAACGATCTTTTCGGTACAGAATGCGATACCTGTTGTAATTTCTTTTTTCTTATGAAAATTCGAGGCTTCCCTTGCAATCGTTTTATTTCTCACTGGTTTGGCAGGTGCTATTATTGGAGTAAGTGCAGCATCTCTCTTTAAGATGAAGTTGTCCAAGAAAAAATAAAATGCTATTGTGTAAACAAAGGCACGCTTGAAAACTAATCGAGCTCATTATTTCGACCGGATGGACGTCAGCTGAAGGATTGGCTTGTAATGGAGTTAATAATAAGGAGGTTTTATGGATAACTCTTCTTCCTATGTCAAAATGTGTGAAAGCGCAAAAGTGATACAAAAGAAGTGGAACCCTGAATTTGGAGACTTTTTTGTCTCGCTGTCGTTAGGCCTGACTTCACCATGTCAGCCAATTATGAGTGATCTTGAGAAGAAGACATCTTATTTAAAGACCATAAAGGCTGTCTGGCTTCCAAGACAGGACCAGCTGCAAGAAATGGTAATCGAGAATTATGCAACGTCCTGGGATTTAGCCATAGCATTCAGTAATGTTTTGATGGCTGACAAAGCATCATACTTCGATAAATTTGATAGTATGGAAAAACTATGGCTTGCTTTTATCATGCTTGAAAAATACAAGAAGAAATGGAAAGACGGAGAGTGGGTTTAATATGAATGGCTTATTGCAAGACCTCTATGCTTCTATGAAAGGGAAAATGAGCGTATTCAGTTTTCTGAGTGATGACGATATCGAGAACCTGGCCGCTTTTTTTGAAAACAAGAATATCCCGGCTGGTGAGACTCTCTGGAAAAAAGTGGACCCTTTCGATTATATAGCTATTATTACTTCAGGAAGGGTGGAAATAAAAAAAGAGGCGGAGTTCGGGGGGATGAATGTGATTATGGGCAAATATAGCAAGGGGGCATTATGCATCCTTGATGACAGTCTCAGGAAAGTTACCGCGGTAGCACTTGAAGATGTCTCCCTCGCGATTATTACTCAGGAAAGCCTTGATAAACTGATCGCCACAAATCCTGAATTGGGAGCCAAACTCCTGAAGGGTATGCTACTTACGGTATCGGATCGTTTAAGAAAATCCTTTGATCGCATTGTAACGTTCTTCTGATCTGTTTTATTTCGTTGACTCACTGAATTATAGTGGATGTATTTGCTCCTGCTTTATTAAGAGTTATACCATGAAAGGTGAAGAATGAACTGGTATCAATCAACTGTCAAGGAAATATTCGAGAAGCTTAGAGCGTCCGAGAGCGGACTATCCGACTCAGAGATCAAAGAGCGCCTACTGCAGTTCGGCCCGAACAAATTCATTGAAGAAGAGAAGACAAGCAGACTAAAAATACTTGTTCACCAGTTTACCAGTCCACTTATTTATATCCTGCTCATCGCCGGTGTGGTGACAATCTTTCTCAAGGAGTATATAGACTCGGGTGTAATATTTGCTGTTGTAATACTGAATGCAATTATCGGATATATACAGGAGTACAAGGCAGAGGAGAGTGTCAGGGCCCTCAAGAAAATGGTTGTTCCAAAAGCTAAAGTTCTGCGGGAAGGAAAAGAGAAAGAAATCAACAGCGAAGATCTTGTGCCCGGAGATATCGTCTTGTTGGCATCAGGAGTAAGGGTGCCTGCAGATATCAGACTGTTTAAAACAATTGAATTGAGGGTAGAAGAAGCAATGCTGACCGGAGAGTCCATGCCTGCTGAAAAAGTACCATCCCCGATCAAAGAAGCAAACTTGACACCCGGTGACCAGAAAAATATGGCATTTATGGGAACAATTATCGTAAGCGGCAGGGCAAAAGGCGTTGTTGTTGAGACAGGACACGGCACGGTCCTCGGACAGATTGCCACAGAAGTCAGGGAAGTGGCAGTGATAAAGACCCCACTTCAGAATAAACTTATGCGGTTTGCGAAGTTAATCGGAATTCTCGTAATAGCCTTTTCAGCCTTGGTCTTTGGATTAGGAGTATTGTTCGGAGGGAAGGCCTCTGAAATGTTTATGATTGCCGTGGCCACGGCAGTATCGGCAATTCCTGAAGGGCTTCCGGTCGCGGTAACGATAGTTATGGCTATCGGTGTTGCGAGGATGGCAAGGCGAAATGCCGTCATAAGAAAATTGCCTGCGGTTGAGACACTCGGAAGCACAACCGTTATAGGGTCGGATAAGACCGGCACCCTCACAAAGAACGAGATGACCGTAAAGGTAGCCTACGATGGAGAAAAGGCATACAGCATAAGCGGGATCGGTTATGAACCAAAGGGTGAAATCCTCTATGAACTGGAACCAGTCGATATCAAGGTATCTGCGAACCTGCCCATGGTCTTCAGGATAGGCATGCTCTGCAATGAATCCAATATTTATGAGGAAGAAGGTGAGTTTAAGGTAGATGGTGATCCGACAGAAGGGGCATTAATAGTTTCTGCAATGAAAGCAGGTCTTAACCCTATAGAGGAAACAAGACACTATCCTCAAACAGCAATAATACCGTTTGAGTCTGAACATGGGTATATGGCGACACTTCACAGGCACGGTGGAAAAAAGTTTATTTTTGTTAAAGGTGCTCCGGAAAAAATACTCGATATGTGTACTGAATGTGTAGTAAAGGATAAGATCGAGACAAAAGAAATATTGAATAAAGCCGACCTTTTTGCCAGAGAAGGTATGAGGGTACTTGCCATGGCTTATAAGGAAGCCCCTCATGATATTGATGAGATAACCCACCATGATGTTGAGGGGAATCTTGTATACGTTGGTTTACAGGGAATGATCGACCCTCCAAGAACAGACGTGATGGATGCAGTGAAGGGCTGTAAAAAAGCCGGCATTAAGGTTGTGATGATCACGGGAGACCATGCTGCTACAGCCTCAGCAATAGCAAAGATGCTCGGAATAGCAAGTGAGGAATCCGGGGTTATGACCGGCAAAGAGATAGAAGCAATGAGTGATGATGAACTCTTCAATAAGGTCAAAGACATTTCTGTTTTTGCAAGGGTCTCACCCCAGCATAAACTCAGGATAGTTGAGCAGTTGATTCGATACGGAGAGGTCGTTGCCGTGACGGGTGATGGCGTAAATGATGCCCCGGCCCTCAGGGCAGCACATATAGGAATCGCAATGGGTAAGTCGGGAACCGATGTTGCAAAAGAAGCATCTGATATGGTTCTCGCAGATGATAATTTTGCCAGTATTTTCGCTGCAGTTGAAGAAGGAAGGGTTGTATACGACAACATAAAGAAGGTAACCCTTTTTCTTATCTCATGTGGATTGGGAGAACTGATTGCCATCATCGGAACAATCGTCATGGGATACCCCATTCCCTATATCCCTGCACAGATTCTCTGGCTTAATCTCGTAACAAATGGCCTGCAGGATGTTGCTCTTGCCTTTGAGCCGGCAGAAAAAGGTGTATTAAACAGACCTCCAAGGGACCCAAAAGAAGGCATTTTATCAAGCCTTATGGTACAGAGAACAGTATTAATGGGAATAACGCTGGCTGCCGGAACACTGTTTTTATTTATCTCAAACCTTAACGCAGGGGTGCCTCTTGAAAGGGCGCGCACAATTGCCCTTACAACAATGGTCTTTTTCCAATTCTATCAGGCCTTCAATTGTCGTTCAGAGACACAATCCGTTTTCAGAATGAGTCCGATAAGCAATCCATTATTGTTTATCAGCATGATTGCTGCATTTCTTGCTCAACTGTCGGTGATTTATGTTCCGGCGTTCCAGTGGGTCTTCAGGACAGTGCCGATTACAATAAACGAGTGGGTGCAAATATTTCTGGTCTCCACTACAGTCATACTTGTGGTTGAGATGGATAAATGGATAAGGGGGAGAAAACCGGGTCGTTAGCTCTACCGCGGCTTTAAATACTTTATAAAAATATTACATAGAGCGGCTGTAATGTTTCGGGTTTCGCGTATCGGAATAAATGAACCAGGCATATGCACTTCAGCGGCGGAAACAGGGGGAAGCCAGTGAATGAACAGAGGACAATCGCATACTTTTCTATGGAAATAGGACTTGAAGCCCAGATGCCAACTTACAGTGGCGGCTTGGGCGTGCTGGCGGGAGATACGATCCGCTCTGCAGCCGACCTCAAAGTTCCTATGGTAGCGGTCACACTGCTTCAACGCAAGGGATACTTTCGCCAGAAACTTGATGCAAGCGGGTGGCAGACTGAGGAGCCTGTCGAGTGGGCTGTTGAAAGTATTTTGGAAGAGATACCAAAGAAAACCCTTGTCACTATCGAGGGACGAAATGTTTATCTTCGCTCCTGGAAATATGAAGTCAACGGCATCGGAGATTTTAAAATACCGGTGTATTTTCTGGATTCGGATCTTCCGGAAAATTCCGAATGGGACAGGACACTGACCCATTTCCTTTACGGAGGGGACCAGTATTATCGCCTCTGTCAAGAGATAATCCTCGGCATCGGCGGCGTGAAGATGCTCCGTGCCCTTGGATATGAAAACATTAAGCGGTTCCATATGAATGAAGGACATGCGAGCCTTCTTGTATTGGAGCTTCTCAATGAACAGGCAGGAAAAACAGGGCGAGAGCCAACCCGGCCTGAAGATATTGAGGCTGTCAGAGAGCAATGCATTTTCACAACTCACACGCCGGTACCGGCCGGACATGATCAATTCCCCATTGAATTAATACGCCGCATCATAGGGCCCCGTGAAGAACTTTTTAAAATAAAAGATATTTTCCTGTATAACAACCTGTTTAATATGACGCATCTTGCTTTGAATATGAGCCGCTTTATTAATGGAGTAGCAAAAAAACATAGGGAAGTTTCACAGCTGATGTTCGAAGGGTATACAATCGATGCCATCACGAACGGAGTTCATGCAGCGACTTGGACGACAAAACCCTTTCAGAACCTTTATGACCGGTATATCCCTGGCTGGAGAGAGGACAATTTCAGCCTCCGATATGCTCTAAGCATCCCGAAGCACGAGGTCTGGGAGGCCCATGCCTTCGCTAAGAATGAATTGATTCAGCATGTGAACCAAGAAACCGGAGCCGCGATGGATACGGACGTTCTGACACTCGGTTTTGCACGGAGGTCGACAACGTATAAGAGAGGAGAACTTCTTTTTCAGGATAGTGAGAGGCTCAAAAGAATATCATCGGAGGTCGGCAGGTTTCAGGTAATTTACGCCGGCAAGGCTCATCCGCAAGACTCTGCGGGCAAGGAGATCATCAAGCGAATCTTTCATGCAAAAGAATCCCTCAAGGCGAACATAAAGATCGCTTATCTTGAGAATTACGACATGGATATAGGGAAGCTCATAACATCAGGAGTTGATGTATGGTTGAATACCCCTCAACCGCCCCTCGAAGCCTCAGGGACAAGCGGGATGAAAGCTGCCCTTAACGGCGTCCCAAGCCTGAGCGTTCTGGACGGTTGGTGGATTGAAGGGTATATAGAAGGAATCACCGGATGGTCCATTGGTGAGGCTGGCAGGGGAGCCGAAGCGAGCAGCGACTGGTCAAATGATGCCTTATCTCTTTACAACAAGTTGGAGAATATTGTTATTCCACTTTTCTATCATGATAGGGATCGCTTCATCGAAATGATGCGCTCTTCCATTGCCCTGAACGGTTCGTTTTTCAATACCCAGAGAATGATGCTGCAGTATGTATTGAGAGCGTATTTCTGAACATATCCCCGATTTTCTTGGTATGTCAGACCTTGTACGAATGAGAATAATAGAGGAAACAAAGGATCAAGCATTAAATATCTGGAAAGGGTTAAAAGGACCATCATATAGACCCGGCGGTGGTAAACAATCCCTGATTACATCATTATCTGACGTTGTGGGCATGATCGTTTATTTTTCAATAGCCAACTGGGTTCCCGGCACCGTTTCGCAATGCTTGCCTCGATTATCATCTTCTGGTTTTCAAGGGAAAGGGAATACCGCGCAGACAGCGGTTCCGCGGATTTGGTTGGAAAAAAGCCCATGATAGGCGCACTCGAAGCCTTGAAAGCCTCTCTTCAGCAACCTCATCTGCCTGACCAAATGGCGGCTTTTGGTATCTCCGGGACTAAAAAGCCGGGGTTACAGCGCTCTTTGCAACCCCATCCGAACCCCGACGACCGGATCAATAACCTTATGGAGTCCCGGTATCCGGATTACAAGCCCTGATTGGGCAGGGCAAATCCTTTTTTCCCAACCAGTTGATATCGGACATATTGCCATTTAAAAACAGTCATCATGAGAATTTCCTGTTCAAAGCAACACGTTGTGAAAAAAATCCTGACTGTTTGATTGATGAAGGACTGATCGGACCTCATCGTTTCCCCTTTTTGTTTCTTTGTGGCTGGATTCCGCTTCTGCCGATTAACTTTGGATCGGATACCGTGACCGGAATATCCGGTTACCTGGATCTTTATATCCATGGGATCACTATACCAGCTCTGAGCAGCGAAAGTCTGCCTGTTTACCCTGTAGACAGTGTCCAATCAGAGAAACGATGCGGTATAAATTGCCTTGACTTGCCGGAACAGTTCATTTAAACTGAACATAGGTTCACATGAACAAAAGTTCAGGTATTGAGTCCTGAAAAAGAGTATGGATGCTACGATGGCAGGATTCTCCCGGTGACGGTTTCTAAAGGGTTCTCCACCGGCAGTTTTCCCCTGGAGTGAAGATATCAACACTAATCAAGAGAGGTAATTGGATGAAACCATTCTGCAGCATCAAACTGATTGTTGCCGTTGGAATTTTGATCGCGGGCCTCATGGTGAGCGGTTGCGGGACAAAACAGTCCGGCGGGCCGCCACAGGCAGGCACTCCTGAAGTGGGTGTCGTGACCCTGCAACCGGAGCGGATCATGCTTACCACGGAATTGCCGGGTCGTACCTCTGCCTACCTCATTGCTGAAGTCAGGCCACAGGTAAGCGGCATTATCCAGGAACGCCTGTTTACTGAAGGGTCCGATGTCAAAGCAGGCGAGGTTCTGTACCAGATCGATCCTGCCGTCTACCAGGCAACCTACGACAGTGCAAAGGCGGCACTGGCCAGGGCAGAAGCAAATCTAATTCCAATCCGGCTCAGGGCCGAACGCTATGCAGAGCTTGTGAAGATGAAAGCGGTCAGCCAGCAGGAATACGATGATGCATACGCGGCGCTCAGGCAGGCCGAGGCGGATATCGAGGCCGGCAGGGCCGCGCTCGAGGCAGCACGGATCAACCTGGAGTATACCAGAGTATCTGCTCCCATCTCAGGCAGGATAGGCCGGTCATCAGTGACCACCGGAGCGCTCGTAACCGCAAATCAGCCTGCTGCTCTGGCTACCATCCAGCAGCTTAACCCTATCTATGTTGATCTTTCCCGGTCCAGCACGGAGATGCTGAACCTCAAGCAGAATCTGGCGAGCGGCCTTCTGAAAAGCAAAGCCCAGGCAGACGTCAGGCTGCTGCTCGAGGACGGCAGCCCTTACCCGTTGACGGGAACCCTGAAGTTCTCTGAAGTCACGGTAGACCAGACTACCGGCTCTATAACACTGCGGGCAATATTCCCTAACCCGAAGCATGTACTTTTGCCGGGCATGTTTGTCCGGGCTATTCTGGAAGAAGGGGTCAACGAACAGGCTATTCTTGTGCCGCAGCGCGGGGTCACCCGCAACCAGGCAGGTGATGCTATGGTCATGATTGTGGGAAGCGAAGAGAAAGTGGAACCCAGGGTCATCAAGGTCCTCCGGACCGTAGGCGGGAACTGGCTGGTCGCCGGGGGACTACAGGCAGGCGACCGCGTTATCCTGGAAGGACTGCAGAAAGCGCGGCCCGGAACTCCGGTCAAGGCCGTGCCCTTCGGCAGCAGGGAGGAAGAAATTTCCCCTGCTCCTCCAAAAGCCACAGCAGCAGACAAATAAAGGAGACACTCCATGCCGAGATTCTTCATAAACCGTCCTATTTTCGCCATCGTAATCGCTCTCCTGGTCATGCTGGCCGGTCTGCTGGCGATTAAGACACTGCCGGTCTCCCAGTACCCGCAGATCGCACCTCCCCAGATAACCATCAATGCAATGTACCCGGGAGCCTCAGCCCAGACCGTGCAGGATACCGTCACCCAAGTCATCGAACAGAAGCTGTACGGGATAGATAACCTTATTTATATGTCTTCAACCAGCGACTCGGCAGGTGCGGTTTCCATCAACCTGACCTTCAAGGCCGGCACTGACCCGAACATAGCCCAGGTGCAGGTACAGAACAAGCTGCAGCTTGCCACGCCGCTCCTGCCTGAGATCGTACAGCGGCAGGGCATTCAGGTTGTCAAGTCCACGAGGAATTTTCTCCTGATCGTCGGGCTGGTATCAGAAGACGGTTCCATGGACCGTCACGCCCTAACAGATTATCTGATCTCCAATGTCCAGGATATTGTCAGCCGTCTGGAAGGCGTAGGTGAAGTGCAGCTCTTCGGAACCCAGAACGCCATGCGGATATGGCTGGACCCCGCCAGGCTGAATAATTTCCACCTGACCACCAATGATGTAATTGCTGCTCTGCGAACCCAGAATGCCCAGATCTCGGCGGGCCAGTTCGGCGCCACCCCGGCTGTCCAGGGGCAGCAGTTGAACGCCACTATCACGGCCCGTACCCTGCTCCAGACACCTGAACAGTTCGACAATATTATTCTCCGGACCAACAGCGATGGTTCCACGGTCAAACTCAGGGACGTAGCCGTCACCAGGATAGGCACTGAAAACTACGATATCCAGTCGTTCTACAAAGGGAAACCGGTGGGCGGTATGGCAATCCGGCTGGCGGCTGGTGCTAACGCACTGGAAACCGGCAACCGGATCAAGGCGAAGATGGAAGAATTGTCGAAATATTTCCCCCCTGGCATGAAGGTGGTTTACCCATACGACACCACTCCCTTTGTCAGAATATCCATCGAGGAAGTGATCAAGACCCTTGTCGTGGCTGTCTTTCTTGTCTTTCTCGTTATGTTCGTCTTTCTCCAGAATATCAGGGCTACCCTTATCCCTACCATCGCGGTTCCGGTAGTCCTGCTCGGTACCATGGGCGTTCTGGCAGCTGCCGGTTTGTCGATCAATACCCTGACGATGTTTGCCCTCGTGATTGTCATCGGCCTTTTGGTGGACGATGCGATCGTCGTGGTGGAGAATGTGGAACGCATCATGTCCCAGGAAGGATTGCCCCCGCGTGAGGCTACCATCAAATCCATGGGACAGATCACCAGCGCCCTCTGGGGCATCGCCACTGTCCTGACAGCGGTATTTTTGCCTATGGCCTTCTTTGGCGGCTCCACCGGGGTCATCTATCGTCAGTTTTCGATTACCATTATCTCAGCCATGATCCTTTCGGTGATGGTGGCAATGATCCTGACCCCGGCATTGTGCGCTTCCCTGCTCAAGCCGGTCGAGCAAGGGCACCGTCCCGGTGAATCAGGCTGGTTCAAGTGGTTCTTTCGCTGGTTCAACAGGTTTTTCGACCGCGGCAGGAAGCTGTATGAAGGGATCGTCGGACGCTCCTTCAATAAACGGAGACGGTATCTGATATTCTACGCCGGCATCGTGATCGTTATGGCATTCCTCTTCCTGCGTCTCCCGACCGCATTTCTCCCGGATGAAGACCAGGGGTTTATTATCTGCCAGATACAACTGCCTGCAGGCGCGACTCAGGAGAGGACCATCCAGGTAATACGCCAGATGGAGAAGCATTTTCTGGAAGGGGAGACACAGGCAGTTGATGCCATAATCACGGTGGCAGGGTTCAGCTTTGCCGGACGAGGCCAGAACATGGGGCTCGCTTTTGTGAAGCTCAAGGACTGGAAACTGCGCCAATCCCCTGACCTGAAGGCGCCTGCTGTTGCCGGCAGGGCGATGCAAGCATTTTCCCGGATCCGGGACGGTATGGTCTTCGCCTTCTCACCCCCGGCAGTGATAGAACTGGGTCAGTCAAACGGATTTGATTTCCAGCTGCAGGACCGGGGTGGCCTCGGACACGACAGGCTGATGGAAGCCCGCAACCAGCTCCTGGGTATGGCGATGCAGAACCCGAAATTGGTTGCAGTGCGGCCGAATGGCCAGGACGACTCTCCCCAGTTCAAGCTGGATATCGATGATGTGCGGGCAGGTGCTCTTGGGGTATCCCTGGCAGACATCAATGAGGTGCTTTCCGCTGCATGGGGCAGCGCCTATGTCAACGACTTTATCCAGAACGGCCGGGTAAAGAAGGTCTACCTTCAGTCGGACGCCAGATACCGGATGGTGCCTGAAGATATTAACCGGTGGTATGTCAGGAACGAAAAAGGTGAGATGGTTCCGTTTTCGGCCTTCGCAACTGCACACTGGCAGTACGGCTCACCCCGGTTAGAACGGTACAACGGAATCCCGTCAGTGGAGATCATGGGGCAGGCGGCACCCGGAGTGAGTACCGGTGAGGCGATGGCAGAGATGGAAAAAATGGCAGCCCAGCTGCCGCCCGGGATCGGTTACGAATGGACGGGCCTCTCCTATGAGGAAAAACAGGCGGGAAAACAGGCTCCGGCCCTCTATGCAATCTCGCTCCTGGTGGTTTTTCTCTCTGTTGCAGCACTCTACGAAAGCTGGACAATACCTTTTGTCAATTTGTTGATGCTTCCGCTGGGCCTGGTTGGAGCGGTTACCGCGGTTACGCTGAGGGGGTTGCCCAACGATGTGTATCTCCAGATCGGTCTGCTAACCACCATTGGACTGTCTACCAAGAACGCGATCCTGATTATCCAGTTTATCAAGGCGCAGCTGAATCAGGGCCATGAGCTGGTTGAAGCCACTCTTACGGCGGTAAAGATCCGGCTAAGGCCGGTTATCATGACCTCACTGGCCTTCTTCTTCGGCACCTTGCCGTTGGCCCTGACCGGGGGAGCAGGGGCTGCTGCGCAGAACGCGATCGGTACTGCTGTCACCGGCGGACTGCTTTCTGCTACGTTCATCGACCTTATCTTTATCCCGTTCTTCTTTGTTATGGTGTCACGGCTTTTTGGCAGGAAAAAATACCGAGAACATACAGCAACCCCCGCTGTTGTGACTTCTCCGGAGGGGAAGTGATATGAAAAAAAGAGATATTACTATGATCCTTAAATACTTCAAGGTTGTCATTGTCAGGCTTGACCGGACGATCCGGATCAGAAAGCTTTTAGAATCGAAAAACCCGGATTCCCCGATCGAGTCGGGGAATGACAGGCCTGGAGAAAATTATACGGGTAATTGCGAAGGCAGTGGATACAAAAGGGCATCAAGGCGAAAAGACCAAGTCTATGGGCTCTGCGGCGTAATTATTGTTCTCGCCTCGCTTGTCCTCTCCGGCTGCAGCCTGGCCCCGGAATACTCACGTCCGGACGCGCCCGTCCCTGCCTCTTGGCCGAGCGGACCTGAATATCAGGACACCGGAGGCAAACCCGGAGATATGCCTGCAGCCGATATATGCTGGCGCGACTATTTTACCGATGAACGGCTGCAGAAGGTAATCGGTCTTGCCCTTGCCAACAACCGCGACCTTCGTATGGCTACCCTGAACATTGAAAGAACCCGGGCCCTCTACCGGATCCAGCGGGCAGAATTGCTCCCGACAGTGGATGCCGGAGGAGTTTTCAGCAAAGAGCGTATCCCCGGAGCAGTATCAGGCGACGGAAAGCCGGCTACGAGTGAGATATACAGCGTTAATCTGGGCATCAGCTCCTGGGAACTGGACTTGTTCGGCCGTATCCGCAATCTCAAGGATGCGGCGCTTCAGGAATATCTGGCGACGGAACAGGCCCGTCTTGCGACGCAGATCAGTCTGGTGGCCGAGGTAGCGAACACGTACCTGACGTTGGCTGCTGACCGCGGGCTCCTCAAGTTGGCGCAGGAGACCCTCAAGGCTCAGGAGGCTACGTACAATCTTATCAGGCGCCGGTATGAAGTCGGGGCATCTTCAGAACTTGATCTCCGCCAGGCGCAGACCCGTCTGGAGGCTGCAAGGGTGGATATTTGCCGCTACAGCGCCGTAGTTGCAGGCGACCGGAATGCACTGACCCTGCTGGTCGGCTCAGCGGTTCCGGAAGAGCTTCTGCCGGAAGAGCTAAGCACGGTTACGATGGCAAATGGCCTTTCACCCGGGTTACCCGCAGAGGTGCTGCAGCGCCGACCCGATATCCTCCAGGCGGAACATCGTCTTATGGCGGCCAACGCGAACATCGGTGCTGCGCGTGCTGCCTTATTCCCCCGCATTGCCCTGACCACAAGTGTCGGCACCATGAGCGACCAGTTGTCCGGGCTCTTTGAATCCGGATCCGATGCATGGAGCTTTATCCCTCAAGTCGTTATGCCGGTTTTTGATGTCCGCACCAGGGCGGCCTATGATGTTGCGAAATCGGACAGGGAAATCCTCCTCGCCCAGTACGAGAAAGTGGTCCAGGTTGCCTTCAGGGAGGTTGCCGATGCCCTGGCCCAACAGGGAACCCTGCGGGACCAGATGGCGGCGCAACAATCTCTGGTCGAAGCCTCTGCAGAAAGCTATCGCCTCTCTGAGTTGCGCTACCAAAGCGGCATTGATAGCTATCTGCATGTTCTGGACGCCCAGCGTTCACTCTATGGCGCACAGCAGGGTCTGATCGCTGTTGATCTTTCCCGGATTTCCAATCTGGTGACACTCTATAAGGTGCTGGGAGGTGGAGCAGGTGAGTGAACTATCCTGAACAGGACGAACACCTTTGCAGGGTGATACATACTGAACAGAGGTTCGCATGAACAAGCGCTCGGGCATTGAGTCGAAGCAAAGGATCATCAAAGCAGCGATGGATGTCTTCTCCGTGAAGGGCTATGCAAAGGCGAGCGTCAGGGAGATTGCGAAGGCTGCGGATATCAGCGTCGGAGGAGTATACCTCTACTTCAGGAATAAAGAAGAACTTTATAAGAGTCTCATCAACGAAAAGATGCAGGAAGCCGGAGCCAGCCTGAGGTTTGCCGCAGGAGGTGCGACCACTTCTTCTGAAGCATTATACAACCTTCTCAAGGCTCATCTTGAGAACGCCCTGAAACATAAGGAATTCATTCTTGTTCATATCAGGGAGCATGGGTTCTCATTCGGGATTCAGGAGAAGAGAAAATTCTTCAGGGAACAGAGGGCACTGATCGAGCGGATTATCAGGAAAGGGATTCAGGCGGGAGAATTCAGGGAATGCGATCCGGAGGAAACGGCAAAGATTATCATGGGTTCGTTGCGGGGCATTCTGCTCTCGATAGCGCTGGACCAGGATGTGCATGTCATGCCGGAGATGCTCTATGAGTTTATTCTCAAGGGTATTCAGAAGAAGCAGTAAAGAATCGGGGAACCCGGCTTTTTAATCTCTCCGCATTGCCAGAGATATTCCTGTAGCCAGAGGCCCTTATCATAGCTCCTTAAGTACAACGTCATATATCCCCCTGCGCTGTGAGGACCTTTTCCCCGGAGCAGGGTAACCGATGGCGACGACAGCCATAAGTTCCATTGCAGGCGGCAATCCGAGGAGTACCCGCACTTTCTCCGCATTGTTCAGTATCTCACCCAGCCAGACTGCCCCGAGCCCGAGGGCGTGGGCTGCGAGCAGCATGTTCTGGATGCAGGCTCCCATTGCCTGATGGTCTTTGACGTCATGATACATTGCACCCTTGTCGATGAAGACGGCGATACACGCCGGGGCAGACTCGATGACCGCATGGTATTTCGTAAACCCTGCCAGTGTCGCACGGGCCTCCCGGTCTTGTACTATGACAAACCGCCACGGCTGGTTATTCAGGCCTGAAGGAGCCCACGTGCCTGCCTTGATGACCTCCAATAGGTGCTCACGCTCAACCGGCCTGTCGGTATATCGCCTTACGCTGCGACGGGTATAAATTCCTTCAAGCAGATCCATTCTCTCCATCTACCTCCCCGGTTTGTTTATAGGCTTCAGACGGACAACGGTTGCTCCCCAGCTGCCGCCGTCGTCTTCAGCGAGACTGAACGAGGCGACTTCAGGCAGACGTGCCAGCAGGGCATGCACGGTCTGCCTGAGCATGCCGGTCCCTTTCCCGTGTATTATGCGTACGTCGAGGATGCCTTTCTCCCCGCATGCGGCAAGATACTCCGGCAGCAGGTCCCCGACTTCACGGGGCTGAAAGGTATGAAGATCAAGTATGCCGTCAACTGGCAGCTCAAAGGCTTCTGATTCTTCAGGACCGCCCCTCTCCATGCATATAGCATAAAAGAGAACCGATCAAAAATAAACCTGCATAAGGTATTTCCAAATCAAGAGGCCTTTGGATTGGTGCGTATGCTTTCCTGTCGTATCCGGATGTTCTCAGGAATAAATTTGGTGGCGGTGCAGGGATTTGAACCCCGGACACTGCGGATATGAGCCGCATGCTCTAACCGACTGAGCTACACCGCCCCTTAAGAAGGAGAGAGAAAGCACTGAGAAGTAAGGAGTATGCAGTAAAAAACCGAACAGCAAAAATTATAACAGAAAACGCAATACTAATGAAAGAGTTCGAACCTCCGGGTCCGGATACTGATGAGGATGCCGACGGCGATCATGTTCGAGAGGAGCGCGGTCCCGCCGTAGCTCATGAACGGCAGGGGTATCCCGACTACCGGCATTAGACCCAGAGTCATCCCCACATTCACGAAGAAATAGATGAAGAACATCGAGGTTATCCCGAGGGCAAGGAGCCTCCCGAAGTCGTCCTTGGCCTTTCTCACCGTATCCAGCCCCCGCACGATAAGAATAAGGTAGAGGATCATGAGCATCAGACTCCCGAAAAACCCCCATTCCTCGGCAAAGACGGCAAAGATGAAGTCCGTATGTTTTTCCGGAAGGAACCTGAAGGGGCCCTGCGTCCCCTGCATGTAGCCTTTCCCGAAAAATTTACCCGAGCCGACGGTAATCTTCGACTGGTTCAGATGATACCCGATTCCGGTCGGGTCGATCTCCGGCTCGATGAACGCGACCAGCCGGCTCTTCTGGTAGTCTTTCAATCCGTGCCAGAAGATGTTCCCCAGAAACGGCAGGGATATCAGGCCGATGATGACAAAGAGCACCGCAACTTTTTTCTGGAGGCCTCGGGCAAAGAGGAGAACGATGAACAGCGCAATGACGATCACCCCGGTTCCTAGATCAGGTTGTTTGAGGAGGAGGATGAACGGGAGAAACACTATCGTGAAAAAGGTGCGGAACAGGGCAATCGTATCGAGCGGCGGTTTGATCAGGCTCAGATAGTGTGAGAGCATGATGATGTAGATGAGCTTGAAAAATTCCGAGGGCTGGAAGGAGAGCGGTCCGATGCTCAGCCATCGCTGTGCTCCCATACCCACCCTGCCGGAAATGAAGACTGCGATGAGCAGGAGGATGCCGGCGACATAGAACACCAGGGCAAACCTGCTCAGCCATATATAGTCAAAACTCACGATGAAAAACAGGCTCATGAGTCCGAGGACAAGCCATACTCCCTGTTTGATATAGAATGATGAATGCTCTTCAGCAGCGAGAGGACGTGTTGCACTGTATATGGTGAGGATGCCGATAAGGGTGATCAGCAGGGTAACCCCGAGTGTCAGCCAGTCGAAGTTCTTTATCAGTCTGCGGTCGATTTTAAACATAGTGAAAAACAGGTATAGGAAATAGGTAAAGGTGATAACAGAAAAGATAAAAAGAAATCAAAGTGGCCTTCCCCGATAAGTGGTTGCCCAATCCTCTGCCTTTACCTGTGCCTTTCCCTTACGGCGGGCACTTGGCGCATACGGAAACGAAGAGTGATGTGGACAGGTACCGGTCTCCGCGGTCCGGCAGGAGCACAACAATGACCCCCTCGTTCAGTTCGCTTGATTTTCTGAGTGCGACATGCATGGCGGCGCCACTCGACATGCCGACAAATATTCCTTCCTTCACCGCGAGTTTCCTCGTGGTATCGAATGCTTCTTCGTCGTTCACATAATAGTGCTCGTCGATCATGCCGGGGTTGAATATCTTCGGTACGATGGATTCGGACATGTTCTTGAGCCCCTGAATACGGTGGTGCGCAACCGGCTCAACACCGATAATTTTTATGTCCCTGTTGTATTCCCTGAGCCTCTTGCTGACTCCCATGAGAGTCCCGGTTGTACCCATCCCGGCGATAAAATGGGTGACGCGGCCCTCTGTCTGTTCAATGACCTCTTTCCCGGTGGTTTCATAATGTGCGAGGACATTCGCCGTGTTGTCAAACTGGTTCGGCATGAAGTATCTCTCAGGGTCTTCGTCGAGTATTTTATGGGCGAGACGGATCGCGCCGTCTGTGGCTTCTCCGGAAGGACTCAGGATAAGCTCTGCACCGAAGGCTTCGAGAATCCTCCTCCGCTCGATGCTCACGCAGGCAGGCATGGTGAGTTTCACCCGGTACTGTTTTGCAGAGGCGACCATGGCGAGCCCAATTCCGGTATTCCCTGACGTCGCTTCCAGGATGATCTTCTCTTTTGTCAGCAAGCCGCTTTTTTCCGCCTGCTCGATCATCGAAAGGGCAATCCGGTCCTTGACAGAACCTCCCGGGTTATTCCCCTCGAGTTTCGCGAAGAGCTTCACCCGCGGGTTCGGGTTCATCTCTATTGCCGTTATCGGGGTATTGCCGATGCACTGGAGGATGCTCATGCTCTATTATACTGGAAGGTTCCTGAGACTGGTCAAGCGGAGTTTCCATGGATTTCATATATGCCTCGATCGCGGCCTTCGCGATAGGTGCAGCTGCCCCTCCTCCATGTCCCCCGTGCTCGACGAGCACGGCGAGTGCGATTTCAGGTTTTTCTACCGGTGCGAATGCCACAAACCATGCATGGTCCCTGAACTGCTCGGCATGGGAAGAGATTCCACTTCTCATCGATACCACCTGGGCGGTCCCTGTTTTGCCTCCGATGGGAACTGACGTTTTCGCAGCCCAACCCGTGCCTCCCGCTTCATTCACGACGCCGAAAAGCCCTTTTTTGACTGTCTCCAGACTTTCTGCACTTGCCTTGACCCTGCCTTTCAGAACCGGCGGTGAATCTTTGATGAGGGAAGGCTTATACAGGTTTCCTCCGTTTGCTACGGTATTCATCAGAAGCGCCATCTGTATCGGTGTGGCAGCAACGTATCCCTGGCCTATGGCTGCAATGAAAGTCTCTCCCAGATACCAGGGAAGTTTCATGGTCCGGAGTTTCCACTGAGAGTTCGGTATGAGTCCCTGACGTTCTGATCCGAGTTCAATGCCGGTTTTCGCTCCAAGCCCGAGGTTTGTTGCATATTCGGAGATTGTGTCGATCCCGAGACGTTTCCCGACCTCGTAAAAAAATACATCGCAGGATTCCACAATCGCCTTATGAAGCGAGACGACGCCATGACCCTGTCTGCGCCAGCAGCCGAAATGCCAGCTTCCATGCTGTATGCCTCCCCTGCAGTTCACGTGCGTGTCAGGGGTGATCACTCGTTCCTCAAGCCCCGCAATCGCCGTGACGATCTTGAACGTGGAGCCCGGAGGATACTGGCTCTGGAGGGCCCTGTTCAGCATGGGGTTCTTGGTGTCGGTGATAATCGTCTGCCAGTTGTCCTGCGTAATCCCTCTGGTGAACAGATTGGGATCAAAGGAAGGTTTGCTGATCAGGCTGAGAACCTCGCCGCTATCGGGTTTCAGCGCGACAAGGGCGCCCGCCCTTTCTCCAAAAGCCTTCTCGGCTTCCATCTGGAGATTAATCTCGATGCTCAGGGAAATGTCTGTCCCTTTGATCGGGGGCTTCTCCTGAAGGAACCGTATCTCTTTGCCAAGGGCATTTACCTCGATAACCCGTTTGCCGGGGGTCCCCCTGAGAACCGGATCAAAAAGTTTCTCAACCCCCCATTGACCGATGAAGGTTTCCGGCGATATATCGAGGAACTCGGGATCTTTTGCCTGGGCAGGGCTCAGTTTCCCAAGATATCCGATGAGGTGTGAAGCGACGTCCCCGTACATATATTCGCGGTTCACTTCGATGTCGACAAAAAGACCGGGAAAATCAGAACGTCTCGCTTCGATATAAGCGACCTCTTCAAACGAGAGCCCGTGTTTCAGGCGGATGGGGACAAAGGGACTGGAACCGCTTTCCCGTACTATTGCAACGATTGTTTCTGCAGGCATGGCGAGAAGCGCAGAGAGCTCCTGCAGTCTGCTCCGGTCGAATTCATTGGGAATAAGCGATACGGAATAATAGGGTGAGTTTTTTACCAGGGGGATCCCGTTTCTGTCGAAGATGATCCCCCGGGGAGCGGGGATGTCGATGATCCTCATCCTGTTGGCTTCAGACAATCTTCTGTATTCGTCTCCCTGAAGGACCTGCAGCTGCCAGAGTCTCAGGATGAGGAGAAATACCAGCAGGACAACCAGGTAACTTACGACCAGAGTTCGTTCGGATGTCTCCTGCCTCTGCATTGCCTCAACCCCTATGCATGGTGATCGGGATCCTTCGGTTTCAGAAAAATGCCTATCGGGGCATTGATCAGGGACTGGGTCAGAATGACAAGGGAAGCAGCCCCGGCGCCTGCCGGCATCTTGTCGAAAACGCTTCTCATGAGAAATACGAGTGATCCGTCCAGAAGGGTGAGCAGCGCTATACTGAGGATTCCCAAATAGGGGGTCCAGATGAAAAACCTGCTGTAGAGGAGAGAGGAGAGATATCCGACAAGACTCTTGCTGAACAGGTGCGGTCCGAGAAATGCGCCGGAAAGGCTGTCCTCAACGACACCGATCAGCGCACCGGAGAACATGCCCTTCATTTCACGTCCCCTGACCCCAGCGTAGCATGCCAGGAGTACGGTCAGGTTCGGCGATATCTGATGGAAAGAAATGCTTCCCTGCAGTACGAGCAGAAAGAGGAAAATTATAGGAACAACAAGATATTTCATTCCTTTGAGATGATTGCTACGATTTCGAGCCGGGTATCTTCGACAAACGGGATGACTTCAATATCCTGAAAAAACCCTGCTTCCTTCTTATCCACTTTTGAGACGTATCCGAGCGGGATACCCTGCGGGAAGAGAGTGTCCAGCCCCGAGGTGATGAGAACCTCTCCTTCTCTCACCCTATCTTCGTGCGGGATATATTTCAACACGCATCTTCTGAACCCGGTTCCGGAAAGAATGCCTTCAGTTCTGCTCTCCTGAAGTCTGGCGGCTGCGGAGAAATTGATATCGCCGATCAGCAGCAGATGTGAATACGAACTGTGGGCATCGGAGATTTTCCCCGCGACGCCCCGCTCGGTGATCGCGATCATGTCTTTCTGTATGCCGTCCGAACTACCCTTGTCCAGTACGACGGTTTTAGACCAGAAGTCTGATCCCCTGCCGATAATGCGTGCAGCAGTCACATACCGGGGATCGTGGTCTTTCAGCGCGAGCAGTGCACGGAGATTCCTGTTTTCCTGAATAGCTTCACGGCAAGCCTCTCCATGCTGCCGCAGCCGGTCAATCTCTGCCCTGAGCCTGATATTCTCCTTTTCCCGGATCATCATTCTCCGGAATGGTGCGGAGAGGGCTTCCTTTACGGAAGTCTTTGCCTCATGCAATCTGTCGAGAACTGCATGGAGGGACTTGAGCGGCAGCAGATGCTGCCTG
The DNA here is from genome assembly GCA_049323875.1 of Nitrospirota bacterium. Lineage (GTDB taxonomy): Bacteria > Nitrospirota > Thermodesulfovibrionia > Thermodesulfovibrionales > SM23-35 > JAKLQR01. The sequence goes on along the minus strand of JBMOLW010000045.1, from coordinate 18,682 downwards.
TTGCTCTGGTAGGTCATGACGCTGAGTGAGAGTACAAGGATCGCGAGGAGAATGAGAAGGCCCCACTTTTTCGGCATTAGAGGTTGATGGCTACCCTGCGCAGAAGGTCGATCTCATCGAGCATCTTTCCGACGCCGCGCACAACTGCGGTAAGAGGATCTTCTGCAACAAAGACCGGAAGGCCGGTCTCTTCGCGGATGAGGAGATCAAGCCCCCTCAGAAGGGCGCCGCCTCCTGCAAGGATAATCCCTTTGTCCACGATATCCGACGCAAGTTCGGGAGGGGTATTCTCGAGCACGACTTTGATGGTATCCAGGATGACATTCACCGGTTCGGCAAGGGCTTCCCGGATCTCTTCTTCATGGATCGTGATAGTTTTGGGTATGCCGGAGATAAGATCCCGCCCCTTCACCTCCATGGTCCGTGTGTCACTCCCTTCTGTCTGATATGCGGAACCGACATTGATCTTTATCTGTTCGGCAGTCATGTCGCCGATCATAAGATTGAATTTGCGTTTGATGAAGGCCATAATGGCTTCGTCCATTTTATCGCCGCTTGCCCGGACGGCCTTGCTGTATACGACCCCGTCGAGGGAGATTACCGCAACATCAGTCGTCCCGCCGCCGATATCGACAATGATATTGCCGGAAGGTTCACCGACAGGAAGACCGACTCCTATGGCGGCTGCCATAGGCTCGCCGATAAGATAGACTTCACGGGCTCCCGATACCTGTGCAGCATCCTTCACCGCGCGCTGTTCGACCTGGGTAATACCTGAAGGAACGCCGATTATCACCCTGGGAGAGACAAAGCTGCGCCTGTTATGCACCTTGGTGATGAAATACTTGAGCATCTCTCCTGTAGCATCAAAATCCGCAATCACCCCGTCTTTCATCGGTCGTATCGCGATAATGTTTGCCGGGGTTTTGCCGAGCATCCTCTTGGCCTCTGCACCGACGGCAACAGGTTTCTTGTCGTCTTTCCGGAGCACTACGACAGACGGTTCATTGCAGACAATGCCTTTGCCTCTCATGAAGACGAGGGTATTTGCCGTGCCGAGGTCGATCGCAAGATCGTTCGAAAACATGCCGAGTATTTTATGGAAAAACATTATTCCTCCTGTTTTGCCTGGGGATTGTTCTCAGGGTTGTCGATCACCAGGGTTTTTGCAAGTTCATCTCCGATGCGCATTCCGTTCCTGCTCCCGAGCAGCACAATAAATTCGAGGACTGATACCAGAAGAATGAAAGTCCAGCCGAACCAGAGCACATGGGAGAGAAAATACCCTAACGCCAGGGTGCTGTTCCTGAGTACGGAATCTTTGAAACTGCACGGCTTGTGCGTATCTGCAGAAACAACCCTGAGACCGATGAGTTTTTTCCCGATACTTCTCCCCTCAAGGAAACCATCTCCCAGTAAAAGATAGGCAAGGCCAGCAAAGAACCCGGCCTTTGGTATCAACTCTGCTGCTGCTGCAATAAGAATAAAGTCGAGGATTTTTGCGACAGTCCGTACAAACAAGCCTGCCCGTTTCAATTCCTCAGACATTCAAAAATCTTAACAAAGAGAAGTTTCTTTTTGCAAGGGATGCAGTGAGCGATACCTTGTTAGCCGAAGCTTTAATGTATTTAATATATTGAAATTCTATCGAGGTTTGGTTTACTCTTTTTCATATTTCATATTGTTAGTTCATTCGTAAGTTTCAATCGGGCTAAATCATGGAAATAGTCCTTGCGACAAAAAACAGAAAAAAAGCAGAGGAGATAAGAAGGATTATCAGGGGGATGGAGATTGAAATTCTCACCCTTGATGATTACCCTGGATTTCCCGAGGTAGAGGAAGACGGTGACACCTTTGAGGCAAATGCTGTCAAGAAAGCAGTTGCCGTTGCTCACTATACAGGAAAAACTGCCCTTGCCGATGATTCAGGGCTTGAGGTTGATGCGTTAGGGGGCGAACCGGGTATCAGGTCTGCACGCTATTCAGGAGAAGGAGCGACCGATGAGAGCAACATCGAGAAATTGCTTTATGGAATGAGGGGTTTTCGTGACGGAGAGCGGGGAGCGCGTTTCGTATGCTGTATTGCCCTTGCAACGCCTGGAGGGGAGGTTCAGACCTTTTTTGGGTACACAGAAGGAGTTATAGGGACAATGCCCAGGGGATCTTGCGGATTCGGGTATGATCCGGTCTTTTATCCCCGGGGGTTCCCCCGCACTTTTGCGGAAATGAGCGCAGAAGAAAAAGACGCCCTGAGCCATCGGAAAAAGGCACTGAAGGAATTAAAAAAGTATTTAAAATCAAAAAGATAGTGTGTTTGTTGGGAAATTTAATTTGATTGATAAGGATTTCTTATCGTTCTATGAGAAATATGAATTTGACTTAAAAAGAGAGGGTGCATATAGTTATATGTCTGTGTTTTTATTTTTTTAGCTCTGCCACGTAATTTTTTAGTTTACGAAACAAGCACATTGCTTACGGGAATGTGTTGTGTTTTGACTATTGAGCAGTTTTGGCCGTTTTTTAATTTTCATCAATAAATTCAACGGGGGTACAACTATGAGAATCGTGTTGCTTGGCGCACCAGGTGCTGGAAAAGGGACTCAGGCGAAGAAATTGATCGAGAAATATGGCATACCGCAGATTTCGACAGGGGATCTTTTACGGGCGGCGGTTTCAGCAGGTACTCCCCTCGGCAAAGAGGCGAAGTCATATATGGACAAGGGCGAACTCGTGCCCGACAGTGTTGTCCTTGGCATGGTGGAAGAGAGGCTCAAGCAGGATGACTGTAAAAAAGGATATATCCTTGACGGTTTTCCCAGAAATACAGCCCAGGCAGAGGCGCTCGACAAAATGCTTGCCTCACTCAATATGTCACTCACCGGTGCACTCAGTGTTGACGTGCCCTTTGAGGACCTCATGAAGAGGCTCACCGGAAGAAGGACCTGCAAATCATGCGGTCAGATGTATAATATTTATTTCGGCCCGCCAAAGAAAGAAGGTGTATGTGATAAATGCAGCGGTGAACTGTTCCAGAGGGATGACGACAGGGAAGCCACCATTAAAAAGAGACTCGAAGTCTACACTGCGCAGACAGAGCCTTTGATCGGATATTACAAAAATAAAGGGATTCTGAAGTCGGTTTCCGGAACCGGCAGTATTGATGAAATATTTATCAAAGTATGCGAGGCATTAGGCCTTAAATAGAAATTTCAAGCTTAGTCTTGAAAGAATACAGCAAGGAGGAAAAGAAATGGCGTTAGTAAATCCGTTGGGAAAAGAGAAAAAGCTCAAACCGCTTTTACTCACAGGAGCAGAACTTGAAGCAGAGAAGAAAAAGGCAGCAGGGTTGAAAAAGATCAATATCAGTTCGCGGGAAACCGGAGATCTCATCATGATGGGTATCGGCGGCTTTACCCCCCTGACCGGATTCATGAGCCAGGCTGACTGGAAAGGCGTCTGCGCAGACATGAAGATGGCGGACGGGCAGTTCTGGCCTATCCCGGTAACCGTCTCTGCATCAAAAGCAGATGCTGACAGCATCAAGGACGGTGAAGAGATTGCCCTCTTTTCATCTGAATTTAACGAGATCATGGCGACCATGAAGGTCACTGAAAAGTACACCATCGACAAGGCATTTGAATGCCAGAACGTCTACAAGACCACTGATGTCGAGCACCCGGGTGTCAAGATGGTTATGGATCAGCCGGAGATCAACCTTGCCGGACCGGTAAAGGTCCTGAGCGAAGGCACCTTCCCGACTGAATATCCGGATCTTTATCAGCGTCCTGCCGAGACAAGAAAGGCATTTGAGGAAAAGGGATGGAGCCGTATTGCAGCATTCCAGACCAGGAATCCGATGCATCGTTCCCATGAATTTCTCGCAAAGATAGCAGTAGAAGTATGCGACGGTGTCTATATCCACATGCTCCTCGGAAAACTGAAACCGGGTGATATCCCTTCAGATGTCCGCCAGAAATGCATTGATGTGCTCGTCGAGAAATACTTCGTGAAAAATACGGTTATGGTAGGCGGGTATCCGCTTGACATGAGATATGCCGGTCCGAGAGAGGCCCTTCTCCATGCAGTTTTCCGTCAGAACTATGGCTGCAGCCACCTGATCGTCGGCAGAGACCATGCCGGTGTGGGCGAATACTATGGCCCGTTTGATGCCCAGAAGATTTTTGACGAGATTCCGGCCGGCTCACTCGAGACCAAACCCCTGAAGATCGACTGGACCTTCTACTGTAACGCATGTGAAGGTATGGCTTCCATGAAGACCTGTCCGCACGGCAAAGAAGACCGGATTCTCCTCAGCGGAACGAAATTAAGGAAGATGCTTTCAGAGGGCGAAGAGGTAACTCCGAAATTCAGCCGCATAGAAGTCCTGAATATCCTGAGAGAGTACTATGCAGGGCTGACCGAGAAGGTCGAGATCAAACTGCACAAGTACGCTGAGGGCGAAAAGAAATAATTTCACACAGGAACAACTTATATGCCTGTATTGAGAAGGCTTGAATCATAGAATCAGCAGGAGGGGGCAGGATATGCAGGTGTCCCCTCCTGCTCATCGATTTGCTTTATGGAAAGGAGGTGGACTAGAGAGTTGCTGTTGCAGGCTGTTGCTGCCTGCTGTTTCTCCAACATGTATTAACACATACTATCAAAAGGAGGTGTAGTTAGATGCCAAGTTTTGTTATTACTGAAAAGTGTGATGGTTGTAAGGCAGGGGACAAGACCGCTTGCCAGTACATCTGTCCTCACGATCTCATGATCCTCGACAGGGACAAGATGAAAGCGTACAATCAGGAGCCGGAGCAGTGCTGGGAATGCTTCAACTGCGTAAAGATCTGCCCTCAGCAGGCAATCGAGGTGAGAGGCTATTCTGACTTTGTTCCGCTCGGATCCCAGACCATTCCCATGAGAGGTACCGATTCCATCATGTGGACGATCAAGTTCAGAAGCGGACTTACCAAGAGGTTCAAATTCCCGATCAGAACCACGGTTGAAGGTTCAGTCGATCCGTACGCAGGAAAGCCCGAGCCGGATTTCGCAACAATCAAGCAGCCTGGCTTATTCACAAAGCCTGCAAGAACTGAATAATTAAGGAGGTGAATAGATAAAATGGAAAAAGAAACCTGTACATTTTCATATTGTCAGAAGCCGGAAGTAACCGAAGTCGAATGCGACCTGCTCATCATGGGCGGTGGTATGGCAGGATGCGGCGCAGCATTTGAGGCATGCCGGTGGGCAAATGCCAAAAAAATGACAGTCGTCCTGGTCGACAAGGCAGCGACAGACAGAAGCGGCGCAGTCGCGATGGGTCTGTCTGCTATCAATACCTACGTTGGTGAGAACAAAGTTGCCGATTACGTAAAATACGTGAGAAACGACCTGATGGGCATCATCAGGGAAGACCTCGTATATGACCTCGGCAGACACGTTGACGATTCAGTCCATCTTTTCGAAGAGTGGGGACTCCCCATCTGGAAAAAAGGTGAGGACGGATTCTCGATTGACGGCCATGAGGCAGCGGAAAAAGGCATCCCGATGCTGAAAGACGGCGGAACCCCCTGCCGTTCCGGTAAATGGCAGATCATGATCAACGGCGAGTCTTACAAGGTTGTCGTTGCAGAAGCTGCAAAAAAGGCCCTTGAATCCAACAAGACTGCGACCGGTATTGCACAGAACCATTTCGAAAGAGTCTTCATCGTGAAGGCCGTCATGGACAAGAACGGCAAGAACGTGGCAGCAGCCATCGGATTCAGCACAAGAGAGAACAAGATCTATTCCTTCAAGGCAAAGGCAATGCTCTGCGCAACTGCAGGCGCGGTGAACTGCTTCAGACCGAGGTCGGTCGGTGAAGGTATGGGAAGAACCTGGTACCCGGTCTTCTGTGCCGGCTCAGGATACGCATTCGGCATGCAGGCCGGAGCAGAGATGAGCCTCATGGAAAACAGGTTCGTCCCCGCAAGGTTTAAAGACGGGTATGGTCCTGTCGGCGCATGGTTCCTCTTCTTCAAGGCAAAAGCTACCGACAGCTACGGAAATGATTATTGTGCAGACAAAGAGTATTTTGACGATGCGGTTGCAAGATACGGCGACTATGCAAAGAACCTCGGAACTGCCATCAGAAACCATCTGATGATGAGGGCCATGAAGGACGGGAGAGGCCCGATCCTTATGAACACTCACACTGCAATGAAAGAGTTCTCCGAGAGAATTATCGGCCAGCTCGGCGAAAAAGTCGGCGCGAAGAAGCTGAAACACCTCGAGGCAGAGGCATGGGAAGACTTCCTCGACATGGCCATCGGACAGGCTTCCCTCTGGGCCGCAAACAATGTCGAGCCTGACAAGGTCCCGTCCGAGATCATGCCGACCGAGCCGTATCTCCTCGGTTCACACGCTGGCTGCGCAGGGTTCTGGGTAAGCGGCCCTGGCGACCTTCCCGGCACACCGGAACACTACTCATGGGGATATAACAGAATGTCAACCGTGCCCGGTCTCTTCATGGCCGGCGACGTTGTCGGCGCCTCAGGCCATAAATTCTCCTCCGGTTCCCACGCAGAAGGCAGGATCGCAGCAAAGGCTGCCATTGCCTACATCCTCGACAACGCAGACTACAAGCCTGACCCCAAGATGTCCGTTGATGAGATTGCGGCTGAGCTGTATCTGCCGTTCGAGGTCTATGAGAAGTACAAGACCTACACAACCGATCCGGAGATCAACCCGAATTACATCGGACCGAAGGCACTCCAGCTGAGGCTGATGAAGATCGCCGATGAGTATTTCGGCGGCGTTGCCACCTGGTATATGACCTCCAAGACTATGCTCGAGGAAGGCCTCAAGAAACTCGAGATGCTGAAAGAGGACGCCAACCACATGGCAGCAAAAGACCTCCACGAACTTCTCAGATGCTATGAGAACTATCACAGAATACTCGCTGTTGAGGCTCATGCACGGCATATCCTCTTCAGGGAAGAGTCCAGATATCCGGGCTACTACTACAGGGGCGACTTCAACAAGATTGACGACGCCAACTGGAAATGCTTCACCAATTCCAAGTACAACGCAGAGAACAACACCTGGGAGTTCAAAAAAGTACCATACGTCCAGATGTTCCCGTAAATCCGAACAGTTGGGGAGGGTTCAGCCCTCCCCCTTTTTTTCCTTTTTCTGTACAGATTTTTATTGACAATTGTGCTATAATTAGCCCGTTTATACAGTAGGTCAAAAAGAGAAGGTTATCTGATACCCGGTAACACTCTCTTTATGACTTACTGCCCTAAAGGAGGATGGTATGGCAGAGAATAAAAAAGTTCTTGTAGTAGGAGGGGGTATGAGCGGCCTTACTACAGCCATCGAAGTGGCGGAGGCAGGGTTTGAAGCTCATATCGTGGAGAAGAACCCCTATCTCGGCGGCAGGGTTGCACAGATCAACAAATATTTCTGGAAGCTCTGTCCACCGAACTGCGGCCTTGAGATCCAGTTCAAGAGAATCAAAAACAACCCCCGCATAAAGTTTTATACGCTTGCAGAAGTGGAGAGCATCCAGGGGGAGGAAGGGAATTTTGACGTAACCATAGCTATCCATCCCAGGTATGTGAATGATAAATGCGTGGGATGCAATGCATGCGCTGAAGCCTGTCCTTCCTACCGCGACAATGAGTTCAACTTTGGTATGGATAAAACAAAGGCTGCATACCTTCCCCATGAGCAGGCCTTCCCGTTCCTCTATGTGATAGACGCGAAAAACTGTTCCGGGGACTGTATGAAAGCATGCGTCGAAGCATGCAAATACCATGCGATTGACCTTGATATGAAACCCGAGAAAGTCAGCCTCAAGGTCGGCGCTGTGGTTTTCGCAACAGGCTGGAATCCCTATGATATGGCTAAACTTGACCTCCTTGGATCAGGTCAGATCAGGAATGTTGTATCCAATATGATGCTGGAAAGGCTCGCTGCTGTTGACGGTCCTACGCAGGGGAAGATTGTGCGCCCCTCTGACGGAAAGGAAGTCAAGAATATCGCGTTTGTTCAGTGTGCTGGTTCGAGAGATGAAAACCATCTCTCCTATTGCTCCTATATCTGCTGCCTTGCTTCCTTAAAGCATGCCATGTATATCAGAGAGCAGTACCCCGATGCAAAAGTGACAATATTTTATATTGACATAAGAACCCCCGGACTGTATGAGCAGAGGTTCTACTGGAAAATAAAGGACGACCCAAATGTATCGTTCGTGAAAGGCAAAGTCGCGGGTATTACTGAAGAAGCCGGGTCGAAGGATGTCACGGTAGTCGTGGAAGACGTATACGGCGGCGGCAAGATCAAACAGACATTTGATATGGTTGTCCTCGCTACAGGGATGGAAGCCACAACAAAGAGTTCCAAGGTTGGAATGAATATTGCCCATACTGACGACGGGCTTGTCGATGACAGCGCCCTGAAAAAAGGGATCTATGCTGTTGGAACCATAAAGAGCCCTGCTGATGTCGCAAGATCAGTCCAGGACGCTACCGGTGCTGCGATGAAGAGCATCCGGAGCTTGAGATAGGAGGTCGGGATGGAAAAGAAAATCGGCATATACATCTGCAAAGGTTGCGGGATCGGCGAATCCCTGGATATAGAGAAACTTGCTAAGAATTCGAAGCGCGGACCGATCAAGGAAGAACACATAAAAGTCCATGACGTGCTCTGCAGTCCCGAAGGCCTCCAGCTTATCAAGAATGACATCAAGGGCGGGACGAATACCGTGATCGTAGTTGCCTGTTCACCCCGGGTTAAATATGAGGAATTCGATTTCCCCGGGTGTCTTACCGAGCGGGTGAATATCCGTGAATTTGTCGCATGGACACAGCCGCCGAACGACGAGGAAACCCAGGCGCTCGCAGAAGACTATATCGCAATGGGAACAGTCAAGGTTCAGAAAGCCGACCTCCCTACGCCTGCGATCCTCGAAAATCTCTCCAGCGATATTCTCGTAGTCGGAGGCGGTATCTCCGGAATGACGTCGGCACTCGAAGCAGCAAATGCCGGGTATAAAGTTTTCCTCGTAGAGAAAGAGCCGGAACTCGGTGGATTCGCGAGGAAACTCTATAAAAAGATCCCGGCGAGGGATTTCAAGGAGCCCATACTCGTTGATACCGATATTGACAAAACGGCGAAAGAGGTTGAAAGTCATCCAAATATCAAGGTCTATAAATCATCGAGAGTTGAAAAAACCGAAGGCCAGCCCGGGTTATTCGATGTAACCATTTCAGGCGCCTCAGGGACTGAAACCGTAAAGACTGGCGCCATTGTCATGGCTACCGGATGGATCCCGTATGATGCGACAAAGCTCGGGCACCTCGGTTATGGCAAATTCAAGAATGTCGTGACGAACATTGAATTTGAGGCCCTTGCCAAACAGGGGCCGATTGCAAGGCCTTCTGACGGCAAGGAAGCTGCAAAGGTCGCCTTTATTCAGTGTGCAGGGAGCAGGGACCCCGAGCATCTTCCGTATTGCTCATCCATGTGCTGCTCAACGTCGCTCAAGCAGGCGCGCTATGTACGGCAAAATCCGAACGCTCTTGCGATGATTTTTTACAAAGATATCAGGACCCCCGGAAGGCTTGAGGCATTTTACCGGGAGGCCCAGAACGATGCCGGTGTCATGCTTACCAAAGGAGAGGTGCGGGGTGTTTCTGATGCCGGGAACGGAAATCTTTTTGTGGAAGTCGAGCAGACCCTGCTCGGGGAAAAAGCGAAATTTGAGGCCGACCTTGTCGTGCTCGCCACCGGAATGGTGCCTACGACAAGAGCTCCGCAGGAGTACCTGGACGGGCTTACCCAGGCGGCATCACAGGGTGATGAGCCGAAGAAAGCGTATATTGAATCAACGCCGAAACCCGAATTTATCCTGAACCTCGCATACCGGCAAGGACCGGAGCTCCCGTCTCTTGAAGGCGCCTGCGGGTTTGCAGATTCGAACTTCATCTGTTTCCAGTATGAAACGAGAAGAACCGGTATTTACGCAGCGGGTACTGTCAGACAGCCGATGAACATGACAGAGGCCCAGGAAGACGCGGCGGGTGCAGCCTTCAAAGCAATTCAATGTATTGACCACGTTGCAAAAGGCGTCTCTGTCCATCCCCGTGCATGGGATATCACCTTCCCTGACCCTATGCTGATCAGGTGTACTGCATGCAAGAGATGTACTGAAGAATGTCCCTTCGGAGCTATCGAGGAGGATGCGAAAGGTATCCCTCAATATAATGTCAACAGATGCAGGCGCTGCGGTACCTGTATGGGTGCATGTCCTGAAAGGATTGTCTCCTTCAAGGATTACAGTGTAGATATGATCGGATCGATGATTAAAGCGATCGATGTTCCGGAAGAAGACGTATTCAGGATAATATGCCTTGTCTGTGAAAACGACGCGTATCCGGCGCTGGATACCCTTGCCATACAGCGCAAGCAGATCGACACCTCCGTCCGGTTTGTCCCTCTCAGGTGTCTTGGTGGCATGAACCTCGTATGGATTGCCGATGCCATGTCAAAAGGTATCGACGGGTTCCTTCTTCTGGGATGTAAATATGGTGAAAATTATCAGTGCCATTTTGTCAAGGGAAGTGAACTCGCCAATTACCGGTTCAGCAAAGTCGGTGAAACGCTGAGCAAACTCCAGCTCGAACCTGAGAGAGTTCAGCTTATGCAGGTCGCAATCGATGACTACGACAAGCTTCCCGACCTGATCAATGATTTTGCTGCGAAAGTGAAAGACATGGGGCCTAACCCATTCAAGGAATTTTAATAGAGATTGTCCACGACCTTTAAGGGAGGAAGAATATGGCTGAAGAAAAAGTTGAAGCAAAGACCGAGGCAGGAGCAGCTGAGTCTCAGGCCGAGGCAACTCCGGCCCCTGAACCTTTTGTCGGAGATATCGTAACACCGGACCTGAAATTTGTTAACGAAATCATCATGGGAGGAGGGGAGTCACTCAAGAAATGCTATCAGTGCGCAACCTGTTCAGTCGTATGCAATCTTACCCCTGAGGAGAATCCTTTCCCCAGAAAAGAGATGATTTATGCACAGTGGGGCCTGAAAGACAAGCTTTTCGGCAACCCGGATATCTGGCTCTGCCATCAGTGCAGCGACTGTACTGCGTACTGTCCACGAGGGGCAAAACCGGGAGAAGTGCTCAATGCGGTGAGGAAACTCTCTATCGAGCATTATGCCTGGCCAAGCTTCCTGGGGAAAATGGTCGGAAAGCCCGGGTCACTTATTCCTCTTCTTGCTGTCCCTGTTGTGATATTTGGCATAATCCTCGCGTTCCTCGGGCATCTGAATCTGGAATCTATCAGGAATGAGGCCGGGAAAATTGCCTACTCCTCATTGATCAAATCGTATTACATCGATGGTGTTTTTGTCCCGATTTTTTTCTTTGCTGTTGTTTCTCTGGCCATTGGTATTGCCCGGTATTGGAAAGACATGGTACAGAAGACGGGACTGAAGCCAACCGGGAATATCGGGAGCGCAATCACCGGTACAATCGGTGAAATATTGACGCATAAACGTTTTGAACAGTGCAATATAACAAAAGACAGGAAACTTGCCCATATGCTCGTTTTTTTCAGTTTTGCCGGACTTGCGGTAACAACGGCGTGGGCAGTCCTCTATTTGTACGGATATGAAATAATGCATGCATTGGGGAAAACACCTTATCCGTGGCTGCTCGGACCGTCACCCTATCCGCTGACCGATCCCATGAAAATACTGGCAAATCTCAGCGCACTCGGCCTGCTGATCGGCATCGTGCTGGTTATCAGCAACAGATCAAAAAACCAGGCGACGGCAGGTAAGGGCGGTTATTATGACTGGCTGCTCATCTATATTATTTTCGCGGTCATGGCAACCGGAATTCTCTCAGAAGTCTTCAGATTGCTTGATCTTGCAATCCTCTCGTATCTTATATACTTTTCTCACCTTGTTGTGGTATTTTTCCTTTTTGCGTATGCGCCTTTTTCGAAGATGGCTCATATGCTTTACCGGGCGACGGCTATGGTCTTCGCAAAAGCGAGCGGCAGGGACGTTGAACTGAAATAAGCAGATGATATCCGAGATATTTGAAAGAGGAGGGAGGTGAAAGGCAAATACACAGGATGCAGTATTTTTTGACTTTTCACTTTAGCTCGTAACACAAGTTTTAAAAGGAGGGATGGATGAGTCCAATTATAGTATTCAGTTTAATCTGCGGTGCGATAGGGGTTGTATACGCCCTGATGACTGCAGCATGGGTTGTAAAGCAGGATGCTGGGAGCAAGCGTATGCAGGAGATTTCCGGTGCTGTCGCAGAAGGAGCGGCAGCGTTTCTTGCCCGTGAATACAAGACAGTCGCAATAGTGGGCGTGGTCATTACCGGATTATTGTTTATTCTGGGTACGTGGACCGCTATCGGTTTTGTGATCGGCGCGGTAGGATCGGCTCTTGCAGGATATATCGGCATGATGGTCACTGTCCGGTCTAATGTCCGTACTGCCCAGGCTGCTTACAAAGGGCTTGCTGCCGCACTGAACGTAGCCTTTAAGGGCGGTTCGGTAACCGGCATCATGGTTGTCGGCCTGGGTATCCTTGGAATCGCGGGATATTATTTCGTGGCAAAATCCGCAGCAGGGGAAGAAGCCTTTCACGCCCTTGTAGGTCTCGGCTTCGGGTGCTCGCTCATGAGCGTCTTTGCCCGTATTGCAGGCGGTATCTACACAAAGGCTGCTGACGTCGGAGCAGACCTTGTCGGAAAAGTTGAAGCAGGGATTCCTGAAGACGATCCGAGAAACCCCGCGGTTATCGCTGACAACGTCGGCGACAATGTCGGTGACTGTGCGGGAATGGCGGCGGACCTGTATGAGACCTATACCGTTACCCTGGTGGCGGCAATGCTTCTTGCAAAGACCGCTTTCGGAGCGGAAAGCCCCTGGGTTGAGTTCCCGCTTCTCATCGGCGGCATCTCGATCATAGCCTCTGTTATCGGGACTTACTTTGTCCGCCTGGGCAAAAGCCAGTATATTATGGGCGCCCTCTATAAAGGGCTTGCAGTCTCGGGCATCCTCGCCGCGATCGCATTCTATTTCGTATCAGGATGGTTCCTGGGTCTTGAGGGTGTAGCCCCGGCATTTACCCAGCTGGGCGTTTTCACCACAGCTCTGATCGGTCTTCTGCTCACCGGACTGATCGTTATGATTACCGAGTATTTTACCTCCACCAGTTTTGCTCCTGTTAAACATATCGCGCAGGCGAGTCTTACCGGCCATGGCACGAACGTCATCGCCGGGCTTGCAGTTAGTATGAAAGCAACCGGCGCGCCCGTTCTCGTAATATGCGGAGCAATCATCTGGGCGTTCTGGATCGGCGCAGGAGGATTTGTGAATATTACTCCGGAACAGTCGGTTGCAGGGCTTTTTGCCATTGCCCTCTCAGCGGTTTCGATGCTTTCCATGACCGGTATCGTTGTGGCAATCGACTCGTACGGTCCAATCACTGATAATGCCGGCGGAATTGCGGAAATGGCTGAACTGCCTGCTGAAATTCGTGGCATTACCGACCCGCTTGACGCTGTCGGAAATACCACAAAGGCTGTTACCAAGGGGTATGCAATCGGATCGGCAGGTCTTGCTGCGCTGGTTCTTTTTGCAGAGTATTCGAGGTCTTTTAGTACGGAGTTGTATTTTGACCTTTCCAATCCCCTGGTACTCGTCGGACTCTTCATCGGCGGACTCCTTCCGTACTATTTTGGCTCCCTCCTGATGGAAGCAGTCGGGAAGGCTGCCGGCAGCATTGTTGAAGAGGTCAGGAGACAGTTCAGGGAAATACCGGGAATCATGGAAGGTACGGGCAAGCCTGAATATGGCAAGTGTGTTGATATCGTTACGAAAGGCGCTATCAAACAGATGATGGTCCCTGCCCTCATTCCCGTAGTCACTCCGATACTTGTCGGAGTATTTTTAGGCAGAGAGGCGCTCGGTGGAGTCCTCATCGGCAGCATCATTACCGGATTGTTCCAGGCCATCGCAATGACCAGCGGCGGCGGCGCATGGGACAATGCCAAGAAATCCTTTGAAGAGGGTGTTACCGACAGCAAAGGCGTCATGCACAAGAAAGGCAGCGACGGACATAAAGCCGCTGTAACAGGCGATACTGTCGGCGACCCGTATAAAGATACCGCAGGACCGGCAATCAACCCGATGATCAAGGTCATCAATATCGTTGCATTGCTGATCGTCCCGCTTATCTGATCAGCACAAGCAAGAAAGGCCGGCGGGAAAATCCGCCGGCCTTTTTTATTGGTGCGCCCCGCAGGGCGCACTCTCTTGGCATTTCCCTGAAATGAACGTTCCTTTCAGGGTACAATAGAAAAGTCAATCTCTGCCGGGCAGGGGGAAATATTCTCCCTGTTCTGAGCCGGGCAATTCCTGGGAATAGGAAAGAAAGGATTAAAACGAAATGGCATTACCGAGCATGGAGCATGTCGAGCCGACAAAACTGACAAGGGAAAGCAGGTTCAGATTCAGGTGTCATAAGGGGGTGAAGTGTTTTACCAAGTGCTGCAACCAGATAAACATCCTTCTGACACCATACGATATCATCCGGATGAAGAAGCGCCTCGGCTTGACCTCCGAGGAATTTCTGGAAAAGTATACGAAGATGGATATTGAAGAAAAAACTTCCCATCCTTTTGTCATGCTGAAAATGCTTGATGCTGAAGGAAAGCCGTGTCCGTTTGTTACCCCGGAAGGATGCACCATCTATGAAGACCGGCCTGCGAACTGCCGCTATTACCCGATCGGCCAGGCTTCGCTGAGAAAAGGCGGGGAACAGGGACCGGAACATGAAGAATTTTTCTTCTTTATCAGGGAACCGCACTGCCTCGGTTACCAGGAAGACGCTGAATGGACTATCGAGACATGGAGGCAGGATCAGGGGGTTGATCAATACGATGAGATAAACAGGGAATGGAAGGAGATTCAATTAAGGAGGAACCAGCCCGGAGATATGCTCGATTCGAATAAACAGGCGCAGATTTATACCGCCTGTTATGATATGGACAGGTTCCGGAGGTTTGTATTCGAAAGCCGGTTCCTCGAGGTATTCGATATCCCGCAGGAGGAGGTCGAGAAGATCAGGACTGATGACATCGCCCTTATGCAATTGGGGGTGAAATACGTGAAGTATCTCCTCATGCTCGAAGAGACCCTGAAGGTGAAGGAAGGACATCGGAAAAAATAACAGGTTGCAATGAGCGATTATCTTTCCGTATTGAAGCGAATCCCAACTTCACCCTTGATAAGAAAGCAAGCCATCATTATAATTAGCTAATATAACTGAGTGGTACCAGGAACAATTGCCGCAGTTTTTTATTGACTTATCGTCTTAAGGAGGGTCGCATGTCTGATATCAAGAAAATGTATAAAACCATTATGGAAGATCATTTCCCTGAGGAGATGGTCATAAAATTCGGGGATGCTTCGCTGGTATACAGGAAGAAAACCTGGAAAATTCCTGATGACAAGACCGGGGAATTGATCGAAAAAGGACTCCGGTACGGGGAAAATCCCGGGCAGGAAGCCGCGCTCTATGAATTGATCAACGGCAATCTTGTCCTCGGGGGATGCCAGTTTATAGGGCCAGGGAAGGGCCTCGTAAGCAGCATTACGGAAGAAGACATGATCCAGGCGGGCAAGCATCCGGGCAAGACGAACCTTACCGACCTTGATAATGGATTGAATATTCTCAAATTTCTTACAGACAGGCCTGCAGCAGTTATCCTCAAACATAACAACCCCTGCGGCGCCGCATATGGCACCTCCCTTGCCGAGGCATACGACAAGGCCAATATGGCGGACAGAATAGCGGCGTTCGGCGGATGCCTTGTGGTGAGCAGGGCTATGGACAAAGAGACAGCAGAGATGGTGAGCGGGAATTATCTTGAGGTGGTTGCAGCTCCGGAATTTGAGGAAGGCACGGTCACTCTGCTTGCAAAGAGAAAAAATCTGAGAATTATCCGGGTAACGAACATACACGATCTTGCACAATACCGGGAATTCCGTTTTGCAGACTTCAAATCATTGATTGACGGAGGCCTGATAGTCCAGCAGTCTCCGGTGAACAAAATCAGGACGAAAGATGACTTCCTCCCTGCCAAAACAGTATACAAAGGGCAGGAGTATGTCATCGGGAGACAGCCGACAGAAAGGGAATATTCGGATATGCTGTTCGGCTGGAATGTCGAGCAGGGTATCACCTCGAATTCCGTTATTTATGTAAAGGACGGGGTGACCGTCGGCATTGGAACGGGTGAGCAGGACAGGGTGGGCGTCGCTGAAATAGCAACATTCAAGGCGTATACAAAATATGCGGACGCCCTTTGCTTCAAGAAGCACGGTGTGCCATATAAGACTTTTGAGCTCGAGGTCTATCAGGGCAAGAGGAAAAGAGATTTGCTCAACGATATTGATGAAGAAACGAGGAGGAACAGGGGAGGCCTCATCGGTGCCATCATGGTCTCTGATGCTTTCTTCCCGTTCAGGGACGGTGTTGACGTGGGAATCAAAGAGGGGATTGCCGGCATCGTAAACCCGGGCGGATCCGAGAGAGATTTTGAATCTATCCAGGCATGCAATGAAGCAGACCCGAAGGTAACCATGGTCTTCACCGGACAAAGGGCATTCAAACATTAAGGGTTTCCCCTTGCATGTTCCTTCCCGTATCCTGCATTATAAAGAGAAACAGGAGTTTCTGATGAAGAATTTAGTCTTGGTATTGCTGATCACGCTGCTCACAGTCCCGGTCTATGCGGAGGAGACGGTTGTTGCCGTGGTGAACGGGACCAAACTGACCATGCAAGAAGTGGAGGGGCAGGTTGACCGACTGATTCCCCGTATGACGTTCCACAGGAACGTTTCAGAAGAAAAGAGGAAAACATACTATAAACAGGCACTCGATGAGATCATCAACCGGGAACTCCTCTATCAGGATGCCCTTGCGCTCGGTTTAAAGCCTGACGCAGAGAAGGTGAAGGAGCAAATGGGGAAGATCAGGCAGCGGTTTAAGTCAGATGAAGAATATCAGGCAGCCCTTGAGAAGCAGGGCATGAAAGAAGAAGTGCTCCGTTCCCAGGTCGAAAAAGAATTTCTGGTTCAGCAACTCAATGAGAAAAAGGTTGTCGAGCCATCACGCGCGACTGAAGAGCACCTCAGGAATTATTATGACAAGAACAGCGATCAGTTCAAACAACCGGAAAGCATGCGACTGAGGATCATATCGATAAAGGACGAAGAGAAGGCAAAAGATATCCAGGAAAAAATCAAATCGGGAGATGACTTCGGGGAGATTGCCTATCATTCTTCTGAAGACAGCTACCGGGTCAAGTCTGGTGATATCGGGTATATTCACAAAGGGAGGATGCTTCCCGCGATTGAAGCTGCTGCTTTGAAACTCAAGCCCGGTGAGGTGAGCGATCTTATCCACACTGAAGATACCTGGTTCCTTGTCAAGGTGGAGGATAAGAGACCCGAACAGCAGCTCTCCTTTGAAGAGGTCAGGGAGAAACTCAGGCGCGAACTGGAGAGCGACAGGTCACGGGAACTTTCCGAGAAACTGATCGCTGACCTGAGGGCGAAAGCAAAGATTGAGGTTCTGTTAAAGACCGAATAGAATTTCCGCCGGTCTCCTCCGGCCGGAGGGGCAGGGCGCGCTTTGCATTCCCGGGGCGCAATACGGGTGACCATTCATCCCGGAGTTCACCCCTTCATTGCTTAAGCCGGAGACTCCGGAAAATAAGCTATTGACACAGAAGGAAATCCCTATTAAAATTTAGCAAATGAGAAATAAAATTCTTTTGGTCGAAGACTCCAAGGTCGTGCAACAGATGTACCGGAGCAAGCTGACCATCGAGCAGTTTACCGTCCTCACCGCGGATAACGGAATGGAAGCCATCAAGATGCTCTCGACCGAAATCCCGGATATCATCCTTCTTGACCTCATGATGCCGGTGATGGATGGTTATAAAGTCCTGCAGGTCATCAAGACCGATCCCCGTCTCACGGACATCCCGGTTCTTGTTTTTTCTGCAAAAGGACAGCCTGAGGAAGTTGAACGGTCCATGAACCTCGGTGCATCGGGGTATATTATCAAGGCAACAACAAAGCCGAACGAGGTTGTGGAACAGATTCGCAGGGTACTCAGTCAGAAACCAAAGACAAAAGCGATCACCCATTATCACATAACAATCGACGGACATGCATATGATGCGGAAAAACTTGCTGCCGATTTTTCTCTTCAGGATTTCCATTGCCCGGTGTGCAAGACGCAGATGCTCCTCGAACTGGTTCCTGATTTTTCGCATGAGACGCCCTGGTTTTCCGGGACGTTCATCTGCCCCGCATGCAAGGGTTGACTGGCCTGCCTTATTCATAACTTTTATGCATGAGGAGAGCAGAGGCTGTATTGGAACGGATTTATCGCCCGAACGCTTTCGGGAGATACCTCGGAGTGCGATAGCACGAGAATAAGCGATACTGCTGCGTCTGCTCTCCTTGGTCAAACAATTGCGAATAACCCGAAAAATGCAAGGAACGGCAGGCATGTGTGCAGCAAAAGCTCTTGTGCAGCTCCTTGGTGAGCGGTTTCATGACCCGGATTCCCGGCACGTTTT
>JBMOLW010000044.1:0-4866 GCA_049323875.1 Nitrospirota bacterium | reverse complement strand
GATCATGATGCGCATCCTTGATGATGCGCGCATCCAGACAATACAAGAGATAACCAGGATGGACTTCTCCGTGCATGTCATCAACAATCCTCTGCCTCATGCCGACTCTTTCGCGATTCTCGACACCCTTCTGGCCAACCCTGACAATTTTCTCATCAAACCCCTGGACAACGATAATATCGCCGGCTACGGCGCCCTGAAGGACATTTTCGGCCAGCCGCTTCTCCTTCTTCGCCTGACCGTCCCAAGGACCATACATATTCAGGGTCATCGCACCCTGACCTATCTGCTCTGGACAACGATCATCACCAGTCTGACCTTTTCACTGGTCGTCTTCATCATTCTTGACCGGCTGGTTCTCAACAAACTGGCGGTGTTGAACAATGATGTGCTGAGAATCAGCAAGTCAGCCCAGCCGGCTTTCCGTGTTCAGGTTTCAGGCTCAGACGAATTCGCCAGTCTGTCCACCTCGATTAATACCATGCTGGACGCCATTGACAAAAACCAGCTTGAACAGAAGGAAAAAGAGGTGCGACTGCGCACCATAGCCGAATTTACCCGCTCCGGCCTCTTCATCACCCAGGGACCCAAACTGATCTATGTCAATTCCGTCATGGAGCTTATTACCGGATACTCTTCCGAAGAGCTGTTCAGCATGAACTGGTGGGATATCTTTCACCCGGATTACCGGGGATATCTGCGTTCCAAAATCATGGAAACCCAGAAAGTCGGTTCGCCCCCGGAACAATATGAAGTGATGATCATCAAAAAAACAGGCGAAGAGGGATGGCTTGATCTGCGCATCAAGCATGTTACCTTCCAGGGCAACCCGGCAAGTTTCGGGGTATGCACGGATCTGTAAACCTCATTTCCGCCTTCTTTTTTTTGAAAAAAGTAATCCTTATTATTCAAAACATATTTGCGATCCCCCCGGAAATAATTATATGATAGTTTGTCAGGGAGATGCGGCGCCCATTTTATTGCTGGCAAGCAATTTGCAGCATATCTTGCTAGGCTCCTCGGCGAGAATGCCTGCTATGGTGAAAATCTGATCCCGGCGACTCTGCCAACTTCAATAATGTATTCACGAAAAAGGGCTGGCCACATGCCTGAAACCCATAAATCCCAAAGAGAGCTTCACGACGAAATAACCCGGCTGGAATCGCGCATTGCCCAGTTGGAGCAGAGGACGCCCGCAGTTCAGGACGACGATGAAGACTGGCCCAGAAAATATCATTTCTTTGAATCCTTCATCAACGAGCTGATTGAACCTCTCATTGTCATTGATACGAATTACAAAGTCAAATACGCCAATAAGGCCGCATATCAAATCTCCGGCGAATCTTTTTTCGACAAGGAAAAAGATATTGCCTGCCATAAGCTTCTCTTCAATTCTGAGACGAAATGCAATGAGAAAGGCCAGAGCTGTCTGCTGCAGAAAGTAATCCAGGAAGGCCGGCACGCCACCAT
Organism: Nitrospirota bacterium; assembly: GCA_049323875.1. Classification (GTDB taxonomy): domain Bacteria; phylum Nitrospirota; class Thermodesulfovibrionia; order Thermodesulfovibrionales; family SM23-35; genus JAKLQR01. The sequence continues at coordinate 3,396 of JBMOLW010000044.1, read as the reverse complement.
CGATTACATCATCCCGCTGGCAAACGGCGAAGAAATCGTCTACGAGATTCTCGGCTCACCCATCTGTGGGCCTGACGGCAACCTGGTCGGCATCGTTTCAACCATCCGTGATGTGACCCAGCAGCGCTATGAACAGAAAATGCTGGAAAACGGCCATGATTTTCTTGAGATGCGGGTGCAGGACAGAATGAGTGAACTGATTGACCTGAACCAGGCCCTGCGCCAGGAGATCAAACAACGGCAGGATACCGAGCAGAAGCTGCGCTGGGCCAAGGAACAGGCGGAACTGCTCTACCAGCTCTCTCCCTGCGCCATATTTACGGTGGATCTTGATCGCTACGTCACCTCATGGAACAAGAGGACGGAGGAAATCACCGGCTACTCCCATGATGAAATCAAGGGAAGAAAATGTTTCATCTTCTGTTCACAGCCCTGCATGCTGCTTTCTGAAGAGATAGAAAAGCCCATCCTCCGACATGAATGCACCATGCGCACCAAGGATGGCCGCAAACTCTACATTTTGAAAAATTCTGACTTCCTGCGCGACCCCAACGGCAATGTCATCGGCGGCATCGAATCCTTTGAAGACATCACCCAGCTCAAACAAATGGATATGATGCTGCGCACCGAACGGGACAAGATCCAGGGTATGATTGCGGCAACCAAACAGGGCCTGCATATTCTCAACAGCAACTACGAGATAGAATTCCAGAACGATGTCCTGAAAAATATCTTCGGCGACCAGATCGGCGCCAAATGCTATCACGTTTACAAGCAACGTGACGAGCCCTGCCCCAACTGCCGCATGCACAATGTCATCAAAAACAACCAGATAGAGCATGCCGATGACATCCTCTTCCAGGGCAGACACTACAGCCAGAGTTACGCGCCGTTCAAGGATACCGACGGACAGACCAAATGCCTGGTGCTGCTGCGGGACATCACTGTCGAAAAGGGGAACAGGGTGAAAACTCTGCGCACAGCCCAGCTTGCCTCCATCGGCGAGCTTGCCGCAGGCGTTGCCCATGAAATCAATAATCCCATCAACGGCATTATTAATTATGCCCAGATCATCATGGATGACACCGAGGCCAACGACCCGAGAAATGTCCTGCTGGCACGTCTGATCAGTGAAGGAGAACGGGTGGCGGATATTGTCAGTAAATTGCTCGCCTTTGCCCGGCAGAGGGAAGATGAAAAGGAGGCGTACGGGAAAATTGACCTCAAAAATGTCCTGGAGGATTCCTTCTCCCTTTTTGAACATCAATTTCTCAAGGATGGGATCATTACCCACATCTGTTTCCCGGAAAACATCCCGCCCCTGCGCATTCACCCGCATCAGCTGCAACAGGTCTTTGTCAACCTGCTCAGTAATGCCCGGCATGCCTTGAACGACCGTTACAAAGGCGCAAACCCCAACAAAATCCTGAAAATCAGCACCTCCCTGGTGGAGGGAGACAAAGGAAGCCAGGTAAAAATCGCCTTTACTGATCACGGCACCGGCATTGCCAAGGAAATAATCAATATGGTTTTCAATCCCTTTTTCTCCACCAAAAAACCAGGGGAAGGGACAGGATTGGGACTCAGTATCAGCCAGAGCATCATCCAGAGTTTTCAGGGCCAGATTGCCCTGGAAAGTGAAGAAGGGGAGTATACGCGGGTGACCATTGAACTCCCGGTCCCCATGGAATGATGGAGAAGCCAAGCAACAAGAGGACAAAAAAATGCAACAGTCAGTGAATAATGACGATAAAACGATCCCCAAAATGGATGAAAACGCCTTCTGGGTCTCCCTGAATAAACAGTACCAGTTTCTCTCATCCATCATTGATGAAGTTGTGGACCCCATCATCGTCATCGGCACTGACTTCAGAGTAAAATTCGCCAACCGGGCAGCCTGCAACTTTGCCAGGGACAACGCCTGTATTCACGCCACGGAACCCTTCTGCTACAAACTGATTTTTGATTCGGATATCCCCTGCAATAAAGCAGGCCGAGACTGTCCGCTGATCATGGTGCTGGAAAGCGACTCAACAGCCATCATAGAGATTGAACACATCCGGGCCAACGGCATCAAACGTTTTTTCGAGGTGCAGGCTTCGCCCCTTACCAACAAGGAGGGGGAACTTCTGGGCGTGGTTGAATCATTCCGGGATGTCACGGAAAGAAACAAGTATGCGGAAATGCTGGAGAAGGGTCACGAGGAACTGGAGCAGCGTGTTTTCGAACGGACCGAAGAGCTGCTGAAAAGCAACGAGATTCTGGCCGAGCAGATCACCCGCCGCCAGGAAATTGAAAGAATTCTGCGGGGCGAGAGGGACAAATTCCACTGCATGCTGATGGCCATGAAACAGGGAATGCACATCCTCAACACCGACTACACCATTGAATTCCAGAATGATGTCGTGCTTTCCCTGCTCGGCGATACCATTGGCCGGCACTGCTATGCTGTCTATAAACAGCGCTCCCAACCCTGTGAGCCGTGCCTGATGACTGAAGCCATCAAAACGGGCCAGGTGCAGCGAGCGGAGGAGCTGATGAGCAACGGCCGCTATTTCAGCCAGAGCTACTCGCCATTCAAGGACATTGACGGCAAGATGAAGTGTCTCATCCTGCTTAACGATATCACGGAGGAAAAGGCTTACGCCGCCAAGAAAATCCGGACCAGCCAGCTCGCCTCCATCGGCGAACTGGCAGCCGGCGTTGCCCACGAAATCAATAACCCGATCAATGGCATCATCAATTATGCCCAGATTCTGCTGGACGACATCGGTTCCAAGGAGACAATCTCGCCCATCCTCAAGCGGGTTATCAGCGAGGGAGAGAGGATCGCCGATATCGTCAGCAAACTTCTTTCCTTTGCCCGCCAGGGTGATGATGACAGCCAGGCTTTCATGGAAACCAGCGTGCCGGATGTGCTGGAAAATTCTCTCGCCCTGGTCCGCCACCAGCTGATAAAAGACGGCATAATTATTGCTGTACATACCCAGTCAGATGTTCCCAACGTCTGGGTCCACCCGCAACAGCTCGAACAGGTCTTTATCAACCTGCTCAGTAACGCGCGCTATGCATTAAACGAAAAATTCAAGGGCAAGGACAAAAACAAACGGCTCGATTTGCAGATCAGCACCTTTGAGGCAGGCAAGACTTACGTCCGCACTTCCATCAAAGATTACGGCATCGGCATTCCTGCCGGGATCATCGACTTTGTCTGCAATACCTTTTTCTCCACCAAGAAATCAGGGGAGGGAACCGGGCTGGGCCTCAGTATCAGCCAGGGGCTGGTAAAAAAATTCAACGGTTTTTTACATATCGAAAGCGAACCTGGACAGTATACCAACATCTCGGTAGATCTGCCCGCTTACACAGGTGGTCAGCATGATAGACAGCATTGAC
>JBMOLW010000043.1:0-43607 GCA_049323875.1 Nitrospirota bacterium | reverse complement strand
CCTGAAGGTCTGTGGTAGACTACCACCTCGATAGGCTGGAGGTGTAAGTGCAGTAATGTATTCAGCTGACCAGTACTAATAGACCGTGCGACTTGACCCCTCTTCCTTTCCCTCCTGTTGTCAAAGGGATTGGGGGGCCTTTGCAAAGGCCCTTTTTGCGTCTTGTAAGGAGTAGAGAGAAAAATGAGAGAGAGAGACATTTTTGAAGAGATTATCGATATCGGCAAACGGCGGGGAATACTCACCTATGATGAAATAAACGATGCGCTTCCTTCCGAGTTTTTTTCGCCGGATGAGATAGAGGACCTGATGGATATTCTCCAGGATATGGGTGTCAAGGTTGTGGATCATGAAGAGATGACGCCGGCAGAAGATGAGGCGGAAGAAGAGGTAGAAGAATATGAGAAAACAGAAGATCTCGTTCAGGCCTATTTCTATTCAATGGGAGACATCTCAATCCTCACCAAGGATGAAGAGACGGACCTTGCCAAAAGGCTTGAAGAGGGAAAGGCAATAATCCGCGAGCTCATTACGGCCTTGCCCCTGTATAAGAAACTTGAGGCCAGCCAGAACGGAGACGAAGAAGAACAAATTCCGGAAGAAGAGCGTACTGACGATGCTCTCGTCAGAACGGTTGAAATTATTGAGACGCTTATGGAAGAAGTTGAAACCGCAGACAAGCGGATAACCAAGTACGGGACATTGAAGGGGCTGAAGAGTATTATCCGGGAGAAAAAGAAGAAAAATATTGATACCAAGAAACTCGAACTTCTGGCAAAAGAAGTTGAAAAGGTATTCAAAAAAGTTGAGATTGAGGTCGGTGCCAAAATAGAGTATATCAAATTAATGTGGACACGGATCGAGAAGGCAAAGATGCTGATCTCTACTGCGAAGAATGAGCTGATAACCCGGAACCTTCGACTTGTGGTAAATATCGCCAAGAATTATGTAGGCAGGGGGCTCCCCCTCCTTGATCTGATTCAGGAAGGCAATATCGGCCTCATGAAAGCTGTTGATAAGTTTAAATATGAAAAGGGATTTAAATTCAGCACCTACGCGACTTGGTGGATCAGGCAGGCAATTACCCGGGCATTAATTGACCAGACGAAAACAATCAGGGTCCCTGTACATATGATGGAGTTCTACAACAGGGTTACCAAGGCATCCCGGGAACTTACCCAGCAGCTTGGAAGAGAACCGACCAACGAGGAAATTGCACAGAAGTTATTAGTGCCAGTAAGGAAGGTAGAGGAGGTTTTCAGAGCTATTCAGGACCCCATTGCACTCCAGACGCCTGTTGGAGACGAGGATACAGAACTTGAAGATTTTATCGGCGACAAAAACAGCCCCTCTCCCTATGCAGATGCAGAAAAAACTGAGACATCGGAGCAGATTCAGCAGGTCCTGAAAACCCTGACGCCGAAAGAGGAAATGGTCATCCGGATGAGATTCGGCATAGGGGCTGACCGGGACCACACTCTTGAAGAAGTGGGGAGACATCTCTCAATAACACGGGAAAGGGTGAGACAGATAGAAGCAAAGGCTTTGAGAAAGCTGAAGCATCCCAGCAGGCTCAAAGCCCTCAAGAGATTGACGGTTTCCCCTACTTAGCGGCCAAAACAGGGTCGCCGTGCACCACCTCTTCGTGGCTTTTCCTGACGATTACGGTCGCAGTCTTTTCCTGGAGACTTATCACCTGAATGATTCCATTTTCAATCCTGTGCTTGCTCTGCTTTAATGTCGCCAGAATGTCTCCAACCCGCAGACCGTCTCTCCGCCCTCTGTCGATATAAGCGACCTCATATTCAACGCTGATGAGCCGCGATTGTTTTGCAGCAACTACATATCCGTTTATTTCCGGCTTCCGGGGATTTTCCATCGCAAGGGGCGGTTCGATCTCATAATAGGGAGCAAGAAGGTCCCCGATGGTTACTTCCCAGTAGGAGTCTGTTATCAGTATCTTCGGATCAATATCATTTACGACCTCTGCAATCCCGACCACATCAATAAGATATCCCATGAAATCACCTGTCCGAGGATGCATAACCTTCTGCATAGGCCTGATGATATAGAATCTGTCCCCTTTTTTCACGGGAACCGAAGGCTCGATATAAGCCTCATCGTTCTTGCCGAGAATTGTTTTGCCGGTTCCAAAGGGTGTCTCGGTTATTGCACCAAGATTGGGAATTGTTTCTGCAATGTACCCGCTGGAAATCAGAAGGGGCTTGTTTACGAGATAATCGATTTTTTGGGGCTCGATTATTTTCGGTATTTCTCTGGGTGGCTCCGGTGTTTCCATGGGTTTTGCCATAGGTCTAACCTCGGGGACAATTTCTTTCTGGAGTAAAAAGAGCGGGATTTTAATCGTCTGTTTTGGATAAATCAGGTCGGGATTTTTAATATCAGGGTTTTCTTTCCAGACTTTTGGCCAGAGAAAAGGGTCCTGCAGTTCTTTGTCGGTTATATCCCAGAGGGTGTCTCCTTTTATAATTGTATAGTCTTTGTATTGCTGTTCTTGAGCAAATGCAGAAGAGGACAAGATGAAAAATATCAGGAAGGGAATCGTCCCGCTGACTAAAGATTTCGTTCTCCGCATAACTTTTACTCCTTTTTAAAAGTTTTACTTTACATAAAAATAACGAAGATGCCGAAAAGTGTCAAGTAATTTCTCTTTTTTTAGTCTGGATCAATTTTTCTTCCTCTGTTTATACATTTTATGATATATTTTTTATATGAAATATTTCAGTCTGCTATTCGCGATTATTTTTATTCTGGTATCAGGTAATGCCGAAGGTTCTGAAGTCCGGGAATATAGCCTGGAAAACGGCCTGAAGGTTATTTTTATTGAGGAACACAAAGCGCCTGTTGCGACCTTCCAGATATGGTACCGGGTCGGTGCGAAGGATGAGCCGGCAGGAAAGTCCGGCCTTAGCCATCTGCTTGAGCATATGATGTTTAAAGGTACGCCGGAATATGGTCCCTCGGTATTATCCAGAATGATCCAGAAGAATGGAGGGACGGACAATGCGTATACGACAAAAGACTATACAGTCTATTTTGAAATATTGTCTTCTGACAGGATTGCACTTGCAGTTGAACTTGAAGCTGACAGGATGCGGAACCTCACACTTGACCCGAAAGAAACCGCCTCTGAGAAAAGAGTAGTCATGGAGGAACGGAGATTGCGGTATGAGGATGATCCGCAGAATGCACTCTTCGAGGAAGTCATGGCCGCTGCATATAAAGTTCATCCGTATCAACGCCCTGTTATCGGATGGATGTCTGACCTGGAAAATATCGGGAGAGAAGACCTGGTGCAATACTACAAAACCTATTATATGCCCGGCAACGCAGTAATCATAGTCGCAGGCGATATTAACCGGGACGAAATGATGAAACAGATCCGGGCGGCTTTCGGTGATATTCCTCCCGGCCCTGAGTTCAAGAGACTCGTCTCGAGGGAACCGGAGCAGAGGGGAGAGAGGCGGGTTATCCTGAAAAGAGAAGCTGAACTGCCCTCTATCCTCATGGTGTATCATACCCCGCGTTTCCCTGATGAGGACAGCTATGCCCTTGAAGTGCTTGGGGGTATACTCTCGGGGGGGAAAAGTGCCCGGCTTTATCAATCCATGGTATATGAGAAAAAGATCGCACTTGCTGCAGATGCAGAATATAGTGGCTTCAACAATAATCCTTACGTTTTTTTCCTTGCGGCAACCGTTGCTCCGGGAAATGATATCAAGGAGGTGGAATCCGCACTGCTTCTGGAGGTAAAAAAGGTTCAGGAAAATCCTCCTTCGGAACAAGAGATCCAGAAGGCGAAGAACCAGATCGAGGCCGCATTCATTATGGGCCAGGACTCAATTTTTCTCCAGGCAATGAAATATGGAACGTTCGAGATGCTTGGCGGCTGGAGGCTTGTTGATACCTATGTCGAAGGTATCCGGAAAGTAACCCCTGAGGATGTAGTGGACGTGGCAAAAAGATATCTTCACGCAGAGAACAGGACCGTGGGAATATTGATACCAATGAAAAGTCAAAATTGACAATGAAAAATTCAATAGTCCTTCTGAAAAACTTTTTTCTTGCATTTTGCATTTTGCATTTTGCATTTTTCAGTGTTTATTGCAGGGATGCAACTGCTCTTGATGATATTAAGCGGTTTGTCCTCCCGAACGGCCTGACAGTCCTCCATGCTGAAAATCACAATCTCCCCCTTGTTATGGTTACTCTGATAGTCAGGGCAGGCCAAATACATGAACCAGGAGAAAAAGCAGGACTTGCCAGCCTGACTGCTCATCTTCTTTCTGAAGGGACCAAGTCCCGTTCTTCACGGGATATCAGTGAAGCGCTGGATTTTATCGGCGCGTCTCTTGGAGTATCTGCCAGTAATGATTATACGATCCTCACTCTTTCCATAATAAAAAAGGATATTCAAAAAGGCTTCGATATCTTTTCCGATGTTCTCCTTTACCCATCTTTCCCTCCGCACGAGATAGCAAGGGTGAAAGAGTTAATAAAAGGTTCATTGCAGCATCAGGAAGAGGCCCCTTCTTTCCTCGCAGACCGGGCATTCAGGAAAGAGGTCTTCGGGGTGCATCCGTACGGCAGGATACTGGAAGGATCGGTCGAAACAATCGACCGTATCACCCGAAATGACATCACCCAGTTCTATTCGGAATATTTTCTCCCCAACAATGCGATCCTTTCCGTTGCCGGGGACCTTACTCCGGAAGAACTTGAGGATATACTCCGGAAGTACCTGAGCGGGTGGAAAGAGACAGATGTTCCCCCGGTCGGTACTGAAACACCCATACCAAAACCAGAGAAAACTGTCATCAAAATAGAGAAAGACCTGACACAGGCAACCCTTGTTCTCGGTAACGTAGGTATCCGGAGAGAGGACCCTGATTATTATGCTGTTTCGGTTATGAATTATATCTTCGGCGGTGGCGGCTTTTCCTCGAGACTTATGCAGTCAATCCGGGATGAGAAGGGCCTCGCATATGATGTGAGAAGCATTTTCAGCGCCCGGAAAGACAGTGGATACTATCAGATAAGCCTTCAGACAAAGAACGAATCTGCAAACGTTGCGCTTGAAGAAGTCATCGCACAGATACAGAGAATTATGGCAGAACCAGTTTCAGACGAAGAGCTTTCCGAGGCAAAATCATTCCTGACAGGGAGTTTCATGAGACGCCTGGATACGAACAGAAAGATTGCAGACTTTTTCGCAGCGGCTGAGTTTTATTCCCTGGGGCTTGACTTCAGAAAGAGGTATCCCGACTATATCAACGCTGTCACAAAAGAAGATGTGCTGAGAGTGGCAAGAAAATATCTCTCTGCTGATCGATATGTTCTTGTCGTCGTAGGAAATCAGAAGAAGGCAAACCTGAAATATTAACCTTCTTTGCGGCCGCATACCTGCTTGCATCTTTTCTCTTTTTCGTGAATAATCAGTGGTAAAAATGGTAAGCCTTCATCAGAAGATAGCCGCACGCGTATTTGCCTTCTGCATCCTGTCATCGGCATGTTTTCTTGCTCTCCTCATATGGCGGCCTGGTGCGCTCGAAGAACGCGCTGAAACACTTACCCTCGATTATCGGTTTCAGGTCAGAAATTTCACTGACCCGCCGAAGGTGTCGGGGGATGTAGTTCTTGTCGTAATTGACGAGAAAAGTCTGAAGCAATACGGTCGCTGGCCGTGGAGCAGGACACTGCAGGCCGGACTCATTGAAAAAATCCTTGCTTTTCAGCCGAAGGTCCTTGCGGTGGATATTTTTTACACTGAGCCGGAAGATACCGGTGCTGATAGGGCGCTCGGTGATGTCCTGCGCCGCGCAGGAGACAAGGTTATCCTGGCAGCAGTCTTCGATGTCTGGCTCGAAAAAAAGAAACGGGAGACAAAGGAGATCCCGGACCCGCTTTTTGATTCCGCATTTATGAAGATCGAGGACCAGAAGCAGGTCCAGGCAGTGGAGGCCGATGCCCTGATGCCGCATATCCCGGAAATCCTGGCTTATCCCCTCAGCGGGCATGTGTACAGTCATCCCGACCGTGACGGGAAACTCAGATGGGAGATCTTATATCTGCATTATGAAAATGAATATTTCCCTTCCCTTGCACTGCAGACTGCGCGGGTTGCACTCGGTCTGGCGAATGACGCAATGTCTATTGCGGGAAACAGAGGGATCAGACTCGGAAACAATCTTGTTATTCCCACTGACCGGAAAGGGAGGATGCTCATTAATTATTACGGCAGGGAAGGAACGTTCATCCCGGTTTCTGCCGCAGACATCTTCTCAGGGAAGGTTCAACGCAAAGAGATTGAAAACCATACCGTATTCCTCGGCACGTCTGCCATCGCAACCTATGACCTGAAGAATACCCCTTTTTCAGCGAACATGCCGGGTGTTGAAAAAAATGTCACCATCGTTGAGAATATCCTTACCGGGAATTTTCTCCGGAAGAGCCCGGGATATATCGAGATCTCTGTCCTTGTCATGACTGGGCTGATACTGGGGTTCTTCCTCCCCCGCCTGAGTGCGATCAGGGGTGCCGTCCTTTCCTTTGTGCTTTTCTCCGGGTATATAATCGGAGTTCAAATACTCTTTTCTTCAATGAATCTCTGGGTGAATTTTATTTATCCGGCGGCAAATATGATGGTAATTGCTGTTGTAGTTACCGTCACGAAATATTTTTTTGAGGAGAGGAAGGCCGGAGAGATAAGAAAGATGTTCTCGAGCTATGTTTCACCGAAGATTGTGGAACAGATTATCAATAACCCCGAGAAGGCAAAACTGGGCGGCGAAAGAAAGACGGTTACGGTTCTGTTTTCGGATATCATAGGGTTCACTACCCTGTCGGAGCGAACATCGCCCGAGCAGGTCGTGGACCTGCTGAACGAATATTTCGAGGAAATGGCGGGAATCATCTTCAGATGGGATGGCACACTCGATAAGTTCGTTGGAGATGAAATTATGGCTTTCTGGGGCGCTCCCGTTGACCAGGAAAACCATGCAGAGCGTGCGCTCCGGTGTGCGCTGCATATGGTTGCGAGTCTCGAGAAACTGCACGAAAAATGGACCCGGGAGGGGAGGCCGGTGCTTGACTGCGGCATCGGCATCAATACCGGTGAAGTGGTCATCGGGAATATCGGGGCCCCGGGCAAAAAAATGGATTATACCATTATCGGCGATCACGTAAACCTCGGTGCACGGGTAGAAAAACTGACGAGGAAATACGATGCAAAAGTCATCATCACCGAATTTACCCTGGAACATATTCAACCATACATCGAAAAAAGATTGTTCGGCCACGTAGAGCTCAATGAACTGGACCGGGTCAGGGTAAGGGGCAGAGAACGGGAAATAAGGATCTTTGAATTGAAGAATATGAAGCTTGAGCAGGCAACACGGCATGCCCGTGTTCACCGTGAACCGGAAGACTGAGAACATGGGAAAGTTTCCGAAAAGACTGGCAAGTTTCATTTGGATACGATATACTGAGAACAATCGATATCAGAAGATCAGAAATATTCTCATAAACCCGGACTATCCTGACAGCACGTGCTGTCTCGTGACGTCATTCCGAAAAATAACAGGAGGTTTTTATGAAGAGCAGAAGACCATTCTTTTTTATCGCAGGGATTCTCTTCCTCCTGTTTCTCTTTGGCGGTACGTTTATCACAATCTACACTGACTGGCTTTTTTTCGGTGAACTTGACTTTCCCGAAATTTTCATAAAAATTCTTTCCGTACAACTTCTCCTTGGGTTAGCGTTCGGACTCTTCTCCCTTGTATTCATCATGATAAATCTCTTTGTTGCGAACAGGGCACATTTCGCTCCGGTCGAGCTTTTCTTTGACGGACAAACTCAAATCTCGCTCAATATAGCGATGCTTGCAAAGTGGGTAATACCTATAACCACTATCCTCGGGATCATCGCAAGCGTATATATCGGGATCCTCGGAAGCTCTCTCTGGAATGAATTCCTCCTCTTCCAAGGTCGTCTCAACGCGGGCGTGAGTGATCCATTATTCGGTCAGGATATCGGATTCTATCTCTTTGCGATCCCGTGGCTCGAGATTATCAAGAATTTTGTGACTCTTTTTCTTTTCATAACCCTCTTCCTGGTATGTGTCAATTATTTTCTCAGGGGGGGCATCACGGTACTGGAGAAAACCCTTGCTATCGAGAGGCGGGTGAAAATCCATGCCGGTTTTCTTGGGGGGTTGTTCATCATGAATATTGCGTTCGGGCTTTATCTTGATCAATTCAATCTCCTCATGTCGCCTCATGGAGTTATCTTTGGGGCCGGATATACAGATGTGTATGCAAGAATATACGTCCTGCGGGCCCTTATTATCCTCACGGTGCTGAGCGGAATGCTTTTCATCGCCGGCGCCTTCAGGGGATCCCGGAAAATAATGTTTGCACCGCTGGGACTTACTGCGCTTATCTATGTGATCGGCTTTCTCGCATATCCTGCTTTGCTCCAGAGCCTCAAGGTCGCGCCGAATGAACTAGCTCTCGAGAGACCGTTTATAGAACATCATGTCCGGTTCACAAGGCTCGGGTACGGTCTTGACAGCATAGAGGTCAGGCCTTTTGATGTTTCCTATGCCCTGACCGGTCAGGACATCGAAAGAAATAACGCAACGATCAGGAATATCCGTCTCTGGGATGATGCGCCGGTCCGGAGGACATACAGCCAGCTCCAGCAAATAAGGACCTATTACAGCTTCAAGGATGTTGACAACGACCGGTACAGGATTAACGGCGAGTACATGCAGGTAATGATATCTCCGAGGGAACTCTCTTATGGCGACCTTCCCAGTAAATCCTGGATTAATGAAAAACTCGTTTTTACCCACGGATTCGGTATTTCCATGGGACCTGTGAGCAGAATTTCGCAAGAGGGGTTGCCTGAATTTATCATTCAGGATATCCCTCCGGTTTCTTCTGCAGATATTGCCATAACGAGACCCGAAATTTATTTTGGGGAACTTTCAAGTGATTATGTCGTTATAAACACTAAGATACCCGAGTTTGATTACCCGACCTCGGAAGGAAATATTTACACCTCTTATCAGGGAAAAGGCGGGGTTGCATTGTCATCACTTCTGAAAAAAGTGGCCTTTGCAGTCAAATTCGGAACAGAAAAGCTTCTTCTCTCCTCTGATATTACTTCTGAAAGCAGGATTCTCTACTACCGGAATATTCTGGAAAGGGCGCAGACAATCGCACCTTTTCTTCTCTATGATCAGGATCCGTATGTTGTGATCGCTGAGGACGGCAGACTGTTCTGGATCATTGATGCCTATACCGTATCAAACAAACTTCCATACTCGAGCCCCCTTGACAGTAAAATAAACTATATCCGGAATTCGGTAAAAGTTGTTGTTGATGCTTATAACGGTACGGTGCAGTTCTATGTCAGTGACCCCGATGACGTGATGATGAAAGTATATAGCGCGATATTCCCGAAGCTCTTTCTGCCGCTGACGGCGATGGATGATGAGTTAAGGAAACACATCAGGTATCCGAAAGGGTTTCTTCAGGTTCAGGCTAAAATGTTCTCCACCTATCACATGACCGATCCCAAGGTCTTCTATAACAAAGAAGATCTGTGGGAAATCCCTGCTTACCGCGATCAGCTTATCGAGCCTTATTACACGATCATGAAACTTCCGGAGGACAAACAGGAGGAATACATTCTCCTGCTTCCTTATACCCCTTCTAAGAGAGATAATCTGGCTGCGTGGATTGCCGGAAGGTGTGATGAACCCAATTACGGCAAGCTCATAGTATATACCTTCCCCAGGGACAGACTGGTATTCGGACCGAGACAGATCGATGCCCGGATCGACCAGGACTCCTACATATCCCAGCAGCTCACCCTCTGGGGGCAGCGCGGGTCGCAGGTCATACGGGGCAGCCTCCTCATCATCCCGATCGAGAAGTCCCTGCTCTATGTCCAGCCTCTCTATCTTGCAGCTGAAGATAAGGGAGGCTTGCCGGAACTCAGGCGGGTTATCCTGGCGTTCGAAAATAACGTGGTCATGGAAGAAAACCTTGAACTCGCTCTCCGGCAGCTCTTTGGGGGGAAGGAGGCCTCTTCTCTGAGTGCCCGGGAGACAGGACATGAAGAGACTCCACTGGATCAGCTTGCAAAAGAGGCTGTGCAGGCGTACGAAAGGCTTACCGAACTGATACGGCAGGGGAACTGGGCAGGCTATGGAGAAGAGCTGAAAAAACTCGGACAGATTCTGAAAAAAATGACGAGATAACCCCGTAATCCTTGCCGGGAAACCTATCCCTGTTTCAGGAGGTTGTTATGGCTGATTTTAAAAACCGCGTTATCCGTGCCGCGAAGCTGGATGTGCGTCTCTACGAAGAAGTTGAAGCTGATACCGGAGCTTTCAGACAGGCTATGCTGGTGGTAGTAATGGCAAGCGTTGCCGCAGGTATCGGGACATTCCGCTACGGAGGGTTGATCGGTATATTCCTCGGGACTTTCGGAGCCCTTATCGGATGGTTTGTCTGGGCTTATTTGACCTTTTTTATCGGCACGAAACTTCTCCCTGAGAACCAGACAAGCGCAAGCCCGGGTGAGTTGCTCCGCACTGTTGGGTTTTCCAGTTCGCCTGGTATAATACGGGTGCTCGGGATTATCCCGGGAGTCACAGAGATTGTGATGTTTGGGGCATCCATATGGATGCTCATAGCCATGGTCATTGCAGTGAGGCAGGCACTGGATTACAGGAGCACATTCCGGGCTGTAGGTGTATGCATAATCGGCTGGATAGTCCAGGTAGTCTTTATTGCACTGCTGTTCTTCATGTTCGGAGTAAGACTAAGATCTTTCTAACCGTTTCGGGAATACCTTTCGCTAAAATGTACTGAGAAATAAATCGGCGGCAATTGCGAGCACAGAGAGCAGGAAGATGATGGCATAGTTGATATCCTCCAGCGAGTGTTTGACAGAGGAGAGGAGATATAGCACGACTTCCCGGTCTTTCTCGGTTAAACAGGCATTGGCAGATATCTTCTCTATCAACTGAAAGTCCTTGATTGCATTTTTCCTTTTTTGGGTAATCATATACCTGTAGAGAAAAAAGAGAAAATACCCGACTGTCCCCGTATACCAGACAGGCCTTATCCACGAAGGCTCAAGCCGTTGTATCACGATTATTGTTCTGAAAGCGATGGCTGAAAGCAGTCCGAGGATAAAGAAGCTGTAAATCACATACTTGGGAACGATATGGATTGTGTTCTTTGCCATAGAACCAGATTCAATCGGGCGGTTCAGGGCTGCCTTCAGTTGTAATCATTGCCGAATACGTGCAGGTGGCCTCTGAAAGTCAGCATAGCATTGATGAAATATCCGCGGCCCATCTGTACTTTTTCAGAAGTTCCCTCTGTATAGTGATTCATATCCTCATAAAGAGGAATGCCCCCCGTTATTCTCACGCTGAAATTACCTCCCAGTCCGGTAAGGAATCTCCAGTCAATAACCGGGGAAATATAGCTTCTGAACCCACCGGTATTGCGGACTTTCTCGCCCCGGTATTCAGATTTCGCATACCAATTGGCATCCCCTTCCAATCCTGCCATGAAATTATATGTCGGCGTATAATGTATTGCAGCACCCGCCCTGGTGGAGGTGCCGAATCTGTATTCGTCCCCGTTCTCATAAGGTACCGTACAACTGGTCATGTAATGGAACCAGAAGTTGCTCACCCGATGAGAAATAACCAGTCCGCCGGTAAAGGTAAATGCCCCGGTTCCAATCTGAAGCCCGGGAGAAAAAATATAGTCCGGGCTAAAATCTCCGGTCGGGACTGTGGTTTCAGCGAGAATACTGAAAAATTTACTGTAGTATACATCTTTCCAGAGGTTATACCTGAAGCTTAAACCGATATCTCCGAAACCGGAATTTTTTTCGGTTTCGGTCACGGTTCCGTTCTGTCTGTACCGGTCCATTTTTTTGTCAAGATAGGAGAATGTCAGATTGGCTGACAGGGTATCAGTGAGATTGTACATGCACATCAGCATTTCAGCGCTTGTCTCCATTTTTTTAGGCCCCATCATCTGTCCGGGACGTCTGGCAAAATCAATGGGGTCTGTTGTGTCTGAGCCCGTCTTTACTTTGTCCATTGTCATGAACATGTGTCCGGCCCCTATTGAATAGAACC
Organism: Nitrospirota bacterium; assembly: GCA_049323875.1. Taxonomy (GTDB): domain Bacteria; phylum Nitrospirota; class Thermodesulfovibrionia; order Thermodesulfovibrionales; family SM23-35; genus JAKLQR01. The sequence continues at coordinate 31,408 of JBMOLW010000043.1, read as the reverse complement.
CCTGCGGCGAGGGAACGGCGGTTTTTAGCCGCACCGGCATGGTCATTCCCATGGGGGATATGCTGAGCAGAGCTTGTGTGAAATCAAGGAGTTTGCCGCCTTCTCTGGATATGAATTCTTCTGCTTTTTCCCTGCTACTGAAGGCAATGATGTTCGGTATCATGTCCGGAATTATCCTGCTCCCGATAACAAAAACTGCTCCGTCCGCCGGAAGAGTTTCTTTGGTATCCCATGCGTGAACCAGAATTGAAGAAAAAGCATCAGGCCCGCCTGAATCGTTCACGATTCGCAGCATGCAGGCAACCCCGCAGGTTTGCAGGGTTGCCCCGTCTTTTCGCACAAGCTCAGAGGATGTGTCATGATACAGGTCAATGTACATACCGCAGACTTTGCAGGACTCTCGTTCAGGGTGATCTCCGGCGAAAGACCGTCCAGTCAGGAAAATAAGAATACAACAGCAGATAAAAAGCACTTTTTTCATCTCAGCCCTCCTGTTCTCGATCGCAGCAAACCACGGATAAGATGCTGCATCACGAAACCATTGTATCAGATACAGGCAGGATTTCAAGGGGGGCTGCACGAACAAGAAAAACTAAATTTCGAGGAGTTCCAGGTCATCTGCAGAACTGATGCATGGTTTTTCGAGATCTGCTATCGCAATGAGACGGGTAAAGGTATATGCATATGAGGTCATGAGGGTAATACACTTCTTGTCAAAAATGACGGGCTTTATCCGCGGTTGATGTGACCTGACAAGCACATTCTTCCGAAGCTGATTCATGGTGCGGATAAAATAATTTTCACCAAACCTGGGTCTGTCTTCAGGGGCATTGACAGAGTCATCCGGCGTCTCTGCAAAATCACCCCACGTAATCTGGTGCCATTCTTCACTGCATAACCGAATGGCGTTGATTTCCTCCCACGGGTGACTGCGGGGGGTGCTCCGTGAAGAGCCAGGATGCCGTTTTCCGTCGCTGCTGTAAAAGAGAAGCCCGAATATCTCAGAAAATAAACCATATTCATCAGAAGAGAGACGTTATTGGCTGTTTTGCGGTTTTGTCTGAGCTGAAGAAGAGGATTCATCAGGATATGGCTGCTCCTGAGGAACCTGAATTTCGAGAAGATAGCAGAGTGACTGAGTCTGTGAGGGGGTGACTTGCTGAAAACCTGTCCGTTGATGGTCATTTTCCCGTTCCCCGTTGCTTTTCAGTCTGCGGTGAGAGGGTTACAGTGTGAGAGACGATCCTGGGAGCGTCCTCTCAGGTCTCTTCAGCCATCTCACCAGATTCCTTCCGAGCTTCAAATTTTCTTGTACGAGGAATGAATTCTGGAATAGTGCATCGTCTCCAAAGATTACATAACGTCCCTTGCCGAGAGTTCCTGTTACAACGACGCCAAATGCCTGCCTTGCGTCAGGGGGAGCATCGAATTTGTTATTCCTGTTCAGGTCAATCCACGCCTTTGAACTGGTCCATGCAATAACCTTCCCCGTCGGCGATTCGCTCATGAGCGCCCATCCGCCATAAAAGGAAAATTTCCTGATTCCGTCTGTAATTGCATGCTGTCGCAGGTGGGTTACAAAAAAATCTTTTGGTTCATGGGCTAGCAGGTTCTCCTGTTCGTGGAGCACCCCGTTGGAAGCGAATATCCTGAACCGTGACATCAGTCCGGCTGCCGGCTGAGGTATGTGCAGCATTACACAGAGTCTGCCGCCTCGCTCTACGAAGCGGACTATCGCTTCAATTTCCCGTGCTGCAAGAGGCCTGAACGCACCAGAAATCACTACCACTCCGGTTGTAGCAAGGACCCTGTCGGTGATCTGTCCGATGTTGATTCTCACTTCAAAGCCCTCTGTTTTAAAAAGCCCTGCCAGTCCGGAAAGATGCAGTACCCCGGTCTGTTCGGCCAGGAATTTCTGCCCGTGGCCCTGATCGAAAATCACCACAGGCTTCTTTGCTTCTGCTCCTGCCCAAGCCAGAAGAATGAAGCAGAGAAGGAAGAGGATTGCCGTCAAAGATTTATGTTTTTTCATGTTTTATCTCCTGGTCAATGATGTTCCGGTGCTGAACCCCTGATCTGAATATCCCAGAACAGAAATTTTTGCGGAATTCGCCTTCTCGATCAGCGAAGTTTTGTTCAGTATGAGGCATTTGTCTGTTTCAACGGCGAGGACTTTTGCGCCGACTACTTTCATGGCATTCAGCGTCTGAAGGCCTACGGCAGGGACATCGAACCTCATGTCCTGTTCAGGCTTGCTCACTTTTATCACAACCGCCCCTTCTTTTGCCAGGCCCCCCCCCCGCAGGATTGCTTCATCAGTTCCCTCAATCGCTTCAACTGCCATGACCGCGAGATTTTTGACAACTACGGTCTGCCCTATATCGAGCCTCCCGATTTCCTTTGCGATCCTCCATCCGAACCCGATGTCTTTCCATTCTGCGTCAGTTGGTCTCCTTTCTGTATATACCCCTTCGGCAGCGAGGAGGGAACTGCTGAACCGGGTGATGTCAAGGAGGCGAATGCCTTCCCGGTCCAGTTCTTCAGTGATTGCAAGCAGGATGGAATCGTCTTTCCTGTCTTTCAGGGAAAAGAGCAGTTTCATGGCTTTCAGGTCAGGGGTAATCCTGCTTTTGTAAAGGAGGGTCTTCGAGACTTTTCCTGCCATAACAGCCTCCCTGACCCCATGTTTTTTCAGGGCATCAATCAGCTTGCCGAATTTGCCGACGTTTACCCAGGCTATCCCGTCGACATACTCTGAGATGCCCCTCTCAGCGAGGGGTTCGAGCGCAACCGCAAAGACACTGTACCCCTGTGCCCTCGCTTCGTTCGCAAGAGCGATGGGAAGTTCGCCTGCACCGGCGATGATGCCGATTTTTTTCGTTGTGAAGTGAGGTCTCGCCAAAGTTTCTCCGGGTGAGAGAATAAAGTTAAAATTATCAATTATCAATAATCAATGAGAGAAAAAAGTGAGCATTATCTGTGAGCGCGTTCATGCCCGGATTGATAATTTTGGATTGATCATTGATAATTGATTTTTTGTCAGCGGCAGATTCCTCGTTTATTCGTCTGGATGAATTCGATGAGGTGTTTTATCTCATCGGTATAGGGAAGTTCCTGCTGTACTTTTTTGATCGCTTCCTTCAATGTGTGTTTCTCCCTGAAGAGAATCTTGTATGCTTTTTTCAGTTCGTTCATGGTTTCTTCTGAGAAGCCATGTCTTTTCAAGCCAATCGTATTCAGGCCGAAGAGCTTTGCACGGGCCCCGGATGCGATCATATAGGGCGGGATATCCTGCCCTACGCCGCTGAACCCGCCGACCATCGAAAAGGCCCCGATGCGGGTGAACTGGTGGATTGCTACAAGCCCGCCGATAACTGCATGGTCTTCGACAAGGATATGCCCGGCGAGCGTTGCGACGTTCGCCATGGCGATGCCGGAGCCGATCTTGCAGTCATGGGCAATATGCACGTAAGCCATAAGGAAATTATTGTTCCCGATCCTGGTATAGCCGTCTCCGCCGACAGAGGCCCTGTGGATGGTAATATACTCCCGGATGACATTATTATCGCCTATCTTTACCCCGGTCTTTTCACCCTTATATTTCATGTCTTGCGGGGGAAGGCCGATGCTCGTGAACGGGTAAATGGTGCAGTTTTCCCCTATCTCGGTATCTCCTTCGAGAATGACGTTCGACAAAAGCCTGGTGCCCCGTTTGATCCGTACCCCTTCTTTGACTATCGAGAAGGGTCCGATTGCAACTCCTTCCCCGATTTCGGCTTTCGGGTCGATGACGGCTGAGGGATGAATCTCTCTCTCCATAATTCTCTATATCTCCTTGTCGGTAACCATGGCAGTGAACTCTGCTTCTGAAGCGATCTTGTTTTCGACAAACGCATGTCCGGAGAATTTCCAGACGTTTCCCCTCTGCTGGAGTATTTTGACCTCCATCCTGAGCTGGTCGCCGGGCACTACTGGTCTCCTGAATTTTACTTTTTCGATGCTCATGAAATATACTGAATGCCCCTGGATGTCCCCTGACTTGAAGGCGAGGATTCCTGCAACCTGTGCCATTGCTTCAACCATGAGGACTCCCGGCATAATGGGATTCCCCGGGAAGTGGCCCTGAAAAAACTCCTCATTCGCTGTGACGTTTTTTATGCCGACTGCTTTCTCCCTGGGTTTGAGTTCAACGATCCTGTCTACCAGGAGGAATGGATACCGGTGAGGCAGGAGTGTCTGAATCTCTTTTATGTCTATCATTCAGGTTCCTCCTTTCCGAGTTCCTGCATTTTCGCTTCGAGTTCCCTCACTTTTTTCTGGAGCCCCGGTAATTTTGCAAAGACTGCCTGGGCTTTCAGCCATTCTCTGTGCGGTATGCCGGGAGAGCCGGAATATATTCCTTTTGCAACTTTCCCCATAGCGCCGGACTGGGCTCCGAAAATTGTTTCCGATTCAATAATAGTATGGTCAGCCACTCCTACCTGGCCGGCCAAGGTAACATAATCACCGATTTCAGAACTGCCGGCAATCCCGACCTGTGAAACGATCAGAGCATTTCTGCCGATTTTCACATTGTGGGCGATCTGGACAAGGTTATCTATTTTGGTACCGCTCCCGATTAGAGTATTCCCTGTGGTTGCACGGTCGATTGTTACATTTGCCCCTATTTCGACATCATCTCCAACGATTACTCCTCCGACCTGCGGGATTTTATGGTGTATGCCATTCTCAAAGACATACCCGAACCCATCTGACCCGATCACCGCTCCTGAATGAATGATGACCCTGTCGCCGATCCGGATCTTTTCTCTCACGGTAACATTCGGATATAGAATGCAGTCTTCTCCGATAGCAGAGTCCTCTCCGATAAAAACATGGGGATACACAACTGTTCCCTTGCCGACGGAGACCCCGGACGAGATATAGCAGAAAGGACAGACGGAGACTCCTTCAGCAATCTCTGCTGTCGGTGATACATGAGCGTCAGCACTTATCCCGGCAGACTCGCGAGGTTTCACGTAGAAGTGTTCGAGCAGTTTCGCAAAAGCCAGCTGGGGATTCGGCACGGTTACCTGGGGAATCGGTATGTCAGCAAGCGGTTCCTTGACCATTACGCACGATGCCCTGGACCCGGACAGGTCTTTCAGGTACTTTTTGGCAGCAAGGAAGGTAATGTCGCCTTCTTTTGCTTCCCGGATGCCCGAGACTCCGGTGATCTCGATGTTCTCATCGCCGGTGATTTCACCGTGTATAAGCGATACAAGTTCTCTGAGTTTCACTACTTCTTTCTTGCTTTCATTTCATCAAATTTTTTTAACACGGCGTCAGTGAGGTCTATGCCTTTGTTCGAGTAGATAACCATCCCCCGTTCAAATATCATGGTATACCCTTCATCTTCACCGATCTTCTGGATCATGTCCTGGATCTCTTTTAATAGATTTTCAGTAAGGTCGGTCTCTTTCTTCTTCACGTCTGCCTGCGAATCCTGCACCAGGCGCTGGTATTCTCGTATATATTTTTCGAGTTCATCTTCCTTGTTTTTCCGTGCATCCGCAGAAAGTACCGATGCCTGCTTTTCAAGGTCGTTTTTGAGCTTCTCGATAGCCTTGCCCTTTTCGTCTATGACGGTCTGTTTCGATTTTATCAGGGATTCAAGGTCAGACTTTGCTTTTTTCCCGGCATCGGATTCATTCAGTACTTTCTGTACGTCGACCGCGCCGAATTTCACGGACTCTTCCGCGTATGTAAACTTCGGCAGCAGGCAAAAGACTGCAAGTACCATGCTGACTGTAAAAAGTTTCCTGCCAATGTCTTTCATGTATCCTCCTCGTTCTTTGGGTCTGATTGCAAAAAAGGTTTAGAAAAAGGTCCCGAAGGCGAATTCAAATCTGCTTGAACGTTCTCCAGGCCTTCTGTCAAGGTTGTATCCCCACTCAATCCTCACGGGCCCGATCGGCGAAATCCATCGGAGCCCCGCTCCGGTTGTATACCTCAGATCACCGAAACTGTCAGAGGTAACATCGGTACTCTCAGTATCGTATGAATTTCCGGTGTCGAAGAAGACGACACCCTTCAATCTGATGTCACTCACAAGGGGGAAAATGAATTCAGTATTGAAAATGAGCTGGGTGAGACCGCCTATCTCGTCGCCGTTGCTGTCTTTGGGACCTGCTTCGCCAAACCCCAGTCCCCTGATCGTGTAGATGCCACCGACATAGAACCTTTCATACAGGGGCAGCTCCTTGCCGCCTATCCCGGACGCGTACCCGAGCCTGCCGCGGAGCATGAACGACGTGGGGCCAACCGGCAGATACCATGCAGAATCAATTTCACTTTTTATGAAATTATTTGATCCACCAAGTCCGGCATAGGTTACATAGAGTGAGTTTCTCGTCCCCCGGGACGGGTCAAGATAGTTGTCTCTCGAGTCCCTCACAATGGTGGGCGTGACGCTGCTTGTAGTCCTCGAACCCTCCTGGTCCTGAATGATCACCGATGCATCATCGGCGATATTCGTCACTTTTGCATTTTCAAAATTGTAGGCTATGCTCCCGGACCAGTAATCGGTAAACCTTTTCCCCAGTGAGATACCGAAACCGATCGCGTCTTTGTCATACTCGATATAATCCCTCTGGGTTTTGTAGACATTCATGGAAAGCGAAAGAGGTTTGTCAAAAAGCCAGGGTTCCCTGAAGGTGATGTCGTAATAGGTAGTCCTCCCTCCGAGCTGTGCCCCTATTTTCAGGTACTGCCCCCTGCCGAAGAGGTTTCCCTGGGTCATCTCGATCATGGCAATAAATTTTTCCACAGAACTGTACCCGCCGCCGATACTAAAGAAGCCGGTCGGCCTCTCTTTTACCTTGATATCGAGGTCCACGAGTTTTTCCTCGGGGCGGGGGTTCGGCGAGACTTCGACAGTCTCAAAGTAGTTCAGGTTGTTTATTCTCTCGTAACTCCTCTTGATCAGGGCGCTGTTAAAAGTGTCACCTTCATCAAGCTTCACCTCTCTCCTGATGACCTTGTCGCGAGTTCTTGTATTCCCGGATATCTCCACCCTCCCGATCCTGTATTTCGCGCCCTCGTCAATCTTCAGGGTTATTGTTACGAGCTTGGCAGTATCGTCAGGTTCAAGGTCCGGGGTAACGGTTATCAGTGCGTAGCCGGCTTCAGAATAGAGTTCGGAGATCCCCATGATGTCTTTCCTGAGGTTTTCCTTGCTGAAGGGCTTCCCGGTTATCATGGTGATCTTCTTCCTTATTTCGTCATCCCCGAAGACTGTGTTCCCCCTGAATTCTACGGAAGAAACGCTGAACTGTTCGCCCTCAGAGACCGGGATGGTGATCGTCATTTTGTCTTGATCTTCCGTAAGCTTTATCTCCGGATCGCCGACCACGATTTTCAGGTATCCGTTATTAAAATAGAGGTCACGAATCCGCTCGATATCCATATCCATGCGGGCTTTCTGGTAATATCCGGAAGACGTTATAAAAGAGAACAACCACCACTCCTTTGTCTCCATAGCACCCTTGATTTTTCCCGCAGACAGGGCTTTGTTTCCCTCTATCCGGATCTTTTTTATCTTAACCTTCTGCCCTTCCTCGATCTGGTAGGTGAGGGTTACTTCATGTTCACTGACTGTTTTTATTACTGGCACTATGCGGGCAAGCCAGTACCCTTCCTCTTCATAGAAATCTTTCAGTTTGTTGACATTGTCCTGGATAAGGACTGCATCGGCAATAGCCCCGGTCGTTATGGTAAGTTTCTCCCGCAGTTTCTCGTCGTCGAATTCTTCATTGCCCTGCAGGTCGATTTTTATAATCGCGGGCTTTTCTCTGATCACATAGATGAGTTTTACTCCCCCTTCAAAGGGCTCTATCTCAGCCCTGACATCGTCAAAATACCCCATTTTATAGATAGACTTGATATCCTCGTTCGTCTTGTCCTGGGATATCGGCTCGCCCGCTCTCTGGGTAATCTTCGTTTTTACAGCACTTTCCTCAATCCGTTTCAGTCCCTGTATTTCGATTGTGTTGATCACAGGAAATTCCTCCGCGCGGACAGGTCCGGGGAGTGCGAGCAAGATAAGAATGAGGAATATCAGTCGTAATTTCATGCTTGTGTACTCTTCTATAAACCCCATAATATATCACTCATCATGGGGTGCTTGTAAACAAAAATATCAAAACAGGGTAAAATGAGAGAGAGGAACCTGCCAAAAACTGGTATTTCTGATTGTCCTGCTAGACCGGACAATCTGGAACATAGTGAAAATACCGGATTCCCCCCGACGAATCGGAGACCGATAAGGGCGGGGAATGAGAGAGAGTATGTATAGCATAAATTTTCCGGACAAGTTTAGAATTGGCGAATGAAATGGAACAGGGCTATCTGTCGGCAAAGAGCAAGACAGAAACAATGCTAAAAAAGAGAGAATATGCCCTCCTTGCGGAACACTGTATCACTGACCAGCGGTTCTGGCAGGCGGTACGGTTCCGGCTTTATGATCTGGATGCCCCTGTGCGCTGGGCTGCGATAGAAACCGTGGCCAGGGTTGTGGAACGATGGTGGAAGGCAGGGAGAGAGGAGAAGGCAAGGAATTATATCAGGACCCTGTTCTGGTCGATGAATGATGAATCAGGCGGCATAGGATGGAGTTCTCCCCAAACCGTTGCGGAAATACTTGTCCATATCCCTGAAATTATCGACCCTTACGGGAGCATGATGATTGCGTACACCATAGACGAACCGCCTCTGGTAACAGGAGGGCTGTGGGGTATCGGCCGTCTCGGCAACCGTATCGAAGACTCGGTAGAATTCTTTCATGAACAGATATTCAGACTGTTCGAGAGCAGGGATGAAGAAACGCTCGGGCTGCTCGCATGGGCAATGGGTAATGTGGGATATATACCGGCTTTACCCTGTCTCAGGCAGATGCAGGCATCTGATGCCCCGGTAACCATCTATTATCAAGGAGAATTTTCAGCAAAGCCCTTGGGAGAATGGGTTGAAGAAGCTGTAGGCAGAATAACCGGAAAAGCCAAAAACTGAACTCTTCATGAGAATTCCAAATCCTTCAAGCGGCGCTTCATTGTAAGCAATTGCTTATAACCAGGTGCTAATTATCAGGGAAATTAATTCAATCTATTTAATTTTTATATGAAAATTCTCTGCTTGACAAAACAGAGTGAGTTGATTATTATTAAACACTTTTCATTGGTTTCACCAAAAGTAAAAGGCATATTTCTGTCTACAATTTAGTGAATATCCATCATGGGAAGGGGGTGGAAGAAGACAGTTTTTTTGCATCGTTTCATAATTTTAAAAACTCGCCAGAAGGAGGTTTGAAATGGGAATCCCGGGAAAAGAGAAGATGTGGGATAAAGAGGAAAAAGAGCATAGAAAGTACGATGACGTCCGGATTTTTACCGATGCACAGCTGAAAAACTACACAGAAGACGAACTGAAAAATTTTAAAGTGAAACATGCTACTCCATTGCTGGACGAACTGGAATCAGGTCCGTGGCCCAGCTTTGTAAGCGACTTGAAGAGAGAAGCATTGCACAGGCACAAAATTGGGCAGGACGATCTGATGATGCCGATGGAAGTTGTTGACGACCTTTTAGGGGTGGTTGAGCTTTCCTATAAAGAGGGTGAGACCCACTGGAAACACGGCGGTATCGTGGGAGTCCTCGGTTACGGCGGAGGAGTTATCGGCCGTTACTGCGATCAGCAGCAGATGTTCCCTTCCGTTGCGCATTTCCATACCGTCAGAGTAAACCAGCCGGGTGCAAAATTCTACAACACTGACTTTCTCAGGGCTTTTTGTGATATTTGTGAATATCGCGGCAGCGGCGTCACCAATTTCCATGGTTCAACCGGTGACATGGTCATGCTCGGCACTACTTCAGAGCAGCTGGAGCCGATATTTTTTGACTTGACCCATGATCTGGGCAATGATATCGGCGGTTCCGGTTCGAATCTCCGGACCCCCTCTGATTGTATCGGCCCAGCCCGGTGTGAATTCGCCTGCTATGATACACTCGGAATGTGCTATGAAATGACTATGGCATTCCAGGATGAGCTGCACAGGCCTGCATTCCCGTATAAATTCAAGTTTAAATTCGACGGATGTCCGAACGGCTGCGTAGCATCGATAGCCCGGTCTGACATGTCGTTTATCGGAACCTGGAAAGACGATATCCGGATCAACCAGGACGTTGTAAAAGAGTATGTCGCCGGGAAAATTCCCCGTGACGGCGGAGGAATGACCGGAACTGACTGGGGTCCTTTCGATATTCAGGATGAAATCATCGACCGCTGCCCCGCCGGTTGCATGACCTGGGACGGAAAGAAGCTTACCATAAACAATGCAGAATGTACCCGTTGCATGCATTGCATAAACGCCATGCCGGAGGCATTGAGAGTTGGAACAGATACAGGCGTGAGCCTGCTCTTTGGAGCAAAGGCGCCTATTCTGGAGGGCGCTCAGATGTCCGTGCTGACGATACCTTTTATGTATGCAAAACATCCATTTGACAGTCAGAAGGCTGTTGCCAGAAAGGTGCATGACTGGTGGATAGAGGAAGGGAAGAACCGTGAGCGACTCGGAGAACTGATCCAGCGCATGGGCTTGAAGACCTTCATCGAAATCCTTGGAATTCCTGCAATGCCGCAGATGGTTAAAGAACCCCGTTCCAATCCGTATGTGTTCTTCAAGGAAGAGGAAGTCCCGGGAGGATGGCAGAGGGATATCAACGATTACAGAAGCAGGCATCCAAGATAAAATAATTTTCCAGATAAAGGAGGTTAATCAATGTCGAAAGGTAGATTTGGCTATTTCAATCCCGAAAAGCAGCAGGAAGGAAGAATTACTGATATAGGTCCTTCACACTATGCACAGTTCATGCCGCCTGTTTTAAGGAAGAATTACGGCAAATGGGCTTCCCATAGAGTGCTGGAACCCGGGTTGCTGGTGCATGTCTCAGAATCCGGAGACAAGGCATACACAGTGAGATGCGGTGGTGCCCGCATAATGTCCGTTGAACATATCCGGGAGATCTGTGATATCGCAGACAAGTATTGCAACGGGTACGTGAGATGGACGACAAGAAATAACATCGAGTTTATAACGGACAAAGAAGATACAGCAAAAGCTTTAAAAAAGGAGCTTGACAGCAGGAAACATCTCGGAGGTTCTTTCAAGTTCCCCACCGGTGGCACAGGAAATTCTATTACCAATATCGTCCATACCCAGGGATGGATTCATTGTCATACCCCTGCGACCGATGCCTCTGGCCTGGTGAAGGCAGTCGCTGACGATTTATTTGACGATTTTAAGACCATGAGGCTTCCCGCAAAACTGAGGGTTTCCATGGCCTGCTGCCTCAACATGTGCGGCGCTGTGCATTGTTCCGATATCGCGCTTCTGGGATATCACCGCAAGCCGCCGGCAATAGACCACGATGTCCTCGGAAAGGCATGCGAGATTCCGCTGGTTGTTGCGGCATGCCCGCTTTTTGCAATCAAGCCGATTACGACCGAGGAAGGAAGGAAGAGCGTCTCAGTCAACCAGGAAAAATGCATGTACTGTGGAAACTGCTATACCATGTGTCTGGCCCTGCCGCTCGCAGACAAAGAGGGCGACGGTGTTGCTATTCTGGCAGGCGGGAAGATTTCGAACAGACAGAGCGGACCGAAATTCTCCAAGGTAATTGTGCCGTGGTTGCCGAATGAGATGCCGCGCTGGCCGTCGGTGGTTAAAACAGTGAGGCAGATCGTAGAGGCATATGCGAAAGATGCCAAGAAATATGAAAGGCTCGGAGAGTGGGCAGAACGTATAGGCTGGGAGAGGTTCTTCGAAAAATGCAATCTGGAATTCTCCTGGCACCTGCTGGATGATTACCGCCTTGCCTATGATACGTTCAGGACCTCTACGCAGTTCAAGTATACAGACCATGCATGGGCGGTCTCAAAAGCTGTGGGTGGTATTTAATCTCAAGATAAGGAGAGAGACTTATGGGAAGAGAAGAAGATATCAGGCAGGCGATTCTTGATTATGGTTCCAAGGGAGCAAAGACCAAGTTCTATTTCAAGGATATGCTCGCAGGTGTAAAGAAGGTTATCCCTGATACCGGTGCAGGCGAAGTCAAAGGTGTGGCTTCAAAGATGGTTGCAGAGGGTGTGTTGGAGTACTTCTCAACCGGGAGCTCGACCATGTACGGTGTAAAAGGCAGAGGGATATCGGTCGAGAAATCCGGCGATGCAGGCGGATAAAAAACCGACGGTAATGAAGAGATGACAGTAGTCTAGGCAATGAGGGTGGTTTCCAAACCACCCTCATTGATTGAAGGGGAATGTTTTTTTCATGCGTTGAGCAATGAACTCCTCCCCCGGTTCTGTTGTCTGTCGCCTGCTATGAATCCACCAGAAAATTCCTTCTTCTCTTGCAGGATGGTATTAGTAAAATTTTAACGCTATTTTTTTAGGAACAATATGGAAGATCCCAAAAATATCGAACAATTTATTTCTGAACAGAAGATACGGCTGATGGAAAAACCGGATTGCGCTACGTCCCAGTATAATCTGGGTGTGGTTTACATGAACCAGGGGAAATTCGACCAGGCGATCGATGCCTTCGAAGACTCCATAGACAACGGCGTGCGCATGTTCGAGGCTTTCGTGAATCTTGGCTATATTTATTTCAAGGAAGGTGAGATAGAAAAGGTTCTGAAAGCGAACCTCCGGGCTGTTGAGATAGAACCAAGGTATGCACGCGGCTATTCAAATATCGGATTTGCTTATCTTCAAATGGGCAGAACTGATGAAGCAATTGATGCGCTGGAAAAAGCTTTGGAACTCAATCCAGGCATTGTGCAGGCGATGTGCAATTTAGCCAATGCGTATCTCCAGAAAGGTGATATTGAAAAGAGCCTTGCGATGAACAGGAAAATGCTCGATCTGGCGCCGGATTTTGGACTTGGGTACAACAACCTTGCGAATGTGTATCATCTTCTTGGCGAGATGGAAAAAGCTATTGAATATTGTGATAAGGCCATACAGTTGGGATTTGAGGTGCATCCTGACTTTATGAAACTCCTTGAACCTTACCGGGAAAAAGGGAAAAAGCAGGCAGCAGGAAGGACCAGAGCAAAGACTGCGGGAGGAGCGGGGGGCAAATCCGGAACAAAACCAAAAACCAAGACCGACGCCAAAACAAATACTGCGACGAAACCTAGGGAAAAAACAGAAAAAGCCGCAGCAGTGAAAAAGCAGAAGAGAGCGAAACCTCCAAAGAAAAGATGATCGAAGCACTCTTTTCAGAATATGAAACGTTTGCCCGCAAAGCAGATATCCTTTTCAGGACGGTCCGCGAAAAATATCCGGACAGTGTCCGCTGCAGGATCGGTTGTTGTGATTGTTGTCATGCTGTTTTTGGTGTTTTTCCCATAGAGGCAGCCTTTATCAAGTATCATTTCAATCGCCTTGAAAGAAAGATGCGGAGAGATATCCTCAGAAGGGCTGAGAAGGCCGAGGATGAAATGCTGAAGGCGAAGGATACTCTGAAAGTCTTTGAGGAAGACCCGAAAATGAAGGTCTACGGGCTCGGAAAACAGCGGGTGAGATGTCCGTTTCTCAGCGACAAGGATGAATGTGTGATGTATGAATACCGTCCGATCATATGCCGCGTTTATGGTGTCCCCTACAGTCTGAAGAAAGAGAAGAAGGAACTGGCATATGTCTGCGGTCTTTCAAAATTTGAGGAAAAGGCCACATATCCTACGGTAAAGCTCGACAAAATTTACCACGAACTCTGCAGACTATCGCAGGAAATGCTGACTGAGGGGAAAACGCTGCACCCTGACAGGAAAGCAACTCTTATGATGCCGCTCTCAAGAATTCTGAGAATGCCGTTTGACGATATCGTCAGGGGAAGTTTCGAAGCGTAAGATAAAACCTGCTGACGTGTTCTGCAAGGTTTCTTGCTATAACGGGAAAGTCTTTTGTCTGTTCAAACTGAGCTGCAACTGCCCTAAAAGTATGTTCCAAATCATCTCTGCTGAATGATTTCAGCAGCTCGAGAAAGGATCTTGTTGAGCCGAGGGAATTCATAAAATCTTTTTTCATCTCCAGTGCCTGAAAGAAGCCTGCAAGGGTCGCCTCGATGCAGGGCGCATCTGCCCAGGCGATCTCTCCGACCCCATCCAGCTTATCGAGACGCATCTGAATCGAGAGGTGCAAAAGAAAATAGAACAGGGCAAGGGCGGGATGTACCAAATCTTCATCGGTACTGAGAAAGGGTTCATAGCCCCGAACGGTCGTGAGACGCACATCGGTTATCTCTTCATCGGTAATCTTTGCAATAAAATCTCCCGCTGCATGATGCCACGGATAAATTACCCTGAAGTTATCGATGTCATAATAGAGTGTGAGAATCATGGCAGCCTGCCTGCAGAGTGCAAAGCTTTGCGCAGGCGATAGAAAACGATCCCCTTTTCCATATTCCCAGAGCTTCACCTGATACCTGCCCCCCCCGGTTTCAGCAATATGAAATTCATGATACCCTTCAAACCATTCCTCCAGAAGAAATACCTTGGAATCCAGTTCACCAAGGAAATAAGGTTCCGGGATGAAGGGCAGGTTGAATGTTTCGTGGAGTACTTTAAGCAAGGTGAATTCTCTTCTAAGGCAATCTTTCCCAGCATCGGTAACAGCGACGTTAAGACCGAATTTTATCCTGTTCGTTTTGCATACCAGGTCGATGCTTGCCGGATGGTAGAGCGCTCCGTGTTTTTCAGTGCGGATTATGATTTCATCGATGTCATGCGGGTATATGCCAGCCACAGCCGTTATGTTGAGTGCGTGATGCAGCGGCAGAGAGTTTTTCCCAGTAAGAAAGTCTGTGATCGAGCGAAAATATTCTCTGTAGGAAGTTTTTAACGGGTCTGTTTCCAGAGGAAGATCAAGTTTTTCCTCGTTGACAGGAATATCTCCACAAGGCGATGCAATGAGGAACCGCACGGGTGGTTTATTCACCGGGAGATTTTTTCGACAGCTTCTTTTGCCAGGTGGGCAACAGTCACTTCCCGCAGTTCGCCGTCTCTCCAGATCGAGAGTGTCTTGCTGTCGGTTTCGAGACTCTGCAATTTATCCAGTGCGTCATTGAACCCGATGTTCCCCAAAGCCCATGCAGCATGTCCGCGGACTACTGGGTCTTCATCATCAAGAAGGGTGACAAGAGCACGGAATGCATATTTGGCAAGACCGGGATCAGCTGTTGCAATTTTGCCGACCGCCCAGGTGACCTCTCTCCATAAATTCCGTTGCTGGAAAAAGGAGAGCAACTGGGGGGTGAATTCTCCGTAGAGTGCCGGATTTGTGCTGATAATCGTGCCGATTACTTCAAGAGCTCCCCATGCAGATGCCCCTGGATAAGCAGCACTCTGCAATAAATTAGCGAGCAGTTTGCTGATTTTATCCGGACGTCTCTCGCCTATTTTGCAACTCACCTCTCCGAAAATATCGGTGATCCGCCAGCGCAGATGTTCATCGGGCGTGTAGAGCATTTTTTGTAACTCATGAATAACCCGTGTATCTTCTCCTGCCAATTCGAGGAGCTCCTCTCGCCTGTCTTCAAGCACGTACCTGCGGACTGCTTCCCTCGAAAATTTTACAGAACGGAGCTTTGTATGGGATATGGGCTGTAATGTCTTTGACCGTTCCCTGATTTTCTCTTCTGTTGCTTCCATGAACTGTTCATGGAGTTTCACAAAGACGAGGGCACCCCGCACATAACGGTCGTGATAGAATTTTTCAGGCATCACCTTATGGGTGAAAATATCATAGTTCCCTATGACTGCATCACTATAGTCCTGCCCGTGAGAAAGGGAGAAAGCAAGATAATCATCCTCATTGCACGCGAACAACAGCGCCTCAATAAAAGCTGATCCCATATTATGTCCGGTTACATCAAAAGCATATACGGCACTGCAATGTGAACAAACACCGATAGGATATTCGACAAGCTTTCTTTCCAGCTGTTCTTTCGGCTGTTCTATTTTGTTATAACAGAATGGACACCGTGGTTCCTCTGGTGAAGGCTTCATTTCTTCTCCTTGAATAGTTTCATTTATTATAGCTCTATAGGAACAAATTTGCGGGCGTTGGCCTTATACGGCACTGCCGGATATATTCTTGACTTTTCCCGAAAGCCGTATTTATTGTAAAACTGATAGTCGGATATGTTCAGCACGTTCAAAGCACTTGCATTGGTAGAAAGAAAGGAGCAGATATGCCCATTTATGAATTCCGCTGTCTGAAATGCGGAAAGCTGTTTGAACTTCTCAAAATGAAGAAAGAGGAAGAAGGCGTAAGAATGAAGTGCCCAAAATGCAAATCTCCGGAGGTTGAACGGGTATTAAGTACCATTAATATCGGCAGTTCAGTGCGCGGCGCCAAAGCAAAATCTACCGTCAAAACATGCAGCAGCGGAAGCTGCACCACTATCGAAGTGCCCGGCCCAAGCAGAAGATGATACGCTGCCCCAGGCTTGTCGTTGCCGGTCTGGGAGGAGATACCGGCAAGACAGCTCTCAGTGTTGGTCTCTGCCGCGCATGGAAACAACAGGGACTTAAGGTAGTCCCCTTCAAGAAAGGCCCTGATTATATTGATATGGGGTGGATGAGCCGCGGGGCAGGACGTCCGTGTTACAATCTGGACCTTTTTCTGATGGATAGACACCAGGCACTCTCTTCTTTCAGCCTGCAGACGCAGTGCGCAGATATCGCAGTTGTCGAAGGAAACCGGGGGCTTTACGACGGACTGGACGCAGAAGGCAGCGTGAGCACCGCTGAATTAGCGAAACTCCTGCAGGCTCCGGTTATTCTGATTGTAGACTGCACGAAAGTGACCCGCACAGTTGCAGCCCTTGTCCTTGGATGTCAGATGCTTGACCCGGAAGTGCAGATCAAAGGCGTTATCCTGAACAGACTGGCGGGCAGTCGTCACGAATCAGTCATCCGCCAGAGTATAGAGCAGTATTGTAACCTGCCGGTCCTCGGTGCAATCCCGAAGCTGAAGAATATCAATTTTCCGGGAAGGCATCTTGGACTCATACCCCCCCAGGAACACCCGGTTGCAGAAGATGCAATCGAGCAGGCTGCACAGACAGTCTCCGAATACCTGGATATGGAACAGGTGTGGCACATTGCTGCCGAGGCTCCCGCTTTTAGCCTGCAGCATGCGCCGGTTGTCGAAGTCAGGGAAAAACAGGTCACGATCGGAGTGGTTCGTGATTCAGCCTTTCAATTCTACTATCCGGAGAATCTGGAAGCGCTGGAACGGGCGGGAGCGAATATTGTTGAGTTCAGCGCCCTGACTGATGACTTGCCTCCCGCACTGGATGCCCTTTACCTGGGGGGAGGTTTCCCGGAAACTCATGCCGGGGCTCTTTCTGCAAACCGGAAACTCCGTAAAGCAGTCAGGAGCGCAGCGGAGGAAGGGATGCCGGTCTATGCAGAGTGCGGGGGATTGATGTACCTCGCACAGACATTGCTCTGGGAGGGCGGGACGTATGAGATGGCGGGTGTTTTCCCGATCGTCATCGGAGTCAGCAAAAAACCGCAGGGACACGGCTATACCGTTGCTGAAGTAGCCTGCCCAAACCCCTATTTCAAGCCCGGAACGGTAATTCATGGCCATGAATTTCACTATTCCTATGTTCAGGAACTGTCCGGCATGCAAAAAATTTCTTTTGCATTCAGAATGAAAAGGGGCCAGGGAATGGTGGACAGAATGGACGGGATCTTCTATAAAAATGTGCTCGCTGCCTATACGCATATCCATGCTCTTGGCACACCGGATTGGGTGGAGGGAATGCTGCGGTTGGCACGATCACAACAAAAAAAATTTATTCATCAATAAGTTTTTTTTATTTGACCATATTCATGTCTTTGTATTACTTTGTATAACCTGTGTAAAAAATCCGTTTCTATTAAGATTGAAAGTTCGCCTATTGGTGTGATACTATACTCTGTCTTAAAATTGATGGGAGGGTCGCTTCTATCAAAAAATTAAATACAGAGAAAAGGAGGTAGTAAAATGCCGTATTTAGAGTTTGAAGGGCAGCAATATGAAGTTGATGAGGACGGGTACCTCGTAGACTGGGAATCCTGGAAAGAGGGAATGGCTCCGATTATGGCCGCCCAGGATAGTGTTACTCTCGGAAATGAACATTGGGAAATTATCAAGTTCCTGAGGGAATATTTCATCAAGTTCCAGATTGCCCCCATGATAAAAATCCTTGTTAAGGAAATCGGCAAGGCGTTTGGCCCCGAGAAGGGAAACACAAAGTACCTGTATGAATTGTTCCCTGGTGGTCCTGCAAAGCAGGCATGCAGATATGCCGGACTTCCCAAACCGACAGGCTGCGTTTAATCTTAGACATAAAAAAAGAGTAGGGAAGAGCAAGAAGTGAGCAGTGTTTCCCGGCTTCTCGCTTCTTGCTCTTCATTCTGTAGTTTCATGTTACCTGGCAGTTGAAAAAAGACGTTGACGTTTTTACATCTATACAATAAAATTACCGACGTACCATGCTGTCTTAATCTCAAATCAAGGGGTGACGCAGAGACCGGATATGAATCTCAAGGATCTCCTGTCAGAAAGAAAATCGTCCATCCTCCAAAGGTGGTTCGATGCGATTATTGCAAGCTATCCCCAGGACGCTTCTCATTTTTTCAAAAACAATCAGAATCAATTTACCAATCCGGTTGGATATACGTTCTCGGAGGTTACACACGGCCTGTTCGGAGCACTTCTTGAGGGAGGGGACCCCGCACGATATTTTCCTTTCCTGAACGATATCATCAAGATAAAGGCGGTTCAGGATTTTTCCCCCTCTCAGGCCGTCTCGTTCCTCTTCCTGCTGAAAAAAGTTATCCGGGAAGAACTGGAGAAAGAATTACAGAGAAATCAATTCCACCATGAGTTGCATGCACTGGATTTGGAGATAGATGCTTTGGCGCTTCTTGCTTTCGATGTATATATGAAGTGCCGGGAAAAGATTTATGAGATCAGGACGAACGAAGCGCGGAACATGATGTTCAGGCTGTTAAAAAAGGCAAACCTGGTACGCGAGATACCAGAGGGAGATCAGGGCCTCGGTGAGGAACCAGTACTAACTCAAAAAATAGAGGGGTAGAACCATGGGACTTTTATTTTCCTTTTTCGCAGTAGTAATCCTTGGGGTTATTGCCTTCGTAGGGGTGAGGACTATTCATCTTCACTACCTCTTTGGAGTCATAATCCCTTATCTGGCCTTCGCAGTGTTCATCGCAGGGATTGTCTATCGGGTATTAAAATGGGCCCGTGTTCCTGTCCCGTTCCGCATACCGACGAGCTGCGGGCAGGAGAAGAGCTTGCCCTGGATAAAGTGGAACAAGATCGATAATCCCTGCACTTCGATCGGAGTTATCATACGGATGGCCCTGGAAGTGCTCCTTTTCCGCTCCCTCTTCAGGAATACCAGAATGGAATTGAGAGACGGGCCGCAACTGACGTACGGTTCGACCAAATGGCTCTGGATGGCAGGACTTGCTTTCCATTGGACGTTTCTTATCATACTCACAAGGCATCTGAGGCTCTTTTTCGAGCCAGTTCCCTTTTTTGTGGAAATCCTCGAGACCCTCGACGGCTTTTTCCAGGTAGGCGCGCCAGTACTCTACATTACCGATCTGATCTTTCTCGGTGCGGTGACGTTCCTCTTCCTGAGACGGGTTGTCATCCCGCAGGTGAAATATATATCCCTTGCCTCTGACTACTTCCCGCTTTTCCTCATCGGTGCAATAGGCGGGACAGGTGTTCTCATGAGATATTTTTTGAAAACCGATGTTGTGGGGATCAAGGAACTCATGATGAGTCTGGTTACCTTTAGTCCTGTGGTTCCAGCCGGAATCGGGACGATATTTTATATCCATCTTTTCCTCGTCTCTGTTCTCTTCGCCTATTTCCCCATGAGTAAATTGATGCATATGGCTGGGGTCTTCCTGAGCCCGACGAGGAACCTTGCGAACACCAACCGTGCTGTCATGCACGTTAACCCATGGAATTATCCCGTGAAGGTGCACACCTATGCAGAATATGAGGATGACTTTAGAGATAAAATGAAAGCCGCTGGATTACCAGTAGAAAAGGAGTAATCATGGCAAATCCAAAACCAGAAGAACTTATCAAAATCGATCACAAACCTGACCGGACAGGGTGGATGGATACCCCTACCGAAATTAAAAAGGGGATGTTCTGTTATGCCGCTAAACCTAAGTCACTTGAAGCTCTTTCAATGCCCAATCCACGGCAATGGTCGGTTTCAGATGAAGACTGGCATCTCCCTGAGAACTGGCAGGAGATCTTTATCGAAGGGTTGAGAGAGCGCGTCGACAAATACCGCTCGTTCAGGCTTTTCCTTGACATCTGTGTGAGATGCGGCGCTTGTGCCGATAAGTGCCATTATTTTATCGGGAGCGGCGATCCCAAAAACATGCCTGTGCTCAGGGCAGAACTCCTCAGGTCTGTATATAGGAGATACTGTACTACGTCCGGGAAGATCATGGGAAAGATTGCCGGGGCGAGAGACCTGACCGTCGATGTGCTAAAAGAGATTTGGTATTATGCTTTCCAGTGCTCTGAATGCCGCCGATGTTCTGTCTTTTGTCCATACGGTATTGATACCGCTGAAATTACCATTTTGGCAAGGGAACTGCTCAACCTCCTTGGATTAAATGTTGATTGGATTGCCGGCCCGGTTGCCAATTGCTGGAGGACCGGTAATCATCTTGGTCTCCAGCCGCATACCATTAAAGATACCTTCGATATGTTCTGTGATGATCTGGAGACCGTCACCGGAATCCGGCCGAACCCCACCTTTAACAGGAAGGGAGCCGAGATTCTGTTCGTGATTCCTTCAGGAAGCATGTTTGCCGACCCGGGCACGTTTACTGCCATGGGGGAATTGTTGTTATTCCATGAACTCGGTCTGGATTATACCTGGAGTACCTTTGCCTCTGAAGGCGGCGATTTCGGGTTCTTTACATCGAATGAAGTCGCAAAAAGATTGCATAACAAAATATACGAGGAAGCAAAAAGGCTGAAAGTCAAGTGGGTAATGGGAGGGGAATGCGGCCATATGTGGCGTGTATGGCATCAGTACCATAATACATGGTATGGCCCTGTTGATTTTCTCGAAGAGCCTGTTTCCCCAATAACGGGCACACGGTTTGAGAATGCAAAATCCAACAAAACAGTGCATATTTGTGAATTCACCGCTGATCTTATCAGGAACAATAAGCTGAATCTTGACCCCCGGAGAAATGATGATTTGATAGTAACCTATCATGACTCGTGCAACCCTTCGAGGGCAATGGGGTTTTTTGAGGAGCCGAGGTTTATTATCAATAGTGTCTGTAACAACTTCTATGAAATGCCGGAGAATACAATCAGGGAACAGACATTCTGTTGCGGAAGCGGTTCGGGGTTAAATGCTTCAGAGAATATGGAACTGAGACTGAGAGGAGGGCTGCCGAGGGCGAATGCTGTGAGGCACGTCCATAAAAAATATGGCGTAAACATGCTGGCATGTATTTGTGCCATTGACAGGGCAGTTTTACCGCCGCTCATGGATTACTGGGTCCCGGGTGTACAAGTTACAGGGATCCATGAAATGGTTGCGAATGCTTTAATTATGAAGGGAGAGAAGAAACGAACTACGAACCTTCGCGGCGACCCACTCCCGGGAATGGAGGGTGAATAAGATGTATAACGGCGGAAAGATACTCTTGGGATTGATTATTTTTATCGCTTTAGTAACAGCTCCGTTCTGGCTAAGCGGAAAGCAGGCAACTGCGAAACCTGACCCGAAAGTTGATACTCCTGAAATTCTGAAGCTTCCTGAGAGCGAAAGGCAATGTGTCGAATCGAAAGCCTTTATGAAGAAGGAGCATATGAAGATGCTTAACGAGTGGAGAGACTGGGTAGTCCGCGACGGCCTGACGATCTACACCAGCAGTTCGGGAAAACAGTATACCATGAGTCTTCAGAATACCTGCATGCAGTGTCATTCAAACAAGAAGAACTTCTGCGATGAATGCCACAATTATACTGCGGTAAGTCCGTATTGCTGGGACTGCCACTTAGAGCCGAAGGAGAAAGAGTTATGAGCATTGATAGAAGGGAATTTATAAAAATCGCAGGCCTTACCTCTTTGCTCGGCATCGGCGGGGTTGCCGGTGTCAGTGCCTTAAAGAACAGCGTGGAAGCTTCCCAGGTTGCAAAACATCCTGAGGCGTTAACTGCCAAGCGTTGGGCGATGGTTGTTGATATGAGCAAGTTTCAGTCAGAGGAGGATTTTCAACCCTGCATCGACGCCTGTCACCGTGCTCACAATGTTCCGCATATAACCGATAATCCGAAACATGAGATCAAGTGGATATGGCCGGAGACTTACGAACATGCCTTCCCCGGCAATGAAGATGAATACCGTGGAGAGAAATATCAGCATATGCCGTTCCTTATGCTCTGCAATCACTGTGACAACCCTCCCTGCGTGAGGGTGTGTCCGACACAGGCAACCTTCAAGAGAAAAAGTGACGGTATTGTTATGATGGACATGCACCGCTGCATCGGATGCAGATTCTGCATGGCGGGCTGTCCTTATGGAGCCAGGAGTTTCAATTACAAAAATCCGAGGCCTTATCTTGACGAGTCAACAGAAAATCCTGAATTTCCAACGCGGATGAAGGGCGTGGTCGAGAAATGCACCCTGTGCTATGAAAGACTTGCCAAGGGCCTTGAGCCTGCCTGTGTTGAGGCGGCCAAGGAAGTTGCGGCAAAGAATGGGACAACCCCTGGACTTATTTTCGGTGACCTGGAGGACCCGAATTCCGAAGTCAGGAAGATCCTCAGTGAACGGTTTACTATCAGACGTAAACCTGAACTCGGGACAGGCCCTAGTGTGTATTACATAATTTAGGAGGGAATGGGAATGCTTGAGAAAGCGATATACGGCGGTCGAAGATACTGGGTTTGGGTTTGTTTTTTGTTGTCGCTGATAGGGGTCGGGTTCCTCGCCTATCTGTATCAGTTCAAGAATGGTCTTGGAGTGACTGGTATGAGCAGGGACGTCTCCTGGGGCCTTTATATCGGTCAGTTTACGTTTCTGGTCGGTGTTGCGGCTTCAGGTGTTATGGTTGTCCTCCCCTATTATCTGCATAACTACAAGAAATTTGCCCGACTCACCATTTTAGGGGAATTTCTTGCGATTGCTGCGGTCATCATGTGCATGCTTTTCATCTTTGTCGATCTGGGGCAGCCGTTGCGTGTCCTGAACGTTATCCTGCACCCAACCCCGAATTCGGTCATGTTCTATGACATGCTCGTGCTCAGCGGATATCTGTTCCTGAATTTGCTGATCGGATGGACTGTTCTCGGCGCCGAGAGAAAAGAAGTGCCGCCGCCGAAATGGGTGAAGCCCTTTATTATTCTCTCGATAGCCTGGGCTCCGTCGATTCATACGGTTACAGCATTCCTGTACGCCGGTATCCCCGGAAGGCACTTCTGGCTGTCGGCGATTATGGCTGCCCGGTTCCTGGCATCAGCGTTTGCAGGGGGCCCGGCGCTCCTTATCATCCTCGCCATGATCGTAAGAAAATATACGAAGTTTGACCCCGGCAAGGAAGCTATTCAGACGCTTGGAAAGATTGTTACCTACTGCATGCTCATTAATGTCTTTTTCCTCGGTCTCGAGTTCTTTACTGCATTCTACAGCCAGATTCCCGGACATATGCATTCGTTTGTATATCTTTACACCGGTTTGCACGGACACTCGCAGCTTGTTCCGGTTATGTGGATTTCGAGCATCTTGGCAATCATTGCAATAGCGCTCCTGATCTTCCCCCAGATCAGGAAGAACGAGAGCCTGCTGGCGGTTGCCTGTGCAGCAACATTTTTCTCCCTCTGGATTGACAAAGGGTTCGGACTCGTTGTAGGAGGGTTTGTGCCGAATCCGTTCGAGAAAATTACCGAATACTGGCCGACGCTCCCGGAGGCATTGATTACCCTTGCTGTTTGGGCGATAGGGTTCCTGGTATTGACTGTCCTCTATAAGATTGCAGTATCGATTAAAGAAGATGTGGTGTTCGACAAATATGGAGAAAGGCAGATCAAACCCGAATAGCAAAGCAGGGTACTTTATAAAAATATTTAAAATAATTTAAAATAAAATACAAAAACCGAATGGTTTTTAACTTCAAGGAGGTGAAAGAGCAGTGGGAACCTTTATCGTTACGGTTGACAGAGACAAATGCGACGGCTGTGAAGAATGCGTGAACAATTGTCCGGTTGGCGTATTTCAGCTCAAAGACGGAAAATCAGATCCTTTTCAGGCAGATTTATGCGAAGGATGTGAAACCTGTGTCAGCGTATGTCCGACAGGTGCAGTTACCCTGACTGAGCAGTAAAAATTCAGCAGTATGTTCGTATACAGCAAGAGGGATGCCTGGGAATCCGGCATCCCCTTTTTTTCGGTCTGCCGCGCATCCTTCATCTGAGTTGTTTTGCCGGGGTGCCGCAGTGCTTCATGCCGGACAGGAGGCTTTCTGGAAGAATTTCTCTCGAGATACGGATACATCGCAATATTCATCCTGACCTTCTTTGAGGGCGAAAGCGTACTCATCGCAGCAGGATTCCTTGCTTTCAACGGATATCTGAATGAATTTGCAGTAATCCTCGTCTCTTTTGCAGCTTCATATATTGGGCACGGAACCTTTTTCCTTATCGCTCTGTATAAAAGAGAGGATTTTCTTGGATTAATCCAGCGGTTTGTCAGGGTGAATCTGCTGAAGCTTGAAGCGCTTATGGCAAAATACGGAATAGCTGCAATATTCATAAGCCAATGGATATACGGTTTCCGGTTATTGAGCGCGGCGGTTCTGGGGCTCTCGCGCATGGGGGTTGTAAAGTATTTTTCGTTCATGCTCCTGAGCTGTCTCCTGTGGGCAACGATATGTACCTATGCAGGGTATTTTTTTGGCGCAACGCTGGAAAGCCTGCTCGGAGATATTGAGCGGTACGAAAAATATATTGCTGCGGGTCTCCTGATCTCTGGTTTGCTTATCTGGCTGATCCGGGATATCAGAAAAAAGAAGACTAACCCTTTTGAATAAATAACTCCCAGTTGCCGTTCCCCATTTTTATCGCTTCGAACTGATATCCATGCTTGTCGCAGTAACGCGGAATGGAATCTTCCGCAGTCTCGATGGAATCACAGAGGATCTTGAGGACCGCACCCTGGGGAAGGGTGGCCATAACTTTCTTTACGAGTACGATGGGATATGGACACGATCTGCCCTGGACATCAATAATTTCTGCCGGGGTTGTTGACTGTAAATCTGACATGCTGTTTTTTCCTCCTCTGAGTAACTGAGCGACAAACAGGATACCGGACAAATTCCGGTATCCTTCCCCCCGTATCTGTACAAGTTATACCCTGCCAGAGGTGTATTCGTCAATACAAAAAATTGACAGCCGCCCATATTCGCTATCGAGATGCTATAATGATATTCCAAAAGAGAAAGTGAGGGCCAACTCTATGGCATGCCTGTTCTGTGAAATTATTGAAAGAAAACGACCCGCGAGAATTGTATATGAGGACGCAGAGGTAATGGCGTTTGAAGATATCCAGCCCCAGGCGCCAATCCATATTCTTATCATACCCAAAAAGCACATCTCTACAAATCTGGACCTGCAGGGAGAGGATTTTGGACTTATCGGGCATTTATTCAATGTCGCGAACCGGATCGCACTGGAAAAGGGGGTTGCCGAAAACGGCTTCAGGTTGGTGATGAACTGTAACCGTGATTCAGGGCAGACGGTTTTCCATCTGCACCTGCACCTTCTCGGAGGACGTCTCATGCATTGGCCTCCGGGGTAGAAAAATGTGCTGCTCACCAAGGTTATTCATAAATCCTGTCAATTCCTGCTCCTAAGGATAGCCTAATGCGCGATGGCAGGCCGCCCGATAGGGTGCTATCTGGGGAGAGTCAGGGAATCTGTCAAAGCATTGCAGGGCTTTCGCATAGTGAGCAAGATTCATATGGCTTAACCCGATGCAGAGGTTCAGTTGTTCACTTGCAGGGTAATGGCGTACCCCTTCAGAGAGGAGGGCTATCGATTCTTCGTACTTCCCCTGTTTTTGTTTGAGAATGCCGAGTCCAAGATAAGCCCGATGGTCCGGGAAGTAAGAGAGCGCTCTCCTGAACAGCCGTTCCGCTACGCCCTCTTTATCCGGTATCGCGTCCACTGAAGCATAGTCACCGTGACTGAAGGTCATCCCCAGCCTTGACAGAAAATCGGCATGGCTTTCTGACAGGTCATCACTATCAGCCAGTGAGATCGCATCCGCAAACTCCGGAAGATTGCGGTAATATTCCGTCCGGAGTTTCCGGCCATAGGAAAGGATCGCCTCTTTCGGCAGTTTCTGTTCAGTCTCGCAGTACATGATATCCTCGATCTTCTCCAGCCAGATGTCGTCGCCCAGCTTTGTCCTCTTCTGAAAATCCTCGTATAACGCAGTTCCGGGGAAGATATCGAGAATATAGGAAATCATGCTCAGGGGCCGGATCTCACGCATAAGGTCCACGGTTTCCTGTATAGTCTCATCCGTTTCACCCGGCGACCCGTAGATGAAATACGCCCGCGGCAATATGCCGTAGTGCGAAGTCAGGGCAAAAGCCCTTTTGATATCATCGGTCCTGATATTTTTACAGAGAGTCTTCCTGATCTTTTCCGATCCGCTTTCGACTCCGTAGCTTATCTGGATGCACCCAGCTTTTCTCATCCATATGAGCGTCGCCTCGCTCACAAAATTCACCCGTGAAATTGCAAACCACGAAATTCTAAGACCCTTCTCCACTATCCTTTTGCAGATATCGATCACGCGGTCCTCTCTCATGGTGAACGTATCGTCCGAGAAGTAGAAAAACGAAATCCCTTTTTTATAGAGCTGGTCAAGCTGTTCGACGAAGTACTCAGGTGAATGGAACCTGACTTTCCGTCCCCAAAAACGGGGTGAACCGCAGAAGGTGCAGTTGGACGGGCAGCCACGGGAAGAGGAGACGTGCTGAAATACAAAGTATTTTGACGGCATCGGCAACTGATCAAGATCGGGCACAAATTCAGCCGCCGCAGTTTTTACAGGTTTTTTCCCCTTGCGATAGGCGATTCCCTTGATTTCAGGAATTTCGTCCTTCTCTCCCTTCTCAAGACACCGGATAAGATGCAGAAAACTGTACTCACCTTCGCCGGGCACGATGTAGTCGATTTCACTGAAATTCCTCAGGAGATGTTCCCAAAGGAATGTCGCGCCGATCCCGCCGAAAACAATTGTTATCCCTGGTAAGATACGTTTGGCTATTCTTGCAATGTCGATCCCGCCCCAACGGTTTGCATGGACAAGAGAGAATCCTATGATGTCGGGATTTTTCTCACTGAGGACTCTCTCAATTTCACCGGGATTTTTGTTGATTTCATGCCAGTTCAGTACCTCGACGTCATAGCCGTGTTCCTTCAGCAATGCGCCGATATAGTAAACGCCGATCGGAACTACACCGGCGTCCTCGGCATGGAGCCTGTCATCGAGAAAATACGGATAAATGAGGAGTATTTTCACTGGATCCTCAGAATTGCTAATGGGTATGAGAGAGAATTCTCATGGTGCCGAAGGCGGGATTTGAACCCTCGTGCTATGATCATAACTATTTGATTTCATTGGATATATTTAGGCGCAAAACTGACTTGTTCACGGTTTGTTCACGGTTCAATGAGATTTTCTGTATATCAATCCTCAGACTTTCGATATCTGAATGCGCATATTTTTCTGTCATTTTTATTGTGCTATGACCTAACAGTTTACTGACTTTATAGAGTGTCGTGTTATTGTTCACCAAGTTTGACGCATAAGAATGACGTGTTGCATCGTATAGTCTCAATTTCTTATTGAGTTTTGCTTTTTCTCTAACGCTATCCCATATTCTATCGAGAGTATCCAGAGAATAATATCGGTTTGTTCTTGGATTTACAAACAGGAATGCTTCAGGCAAGTTGTTCTTGACTTTATCAGCTATGTATTCATACATTTCAGGATGAATGGGAATAGTCACAGGTCTCGATCTCTTACCTTTTCTCTTTTCTCTGTAAGTCCTTGCGCTGAATGTTGCAGTTACCGTAATCGTCTGTGTTCTCAGGTCTACGTTTTTTACTTTTAGTGCCCTTGCCTCAGACGGTCTGCATCCGTGAAGCATGAGGAAAGCGAAAATAGGAGCATCTTTTTCAGGGAGCAGATCAAAGAGCGCTATCTGGTCTTGCTGGGAGAGCCATTGAAAGCTGAATGGTGGTACTTCTACCTCTGGAAATACCGGAACCGTGTCTATAATTTCAAGATCGTTCTTGCAATGTATCAGGAAAGTCTTAAATAAATCCATAATATTTTTTATGGTTTTGCCACCGAACCGGGACGTTTTTTCCAAATATTCCTTGTAATTGATTAAATGAAGTTTCCTGATCTCACGTACATCGAATGACTTGAAATAGTCCTTTGCGATATTGATCAGCCTCTTATAGTCTTTCTGATAACTGGGTGCGATCGAATTGATTTTGAAATTCAGGAATCTTTCACAGAGGTTCATTACATAGTATGCCTCTTGCTCTGCCTTTATATATTTGCTCGGATCAAAACTGTGATTTTCTATCTCTGTCTGTATATGTGCCTGTAATTTTATTGCACGCTGGAAGCTGTCAAGAGCTTGACCCTGTTTATCGGAACAGATAAAGTATCGTTTCCCTTGGAAGTGAATATCTATCCTGAATCGGTTCGGTACGGTCTTGCATGAAGGACAACCATAGCCGAGCTTTGGAAGGTGCTGAAACTTCTTATCACACGTTGGACATTTGGTTTGTCTTGAGATAGGACGGATGACACCTTTCATCTTTTGACCCTCGTTATCGGATGATAAAAGATACTGGATCAACTTAAAGTCTGTCAAGCCATACCCGTTAGAATGGCTCATAGCCATCCTCGAAAAAGGTCAGCTTCTGTCTCTTTTCTGATACTATCTCTTCAAATGTCTGACCTTTTGATCTCAGGTAAGCATTGAGGACATACAAGGTTTCAAAAATGCCCTCGTAGTCCCCAGCGGCAGCCAATGAGGTGAACACGCCGGCAGCTTGCGGCATGAGATTACGGCATTTCTCGTCTTTTATCTTGCCTCTTGCAAGACCGAAGATTTTCCCGAACTGATCCAGTGCAGATTGAACCTCAGCCCAGAAAGGAGAAATAGGCCACCGTGATCTGTTATTCCCCTGTTGGATTCTGACCGTGAACCAATCCTGTGTGAGGTATCGGTAAATATCGCCCAGGGATTCTTCAAAGCTTTGAAATGTTGTGACATTGAAGTCCTTGAGAAACCCTCTTCTTAGTTGAAACTCAATCCGTGTTATATCGGAGGTTCCATTCCATCCTCCCTTTTCCCATAAGTGCTCAAACCACTCTTTGCGTACTTGTCTGCATTCCTTTCGCTTGTCATAGATGCGGAGCATTAAGGGGTCTGATCCGAATACCCACCCTAGAATTGTTGAGCCGTAGTAATATATCTGGCCCTGTTGGACAGGAACCAACTGAAAGTGTTGGTTCCCTTTTCTTGCACGGCTTACGATGTCTTGAATTTCTATCTGCGGGAATCCCTGAACATCGACTGCAAGGTCAGCCCTGCTTACCACATCATCTCTGATCTTTGTCCATGTACTAACCCATTCTTTAATAAAGTTAAAGGTATGCTTGTAGCCCAATCTCCAGAGGAGTTGACTTCTGAATTCAATGTATATTTCCGGGAAGTGACCATGTGAGACTTGCCGGGCAAGCTTGACCGTGTAATCTTGATTGCAGAGAATGAAGGTGTACGGTTTCTTTCCGGCAGGTAATACGATAAAGTCTATGCCCTGAAACTCCAGGAAAAACCCTGCTGATTGAAAAACGGGAGCCTTGGCTTGTTCTTTTGCATTGATCAGGTCATTCCAGGCCTCTTCACTCAGGGTGATCTCCTTGAGGTAGAACCCGACGTGTAAGGTGTCTATACCCGCCAAGTAGATCATGCCCTATGTATTTATAGCCTCCCTTGTTAAACAGTGAGGGGAGGCTTCCTGAGAGATTGTTTGAGGGTTATTAGAAATGCTCTGCGGTGAGCGTCGGCCTGTGCGCCTGTTCTTTCGCCAGAGAGCTGCAGAACCGGCGCCGCCGCTCAAAAGTTGGATGAGAGTTCCCCCGATGAATCGTATCATAGAAATGACACGTTTTCGGGTAATCATCAGAGAGGACTGCTTACAGGGTTGGCAGGCAACAAAAAAGCCGATCCTCTTCCTGTAAGCTCATAGAAAATCGACTAGTAAAAATATTCCTCTGTCTTTTTATTAATTAAATATTTTATTTCATGGCGGATTACATATCATCGTAGTTCTTTTTGGTCCATTCTTCCCTACAGGCATTTTTCAGTATGCCCAAATCTATAGAATCATCATTTCATCATCCTTAAAAGGCCGCCTATACAATTATTCCGTCATTTCATTACCATTCATTATCATTCAGAATAATTTTCTATAGCCTATGTCTGATCGGATTACCCTGTAGTGTCTTGCCCCCTTTCTTCCTGCTGGAAACAGGATTATTGCTTATTTATGCCTGAAAAATGAATTTTCTGAAAATGTTATTCCTCTTCCTGTTGGGCCTTTCTCAAGGTCTTTTTACTCTCACCCTTTGCCATTAATTCAACTTCGGTAATTCTATTCAACGATTTCAGGCCATGCCCGTAGAAGCTCAAGAGATTTCTCAAATCGAAATCGGATTTCATCATATAAGGTAAAGCCCGGTTCAAGTCCCGTATGTACTTTCTGATTACATAGGCGACGTTCAGGTCAGGATCGCCGTACTTGCCAAGAAGTTCTCTGAGCCTTTCGTATTCTTTTTCATCTAATCTCAATGTTATAGGTTTTAAGGTCATGTTTACCTAAGTTATACTTTAGTACAACTATAGAACAACAATAATGAGTTTGTCAAGAGGAAATGCACGGGACAGGCAATTTTTTTTGAATATCGTTACTTGCGGTGATTTGTACACCTACAATGCCTCAATAGTAGGAGATTAATAATGACGAATTACTGTAGAAATATTCACAACACCAAAAAATCAGCAGGTCAAGTCCTTTTTCTCCTGTAAAAACGAAAAGGCTTGGTATCACGCATTTATAGATTCCTTCAGTTGTTTTTTTACCGCTGGTTGCACAGGAGCATCAAGACTAAGTTCTTTCCTGAGAGCAT
>JBMOLW010000042.1:0-178480 GCA_049323875.1 Nitrospirota bacterium | reverse complement strand
TTTAGAATTTGTTTAGAATTTAGATATTCGAATTTAGAATTTCCAGTGCTTCGCACTGGCTCCGTTCGACTTGCATGTGTTAGGCACGCCGCCAGCGTTCGTTCTGAGCCAGGATCAAACTCTCAAATAGTTTTTGATAACTGACTAGAGTATGCTACGCACTTTTTTAGATTTTTCAAAGAACAAACACGAGATATAATACTACCCTAATGATTTTTGGTTTGTCAATATTTTTTTCTCTTTCACGATAGTAACCGCTCCTTGCTATTCTCTGTGCTATCGATTTTCCTCTTCAAGTCTCCAGAGAAACCTGCACTCAACGAAATCTTGTGCCCTTCACAGAGTACAGAAGCCCTGTCTTTGACAGTCAAACAGCCCATCCTTTATACTGAAGACACTATAGCGAGGAGGATCTTTTATGGATTTCGGATTAAAGAACAGACTGTCCCGCATCATCAGGCCACGGACCGGCAAGACTGTCATGCTTGCAGTAGACCATGGATATTTTCAAGGGCCCACAACCGGGTTGAGAGATCTCAAAAAAACGGTTTCCCCCCTCTCGCCACATGCAGATTGCCTCTTCATAACCCGGGGCATGGTGAGAACTTCTCTCGATCCGAGAAACGATGTCGCCATCTGTCTTCGGGTTTCCGGCGGCCCCAGTATCCTCGGAGAGTTGTCGAACGAGGATATCACCACCTCTATGGAAGAGGCCTTACGTCTGAACGCTGCAGGGGTCGGCATCTCGATCTTCGTGGGTGCAAAAAATGAAGACAGGACAATCACGAATCTTGGGAGACTGGTGAACGAAGCAGAGCGATACGGGATGCCCGTGCTTGCAGTAACCGCCGTCGGCAAGGAAATGGGGAGAGATGCCCGGTATCTTGGTCTTGCCTGCCGAATGGCAGCAGAAATAGGAGCCCATTTCGTCAAAACCTATTATTGTGAAGACTTCTATAAGGTTGTGGAGGGATGTCCGGTCCCGATCGTAATGGCAGGAGGCAAAAAAATCCCTGAGAAGGATGCATTGCAAATGACCGCGAATGCGATACAAGAAGGTGCATCAGGAGTCGATATGGGCAGGAATATCTTTCAGAGCAGTAACCCTGTGGGCATGATCAAGGCAGTCAGGGCAATTGTTCATAAAGGTGCTTCTGTTGATGAGGCATTTGCAATATATTCTAAGAGATAATGAGGATTCCAGTATTTGCGTGAAAACAATCAACGCAAACTTGAGCACTCGTCCACCTGACCTCTTGAATCCTCCCTTGCCATGAAAGTAGCTGTTTACTATACCAATAACGATATAAGGATCGAGGAACGTCCCGTGCCGGCTATTTCAGGCAATGAACTGCTCGTAAAAATGATGGCGTCGGGGATATGCGGCACCGATATTATGGAATGGTACAGGATACAGAAGGCCCCCCGCATCCTCGGTCATGAAATGTCAGGGGAAATTGTCAGGACAGGGAGCAAAACCAGCCCGTTTAAAACTGGCCAGAGAGTATTCGTTTCTCACCATGTACCCTGTTATGAATGCCATTATTGCCTGAAGGGGCATTACACTGCCTGTGAACAGCTCCACGCGGGAAATTATGATCCGGGCGGATTCTCAGAATTCATCAGGATTCCCGAAGAGAATGTGATACAGGGAACGTTTCTCCTTCCGGACTCCGTGACCTTTGAAGATGCAACGATGGTCGAGCCCCTGGCATGTGCAATCGCAGGGCAGGAGCAATTGAGACTGAAGAAAGGGCTGACGGTACTCATCATAGGATCAGGGGTTGCAGGACTTCTTCATGGCAAGCTGGCAAAAATGAAAGGACTGAGAGTAATTGCTGTCGATATCAATGAATACAGACTCTCGGCCGCCCGCTCCCACGGTGCTGATTATAGTCTCAATGGAGCAGCTTATTCAGTGGATTTACTAAAAAGAATCAACGGGAACAGACTGGCCGACTATGTGATCGTCTGTACAACGGCACAAACGGCTATTGAAACCGCTCTTTCCTCTGTAGACCGGAGAGGGGAGATTCTTTTTTTTGCGGTGCCACAGAATAACATTGTCATTCCCTCAACCAGATTCTGGCGCGATGAGATAACCGTGACATTTTCCTACGGCGCCTCACCCGATGATATCAGGGAGGCCCTGAGGCTGATGGAAAGCAGGGCTATCGAAGTTTCTTCCCTGATCACAGACAGGATTCCGCTTTCTGATATCCAGGAAGGATTCAGAAGAGCCGCCGAGGGGAAAAAATCATTGAAAGTCATTGTTGTTCCGGACCAGGAGAATTAAGAGAACATTGCTAACCCACATTCTTCATAACACTCTTCACATGAAATGAGCGATAATACTGCGCTGCTCTCCTTGTTGAAAGAGTTGCGAATAATCTGGGCTAAAAGAGTCTGACCTCGACCACATCACCTTCATGCAGACCGAATTTTCTCAGTGGTACGACAGCAGTCCCGTCTGCCAGCGTAAGGTTAGTGATAAGACCTGATTTGCCAAATATAGGGACAGCCCATACTTCACCTTCCCGTTCTTCCAGAATAACCCCGACATGCTCTTCCCGGCCAGGACTCGACGAAATATTTTTTGCGATCCGCGCCTTCACGGTCTTCGCGAGGAAGCTGGAGCGCTTATCCTGAAGTCCTGCGATTTCTTCCAGAACAGGCCTGATAAAGAGTTCAAAACATATGTGGACAGCGACAGGATGCCCTGGCAGGCCGAAGATTGGCGTGCCATTCACGACGCCACCAATCATGGGTTTCCCCGGTTTCAAAGAAACGCCATGGAACAGAACTCCCGGGGATCCCAGATCATTGATGACTTTCGCTGTCATGTCTTTTGTCCCAACAGAACTTCCGCCTGTTATCAGGATTGTCTCAGAATCAATCAGGGACTGCTCGAGCGTATTCCGAAGGATTGCATAGTCATCCGGAAAGATGCCTTTTTTCAGAGGTGCCCCGCCAGCATTCAGGACAAGTCCGGACAAGGTGTAAGAATTGATATCCCTGACCTGCCCGGGCTTGACCGGCCCGGACGCAGGCACTATCTCATCACCTGTTGAGAGGATCGAAACCCGGGGTTTTTCAAAAACCTCAACCTCGGGTATGCCGAGTCCTGCAAGGGCCCCTATATCCTGCGGCCTGAATCTGTGCCCGATCCGGAAAATAAGACTTCCCTGCTGTACATCTTCTCCAGCCTGGATGACATTTTCACCCGGAGAAACCGGCTTCTGAATTTCTACCGTTGTTTCATCAATCTGCTGGGTATGCTCGAACATTACTACGGCATCTGCGCCATCAGGGAGCATCCCGCCTGTAGGAATTACTCCTGCTTCACCCTGTTTCAGGGACAGGGAAGGCTTTTCTCCCATTGAAATTTCTCCCCTGATCGCAAGGTATGCAGGCAGGCTGTCTGTGGCACCGAATGTATCGGGAGATTTTACTGCATAACCGTCCACAGTTGCCCTGCTGAAGGAAGGCAGGTCTTCGGGCGAGAAAATATTCTTCGAGGCAATCATGCCGTATGCCTGATCCAGGAGGACTATTTTACCTGAAGGTTGACGAAACGGAGCACAGGCAAGGAGCAGTTCCAGTGCTTTTCCTACCGGGACAAGTTCTTCTCTGCCAAGCATATCACGCATTAGAAAAACTCCCTATCAGTTGAACTGGTTCATGGCTTTTTCAACTCCCTGCCGGATGATGATCGAGACGGCATCCGCAGCCACGTTCACCGCTTCCCGCACCTTGGGAGTCTCCTGCCTGGTAAATTTCTTCAGAACGTATATTTCCGCCGGCATTTCACAGACTCTGCCGATGCCGACCTTGACCCGGATGAAATCTTTTGAACCGATGCTTCCGATAATCGACTCGACCCCTTTGTGTCCGCCGGACGAGCCTGTTTTTCTGATCCGTATTTTTCCCGCATCCATATCAAGATCATCATGGAGAACGATAAGGTGCTCAGGAACGCCGGAGAATTTTCTGCAGAG
Source organism: Nitrospirota bacterium (assembly GCA_049323875.1). Taxonomy (GTDB): domain Bacteria; phylum Nitrospirota; class Thermodesulfovibrionia; order Thermodesulfovibrionales; family SM23-35; genus JAKLQR01. The sequence continues at coordinate 174,482 of JBMOLW010000042.1, read as the reverse complement.
TTCTCTGATCACAGGTCCGCTTGCATTCATATAAAGAAGGGGTTCGACAAGGACCGTTTCCTGTCCTTCAATCAAACCCCGTCCGGATCTGTATCCCTTGCGGTCGCGGAGGGTTATTGCGTAACGTGCAGCAATCTCCTCCGCAACCATGAATCCTATATTATGCCGTGTCCTGTCATATTTTTTCCCCGGATTTCCAAGGCCTGCGACAATCCACATGAACCACCAAATATCAAGTGAAAATTATCAATGTACAATAGTCAACGATTATTTTAAATTTTGCATTTCTCATTGGTCATTGACAATTGATTCGTTATTTGCTCTCTGCTTCCCCTTCTCCTTCTTCTTCGCCTTCTTTCTTGCCTTTCTTGATTATCTCGGGCTCAGCAGCTTCTGGGGCAGCCTCCTCAGCGGGGGCAGCAACCTGCTCGACTACTGGGGCGATGATATTCACAATGACTTCGTCGAGATCGGTAAGGACCTTGATTTCCTCGTCGAGCCGCAGATCGCTCACGTGGAGCGCCTGACCAATTTCCAGGCCGGATATGTCGATGCTTATCTTGCCGGGCATTTTGTCAGGAAGACACTCTATCTCTATTTCTCTCAGGACATTCTGGACAATTCCCCCGTCTCTTTTTACGCCGACCGGTTCACCGGTCGGAATAATCTGGACGCTTACCCTCACCTTCTCGGTCAGGGAAATCTCAAAGAAATCTGCATGGAGCAGTTCCCTCTGAGTCGGGTCAACCTGGTATTCCTTCATCAGCGCAAGTTTGTTCTCCCCATCGGCAAACTGCAGGCTCAGCATAATCTGCTGACCGGCTGTAGTATTGATAAACTGGGTCATCTCCTTCTTCGGCAATTTTATCGGAAGCGAGTTCCCTTCCCGGTAAAGGATTGCAGGGATCATCTGTTGTCTCCTGAGCGATCGTGCTGCTCCCTTCCCTGTCTCTTCTCTTTTTTCTGCATGAATAGTGATTCTTTCCATGTATCCTCCTTCTCTGTGTAGAGCCTATACAAAAAGTGAACTTATCGAAGTCTCTTCATGTATTCGTTTGATCGCCTCTCCGATGAGAGGGGCTATGCTCAGCACCGTCAGTTTTTTGCATTGTTTTTTCTTGCTGTCAAGAGGGATGGTATTGGTCACGATCAGTTCTTCGATCACCGATTCATTGACACGGCTTACTGCGGGACCCGAAAGCACTGCATGGGTACAGGCTGCCACAACCCGCCTTGCCCCTTTTGCCATCAGAGCATCTGCTGCCTGCACTGTCGTCCCTCCTGTATCAATCATGTCATCAAGAATAATGGTATTTTTCCCTTTGACGTCCCCGATGACATTCATTATCTGCGATACATTGGCAACCTCCCGTCTCTTGTCAATAATCGCAATGGATGATTTGAGATTTTTTGCAAATGCCCGTGCCCTTTCAACTCCTCCCGCATCCGGAGAAACGATCACAAGTTCTTTCCGTGAATTATACTTCTTCTGCACATACTCAAGAAGCACCGGGGATGCATACAGATTATCAACCGGAATATTGAAAAACCCCTGTATCTGTGCTGCATGGAGGTCCATGGTAAGGACCCTGCTCGTCCCTGCAGCGGTAATAAGATCAGCGACCAGTTTTGCAGAAATCGGAACTCTCGGCTGTACCTTCCGGTCCTGCCGGGCATATCCATAATAGGGAATTACGGCAGTTATCCTCCCTGCAGACGCCCTCTTGAGGGCATCAACCATAAGGAGCAGTTCCATAATATTCCTGTTGACCGGCATGGAGGTCGGCTGCAGGACAAACACATCAGCACCGCGCACATTTTCATTGATATGCACACTGATTTCGCCGTCGCTGAATTCGGTTACCTTTGCATCGCCGACAGGGATATCCAGATACGCTGCAATCTCTTTTGCAAGTTTCCTGTGTGCGTTCCCCGTAAAGAACTCAATACCCTCAGGCATTCTCCCTCCTTAACCAGATAGAGCAATCAGAAAGAGACTTGAGAAACAAATTCCATCTCCTGATGGGTGCTCTTGTTGTTACTGTTGCTCTATCTGTCCTCTGGCTGGGGCGGGAGGATTCGAACCTCCAGATGGGAGATCCAAAGTCTCCTGACTTGCCGTTTGTCGACGCCCCACCTTTAAGAAAGTGAAAAGTTAAAAATTGAAAGTCGTCTCTTTTATGATTTGTTTTGTACCGTAACTCTTAACTTTTAACTCTCAACTTTCAACTTATATCAGCGTCTCTACGATGCGGCACCAGTCTGGCTTCATCGCGCTTGCAGCCTTTACTGCTGCTTCCCTTGACAGAAACACTCCGAATACCGCAGGCCCGCTCCCGCTCATTGCAGACACTGCCGCCCCCTCATCCAGGAGTCGTGCCTGTATCTCCTTTATGACAGGATACTGCCCGCTAACGACTGATTCAAGGTCATTATCGAGCATCTTTGTGAGAGTGGCAAAATCCTGCTGATTCAGAGCCTGACAAAATAGTTTAATATCAAGTACTTTTTTTTTCAACTCCCTGCCAAAGTCCGGGGCATCTCCTCTGATCCTCCCATGACCTCTCTGACGGTCGAAGGCATTATATGCCCAGGCAGTAGAGACCGAGAGAGCCGGTTTTACCAGGAGAAGTTCAAGGGGCACGGCAAGGGGAACAGGATTGATTTTTTCCCCCCTGCCCTGGACAAGAGCAGAGGGACCATCAAAAAAAAAGGGGACATCTGACCCGATCCTGACAGCAAGAGCCCGGAGTTCATCCAGGGAGAGGTTTAAATCCCACAGGGTATTGAGTCCCATGAGCGTATATGCGGCATCGCTGCTCCCTCCGCCCAGACCTGCGCCGATCGGGATATGCTTCCTGACAGTAATCCGGACGCCTTTCCGGCACGCGGTCTGCTCTCTGAGAAGAGATGCAGCTTGATAGACAAGATTTTCAGTAACCGGTATTTTGTGATCGCAGATCACCTCTATGCCGCGACTTCGTTCAAAATGCAGGAAGTCATAAAGGGAAACACACTGGATCAGGCTCTCAATGGTATGATACCCATCAGCTCTTTTCCCGGAAATCCTGAGAAACCAGTTGATTTTTGCGGGAGCCCTGAGTGAAAAAACTGCAGGCGCAGGGGAGGCTATGCGGGTTTTCATCGATTCTCGAGCAGTTTCCTCTCAACCCGTTCCCTGAGTCCTTCGTCTTCGCTCTCATCACCGGAAGTCCTTGCCTTTTCCCAGTATTCAACAGCTTTCTCGCGCAATCCCATCGAACGATAGACATCGCCAAGATGCTCGAAGACGACCGGGTCGTCCCGGGTAAGATTGACCGCTTTCAGAAGCATTTGAAGCGACTCTTCGTGTCTCCCCTGTTTATAATACACCCATCCGAGGCTGTCCATAATATATCCGTTGTCGGGCTTCAGGTCGAGCGCCCTGATGATCAGTTCCTCCGCTTCTGAAAGTTTAACCCCCCTGTCAGCATAACTGTACCCGAGATAGTTAAGCGCATCTGCATGATCAGGGTTGAGTTCAATAGTCTTCTGGAGATACAGAACCATTTCATCAAATCTGCCGGTTTTCTCAAGCACTATCGCGTAGTTGAAATGCAGGTTATCATGATCAGTGAATTTCGCAAGTGCTTCACGCAGTATGGTTTCCGCCTTTCCGTACTCCTTTTTCTGGATGTAGCTTACCGCAAGATAGAGATAGACTTCGGGATTTTCTTTCTCAAAACCGAGAATTTCTTCATAGACAGCGATTGCATCGTCATCCCGTCCCATCTTCGAGTAAAGAAATCCCAGATAGAGGAACACCGGAATATTCTTCGGCTCCTGGAGGAGGATCTTTTTCAGTTCCTCAACCGACTCTGAATCCCTTCCCATCTCGGAGAGTGCAATTGCGAGATAGTACCTGATCGAGGGAAGCTGGGGTTTTCTCTCGAGCACAATACGGAACTCTTCCACGGCCTTCTCGAACTGTTCGTTTTCAAAATAGAGGATGCCGAGGTTCATATGGATTTCGACATTCAGGGGTATCCGGGACGTAATTTCCTGATATTCTTCTATTGCCTTCTCCGTTTCCTTCTGACGGAAATAAATCTGTGCGAGTCTTTCCTTATACTGGAGGTTAGCGGGGTTCAGTTCTACTGCTTTGCGGTAATACTCCTCCGCTGCTTCCAGGTTGTTCCTCCTCTCATTGATCAGTCCCAGGTTGAAATACGCCGCGTCAAAAGTCGGCCTCCGTGCGATAGCCATGTTAAAATATTCGATGGCTTTATCCGGATCTCCTTTTTCGATACTTATGGCCCCGAGATAGTAGAGCGTCATGATATTTTCCGGGTAAATTTTCGCCAGTGCCTCAAGAATACTGAGTGCCTTCTCATATTGCTTCAGGGAGGCATAGAGAAGACTCAGGAAAAGGGATGCCTCCTGATTTTCCGGCTCAATCTTGAGTACACGCTCGTACGCTTCGACGGCCTTCTCTGTTTTTTTCTGCGCGTTATAGAGTTCGCCGATGAGCATGAGGGCATTCACATACTCCGGGTCGTCAACAAGGACGTCTTCAGCAATCATGGCCGCATCGGAAATCTTTCCCATCCTGAGGAGCATGGTGCTGACCTGTGTCTTTAAATAAGCAGATCCGGGGTCAAGCCTGAGGGCCTGCCTGTAGAATTCCAGAGCGTCCTCCCATTTTCCGCCCTTTTCCGCCTGATAGCCAAGGATATAGTGGTAATATGCGCCCTCCGGAGGAAGCGGGTGCCTCTCTTTTTTCACAATCTCTTTCCCGCTGCAGGCAACCATGCATACTGCGACAGCAAAAAGGCAAAGGATACGCTTGATCATATTGATAAATTATGACACAAAGCCCGGAACGATCACAATGTGATAGAATCTCATATGGATTTCGTCGATATCATCTTTCCGCTGAATCTCGGGCCCCTCACCTACCGTTGTCCCGACCATCTGAGACATATGATCGGTCCTGGTATGCTGGTAAGTGCACCGCTCAAAAAAAGGATGACGAAGGGGATTGCAATAGGTGCCCATACCGGCAGTCCCCCCGGAAGAACACGTGAAATCCACGAGGTTCACGGCAACAGTCCTGTGCTGACCCTGAACATGATACACCTGCTTGAATGGATGTCCGGGTATTATCTTGCTGAACAAGGGCTTGTGCTGAAAAACATGCTTCCGAAAGAGGTGTTTGCAGAAGTCAGGAAGAGAGAGACTCCGTCCCGTCTCAATCCTGCTGCGGAGGGCAAAGGGGTAGAGACCTTGCCTCCTGCTCCCCCTATCGGCAATGAGATAATTGCCGGACTCCGCAATTCTTTCAGTAGAGGAACTTACCGTACTTTTTTGCTTCACGCGCCGTCCACTCTTTATGAATATGCTCTCCTGATGGAAATCCTTTCGGGTATTCGAAGAGCAATAATCCTTGTGCCGGAGTTGTCGGACCTCGAAAAGCTTACTCAGTTCCTCCGGGGAAAACTCGGGGATCGGATATGCGTTTTTCACGGGGAACTGAACCGAGGACAAAAAGCGGTAGTGATTGAAAAGGTCCTGTCTGGCAGGGTCGATATTCTGGTCGGAACCCGTACAGCACTGTTCATCCCCTTGAAAAATGTCTCATTCATCGCCGTCCTGAACGAGCATAGCAGCGCATACAAGCAGGAAAAGAGTCCCTGCTACAACGCCAGAGACGTCGCTGTGATGAAAGGATTCCTCGAGAAAACAACTGTTCTGCTCTCGTCAATCAGTCCGTCTGTCGAGTCTCTCTATAACGGTAAAACAGGCAAATATACGCTACTCACCCCTCAGGACACCGGGAAACGTCCCGGCATCAGTATCATCGATATGAGATATGCAAAGCTCGTCAGACCCTATTTGTCGAAGGCTGTCATTGATGCCTCTGCAAAACATATCAGGAACGATGGGAAGATCATGTTCGTGATCAACCGGAGAGGGTATTCTTCCCTGCTTCAATGCGCAGATTGCAACACCATTGTGGGATGTCCGGATTGTCGGATACCTCTTGTGTTTCATAAAGAGGACCAATCGCTGAAATGCCACTATTGTGGCTTGGTGCGGAAACAGGTCCCTGACCGGTGCACTGCTTGCAGGGGGTATAAACTTCACCTGCTCGGTGCCGGCACACAGAGAGTTCAGGAGGACATTGAGAAACTCACCGGCATGAAAACCCTGAGGCTTGATAGTGACAAGGTGAAAAAAAAATCGGAATTACAGGGTATTATTGCATCACTCCACGGAAAAGAAGGCAGGATACTGATCGGCACAAAACTGATTCCCAAACGTATCGGGTTTGCAGGAACATTCTCGATGGCTGCATTGTTGAACACCGATACCCTCCTCAGCATCCCGGACTTCAGGTCTGCTGAAAAGGCGTTTCAGGAGATTATGTCGGTAATCGACAAGATCGGACCAGACGGCAGGGTATTCATACAGACCCGCATGCCGGAGAACTATCTGTTTAAAAGTCTGAGGTCCTATGACCATCACGTATTCTTCAAAGAAGAATTGACCATGCGAAGGGATCTGTTTTATCCCCCCTTTTCAAGGCTTATACTGCTCAGGGTTGTCACGAACAATACTCTTGGGGACAAGCTGTCTGATTTCATTGCTGCGAGAACAACCAAAGAGGAGGCCGTTGAGATACTGGGCCCCCGTTTTTTAAAAAACAGACAGGGAAAAACCGAATACAGACTCCTGCTGAAATCCGGCATCCGGGAAAAACTGCATGCTGCAGCAAAATCTTTCATCGAAGCGTTCAAGGATTCGAGAGAGGTAAGGGTAAAGGTTGACGTCGATCCGATAGAGATATAGCCCTCATTCATCGTACATTTTATTATTTCGAACATCTGCCAATAGCCCGTTGCCATATCCCTTTATCGCTCGTTCCCCGAAGACCTCTTGTCATATTCATCCATCTTTTCTGCAAGGCTTCTCCAGTTGCAGGTCTGCAAGAGCTTGACCACCTGATGCACTGTTCCGCTCTCTACGATCTTCAACCGCTGTGCTTCGTCCTCAACTCCATAGAAAGGGAGCATGAGAAAAAAAGCACGGTCGATGTACTTTTTCAGGGGCACCAGCACGTCTTCTCTCCTCGTGTAATAGGGGTCTTCACCCTCCGTACAGGGCCTGCCGAAAACATTGAATTGTCTGCATGCAGCCGGTCTCAGGGGATGCACTGCGCAAGCGCCAGCGATAAGAAACGGGCATGGGTCATCCTCCCGGTAACCTCTCAATTGGTCCTTGATAATTCTTCTCTGAGAACCCGATACTTTTTCGGTCACATACCAGGAAATACCGACCAGTTCCAGCGGATAGACAGGGATTGTCTGGTGGGTTCTGCAGCAGTGCGAACATCCCTTGCCGCATGCCAGTTTCCTGCCCTTCTTCAGCTCTCCCTGTATCGCCTCTGCAACTCCTCTGTCAACCAGGCAATACGCATCGAGGAGCATGGGCAGCCATGGGTGCAGCCGCTCATCAGAGGGGAAAGAGAGCCTCCGGGGGCGGGTATACTGTGCAGATTTGTTCTTCCGGTTTTTCATACCCTCTCCGATACATTATAAAGCTGACGAACAATTAAATCAGCCTCCCTGAAACTCCCTGCTTGGAAAAATCATGACCTTTCGGCGATAATACAACCCTATGGACTTCCTCTTCATCTCAATGCCTTACGCAAGGTTTATATCGCGCTGGTTTTCGAACATGCCCAATATCAACCTCGGCATTATGCAGTCGTTGCTGGCAGAAAAAGGCGTGAATGCAAAAAGTTTCCACTTTCATCTTGAGTTTCTACCGTTTATCAGAAGAACAAATCCTCATGTCTGGGACCAATTCCTCGCACAATCTGAGCAGTTCGGTGTTGAATACATGGGACTCGACTACCTCTTTGCATCGCTCCTGTTTGATGACCGGTACAGGGAATCAGAGGATCTTTTCGGAGAGCGCCTGGAATCAATAGGCCTCACCTTGAGCAATTTCAATGCATTACGGGAAATCGCCGGGTCTTTTATCGAATATACTTTTGGAACAATATCCCCGTATCTCCCGGGAGTGCGACTCGTCGGTTTTTCCTGTTCTCATTACCAGTTGAGCAGCTCCCTCCTGCTCTGCTCTATGGTGAAAAAGTCATATCCCGGCATCCGCACCGTCTTTGGGGGGAAAGACTGTTCCGGCGCTTTTGCATCAGAGCTCTTGAAAAACATGCCCTGTGTGGATTTCGTGGGTACCGGTGAATGTGAACTGACGGTTGAAAGCCTGCTGGGGCATATGCAACACCGAGACAAAGAAATCGTAAATGTAGTATTCCGCAGAGAGGACGGAAGCATTCAGCAAGCTCCGTCAATGCCGAATACTTCTCTCAACCTGCTGCCATTCCCGTCCTATGCGGTTCAGGACTTGCCCGTTCCCCCGGATGAACTCATTATGCCGATAGAGTTTGGCAGAGGCTGTCCCTGGAAACGGTGCACCTTCTGTCCCGACGAATCGTACAACATACTCTGCCGTGCGAAATCAGCAGAAAAAATAAAAGAGGAAATCAGGTACTACCTGGATATATCACCTCATCTCAGAAATTTTTTTATTCTGGACTCCGATGCTCTCAAAGACCCGGAAACAATTGTTGAGGTATCGAAATTCCTCGACGGAAAAGGACTTACCTTCCATTATGCCGAATTCAGGGCAGAGAGGATGAACAGGGACGTACTCAGTGCTATCCTTCGTTTCGGAACTTGGGCGTCCAACTTCCAGATCGGAATCGAGACATTCAGCGACCGGATGCTTCAGATGATGAACAAGGGCGTAACAGTTCTCAAGAATGTGGAGGTTCTCAAGGCAGTAGCTGAACTCGGCATTCCGGTACAGTTCAACCTCTTCACCTGCTATCCGGGCATGAAGGCCGAAGAGGTAAACGAAAATATACGGGTTATGGACCTCATCTCACATATCCTTGTATATGAGAATATCCTTATCTATCCCGGAGAATTCTACCTCCCGACAGACTGCCCGGTTTTTCTGAATCCTGATAAGTACGAGATCAGGAAACATACCGACTCTATTTTTTCGATGGTATTCAGGGACTTTCCCATGGCCTCGTATTCGAATTATCCGTATCCGTATCAGTTCGACAACGACGAGGAACAATACCGGCTTTCGACTGTCCTGAGGGAGAAAGTCGCGGAGATTAAAAGTCATGGCCGTCTGAGCACCTCCATTACATATCAGGACATGCCGGACGGTCTCAGCATTACAGCCTGCCGTAACGGGAAATGCATCACTCACACGCTGAGCGGCCGGGAAAAGACATTGTATCTTTCAGCCGCTGAAAAAATCCAGGATGTGGATACGGTCGCTGAAGCAATCGGCATTCCGGATAAGGACACCTCCACCCTTCTCCATGACATGGAACAAAAGGGATTGGTGCTGCTGTCTCCCGACAGGAAGTCTTTTCTCTCGCTTGCACTAAAGTCCTGAAACAACCTTTGTGTGGTTTAGGGACTCTCATGATTATTTTCAGAAAGAGAGAGAGCCATGCTGATACCGATTATAAATCTTTTCAAAAAGGGTTGTCAGCTCAGCAAATGCCCGTAATACCTCGGGATCGAAATGTTCCGGCATTGATCTCTCGTAACCCTCGAGAATTATCCTGCACGTAGTCTCATGGTCAAATGCATCCTTATACGGCCGTTTGCTCCTCATTGCATCATATTGGTCGCAAATCATCACTATCCTTGCCTCGATGGGAATTTCTTCACCTTTCAGTCCCCGGGGATACCCGGTTCCATCCCATTTTTCATGATGGTTCAGAGCGATTGATGCGGACATCTGAATCTTGGCATGAGAAGACTGTGCAAGAATATTCTGACCAAGAACAGTGTGTGATTTCATGATTCTCCATTCTTCATCGGACAGGGATCCTGTTTTTAAGAGGATCGAATCCGGCACCCCTATCTTTCCAACGTCATGCATCGGACTCGCAAAGGTTATCAATTCAATAAAATCAGGGGGCATATGCAGGAATTCCGCTATTTTCCCTGCGTAGAGCCCGATGCGCATAATATGTTCCCCTGTGCCGAATTCCTTGGACTCTGCTGCTCTTGTCAGCCGAAGAATCATCTCATTACTCATTGCATCTATCACGATCATGGCTTTTGACAGCTCTTCAGTCCGTTGCCTCACGATATTTTCGAGTGTCCTTTCGTACTGTTGTTCAACGGTGAGCAATCTCTCAATCTTCTTATGGATGCCTCCGGGAGAGAGGAAACTGACGAGCCCCTTTTCTGAAACACTCCGCGATGCGTGTTCCCCATCCCACGCAAGACGTGCATTGATAGTCTGATATTGCATATCCAGTTTTCTTGCAGCCTGATCCAGTCTTATCAAATAGGTCATACCGTAGAGAAAGCAGACGGAAACGAGCAGGAGAAAGGGCTTGACCCATGTATTGGTCAGAGAGAAGAGCACAAATACACAGACAGGAATAATCACCAGACTGGATAACCAGAGAAAGCGCGCAATTTTTTCGTCTGTTTTTAGAAAAAGAAAAAAACCGATAAGGGCAATCAGCATCGTGAACGCCGACCGTATCCAATCCTTTCCTATCGTGATGGGATTATTGCTGAGAAGATTACTCAGGATATGAGCATGTACTTCTACCCCTGCCATCTGGTTTCTTTTCTGCGTAAAAGGAATCAATACCCGGTCCCCTAAGCCTGCTGCCGTTACCCCGATCAGGACAATCTTATCCTTGAAAAAAGAATCCGGGACTGTGCCTGCAAGGACATCGGCAAGAGAAAGCTGCCGGAAGGTCCCGGGAGGTCCGGAAAAATTAATATGCATGAGGTCCTGCTGATACAGGACATCTTTATTCTGTCTCTCGGGTCCAAAGAGAATCCCAAGCTGATTACTGGGTCTGCCCATTGCAGTTTTGTACATCACTGCAGTAAGTGAAGAGAGTACGACGTCCCGGGACGCTATGGTATGAAATACCGTCCGGACTACGCCGTCGATTCCCTGTTCGACATGGGTATGTCCGGTGTGGACAAACGATAAAGCTTTCACAGGGTACGATATCCTTGCCCTGCTCTCGATATAAACAGGGAGAACAACCCTTCCATGTGCCCTGACCGCCTCAGCAAAGACCGCATCATCTTCAGTCGGGTCAGCCATGATTATGTCAACCCCAACAACAGCAGCCTCTCTTGCGGTCTTCAGGAACGGTACGTAGACATTTCGCCGGAGAGGCCATCTCCCGTATTTTTCAAGAGTCTTCTCATCAATTGCTGCAATGAGTATCCTTTCATCAGGCGGCATCGGCCCCCTGATGCGAAACGAGAGGTCGTAGAGATAGTTATCAATTCCTTCGAAAAACCCAAGGTAATCAATAAAAATAAGGGAAAAAATACCGAGAAGAGTAAGAAGCCCGTACAGGATGATATGCCCGGAGAGGGAGTATGGTTTCATTGATTTGCTTTTTCCCTGTGCTGATATATATTTTCAGTCAGTCGAACCGATGCTGAGGTTATTGGCTTTGCTCCCCTCTTACGGTAAACGTCAGGACATCAGACCAGGCACCTTCATAAGAGTCGGCAGCGACAGACCGTATTCTGAAATAATAAAGGTGATCTCCGAGATGCAATGGGGCAAATGAGGTGCCGGTAATATCAGCCCTGTCTACCATAATCCGCTGGAATGCACTGTCTTCAGCTATCTGCACATGGTACCGAACTGCGTCTTCAACCATAAGCCATTCGAATTGCAGTTCTTCCGGAGCCAAGCAGTTCATATCCCGGCGGGCAAGGAGAATGGGCGGCTCAGGATTGATGCGCACCCTTATTGCAAATGCTTCAGACGGTATTCCCTCTAACCCCAGGTCATCGATACTCAGGCTTTGAAGAAAATAGGCACCATCTTCCAGAAAGGGGATAAAAAAGGGTTCATCCAGGGCATGCACATGTTCCAGCACAATTTCCCTGAATTCATTGTCTTTTGCAAGAATTGCCCTGTAGGACTCTGCGCCTCTGACCTCTGCAAAGGAAATCCTGAGCGGCATGGCATTGTACGTCTCCTGAAGAGCCAGGGGAGCAGGAGGCGGGAGCAGTTTTCTGGGTCTCAGAGGGGGCTTCCCTTTTCTTGCAATGGTCCCTTCACCCTCAGACACCTTCACGCGTTCACCCACGGCCTCAACATCAAGAAGCCCCTTCAGCACCTCGGACCGGGTGGCATCCTGATCGACCGATGCCCTGAAGAGGGTTCCCCGCACGGCGCAGAGCGCAGAAGGAGTATCGATAAGGAAACGGGATTCTTTCCCCGTTGCCTCTTTGATGTTCGTCATCGTTCGCCCCATCTCAAGAAATACTTTATAGAAGGCAAACCGGTCCAGCTTCCTTTTTGCATACTGAAAGACAGCGGTAGTGTGCGCCTTTTGGAAAAAAAGATGGCCATCGTCAAACATGATTTCCGCCCCGCTCCCTTCTCCCGTCCGCACCCTGGATCCTTCAGGGACCTGACTGTTGATGAGCAGAGGCAACCATTCCCTGCTGTCCTGTGGTTGAATTTCAACAGTACCTTGTAGGTAATTCACTCTGCCATGGAGAGGAATTCCTTTCACCAGGTGGGCTGGAATTACAATCGTCTGATCGGGATTGATACGGTCGGGATCCCTCAACTGGTTGACTCGGGCGACCTCCCGCCAGCGACCGGGTTCTTCAAGATATTGCAGGCAGATACCGATAAGCGTATCACCTTCCCGAACAGTTATAGAGAGCATCGGCTCCTCATATGCCTGGACAAAAGGGACCAGGAAGAACGTGATGAAGAAAAAAGCAAAAACAGATCGTATGGCCATCAATCGATCTTTCCTTCGATACCCAACCATAATACGCATTTGACTTGTTCTGTTGTCTTGCATACTATGGAGATATGATGTCCCGTTTGTTCCGCATATTCGCCATGGTTATTCTCTTCACTCTTTATGCCTGCGCTCATACCCAACATGCCGGAATACAGAAAACTCCGGGTATGATCACGATACCCCAAGGCTGGTTCACTATGGGTTCCGCTGACGGGGAGGATAATGAGCAACCATTGCATGAGGTATATGTAGATACTTTCGAAATCGACAGGCATGAAGTTTCTGCGGATCAGTTTGCAGAGTTTTTGAACAGCAGAGGAAACCCCAAGGAGATATTTTTTTCCCATGATCCTTATTCTACAATTATAAGAGCAACTTCTCTGCAAGGCAAGCACCCCGAGGGAGAAGATACTTCTGAATTGTACCTTCCCAGAGAGGGATATGCAAATTTTCCGGCTAACAATGTATCGTGGTATGGTGCGTTCGCCTACTGTCAATGGAGAGGGAAACGTCTCCCCACAGAGGCCGAATGGGAAAAAACAGCCAGAGGAGATGATAAGCGCACCTACCCATGGGGGAACAGTATGCCGGATGGATCAAAGGCACGGTTCAACCAGACATGGAACGACAAAGGCCTGAATGTCATGGTCCCTGTGGATGCTCTCCCGGGCGGGACTTCTTACTACGGAGCATTCAATATGGCGGGAAACGTATGGGAATGGGTTGACACATGGTATCAAAGGCACTACTGCAAAGACTGCCCTGAAGGTGAAGACAACCCCTGTTTGCCCTGCAAACAGGAAGATGCCTGCAGCCATTGTCCTGCTGCAATCCCAACCGAAGGGGATTTTAAAGTACTGCGCGGCGGTTCATGGTATGACAGCTATGGAGAAATTGTGGTGCGGAGCTCATACCGGTACTGGCTTCACCCTGAGGACAGGTTCATCCATACCGGTTTCCGTTGCGCACAATAGGTCACCCATCCCTGATTCAATGTTGTCCATACCTTCCTCATGATAATTCCGGCGTCCCCAATTTTTCCAGACCATGATTACCGGGAAGATCCTGGACGAGGAGGCGCAATGACAAACCGACGGACATCAGAAAAAACTCCTTCAGTACCATCCCTTGCTATGGTACTGATTTTCAGAAAGTATGTTCCATAATCGAGATGTTTGATATCGAGAACGGTATCGGGTACATTCGCTGCATCGCGAATAAGACACTCAAAGGCCCTGTCACGCGCAAGCAGCACATGATATCCGGAGGCACGGGGCACCCTGTCCCATCGTATGGTGAGATTGAAGACACCCCGGTACTCTCGTATCTCCCGGGGCTCAATGATACGGGAAGGCTGCAGAGCGGATTTGATCCTATATCGCTGCGGCAGCGAAAACGAGCCTTCCCCACCATCAGGGAATATGGGTTTCGTTCTCACATAGTATTGGCCGGACGCTTCAGGATAGGGGATGCTTATCTCTGGTCTGGTGGAGCACTGGTCGACGAGTAATTGCGTAAAGTCCTTGTCCGTTGACATCTGGAAGTGGTATACAACATCCTTGCCAAGGTCACGCCATTTCAGGTGAATCAGATCCGATTCATCGTGAACGATACAGGGCCCGGAGATAACGGTTGTGTCCTGATCAGGAGTCAGAACAGCGCACAATACCGAAAACTGAAGGAATACGACGACACAATATATTCCAGGATGCAGGGATAGTTTCATATCCTATCTCTTATCAAGCAACACCTTTCCGGCAGGCCAAGCATGCGCCATAAAGATATCTCCAGACCTTAAGCGATACTTGCCAGAATTGCCGCGTATGGCATGAAGTATTATAGCTGAGTTCAAACAGATTGTCAGGTGTAATATTGTCGATTTTTTATGGTATTATTGTACTGTAAATTATGAAAGTACTAATCATCGGCGGCGGAATTTCCGGCCTCTCTCTCGCATATTTTTTACGTGAACAAGACCCCGCGTTTGATATTACCGTCCTGGAATCCGAAAAAAAAGCAGGCGGCAAGATATGGACCGACCGGGCAGACGGTTTTCTCTGTGAAGGAGGCGTAAACGGGTTCCTGGACAATCGACCCAGAACTCTCGGTCTGGCCGAAAAACTCTCGCTCTCTCCGCTCCGAAGCAGCGATAACGCGAGGAAAAGATTTATTTTTTCAGATGGTTTCCTTCACCGGTTGCCTGAATCACCGGTTGCGTTCTTCACCTCGAATCTCCTGAGCCTTTCAGGACGCCTGAGAATTCTCGGTGAGATGTTCGTGCCAAAGGGAACAGCAGAGGAGGAAACGCTTGCTGAATTTGCGAGAAGGAGGCTCGGCCGGGAGGCGTATGAGAAACTCATTGATCCGATGGCTTCCGGTATCTATGCCGGAGACCCTCATGCCATGAGTCTCAAGAGCTGTTTCCTCAAAGTATATAATCTCGAACAGAAGTATGGCAGCCTCATAAAGGGCATGATCAAAATGCAGAGAGAGGCGAAAAAAACCGGGAAAAAGGTTGGCGCCGGCCCGGGCGGCATCCTCACTTCATTCTATGACGGCATGGAGTCAATGATTCAGGCGCTCACCACATTTCTCGGCGACGCACTCAGGACCACAACGAAAGTAGTCTCCGTAGACAGAATAAATACCAGGGTTACGGTCCACTGTTCGGACGGCGAATCCCTCGACGCGGATATTGTAGTCATTGCCTCACCTGCCCATGAAGCAATGAGGATAGTCAAGCCGCTGGATAAGAACCTCGCCTCTGTTCTCGGCGAAATATCCTACCCGGCGGTTTCAGTAGTCTGTTTTGGGTATAGACGCGCCAGAATCAGGCATCCCCTAGACGGGTTCGGGTTTCTTGTGCCGAACCGCGAAGGGAGGAAAATACTCGGGACGCTCTGGGATTCGAGCATCTTCCCGAACAGGGCTCCTGAGGGCTTTGTACTGCTCAGGACCATGCTTGGTGGAGCAAGGATGTCGGACCTCGCACTCATGGGAAGAGACAAGCTGATCGATCTCGTCACGGGAGAGCTGAAAGATATCATGGGGATTGATGTCCAGCCGGATTTTGCGCAGGTATATACCCATGAAAAGGGAATACCACAGTATGAGCGGGGACACGAAAAAAAACTTGCAAGAATCGATGAAATTGTGAAAAGATTGAAGGGGATATATATCACTGGGAACGCCTATCGCGGCATCGGGGTAAACGACTGTATAGAGAATTCATATGCACTGGCAATGCGTATCAGGGAAGAACATCATTAGCAGGGAAAGTGGTCATATTGTGTCTTCCGGGTTATGGCACAGGAATCTTCACAAACAAGGAGGGAAATTTGAAGGAAACTGAGATCGTGGAAGCTCTGAAGAGAGAGAATGAAGAATTCAGAAAACTGAGCGAAGAGCACAGGAATCTTGACTCACAACTTGCAGAAATGGATACAAAACGCTATCTCTCTCCTGAAGAAGAACTCGAGAGGAAAAGGATACAGAAACTGAAACTCCTCAGGAAAGACAGAATGGCGGAACTCGTAAGAGAATATAAAAAAACAAACAGAACAAATTAAAAATAAAAACCGCGGGGGCATCAGCTTCCGAACAATGCGCGTTTGTCGGCATTCCTCTCCGGGAGGTTCCCCTTATCGCCGTGTCCTCCGGTTTGTCTCTATTCAGTGTCTATCGCCTAATCAAGACTATCAGGGAGGAGTATGGGTATGAGAAGTGATAGTATCAAAGAAGGGCTTGAACGTGCACCCCACCGGGCGCTGCTCTATGCCACCGGCATCTGCAAAAGCGAAATGCAGAAACCGTTTATCGGTGTTGCGACCAGTTTCACGGACATCATTCCGGGACATATCGGCATGCGTGATCTCGAACGGTTTATCGAAAAGGGTATCCATACCGCAGGAGGGTATCCTTTCTTTTTCGGGATACCGGGCATTTGTGACGGGATTGCGATGGGACATGCGGGCATGCATTATTCCCTTCCCTCCCGTGAATTGATTGCCGATATGGTCGAATCCATTACCCAGGCGCATCAGTTTGACGGTCTTGTGCTGCTCACCAACTGCGACAAGATTACCCCCGGCATGCTTATGGCAGCCGCCCGGCTGGATATCCCCTCGATTGTTGTTACCGCGGGCCCCATGCTTTCAGGCCGCCTGAAGGGAAGACGGCTTTCTCTCGTGAATGATACCTTTGAAGCAATCGGGAAATACAAACAGGGTCTGATCGGGGAAGACGAACTGAAATCGCTCGAAATGTGTGCCTGCCCGGGTGCGGGCTCCTGCCAGGGGATGTATACCGCAAATACCATGGCGTGTGTTACCGAGGCGATCGGGATGAGTCTCCCCCGCTGCGCGACTGCGCTTGCAATCTCTGCCGACAAGCGGAGGATTGCGTTTGAGAGCGGACTGAGAATCGTTGATCTGATTCAGGAGAACATCACGCCCCGGATGATCATGACAAAAAAATCCTTCGAGAATGCGGTCATGGTTGATCTCGCGCTCGGGGGGTCGACGAATACGGTACTCCACATCCCGGCAATTGCCCATGATGCTGGAGTGGACCTGCAACTCGAAATATTTGATGTCCTCGGAAAGAAAACACCTCATATGGCGAACATGCTTCCGGGAGGCGAACATTATCTCGAGGATCTTGACTGGGCCGGCGGCATCCCGGCTGTGATGAAAAGGCTCAGGAAGAATCTGCATAACAACCTGACCGTCAGCGGGAAAAAGGTCTTTGAGATCATCGATGCTGCAGACGTTGTGGATGAAAATGTCATCCGGCCCCTGAACAACCCGTATCACAAAGAGGGGGGGATCGCGATACTGCGCGGCAACCTTGCCCCGGACGGCGCAGTGGTAAAACAGTCTGCCGTCAGCAGCGCCATGATGCAGTTTGAAGGCAGGGCAAAGGTTTTCAATTCCGAAGAGGAAGGCATGAGGGCAATTCTCAAAGGCAAGATCAAGCCGGGAGACGTTGTTGTGATCAGATATGAGGGGCCAAAAGGCGGCCCCGGCATGCGGGAGATGCTCTCTCCGACTTCTGCTATCGCTGGCATGGGACTGAGCGAATCCGTTGCGCTGATCACGGACGGAAGATTTTCCGGGGGAACGCGGGGTCCGTGCATCGGGCACATTTCACCCGAGGCTATGGAAGGCGGTACCATTGCCATTGTAAGAAACGGAGACAGGATCCGGATTGATATCCCGCACAGGAAGATCGAACTGCTTGTCTCTTCAGGGGAGATAAAGACCCGTTTCAGGAAATGGAAGCCGATGAAACCCAAAATAACAAAAGGCTATCTGTCCCGATATGCACAGATGGTCACCTCGGCAGGAAGCGGCGCGGTAATGAAATAGCCGGCCTGCTTCCCGTTCAGATGACCTTTGCCGGCAATAGTCCGGGGAAACATTTCCCATGGAAAATACGGAAAATATCAAACTCGAATTCCTGAGACGAATAGACCTTTTCTCCTCAATGACCGATGAAGAGCTTCAGGGAATATCCGGTGATATAGTCATCGAGGAATTCAAAAAGAATGAGGTCATCCTCCGCGAAGAAGACACCGGAGGATTCATGTACATCATTCTTTTCGGAAAAGTGAAAGCCTACAAGACGACCGAGGAGGGGAAAGAGATAATCCTCGCTCTTCATCAGACCAACGAGTTTTTTGGCGAATTATCGTTAATCGACGGAAAGACGACTCCCGCGACTGTATCGGCAATAGAAGACTCCCTCATCTCGATCATCTCGAAAAAAGCATTTTATTCCTTCCTCGCCCAAAGGCCTCCCGTGCTCGAAAAAATACTCCATATCCTCTGTGCGCGTATCCGCGAGTCCTGGGAAAAAATACGCATGCTGAATGCAAAACATGCTTCACAGAAAATAATCCTCCTCCTGCTGATGCTTTCCCATGAATACGGCAAAAAAACTCCGGAAGGCATTCTTATGGAGCTCAAGCTTACCCATCAGGATATTGCAGACATGACAGGACTGACCCGTGAATCGGTGACACGTTCAATGGATAAACTGCAAAAGGAGAATGAGATCAGCGTACTCAACAACAAGTTGATACGCCTGAACACAGGGTTCCTCAGGCAATATGCAGACGCAGGGTCAGACTAAAGATCAATAATCTCTCCTTCCATGGTGTTCAGATCAACCAGCGCAACAGTAGAAGTCCCGTAGAGCCATGTTCCCACTTCCCCGGGATTGACAATGAGCGTATCTTTCCTCTTTCTCAACTCAGCAGAATGGGTATGCCCGTACACAACCAGATCAAAATGGCCGCTGTCCCCGAGCGCCTCAACAACATGGTGCTCATGCATGACAACGATCTTTCGGTTCGCAAGGGTAAAGATATAGGGCTGATTGTGGATGTTCCCCCCTGCCCGTTCCTGGAGAAGGAGTTTGTCGCCGTCATTGTTCCCGAAAACACCGGTAAAGGGACAGGTGAGTTCATTGAATAACTTCAGGGTAAACGGTGATGTGTAATCCCCCGCATGGATCACATGCTCGACCCCGCTGCGGTTGAAAAGCTCGATCGCCTTGCGTGTGGGGACTAAATTGTCATGGGTGTCCGACAAGATTCCGATACGCATACTCCCGGCTCCTTTCCTTTTTAGAGATTCTGGCGAATGATATTCTCGATCCCGATGCGCATCATCATTACTGCAATCGCAGCCAGGAGCAGCGCCATCACCTTCCCTATGCCGGTAACTCCGCCCTTTCCGAAGAAATGCATGATCCGCTCTGCATTCACGAGCGAAATCCAGACAATAAACAGGTTAAGCACGAGTGAAATGACCGTTGGGATAATGCCGTAGTGTTCGACAAGGATGAGGATATTCGTAAGCACTGCCGGACCCACAATTAGGGGAACACCAATAGGAACTACCCCCACGTTCAGATCCGGCTTTGACCTCCCCTCCATCCGAAGGGTGAGATCACGGACCGCAAAGATCAGGAGCACGATTCCTCCGGCAATCTTGAAATCGTCCCCGGTAATCCCCAGTATCCTGAAGATAGCCTCTCCCAAGGCTACGAACATGATGCTCACGATCAGGGCGGTAACGATAGAATCCCGGATAACTTCCCGCCTCCTGATCTTCGATATGGTTTCAGTCATGGAGACAAAAATCGGGAGAAGGAGGAATACATTCATCGCAACAAAAAGAGGGATGAACGTATTTGGCAGTATGGTAATGATCTCGGTCATCTGTTTTATTATAATATCCGGAAGGACTTTTGAGTAGTGTCAGGGATCAGGGGGACAGGGAATGCCTGCGTTTGCAGTCAGTGAAGACAAGAACAGATGGCTGAGAGAGAGGATGGATGCACTCGGCGTCCTGGAAAAGGATATTGAAGAGAAGTTCGTTCGATCATCCGGGCATGGAGGTCAGAACGTCAATAAAACTGCAACCTGTGTCTATCTGAAACACATCCCGACCGGGATCGAAGTGAAATGTATGAAGGACCGGAGTCAGTCCATCAACCGTTTTTTGGCACGGAGGGAACTGGTAAAGCGCATGGAAAACTTTTCAGGAGGGTCCGGAGCATACGAAAAGACAAGGTTGAAAATCAGGAAACAAAAGACAAAACAGAAAAAAAGGGCCCGCGCAAAGTACAGCTGATAGGGCAAGCGGGACACGGACACATCCCGGCATTCTCCCGTAGAGAGCCGTAGCCCCTGTGATAAGCCATGGGGATGCTTCAGAAAGGGTTGCCCTTCCGGTAAGGCGTAAAAAAAGCTATTGTAGTATAATAACCACGCTGGTGAGGAATCGTATCACGGCTTTGAAAATTCTGAGTCTGTTGCATCAATGGAGGGAGAGTTGAAGCAGGAAATACCGGTGAAAGAAAAAATCAAGCTCATCGAGAAAGAGATCGAAACAGTAACCGACAAGCTGGAAACCATGAACAAGGCGTTGCAGGAGATGGATGACCTGAAAAAGGAAATCAAGGGGTTAAAGCTTTTTCTCGGGAGGGAATATCCGGAATTCAAGAAGAAATTCCCCGAGGTAATGCAGAAAGTTTTCAGAAAAAGCTGAGGCTTCTATCCGATAATTTTCCAGTCTTTCTCGAGTGCAACTCTTCGTAACTGCTTTTCCGGCGACACGGCCACGGGGTTACCGAAAAGGCTCATCATTTCCCTGTCTTCGTCCGCGTCAGCATAACAAAAAGACTTCTGCAGATCCGTCTTTGATTCAGCTGCTATACGTTTGACTAAGTCAGCTTTCACCTTCCCATAATAATGCACACCGTCAATCTGCCCGGTATATCTGTCATGAAAGGCCTCGAGTTTTGTCGCATGG
The DNA here is from genome assembly GCA_049323875.1 of Nitrospirota bacterium. GTDB lineage: Bacteria > Nitrospirota > Thermodesulfovibrionia > Thermodesulfovibrionales > SM23-35 > JAKLQR01. The sequence continues at coordinate 153,293 of JBMOLW010000042.1, read as the reverse complement.
AGGGAATCGAATAACGATATTATCGGCAGCGCCTGTACCAGAATCTCCGGAGCTCCTGTTATTAATATCAGCTTTTGTCCCTGATTCTTATGAGACCTGACAAGTTCAATCATATGAGGGATGAACAGCGTGTCACCCTGCTCCTGAATAAATGCTGCAATCCATTCACTGACTTCCTGCACGGCGGTGTTTTGCAAATATATCTTGTTACGCTTTCTTGCTTTCACAGGGTCTCTCCATATATTCTTCAGGTAGTAAAGGACCATAGCAAAAAGATTCGCCGGTCTGATCCTGCGGTATTTGAGCAGATAGCGAAAGAAAGCGCTTTCAACCGATTTCCCGACCGTAAGAGTGCCATCCAGGTCGAAAACGACCATGCCCTCGGAGTCCTCTGTCTCGGGGTTATCCATTTGTATGCACTAATTTTTTGCTCTGGATAAGAATGACTTGCTGTCAAGGAAAACAGGAATGCCTCTTATTATGCAGTAAGCGACCGTAAAATAGACCACTCCATAACACGAGACTATCACGGCATTTCGCACAGCATCTGCCACGAGAGATTCCGCTTCAGGCAGAGCCAGCATCTGAAGGGTAATGAGTGAAAGGAAAGCCAGTATTTTGCTCAATCCATAGAATCCTCTGCTGAACCTTGAACTAACCACTGCCTTCCCGAGTGCTGACTTCTGGAGGGACTTTTCTCCGAAAGCGGTCATACCTTTCGACAGAGCGATCGACCTGATTCCATCGGTGAAGAACCCCCTGCTGATAATAAGAAAAGGGATCCAGACGGAAATGACCCCGCGTGCTGCAAAATAGATCCAGAAACAGTTTTCAACAATCCGGTCAACAACGATGTCCAGCACACTGCCGAACTCTGATGTTTCCTTACGCCAGCGTGCCACTATCCCATCTACTGCATCAAGCACGATGACAACAATCGTCAAAAAAAACGCCAGGAGATGTCCGTACAGACCGCTGGAATCCAGGATAAGAAATATGCCGAAAAGGAGCAGCAGGCGCAGAATGGTTATGAAATTAGCCAAAAGCGTTTACCTTGAACAGCTGACTCGAATAACTTACCGATATATTAGCGTCTTTTCAGATCCCACCACCCATACCATTTCATGAAAAGAACCGCTTTTTCTTCAGTTCTGTGTGACTTGTAAAACCTGTCCCAAATATACTCAACACCTACTTTAATATTATCACCCTGAGGCCAGATATTAGCAAGAGCAACACCTATTCCGGGGCCTAAAGAATTATTGTAATCAAGTTCTTCTGTATCCCACTTATAGCGTATAGTTGCGTAAGTGTTAAGCCGCAGGTTCCCCCATTTGGTCCAATCGATACCCTGTTCAATCCATCCCTGTAAAATCAGATTCTCCTGACTGGCGTTTTCTTGAGGAAACTCCCACCTCAGCTCACCCCATGTTGAACCAGGAAATCCCTCGATAGAATACACGAGATTTGGTACTAAAAGGCAGACAACTAACAAAAGAATGACTGACAGACTTTTGTTCATAATTCCCTCCTCTGAAATATTTGTACGCTTTGAATGCCCCAAGACAAACGCAAATGAAAAACTTTGATTAAGTTATAGTTATATTTTATGTACTGTTTAGCAATTTCATTGAAATAATTTTTACCATAAAACTCATCCAGTATAATAAAATCCGGTTTGGTGCCTGATGGCAATTTTTTTTCAAGGTCTTGTATCGAAAAAAATACAGCATTAGAATACACCGATGAAAGGCTATACGTATACACTGCGTCTCCAAAATCAGAGTCTATTGTCACAGTCATACCGTTATATCCATTTTTCTCAAAAAAATCAATTACTGGTGTCATATCCGGATACTGATGCTCGAGCCACCTGAGTTCATGGATTCCAAAAGCCCAGATGATAGCGAAAACAACAGTTATAAAGAACGGTTTAACCCATGTACTCGCCATATTAGAAGAAAAAAGACGCCCCATTTGTTCAACCCCTAATGCAGATGCGGGTGTCAACACTAAAATTGCAAAGATTACATTTTTATTGACCGACTGCTCAACGCCTGATATAAGATGAAGCAAAATTATCGGAGCGGATAACGCGATAAGGAGCAATGCGATTTTTCCTCTTTCCTTATGAAAAATGCCAAATATGGCGAGAAGATATGGCATTGCAATCCATCGAAATGTCCAGCTACTCAGCATGGTAAATGGCACTTGACTCTGATGATAGACAGAAGTCGAACTGCCGAGAAGTGCTTCTCTGACTGGATAGATTGCAAAGATGCCATAAACGGTGATCAAGACTACAAGAGGCGCAACAAAAAATATTAATACTCTGAAAGTATTTTGTCGCCAGAATACAAATAATAAGAATGGAAGTATATACACAGCTGCCACATATTTGGTCATGACAGATAGAAAAAGCGATACCGAGCCGAATACAAGCCATAGAAAAGACTTTTTTTGTCTTGATAATATGATAAGGAGCAAAGAAAGCCCGAGGAAAAAGGCAGAAACTATATCATAGGTCGCCAATTTCGAAAGGTATAAGGTTGTACCGGAGAAAAGGAATATTAGCGCTGAAAAAAAACCGATTCGTTCAGAAAATAAGTTGCGAGAAATCAGGTAAATAATATAAGTAAGCCCAAGCCCAAAAGGAATACTTACGGCACGAGCACCGTGGAGTCCCCCGATTGCGTCCCCAAGAGACGCAAAGATAGGTTGTATGAGCACGGAGCCGGTATTTTGAGGACAACCGGGACAATTTCGTCCTAACAGAATATCGCGGCCCATTAAAATATTCAACGCTTCATCGTGGTAAACAGAGTTAAAATTTAAATTCCAGCTCATCGCAAGAAGACCATAGGCAAGAATGATCAGGAGAAGGCGGCTGTTGTCGAGCCTGTTAATCGTCATTCAAATACGAAATCGCCTATTTTCTCCGCAATCTTCAGGAGAGAAGCAATATCCTGAGATGATGAATTGTCGAACTGTATGCCTAACAGGTATTCAGGATACGTCTCAGTACCATGGGAAAACTCTCTCACAACGTTCCCTTTGAGCGGGACCCTGTTTCTTCCGAGTACAACTTCCATGGTGATTGGCGACCCGGCAGGCATGGATGCTCTCGCGGCGAGGAGGAGTCCTGTTTCTGAAATATCCCGCATAACCGCCACCGCCGGCTGTGCTCCGTTATTCAGGACCTGAACCGGCAGATAGGCAAGTGCCCTGTATGCACGATCATGAAAATGGCGTTTTGCCAGGAACCTTTTCTCGAAATAGGTCTTGTATTTTGTTGAATATTCCTTCAGGAATTTAGAGACCGCCGATTCATGAATATAGCGGGACAACTCGTCTCTGGTTTCCTGGGGGACATCACCAAACCGGAGACCCAGGGTTGAAACAGGATACTCTTCAATAGTAATACTTCGTTCCTGGACAACAAAAGATTCGACGTTGAGAGATTTCCCGGGGAGCATGAGTTCAATCATCAGTTTATGTCCTATCGGTACCTGCCCGATCGCAACCAATGACAGGCCTTCTTCCGTGATATTTTCTGCTACCGCAAGCCGGCGCACAGGTTTTTCAGCCTGTGCCGACTGATACGCAGCCGGCATGGTGTCCGGCACACGGAATCTCGATCTCCTCTGAAACAGCTTCTTGTAATCATACTGGATAATGGCAAGGGCAAGTCCGCTGTTATAGAGTGCCCAGAAACAATTCACCGCTACCACAAAACTGTCTTCACGCATTCTTGCAAGCAGCTGCAGGAGAGCCCATCCAATGGCCACGATACTTGCGATGAGGACTGCGAACTGCGGAATGATCAGGGTATAGGGAGTAAATCCTTCCTGCTGCTTGGGGGTAACTTTGAACACCTTGCCCTTTTTCGGGACAAACGGTATCACAAGAGTTTTCAGATAGGTGAAAAATTTCCCCATACTGAACTGTTCAAGCATGATATGTCCGCCAAACCCTCTTGCCATCTCATTGAACGCAAAGGTTGAAATGGCAAAATAGGGGATGAAATGCATAAGATAGTTCACGTCAAGGGCCTGCATCGGGAGCACCCCACTGAAAAGGGCTACCGGGGGGGTAGCATAAAAAATTATTTTCTGTATCCCTTCCAACGGATAGATCATCGATCCGAGATATGCCAGACGCTGCGGAATGCTGAGTCCTCTCGTAAAGAGGGGGTTTGCTTTCATGAACACCTGCCAGCTTCCTATACCCCAGCGCTGACGCTGAAGTTGAAAGGGATTCAGCGTGTCCGCTGCAATACCAAAGGCAAGATTCTCATTGTGGTACACCGATGACCATTTTTTTGCATGCAGACGTATGGAGGTAAGCATATCCTCGGTAATTGAACCGAGGGCAAATCCGCCGATATCATCGAGGGCTTTTCTGCGGATAATCGCACAACTGCCGACAAAATATGCTGCATTCCAGTAATCTCTGCCCGGCTGAATCAAGGAGAAAAAGAGATACTGTTCTCCCCAAATCGTCTTCTTCTTCCGGTCAGTCCTGTGCTGGAAAGAATCGATATTGTAGAATTCCTGGGGCGCCTGGACAAAGCCGACTTTTTCATCTTTGAAATAACCGATAAGACGGTCGATAAAATGTGGCAGGGGGACATGATCGGCATCGAGCACGGCAACAAATTCTCCTTTTGAATGCTGAAGGCCGAAATTAAGATTGCCTGCTTTCGCATGCTCATTCGTTCCCCGAGCCAGATATTCGCATGCCAATTCTTCGCAGAGTGCTTTGACTTCGGGGCGGTCGCTGTCATCAAGCACAATGGTCCGATGAGGGTATTTCATGTCATTGCACGCAAGAAGTGTCTTCCTGAGGATATGGAGAGGTTCGTTTTTAGTCGGTATTAAGACATCAACCGTACGGCCTGTAAGAGACTCGGGAGGGGTACGCTGCAATGGTTTCCAAACGGTGAAATAGAAGAGGAATGTGGTAACCGCGCCAAAAACCTCGGCACCGTAGAGTGCCCATGAAAAAAAGAGTGCTTCCGGATTAAATGTGTAGGTAACCCTCCAGTATAAATAATAGAGTGTCACGAAAACCGCAATTACGGCGGTGATATGCCTCAAGCGCTCAGTCTTCTTGCTGTCCGTCTTCATTCACCTGTCACCCGTGGTCTTCTCAGTCAATTATACCGTATTTTGACCCTATCACAACAAAAAAATTGCCAAAAAAAGAATTCTTCACAGGCAAGAAACTATTTACCAACTCCCCCCACCTCCTCCTCCGAAACCGCCGCCTGAGAACCCTCCGCCGCCACCCCCCCCGCTGCCACTGATCCCGCTTCCTCTCGGCGCTGCATACATGGCAGAAGCCAGACTCGAGGTTGCCGAGCTTATCGAGCGGGAAAAAACATAAGGATTGAATGTTCTCATGCCGGCATGTGACGCATACCATTGAGGCGGTTCCTGATAAATCCCCTCGAAAGCCTTAGCCCAGTTATCGACAACATCGAGCGCAATCGCATAGGGCAGGAATTTGGAGAAGAGCTCCTTGTCTCCCATTCTCTCCAGTTTGTCCTTTTCTGCTCTGCCCAGAAATTCCTGGAATCCGAGAATCTTCATATAGGCAACTGCACCAGATCTTGTTTTTGCGGGCATTATCCTGGCAAAGGCAAAAACAGGAAGCCCTGCAAGGAACCCGGCGACTACACCCTTTGGCGATTGCACAAGCCAGGTGAGCACAAAAATACTGAAAATAATCAGCACACCCCCTGCAATGAGATAGACCTTTCTGACCTTGTCAGGGCTGACAAGGAAATATTTTTTGTTCACCAGCTCCCCGTAAAGTGTGCTTTTCAGAAGATCGAGGTTTTTGTAGAAATTGTTTTTGAGTTCCGATATCATCCTTCCGGGCACCGGCAGTTCAGACGTAAAGATGCTTGTCATGAGCACGCGTTCAAAAGGGGTGAGGCTCTCGTCAGGTTCTTTTATCCGCTTCAGATAATAATCGGTTGAATCGAAGATCAGTCCTTCGGTCTTTGTCTCCTCGATCGCGATGAATCCCTTCACCGCAAGTCCGACGATAGTCGAAGTAATGTCCCTCGGATCGAGCTTTTCGTCCACCATCGCCCCCACTTCTCCGGGGGTTAAAGGAACATTCTTGTGTTGGGGCGGCTCATACATAACCGTGACGGACTCTCTCACCCTGGGATCTCTTCCCCTTGAACGCCATAGGCCAACCATCACCAGGAGAGAAACGATGGGGATCATAAACACCCAGTTTTCCCTTATATTCAGCTCCCACAGGAATTTGCTCCAGGCAGACGGCGGGACAACAAGGCCCTTGTCCCACCCGAACGCTATGGTCAGGCCTTCTTTGGAAGACAGGTTTCTCGTCGTAGTGAATTCACCGGAATTCTGCAATACCTCATACTCACATGCCGACTCTTTGGAACCAGGCGCACCGGTATAGCATGCAGCCCACAGGTTTTCGCTTTTGTTTTTCACGGCAAGAGTCACCCTGGCTGATGCTTCATGGATCGGAGCCCACCAATAGTTCCCGGTCACGTTCCAGAAAAGTTCATCGTGGTCTTCGAAGAAGAGAACCGCATTCTTTACCCTATAGGAGATCAGGTAAATCTGGTGCCGCTCAACATATGAGTCTGGGTCACCGATCCTGATGTTCACAACATTTCCCTTGCTCGTCACACGGTATGGCACGTCTCTCCCTGATGGGCCTGTTACGGAATAGACGGAGATCGGTGCAGTGACTACAACGCCTCGCTCGTCCTCATAGCGAAAAGGAATCTCCCGGTAGATACCGTGTTTTGGCCTCTGGAACTCTACTTCAATGGCTTCCTGCACCGTGAGTTCGGCATCTTCGTGTACGGTAATATCGGCACGGAATGCATTTATGGTAAAGTCCTGAGCCGACAGAGGAGTACCGGAGCACAATCCTGCGATAAAGAAGACCAAGAGCGGCAGGATTCTCTTGCGCATCAGAAGCTGACCTTTACCGGCTTTCTCTCCACCTCCGGGGACTCCAGCTCAAAGAATTCAGCCTGTTTGAAACTAAAGGCAGATGCGACAAGATTTGACGGAAATGATTCTATCGTAATATTGAAGTCCCTGACTACGGCGTTATAGTATCGTCTCGCATATTCAATGTTGTCCTCGAGTTCCTTCAACTGGGTCTGAAGCTGCATGAAGTTCGCGTTCGCCTTGAGGTCGGGATATGCTTCAGCAAGGGCAAAAAGACTCTTCAGGGTTTCGGATAAAAAATTCTCCGCCTTGGCCTTGTCAGCAGGGGTTGCTGCATGCATGGCCATTGATCGTGCTTTTGTTACATTCTCAAAGGTAGTTTTTTCGTGAGTAGCATACCCCTTTACTGTCTCAACGAGGTTCGGCACCAGGTCATATCTCTTTTTCAGCTGTACGTCGATATCCGACCACGACGACTGTACGGTATTCCTGAAACGTACGAGCTTGTTGTAAAGCACTACCACATAGGAAATAAGCGCGATGAGGATTCCAAAAGTCACAAGGGTTGGGATCATACGGTCTCCTTTCTTTTTCTGCTATTGCACTATACCTTGCTCATATTAAGCACCATTGTATCACAAAACTCTTCCATCGTCTTCACGAAGCTCCTTGCAGAGAGAACCTATTCATATTTTTAACCATAGCGAACCCGTGAATTTGTGATGGTGCCATCTTTAGGAGTGCAAGAAATACTGAAGGGGACGAGCTCCATTAAATAGTACCGCCCCCATTGCTTCTACAATAACTTCTTCTGTAGTTCTCTTCGTATAAATTTGATAGAATTCTGTTTAGTCGAGAAGCGAATCATATGAAGGAGGACCGGTTATGAAAAAATCACTGAAGATTTCCGGGGGGAAAACCAGGGCTATCGCGTTCTTTGTTGTTATGACTGTGATGGCCCTCTCAATTGCACCGCTTGCTTTTTCAGAAGAGAGCGGGTTTCAATTCGGCAAGGACAGCTCTTTACACACAAACCTTCTGCAGTTTAAAGGAAAGACAATCGAAATACATTTGAAATCAGGTGATCAACTTGCAGGAAAACTCGCTGAAGTCGGCTCCCAATCCATTCTTCTCAAAGAACTTCGCGGGAAAGAGTATTATGACGCGCTCATCATTATTGATGATATAGCCGCCGTGATATTCAAGGCCAGATAGGGGAACCAGATATGGCTCAGAAAGACTGCAAGAGAAAGTGTGAAAAGCGGAGGGGGAAAAACAGCAAGAATTTATTCAGGGATTCCCTTTTCTTCGCGGCAGTGTTGCTGGTTTTCTCTTTGCTTCCAGGACAAGTTACCGGAGCGCATGCCGGTGAATTGAAGCCGGGAACAGCTTCGGGCGCTATTTCAATTGATGGCACACCCCTGAAGCTTCATTATGCCTACGCAATGGCACAGCCGAACACTTTTGAAGAGGAGAAAACCGATATCGCCGTTCTCCTCACCGAAAAGCCCGTTCCAGACGAAGCATTCAAGGATGTAGAGGATCTGAGGAACGTTGGACTGAGGCAGCAGGGATGGGTATATTTCGAAATCAACGACCAGCAAAAGCCGATCACAGAGGTTTCGGATCACCCTTCCCTCAACGGGCAACAACTCCAGATGTCCGGAATAACAACATCCGGCTTTGTTCCAAAGGAATTCAACAAGGAGCGTGTCTCGGGATCATTCAAGACAGAAAAGGCAGAGAAGATATTCGATCATACCTATGAGGTTGAGGTAACATTCGCCGCTCTGGTCCGCGAGGCAAAGATTCCCGAGCCGCTCCCGAATGCACAAACAGGGAATGCCTTGCCCCCTGACGGCGGAGAGCCCGGCAAGGCCTATATGAAATTTGTGAGGGCCGTCCACAAGAAAGATATCGAAACCATTAAAAAGCTGGCACCTTCTCCTGATGAGGGCTTTCAGTACACCGACGAAGAACTCAAAGCAGGAATAGAATTCATGGCGGCGCTCACTCCCAAGGACACAAAAATATCAAAGGGGTTCGTCGAGAAAGACAGGGCAGTGCTGTATGTTACCGGCACTCTCGAAAAAGAGAAGCAATACGGTACCATCGAGATGATCAGGAAGGAAGGTACATGGCGGGTGAAAAAAGAGGCCTGGAGCAACACACCGCCTGAGAAATCAAAGTAGTATTGGAATTGCTTGGAAGGTGAGAAACCAAAGATTACTGAAAGGAATATATAAGGGAAGGATAGCAGATTCTGAACGAGATGTCCTTCCTGAAAGAAACGCATAGGGAATAGCCTCGAAGACCGTCAGTTAGTCTTGGAAATCAATAACGGACAAATTTCCGATGTTATACGAAGTTCGCATTTCCTGATATTATCGGGCAATAACGAAATGCTCTGAAATGTTACGATTGATTTACTTAAATATTATTTTTTAACCCGTAGCGCGCGTGTGTTACACTTTCTCTTAAGCGGTAGTAAATGGGAACTTCGTATAATTTTCGTATAATTATTGTTGGGTTTTAAATAAGTAAAAACAAGGAGGTCACTATGTATGCAGTAGCCATAAACGGAAGTCCACGGAAAGGCGGAAATACCGAATTACTCCTTAATGAGGTACTCAGTGAACTACATGCCGCCGGCTGGAAAACCGAGCTTGTTAAGGTTGGCGGGACGGCAATCCGCGGATGTATTGCTTGTGAGAAGTGCTTTAAAAACAAAGACAATGAATGTGCTGTTAAAACGGATAAATTTAATGACATATTTTCAAAAATGCTAAAGGCTGACGCTATGATTCTGGGTTCCCCAACCTATTTTGCAGCTATATCTGCAGATTTGAAGGCATTGATTGAAAGGGCAGGTTATGTAGCCTATGCTAACAATCACGCTTTTTCTGGGAAAATAGGGGCAGCCGTTGTGGCCGTTAGAAGGGGAGGAGCCACCCATGTCTATGACACCATTAACCATATGTTCCAGATGTCAAGGATGATCCTTCCTGGCTCAACCTACTGGAATATGGGCTATGGCCTAAAGAAAGGAGAAGTGATTGCGGATAAAGAAGGCCTAGCTAATATGCGTCACATTGGAAAGTGCATCGATTGGCTTGGTAAGTCCATTAAACCAAATATTGCCAATTTCCCAAAGGGTTAGCTTTTTATACTTAATACTTCCTGTAGTCCTCTCCTTGTTAACCTGATATAATTGTCAACATAATAACCGCAAATCCATATTAATAGGGAGGCTTTTACGATGTTAAGGAAATTGTTCATAAGTTTTTTATTAATGACTATTATTTTATCGACACCCTTTATAATAGTTGCTGAGGATAAACCTGGAAGATAAATAGGAACACTTCCCAATTTTCATCATGATTCCATTTATAACTTCCCCTTCTATAGCTGACCCTCACGTCAAGAAAATGGGAAGTGTCCCTATTTAAATCATTTTCTTTTTCATAAAGATTGCCGCGCACCTTTCAGGTGCTCGCAATGATTATAAATGATGCAATTGCGTTGTTTATCGGTGGATTTGAGTAATTATTAATATATGGCCACTTTAAATCTTAATCTCATTAGCATCGCACACCGCCCATATAGAAAAATTAGCACCACTTTTCTGTCCGACCCCTATGGCTCCCTTGGTAAGGTATAAGGCCCATGCCCAGTCAGGTTCGAACATGCTTGTTGTCGAAGACCAATATCCCTCTTGAACGTCCTTGAATGGATGCCCGGCAGGCAGTGCAGGGGTATGCTTGCTGCAGTCCACCAGAGATTCCAGTTCGTTGATATTGGGAAGCCGCCACAAGGCTTTTCCCTTTGAATTTTGATTTAATGTTTCTACAGCATCAAAGGCTTCGTTCCATGTCACCATCCGATCTGTAAGGTCTGCTTTTCTGACCCAGCATAAATCTGTAAGACGATCAATAACGAACTCATTAAAGACTTTAAAACGCGGTTTAGGCCACTCCCGTCCGAAATGGAACTCTCCGTCTTGACCGGTTCCGACGCACGGGATAATACGTCCGCTTGTGTCATAACACTGTATCTGTCCGGTAGCAGGTAAAATATTATATCCTTCTCCACAGCATGGCCATAATAAAAAGAACTGTTTTTTACCACCATAAAATGTACGAGCACCTTCCATGTGTATATACCATGCATAAGCAGTATTTATAGCAGCAGTCGTGGAAGTCCAATACCACCCAAGGAAAACATTACTAAAAGGGTGGCCGTCCGGCAAGGTGGGTTTTCGTGTCTGATAGCTCATGAGACTGCGGAGTTCACGACGGTTTGGCAGGCGCCAATCAAAGTAGCCAAAGGCTTTCTCACGATTCATAATAGAGATATAATCCAATGCCTCCTGCCAAGACAAGGGGAACTCTGCAAGGTTAGCATCTTGTGTCCATATCAGCCCTGTAAGCCTATCTAAAACTGTCTTGCCATTATGCTTGAATCGTTGTGATGGCCATGGTATACCCTTTTTGAATTCGGCATCCTGTCCGCTACCTGGACAGGGTGCCGAATTCCCCGACATACCGTGACATGTTACTTGGCCCGTTTGCAAATAACCTTGTTTATTCACCCTTTTCTCAATCTTTAAAATCGATACATGCGACTAATAAATATCAAATCTATTTTAAATGGAAACCTCATCGACTGGGAAAAATATTTAGAGAGGAAGACTTTTTTAATTGTCTCCCCCTCCTGCTTTGAATAAGTGGGTTTCGGGCACCCGAAATCAGAATCTGCCTTACTCGAAATCTTTTAATGTCTTTTTAAAAAGACATTAAAGCAATAATAGAGGTCTCAACCTTTTATTGGCAATCTTTTTAAGAGACATAATCCGTTCTTATTTCATCTTTTGAGCATTATCCATCATTTCCTGGCCTTCCTTCATCATCATATCCTTTTCCATTTTGCCTTCTTTTATAATCTTGCCCTTGTCCATCATCATGTTGCCGCTTTTCTTCATCATCTTTCCGCGTTTCATCATCATATCGCCTTCCTTCATCATCATATCCTTTTCCATCATGCCTTCTTTCATCATTTTGCCCTTGTCCATCATCATTTTGCCCTTTTCCATCATCATGTCTTTACCCATCATGCCGTCCCCTTTCATCATACTGCCTTTTCCCATCATCTGGTCTGCGGCCTGGGCACAATTAATGGCTAATGAAAAAGTCAGGAAAATGCTAATCGCAATCAATAAAAATACTTTTTTCATACTGAATCTCCTTTTACTGCATAATTTAAGTTGTTTACAAGACACTAAATGTTTAAATTTCGACCCGCTCAAAATATTATTTAAACTAATCCTTATGCTACCGCAGGGTGAGGGCCTAAAATACCTGTAAAAAGCGAAGGCTTCGGTTATCCTTATTAAATCGCGAAATTTAAGAAAGGAGATTAAACCGAAGCCTATGAAGAAGATACCACCGAGTGAGAGAATACGCAAGGAGATTGAGGAACTGCTGCAGGGGTCTGAACGATATGTCCTTCCTGAAATAGAGACTTGTTAGAATTGCTATAATAACGCCGAGTATGAATGATAATTCTACTGCGTAGCTTCTACCTTAAAGTAAAGGAGTTACAAGTCAAATAAGAAGGAGTCAATAAAATGCGACTGTCGTATCTATTGCTGTTTTTAATTGTATTCGTATCTTTGCTTGGCTGTGCCAAATTTAAAGAAGGTGAATGCATTCAAAATACTTCTGATGGCACCATCTATCGCGTCACCACAGTCAATTACAGGGAATATACACTTCAAGGCTGGTTTGATGGGAAATGGGGCCGTCCTGTAAATGGGCCATTTAACACTTTCGATTCGCGTTATCTCAAAGTACCCTGTCCGTTTAGTGAGTCGATGATTCAATAAATACACTCTCGACAACTTCCTGCGATACGCTCTTCTCAAAAAATTAAAAATGGTGTAAGTTATTACTGAAATTGAGCGATTTTGAGAAGTCGGGATTTAATCGACTGATATTACAAATCCTATATTGTTTGGCTGACTAATATGAGATTTCGGATATTAGTCGGAGTAACTGAATGGATAACATTACAAAAAGAGTATAGCAAGAATCTATCAAAGAACTTGTTGTAAATATATAAACGGATTAGATTGTGTGCTGAGATTAAGAAATGGGCAAAAATAATAAAACACGAGTTTTACTATCAACAAATAATCAATTAAGAAAATTCTTTTTTATAATCCCCCTTGAAGACGGCTCATTTTCCTTTGGGTCATCATTACCCAAACCTCAAGAAATGAAGTTTGGCGAAATAAAAATTCCAGAAGATCAACAAACCGGTGAATCAAGAGTTAATTTTTCTGACGCAAAGAACATGGAACCTGTTATGTCACATTTTACTTATCATCCTCCAAGAAAAGACGACCCAGCTATAGTACATCTACGTTCAAGCACAGGAGATCGTATATTTGGAAATCCAGTTGATAGATTGGATGAGATGGATGAATTTAAAAGAATTTTTACTATTATTCCCCAAGATCCAAATAAATTACCCATATTTCAAAAAAAATTTCTCCAAATGACATAATTATTCCGATTGATCCATTTCAAGGAAGACCATTCTGTGTTGAAGTTTTTCTTTCCCGGAAAAGTTTTGATTATCGCAAACTACTGATAAAAAATGCTTCTTTAATGGCGATGGGTATTTGTGAAAACAAAAATTATAGATTAGTTATCGAACTTTATCATAAAAAAGAATTTAAAGAATGGTCAAAATTTACGGTATTTATACCCCTTGTTAGAGGATTAGTTTAATTTTTTTAAAAATTGGCTCTTGCGAGGCCGAGGCTGACAGGTTTCTTAAAATTGGTTTGCAACGCCGGTGATGTTCATGTTAAACCAATTCTCCTGTAAATCATCACTTTTCGCTTTCTGCAAATTTTCAACAGTAGTAGGTCCAGTCCGCATTCCAATAAGAATCGTCAGGCATACGAATTTTCTGAGGAAACAACCACAATATCAATCGGAAGCTCAAATATTTGTTCCGGTGAGGAAGGCACAATGTGAGGTGATAACCCTAATTAAATTCTCTCCAAAACCTCTTCGACCTTCACCTTGTGAACCTCTTTCGTCCTCCTGTCCTTGATCTCGACAAGGCCGTCTTTCAGGTTCTTTTCCCCTATTATTATATGAGTGGGAATACCGATCAGGTCGGCGTCTTTGAACTTCACCCCGGCCCTCTCATCACGGTCATCGATCAGGACGTCGAGGCCTTTCCCCGTCAACTCATTATAGAGTTTTTCCGCCGTCTCTGAGGTTTCTGCGTCGTTCATGTTCAGTGGCAGAAGCGCGACATCAAAAGGAGAGATACTCCTGGGCCATATGATGCCGTCTTTGTCATGGTTCTGCTCGATTGCCGCTGCGGCGATCCTCGCGGGTCCGATGCCGTAGCTTCCCATGACCAGCGGGTTTTCCTGCCCTTTTTCGTCGAGATAGAATGCGCGCAGGGGCATCGAATATTTCGTCCCAAGTTTAAAGATGTTCCCGATCTCTATCACCTTCTCTATCCGGATGGGGGCATTACACCTGGCGCACAGGTCGCCTTCCTTTGCAAGGGTAATATCATGCCATTCCGCGGTGAAATCCTTGCCGGGTCTGATCCCCTTTACATGATAATGTGGCTTGTTCGCGCCGCTCACATAGATACCCTCCTGGAGGGAAATGTCGGCGATGATCCTGATTTTCTGGTTCATCGGCCCTATGAAGCCTGCCTCCACGCCGAGGATGTCCTTCACCTCCTGTTTCTGCGCAGGCCTGTGCGCACCGATGACCCTGGTCATCTTCTTCTCGTGTAGTTCCTGATCTCCCCTGACAAGTCCAAGCACAGGGCCGTCGTCGCTGATGAGCAGGAGGCTCTTGATAAAATATTCCGGTTTCAGCTTGAGAAAGTTCGACACTTCCCCGACCGTGCGCTTTTCAGGTGTATGCACCTCTTCAAGGACCCAATCCTTGGCCTCTATCCCCTTCGGATTCGAATGGGCGAGCTCAACATTTGCAGCATACCCGCAGGAATCGCAGAGCACGATCTCATCCTCACCCGAAGGGCTCGGCGCCATGAACTCATGAGAAACCCCGCCGCCCATCATACCCGGGTCTGACTGAACCATGTAAAACCTGAGCCCGCACCGGGAAAATATCTTGTGATACGCATCTGCATGAAGCTGATAGTTCTTTTCGAGCCCCTGTTCGTCTGCATCGAAACTGTAGCTGTCCTTCATGAGGAATTCCCTCGTCCTGAGAAGACCGCTCTTCGGCCTTGCCTCGTCTCTCAGCTTCGTCTGTATCTGATACCATACCTGCGGGAGGTCTCTGTACGAGCGTATCTCCTTCTGGGCAAGCCAGGTCATGATCTCCTCATGGGTCATGCCAAGGCACATGTCACGGCCGGTTCTGTCTTTCAGCCTGAACATCTCTTCCCCGATCGCGAACCATCTGCCGGTTGCCTGCCATATTTCGGCAGGATGCAGCGCGGGCAGGGCAATCTCCTGCGCACCTATGGCGTCCATCTCCTCCCGGAGAATTCTGTTTATCTTGCGCATAATAGAAAGCCCGAGGGGAAGGTATATGTAAAGACCTGCGGCAAGCTGTCTGACATAGCCTGCCCTGAGCATAAGCTTATGGCTCATGGCTTCAGCATCGGCAGGAGTTTCCCTCAGAGTCGGTATGAGCATCTGTGAAAATCGCATCTGTCCGCTCCTTTCCTTCAGTATTCGCAACAAGGATATAATACGCAGTCGCAGTACATTACTATAGAAAAATCCGGAGAAAAAGTGTTAAATTAATTCATTCCAAGGAGGGTATAGTGTGCTGAAAAGGATACCAATCACCCCTGACGGCTATCAAAAAATGCAGGAAGAACTCCAAAAACTCCTGAAGTTCGACAGGCCGAAGAATATAAAAGATATTGCCGAGGCAAGAGCTCATGGCGATCTATCAGAAAATGCGGAATATCATGCAGCCAAGGAGAAACAGTCTTTTATTGAAGGGAGAATCCAGGAACTGAAGACAAAACTCGCCCTCGCGGATGTGATCGATCCTGCAACGATATCACAGGACAGGGTTGCATTCGGAGCCACGGTGAAGGTGCTGGACATTGACACGGACGAGGCAAAGGTCTTTCAGCTTGTCGGTCCAGAGGAAGCTGACGTGAAAAACGGGAGGATATCCATCATCTCTCCTGTCGGAAGAGCGCTTCTCAATAAAGAAATAGGTGATGTCGTAACGATTCAAGCCCCAGCGAGAACCATGGAGTACGAGATTCTCGAGATAAGCTTTGAGTAGCTACTTCAGAGCAACGGTACTGCAAAACACCCCTTTAAACCCAACTACGTATATCCTCACTCTCAACCCCCTGGAAGAGGTATCTGAACCGGTGCCAGGACAGTTCTATATGATAGAGACCGGCAATTCATATGACCCTCTTCTGAAAAGACCCTTCAGTTATCTGCGAAGGACTCCTGAGGGGATACAGTTTCTCTATTCAGTGCGGGGCAAAGGTACTCTCCTTATGAGGGATTTTCGCCCGGGGAAAACCGTAAATGCCCTCGGACCGCTCGGCAACGGCTATCCGAAAGCAGGGGTTAAAACTACTCCGGTTCTGATTGCAGGGGGCACAGGTGTTGCCTCCATTTTTTCCCTTGCCGCACAATTGCCGCGCAACGCATATATCCTGTACGGCGCCCGGTGCAGTGAGGATCTCATTCTGCTCACCGAGGTGAAAAAACTGGAACACAAGGATATTGTCTGCATCGACTGTACTGATGACGGTTCTTGCGGCATGCAGGGAACAGTCATTGATGCCCTGAACACCCTCCTTTCGTCCGGCCCGGAGAAGATCACCTCCCCCCTGCTCTATGCATGCGGCCCAAAACCAATGCTTGAAAGTCTATCCAGGATAGCACGGGAGAAGGGGCTGAAAGGATATGTTTCGCTGGAAGAACATATGGCGTGCGGATTCGGTGCATGTCTTGGCTGTACTGTCACTACGGTAAAAGGGAACAAACGGGTCTGTCAGGAAGGCCCGGTTTTTCCGATCGGGGAGATAATCTGGTAATGGACCTCACCATCTCTTTGGGCAATCTGAAGCTCAAGAACCCTGTTATGTCGGCTTCAGGTACATTCGGATACGGTGAAGAGTATGCGCAATTCGTCGACCTGAATGCACTCGGCGCCGTTGTGGTAAAGGGCATATCCCTGAAACCCATGGACGGGAATCCTCCGCCAAGAATCTGTGAGACTTCCTGTGGCATGCTGAATGCCATCGGCCTCCAGAATATCGGGATCAAGAAATTCCTGAAAGAAAAATTGCCTTATCTCAGGAAGTTTGATACGAAAATCATCGTGAATGTTTTCGGCGGTACTGTCCGGGATTATGTAAGGCTCTCAGAGATACTCGATTACGCAGGAGTCGATGGCATTGAACTGAACGTTTCCTGTCCGAATGTCAAAAAAGGTGGGATCGCATTCGGCACAGACAGGACAGTGCTCGCAAAACTCATTTCCCAAGTAAAAAAGTCAGTTAAAACCGCTGTGGTTATCACAAAATTATCCCCGAACGTCACGAGCATCCCGGAATTCTCAAAGACTGCTGAAGAGGCAGGCAGTGATGTCATTTCCCTGATCAACACAATCCCGGGCATGGCCATTGATATCGAGACCCAGAGACCAAAACTGGCAAATGTCACGGGAGGCCTTTCAGGACCTGCGATCAAACCCATTGCCCTGAGAATGGTATGGGAAGCGTCGAGGTCTGTTGCCATTCCCGTAATCGGCATAGGGGGTATCGTACAAGCCGGGGATGCAATCGAGTTTATGCTCGCCGGCGCCTCGGCCATACAGGTTGGCACAGGGAATTTCATCAACCCCCGCGCAACAGAAGAAATCGCACAGGAGATCGTGACATATTTAGAAAAAAAGGGTATAAATGGGGTAAAGGGCCTTATAGGAAAATTGCATGGCTGAAAGCCCGACAATAACACTGACCACCGATTTTGGATATAAGGACCCTTTCTCGGGAATCATGAAGGGAGTCATACTCACCATCAATCCTGCAGTTACTCTTGTTGACATTACCCATGCCATTGCCCCTCAGAATATCCTGGATGCCGCGTATTCGCTTGAGAAGAGTTTTACCGTATTTCCGGCCAAGACAATCCATGTGGCAGTGGTTGATCCCGGAGTCGGTTCATCGCGCAGGCCCATCATCGTCGCAACAGATCACCACTATTTCGTCGGACCCGACAACGGCATATTCTCCCGGGTGTATCTTCGAACTGAGAGCCTCCAGGTAATCCACATAACGGGTGAGCATTATTTTCTGCCCGACAGGAGTGGAACTTTCGACGGGAGGGATGTCTTCGCTCCTGTTGCAGGATGGCTTTCCCGGGGGATCAATGTCCTTAAATTCGGGGATCCGATTACCGATTATGTAACCCTGCCCTTTCCAACGCCTTCAATGCCTGCAGAGCATATCATTGAGGGCGAGATCATCTCTATAGACATTTTCGGCAATGCTATATCCAACATAGATAAGCAGCAGCTTATTCATCTTATCGAGAAAAATCCCCGGGGGAAACTCAGAGTCATGGTCAAGGGGACCGAAGCTCCCTTGAAGGACTCTTACTCCCAGGCCGGCGATAAGAACCTCTATGCATTGATCAACAGTTTCGGGTATCTGGAATGCTTTACGAACAGAGGAAACGCTGCATCGGAGTTTGCCATACAGGTCGGGGACAAGGTCGGCGTTATCCTTGCAAACTCCTCACCGTAATCTCGGGGAAAAACTTTCTCCGGTTACGGAGAAGACTGACTGAAAGGAGGCTGACAGAATGCAAACCGCACGGGTTGTATCCATTTTCCTCCTGCTGGTGCTCCTGGCCGGGTGTGATTATCTGGAGAAAAAGGCATTGATGCAGGATCGGTATCCTTCATACTCTCAAGATATCCGGCAGGCTGTCATAGAAGGACAGATAGTCGAAGGCATGGACAAGGAGCAGGTCTTTCTCGCACTCGGTTCCACGGTCTGTAAGACAACCGGTTATTACGGAGAGAAGGCTGTCGAGATATGGTCATATGAAAATAACCAGCACCCTGTTGCCGAAAGCTATGCCGGCACCTATGACTGTCTGAAGGCAGACTTCAAAGTTTATTTTGAGAACGACAGAGTGATCGGATGGGAACCCCGGTAAGAAGCCCTCAGCGCAGAAACGAACGAATTAAACGGGACGTGGTGGAGACTTGAGGACACCCGGATTGTGACCTGGCCCGAAATTCGCTGCGAGGGAGGAAACTCCGCCTCCATTGCAGAACTTTACTCTTCCTGTCCCCCACATTCCTGCTTCTGTATTTTGGTGTATAATACCGATTGTGTTTCTTGTTGCCCTTACAGGGAATTATGGAATGGGGAAAAGTTCTGTGCTCGCTCTCTTCGGAAAGCTCGGCGCATTCGTGCTGGATTCCGACCAGATAGTACGGGTTCTGCTGGAAGATCCCGCAGTAGTCAATATCGTCACAAGGCTTTCCGGACAATCAGTCCTTGCTGAAGACGGCAGCCTGAACAGGGAAAAACTTGCAGAGATTGTATTCCGGGATGACCTGCTGCGGCACTCGCTCGAAGATGTCCTGCACCCGCTTGTATTCGAGAAGATGGATAACCTGCTTGCCGCAGCCGAAACAGAAAACACGATCTCGGTAGTGGAAGTCCCCCTCCTCTTTGAGCGAGGATACGAAAACCGTTTTGACAGGACTGTTACCGTTTTTACCGACGAAGAGACCGCGATCCGCCGCCTCGAAGCAAAGGCGATCGCATACGAACAAGCATCCCTGCGGTTGAAAACTCAGCTTCCCATAGAGGAGAAGAAGAAACGGGCTGATTTTCTTATCGATAATAGCGGGACCCCACAGGAAACAGAGGAGCAGGTCAAGACAGTATACATAAAATTGGTGGAAGAGGCTGACGATGGAAATCATACACGGACTCGAAAATCTCGATAAATACTATTCGAACACCGTGCTGACTATCGGAAATTTCGACGGTGTCCATCTCGGACATCAGAAGATACTCTCCATGGTCATACAAGAGGCCCGCGCGCGCAAGGGCACCCCGATGGTCATGACGTTCGACCCTCACCCCATGAAAGTGCTGGCGCCTGAACGGGATATACGCCTGCTTATGACCTTCGAGGAGAAAGTGCGGCTGATTGAAAGAACGGGGATCAGGGTCCTGCTTACGATTCCTTTCACAAGAGAATTCGCAGGTATGCTGCCCGACGACTTTATCAGAGAGGTCCTGATACATAAGATCCGCGCAAAAGTGATCATCGTCGGATCTCAGTATACATTCGGAAGGAACAAGAAAGGTTCGATCGCTCTTCTGCGGCGGCGCGGCAGGAAACATGGCTTCGCGGTTCATGCCGTCCGTCATGCAAAAGTCCATGGACATGTCGTAAGCAGCAGCAGCATAAGAACCTTACTCATGAAGGGCGCCGTGCAAGAGGTATCCTTATTTCTTGGAAGAGCTTACTCTATCGAGGGCAAGGTAATCAAGGGGAAAGGGAGAGGGCAGAAGATACTGCATACCCCTACTGCAAATATCACCACGCCGGTCGAGATCTCCCCCAAAGAGGGAGTATATGCGGTGAGGATAGGGTGGAAAGGGAATATTTTTGACGGGGTCGCCAATATCGGGAAGAATCCCACCTTCGGAAATGTTGATGTCAGCTATGAAGTGCATCTGTTCAACTTTTCCGGCAATCTCCTGGGCGAGAATCTCAGGATATTCTTTATCGACAGAATACGGAACGAACAGACGTTTTCCGACACTGAAAGTCTCGAAAAAAGGATCAGAGAAGATATCAGAGAGGCCGGGGAAATATTGATGAACACCCGGCATATCGATCTTTAGAAATTCATCCTGATCCGGTCCTTCTGTTCGGCAGAGGAATTTGGAAAGCTCTCACAGAACCGTTTCGGGCAGGGCAAACTCAGGGCAGAAAAGAGATGTCCCCTTTACCACGACGAATATATTGATAAAAAGACCGGAAATACATTAGTATATGATTTAACTTTATTCCAGGAGGAAAAACGGTGAAAGAAGGTATTCATCCCGCATACAAGGAGGTTACGGTAACCTGTGCCTGCGGCGAGACATTCAAGACACAATCAACGAGACAGAGCATAAAGGTGGACATCTGTTCAAAATGCCATCCCTTTTTTACCGGCAAACAGAAGATCGTTGACGCTGAGGGAAGGGTCGAGAAGTTCAAGAAGAAATACGCGAAATCAGCTTCGGCAGGCAAGGGAAAGTAGATACAGAAAGGAAAAAGTCGTTAGTCATACCGAATGATGACTAACGGCTTTTTTTTGAACTCATGCCTATGAAGAATATCGGCGGACAGGCAGTTATTGAAGGGGTAATGATGAAGGGGCGAAAAGGCTGGACTGTTGCCGTCAGAGGCCCGCAAGGGGATATCCACGTAAAGAAGGAGCGCCTCTCCGAACTTCCCCGGTTGTTGCGACTCCCTGTCATCCGGGGTTTCATTGCCCTCTTTCATGCGCTTTTCCTCGGCATCAAGGCTATAGAATTCTCCGCAAACAAGGCGTATGAAGAAGAGAGTGGCGAGAATCTGAGTCCGCTCACGCTCGGACTGACCATAGGATTTTCGCTTATTCTGGGCGTCGCATTATTTATCCTGCTCCCCCTGTATCTCACCAAACTCCTGGGAATCGTCTTTGCCGCTGTCGACAGGAGCTCGTTGTACTTCAATCTCGTCGACGGGGTTATTAGGGTGTTCGTGTTCCTCCTCTACATTGTCGCAGTCGGAATGTGGAAAGACATGCGCAGGATCTTCGAATACCATGGGGCTGAGCACAAAGTCATTCATGCATATGAAAACGGGAAAGGGTTGACCATCGAAAATATTAAAGGGAACAGCCCTCTCCATCCCCGGTGTGGAACGAGCTTCCTCCTTATCGTCATGGTGGTGAGCATCTTCACCTTCTCTTTCATACCCCAGGAGTGGTCCTTTCTCTCCAAGTTTCTTTCGCGCCTGATACTCATTCCTTTCATTGCAGGCATTTCCTATGAATTTCTCAAACTCTCGGCGCACATGAAACAGAATGCGCTTGTGCATCTCCTGATACTCCCCGGGCTTTTTTTACAAAGACTCACTACAAGAGAGCCCGACGAAGCCCAGATCGAGGTCGCCCTGAGGGCGCTTGAGGAGGTTCTGATAATCGAGGAACCACATGCGTGAGAAACTGAAACTCATAGAAGACAAGTACGAGGAATTGACGAAGCTCCTTATGGACCCGCGCGTCCTTTCAAACCCGGCGGAACTCCAGAAATATTCGAAGGAACAGGCAGAGCTTGAACCTCTGGTCGGCAAGATCAGGCAATACACGAAAATCCTCTCAGATATCGAGGAAACCGAGGAACTGCTCAAGGGGGAGGATGAAGATTTCCGTGAACTAGCCCATGCGGAACTCAATACTCTCAAGGAACAGAGACCCTCGGTCGAGGAAGAACTCAGGATCATGCTTCTTCCGAAAGACCCGCGGGATGAACGGAATGTCTTTCTCGAGATCCGGGCAGGCACCGGCGGAGAAGAGGCAGCCCTGTTTGCCTCCAGACTTCTCAGGATGTATCTGAAATATGCTGAGCAGAAGCGGTGGAAGGTCGAAACAATCGATATGAATGCCACAGGACTCGGCGGCATTAAGGAAGTGATCATATCGATACAGGGGAAAAACGCCTATAGCAGGCTCAAATACGAAAGCGGGGTTCACAGGGTTCAAAGAGTACCGGTCACCGAAGCTTCCGGAAGGATCCATACCTCGGCTGCAACGGTCGCTGTGCTCCCTGAAGCTGGAGAGGTTGATATCAGAATTGATGAGAAAGACCTGAGAATCGATACCTTCTGCTCTTCCGGACCAGGGGGCCAGGGGGTAAACACAACCTATTCGGCCGTCAGGATAGTGCACATTCCGACCGGGCTTATCGTACAGTGCCAGGACGAGCGGTCCCAGATCAAGAACAAAGAAAAGGCCATGAAGGTTCTCCGCTCCAGGCTCTATGAGAATGAACTGGAAAGACAGGAGAAAGAGCGAGCTTCTGCACGGAAGGGCCAGGTCGGTACAGGGGACAGAAGCGAGAAGATTCGAACCTACAATTTTCCCCAAAACCGTGTTACCGATCACCGGATAGGGTTCACTCTTCATAAGCTCGACCGGGTACTCGAAGGGGATCTTGATGAAATAATCGAAAATCTCATTACTCACTATCAGGCGGAGAGATTGAAAGAATTATGACGCCCGGGGTGTATTGACATCAACAACGGTCATTTGTAAATGAAACGTTTTTGTTTTACCATATAGGTACAGGAAAAAATCCGCCGGGATATCAGCATTCCGGGGGTTTTGATTACAAAATACCATGAAAAGTTAACACAAGGAAGGCGGTTACCATGACAACAAAACAGAACAGTCTCATTGCTCTTTTTATTTTAGTATTATGTGTCTTTGCACTTCCGGCGCTCTCCTGTTCGGCCGAGAAGAAAGCTGCCGGGACAGATCTCAGCAAAGATGAGGCCCAGACCTTGCTCAGGGAACTTTCTCCGAATATCACCGTCCTCGAGATCGGACCAAGTGTTGTCGAGGGATTGTGGGAAGTCGCAGTTGAATCAAACAGCAAAAAGGCAATCGTTTATATCGATTCTTCAAAGAAATATCTTGTTCAGGGAGCCATAATTGATATTAAGGCAAAAGCAAATGTTACCCAGGACAGATATAGTCAACTCAACAAAGTCGACCTTTCACTTATCCCTCTCGACGATGCCGTAATAATGGGTGATAAAGATGCGCCAAACCGGGTTATCGTGTTTACCGATCCTGACTGCCCCTATTGTTCGAAACTGCATCACGAAACAACAAAAGTGACAGAAAAGCGGAAAGACATCGTCTTTCTCGTAAAGCTCTTCCCCCTGAAAATGCATCCCGGGGCATATGATAAGTCAAAGGCTATTGTTTGTGGAGAATCATCACTTGCCCTCCTGAATGATGTGTTCGACAAAAAACAGCTACCGAAACCGGATTGTGAGACAAAGGTTATCGACGAGAATATAAAGCTCGCTGAAAAACTCGGCATTACCGGCACTCCGGCAATTATTCTTCCGAACGGCATTATTGTTCCCGGATATAAGGAAGCCGATGCGCTGATTGAGCTCATTGACAGGAATGTCGTGAAAAAATAGCCGGCAAGCTTCCCCGCTCAAGGAATTATTAGCATAAGGTTTAGAAATATCCAGATACCAGGGTGCTCTTCCCTGTCTGGACAGTAGTATTTTGCCGATATTCTGCTGATATTCATATAGCCCCCTAAAATAATATATTGACAATTAATTAACAATTGCTTAATATCTGCTTAGGGGGCATGTGTGCAGAAAAAAATCTTGATTGTTGAAGATAATGACAACAACATGAAACTTTTCAGCACATTATTGAAATGCAGCGGCTATCAGACCCTTGAAGCACACACAGGCAGCGAGGCCATAGCCCTTGCCCGGCAGGAAAAACCTCACCTCATACTCCTTGATATCCGTCTCTCTCTCCTGAACAGGTTCGAAACCCTGAGGATGCTGAACAATGAACCCACAACAAAACATATACCCTCTATCGCCATTACCGCAACCCCTCTCGACGGAAAAAGAGGAGAGATTGCGAAACTCGGCTTTACTGACTGTATCTCCAGGCAGATCCCTGTCAAAGATTTTATGAACATCATAGAGAGGTATCTGAGCGGGTAAGCAAATCCATCCAACCAGCACCGAACCTCTCGAATACACTCCAGATTATAGAGCGAGGCGACATCTCTGGTTACTTGCGGAGTCGTCTTCCCTGTCAGGCTTGAATTTCTGTTCAGAGCCTTTGTATGGCTTCGTCTCATCCTGGCACGGTTTCCGGGGTCATGAAATGTTACAATAATGCATGTTTGATACTGCATGCAGAAATGTTCTTATAAGAGGGGTGAACTGGATCGGTGACAGCGTCATGACCCTCCCCGCACTCAGTGCATTAAGAAAGTCCCTTCCGGAATCAAGGATCTCTCTGCTGGTAAAGCCGTGGGTCTCCGGAGTGTTTGAGCACAATCCAGATGTTGATGAGCTTCTCTTCTATACTGATACCCATACGGGTTTGTCGGGAAAGATGAAACTTGCATGGATGCTCCGTAAAAAAAAATTCTGCAGCGCCCTCCTTTTCCAGAACGCATTTGACGCTGCCCTTATCACCTTCCTTGCGGGGATTGTTTCCCGTGCCGGATATGTAAGGGACGGTCGCGGATTTCTCCTCACGGACAAAGTCCCGGTTCCCCGCAATAACCGGAAAGAACACCAGATATTCTATTATCTTAATCTGCTCACGTACCTGGGAATCCCCGCTCCCTATTCTGATCCGTATATCTCCCTCAGCCTTGAGGAGAGGTTGCGTGCACGGGATATGGTAAAGGCAATGAAGAGACCCGTTCTCGGAATAAATCCCGGCGCGACATACGGGTCTGCCAAGAGATGGTTCCCGGAACGGTTTGCAGAAATTGCAAACTGGTTTATCAGTGACACAGGCGGGAGTGTGATATTCTTCGGAGGCAGACAGGAGGTCGATACTGCGGATGAGATTTACAAACTGGTCATCCCTGATTTTCGGACTTCGCAGTCAGTAGTGAGTCTGGCCGGTAAAACTTCACTCAGGGAACTCATTTCGCTTATTGCTGAGTGTGATGCGTTCCTTACAAATGATTCCGGACCGATGCATATCGCCTATGCGGTAAAAACTCCTCTCGTCGCGCTTTTCGGCTCAACTGATCCCCTCCTGACCGGTCCACCGCCCGGAGATGCAGACAACCATGTGGTGGTAAAATCCAGCCTTTTGTGCAGTCCCTGTTTTGCTCGCACCTGCAGGAACCATGACATGCGCTGCATGTATTCAGTGACCTCTGACGAGGTATATTACGGAATCAAAAAGATATTGCCGCAGAGGCCCGCTGTCTTCTTCGACAGGGATGGCACCCTGAACAGAGATTTAGGATATATCAACAGGAGGGAAGACCTGCATCTGTTTCCGGACATTTCACAGATCATCCGGCTGAAGAAGGCCGGATTCAGCATAATCGGGATATCCAACCAATCGGGCATTGCGCGGGGTCTTGTAAACGAACAGTTTGTGCAGGAGGCCAACCACATATTTCTTGGAGAGTACGGATTTGATGATTTCTATTATTGTCCTCACCATCCGGATGACCGATGTCCGTGCAGGAAACCTGAACCTGAGATGCTTTTCAGAGCACGCGGAAAGCACGGCATCGATCTCAGGCGCTCTTTCGTAGTCGGAGACAAAGAGGCAGACATGCTCCTCGCAAAAGCTGTGGGAGCAACAAGCGTCCTTGTGCAGACAGGGAAAACCCGCACGTCTCCGCATGCCGATTTCACCGCTGCAACTCTCACCCAAGCGGTCGAACAGATCCTGGAGAAGCACCCTGTCTCACCATGAACAACACATGATTATGGTGAAAAATCCGGACAAAATTCTGATTGTGAAGCCGAGCTCACTTGGAGACATTGTGCACAGCCTTCCTTTTCTCAATGCAATCAGGGAATGCTTTCCCGTATCGGCAATCGACTGGGTGGTCGCAAAGGGGCTAGAAGGGCTTCTCGATGGACACCCTATGATCTCGAAACTCTGGATAATCGAAAAAGACAAATGGAAGAAAATCACCCGGGCGGGGGAAACAGCACAGGAAATCCTTGAACTCTCTAAAAAACTCAAGAAGGAACACTATGATCTTGTTGTCGATCTCCAGGGTCTGCTCAGAAGCGGTCTCATAACAGCGTCCACCCGAGCACCCGTCAGGGTTGGTTTCAGCGAGGCACGGGAGGGCAGCAGGCTTTTTTACACGCACAAGGTCGAAGGAGGCAGGGATATCCATGCAGTCGACCGGTATCTGAAGATCGCATCGTTCCTGGGGTGTTCAATTGATACCGTTCAGTTCCCCTTCCCTTCTCCTCTTGACAAAGCCGACATTCGCCTCAGATTCGCCCTCCCCGAGAGGTATGCCGTGCTCGTTCCCGGCGCCAGGTGGGAGACCAAGAGATGGCCGGCTGAAAATTTCGGGGAACTTGCTTCCAGGTTTCCGTTGAAGTCGGTCATCGTCGGGAGCAAAGGAGATCTCGATATTGCTCAGACAATCGTTGAACATTCCCGGGGGAATGCGGTCTCGCTTGCCGGCAAAACAGACCTGAAAGAATTAAGAGAAATTATGCGGAAAGCGAAGTTCGTGGTAAGTAATGACTCAGGTCCGATGCATATCGCTGCTGCCCTTGGCATTCCTGTTTTTGCACTGTTCGGTCCCACGGAACCCCGCAGAACAGGTCCCTATGGAGATATCCATACAGTGCTCAGCTTAGCGATCCCTTGCGTACCCTGCCTGAAGAGAACATGTAGTAGCCTGAAGTGTATGAGAGAGCTTTCTGCAGAAAAAGTATCGGACGCAGTTATCCAGAAGGTTTTTTGATCCTCTCCCGTGCGATCGCGATCTTGCCCGTCCGGATGAACTCCTTGATGCCCATTGGTTTGAGTAATTCGATAAGCGCAGCAATCTTCTTCTCGTCACCGGTTACTTCGATCGTATACGTCCTGGGACCGGAATCCACAACCCTTCCCCTGAATATCTCGGCAAGTCGCAGAACCTCGGCTTTGTCCTCATGCCGCGGGGCAATCTTGATAAGCACCATCTCCCGTTCGACATGATCGAGGTCTATCATGTCCACAACTTTTATGACATCGATAAGTTTGTTGAGCTGTTTTAAAATCTGTTCGATAATCTGATCGTCCCCGCTCGTGACAATAGTCATCACAGAGATCTGGGGATCGATGGTCTCACCGACCGAGAGGCTTTCAATATTATAGCCCCTCCCGCTGAAGAGGCCGGAAATCCTTGAAAGCACCCCGAATTTATTTTCGACAAGCAGAGAGATGGTATGCCGCATCTATTTCACCGCCTTCAGTTTCTTTTCTGTCTTCTCCTTCTGTTCTTCAAACAGCATCTGGTCAATCGCTGCCCCCGCAGGGACCATCGGGAATACCTTTTCTTTCCAGTCTACGACAAAGTCCATAAATACCGTCCGTTTTATCTTGAATGCTTCCCGCAACACCGGCTCGACTTCACTCGGCTTGGTAGCCCTTAACCCGACAGCGCCGTATGCCTCAGCTATCTTCACAAAGTCAGGCACGGTGTCGTCAAGTTTCGTATGGGCATACCGTTCGCTGAAGAACAGTTCCTGCCACTGTCTGACCATCCCGAGGTACCGGTTGTTCAGGATCGCCACCTTTACGGGCAACTTGTTGATTACGGCGGTGGCAAGTTCCTGGATATTCATCTGGATACTCCCGTCACCGGCTATGTCAATAACAAGCTTGTTGGGATGAGCCAGCTGCGCACCGATTGCTGCGGGGAACCCATAGCCCATCGTGCCGAGACCTCCTGAAGTCAGCCACATCCGGGGTTTGTCGAATTTATAGAACTGCGCAGACCACATCTGGTTCTGGCCGACTTCAGTCGAAATGATCGCATCGCCTTTGGTGATCTCGTATATCTTTTCGACCACGAACTGCGGTTTGATTACTTTATCACTGTAGGTATACGTAAGCGGTCTCTCTTTTTTCCATGCCTGAATCTGTTTGAGCCAGGATTTTCTGACCTCCCCCCACTGCTCTTTGATCTCCTCTTTCAGCACCTTGTTCAGCGCGGCAAGGATTCTTTTTGCATCGCCGACAATCGGGGTGTCGACCCGAACATTTTTCCTGATGGAGGTAGGGTCGATATCGATATGAATAATCTTCGCATGGGGAGCAAAGGCATCAATCTTGCCTGTCACCCGGTCATCAAAGCGCATCCCGACTGCAATCAAAAGGTCAGCTTCCTGGATCGAGCGGTTTGCGTAATATGACCCGTGCATGCCCGGCATGCCGAGTGAAAGGGAATGCGTCCCCGGAAACCCGCCGAGGCCCATGAGAGTCATGACCACCGGGACCTGGGTAATATCCGCGAGTTCTTTCAGTTCTTTGGAAGCGTTTGAGAGGATGACCCCGCCGCCGGCAACGATAACCGGCCTCCTGGATTTGGCAATAAGATGGGCTGCCTGCACAATCATCCACCTGTTGCCTTCCAGTGTGGGGTTGTAGCTCCTGATCGTCACGTCCTGCGGCCATACAAACTCTGCCTTCGCAGCGGTTACATCCTTCGGAAGGTCAATAAGAACGGGACCCGGTCTGCCGGAAGTAGCGATATAGAACGCCTCCCTCACAATGCGCGCGAGATCATTGACGTCCTTGACGAGAAAGTTGTATTTCGTGCAGGGTCTCGAAATCCCCACGATATCTGCTTCCTGGAATGCGTCGTTGCCGATCAGCATGGTCGGAACCTGTCCGGAAAAGACCACAAGGGGAATGGAATCCATCGAAGCGGTCGCAATTCCTGTTACGGTGTTGGTAGCCCCGGGACCCGAGGTGACAAGCACCACGCCCGCTTTCCCGGTCGAACGGGAATAGCCGTCAGCCGCATGCACCGCTCCCTGCTCATGCCGGGTAAGAATCAGCTCGATGTCTTTATCTTCATAAAGAAGGTCGAATATCCCCAGGACAACACCGCCCGGATAGCCGAACATGTGTTTTACCCCTTCTCTTTTTAAGCTCTCGATCAGTATCTCTGCGCCGTTCATTTTCATCCGTCTTTTCTGCTCCTTCTTAAATAAATAATTTTACCACAAAAGTCGGGGCAGATGTCCATGAGGATACTTTTCACTATATTCCCTCCGGGTATTCTGTGATAGAATGGTAGGGAAAGGGGTTATTTGCGGTATACCGTAATCTGTAGCTCATTGAGAAGAATTTTTTTTATATTGTGAACATTCTTTAGAGTCTTTCCATAAACTATGCAAACACGTCATCTGTCATGCTCCGACTTGATCGGGGAATCCAGTCTTTCCAATATGACTTGGATTGTCAGGTCAAGCCTGACAATGGCAAAATGCGAATTTGCAGTCAAACCCTATTCAAAAATAGCATTAATTTCTCGAAAAGGAGGTCGATCATGGAATTGAAGAATATTCTTACTCTTACAAACAATGGTGTCCAGGTCGAAGACATCCGGCAGCTCGGAGATGCCATGGACAGCCTTATCTACGAAGCAGTCTTTGCTGAAGATGAAAGGAAGATTGCGCTGCTTACCCTCATAAAGGAGGCGGCCAAGTCTGCGGGAGCAATCCCTGCCTCCATCCAGTCCCTCTATGAAGAAATGGGGAGGAACTACCCCGGGTTCACCGTCCCTGCCATCAATATCAGGGGGCTCACTTATGATGTCGCACGGGTAATCTTCCGGAAAGCTCTTGACATGAAAGTGGGGCCATTCATTTTCGAGATAGCCCGCTCGGAGATCGGTTACACGAAACAACGGCCACTCGAATATGCGGCTGTCGTTCTTGCGGCTGCGGTCAGAGAAGGATATACAGGGCCTGTATTCATCCAGGGAGACCATTTCCAGCTTGTCAGGAAAAACTATCTCGCCGATGCAAAGCCTGAGACCGATTATGTCAAAGGACTTATAAAAGAGGCGATCGAGGCTGAATTCTATAATATCGATATTGACACTTCGACCATAGTCGATATCGAAAGGGAGACGATCAGGGAACAGCAGAGACGGAATTTCGAGATGACAGCAGAACTGGCTTCACATATTCGCGGCATTCAGCCCGCCGGGATAGACATATCAATCGGCGGTGAGATCGGTGAAATAGGGGGGAAAAACAGTACCCCTGATGAGCTTAGGGCATATCTTGATGGATTTAAAGAAGTCTTTCAGGCAGGCAAAGGATTGAGCAAGCTCAGCGTGCAGACAGGGACAAGCCACGGCGGGGTGGTAATGCCGGACGGAAGCCTCGCACAGGTAAAAATCGATTTCGATACCTTAAGGACCCTGTCGGACCTCGCAAGAAAGGAATACGGCCTTTCAGGATGTGTGCAGCATGGGGCGTCAACCCTCCCTGAGGATGCATTCCATATGTTCCCGGAAACAGGCACTTCCGAAGTCCACCTCGCCACAGGGTTCCAGAACATCATCTATGACAGTGCGGCGCTTCCCGCTGAATTCAGGGAAAAAGTGTATGCTTTCATCAAACAGGAATATGCAAAGGAATGGAAAGAGGGAAAGACCGGGGAACAGTTCATCTACAGCACGAGGAAAAAAGGCTTCGGTCCGATCAAGAAACAATGGTGGGACCTCCCGGCATCAGTGAAATCACCGATCATGAAGGAACTTGAGGCAAAATTCGCACTCCTTTTCGAAAAACTGAAAGTGACCAACACAACAGAGATCGTGAAGAAGACCGTGAGACCGGTGATCGTAAAGAAGGAGATCAACAGGGAATTGACGGGACTGTAAGGGATTTTTCTCTCTGACATTGATAAAAGGGGCAGGGAGTATCTGCCCCTTTTATTTGTCTCTTTCCGGAACAAGTTTCACAGAACCGCCCTCATAATCAGGAAACTCCCGAGAAATGCCAGCGACGGTGCGATGACCCAGTTCGTCATGATCTTCCTGATCAGGGCGAACTTTACCGTCTCCATCCCTTTCGACATCCCAACGCCGCCGATTGCCCCGATAATGCAATAGGTCGTTGAAACTGGCATACCGAGAAAGGTGAAAAAAAGCACGCACGTCCCTGCCCCGAATTGTGCGGCAAACCCTGAATACGGATCGAGGGTGGTGATTCCCTTCCCTATCGTTTCTATTACCCGTCGGCTCAGGAGTACCGCTCCGAGGAAAACAAAAAGCGACCCGACAAGCGAAGCACGGATCTGCTCTATTACTCCGGCATGAATTACGGGCCCCAGAATTGTCGCGAGTTCATTTGCGCCGGTATTATACGCGATCAGCATGCCGCTGCCGAGCAGCAGTATTCTCAGAATCCGTTCGATGCGGAACAGGGACAGTCTCGAAATGGTCTTTTCCATTCCCTTGTACAGGAGGAGCGCAGTGAAAAAAGCGACGAGAGGGGAAATGATCCACGACACTACAATCTCGATCATGGCGGTAAAATTCACCTGTGCGCCGGAGGCGACTGCAGAACCGGTGAGACTCCCGATTATCACCTGGTGGGTCGAAAGCGGCAATTTCTTCCAGTTGGAAACGATAATCAGGAGGGCGGCCACGGAGAGGGAGATACTGAGGATAGAGAGGTTCACCGCGACGATATCCTTCCCGACGGTATCCATAACCTTCTGCCCCTGGATCAGAATGCCGATCAGGACAAAACATCCGAAGATGAATACTGCCCTGCGAAGCTTGATTACCCCGCATCCTATGCATATTCCGAGGGCGTTTGAGGTGTCGTTGGAACCAATGCCAAAAGCTATGAGAACACATGCTGCGACAGGGATAAGTTCGGTCATTGAGCGGGATGTGCATTCAGATTCGCCATAATCTCATCGCATACTTAAGTTCATGATATGGAGATAGTCGCTGGCATCTTCGATCACATCGCTGATATGGGTGAGATAGGAGATAAAATCAGAGAGTATCCTGCCCTCCCAGAAGTCTTTGACCTCTTTTTTCCTGAGTTTGCTGATCAGCTCAAATTTGATATCATCAATTTTTTTCTCATAGATCCTGATCGCCAGGGTCTTTTCCCGTAAATCTCCCTTATTGAAAAGAGTCTCGAATGCAATCGTGAGCATCTCGCACATCTCTTCGTTGAGACCGGCAATCCTGATGCAGTCTGCCCGTATTTCCTGTTCCAGATCCGGCTCCAGGTAATTGAACTCAACCGCCGCATCTTTCAGTGCATCGAATGCCTCGTCGACAATCTCGACGTATCTGCAGATATTCGTGCGGAAAAAAGGCAGAAAAGCGCCTTCATAAATGGTTGCAATTATCTCCCTTCTGATGCTGTCCCCCTCCCGTTCCAGGTCAGAGACACAGTACATATGGTCCCTGTTCCATTCTGTAAGCCCTTTCCTGAAACATTCAGCCGCAGACGAGAGAATATGGATATGTTTCCTGATATCGTCAATTACCTTTTGCTCTGTACTGCCGCCAAAGACCTTTTTAAGCACCGTGGCCCTCTCTTGCTCTTTTTACCAGTTCAGAGGACATGACGTCAAGCAAGGAAAGAATCCCCGAAATTTCTTTCCCGTCACAGACAAAAACCCTGCTTATATTGAATTTAGCCATCAGGCTCACCGCATGTTCAATATCCATTCCCCTGCTCATACAGACGAGTGGTTTTGAAGTGATTTCTCCGACTTTTGTTCTATTGAGGTTCAGATTCTTTGCGAGAACCTTGAACACTATGTCCCTCACCGTGATAACCCCGTATACGTCCTCCGCATCTTCGGGTTTTACCAGCAACGACCGTATCCTCTTGTCGATCATCCTTTCTATGGCGTCATAGATAGATGCATCCGCCTGTATAGTCTCCAGTTTGTTCGTCATTATCTCTTCTATTTTCATGGTTCACCTCCTTCATATATTCTGAAAAATGCCCAGTATCTTCAGAAAAACCTGTCTGTAGCGAACTGATTAATTGAAATATTATGAGAACCCCGGAGCATTGTCAATGAAAATATGAGAATATCCGGAACCTTTCAGTTACGGGTGGGAAAATCCTCCCCTCGCCAAGGGGAGGTTGGTGGGGTTTTTGGAAAAATATTCAAACCTCCCCAACCCCTCCTTATAAAGGAGGCGATTGAAATCCTCACTGAATGGTTTCGAAGATCCTGCAACATACTCATCAGGAATAACAGGTTTCTCTAGAAATGAGCATCGAAAGTCTGATAAAGTAAAACAATCATTGCTAAAATATGGAGGTCGTATGCGGTTCTTTTCACTTATGTCTGTGGTATTGCTGCTGTTCTCCTCTTCTCTTGCATATGGAGAGGCAAAACAAAAAACCTTCACAGAAAAGGAGATCAAGAAGATGGCTGAAACAAGGGCTGTGATCGAAACGAAGTTCGGGAACATAGAATTGAAGTTTCTTCCCGACGTCGCACCGAATCATGTGAATAATTTTATCGAACTTGCCAAGAAAGGCTTTTATGACGGGACAACGTTCCACCGTGTCATCCCGGGCTTTATGATCCAGGGCGGAGACCCGAACTCGAAAGAATCCGACAAATCAAGGCACGGCATGGGCGGCCCCGGATACACCGTTAAAGCCGAATTTAACAGCACGCCGCATAAAAGGGGGGCCCTCTCGATGGCGCGGTCGTCCCATCCTGACAGCGCTGGTTCCCAGTTTTTCATCTGCGTGGCAGATGCTCCGTTCCTTGACAGACAATACACCGTGTTCGGAGAGGTAGTGTCCGGCATGGATGCAGTGGACAAAATCGTGAACCAGCCAAGGGACAGGAGAGATAACCCGAACGAACGGGTCGAGATGAAAATCAAGATCGTCGAGAAATAACCTCCGGAACTGGTGAACACGCTGATGAAACTGAAAATCCTGCTTTTTCTGATTGTGTTTTTTGCCTGTTCCTACACTGGAACGAATGCAGATCAGATGGCTGTGTATCGGGCAAGCGACGGGAAAATTATCACTTTTGACCGGATGGTCAGTGACCTGAAGGAAGCCGAGATAGTTCTTGTTGGTGAAACCCATGACCGTGAACGCCACCACCGCATTCAGCTTCAGATCATCAAAGCTCTCCGGGCATCAAACAAAAGACTGGCTGTTGCATTTGAAATGCTGGTAGAGGAGGAACAGCAGTTTCTGGACCAATGGGTATCAGGATCACTCAGCCTTGACGAATTCCTGCCGATATATTACCGGAACTGGAATTTTCCCTGGCCTCTCTACAAGGACATCTTCCTCTATATCAGAGACCATAAAATCCCGGCTCTCGCACTCAATGTGGCCCCTGAGATCACGCGGAAAGTCGCGCGATCCGGCTTCGCTTCCCTGACTGAAGATGAACTGAAAAAACTCCCTCCCGAGACAGGATGTGTCGTGAACGAACAATATATGCAGTTCATCCGGAGGGCATATGCCATGCACGGACACGGCGGCAAACAGTTCCTTTATTTCTGCGAAGCGCAGCTTCTGTGGGACCAGGTAATGGCGAAAAACCTCGTGGCTTATCTGAAAAAAAACCCGGGCAGCAGTATTGTGACGATTGCAGGAAACGGACATGCATGGAAGCGCGGCATCCCGGAACACATACGGGCGATGTCTGAGAAAACCTCCTACAGGGTTGTTCTCCCCGAGGTGCCGGGATATATCGACCCCCGGCATACTACAAGCGACGATGCTGACTACATAATCCTGCACCGTTGAGGCATTTCCCTTCTTCAGGCAAGAAAAAAGGCGGGGCAGAACTGCCCCGCCTTTTTTCTTTATGACGACTCTTTTATTTAGGAATGTCCCTGGCCGTGTTCCTCTTTATGAGCATGCTCTTCGCCGTGACCGTGACCATGCTCATCGTGCAATTCCTCATACCCCTTGAACATGGCAATGATATGCGCCATAGGAGTATGCCCGAGCGTGGCAAGATAGAAATGCACGATCATGAAGGCGCTGAAGAATATCCAGAGGAGTACATGGATCAGGTCAACGATCTGAATTCCACCGAAAAGAGTAACAACCGGGGAGAACAGATTCGGGTCCCAGAGAAGAAGTCCGGTGATGAGCTGAAGGGGGATAAGCAGCACCATAATTGCAAGATATGAGACCTGCTGCATAGGGTTGAATTTGTTATAGAACGTCGAATGGTGGGGATTTTCATCACCGACCATGATTCCAAACCCGTAGAATTTGGCCTGTTTCAGTGCTTTCTTCGCAAATTCCAAGGGTCTGTGAAGCGGCGGGATATATATCTTGATGTTCCCGGTGACAAGATAGTAAACAAGCCAGATAAAATAATTCGCGATGAGAATAAACCCGAGCCAGCTATGGATATCAACCGCGGTTTCGAAGGAGAACAGATTCAGTCTGTCGCCCATCTTTATCTGCGCACCGGTGAGGATGAGGACGATAAACGCCGCCAAATTGACCCAGTGCCAGATTCGAATCGGTAATGGATGAAGGAATATTCTTGTCATTTCTTACCTCCCTTTCCCATCCTGCGTAAGGATCTGATAGGTGAGAATACAACACGGAGTGTGATATGCCCTATGGGCACCGCTATACCACCGATCAGGGCAACAATAAACAGGATATCCCACAATTCGATGCTCGAACCTCCGATCGCATAGAATTTGCTCACGGGTATTATCGAGAAGACCGACCTTACCGTATCTTTTTCTGCAGGAACGAGCATCGGTTTCCCGTCGGATTTCTTGACTGCAACAAAAACGTTCTGGAAGAAATTCGCGTCGGGGAGATGACACTGAGTGCAGTCCTTCACTGCCTCGGCTTTGGGTGCGATCATATGCGACTCAACCGAGTTGCTCACATCCAGCGTTCCTTTGAAGATAGTGGTCGTCCCTTTTCTGAACAGATAGACAAATGTATTCCAGAGGTCCTTTCCGTCAACCTTGCCGTCCTTGTTCGCATCAAAGCTCTCATTGATCTTCCCGGGTTCAGTCTCAAGAAGCGCTGCGAGTTCTTCGTCAAGCAGAGGGGCATCTGTTTTCCGGTTATGGAGCGTAAGGTATATCCTCCGCTGTGCTTCAGGAGAATGGCAGGCAGCGCAGGATACAACATCGAAATGGGCCTTGACAAAGGTCGGCAATGTCACCGGCGGGTTTTTCAGCCAGGCATTATGTGCCTTTGCCGCATCCTTGTGACAGTCCAGGCATCCGTCTTTGATCTTCGTTGTCAACGTAGTTGATTCGATATCATGTGCATTATGGCATGAGGAACATGAAGGCGCATCCGCATTGCCCCTTGCAAAGGCTTTGCCGTGGACACTCGCTTCATAAGACGGTTTCATGTCAGCATGGCATCTATTGCACGAGGACAGGCCGATTGTCCTGTCCTTCTCCGTGCTCGCCACATCATGAGCGCCATGACAGTCCGTACAAGCGGGAGCCTTCAGGTTGCCCTTCTTCAAGAGGGACAGATGGATACTGGTTTCGAACTGTTTTGATGCCTCTTCGTGGCATCTCCTGCAATTATCTGCTGCGAAAATCGCATAATCACGCCTGCTGTTGAACGATCTGACCGGGTGGTCGGTTTTGGAGAACCCAACATGGCATTCTGTACATTTGAGTTTACCGTGCACCGAATTTCCCACCATGGCCTGATCGACATAGAGGGAGAGCGACTCCCCGTTCTTCATGGACATGACGAGCTGATTCCTGTGGCATGAAATGCAGTAGATATTCTCCTGGACAGCCACCTTTTCGGCTTTAACTCCCCTGATATAATGTGAACCATGACATTCTGCGCAGGAAGCCCTTGCCATCAACTGGCTGTGAATAGGGTTTTTGCTCAGCTGCTGATCGGTGTGACAATTCCTGCACTTCCTGTACATCTGGGCAGAGTATTCTTTCCTGCTGTTGATCGTCTTCACGCGGGGGTGGGTGTCCATCGATATGTCCGTATGACATCCTGTACATTTCACTTTGCCGTGTACAGAGGACATGAACTTTTTGCCGTCTATATAGAGCGGCAACCGTTCCTTGTTTTCCAGTTTCTTGGTCAGGCCCGTGTCCTGATGACACATGAGGCACAACTGCACCTCATCCTGCTTGGGGACACCTTGCGCAGCACTGACACATAGAGGGAAAATCATGAAGGCGATCACCAGAAAAATTGAGTCATATTTCTTGCTCATAAAGCCCCCTATTTAGTTTTGATCGGTATTTTTTAGGACGTAGAATTTATAGCATATCTAAATACGAGAATGCAAGCACGAATTAGAACGATTTTTTGACACCTGATCCCCTTTGAACGTATAATTTCTCCGTTGTCTTCATGCGCCGCCGCACAGGCTGCGGCGTGTCATGCCGTATGACTTCTGTCATATGGAAAAATTACAGGAGACCGGCTCCGGTCTGCGGTCATCTTCTCCCGCACGAGCCGGCAGGGGGGAACAGACGTTGATCCCGTACAAGGACGACAACCCGACCCGGATATTCCCCTATGCCACGATAGGGATTATCGCCCTGAATATCCTTGTTTTCCTGCTGGAAGTAACCTCGGCTTCAGGGTTAAGGAAAGCAACTTATTCCTACGGTGCGATCCCTCATTCTCTCCTTACGTTTGAACAATTGCAGCCTGTTCACCCCACCGTGACAGTCTTTTCTTCCATGTTCATGCACGGCGGACTGTTCCATCTGGGCGGTAATATGCTCTATCTCTGGATTTTCGGAAATAACATAGAAGACAAACTGGGCCATACCCGTTTTATCTTCTTTTATCTCTTCTGCGGTGTCATCGCGGCCTACAGTTACGCGTTTACCAACCCCCAGTCAACCATCCCCATGGTCGGAGCAAGCGGCGCAGTGGCAGGTGTTTTAGGGTCTTATCTGCTCCTTTTTCCGCATGCCCGGGTGCATACCCTTATTTTTCTCGGTTTCTTCATAACAACCATTAAAATTCCTGCCTTGATAGTTATCGGGTTTTGGGCTATTATACAATTCATCAACGGACTTATCAGCACCGGGCTTCGTGAGGAAGGCGGGGTAGCTTGGTTTGCCCATATTGGAGGTTTCCTCATCGGGCTTGTAACGATAAAACTCTGGCTGCCAAGGAGGACGAAACAGTGGTTGTAATATGCCCGAAATGCAAAACAAAACTGAAAGTCAACGAAGGAAAGATATCCGCGGGCGGTTCCCGGTTCAAATGCCCGAGATGCAGCACCATACTGCTGGTGAAAAAGCCTGCTCCGGTGACAGAAAAGGTTTTCCATCATAAAAAAGTCCTTGTTGCACATTCCAACGCCGCTGTTGTACAGACTATTACCGGGTTGCTGCATAAACAGGGCTATCAGGCAATTATCGCCTCTGACGGCATCGAGGCAATGGTAAAAACAATCCGGGAACTCCCTTTCCTCGTAATCACTGAAGTAGGACTCCCTAAAATTCTTGGGTTTGAGGTCTGCAAGAGATTAAAACTGAGGCCGGAGACAAAAGGGGTAAAGTTTATCCTCGTAAGTTCCCCCTATGATATAAAAAGATACAAACGGGATCCGGAATCGTTTTATGAAGCCGACGATTTCATCGAAGAACACCGTATCCCGGAACTCCTTATCGATTCGATCAACAGTCTCAGGCAACGGGCACGGGAAAGTCAGGAACCAGAGGAAGCAGCGGCAAAGGAGCGACCCGCCCACCCGGAACCTGCAGGGCAGAAACCGTCTCACAAGCCTGAACCCCGTGTCACTCCCGAGGCGCAAGCGCAAAAACCGGCAACCGATGACACTGTTGAACGTGCGAAAAGGCTTGCAAGAACGATAGTCTCTGATATTTATTTATATAATACCCCGAAGGCCGAAGCTGCAATCAGGAATAACCGTTTCCATGCAGATTTTGCCCCAGAGCTGAAGGAAGGGCTCAAATTATATGAAAGCAGGATATCGCCTGAAGTACGCTCCCGGGGTGATTTTTTCCACGAAACGATACAGGATTTCATTGAGAACAAGAAGAAATCTCTCTAAGCATAAAAAAATCAGAAAAACGCTGAAAATAAAAGATAACATGATATTTAACCTCAATTTCCTATTTTTTTAGCCTGTTAGACAGCTTGCCTTAATCCGTTCATACCTATTATATTAGCACTCACTGACTTCGAGTGCTAATAAAGTCAAAACCACATAATTACAAAGAAAGGAGCGAAGTGTTATGAAATTCAAACCACTCAGGGACAGGCTATTTGTAAAGTATTCAACAGAGGAAGAAAAGACTGCGGGAGGACTCTATATTCCTGACACGGCAAAGGAAAAACCTCAGAAGGGCACTGTTGTCGCAGTCGGACCGGGCAGGATCACCGACGACGGCAAACGCCAGGCAATGGAGGTAAAGGTAGGGGATATTGTGCTTTTTGAAAAATATTCCGGATCCAAGATCAAGATTGACGACGAAGAGTACCTCATCATCCGCGAAGAGGATATTCTGGGCATAGTCGAATAAAAAAATAAAATCATATACAAGGAGGAAGAAGGAATGGCAAAGCAGTTACTTTTTGATGAGACAGCAAGAAGCGCGATTCTCAAAGGCGTAGCCATGCTTACCGACGCAGTAAAAGCTACCCTCGGACCCAAAGGAAGGAATGCAATTCTTGACAAGAAATATGGAGCACCGACCATTACCAAGGATGGTGTTACCGTTGCAAAGGAAATCGAGCTGAAAGACCCGTGGGAAAATATGGGAGCACAACTCGTGAGAGAAGTAGCTTCCAAAACATCCGATACCGCAGGCGACGGGACAACCACGGCAACTGTCCTTGCCCATGCGTTATACAGGGAAGGGATCAAGAATGTTACTGCAGGCGCCAACCCGATGGACATCAAGAGAGGCATCGAGAAGGCAGTCGAAGCGGTTATCGAGCAGCTCCAGAAACTCAGCAAGCCGGTTCAGGACAAGAAAGAGATCGCACAGGTTGGGACCATCTCCGCAAACAACGATTCTTCTATCGGCGAACTGATTGCCGAAGCAATGGACAAGGTCGGGAAAGACGGAGTTATTACGGTTGAGGAAGCAAAGAGCATGCAGACAACCCTTGACGTCGTCGAAGGAATGCAGTTCGACAGGGGATACATTTCACCCTACTTCATCACCGATCCGGAGAGGATGGAATGCGTGCTTGACGACGTATATATTCTTATCCATGAAAAGAAGATTTCGAGCATGAAAGACCTTCTCCCGCTCCTCGAGCAGACCGCGAAGATGGGGAGACCCCTGCTGATCATTGCCGAGGAAGTGGAGGGTGAGGCACTTGCAACACTCGTAGTCAACAAACTTCGCGGAACGATCCAGGTCTCCGCAGTCAAAGCCCCCGGCTTTGGAGAAAGACGGAAGGCGATGCTGGAAGATATTGCGGTTCTCACAGGAGGCACCATGATATCGGAAGACCTCGGCATCAAACTTGAAAACGTCAAGTTGACCGATCTCGGCAGGGCCAAGAAAGTCAATATCGACAAAGAGAATACCACCATCGTTGAAGGTGCGGGCGATCCGGCAAAAATTCAGGGCAGGGTCAAGCAGATCAAGACCCAGATTGACGAAACGACATCCGATTACGACCGGGAAAAACTCCAGGAGAGGCTTGCAAAACTCGTAGGCGGCGTCGCAGTCATTAATGTCGGAGCCGCGACCGAAACCGAGATGAAAGAGAAGAAGGCCCGGGTCGAGGACGCCCTCAATGCGACAAGGGCTGCAGTAGAAGAAGGTATCATTCCCGGCGGTGGTGTTGCGCTCATAAGATGCCTTTCGGCGCTGAAAAGCCTCAAGCTCACCAACGACCAGCAGATCGGTGTTGAGATCGTGAAAAGGGCACTGGAAGAGCCGATCAGACAGATTGTGAATAATGCCGGCATCGAGGGATCAGTGGTAGTCGAAAAGGTTAAGCATGCCAAAGAGATCAACCACGGCTTTGACGCAGACAAGGAAGAATATGTGGACATGATAAAAGCGGGCATAATCGATCCGACAAAAGTAACCCGCTATGCGCTTCAGAACGCCGCATCGGTTGCAGCTCTGATGCTCACTACTTCAGTTATGATCACCGATATCCCTGAGGAAAAACCTGAACCTGCAATGCCTCCGGGTGGCGGCATGGGCGGAATGTACTAAGAGGCACTCGCAAGACTTTTTTCAGGGAAGCAGGACATAGCTCCTGCTTCCCTTTTTCGTTCGCCTTTACATTCCTGAAGGTATTCTGGCATGCTTACACTGATGAAGAAAAAACTTCTGATTACCGCCGCCGTTTCCGGTTCTCTGTTTTTTTCCCTTCTCTTATTTCAACTTCTGATTCCTCTCCCGGTCGGCATGAAAAACACCGAAATTGAAATCCCGAAAGGCGCCACGTTCAGGCAGGTAGCAGATATCCTATCCGACCACAACCTTCTCCGGAACAAGACCCTCTTTCTTGTACTGGGCAGGATAACCGGCATCGAGAGAACCGTGAGGGCCGGTTATTATTCACTGTATGAATCCATGAATACTCTTGATCTGCTCAGTGCACTGAGCAAGGGTCAGATTATTGAGTATGAAATAACGGTCATTGAGGGAGATTCACTCTGGGAGATTGCAGACAAACTCTCCGGCAAGGGGATCGTGAGCAGAAACGATTTCCTGAAACTCTCGGAAGACCGCAGGATACTCACTGCACACACTATTGATGCTCCCTCGGTTGAAGGATACCTTTTCCCCGACACCTATAAAATTCCCAAGGGGATGATCCCTGAAGATGTGTTAAGGATGATGATCACGAGGATGAGGGAAAAATTCACTGATGAACTTGCCGAACGCGCGGGTGAACTGGGGCTTAGCGAAAGGGAAGTGCTGACCCTTGCGTCGATTATCGAAAAAGAAGCGGCTTCCGACCATGAACGGTCACTCATATCAGCAGTGTATCACAACAGGCTCAGGCGAGGCATTCCCCTTCAGGCCGATCCTACAGCGATTTACGGCGTGAAGAGTT
Source organism: Nitrospirota bacterium (assembly GCA_049323875.1). Classification (GTDB taxonomy): domain Bacteria; phylum Nitrospirota; class Thermodesulfovibrionia; order Thermodesulfovibrionales; family SM23-35; genus JAKLQR01. Next base: position 110,675 of record JBMOLW010000042.1, on the reverse strand, counting down.
CGAGAGAGAAGATTACCGCTGCAGACCTCAGGAACAATACCCCCTATAACACCTATGTAATCCGGGGACTTCCTCCGGGGCCTATTGCCTCACCGGGCATGAAATCCATAACCGCTGCGCTTAATCCCGCATATGTGCCTTATATCTATTTCGTATCCAATAATGACGGCACGCATCAATTTTCTGTTACTGCCCTGGAGCACCAGGCAGCTGTCGATTCGTATCGTGAGAAAAAACAGAAGGAAAAAGAAATGAAGGAGAAAACGAACGACACCGCAGAGCAGGAAGTCAACGGGGACAGATAATCCGATGCAATGCAGGAGAATGACACGGATAGTCTATGTGGGAAAGGTTCCTATAGGGGGCAGGAATCCAATCGTTATACAGTCCATGACAAAAACGGATACTGCAGATGTCAGAGCAACGGTCAAACAGATCCGTTCTCTTGAAAAAGCAGGCTGCGAGATCATACGGCTCGCAGTCCCCGATATGCGTGCCGCATTGTCTCTCGGAAAGATAAAGAAAGCAATCAGAATTCCGATGATCGCAGATATCCACTTCGACTGGAGACTTGCTCTTGAAGCTGTCAGACAAGGGGTTGACGGATTGAGGATTAATCCCGGCAACATCGGTGCCCTCTGGAAAACAAAAGAAGTAGTACAATCGGCCCGGGAAGCCAACCTTCCAATACGGATCGGGGTGAATGCAGGATCCCTGGAAAAAGACCTGCTCCGGAAATACGGCCATCCCGCCCCGGAAGCGCTCGTTGAGAGTGCGGCGAAGCATATCGCAATATTGGAAAAACTCAGGTTCACAGACATCAAAGTCTCTCTGAAGGCTTCGGATGTGAACAAAACAGTTGAGGCGTACCGGATGTTCTCGAAAAAATACGACCACCCCCTCCATATCGGGATATCGGAGGCAGGTCCTCCGTCGCAGGGTATTATTAAAAGTTCCGTCGGCCTCGGCATCCTTGTTTCAGAGGGCATCGGCGATACCATCAGGGTTTCCCTCACCGCGGCACCTGAAGAAGAAGTGCGGGTTGCCTATGCCATACTCGGTTCGCTCGGGATCAGAAAGAGAGGAGTGGACATTATTTCCTGTCCCACATGCGGGCGGTGCAGGATCAATCTCCGGAAGCTTGTGCAGAAAGTTGAAAATAAGATACAGAAGATTGACAAACCCATGACGGTCGCGGTAATGGGGTGTATCGTGAACGGTCCCGGGGAGGCCCGGGAGGCTGACCTCGGCATCGCAGGCGGGTGCGGAAGGGGCATTCTCTTCAAAAAGGGTGAAGTGATCAAACAGGTCAGCGAAGAGAGGCTTCTCGATACCTTATTGAAGGAAATAGAAAGCCACCACCAGTAAGAAAACGAAGGCTGTGATCAGAAAGATTCCAGAGGTACGCTGCAGGCTACCGGTTTTCCTTGAGCAGTTTATATTCAATACTGTCGACGAGCGCCTGATATGAAGCCTCGATGATATTTTCCGATACGCCGACCGTACCCCACCGTTTTTCATCATCTCCTGATTCAACGAGCACTCTTACCCTTGCCGAAGTACCCTTCCCTGCGGTAAGCACCCTCACCTTGTAATCGTGGAGTTTAACAGTCTTGAGCTCAGGATAGAACTTATCGAGTGCCTTCCTCAGGGCATGGTCAATCGCGTTGACAGGTCCGTTGCCTGTTGCTGCGGTATGTTCGATACTTCCCCCAACCTTGACCATAATCGTCGCCTCACTGATAGGTTCTTCGCCCTCCCTTCTCTTTTCGATAATGACCCGGAAGCCGATAAGGTCGAAAAACCTCTTGTGAAGGCCGAGCGCCTTCTTCATCAGGAGTTCAAACGACGCCTCAGCCGCCTCGAACTGGAATCCCTCGTTTTCAAGGTTTTTCAGTGTCGTGACGATATCCTGCACCTGTGGGGAATCAGCATTAAGCCTGATGCCGAACTCCTCAGCCTTTCTCAGGATGTTGCTCTTTCCCGCAAGGTCGGAGATTAATACCCGCTGGGAGTTTCCGACAAGACCGGGGGCTATGTGCTCATAGGTTTCTGGCCTCTTGCGTATGGCACTCACATGCATACCGGCCTTATGAGCAAAGGCACTGTCACCGACAAAAGGCTGCCTCTTGAAATGCCGCATATTCGCCATTTCATTCACAAACCGGGATACGTCTCTCAGCTTTTTCAGATTGTCCGGGCCAATGCAGTCCATCTTCATCTTGATCTGGATATCAGGGATGAGAGAGCAGAGATTTGCGTTTCCACAGCGCTCTCCGAGTCCGTTTATTGTGCCCTGCACATGCGACGCACCGCATTCAACCGCCACGAGAGAATTCGCAACCGCACAGTCGGAATCATTGTGGGTATGAATACCGAGCGGAACGCGGATGGCCTTTTTCAGACTGGTGAAGACAGCTCGTATCTCGTGCGGGAGACCCCCGCCGTTAGTATCACAGAGCACAAGGCAGTCAGCACCGGCATCCTGAGCAGCAAGAAGACATTGCCGCGCATATGTTGGGTTGTTCTGAAACCCGTCGAAAAAATGTTCCGCGTCGAAAAAAACCGTATCCACATATTTTTTCAGGTAAGCCACCGAATTATGAATGATTTCGAGGTTTTCCGCATGCGAAATCTTCAGAGCCTCCCTGACATGGAAATCCCAGGTTTTCCCGTATATGGTAATAACGTTCACTTTCGAATCAAGAAGCGCCTTGATGAGAGCATCTTCATGCACTTTGTGCCGAGGCCTATGGGTACTTCCGAACGCGACAAGCTTCGCATTGCCGAGTTTCAGTTTTCCGGACTTTTTGAAATATTCAACGTCCCGCGGGTTGGCGCCAGGCCATCCGCCTTCAATATACTGGATACCGAGCTCATCGAGCTTCTCGCTGATCCTGAGTTTATCTTCAACAGAAAAGGAAATCTCTTCTGACTGGGCTCCATCCCGCAACGTTGTATCATAGATTTCTATCTTCCTCTTCATCCAGACGTCCTCTTATCTCTTCCGCACCGGTTTTCCCCCGGCACTCCGGCGCCTTTTTACGGCCTTGCCGAGTTCAAATGCATCGTGGAGAATTCTCACTGCCAGTTCGGTGTACTTTGCGTCGATAATACAGGAAACCTTGATTTCCGAGGTGCTGATCATCAGGATATTGATGTTGTGTTTCGCCATGGCCCCGAACATTTTTGCCGCAACCCCGGAGTGCGTACGCATGCCTACGCCGACGACCGATACTTTTGCAATATCCTCCCGGAGCAGAATTTCCTTCGATCCGAGTTCATCTGCAATGCTCCCCGTGATCTCCAGCGCCTTTCTGCTGTCTGTCTTCGGAACCGTAAAGGATATATCCGTTCCTTTTCCGTCACTGCTCACATTCTGGACAATCATATCAACTATGATGTTCGCCCCTGCGACTGCACTGAACAGCTTTGCCGCGATTCCCGGCATATCACGGACTGCAACAACCGTTATTTTCGCCTGATTCTTGTCATAGGCAACGCCCGAGACAACAACCTGTTCCATATCCTTATCCTCCTTCACCACAAATGTACCGGGATTATTGTTGAAACTCGATCTCACGACTAACGGGACCTGGTATTTCTTGGCAAATTCCACAGAACGCGTCTGGAGCACCTTTGCACCAAGGCTTGCGAGCTCGAGCATTTCTTCATAAGAAACCCTGTCGAGCTTCTTCGCATCCGGGACCATATTCGGATCAGTGGTATAGACACCATCAACATCGGTAAAGATTTCACAGAGGTCAGCCCGCAGCGCAGCTGCCATTGCAACTGCGCTGAGATCCGAACCTCCTCTGCCGAGGGTAGTCACTTCCGAGGTCTCGGTTATCCCCTGGAAACCGGCAATAACCGGTACTATTCCCTTCCTGACCGCTGCCTTGACCTGGTCTCCGGATATTCTCTCTATCTTGGCGCTGGTATGCGACTGATCGGTAATAATCCCCACCTGCCTTCCGGTAAATGACATGCTCGGGAATCCCAGTTCACGGATCGCCATTGCAGTAAGTGCTGCACTGATGCGCTCACCGGATGAAAGCAGCAGGTCCATCTCCCGTCCTTCGGGATTTGCCGATATCCGGGTTGCAAGGCCAATGAGTTTATCCGTCTCGCCTGACATTGCAGAAACAATCACCACCACGTCATTCCCCTTGTTTCTTGTTTCAGCTACCCGTTCCGCAACAGCCCTGATCCTCTCGATGGTCCCGACAGACGTTCCACCGTATTTCTGCACAATCAGCATCGTTTGTGGTTGTCCTCTTTCCCTGATATCCTACTTTTTCCTCGTCATCTGTTCTCCGCAGCAGATGATATCGCACGTTTCGATACACCCGCATACCTCGTCAACAGATACGATGAGACCGCATATTTCACAGGAGAATTTCGTACCTTTCCTTATCCCGGCTTTCCTTTGCGTCCGGGTTCCCGCCGGTTTCTTCGACACGGGCTTCTTCGTTTTGCTTGCTGTCTTTGTTATTGCCATGACACGCGTCTCCCTCGTTCTTTGCTTGAAAATATATTATTTCCAATGACCGGGTATCCAGCGTCCGCCGGGACCCCGGTGACCGGGAACCCAAACCTTCCCTTTAGGTGGACCCCCTGCCCAGTGACCGGGGACCCACGTGTTTCCTTTCCAGTGGCCAGGAATCCATTTCGCCTTCTTGCCGGGCAGGGGAACCGCCTCCCAGTGCCCCTCTACCCAATGTCCTTCTGTCCAGACACTGCCTCGATATTGGCCGGGGACCCAATGACCGGGAATCCATTCGGACCCTCCCGGTGGCGGGACTGTATCGATTACCCATTTGTCCCCTTTCCAGATGAAAGGACCATCACCAGGGGGAGCAACAACGGCAACCCAGTCGCCCCCGACTTTTACCCATATTTTGCCCGGAGGAGGGGCCACCTTTGGCACCCCATAGGCAACACCAGAGAGAAAAAGGAAAAAACATGCACAACAGAGAACCGCAAACTTTTTCATTCTCTTCTCCTTCCTGAACACCTCAGAATTTCTCTACATTATATCAGAAATCATAGACATCAAAAAAACCGGCAAAGGAATATCGTTCACTGTCCCGGACAAGATCGCAGCAATCCTGAGGCGGCTGGATACGAAGCAAAGGTAATATATCCGTACAAGCGGATCCTGCCTGAACTGACACGCTCAAAGACCCGTACTCTCCTCCCCGGGGTATGGTAGAATAGAGCAAAAATGCGTATCCGATTATTGTCCGGCAGAGAATTTGACATCTCGGCAGGTGAAAATCTCCTGCAGGCATTCAAGCGGCAGGGAGTTTACCTTGTCGCTTCGTGCGGCGGCAAGGGAATCTGCAGCAAATGCCGCGTCAGAATCATATCAGGGACCTGGGAAACCTTATCGAGGGGGAAACTGAACCGTCAGCAAGTCGAATCAGGCTCTGTCCTAGCCTGTCAGACGTTTGCCGAAGGAGATCTGATCCTGGATATCCCGGAGGAATCCAGGCTTGCAGTCGGTGATGTCATCGAGACAGCACGGGCAAACAATCTGGTAAAACTCTTCCAAAGCCGCGGCGGTTTGATTTCTCCGCTCGTACAGTGGATTACCCTCGATGTCCCCCTTCCCACTCTGGAGAGGAACATCAGCGACCTTGACAATCTCGTGAACTGCGCAGAAGAACAGGGACTGAAGACACTCAGATTCCCGCATCCCGTCGTCTCCTCACTCGCCGTCCTGCTGCGGGAAACCAAAGGAAAGATTTCCCTGGGACTTTGCGGCAACGGGGAAGTTTTTGGTCTCTCTCCCCGGCCTCCGGAAGCGCGATACGGTCTTGCAGTCGATGTCGGGACGACAACAATTGTGGTGTATCTCGTTAACCTCTCCAACGGGGACATAGCCGATGTTGGATCAACCTATAACTCTCAGATGCGCCATGGGGATGATGTAATAACACGGATTGTCTACGCCACGGAAAACAGGGGGCTCGACGAGCTGCGGGAGGAGGTCGTGAACGATATCAATACGCTCCTGATGCCGCTTTCCGAAACGCATTCCATTTCCGCAGCTGATATCGAGTCAGCAGTTGTCGCGGGGAATACGACAATGTCTCATCTGTTCTGGGGACTCAATCCCGCGTACATCAGGGAAGAGCCCTACACCCCTACCCTGAACACCTTCCCCTTGTGGGAGGCCGGCAGTGCAAAGCTTTCCATCCACAGCCAGGCGCCTGTGTATACCCTTCCCTGCATTGCAAGCTACGTCGGGGGTGACATTGTGGCAGGAGTCCTGGCCTCCGGAATGCACCGACAGGAGGGGATATCCCTTTTCATGGATATCGGGACCAATGGGGAGATTGTGATCGGCAACAATGAATGGCTTGTCACCGCCGCCTGTTCCGCAGGCCCGTGTTTCGAGGGAAGCGGCATCAGACACGGCATGAGGGCGACAGAAGGCGCAGTGGAATCCGTAAAAATTGACCGGCGGACGCTCGAACCTTTGCTCGCAGTAATAGGAAATTCAAACCCACTCGGCATATGCGGATCCGGAATGATTGATGCGATTTCCGAATTATTCCTGTGCGGCCTTATCGATCAGAAAGGCCGCCTGATAGAAGAATCGGCGACCGGCAGAATCCGGGAAGGATTCGAAGGCCCTGAATTCCTGGTTTACCGGGACAGCCAGAGAGAGATCGTCCTTACCGAAATTGATATCGAGAATATTCTCAGGGCAAAGGCCGCGATTTACGCAGGGATTTCGGTGCTCCTGAAAGAGACCGGTTTTTCGTTCGATGCACTAGAACATGTGTATATTGCAGGGGGATTCGGCAATTACCTGAACGTCAGCAGTGCGATTACCATCGGTATGCTGCCGGACCTGGCAGGAGAAAAATTCATATTTCTCGGGAATACCTCGATAGCCGGAGCCTATCTCTGCCTCCTCTCGGAAACCATGAGAAAAGAAGCGGAAGAGATCGCCAAAGCAATGACAAATATTGAACTGTCTGTTTCACGAGAGTTTATGGATGAATACCTTTCCGCCCTTTTCCTTCCGCATACGGACATATCCCAGTTCCCGACCGTTGGAAAGCTGCTGAAAAAGCACCGTCGTTTCTGAAAGCCGGTTTGACGATTCAGATCATTCCAGCATCCGTATCCTCTCCGCATCAACGGTAAAGATGCTCAGCCGGCAGGGTTATGAACGGTTCGTATTCTTGTTTTCAGCAATATAATCCCCTATGACGAGCAAATCCATCCGTGTTTCGAGAAACGTCCTGATTGCGTCCCCGGGAGTACAGACAATAGGTTCCTGGACATTATAGGAAGTATTGAGGATGCACGGAATCCCCGTAATCCTGCTGAACTCATCGATGAGTTTCCAGTACCGCGGATTCGAGTCCTTTACAACAGCCTGCGGCCTTGCTGTACCATCAACATGCACCACAGCACGTATTGTATCAACTCTGTCTTTCTTTACGGGAAAAGTAAACTGCATAAACGGGGCATGGTGATAGTGTTCAAAAAATTCATCTGCTTTCTCGGAGAGGATTGAGGGAGCAAACGGCCTGAAAGATTCACGTTTCTTCACTCTATCATTGATGATATCCTTCATCTCTTTTCTCCGTGGGTCAGCGATCATACTCCGTGACCCGAGTGCTCTTGGTCCCCATTCCATTCTGCCCTGGAACCAGCATACAAGCTTCCCATCAGCAAGTGATTGCGCCGTTTGCCGGATAAGGTTCTCCTCGGTATCATGTCTGTAGGGTATGTTTTTTTCCTCAAGGGCTGCTTTACATTCAGCAGGGCTGAATGACGGCCCGAAATAGGCATCATGCATGATAAAATTTCTCTCTGCCTGACTGAGCTTATGATACAGATAGAGCGCGGCCCCCAGTGAGCTTCCGGCGTCACTTGCTGCCGGCTGTATGAATATTTCCCTGAAGGGGGTATGCAGGGCAAGTTTGCCGTTGGCCACACTGTTGAGCGCAACTCCCCCTGCCATGCATAATGTATCTGATTTTGTAACCCTGTACAAATAATTGGCCAGGTGGAAAATGGTCTCTTCAACAACTACCTGGGCGCTTGCAGCAATATCCGCATGCTGTTTTGTTACCTCTTCATCCCTGTTCCTGGGCTGCCCGAAAACCTCAACGGTCTTCCGGCGAAAGATCCCGTTCCGTGAAAGATGGTAATCAATAAAGTATGGGTCAATCCTGAAGAGACCGTTGGGGAGGAGTTCTATAACATGTTTGCGCAAATAATCAGCATATACTGGTTCGCCGTAAGCGGCTAGCCCCATCACCTTATATTCGTCAGACTGGATCTTGAACCCAAGGAATCCCGTGACTGCTGCATAGAATTGCCCGAGAGAGTTGGGCAGACGAACACCTGTCAATTTTTTTATGTTTCTGCCTTCCCCGATCCATAATGCCGTTGTGTCAGCCTCACCAGCTCCGTCTATCGTTAAAATAGCTGCTTTTTCAAAGCCCGAACAGTAAAATGCGGATACAGCATGCGCGAGATGATGGTCTATATATTCCAAGGTATATTTCCCTTTGCCAAAATTTTCCTCAATAAGCCGTCGGAGCCTGAAGAGCTCCATCCATTCATTCTGCATCTGTCCCATCCCCCTCGATGCTTTTGCCTTGAAGAGGGAAGCGGAGGTGAAAAAACTTTTCAGTGCCTGGGTTGCCCTCACCCTGAGCACCCATGGCCTCCAGGAGGCACAGATACTGTCCACATCCTGCATCGTCACCCCAGCATAGTCGAGACAAAACCGGATGGCATTCCGGGGAAAGCCCTTGACGTGCTTTATTCTCCTGAATCTTTCCTCTTCGGCAGCCGCGATGAGTTTTCCATCGACTACGATGGCTGCCGAAGAGTCATGCATATTGTTGATTCCGAGGATTATCATCTTTACCAATTATACTGTATATTTTCTCCTTCTTTCTGAAAAATATCTCCAACCCCGCAGATGGACGCAAATGCATGCAGGGTATCCCATGGATAAATGGATTTCGTCTGCCCGCGGGGCAGGTCAGGCGGGTTACTGCGACAGTTCTATCAGCACAACCGAATAAGGCTGCATGAGAAAGGTTTCGGTATAGACAGTACCCGAAACCGTTATGTATTGTTCCACCTTCGAACCTTCGAGAGAGACCTCTCTCAGGTTGTTTATCTGATCGATAAAGGTTGATATGCTATACATTCCGTTATCTGTTGTGTAGGTCCCGTGGAAGAAAAGATTCTCAAACAAGCTTCTCGACTCCCTTAAATCGTATCTGAATCTCTCACACTGGGCCGGATATTGTATGCAGTATGTATCGACCACACCTTCGGGACTACACCCAGGAGTTGACAGACACGTCGCAAACCGGTCTGCAATTTTTTGTGAATACCCTGCTGACAGGAGAAAATCATTCACCGAAGCACGTGCATCTTCTCTCGCTCTTGATACCGCCTCGTCGATTGCACCCTGAATGCCGCATTCCGTATCTGTAGGCATTCCCTCTGTTTGCTTGTTGTAACGGCAGGGGTTCGCATGAATCTCATCCCTATCACCGTCGATAAGATATTTTTTCAAGATATAATTCCCCGGGCTGATATTCGTTACATTCAGATGAACCTCTCTCGGATGGGCCTGGTAGGGGATTTCGTTCCTGTACACCTGAGCTGCGATAATCCTGGAGTTGATAACATCACTCTTCAGGTAATCCGGGAATGAACCGCAATACTGCACTGACTTCTGCTCCAAATACCTGTCCGTTATCTCACCCATCAGATATTGCATGAATAAATCACTGAATATCTTTTCGCCATCAGGAATCTTCTGCGTACAAGTTTGGATAAAAGCACTGCTTTGGGAAGAGAATGAATCCAGCGCAGCCTGCAGCGCAACTTCCTCGTTCTTCAGGAAGTGAGCCGCAAGAATTCTGATCGTCTTGTTCTCTCGTGCGGAGATAACCGCGATATGGTCCCTGTCTTCGGTCTCGGCCTCTATTCTTGTGCCGGTTACCCTGTCAATCGCCTTAAAAGCATTCCATTTCGGTCTTATCACCCCATCGGCAGAAAAGAACCCCACGTGAGCCCAGTCGCCGTTCTCCCAACCTTCCTGATCATAGAGAGAAGTCGCCGAGTGTCTGGATATACCATTTTCTTCCATTGCCCGGAGAAGGTGGACAGCATATGCAGATGCCTTTTCAGTCGATTCATCCTCTCTGTCTGAGGAAAACACCCATTCACCGATCGTGAGGGGGATTGTCTCAGACAGTCCGTTAGCCTTCAGCAAGGCCCTTATCATGGTTGTTGCTTCGCCGACTGTCTCGATATCAGGGAAATGCCAGTCTATGAAGTCAAGCGGGACTTTGTTTGCCCCCGCATATCTGATCAGATCCTCCAAAAGAGTGAGCGCCTGAGACGGACATTCTCCATCGGGCAACCCTGTGGCTTCAGCCGGGCAGTTCACACTCTTCTTGACCGTCCATCTGCTGACTCCCGGAGCACCCACCCTGAGGTTCTGATCGACTTCTTTTATCGCATCTGAGGTCTGGTGGTAAAATGCCAAATATTGCGCTGTGGTCCCATAAAATGTCCAGTCCGGCTCATCGCCGACAAGATAATCAGCTGTTATTCCATACTCCTTCTGGGTCTGAACAACCAGGGCAATCAATTGTTTCCATGCAGCATAATCTTTCGGAGGAGAGCAGCTCCATTTCAGGAAACTTCCATGATACGAATAGGGAAGCCCTTCATCATAGGGATACAGGGAAAGCCATCTGGGTACCTGTGTCAGGCTGATCACGACCTGATATCCTGCATCCTGGTATTCTTTTACCCGGGGATTCACATAACTATTCATCCAATCGATGAAGTTTTCTTCAAAATCAACGGGTTTGGTAACCTTATCGCCTCCCGGACTATCCGTCCCTATTGCCAGATGGAGCCTCCAGAACGGTTTTTGCTTCAGTCCGGAAATTTCTCTTTGCAGGGGTTGTATCTTATTCCACCAAGTACCCATCAGACCGGGCCGGAAAACCGTGGGGGTCTCTCCATCATCCCGGGAGAGATCAATCGTAACGGCTACTGTATCTCCCGTCGGGAAGAAGGCAGCCCCTTCCTGCAATGAAGCCAGGAAAAACACACCACATGCGACAAGCATGCAGATTGCCTGCATCACGCATCTCCTCTTCGCTGAACCCCTCTGTACAGTCTCCATAATCCTGTATCCCTGATTGCATTGTATAAAAGGGTGAAGAGAAACGATGTGATCAGAATCACAAAACCGTTAACAATTTTTTGCGGGGGTTACGGGGGGTCGGGGAGAAATCAGATCAGGGGAGCAAAAACTTTGTAAAAATCCTCATCAGAAAAAGGCTCAGGAGAACCATGACGAAACAGGCCAGATGAACTTCCGCAAAGACTATCTTCCCTTTTTTGGAGAGGTGGCTTTGGATCTCCGGCACGGTCTCTTTGGGAACCCAATATCCTTCGAAAAAAACTTCTCCCCTCTTCAGCCGTTCCTCTCTTTCTGCAAATAACTTCTCCCTCGCAGATGATCTGAAGGCCTTTTGATATTCGATGACCTGCTGGAAAAATTCATTCTCTTTTTTTGTAACATTATCCGTCATGCTAAAACTCAATATGCAGGAGGAAAACAAAGAGCAGGTAATTGAAAATCAGCGTAAACACCCCAATGCTCAAACCTACTGAAAACCCTCCGAGGAATTCAAGGTAACCGCACGTGCGTCCGGTAAGAGGTGCCTTTTCTTCAATAATGCCTTCCTGAAGCTGATACCGGGCCACTTCTTTTTCTGCTCTCTCACATTCTGCACGTTCAACAACGGGTCTGATATCATCCCAGGAATAGGCCATATCATTCTTTCTCTTCTGCAAGGACTGTCCTGATTAATTTCAGGGTCCGCACTTTCCGTGTTGTTTCCGTATAATCGACGAAAAGGGCATAAAAGACACCCCCGCACAGACCGAACAAAAGAGAAACAAGCACGTTAAGCCACAGGATCGGATAAGCAGGATTCTCCGGTGGTTGCGCATAATCAACGACCACGACATATTGGATCGGCCTTGCCTGCTGCATCTCCATTTCCTTCAGATTCATTTTGAGTTGTTCATAAATCTTTTTATACCGTTCAATATTGTCGTTTAATCTCGTCCATTCTGTGTTGATCGAGGGAAGCTTACCAAGTCTCTCACTGATCCTTTCGAGCACCTTTCTATTTCCTTCGACAGCAGCCTGCAATTTGCTCTTCTCAATCGCCAAACCGATCAGATTCTGCCTCAATTGTTCATAGAAAGTACCGCCGGGTTTGATCTGGGAGGAAACAAGATCCTGCACCTCTTTTTTCAGCCTGCCGGATGTTTCGTTATACCTGCTTCTGAGCATTTTTAGTTCAGGATGATTTTCCCTGTACTCTACCGAAGCTGCCGCTATCTGGGCCGCCTGATCGGAAAGGGTCTTCTGCAGGTATTCGATCGAGGGGTTTGTCAGGACAAAGTCGTTTTCCGCGACCACCGCCCCTTCTCTCCTGAGCTGTTCTGTCAGAGATCTCATCTTCTCTTCGTTTTCATTGAGTTGAACGGTGGAGCTTTCAAGCTGACTCTGAAAAGACACCCTCTGATCCGTAAGGCTCCTGATTTCCTCATTCACTGAGGCGATATTGTTCTTTTCTTCAAAAGCACGCAAAGCATTCTTTGCCGCTTCCAGTCCTGCTAACGTCTCCCCTGATTGCCGGTTGATCAACAAACTATCCTGCTCCGGATTTTTTAATGAAGCCTCCTGCAGCATCAGGTTGAGATATTTCATGTATGCATTTGCGACATTTGCAGCAAGCACAGGATCTTTATCCCTGCTGTATATTTTCAGCATAAATTCATCGGTAAGCTTGAAATCAATATCGGAAAGGAGCAATTTTTTCACTGTTTTATTGGGAAATTCATTATGAACATACTCGGCTATCGTAGTACTTTTCAAAATTCCTATGAACGGTGCTGAATCATCCTCCTTTACCGGAGGGATCAATTTTTCCCTGGCGAGCTTGTCAACTGAATTATCGGACATATAGGCAATTGCCTGTGAACTGCTGGGCACATAAAAAATGGCTTTTGCCTCATAGACAGGATCAATGACTCTGCTCAAGACAATTGCCGTTATGCACGAAATAAGTATGACGATCCCAATCGCTATTTTTCTCTTATAGAGAATCAGCCAGTAGTCCAGCAAGGTCTGCTTTTTCATCTCTCTTCCGCATCTCCATTATTATGGATGATCATATTCAATGTATCAAAACCCCGGGGGATAGAGAACAGCATAGCGTCCCGATTTTTCAGGCAAATCACAGAGTTATGATTTTGCCCCGTGTTGAATTTACCACATTCAGCGAGTTATCGCAAGTTCTTATTTCAAAATCGAGAGTATCCTCACGGTCCTGCTGCTACAGCTTAGAAACGAGCAAGCAATCACTCCGTCATTATTTTTGGTAATCACAAGAATTGCCTGAGGAGGCTTCCCCGACCCTGCCCGCTATCAACCCAACTGCCTGTATAGTACCCATAAGCAACCAGGCAAATTTCTCGGCAAAGAACGGATGGAATTGCAGGACAATCATGAAGGTAATGAATCCGAGGAGGAGCCCCCTGGTCAGCCACTGCTCAGATTTCCCCTGCTTCATGACATTCATCCTGATGAGATTCAAAAAAGTATAAAATAATAACCCGAGATATGCCAATAAACCAAAAATCCCCACTTCATCCGCACCTTCGATAAAACTATTGTGCGCAGGCCATCCCAAATAATGGCCGGTATACCTTTCGGCCTGCTGGATTCCTGCTCCAAACCAGGGATGCTTGTGAATAAATCCCGAGATCCCCTCCATAGCCAGTTGCAGTCTTATCCTCTGCTCGCCCCATTGAATCTGCGCTGAGATAGTATTTCCAATATCTTCCCATAACCCGAAACCCGTAATGATGATTACTCCGGCAATGGCAAAGGCAACGAAATGGAAAACCAGATAGGGCCGCCAGATGAGGAAAGACAAGCAAACACCGATAAGAAAAGCGAGGAAACCGTCATTCGACAAGGTCAGGAGAAGAGCAGCAAAAAGGACACAAAAAGAAAGGGCACCAAAAATCATCCATTTACGCTTCAACGGGCGGTTGTACAGGTAGTAATTCAAGAGGATCATCATTGAAGTATTCAGAAAGAACGTGAAAGGCTTATAGGTCCCAAAAAAGGCAGGGACTCTCAGTATTTTCCCGAACACGGTTTCCTCAAACAAAAACTTCAGATTGTTCTTGTCCACAAATCCTATAACCGGGACACGGAATGCCAGATAAATAACCTCCTGGACAATAGCGATAAGGGCAGAAACAAGTGTAATGACAACGAGGGCCTTTAAAAAAAATTTCAGATCATCCATATTTTTCAGAGTATTCACTATGAGAAACCCGATAAGCAAAAACTTGACCATAGTCATGGAAGAACTGAGAAACACCACGATGCCTCCTACGACACTTGAGAGAAGCACGAACATTACAAAAAGTATGTTGAGCAAATCAAAACCCGTGACAATTATCTTTTCCTGCCTCACCATAGCTCTCGCAATAAGAACCGTGGCATAAAACAACAGCAGGAACTCGCTGAAATCGATTCTTCCAATGCTTGTGAGGGCTATGGTCTGGAGACCGATCAGGAAAAATACCTGGAATGATCGGTCAGGATGTGAGATGATACCCTCGAATATTCTTCTGCCGAAGAACAGGGTGAGGAGGAATACGGCAACGAGAGCAGAGAGTTCATAGGGGAACAGGTCAAATACATTTTGCCTGCTGACTGAAACGTCCACCTGTTTGACGATTATATTGGTCAGATAGGGGTCGAAAGAAACCACCCCCCCCAAGATGACCCCGAGGAATAGAGAGGGAAACTGCCATTTATGCAGAGAGAGATTCGCTATATTTACCTTCATAGAAGCTTTCCAAAATCTTTTCTATTCTGGGGTGAGAACAAGCAATACGACCGAATAGGGTGACATTGACAGATTCCTCAATGTGTTCCCGCTGACCGTGCCCTCTTCCACCTTCTCCAGTTTCACCCCGCGGAGGGCGTTTATCTCCTGTGCGCTTTTTGATCCGACTTTCTTCGCCTCGTTTCTCAATGCATAGCTGTTGCCGTGCGTCGCATCAATGAGGTACTTTTCGTAACGATATTTACCCGAAAGTCCGTTCTGGAAATTCACCTGCACGTTTATCTGCATAGCCTCCCTGTCCCTGTATTTCCGCACCTCTGCCTGCGCCTCTTTCAAATCGGCCTTTATCTTCCCGGGCAAGTTCAGACTTTCAACCGAGGTCTTCCCTGCTGCAACATCCCGGAGTTTTTCGGGAGTGAGGCCATATCGCTTCATATCGTTTTTCGTGTATCCCTTTTCTCGCAATTGCCGGAGCTGGGTGCCAAGAATCATCTTGCCATAGGGAACAAAATTTGACAGGAGTATCGATATCTTCCCTTCCTTCCGGGAAGCCACTCCCCTCACGGTCAGGTCGTTGTTGTCGATCCGGATCCTCTTTCCCTCGAGCATGCTGATCATCGCGAATGCGTTGAAGCTCGCCTTGATGATACCGCGCTTGGTAAACAAGCCAAAATCTCCGACGAACTCCTTCCCCGGAACACTGTCTACCAGGTAGGCATAGGAGTGCTTCTGGATGCCTGCGGCATCCATCGCGATGAGTGAAGAGACTATATAGGACGCGTTCACCTCGTTATCGTGCTCCACGTTCGAAAAACCGTGTTCTTTCCCGAAATGCTGCCATATTATCCATTCGCCGACCAATAATTCCGTATCGCGGCGGTAACCATTTTCTCCCAACCAGCCCCGTATCTTCTCCGCAGGCTCCGAATACGACTTCGGGGCAAGGGGGTCGGCATTGAACTGATGCCAGTTGATAAAATCGACAGGCAGCCTTTTCAGACCAGCCTCCGGCAGCGGGGTCTGCGCCGCATATTTGATGAAGCGATAGATGAGCGGTTTCTCATTTTCTTTTTTCTTTCCGTTCCATACAGAGACAGCCGGACCTCCTATCTCGGCATCCTTGTCCGCGCGTTTTGCGCCGAGTACCGCATACCGGTAAAGCTTGAAATACTCCTCATCGGTCCCCTGCCACCATACCGTATCGGGCTCTCCCCAGATGATATACTTTGCCCGTATCCCGAGTTTCTTATTGAAATGACTGACGATCGCTTCCACAAGGTCTGCCCATTTGTTGTAATCCTTCGGAGGTGAAAGGCTCCCAACGGGGGTGTGGTCTCCAATCGCAGGATTCACCGGTCTTCTGGAATTGTTCGAGGTGAGCCACCAGGGCATTGCGTCTATTTCGACAAAGACTTCCCCGCCCCGGGCAACGACCTTCTTCGCTGCCTCGTCCCACTCGGAAAGCCGTCGTTTCAGGTCTTCCATATTTGCCGACGGACGGAGGGTGGTATGGGCGAGATAGAATTCTACCGCTCCGGGTTTTATATCCTCCAGGAATTTTTCCAGTATGTATCCTTTGGGCACAACATTACCATTAAAAACCCCACCCCGGAAAAGATAGGGCAAATCGCCCATGTTTTTCGAAAGATCAATACGGATCGAAATTTTTATTTCCTCGGATGAAGCGTGAAACGGTGAAAAAAGCAACCCGCATGCAATAAAAAAACAGATGAAATGTCTCATGTCTCACCTCTCCCCGGTCTGTATTGTTTTACCCGGAAGTCTTTCATATCGGTCACCCGTTTCGTCTGTCTGAAGAAATGGCGCACCACGATCGAACCGTGACAGGCATTGGCAAAGACCGCACTGTCCGAAACCTTCCGCAGTGACTGGACCTGTCTCCTTTTTGCTGCGATTCCCCTGAGGTGGCGGAGGATATAGGCGAAGGATTTCAGGATCGCGAGCCCCCGGTTCACTCTCAGGGCCATGAAAGAACATACCGCGGTCGCAGCTTCGAAAGCAAGCCTGACGGGAAAAAGGAAAATCAGATTCGGGAGAGAAAGATTTTTCATCATCATGAGCATGCTGTTCCGGTGCGTATAGTACATCCTGGAGAAATTTTTCCTCCCCAAATGAGGACATCCTATATGGTATATTTTTGCCTCCGGGATGTAAACAATCTTTTGCCCCAACAACTGAATCCTCCACTGGAGGTCTATCTCTTCCATATATAAAAAGAAATCGGGATCGAACAATCCGGATATTTCCAGTATGTCTTTTCTCGCAAAAAGCGCGGCACCGCTCGCCCAGAAAATTTCCACAATATCGTCATACTGACCGTTGTCTTTCTCGACAATATCAAATATGCGGCCTCTGGCAAATGGGTATCCGAGCATGTCGATAAAACCTCCGGCAGCACTGCTGTGAAATACATCCCTCTCTGCATGATCGAGCATTTTAGGCTGCAATACCGCGACATCCGGGTGTGCTTCGGCGAACTCAGTCAAATATCTGATACAGTCCCGGTCTATTTCAATGTCGTTGTTCAGAATGAACACATATCTGCCTTCTGCGGCGCGTATCCCCTGATTGCACCCCTCGGCAAATCCGACGTTCTTTCTGTTCTGAATATAGGTTTTCTGGGAATCCCCGAAAGGCATCTCATGAACAGCAGGCCTGGCGTCTCCCTGCTCGTTATTATCTATAATGATTATCTCCATGTCAGAAGCAGCAGCTGAAGATTTCGTTATTGATTCAATGCATTTTCTCAGATATTCATTACTCCCGTAATGAACAATACAGACACTTACCAATGGGGTCATTTTTTATATTCCCAGTGTATTCCGGTAAATTTCCTGATATCGGGCGCTCATTATCCGCGCGGTGAAATAGTTCTTCACCCGCTCCCTCCCGGCTCGCCCCATTTCTGCCCTACGGCCGGGATTCTGTATCAGGGTTACTATTGCGTCGGATAAACCGTCCGGATCATCCGGCCTGCAGAGAATTCCTGCTATACGGTCCGGGACTATTTCCGGTATCCCCCCCACGCTCGTCGCTATGACAGGTTTGGAAAAACCCATCGCTTCTATCAGGGCAAGTCCGAACCCCTCCCATAGGGAAGGAAGCACAAAAATATCAGCGGCATTGATAAACGGCGCAACATCTTTTTGAAATCCCGCAAGGATAACCCGCGCATTCAGTCTCCTGATCAGGGCGGATATTTCGTGTTTCAGAGGACCGTCTCCGACGACTACCGCCGCAACATTGAATCCTCTCCTGACCACAGAGTCAATGGCCTTCACCAGGACCGGAATGCCCTTCTGTGGATGAAGCCTTGCCACGGTACATACGAGGACGGCATCCCCTGCGATTCCCAGCATCTGTCTGTCCACTGTTTCCGTTGTATCCTGCATCTCAATCCCATTGTGCACGACCGCGACATCAGATTCCGGGATGCCGTATACCTGACAGAGAAAGTGCTTCAGGGACTCGGAGACGGCAACGATCATATTGCAGCGGCGCATCGTTTTCTTATCAAGATACCGGACGGCGGAATGAATGCTTCCCTGCGATGTATGGTGGCTCTCCATATTATGAACCGTCGAAATGACCGGGGTACCGGAGAGCGCCGAAGCAACTCTCCCGTAAATGTCGGCACGGAGGAGATGGGTATGAACGAGATCTATGTTCTCCTGCTTCATGAATCCAAGAATGCTTCTCAGGGTAAAGAGATCCAGCCAGCCACGGAGCGGCCCCTGCATATTGAAATTGACAGTCCTTATCCCTCTCTCCCGGTACCAGTTCTCCAGGTCCCCTCCGGCATACATGCAGCCTACAACCGGAATGAACCGGTTGGCATCAAGATGTCTGACAATATTCCTCACAACCAGGCCGGGACCATCGATAATAAATTTTGTCTGCAAGAAGAGTATTTTTTTCATATGCTCTTTTCCGGCATCTCATCTCTGTATATAATATTTGCCGTCTTCCTGCCGGGTGATTTCCCCTTGTTCTCTGACTTTCGGGAGGGCGCAGAGGATACACGGGGCCCCTTCACAGGGTTTTGCATCAGGAGTCTTTTGACTCCCTCCATAACTTCTTCTACCGTGATCATATCAAGGCAGGGCGGAACCTGATGGGTTCTTTCACAGGAAGGGGTAAAGAGAGGATCATGCAGATAGCATGGTCCACAGCCCATGTCTCTGCGGAGGATTATCCCCCGGTGAGTATGAGAAAGAACCTGTCCGGGAGCAGTTGATCCGAATATACCTATGAACGGTATCTTGAGCGCGGAAGCGATATGGAGCGGACCGGAATCGTTGCCGATAAATATATGCGATACCCCGATAACCGCTGCCATGAGAGGGATGTCTGTTTTCCCGGCGAGAGATACTACTGAGGTGTCCCGGATTTCCCGCTCGATTCTTTCTCCTGCTTCAGCCTCTGCATCACTCCCGACAAGAATGATCTGTGCTTTCACTTCCCTGAGCAGTCTCCCTATGAGCGATATATATTTTTCTATCGGCCAGCACCGGTATCGAGCGTTCCAGAAAGCTCCGGCGTGGACTGCTACCAGCGGATACGAATAAATGAATCCGAGCTTTTGCAGGATGGCTACCGCTGCATTCCTTTCCTTCTCAGGCACCGCAAGACGAACGGCGGATTCTTCCGTCTTGAGGTGCGCGGCATGGAGAAGATCAAGATTCTGTCTGGCAATGGGGACATCTCCCTGTTGGAATTCAATCCGGACGGTATTCAAAAGACCGCATCGTCCGATCCTGAACCCTATCCGATGACGGGCACCGGTGAGAAAGCTCAGGAGAAGATGTTCTCTCATCCCTTCCCCCCTGCTGGGGGAATAGGCAAGATGGAAATTGCGCCTCCTTAAAGAAGCAATGAGGCCGAGTTTGGCCAGCCATCTCCTGTGTTTCCCCCTGATGTCATAATCGATTACTTCCGACAGGATTTCCGCTCCCCGGAACAGAGACAGCACGCCCTGACTATGGGGGGAAGCCAGGAGAGAAATTGAGGCATGCGGGAAATTGGCATGCAATGCTTCTATGGCCGGAAATATGCGCAACAAATCTCCAATGCCGCCCCCTTCAAATACAAGAATCCTTTCTATTTCATTTCCTCTTCCGGGCAGGGGCCTCTCCCGAACAAAGAAAAAAGCACAGGCATCCAGCATCAAAAAAAAGATTCCCTTAAGCGTGCTTTTGAGTATTACTGGGAGATCCATAATACGCGTCTTTCATAAGAGAATAGTAGCTATCCATTAAATATTTCCATTCATATCCACGGCCTGAGTTTACCGCATTCTCCTGGCATTTTGCATAGAATGCCCTGTCGTTGATCAGCGATCTGATGGCGCTGCTCAGTTCCCCTCTGTCGTATCTCACCACAATGCCGGCTTGCACTCTATCTACAAGATAGCCCGACTCGGTCTCCGCAGTGGCTATTACCGGAAGGCCGGCAGCCATATATTCCACAACCTTGAGGGAAAAGGCATATTTTCTGAGGTCGATCGGCATGAAGACGGCCATGCCTATATCTGCCTCTTGCAGAAAATCGATAAGCTGCTCATGCGGCTTGTTTCCCAAATATGAAAAAGAATTTCCGAGCTGCAGTTCTCCGGCCATTCTCTCCATATGTGCCAGATATCCGGGCGTTGTATGGCCAAGGACATTGAACCTTATTCCGGGAATATCATTTTTTACCTCCGAGATGGCGTGCATGATCAAATCGATTCCCGACCATTGCCAGACATAGCCCATATAGAGAAGCGTAGGCGGATGGGGCTTCTTATCCAGAGCCTTCCCGAAGTGCTCGACATTGACTCCATTCGGTATAATTTCGACCCTTCGTCCCGTCTCTTGTTCGCGCAGCCGGGCAAGCATTTCTCCTACGGAAATCGCGACATCAGCTTTTTTTATAAGAAAATTTTCGAGTGCTGCGACAAATGCCTTCCTGACTCCTGCGTGCTGATATCCGGGAGCATAGTCAAAATCGTCATAGACCAATACCTTGATGCGTCCGAACTTTTTCAGCAAATATCCGATCGCAACCTCCCATGGGCCCTGTCCGATAAATATATCGGCCTTCCATCTCACTTTGAGCAGATACGCGAAAAGAAACGACGGCACTGTTGCGAGATCAGATACGATCCCTATGTTACTGAGGGCCTCCTTCACAAAGTCCACCATGCGGGACTTCATTTTTGCATAGGGGTTTTCCGCGCCGACTATGCGCAGCCCGAGTCCCTCGACATGATTGAAAAGCGGGTCGACTTCTACCCGCAAGACATTCTCATGAGAAAGAGCCTTCATCCTCACCATAAAAAAAGCCTCTGCCTGGTGCAGAAGGGAATATTTTTGGGGAACATAGGCCTTTTTATAGAGGATCGTCACCTTCTCAAACCTCTGTATGAATTGTCCGACTAGGTGATGGACTCTGTTGTTCGAATAATAGCCATAATCAAGAAAAGTCACGATCAATAATTTCCTCGGTTCTTCCATTATCCCCGGTATACCTTTCTGTAAATTTCTCTCGTCTCTCTTGCGGTCTTTTCCCAGGAAAATAATTTTGCCCTCTCGAGTCCTTTTTGCACAAGATCATTTTTCACTGCGGTATCAGACAGCACCCTGCGGATTCCTTCAGCGATCGATGCGATACTGAGGGGATCTACCAGAATCCCTGCATCATCGATCACTTCAGGGACGGAACAGACATTCGATGCCACCACAGGCACACCGCAAGCCATCGCCTCGAGGAGAGGAATGCCAAACCCCTCATAGAGCGAAGGCAGAGCAAAGACTGATGCTCCGTTATAGAGCGAAACCAGATCATCGTCATCCACAAAACCGGTAAATTTGATCCTGTTGTCAATCCCGAGCTTTTTTGCCGTTTCGTGAATGATGTGATAAAACCAGTTCTTCGGACCGACCATCACCAGAACTATGTCATGAAAACAACAAACTGTCCCGAATGCCTCCAACAACCTGATAAGATTCTTTGATGGGTCGAATTTCCCTGTATAGAGCACATAGGGCCTCTCGATACCGAACCGATTGAGTACGGATAATACGTTGTCGCATTTCAGGGGCAACAGGAAACGCTTGTCAACACCGTGATACACAACCCTGATTTTTTCATCGGGCAATTTCAGTAATTCCATTAACCTGCCCCTGCAGAATTCGGATACGGTGATCACCATGTGAGCTCTTCTGATTGTCTTCCGAATGGTAGAACTGAGGTGATGAAAGAGATCGGCTCTCGCAGCATAATCCCGGAGGAGGTTTTCATGCGCAGGGTTTGTCTCTTTGAGAATGCGAACCCATTCAGAATCCGGGGCTACTGCCTGTTCTTCAAGATACCGGATATCATGGATGGTCACAATTCCCCTCCCTGAAAGTATCCTGGGGAAATAATCAAAACACGCGTGAAAAATATCGAACTTCCCGGCAAGAAACTCCATAGGGGGTTCCATGATGCGCCGGAACCTTACCGGGAATTTTGAATGCCGGATGCGGAAATTCTTCCCTAATCCCAATTTGCTTATTACCTCATGAAAAACCGGGAGGTGTTCCTTTCTGGAAAAATTAAAAAAAAGTGTATATTCATCGTCGCTGTCTAAAAAACTCAGGCCTCTGATCAATTCAAATATATAGCGGTATACGCCCCCTTTGTCAGGGGTCACAATCCCTATCGGGGTGGCATCAATACATACTTTCACGCCAGCCTCCGGAACCGGAGATTTTGAAGCAGAGCCTGAAGCTGAAAGCATATTTTTGCTTTATTGTCTGCTCTCCGCGATTTCTTCATAGATATCAATAAGTTCATCGACATGATGCTCTTTGCGGAAATACATGTTCACCCTTTCCATCCCATGTCTTCCCATCCTTTCTGCCAATGTCCTGTCATGCAGCAATTTGAGGAGAGAAGAGGACAATAATGCCCTGTCCCCCCTCTTGATGAGCAATCCTGTCTCTCCATCAATGAGCCATTCTCTTGGTCCGCCTGAATCATAAGCGATCACAGGCCTTCCGAAGCTCATCGCCTCTATCCCGACCAGTCCGAAAGACTCGGGACTCCGGGAGGGGAATACCACCACAGAGGCTCTGCGGTAATATTCGTCAAGGCCTGCATAATCAACCCCAGTGAGGAAGGTGATCCTCCCGCGAATCTCCAGGTCCGCCGCCATTTTCTCATACTCATCCAGAGATGACGTCCCGATAATGTACGCTTTCCAGTCATATTCTCTGAGATTACCGAGAGCAGCCAGGAATTCGCCGATTCCTTTCAATGGATCGGTTCTCCCTGCGAAGAGAAGAATTTTCTCCCGGGGTTCTGAATATTCTTCCCCGGGATTCTTCCCGGTAAACAGAGGGATAACCCGGACGCTGTCAGAACAGATACCGTTCCTGACAGCCTCTTCCTTCAGATAGTGAGAAGGGACAATAATCCTGTCAGCCCTCCTGGTTACCAGTCTACGCCAGAGCATAACCGAGAAAAGCTTCAAATCAGCACTGGTGAGGCAACGGTTCACTATGCAAGGGTACCCCAGGGGATACACACACAGTTCGCCATTCGGCAGTATCTTTGTGCTCTTCGGGCAAAAAAAAAGGCTGTATGGAGAGTCTGTACCGCAGGGAAATGCTTCATGATCCGTCCAATAATCAGCGGGCTGATAAAACCAAGGGTTTCGTGGACATGAACAATATCAGGGGCCTCCTGCCGGATAAGATCTTCCACACGTCCCCGCATTCTGTATCCTGATCTTATACCGAAAGAATTTTCTATAAAATATTCCTTCCGTTCTCCGGAGCCGCGATAATTCTCCGGATGTGGGGATGAGAGAACCATGATCTCGTGTCCCTTTTCCTCCAGGGCGTCGCAGAGGTCGAAGAGATACCGCTCACCGCCCCCGAACCTGTCATATCGTGAATGGATATGTAAAATCTTCACCTGAGACCCTTTCACCCGAGATTAAAAAGCATCGGAATCCGCCATGGTCAGATACCAATTTTTCAGATCGCTGACATATGCCTCATCCGCTTCGCCCGGATCGAAGATGAAATACACAAGGTTCACCGGAGGGAACTCGTCCCGTTCGCTGAATCCGAATCTTGTCAATACCGTGAAAGCATCACTATGGGAACACATCCATACGAGGACGAAATCCACCCCCTTTGCTGTGAACCCGCAAAGGGCCTCGCTGATAAGCGCGCTGGTCACCCCGGAGTTCAGAGAGAGGAGGTCCACTATATATCCGATTCTCATCCCATCCTGCTCTTTTATTCCCGTAACCAGATAACCAGCCATCTCACCTTCCTTTTCAGCCACAGAGAGGGTATAATGATGCCCGGGTCTCGTAAATCTCCACCGGACGTATTTCCGGTCTCTTACTCCGATAATTCCGGCTTGTCCTTTCACCTTTTCCCATAAGAGATCAAAATCCTCGTCACGGGGATCAGTTTCCCGGAGCGTGACGCCTTTCAGGTTGTCTTGCCCTTTCAGCCGAATTGCCAGCCGGAAAGCCATGCTGCTGAAAAACCGGACAAGCCCTAAAACAGGGGAAGGAAGCCAGGGCATCTTGGCTTTCACCGCAAGAGCCCAATTAAGGCGTTTGAATAATACCCGAATCTTTCCGATATCCCTGTATTTCAGGATCCTCTTGCCGACTATATAAGCTTCCCGGTTGGGAAACCCGAAACCGAAGGATACCTTGTTGATTCTCGTAACCTCATGCTGATATTCAAACATTTCTTTCTGTATCCCCTTCATCCCCCCTCTGAATTCAGGACTCACGAAATTGTCGACCGGGAATCCGACAAGAGATATCTTATCCTGATATTTATACAAACAAGGCAAATTTGCATACTGGCCCAGGATTCTCCCTCCCGACTCGGCAACGGTTATGAGATTTACTTTTCCCATAGGAACACCTCTGAACTTCCACTGCCATTCCTCCAGGGACCGCTTTTCGCGGAATATTGTATTGAAGAGGTCATTGATAGCATGCTCATCCCCATCTCGATAAACCCTGACGGTATATTCTTCCATTCATATCTCCTTCATGGTTTTATCTCCGACTACTGGATAACCTCCCAGAGGCGTCTGTATTCCATTATAGTACACGTTACAAAAGCCTCTGCATACCCGTTATTCACTCCATGGAGAATTGCCCGGTATCTGGACAGTCCCAGAAAGGCATCCGGAATATTGTATAGTGAAATCTGACTCTTGTGCTCTTGCAAAGCCCTCTTTTTCTTTTCTAATACGGATGTGATATCAATGAAGCAGTTGGGTGACATGAGAGGTGTCCATATTTCATACCCGTAACAGAGCACCGAATCGTCACACCTGTGCAGCGCCCCGATAAAGAGATCATTTGTTGCCATATGATCTCTGTGGTCGTCCAGGAGAAAGGGCAGGAATACGGTATCAGGCTTCTGAGCTGCGATGACGGCGGATAATTCATCAACAGTTTTCGGAGAACGCGAAAGCTCTCCGTCTCTGTTATCGAAAAATATCAGGGTATCTATCCCTATGATATCTGCCGCCCTCTTCGCTTCTTCCTTCCGCAGAGAGACAAGCACCTCCTCATCGAAATGCGGGTTCCCTTTTCTGCCGTCTGTCAAATAGACTGAGGTAATCCTTGCTCCCTTCTCTTTGAAAAGCCGCAAGGTCCCTCCGCAGCCGAGGATGTCGTCGTCAGGATGGGGTGACAGGACGAGAATATTCCTCGCTTTTCCCTCTTCCTGCTGCACGGTCCTGAGATTCCTGAAAAGATCAAGCGAATTGCGCAGACGGACGGGAAGGATATCGCGATAGATATATCTGAGAACTTTCCGCATCAACCAAAATACCCCAGGTCGCGAAGGGCTTTTTTCATTTTTTCTGTCTCTGCCTCACTCATGATCCCTTCACCTGCTGCAACTGCATGCTCAGGGGAGGGTATGATCTCGACAGAGTGCTCCCTGAGATATCCTTTTTCAAAGGCATCGACAATCACCTTGCCGTCCATATCCTCCGGCACCGGAAGTCCGAGCAGAAAGAGAATCGTCGGTGCGATATCGGAAATCCCGGCATCCTCAAGGGGATAATTCTTCCGGACACCTTCCCCTCTCAGGATAAAAATTCCCTCCTTCCGGTGTGTACCCGAACTTTTATTCGGCCTGGTGAAAATCTTGCGATGATAGATCTCTTTCTGCATCAGGCAGCGGCCGCCCTTTATCTCCATAAAGATATCAGGAGCTTCATGCAGATACGGGCCCTGATAAATCTCCTCTTTCCGGTAGACGGTAATATCCAGCGGTTTTTGTGTCAAAGGGTCTCTGATATTCTTCAGTTTTTCTATGATCGTTTCCCTCACCTTTTCATATTCACTTCCCTCTTCGACAATCCCCAGGGGTTCCCTCCCCCTGAGATTAATGTATATTCCCTGCTCAGTATGGTTTCCACCGTAAGCACGGGTTTTTCCCCAATCGATAAAAAAGGGGATGTTCAGTCCCTCCCTTGGATCAATTATCCCGCCAAGGGTTTTTAACCGGTCAAGGGGCACTGTCCATGAGATTCCCCCAAACTTCATCCTTCTCAGTGTCTTATAGAGGAGGTGGGGAAACCGCCATAACCAAAGGGGGGAGTAGGCCTTCCTGAAGTGCAAAAAACCCTGTTCACAGAGCCAGTTGTTCACCGAAAAAGACTCTTCTTCAGGACCTGCACCATGGTCAGAGAGAATCAAAACAGGGATATCTTCACCTGTCCTCTCCAGGATATCGCCTATCGCAGAATCGATCCTTCTGTAGAATTCGGGGATAATATCGCCATATCTGGACGCAAGTCCGGCGTCATAAAGCGGATGTGCGGAGTCAAAAAACTTCCAGAAGTGGTGCTGCATCACGTCGATGCTGTAAAAGACTGCCATGAAGACGTCCCATTGTTTCTCCTCAATAAGGTACAGGATCGTTCTTCTCCGCACCTCAAAAATGTCTCTCCATTCGCTGATGAGCTTATCCAGATTATTGGTATAGAGACTCTCCATATCACCATACATGACTCGGTATTCACCGATCCTGGTCCGGATTTCCTCCATTAACTCGGGCGGATGGGAGAAGTCCTCCCCGTCGAAAGAATATTGCATCCCGGGTATGATAAATCCCTTTATCTTCTCAGGGGGGAACGTCATTGGCAGGTTCACGACACCGGAGGTTATTCCGTGTTCGGAAAGTAATCTCCAGAGAGTTTTTGACTTGATATACCTTGAATTCCATACAGGTCTTGCATATCCATAAGAAGAAGAAACATAGAAATCAAAGACCCCGTGTTTCCCGGGGTTTTTCCCGGTCATGAAGGAAACCCAGGCAGGAGGCGTCACGGGCGGTATCGTAGATTGCAATTTACCCCAGCACCCGCCTTCAATAAGACGAGAGAGGTGGGGCAGATCTCCAGCCTCTCTCATCGGCGTAATCAGATCAAATGTTGCGCTGTCAATGCCGATGATAAGAAGCTTCGTTCTCCCTGCCGGTCTGTTCACTCTTTCCCTTTCCCGGAAAGTATGCAGAGCATCATCATTCTCTTCGATCATATTCAGAGGTAGCCGAGCCCTTTCAGACTGTCCCTGATCTTCTCTTCATCCTCTGACGAACAGGAAGCACCCTGTGCACGATATTCATCAGCCTGTATATGACGGAGAGGATTAGCCTTCAGGTATTCCGGGGTTATGCCTTCTTCCAAAACCTGCCCATCCATTTCCCTCATCACAGGCAATCCCATGAGATAGAGTATCGTCGGGGCTATGTCTATCATTCTCGGTTTTAAGTGACCCTTTGCCACACAGTGCGGCCCGTTCATAATAAAGATGCCATGGTCCCGGTGCATACCAGACCCAAGGGAAGATGTCCCGAATTTACTCTCTGCACCGATTTTGGTTTTATGGAGATACGATCTTTGGTTTAAAGAATAATACAGATCTGCCGCTTCTCCTGCAAAAGGTCCTTCGTATATCTCTTCTTTACTCAAAATCCAGTCTCCGCTCTTTGGGAGCGCGTTTTCTGATTCAACCGTTAACTCGGAAAACCGGGACTTTATCATTGCGATGAGCTCATCAGCTTCTTTCCCCTGCTCAACGATGCCCTGAGGTTCTCTGCCTCTGAGGTTTATATTTATGCCGCCACAGGGATCAGCATAAGCCTTTGTCCTCTGCCAGTCGATCATCTCATAGGCGTCACGGTCCGATATTCTGACAAAAGGGAAGGGAATCCCCTTTGTCCATTGCAATCCGGGAATGTCCCCAACTAATTTGGTAATCACCCGGTGCACATTCGTCATCCGGAAGTTCAATTTTTTGCGGGAGCCTGACTTTACCTTCAGGAGGCCGATCTCCTCCAGCCATTTATTTGCATAGAAGTATTTCTCCAGCGGTCCAAATCCATGGTCTGAGACAATCAGTACGGTAGTATCCGGTCCGGCTTTGTCAAGGATCTCTCCGACAGCATTGTCTATTTGGCGGTACCCCTGTTGTATTGCGCTTCCGTACGGTGTAGAAGGGCTGCCGTCCATGAATTTCCAGAAAAGGTGTTGAAGGCGGTCTATTGCAGTGAAGACCACCATCAAAAAATCCCAGGGATTTTCCTCCAGCAACATAAGTGTGGCTTTCTTCCGCTTCTCCGTGATTACTGAGATATTGCTGAGAATTCTCTCGTAATGCAAATGGACATTTGACCGGTCAGCGCCTATTACCTCAGGACTCCAGTCGTTTATATCAAATCCGTTCAGCTTTGCCCTGACATGATCATAGATTTCAGGAGGATAACTCATCTCCTTTGCACTCTCGGGGATGAACATTCCCGATATCATAATGCCATGCACTGTTACCGGCGGATAGGTAAAGGGAACATTCACAAAGATGACTTTTTTCTTTTCCCTGCTCAGCACAGACCAAAGGGGTGGAAAGTGTATGTCAGCGGACCCGAGAGGTCTTCCGTTTCTCCCGTTATTATGCAGTTGGTCGAGAAAATAGAATATTCCGTGTTTGCCCGGATTAACGCCGGTCATCATGGAAACCCAGGCAGGTCCGGTATCCGGAGGGATAGTGGACTCGAGTTCACCCCATGAGCCTTTCTTCATAAGAGAGGAAAGAACAGGGAGTTCTCCGCGGTCTGCCATAGGTCTGATCACATCAAAAGTGCCGCCGTCTATCCCGATAACGATCACTTGTCCTGGTTTGTATTGCATATTCTTACCCGTTTAAGAAAGGTACCCGAGGTCTTTGAGATGCTTCCGTACCTCGTCCTCATCACGTTCAGACAACCCTGCGTCCGGCCCCTGGCCCTCATCTTCTCCTGAACCATCAAAGACCACAGGATAGTCATCCAGTATCTTGCGTTGAAAGGCTTCAGTCAGAACACGACCATCCATATCTTCAGGGATTTTCTGATTGAAAAGATATAATATCGTTGGCGCGAGATCTGTAATCTGAGGGTCCTGCAACCGCACAGAATCCCTAATCTCCGGACCTTTCATAATCAGAATTCCATTAAATCTGTGTGTTCCGCTCCATCTGTTAGGAGGAGCTCCAAATAAGTTCCGGCCGCTGAAGCTGTATGGGTAAGGCAGGCAGGAGAGTCCCTGCATCTCAAAAAGGAGATCGGGAGCTTCGTCGACGTACGGTCCTTGATAGAGGTTCTCGCGTCTGTCCACCCTGTCAACCACACGTTGTCCGGATTCAGGGTCTCTCAGGCTGCAGAGTTCTTCTTCAAGAACTCCCAGCAGTTCATCCGCGCTTTTCCCGGGGGATACAATCCCCTCCGGTTCTCTGTCCTTCAGATTAATGCTTATCCCCAGAGAATCCGCCGCGTATGCCTGTGTCCTTGTCCAGTCAACGAGTTCATCCCAGGTTTTTTGAAGAATTTTTACTCTCGGAATATTGTACTCGAGCACAGAAGCAGGGAGCGCTCTGGTGACAACACCCATCCCCAGTTTTGTCAAAACCCTGCGCACAGAAGCGGGCGTAGCAGACAGGCGCCAGGGCAAGGTTCTCTTCAGTTTCAGGTATCCTATTTTTCTCAACCATCTGTTTACAAAAAAACATTTCTGTAACGGTCCGAATCCGTGATCCGACATGATGAGCACCGTCACATTCTCATCGAGTTTCCGGATAATACGTCCGACTGCCTCATCCACCTTCCTGTATCCTGCGAAAACCGCCTCGCCGAAGAGTCGTCCGAGTTCAGGGTCATAATCAGGATGGGTATTGTCCATGAATTTCCAGCAGAGATGCTGAAGCCGGTCTGTGATGACATAAACCAGCATGAATATATCCCACCGGTCGCGTTCAAGAAGATAAAGGGCGGCCCTGGTCCTTTTTTCAGTCATATCGTTCAGATTCTTTATCAGTGCATCAAGCCGGGCACCGAGGTTTTGAGAAGACAGAAAAATCCTGTCGTCCGTATAATCAATCCTGTAGTCTCCCACCTCCTGGAGAAGTTCCTGATAAATACCGTGCGGATAGGTAAAATTCCGGCTCTCCGGCGGCGTTCCTATGCCGGATATCATAATGCCGTTGATCCTCGACGGGGGATAGGTAAGCGGCACGTTCACGAGTGTCATATGTTTCCCGTACTTGCTCAGGATAGTCCAGATCGTTTTCGTTTTCAGGTCGCTCGCGCTCTGTATCTTCCCCCGGTATGTCGCATGTGTTTTCCCGGTGAAATGAAAAATACCGTGTTTGCCGGGGTTTTTCCCTGTCATAAAAGAGAGCCAGGCTGGGGCTGTAATCGGGGGAATCGTTGAGCGAAGGTCTTCACTTACCCCTTTTTTCATGAGCGAGCCGATATTCGGCAGTTCTCCTCTCTCGACCATCGGTTTGATGATCGCAAAGGTGCCGCCGTCTATCCCGATAATCAGGAGACGATTTGTTCTCGGTGCACTCATTTTATCTTCCGGTTCCTTTCCTGAACCTCTCACTCTCCATGCATCAGGATCGTCCTCCTCTTCAGGCCGTCCACCAGGAGCACGATTCCCTGACGCAGATCTTTAAAAACAAAAAGAGCCGCACTGTAGAGAATAACGGCGAGGAGAAACAGCATACCTGCCCCCAGACCCGAAGATCTTGCAATCAATAAGAGAGCGAAAATCAAAACAATCGGAAACAATA
This sequence comes from Nitrospirota bacterium, assembly GCA_049323875.1. Lineage (GTDB taxonomy): Bacteria > Nitrospirota > Thermodesulfovibrionia > Thermodesulfovibrionales > SM23-35 > JAKLQR01. Next base: position 79,550 of record JBMOLW010000042.1, on the reverse strand, counting down.
CTGAAAAGAGTGATCTCATTGTGTTCAAGCTCCTGATGCCCCAAATTTTCCTGAGCAGATAATGACGCATGACCGTCTCAATTATTCTCGAAACAAGGAATGCCACTGCAGCGCCCACAAAACTATAATACATGATTAGTGGTATGGCAAGGATAAAATTGATACCCAATACAACCGCTGCCCAGGGTATGAATTGCCGTATTTCCCTTGATGCCGAGAGTGTTACCGATATCGGGGCATTGTATACCTGCAGGGCATATGCCAATCCGAGAATGGTAAAGGCCGGGGATGATACAAGGTATCTTTCTCCAAAAAGAAGCGTGAGAATTTCACCCGGGAAAATAGTGGCCGCAAGAATAAGAGGAAATATGACAACCGAGAGGAGAGACTTGGTGGCTTTCCCGATAATTCCCTCTATCATGGCGAGATTGCCTGCGTTCGAAGCAATGGTCGGAAGAGCAGCCTGCCAGAAACTCTGGGGGAAGATCAGAGAGGCGCGGCATAGTGAAGAAGGAGGGCTGTAATACCCCATTGCCACATCGGCCCGGAAAGGGCCGGGAACCCTGGAAAGGAGGAGAATATTCATATGCACAGTAGCCTGCTGAAAGAACGACAATACCGCAAAGGGGAGCGACTGGGAGATCAGGTTCTTCCATGCGGAAGGATGAAAAACAATTCTGTATCTGAAGAATCTGTTTCTGACCCAGAGTCCTGAGATGATTGCCCCGAGAATATTCCCGATGAATGACACGATAATTAATCCCTTGAGCCCGAATCCAAGGAAGAGGACCACGACATTCGCAAAGTTGCTGAAAAAAGACACCAGCGAGGATATGAGCGAGGGCATTTTAAATCTCTCAAAGGCAATGTAGAGTATCCGGAAGCTCCCCGAGAATGTTGAAAATATGACTGAGATCCCTGCGACGTATATCAGGTGCTTCACCTCAGGTTCATATCCCAAGATATTGACTGCAGCGAGAAGCACCGGATAGACTGCCACCACAAGAACCATTCTCAGGGATAGGATATGATTGAAAAGTTCTTCGAACTTTATCTTATCCTTTGCGATTTCCCGGATTGCCATCGGTACGAGGCCGAAGTTCCCCAGGTATGAGAAGAAGAACACCAGGGTGCCGATGAGGGCATAAATACCGAAATTTGCCGGACCAAGGATCCGGGCAGCATAGGCAAGAAAAAAGAAAGAAAAGAGTTTATTGAGGATCTCTGAGAACAGGACAAAGCTAGTGTTTTTTACCAGTCTGCTGCCTGTTTTCAACGGGGGACCTCAATCTGCTTCATTGCTTGCTCACGTATGCAGGATAAGAATCCAGGAATTTCCCAAGGGAAATTCCTGTTGCGAAAAATCTACCGGACTGCCTGCAAAGACAAAGTGAAACACTGATGGAATAGTTCCGGCAGGGCGATAAAATTACCTGAGCACCCTGTTCTGTCGCGACCTTCAAGTCACACGGCCAGGGCAGTGTCAATGAATGATTTCAATTGCATCAAGATTGACAAAGGTATTTGCAGCTCCCGGATTTTTTTCTCCTTTTACCACAACGCCCAGGGTATGGAGTCCGTTGCTGAGAGACAGATTCGAATAAACAACCTGCTGATGCAGTATCCCCGGATTATATAAATCTATGGTAGTAGTATAGCTACCGTCAAGATAGACATCTGCCTTCCCGAGCATTCCCGCTTTTGAAGCCACCCACCGTATGCCAGATCCTGAAAAGGTGAACGTCACGTATGCATATTTCTGATTAGAGTACTTCACTGTTCCGCTGCTGAAACCGGAATTTGCCAGATCGCTCCAAGTCCCGACATAAGTGCCCGTGTTTTCTTCAGATCTGACTTTTGATCCGTCAGGAAGGCTTAAGGCGTTGTAAGCGTTGAGTCTCCCGCCTGTCAGAACGGGCAATCCTTTCCGGTCAGCGCCTTGCAATATTTTATAAATAATCTCCCAGTTTTCTGCTGCCGGATTCTGCGAAACGAGCAAACCCACCACCCCTGTCACGTGCGGGGTTGCCATCGATGTTCCACTAAAATACGCATATTTGTTGTCCGGTATTGTACTGGCAATCGTCACCCCTGGCGCCGTAAGATCGACTGAAGCATTCCCATAATTCGAAAACGGGGCAAGCGCATCGTTATGATCCGTTGCAGCGACTGCCAGGATATTGTCAAGAGGATAACTGGAAGGATAATGTGGCGCCAGGTCGTTGTTGTCGCCCGCCCCGTCCCAGCCTCCGTTACCGGCGGCAGCGACAAAAATCATCGCGGAATTTCTGATGGCCTCCTCAACCGCCCTGCTGTATCCCCCTCCACCCCAGCTGTTATTCGCAATTCTGACCTGTTTGCCGGCTGCATATTCTATTGCCCTGATGGCATTTGCATCCGTGCCTGAACAGAGAGGCCCTCCAAGGAATCTCAGCGGCATTATCTTCGTAGTCCAGTTTATACCGACGACCCCGAGCCCGTTATTCCCCACAGCTCCAATTGTCCCGGAAACATGGGTGCCGTGCCTGCAGAGAGGGGTATCGCTCGGGTCATTATCATTTGCATAGAAATCCCATCCATGCACATCATCGACGTAACCGTTGCCGTCGTCGTCAACTCCATTCCCGGGGATTTCCCCTGCATTGCTCCAGATATTGGCCGAGAGGTCATCATGCTCCATATCCACCCCTGTGTCGATTACCGCGATGACCGTATCCTGATGCCCGGTGGTAATGTCCCATGCTTCACCTGCATCGATGTCGGCATCAAAAGCTCCTCCGGTTTGACCTGTATTCAGAAGTCCCCACAGATACGGGATGCCGGGATCGTCAGGGATAAGAAAAGCAGAGCGCATATAATTCGGTTCCGCATATTCCACGGTGGGATCACTTTCAAGAACCGAGATGGTATCGCTGAGACTCGCATCATCGTTCACCCGGACACAATAAAGGCCTTCGACTATTCCGTAGGCATGGAGTATCCTGCCGCCTATCTTCTGCAAGACTGAATTGATCGCGTAGACCCCCGCAGCAGGACTCGTTTTAACGAGCAACTCCCCGGGAACATACGCATCGAATGCAAATGCAGAAACACTGCAATGCAGCAGGACGATTCCAGCCAGCACACCGCATATATTCTTTTTCATGGCATCTCCTTTTTGACTTAGTCCGCATCGATCACAATGGTCCTTTCCGTTCTGGGGGACTTCCCCTCGAGGGCGTCCCCAACCTCGGGACCCAGAATGATCGCCTGCTCCATCATGATAATCGGCCACAAAATATCCTTCAGATACTGTCCAAGCCGGCTTGCGTCGGCGATAAAGGTCGGCGGGATGTAGACAACATCACCCGCCTTCATCTGAATATTCTGCTGAAGTTCCCCTTTTTCAAGGACCCGTTCCACATCAAGTTCTACAAGCTGGGGCTCCCCTTCGTTTTCTCTCATGACTATAACACCCCCTTTATTTGCATCAAGGGTAAATCCGCCGGCCATGGATATCGCCTCTACGATGCTCATCGGAGGGTTATAGGTGAGGACACCGGGTTTCGAGACTTCGCCGAGGACGTAGACCTTCTTGCTCTGGATACTTGCTATACTCACGGTAACCTGCGGATCGACTATATACGCGGAAAGTCCATCCCGGATGGTATCCCGCAACCGGTAAATACTCATGCCTCCCGCCATGATATCGCCGAGGAGCGGATAGCTGATCTTACCGGAAGGATCAACCTGCACATTTCTCTTCAGATCATCATGACGATACACAGAAATTTCCACGGTATCGCCTGAACCGAGAATGAATTCCTCTATCCGTATTGTCGGAGCAGTATTCTGCCCCAACTCATTCCCAGTCCCCGGACGGGCAGCCTTGTTGTCCGTCGCGCAGCCATCCATAATCCCGAGTGAGACAAAACAGATAAAAAAGATGTACACGATATTCTTCATTGCCATGGTTTCCTTCTTTGATATATTTTTCACCGCGTCTGAATCAATATGCCCCGACTTTTTTCAGAACGACTTTTATGGTTTTGAATAATATTTTTGTATCCAGCCATAACGATTGATTCTTCACATAAAATATATCATATCTGATCCAGTCGTGGAAGGACGCCTCACTTCTTCCCTGTATCTGCCATAACCCTGTTATGCCGGGTTTTACTTTCAGCCGTATATCCCGCCAGCTGGGACTGAATTTCATTTCTTCGGTAATCAGGGGCCTCGGACCCACCAGGCTCATGTCCCCCTTAACCACATTGAAGAGTTGGGGGAGTTCATCGATACTCGTGCGACGCAACATTCTCCCCAATCTGGTAACCCTTGGATCCCGGGAAAGTTTAAACATAGGCCCGTCCGACTCTGTGCGTTCCACCAGCGTTTTGTGGATCTTCTCTGCCTCCGTCACCATGGTCCTGAACTTTATCATGCCAAAGAGCTTCCCCCGCAGACCACACCGTCTTTGTATATAGAATACCGGCCCGGAAGAGTCTCTTCGAATCAACAGGGCGATACAGAGAAAAACAGGCAGGAGAAGGAGTAACCCGACAGAAGAGAGAGTTATATCCATTGCCCTCTTGACAAATCTGTACAGACTTCGTGGCACCTGCGCCGACCAGGACAAATCAAGAGTACTTCTGAAGGATCTCTCGGGAATAAAATTCATATCGCCGACTTTTATCCCGTTCATTGCGATAAAATGTTTCAACTGATACTGTTCCGGGATTGTTGAAGCTTCTCCCACTATAGAATATTCAACAGTCGCGCCACCTGACACAGAAACACCCTTCCAGAGAATACTTTCCCGAAACAAGACCCCCGCCGAAATCCTGCAGTCATCTGCTATTACCGCAGGTCCGATGATGTGCGCATTATCTTCAATACTGCAGTTATCGCCTATCATTACCGGTCCCATGATATATGCATTGGGGGATATTGTCACGTTCCTGCCAACCCATACTCCTTCCGCGATTTCCCTGTTATTCCCGCAATAAACTCCTGCTGCGTTCACAAGAAGATCCCAGTGCAATGTTACATAATCCTGAACGCCTGCAATATGCCTGTAGTCACCACGGATTTCATAGGCAAACAGGCTGTCCGATTCCTGCTTCAGCCTGGGTAACAGTTGCTCTTTTATGTCCATATATTTGTTCGCGTCTATAAAGGCAATTGCAGACGGGTCGACAATATAGATACCCGACAGCCTCCAGGGTGGTTTTCTCTGGACCACGGGCTCAATAATTCTGAATCCTTTTCCGGAACTGTCGCTCTCGAACAGCATTCTCTCAACCGGGCTCCCGTCATTTGTTTCCCGGTAAATTCCGACCGTGAACACTGAATGCATTTCAGCGTGATACTGCGTGAAGCTTTCCAGTTCCATCTGTTTGATGAACAGACTCCCATTCAATACAAGAAACGGACCGTCACTGATAAACCGCTCAAGATCTTTCAGGCAACCTGCCGTCCCCCGGGGAAACTTCTCCCGATGATACCTGACGCGGATCCCGTTTCCCCCGTCTGCCGGCTGATGATCGGCGACGTCATCTTCATTGGATATTGCAATAATAACTTCCTCGAAGCCGCTCTGCTCAAGAAAATCGATGGTATGCTCAATTAGAGGCCTGTTGAGGACCGGTATCCGATAGGCAGGATAATAGTTGGTGAGAGGCGCAATGAGGGTAGTTTGTCCGCCTGCGAGAACAACCGCCTTCCTGAGCATGGATGGAACGCTCATGACCCCCCTTTCCCGTCTATACTATGCGCTAATCGCAGAATGAAGGGTTCAGGGTCTTGCCCTGTTCAGATACCCTCCGGGATCTGTTGCTGTATCCCCCCGGCAGACCCTTATTCCGACAGTTTTCTTTACCGTCCGGATGAACGGCAGCTCTGCGCCGCAGATCAGGTTGTTACCACTGACAAGAGCGAATGGTAAAAATTACTATAAAAAAAGTCAATAGTGTCTGCAAAAAACCTATCTGAGCAGAGACCGGCCTTCAAAGGCTTGATGCTCTGTTCCCAAAAGCTGGAAGACCGTTGGTGCTATATCAATAATATTGACACGCTCAGGATTGACGCGTCTGTTCAAGAAACATGTCGCGTCATCCCGTGTGTGTGCACCGGTAAAGATACTCCTTCCAACCAAAGTATTCTTATTGAGAGACCCTTTCAGATCAAACCCCCGGTGAGCCAGCGCAACAAGATCAGGTGCAGATTCAAAGAAAGGACCTTGATAGATATCCTCTTTGAAGAATATCTCCCGGATGACCTTCTCACCGTCCACCGAAAGCTCAAGCAATGCCTCCCGTATCCGGGCCCGGAGAGTCCCGTACTGCTCATGCCCCACACTCCCGGATGGATAACGATCTTTCAGGTTTATATATATTCTGGAAGGATCAAGGGCGAACGCCTTGCTTCCCGGATGCATATCCATCAGAGAATCAGGGGATTCTTTTCTGAATTGCAGAAAACCCTTCTCCCGAAGCCAGGAGTTCAGATAAATTTCCTGTTTGATTGCAGCAAATCCATGATCCGATACAAGCATCAGGGGGATATCCTTGCCACATCTCTGTGCAATTTCTCCGATCAGCCCGTCAATGTTTTTATAGAAATCAATAAAGGCACTATGCAGAGGATGGGCATCGTCTCCATAGGCCGACCAGAAAAAGTGATGAAGCCTGTCTGTTTCCGTAATGGTACCGATAAAAAAATCCCATTCTTCATGGTCATAAAAGTGCAGGATCGCCTCTCTTCTCGTCTTGAAGGTATGCTCCATATCTTCCAGAAACAATTCGGGTGAAACAGAAACCTTCTTTGAATCAACATCCATCCGGTAATGAATGCTTTTCAGATATGTATAGGCTGCATCAGGATAGGTGGCTTTCTGAAGATCCAGAGCGACGAACCCGGCAGTCAGAATCCCGGGGAAAGGTTTCGCAGGATAGGTCGAGGGAACATTCAGCACAACACTGCGACGACCCTTTCGTCCGAGTATCTCCCAGATCATTTCACTGCCGATATCATGAGAATTGGGGAAACGGAACTCATAGGAATCGGCCTTCAGGTCCATGAATCCGAAAATATTATGTTTTCCCGGATTGACGCCGGTCATGCAGGTAGTCCAGGAGGTTGATGAAACCTCGGGGAGAGATGCAGTCATATCAATCAGGGTCCCGTCACATGCAAGAGCGCCAAGATTCGGCATAACGCCTCTCCGGATAAAATCCCGCAAAAGACTGCAGGGAACACCATCGATACCGAGGATAACGACTTTCTTTTTTTTCTCTTTCTTCGAAAAACCGAGCATCACATATAGCCCAGCTCTCTGAGTTTTTCCATAATCGCCTCCTTCCCCTGCCCGCGCCCGCTCCGTTCAACCGTATTTTCCAAGTCCTGCTCCCATGCAGGAATATCCGAAGATTTATGCGTTGAGTGTTGCGCGCCAAGAGAACGATATCCCTGGGTATAGAGTGAACAGAAAGGGATCCCGAATTCATGAATTGTGCTCCAGACGTCTCTTTCCCTGAAATGGAGGATAGGGTGTATCCGGAAATGGTCGGGATTTTTTCTCGGGCTTACCGGGTCTTCGTGTATCCGTGCTTCCTGCTCGTCCCAACGGATCGCAGTTGCCAGGGCATCAACAGGGTTCTCTTCAAGAAACATCTTCATGGGAACAGTCTTCATGAGATGGTTCCCGGCATAGGACTCAGGATCAAAGGCAAACTCGGTGCCTTCAAACCCTATCGCAAGGAGCTCCTGCCTGTTCCGCTCAGAGAGTTGTTCCACAGGGATTATGTCTCCGAGAGATCGGACTCTGCCGAGCACGTCAGCGTTCTTTATTACCGTAAGGTCCAGGTTCCATAAATCGGTGAGATTGGTGACATGATCGCGTATTTCTTCGAACACATCGCCTTCATCGATAAACATACACCCGGGCAGGGTGATTGAAAGATCGGCACACACACTTCTGAACAGCCAGAGCATGAGCGTACTATCCTTCCCTCCGGTCCATGAAATGGCGCTTTTTTCATGCCCGAACCTTAAGAGGGCATCCCTGATAATATTTTTTGAAAGTGCAATTTTCCCTTCGAGAGAAAGGCTGATGATTTTCTCTCGCTCTCCATGGTCCATCGTCCCCCCCTTGATTGTCAAAATATATTCACGCAAGGCAAATCTTTGTCCGGATGTTCCGGATAGTTCAAAAGTATCCTGATAAAACCGCTCAACAGGGACTCTGTCTTAATGGGAAAGTCCGGCGGCGAGCAGTTTTTCCACTTCCTTTCTGATTACCGAGGCGGGAATGCCGCCGTGTATTTTCAATACTCCGTTGATCAGCACGATCGGCGTATTGAGGGCGCCCATGTGAAGCAGTTCCTTGATATCGTCGAACTCTTCATCCCCGTCCATAAACAGGTCGATATACTCGACAAAAACAACTGAGGGATAGAAATAATCCATTTCCCTGGAAAGTTCCTCAGTGAGGACCTTGTTCGTTCCGGAAAGATCGGATGCCGTATCCTCAAAAAGGACTCCTTCTATTGGATTGTCAAGGACCTGGATGTGAATCCTCTGGAGCATGAAGCTTACCTCTCTTTTCTCATCGTAAGGAGTATGTTATCAATAAGCCGGGTCTCCCCCATCTTAACTGCGACGGCAATCAACATCTCTCCCCGTATCTCGTGAATCTCTCTGAGGGTTTCAGGGTCAAAGAGACCGGCATACTGGACCTCGGTTACTGCGGGTTCCTCTCTGAGGAGTTTCTGCATCCTCTTCGAGATATCCTCTCCTGATATTATACCAGATTCCGCAGATACCGCCGCCTCCGAAAGACACCGGGAAAGTACCGCTGCAGCGCGTCTCTGCTCGGGAGAAAGATAGGCGTTACGCGAACTCAGGGCAAGTCCGTCCCTCTCCCTGACTGTCGGACAGACGATAATGTCGATATCCATATCGAGATCCGCGGTCATCCGCCTGACCACCAGTGTCTGCTGATAATCCTTCTGTCCGAAATACGCTCTTTTGGGAAGAACAATGTGGAAGAGCTTGGCAACTACCGTAGCAACTCCCCTGAAATGTCCCGGCCTGAAGGCGCCGCAGAGTCTCTCTGAAATCTGCCCAACCTCTATATGCGTGAGAAACCCCTCAGGATACATGGCATTGCTGTCAGGGATAAAAAGGATATCTACCTGTTCTTTCAGCAGCCTCCCGGTATCCCCCTCAAGATCCCGGGGATATTGCCGGAAATCCTCCGCAGGACCGAACTGGATCGGGTTAACAAAGATGCTCACCACTGTCACGTCATTTTCCTGACGGGCTCTTTTCACCAGGCTGAGGTGACCCTCGTGAAGAGCCCCCATCGTTGGGACAAACCCGATTGTCCTCCCGCGGACCATATGTCCTTTTGCAGTCGCCTGCATGATCTTTGGAATGCGGATTATTTCCATGGTTCCCCTTGCGTTCCGCTGCTAAGGATGGCTCTTGTCACTTCCCGGACCTTTCTGAAAGATTGTTTGCTCCCTATACACGGAGGATTGCTTCAAGCATTTTTTTAAGTGAGTGTCCGGATATACCCTATCCAATACCAGCGGATTTTGTCAAACAGACGGGAATCTCCGGGATTTTTCAATAAACGTTATGGTAAAATGCAAATCTGTGGAAGAAGTGGGTCTTGTCAAGAGTGCCGAGGGAATGGTCGCAAAAGTTCTCGTAGAGAGAAAAAATGCCTGTGAAGGCTGCACTTCGGGCATGTGTAAACCTGCGGACCAATCAATGGAAATTGAAGCGCTCAATCCGCTCAATGCACATGCAGGACAGAAGGTCAGGGTAGAAATTCGTCCCTACAGCCATATGAGAGGGTCACTTATCGTATATGGCATCCCCGTCTTGTCCCTGGTTGCAGGTGCAGTTCTCGGACGGGAAGTATTCAGCCTTTTCCTGAAAAATCTTGACAGTGACTCTGTTTCAGCCCTTTTCGGGTTCGGAGCCTTTGGTATTTCCCTGCTGTTCATCAAGGTATGGAGCACCAGGCTGACAGAGAAAAAACCCGGAATGAAACCAATGATCAAGGAGATTATCGAATAAGTTTCCGCTGGGTGCTCAGTATGTGCAGCAAGCCGGTTCCGGACGTCATTCACAAAATCAGCAGCCTGCTCAGACTGAGTCGAGAGGATAAACTCAATATCAATTACAACAGAGGGGGTTTGGATGACAAACGTTAACGGGGAAAAAATACGGAATATTGCAGTGATAGCGCACGGAGGCGCAGGCAAGACATCACTTATTGAGGCGATGCTCTTTGATGCAGGCTCAATCGACAGGCTTGGTAATGTCGAAGACGGTACGACAACAACCGACTTTGAACCGGAAGAGATTGCTCGGAAGATAACCATCTCTTCGGCGACAGCATTCTGCACGTGGAAAGATCACAGGATCAATCTGATTGATACTCCGGGATTCATAAATTTTCTTGAAGAAACCCGGGGATGTCTCCGGGCTGTTGACGCTACGATCGTTATCGTAAGCGCACTCTCCGGAGTGAAAGCCGAAACTCAGAAGATATGGCAATATGCTTCGGAATTCGAGCTGCCGCGGCTGGTTTACATCAATAAGATGGACAAAGACCTCGCAAATTTTTCAAGAGCTCTCGGAGAGATCGAAAAGGCTTTCGAAACAGAGGCGCTCCCTCTCAATCTGCCAATCGGATCGGGGAGTAGTTTCAAGGGAGTCGTTGACCTGATCAGGATGAAGGCGGTTCTCTCTGCAGGTGGGAATGGGGAAGAGTCCGAAATTCCGGGAGACATGATACCGGCGGCCGATGAATACCGGAAAAAACTTATCGAGAAGATCGCAGAAGCTGACGATGTCCTGCTCGAAAAATATCTGGAGGGCGGTTCCCTGACAGATGACGAAATCCTGAAAGGCATTAAGGAAGGGTCTCTTACGAGAAGGTTTATTCCTGTCGCCTGCGGTTCTGCAACCTCGAATATCGGTATCACACAACTGCTCGATCTCGCTATCCTCTGCCTCCCTTCACCCGGTGAGATGGCGCGGATATCACCTATCAAAGGCAAAAATCCAAAGGACGGGAGCGAAGCAGTCCGACAACCCTCAGAGGGAGACCCCCTGAGTGCCTACGTCTTCAAAACTGTCGCAGACCCTTTCGCAGGGAGGCTTTCTATTTTCAGGGTCTATTCCGGCACTCTGAAAGCAGACTCGAATGTCCTGAACACCGCAACCGGCACAAAAGAAAGAATCGGTCAGGTCTTCTATATCATGGGCAAAAAACAGATCCCTGCCCAGGTCATCGGACCAGGCGAAATCGGTGTCGTGGCAAAACTCAAAGATACCTATACCGGTGACACCCTTGCTGATGAATCGAATCCTGTTCTCCTGAACAAGGTCCGTCTTGCCGATCCGATCATCGCCTATGCGATCGCACCGAAGAGCAAGGGAGACGAAGAGAAGGTAAGCGTCGGACTCAACAGAATCCTTGAGGAAGATCCGACACTCAGATTCCAGCGCGATGAAGAATCAAAGGAGATGCTTCTGTCCGGCATGGGACAGGTACATCTTGATGTAACGCTTGAAAAGCTGAAACGGAAGTTCGGGGTCGAGGTCCTTATGCAAACTCCCAAGGTGCCCTACAGGGAGACGGTCAAGGTTTCCAGCCGTGCCCAGGGCAAATACAAAAAGCAGTCAGGAGGACGCGGACAGTACGGTGACTGCTGGCTCGAAATCGAACCTCTCCAGAGGGGCAGTGGGTATGAATTTCTTGATAAGATTGTCGGCGGCGTCATCCCACAGCAATATAGGCCTGCAGTGGAAAAGGGAGTCGTCGAGACGATGCGCGAAGGGGTTATCGCAGGGTTTCCCCTCGTTGATATCCGGGTGAAGCTCTATGACGGGTCATACCATTCGGTTGATTCATCAGAGATGGCGTTCAAGATTGCCGGCTCTATGGCCCTGAGAAAAGCCGTTCATGACGCAAAGCCCGTCCTCCTCGAACCTATCATGAAAGTCGAGGTCATAACCCCCGACGATACCCTCGGCGCGGTTATCGGTGACCTGAACTCAAAAAGAGGCCGTGTTCAGGGAGTTGAACCGCAGGCAGGAGGAAACCAGAAAATCAACGCGCAGGTACCGATGTCGGAAATGTTGACCTATGCAAATCAGCTGACCAGTCTGACTTCAGGAAGGGGGATTTACTCAATGGAGTTTTCCCATTATGAAGACCTGCCAAGCCATCTGGCGCAGAAGATAATCGCGGAACGCGAGGCACAGAAAAAAGAGAAAGCTGAGGAAAAATAGGCCCCGGGAGCATATTACATGGCTAAAGACTATAAGGACACCCTGAACCTGCCCCAGACGGATTTCCCGATGAAGGCGAACCTTGCGCAGAAAGAACCTGTCATGCTGCAATTCTGGGAAGAAAACGGGATCTATGCAAAACTCCAGGAAAAGACCAGAGGCGGGAAACACTATATCCTTCATGACGGACCACCCTACGCAAACGGCCATATTCATATCGGCCATGCCCTGAACAAGATATTGAAAGACATCATCGTCAAGTATAAGGCCATGAACGGCTTTTACTCTCCCTATATTCCCGGGTGGGACTGTCACGGCCTGCCTATTGAACTTCAGGTCGACAAAAACCTCGGAGATAAAAAAGACAAACTCGGGGTCCCGGAGAAGCGAGCCCTTTGCAGGGAATATGCCCTGAAGTTCGTTGATATCCAGCGTGATGAGTTTAAACGTCTCGGGGTATTCGGCGACTGGCAGACCCCCTATCTCACCTTGTCCAATGACTATGAGGCTACCATTGTAGGGGAATTCTGCAAGTTCGTTGAGTCAGGCGATGTGTATAAAGGCAAAAAGCCGGTGCATTGGTGTCCTGCCTGTGTCACTGCACTCGCAGAGGCGGAAGTTGAATACAACGAGAAGGAATCACCGTCGGTATTCGTGAAGTTTGCCCTTGATCAGGACAGTATCAGCAGAATTTTCCCTGAACTGGCGGGAAGGCCGGTTTCTGTGATTATCTGGACCACCACCCCGTGGACACTTCCCGCAAACCTCGCCCTCGCATTCCATCCTGATTTCGAGTATGCAGCAGTCGAACAGGGCGATGAGATTTATATCGTTGCTGAGGGTTGTATCGAAGGCCTGAAGGAAAAAATCGGCCTGCATGGAACCATCGTACTGAAAAAACCGGGCAGAGACCTTGAAGGGCTGGAGGCATTCCATCCCTTTCTTCAGCGGAAATCCCGTGCGGTACTGGGAGAATTTGTTTCACTCGAAGAGGGCACGGGCATTGTGCATATTGCGCCCGGTCACGGTGAAGATGACTACGAGATCGGGCTGAAATACAACCTTGATATTTACGCGCCGGTCGATAAGAAGGGTCTCTTCACCTTTGCGGGGACAGACCGGGAATCTTCGCTTCAGGGAAAGTTCGTATTCAGGGCGAACACGGAGATTATAGAGATTCTCAGAGAGAACAATGCCTTGGTACTTGAAGAAAAGGTCGTGCACTCATATCCCCATTGCTGGCGCTGCAAAAAACCGGTTATTTTCCGGGCAACCGCGCAGTGGTTCATCTCGATGGGACAGAACAATTTGAGAGAAAAAGCCCTCTCGGAAATCAGCAGGGTCACCTGGATACCGAAATGGGGGAAGGAAAGAATATACGGGATGGTCGCCAACAGACCAGACTGGTGCATATCAAGACAACGCGCATGGGGCGTTCCCATCACGCTCTTCAGATGCGAAGCATGTGACGGGTTTGTAACCGACCACGAGGTATTATCAAAAATCATCCGTCTCATCGCAGAACACAGCACTGATATCTGGTTCACGGGGAAACCGGAAGAGATCCTGCCTGCCGGGTATCAGTGCAAAAAATGCGGCGGAATGTCCTTTGCCAAAGAAATGGATATCCTCGATGTCTGGTTTGACTCGGGCGTCAGCCACGCAGCAGTCGTGGAACTGGATCCCCGCCTCTCGTGGCCTTCCGACCTGTATCTTGAGGGAAGCGACCAGCACAGAGGGTGGTTCCAGAGCTCCCTCCTGGCATCCACTGGTACCCGGGGGAGCGCTCCGTACAGGACTGTCCTTACCCATGGTTTTGTCGTAGACGGTCAGGGCAAGAAGATGTCGAAATCACTCGGCAATGTCGTGGCGCCCCAGGAGGTTATCAAGACCAACGGAGCTGAGATTTTGCGTCTCTGGGTTTCTGCAGAGGATTACCGGGATGATATCAGAATTTCGAAGGAAATCCTTGAAAGACTGACAGAGGCCTACCGGAAGATCCGGAACACCTGCCGGTTTTTGCTCGGCAATATTTTCGATTTCGACGGCGGGAATTACCAGGAGCATCTCCTTGAGATCGACCGCTGGGCTCTGAGCAGGCTCCAGTCATTCACCAGGGATATCATCACTGCATATGAGAACTTCGATTTTCATGAAGTCTTCCACACTCTCCATAATTTCTGTGTTCTCGACATGAGTTCTCTCTATCTTGATGTACTCAAGGACAGGCTCTACACCTTTCAGGCTGATCATCGTGAAAGACGCGCAGCACAGTGGGTGCTCCTCCACATCCTTTCTACCATGACCCGCCTGATGGCCCCGGTACTCTCCTTTACCGGTGAGGAGGTCTGGCAGAGTCTGAGGAAGAAGATGGGTTTTCTTGAAGAATCAGTTTTTCTTGCACCGTTCCCGGGTGTTTCGGAAAAATTCGTCAATGACGGACTTGAACGGAAATGGACCGACCTTTTCAGGTTGAGGAACGAAGTGAACAAGGCTCTTGAACTCAAAAGGGCGGAAAAACTTCTCGGCAATGCCCTGGAGGCAAGAGTCAAGATGAAACTTCCGCAATCCCTGCATTCACTGATTGCGGGAACCAGCGGTTTTCTCCCCACATTCTTTATTGTCTCCGCGGTCGAACTGACTGACCAGTCCTTGGACAATGCATACAGGAGTTCAGAAATCGAAGGTCTCGAGATCGGGATAGAACGTGCTCCGGGCAGCAAATGTCAGCGGTGCTGGAACTGGGCTGAAAGCGTCGGATCATTCCCTGATGATCCCGATGTCTGCGAACGCTGCTACAACGTAATTCATTCATAGATGAAAAAAACAGCGTACGTATCCCTTATTGTCCTGGCCGTTATCGCCCTCGACCAGATCACCAAACTGCTTATCATTCAGCATGTCAGCCCTTTTGAGTCAATCAGGGTACTACCGTTTTTCCATATTGTGCACGTGGAGAACACCGGGGCTGCATTCGGTAGTTTCAGAGGTCTTGGCAGCGGGTTTTTTATTGCCGTATCTGTGGCGGCGATATGCTTTGTCATCTATCTCCTCACGAGAAACGCATATAGTAGGGTCGGCCTCTCTCTCGTGCTTGGGGGCGCGATCGGGAACCTTATCGACCGGCTGCTTTATGGCAAGGTCATCGATTTCCTCGACTTTTTCGCAGGAAGTTTCCACTGGCCTGCGTTCAATGTCGCGGACTCAGCCCTCACCGTCGGCATCTCGGTCATCCTCCTCACTGCTCTTCTCAGAAAATAACCCCTTCACTTCTCACGCGCCGCTTGGTTTTACCGAGAGGCTCTCCTTCCGGCATATCAATAATCCAGGACTTTCCAGAGTCAGGTTCTGTGGTATTATAAAGAGGCAATGTATCCCAAATTGATCGAAATCGGCCCTCTTACAATACACACCTATGGGTTTCTTATCGCTATCGGGTTCCTTATCGGCCTCTGGTTGGCCGTCAGACAGGCAACAAGAGAAGGCATCTTCCCGACGAAAATTATTGATCTTGGGTTCTACATCCTCCTCGCAGCAATCATCGGCTCCCGGCTCTTCTTTGTTGCGATCAATCTGGACCATTACCTGGACAAGCCTCTTGATATCTTCAAGATATGGGAGGGAGGACTGGTTTTCTACGGGGGTGTGATCTTCGCCATACCCACAGTCATCTGGTATGTGAGGAGGAATAACCTGGCACTCTGGCAGACAGCTGATATCTTTGCCCCTTCGATTGCGATAGGCCACGTTTTCGGAAGACTCGGTTGTTTTGCCGCGGGGTGCTGTTACGGCAAGACCGCCCAGACCCTGCCATGGGGCGTTATATTCACCGATCCCGATTGTCTTGCCCCAACAGACGTGCTTCTGCATCCGACCCAATTGTATGAATCAGCGGGCGAGCTGGTTATTTTTCTCATACTGATTGCGTTCAGGAAACACAAGTCGTTCAACGGCCAGCTCTTCATGACGTACCTCCTCTTCTACGCAGTGCTCAGGTTTGTCGTGGAGTTCTTCAGGGGGGATAGTGCACGAGGGTTCCTCATTGCAGATATTTCGGTCTCACAGGGACTCAGTGTTCTGATGTTCATTGCCGCGCTTATTGGCACACTCATGCTGAAACGACGGAACGCCTGAAACTATTTCCCTGCTTTCTTTGTATGCAGCGGTTTTCTGAACCCGTCGATGAAATGAAAAAGCGCGCGGATGGGATGACGGTATGTCATCCGCGGCCCTGAATACCGCATCACCTGTTTTATCCGTTTCCGCATCTCCGGCTGGTAACAGTGGACCCTGCAGTTGGCGCAGGTCGGTTTCTTCTCTCCGAAAACACAGCGTTCCAGTCGTCTCCGGGCATATTCCCTGAGCGCAGTGCATTCCGGGCAAAGATTCTTAGCCGTGCCATGTTGGTCTCTGCAGAAGATTTCTATCATGGCCTCAACTGTCTTCCGCTCCCGGGATATTCTCCTGTTGCTGTCGTTCCTCATGATAAGGTTTTCCCGATTATTGTACCCGTGAGACAGGAGAAAAAGAAATTCTGACAAGTTTTTTCCTGGTATCCTTTTTACGCAGCAAAGAGTCATAATAGAAACAGTGGAACATTTGGTCATGAAGACTGAGAAATCTGCTTGCACAAGCAGGGAAAGAGGCATCCATTGAGCACTATGATTCATTGTTTCTTCATTCTTGTTGTTTCGTTGGGGCTTCTGACAAGCTGTTCAACAACAGAGAAAAAACGGGAAAAGATAAACGCTGATATTGGAGTCATTGTCAGTGCCCTTGAAAAATACAAGCATGACGTAGGCGACTATCCTACAACCTCTGAGAATCTGTCGGCGCTTGTAAAGGCACCTCCCTCATCTTTGGATACCGGAAAATGGAAGGGGCCATACCTGCAGCACGTGCCCCGGTCTCCGTGGGGGAAAGAATATCACTATGAAATTGGAAACGTCTGGCTCGTTGCCTCAGAAGGACCCCCGCCCTTTGGGCCCGGATGGACATGGGACAAAACTCATTTTCTCTGGGTAAAAAAAGAACAGGGATATATTATCAGGGTGTGGTCGCCTGATGGCTTGCTCGCTTCTGTTCCCAAAACCCAGTTTGGATATTGGCCGAGCTTCGTATATACAATGCTTCCAGCCGGACAGGAATAAGATGACTCCGCGGCATTCCTGAGGACACTATTATTGGGAGGTGACTCAGAGCGGCAGGTAAGCCTGGGGATTCAGGTCAAGTCCTGCGAATTTGCCTGCCATCAGATGATGATACCCCGCAGCAGCGATCATGGCGGCGTTGTCGGTACAGAGCGGAAGCGAAGGAATAAAAATTTCCACATCCCGCTCTTGCCCCATCTCTTTCATTCTCCTGCGCAGTTCGCTGTTCGCTGCAACACCGCCTGAAAGGACGACCTTCCTGATCCATTTCTTTTTAATCGCCCACTCGGTTTTTCTCACCAGCACATCCACCACAGAAGCCTGAAAAGACGAGGCGATATCGGGCAGGGATGAAGGATGAAGGATGAGGGATGCATTTTCTGATCGTTCTCCGGTCATGGTTGATGACTGACCGCTGCTCCCTGAAAGCTGTTTTACATAATGCAGTACCGCTGTTTTGAGTCCGCTGAAACTGAAATCGAATGATTCAGGCAGATAAGCCCTCGGGAAGTCTATGGCCTTCGGATTCCCTCCCTGCGCAAGACTGTCGATGACCGGACCACCCGGATAGCCAAGCCCGAGGAGCTTCGAAACCTTGTCAAATGCTTCTCCGGCAGCATCGTCTCTTGTCCTGCCCAGTTCTTCATAATGGGAAAACCCCTCGACTTTATAGAGAGAGGTATGCCCTCCCGATACAATGAGGGCGAGAAAAGGGAACCCCGGCACTGGCTCTTCGAGAAATGCCGAGAATATATGCCCCTCGAGGTGATTTACCGCGATCAGCGGTTTTGCCTTCGCATAACAGAGAGCTTTTGCAAACGAGCACCCGATGAGAAGCGAGCCTATCAGGCCCGGTCCCTTGCAAACCGCAATACCGTCAAGGTCCTCAAGACAAAGGCCTGCCCTGGCAAATGCCTCGTCAACAACCGGCCATATCATCTCGATATGACGGCGTGAGGCGAGTTCGGGGACGATACCCCCGTATTTCCGGTGAATCTCGGTCTGGTTCGAAATGATGTTCGACCGTATCACTCTGCCGTCTTCAACGATTGCGGCAGAGGTGTCATCGCATGAGGTATCAATACCAAGGATCAGCACAGGGCAGTTTATAGAGAATAATCGAGAATAGCAACGCCCTTTGGCAGGGAGGGAGTGAATATCTTTTCATCTATCCCGGTATTGGTCTGAATGTCACTGAATACCATATCAATCGTGTTGTTCTGAGAGTCGATGACCGTGAATGATTGTATAGGGAAATGCTTGTCAGAAGTAAGCAGTTCAATAGAGATAATTCCACCCATTGGTTTTTTGGGTTTCAGGATGAGCCTGCCGTTTTTCATCGAGACAGAGAATTCTTCCCTGATCTCCCCGAACCCGCTTAGAAGGGCTATCGGCGCCTGACCGTATGTCTCCCGGTCGAATCTTCCCCTGAATGCCTGATTTTCTCTTTTCTGGTATATGAGGATCTCATTATTCCTTATGAACACTTCCTGTTCATTCTCCCCGCGGTAGGACCATTTCAGCATCATCGGCCTTTTGATGAAAAAATGCCCTTTGAACGTATCGGTTCTCTTCAGGTCTTTCATTGTGCTCTTCTGCACAAAAGTCCCCCTGAGGTCCTTAAGGTTTTCATATGCCTTCTGTATCCGGCTGATTTCGGAGTCAACATCGCCCCCCCGCACGGTCATGGGCAGGAGAAGAGAACACAGAAGAAAGAAAAAACTGAGGAAGCCTTTCCGGGAAATCATACCTTGCATTCCAGTATCCATGGACACCTCTTCTAACAGTTTATATACTTAAGCATACCACACGAATTTTTCCGATGACAATCCTGGCAGGGCATCCTTGATAAAAGCATGTCCCTCATTCTATAGTCATCTATGGTATTCGTATTTATAAATCTGAGAAGAAGCATACGGTATTTTTCTGTCATTCGACGACCCCCGATCGGAGTCGAGGGCAGGCTCGATCGGGGAATCCAGTATCACCAGTTTTTTTTAAAAAAACCGGATTATCCGGTCGAGCCGGATAACGACAACCACTGGGACAGATTTTCCCATGAATAACTCTTGGCGTTATCTCGATAACGGGGCGAACAGCGCTTCTTACAATATGGCACTGGATGAAGCGATCGCGATCGCAGTGAGCAGAGAACTTGTCCCGCCGACCCTGAGACTGTATTCATGGGACAAGCCCTCGGTTACCCTTGGCTATTTCCAGAGGAGCAGTACCGTCGATGTTGCATATTGTGCTCAGAGGGATATCCCTGTGGTAAGAAGGTCTACCGGTGGCCGGGGCATCCTCCACGGAGACGAAATCACCTACAGTTTTTCTGCAAAGACCGACCTCGGGATGTTTGCCTGTAACCTCTTCGACAGCTATGAGAAGATCAGTAAGGCGTTCAGCCTTGCTTTCGAACGGATCGGTATCATCACGGAAACGAAGTTGCGGCGGCAACCTTCCGGAGAAACGGAACCGGGCAACCGCCTGAGAACTCCTCTCTGCTTTCATTCTATCTCCTATGGGGAAATTCTCTACCAGGGGAAAAAAATCATAGGGTCCGCACAGAGGAGATGGCAGGACGGGCTGCTCCAGCAGGGATCCATACCTGCACGCATCGCCTATGATGAGGCTGCCCTTATTTTCCGCTGCAACAGCCCGAAAAGCCTGCATGCAGCGATGTGCGGACTGCGCGAGATTGTTCCTTCCCTGAAAACAGAAGAATTCAGGAATACACTCAGGTCTGCCTTTGAAGAGGTATTCGCCATACAATTCAAGCGCGCGACGCCTTCCACGGAAGAGAACCGCCTTGCGGAGGAACTGGAAGCGCAGAAGTATTCAACACATCAGTGGAATTTTCAGCGCTGACTCAGGAAAATCTTTCATTGAGAGTTCATAAGGATAACCACATTCACCGGTCAATATCGTCATTCTGGCTTGTCCAGAATCCTTCTTTTCTCGAAAAAGATTCCCGCCAAGCGGGAATGATACAGGTAGTTATGGTCTTATGAGTATCGCCGGATTTTTCAAAGAGGTTCCCGGTTTCCTCTCCGTGATATAATGAATTTCATGTATGTCTCTGTGAATGGAAAGATTGTGCCGTCACAAGATGCGGTCGTCTCCGTATTCGACCACGGATTCCTGTACGGCGACGGGATTTATGAAACCCTGAGGGTTTATGACAGTGTTCCCTTCAAGATCGACGAGCATCTCAAAAGATTGTTCCGTTCCGCCTCACTGATAGGGCTCTCGATCCCGTACGATACCGACCGACTGAAGATCGCTCTTTATGAAACCCTGATTGCAAACCACCTGAGAAACGCATATGTGCGGATAACGATTTCCCGGGGGCCCGGATCGCTGGGGCTTGATCCTGATTTCTGCCCGGTGCCGACAATCATAATCTTGACCCAGCAGTTCAAAGAATACCCGGGAGCATACTATGCACAGGGGATCACGTTGATGATTGCCGAAACCAGGCGGAACCTTCGCGAGGCAATCAATCCGCAGATTAAGTCCCTGAATTTTCTGAACAATATCCTTGCCAAGATCGAGGCAAAAAACTACGGGGCGTATGAAGCAATTATGCTGAATCAAAACGCTTTTCTTGCAGAAGGGACGATCAGCAATATATTTTTTTATAAGGACGGAACGCTCTGCACCCCTTCGGTCGATTGCGGGATACTTGATGGCATCACGCGAGGAATCGTGGCAGACCTCGCCAGAAAAGAAGGGCTGTCTGTCCGGGAAGGGATGTTCACCAGGAACGATCTTTACACTGCCGAAGAGGTATTCATCACAAATACCACGATGGAGGTGATGCCGGTTGCGGCAGTGGATACCCGGCGTTATCCTGTGGGAAAGATCGCCCGGCTGCTCAGAAAGCTCTACCGCCGGGAAGTAACCGCTTATATTGCGCGGATAAAGGCAGAAGGGCCTTCGCTCTGGGGATTGGAAGGGTAAGGGTTCATCTCATTGAAACATGAAACTCCCTGGACTTTATATGGCCAAAATTTGGTTTGTTATTTTTGAGGCCCCGGGAATAAATCGTATATCATTCTCAGCAAGCCCGCCCTTTCAGGTTGAAGAAGAATTTTAAGGCCCATTTCACTTTTTCCGAAAATATCTTGCCCGAAAAAAAATTCCCGACAACCTTTTTGTTTATTTCCCCGAGGGTGGGATAAGGATGGACGGCCGACGCAATGGTTGACAGCTTGACCTTGCCATTCATGACCGCAATCCATTCACCGATCAATTCACCAGCGCTGGGGCCGAGGATCTGAATCCCGACGGGCTTTTCCTTTTCATCGAGAATGAGTTTTATTTTCCCTGTCTCTTCAGCTTCCGCGAGGCCCCGGTCGTTGGTCCGGAATTCTTCTGTCCAGACTGAATAAGAGATACCGGCAGCAGCTGCCCTTTTTTCGTTCATGCCAATGCTTGCAAGCTCAGGGTCTGTATAAGTGCACCATGGCAGATAGGTATAATCCACTTTCCTCGGCAGATGGAGGATAGCGTTGCTGAGCACAATACCACCTTCATATCCGGCCGCATGGGTAAACTGATAGGCACCTGTCGCATCACCTGCAACATAGATGTGCCTGTGGCTTGTCCTTAGCCTTTCATCAATTCTTAATCCCTTCTTGTCCCTTTCCACTGAAATGGCTTCGAGCCCCAGGCCCTGCAGGTTGGCCCTCCTTCCGACCGCAACAAGGATGGTTTCGGCCTTCAGGTCTATGATTTTGCCTTCTGCATTTTTAATGCTTACTTCTCTCCCATCGCCGAGATCTCTTGTGCTGAGAGGCAAAGCGCCCAGGTGAAATGTTATCCCCTCGGCAATCAAAACTTGCATAAGATGTTCAGCCATGTCTTTGTCCTCAGCCCCGAGAATCTGATTCGCAAGTTCGACCACCGTTACCTTTGTGCCCAGCCGGTTGAACGCCTGCGCCATCTCGATTGCTATAGGCCCACCGCCAATTGTAATCATGGATTTTGGGAGAGTTTTCAGGGAGAAAAGTTCCTTGTTGGTAATATAAGGTGTTGAATCAATTCCTTCTATCGGAGGCACAAACGGGGACGAGCCCGTTGCAATAACCCAGTTTTTCGCTGAATATATCTCACCATTCAGGCTGACTGAATGTTCATCAATAAATTGGGGAGTCCCGAATTCAATCCTTGCCCCAAGCTTGCAGAACCTTTCTCTGGAATCGTGTTTCTGTATGGTGTTGATTACCGATTGAATCCTGGCTGCAATTGCCGGGAAATCCACAGGATTCGGTTCGGTACGCGGGAGGCCATATCTTTCCGCGTTCTTCATAAGATGACAGATATTGGCAGTCCTGATGAGCGTTTTACTGGGAACACAACCAAAATGGAGGCAGTCCCCGCCCAGTTCATTCTCTTTTTCGATAAGAAGGGTCTTTGCTCCAAACTGTGCAGCCCCTGAGGCAACAGTAAGTCCGGCAGATCCCCCTCCGAGAATGCCTATGTCAAAATCATAATGTGCCATCGTAACCCCCTCCCCGAATTATATATTTTTTGATTGTTTCGTTTTATAGAGAGAAAGCAGTTTCTTCGTTATGATCGGAAAGATTCCGAGAAGCACAAATGAGAGGATGAGCCCAGGGGAAAGTATGCCGGAAAGCGACTCGATCTTGGCAAGTTCTTTTCCAGCATTTACATAAACCATAGTTCCGGGAAGCATGCCTATTTGTGACACCAGGTAAAAGTTCTTCAAAGGCATCTTTGTCAGTCCCATAACAAGATTGATAAGCCAGAAGGGGAAGACAGGGATCAGGCGCAGGGTGAAGAGATAAAAAGCTCCTTCCTTTTCAATCCCGCCGTTCACTGTCTTCAGTTTGTCGCCGAACTTCCCCTGCACCCAGTCGCGGAGAAGAAACCGTGATACAAAACAGGCCAGCGTTGCCCCTATCGTACTGGCAAAGGAAACGACAACAGTCCCTGTCAGCAGTCCGAAAAGTGCGCCCCCTGCCAGGGTCATTACGGCAGCCCCGGGCAAAGATAACGACGTCACAAGGATGTACATCAGCATATACCCGGCAATGACAAGAACCTGATGCTCGGCATAGAGGATCTCAAATCTGTGCTGAGATGCTTTAATATAGGAAAGGGTGAAATACTCTCCAAGGTTGAAGATTCTGAAAGCTGCAACAATCCCAAAAAGAACAGCAAGAATTATGAGTTTGTTGACTGTTTTTTTGTTCATTTCTTAGATTCCTGACACACGAGAAACATGTCACCTTTGCAAGGTTTTTATTCAGGATCACCACAAAGAAGGCTCGCGTTTCCGGATTTATGATCGAACTGAATCTGCGTCTATAGGGATGTCAGAAAAATCTAAAACCCCATATAGGTATTGCTTCTCTCTTACAGGTGCCTGTCTATATGTCCTTTCTGCTCTATAAGCTCGTAGTTGAATTTCTGGGGTTTTCTCCCGAAACAGGTCCCGAGGCTTTCAAAAACAGCAATCTCCCTGACATCGACTTCTCTCCGTATGATCGCTTCTTCAGTGGACATATAGCGGATATGGTTCCCTTCCACCTCGACCACCGTAACTCCGAACTTTCCTTCAGTGAGAAGCAAAATAGCAGCGGCCCCGGCCTTATACCCGAAATTCACGTCAAAAGCAGAAGAATGTCCTGACCTGACAAGATGTCCGGGGGTCACTTCTCTGACCTCGGGGATTTCATAGACACCGGGGGCAAACATGCCGGTCCGTTCCATAAAATCCTTGACCGCGGGATCGCTCTTCAGCCTTTTTTCGAGCTGCTGCCGTACGTACTTCCCGGCGCCTGCAAGCTTCCGGTGTCCGAACGCATCAGGAGCAATAGACTCATCATAGAGCATTTCACCGCTCGCCTGTTTTATGCCTTCCGCGACAACGATAATATAAGTCCCTGCCTTGACATCGCTCCGTTCGATACGTGCAAAAAAAGTGGTTTTCATATGTTCATAGACCACATCAAAATCAACGGGAATCTCCGGTATGAGGATACAATCAGCTTCGGCCCCTACCCCTCCCCTGAAGGCGGTATGGCCGACATACCTCCCAAAGACCTCAATGACGAGTATGCGGTTGTGGCTCATACCGGTTGTCTTCAAATCCCTCGCAAAAACCGAAATCCTGTTGATTGCTGAATCACCGCCAACGCTGTACGGTTGAAGATCGAGGTCCATCGTCTTCGGGACATGCACACAGGGGATCCCCTTCTGGCTGAGGTCAACTACAACACTTCCGGTATCATCACCCCCGCTGATCACCAGAGCGTCGATCCTGAACTTCCTGAGGCCCTGCTTTATCCGTTCATATTTCTCAGGGTCCGCGATCTTGCTTATCTTGACCCGTGAATGACCGGCCTCAGAGCCTGCAAGGGACGCCTCTATTTTACTCACCCTTTCGGCGTTGAGAAATACTACGTCATCCATGTTGACAAGATTATAGAGGCCCGCATAACCGTGCGGGACAACAACCGACTCAATACCCAGAGCATAAGCCTCCCGGGCAACACCCTTAATGACTGCATTCAGTCCGCCGCAGTCTCCTCCACTCGTTATCACCCCTATCCTTTTGATTTCAGGCATGCCTGCACCTCCTTCATGAACCAATTCAGCTACCGCACAGAAGAACAAACTCTTATAATCTTAGGTGATATTGCAAATTTTTACAAGTTATAACCATTTGATATTGCATACTATTTTCTTGCCTGCCCCCTCCCGGCAGGGAAATTGGCGGATCAATTTTTCCCTGATGACGAAACTGGTATTTTTTGCTATACTTACAGTCTTTATAGTTTCTCAGATAGAGAACGTGGCGTGCAGCTGCACGGTTTGGAACAAATAAATATTGGTACAATAGAGCTATGATTATTGAAGAAGTCATTGAGTTCCTGAGAAAAATTCCTCCATTCCAGTTTCTTGACGACACTACGCTCATGAATATCACCAGTGATATTTCGATGGAGTTTTATCCCAAGGGAACAACCATCGCCTATCAGGGGGGGCCCGCGCCGGAATGTCTCCTTGTCATCAAGAAGGGTGAAGTAAAGGTCTTCATACGGAATGAGGATGAAGAAGTATTCATCGACTACAGGGGTGAAGGCGATCTCATCGGGTATCTCCTTATCTTCGGCGGTGAAAAATCACGGGCCAATGTGGTGGCAATCGATGATACGATCTGCTACCTGATCAGGCGCGAGGCAATTCAGAAACTCCTGGACATCAACCCTTCGGTGAGGGAGTTCTTCCATAAGTCGTTCCTGACCAGATATCTCGACAAGACATTCAAGGAAATCCAGAATAAATCACTCGCACACGGAGCGAGCGACAGAATCCTCTTTACCATACCGGTCGGGGAACTCGCTGCGAAAGAGGTTATCACGGCCGGAGAGGACATCACCATACAAAAGGCCGCCCAGATCATGTCCCTCCGGAAGATAAGCTCCCTCATCCTGCTTGACGCTCACGGGCGCCCCTCCGGGATAGTGACCGACAGGGACCTCCGGGACAAGGTTGTTTCCCAGGGGACGAACTGCAACAATCCTGTCACGGACATCATGAGCTTTCCGCACGTCCGCTCTGACATGAACGAATACTGTTTTGAAGCAATCATCAAAATGGTCAAGCATAACGTCCATCACCTGCTCGTGATGAAGGGGGACAAACTCAAGGGCATCCTCACCAACCATGACCTTATGCTCCTCCAGGGAACCTCGCCGCTCTCTATCGTAAAAGATATCGAAAGCCAGAAAACCGTTGAAGGACTGATCCCGGTATCCATGAAGATCAATAATATCATAGGGTTGCTGCTGAGCGAAGGAGCAAAGGCAAGCAACATAACGCGAATCATTACTGAGATAAACGACAGGCTTGTGCGGAAGATCCTCCAGTTCGCGGAAGAAAAGTTCGGTGACCCTCCTGTTCCCTACTGCTGGATCGCGTTCGGCAGCGAAGGCCGCAAGGAACAGACCTTTAAAACCGACCAGGATAATGCGCTTATCTATGCAGACCCTGCTTCCGGGGATGAGGAAAAAGCTGCAGAGGAATATTTCAGAGAGTTTTCGCTCTTTGTAAAGGACGGGCTCCTGAAATGCGGCTTCCCTCCCTGCCCTGCGGATTTTATGGCAACTAACCCGATGTGGCGCCAGCCGCTCCATGTATGGAGAAAATACTTCATGAACTGGATATTCACTCCGACCTCGGATGCGGTGCTCAACTCTGTCACCTTCTTTGATCTGAGGGCGGTATACGGGGAAACGAGACTTGTGGAATGGCTGAAGGACTACACCCATTCCCTGGTGAAAGACCGGAAAGTATTCCTGGGATATATAGCCAACATGGCGATCAAGAACATGCCTCCGATAGGGTTCCTGAAAACATTTGTGGTCGAGAAGAGCGGAGAGCACAAAGATCAACTCAACCTGAAGATCAAGGGGCTTGCTCCGCTGGTAGATATAGTCAGGCTCTTCGCACTCGAAAAAGGAATCCGCGAGACGTCAACGATCGAGCGTATCCAGACACTGAGAGATGTACACACAATCGTCAAGGAATATGCCGATGAGCTCATCCATTCTTTTGAGTTTATTATGCTCCTGAGAATCCAGCACCAGTTCGAACAGTTGAAGGAAGAGAAAGAGATCAACAATTTTATCGACCCAAACGGGTTGAGCAACCTCGAAAAAAGAATCGCAAAAGAAACCTTCCAGCTCATCTCAAAAATACAGGATATGGTCATCGAGAGATACAAAGCCATGATCTGGTAGTCTGCATGCGCGCGTTCTTCAGATTCAGGAAAAAAGAGACCTTACCGGCAGACAAAGATATCCCCGCAACAGATGCTCAGTATACGGTCATCGATACTGAACTCACCGGGCTGAACGAGAAGAAGGATGCAATCGTTTCGATCGGGGCCGTCAAGATGACCGGCATGAAGATAGAAATCGGCAGAACCTTCCATCAACTCATCAAACCAAGGGCATCCCTGAAGCCCGAAAGTGTTGTTATCCATGGCATTACCCCGTCTGATGTCCGGGAACGGCCGGAAAGCGCAACAGTTCTTTCCGGATTTCTGGAATTCTGCGCTCATGACATCCTCATCGGACATTGTGTCTCGATAGACCTCAGTTTTCTGAACAGGGAAATGAAAAAGACTGTCGGATTTTCGCTCCCCAATCCGACCCTTGACACATTCTCCCTGTACGCATGGCTCAGGAAATACGGTCCTTCACATGACTGTCTCGCCTTAAGGCCCCAGAGCTGTGCACTCTATGAGATCTCAAAATGTTTCGGGATTCCGGTAAAAGGAGCGCACGATGCACTGATGGATTCCTTCATAACCGCACAGCTCTTTCAGCGGTTTCTCCCGATCCTTGCGGAAGCAGGGATAACCAATACAGGAACCCTGCTGGAGATAGGAACACCCTATCATGGAGGTGATGAATTCAAGATCGCAAACAATATTACAAATTTCTAACGTCAATACAGAATATTTCAAGGTAGGAGGATGCAGCATGAGCAAACCCCGCAGCAAAGGCACAAAAACAACGACACAGGATATCCTCAGAGACAGCGACTTCAAAGCCCTGTGCAGCCAGAAGAACACTATCTCAATTATCCTGACGGTTCTGGAACTTGTTGTCTATTTCGGATTTGTCGCCCTGATCGCCTATAACAGGGAATTCCTTGCAACGAAGATATCCGGGGCAATCACCACCGGCATTCCCATCGCTGTCGGCGCGATCGTTATCTCATGGATTCTCACCGGTATCTATATCAAATGGGCAAACCAGAAATACGACGCCATGGTGAAAAAAGTCAGGGATAAGATAGGAGGATAACCGTGCAGGAAACGACTATAGGACAGGTACATACCACATCGATTCTCTTCTTCTTCGTCTTTGTAACCTCAACACTCTTAATTACCTACTGGGCAGCAAAGAGAACAAGGACTACAAAAGAATTTTATGCCGCAGGAAGGAGTGTCACGGGGCTGCAGAATGGCCTCGCCCTGGCGGGTGATTATATGAGCGCTGCCTCATTCCTTGGCATCGCCGGTCTGGTCTCGACAAAAGGCTATGACGGGCTCATTTATTCAGTAGGCTGGCTCGTAGGATGGCCGATCATCATGTTTCTCATCGCCGAGCCTCTCAGGAATCTTGGGAAATATACCTTCGCAGACGTCGTTGCCTACCGGCTGAACCAGAGACCCATACGGGCTGCGGCTGCTGCCGGGTCGCTGGTCACGGTGCTGTTTTACCTCATCGCGCAGATGGTAGGCGCAGGGACCCTGGTGAAGCTCATGTTCGGCCTTCCGTTCGAAATCGCGGTCATGATCGTCGGCGCGCTGATGATCTCGTATGTCCTTTTCGGCGGTATGATCGCAACAACCTGGGTGCAGATCATCAAGGCCGTCCTGCTTCTCGGCGGCGCCACGATTCTCGTGCTTCTCACTCTCGGATCCTTCGGGTTCAGTTATGGGGAGCTTTTTGGTCAGGTTGCACAGAAATACGGAGATAAATTTCTCGAACCCGGAGGACTGATAACCAGTCCTCTCGAAGCGTTTTCGCTCGGACTCGCGCTCATGTTCGGCACGGCAGGACTGCCCCACATCCTGATGAGGTTCTACACAGTGCCCGATGCAAAGGAAGCAAGGAAGTCGGTGTTTTATGCTACCGGGTTTATCGGATATTTCTATATTCTCACCGTGACAATCGGGTTCGGTGCAGCAGTACTCGTTGGTCGTGCAATTATTACCGGCATCGATAAAGGCGGCAATATGGCGGCCCCCCTTCTCGCTGAGGCACTGGGAGGGACATTCTTCCTGGGCTTTCTTGCCGCAGTCGCATTTGCAACAATCCTTGCAGTCGTTGCCGGCCTGACCCTTGCCGGTGCATCCGCCCTCTCCCATGATCTGTACGTTGGTGTTATCCGCAAGGGACAGGCTGCAGAAAAGGAAGAGGTGAAGGTTGCGAGAATAGCTACACTCTGTCTTGGTATTACAGCGATACTCCTCGGTATCCTGTTTAAGGGACAGAACGTCGCCTTTATGGTAGGGCTTGCGTTTGCAGTTGCATGCAGCGCGAATTTCCCCGCGCTTCTTCTCTCGATCACCTGGAAGAAATTCACCACAAAAGGAGCGGTTGCAAGCATATGGACAGGACTTATTCTCGCTGCGGGGCTTATCGTATTAAGCCCAACAGTATGGGTCGATGTTTTCCATGCCAAAGAGAAGAAAGCCATTGAGACACAGGTCACGGCTCTGGAGACAGAGTCAAAAACCAAGCTTGAAACCCTGGAACTTCAGAAATCTGCCGGCGGGAATGTTCCGCAGATTGAAGCGGTTATAGCCGAGGAAAAGGCTCGCACTGAAACTCAGGTGAGGGAACTGAAGGCTGCTCTGCCGAGGCCGGTTTTTCCCATGAAGAACCCTGCAATTTTTTCCATGGGTTTTGCGTTCCTGATCGGTATTCTCATCTCACTCGTTTCCCCGGAGAAGACTGCTGAAGAAAAGTTTGAGGATGAAAAAGTGAGAACATACGTTGGATTAGGTGCTGAATAATATATTGTCACCACCAGATAAGACCCGAGTTGCCGTAATTCTGAGCCGGCAACTCGGGTCTATTGCACAGAACTGGGGATTATCTGGCATTTTTTTAAGGCAAATCGATAGGTTCTCTTCAAAAGCTTCCCCGAAATTTTCCCCCCTTTCCTCATTTTCGATAATTCTCAAATAATTATTTGCTTTTTTCCCTGGAGCGGGTATAATATCACGTACTTGACTCTTGAACAGACTGTTAAGTACATGGATGTTTACGACATTATAGATTTTTTACTGAACACCCCCCCTTTTCAGAACATCGACGACGCAGATCTGAAAAAGGTCGCTCAGAATCTGACCGCGCAGTTCTATCCCAAAGGGACCCTCATTCTAAAGCAGGATGGCCCCCCCAGTGAATTCCTTCATATCATCTATAAAGGCGGAGTAAAAGTTTACCGCACGACTGAGCATGGAAAGGAAATCATCATCGATTTCAGAGGAGAACAGGATACCATCGGATTTCTCTCTCTTCTGGGGAGAGACAGGGCCAAAGCAAACGTCGTCGCAATCGAGGACACGATCTGCTATCTTATGGCAAGAGAGTCTGTTCTCCGCCTCCTTGAGTCGAACCCTTCTTTTTCAGAATATTTCCTTCAGTCACACCTCGAAAAATATATCGAAAAGCCTCTGGGGTCGATGGGGAGCAAGCCGATCCTGTACGGGAGCAGCAACAGGCTCCTCTTCAGGACCCGCCTCGAGGACATTGCACTCAAAGAAGTCATAACAGTCCGGGAGAACGCTTCGATACAGGAGTCAGCCCTTGTCATGGCCGGGAATAAAATCAGCTCCCTCATCATCGTCAACGGAGAGGGACAGCCGGTCGGCATCGTGACAGACCGGGACCTGAGAGACAGGGTCGTGTCACAGTGCCGGAATTTCGGCGAGCCGGTCAGGAATATCATGTCCCCTCCCACCGTAAGGGTAGACACCCAGGATGTATGTTTTGAAGCGGTACTGAAAATGATCCAGCACAATATCCACCATGTCATCGTAATGAGAAACGGCCAGCTCAAGGGCATGCTGACAAACCACGACCTCATGGTGCTGCAAGGGACATCTCCCCTTTCCATCGTGAAAGATATCGAAAGTCAGGACACGCTCGAAGGACTCATTGCGGAATCGCGGAACATAGACAGGGTCATTTCCCTCCTTCTCAAGGAGGGGGCAAAGGCCAGCAGCATCACTGCCATCATCACCGAAATCAACGACAGGCTTCTGCAGAAACTGCTCGAAACAATCGAAGCCAGACTCGGCCAGCCCCCCCTTCCCTATTGCTGGATCGTGTTCGGCAGCGAGGGGCGGAAAGAACAGACATATAAAACTGATCAGGATAACGCAATCGTGTATCAGGATCCGAAAACGGATTCCGAGGCCCGCGCTGCGGATGCATATTTCCCTCGCCTGGCAGAGACTATGAGAGACGCGCTCGTGCAGTGCGGCTTCCCCCTCTGCCCCGGAGGGTACATGGCAGCCAATCCCCAGTGGTGCCAGCCGTCTTCTGTCTGGGAAAAATACTTCTCTCAATGGATACACACCCCTACCAGCGAGGCTGTGCTTGCTTCATGCATTGTATTCGATTTCAGGCCTGTGCACGGAGATTTCACCCTTGCCCAGCGGCTGAGGAGCCAACTGATAAAGACCCTCAAGAACCAGGACCTGTTTCTGAAGCACATGGCCCAGATATCGGTGCAGGTTCGTCCGCCCCTCGGTTTTTTCAGGACTTTCGTGGTCGAAAGAAGCGGAGAACACAAAAATGAACTGAATCTCAAATTTACCTGTCTTGCTCCCCTGGTCAATATCGTAAGATTGTTCAGTCTCGAAAACAGGATTCCCGAGACTTCGACGATCGAGAGGATACACGCCCTCAGCCACCGGCACAGCATTATGACGGAATTCGGCGGGGACCTGGAACATGCATTCGAGTTCCTCTCGTTTCTCAGGATACGGCGGCAGCATGCCCGGATCGGGGAAGGTCAGGAACCCGACAACTATCTCAACCCGAGGGATCTCAATAATTTCGAGAGAAAAGTATTCAAGGAATCGTGCCAGCTTATCGCAAAAATACAGGAAATGATAAACAAGAAATATAATCCCGGGACCGGATCAATCCTTTAATGAGCAATATACTGAGTGCATACAGAAAAAAAATGCTCCAGAAAATTCTGAGGAACCGGGACCTCCAGCCGTCAGTCCTGAAACATCTGTCTGTCCCGGAAAGACTGAACCTTGATACCCCTCTTTCTGAGGCTGTCTATATCGTCTTCGACACGGAACTTACCGGCCTTAACCTGAAAAAAGACTCGCTGGTATCCATCGGCGCACTCAAGATGTTTGGAAAAAGGATTGAAATCGGGAGCACCTACTACCGGGTCATTGCCCCGGAGACCGAACTTACCGGGAAAAGCGTGATTATCCATGGGATCACCCCTTCCGAAGCCTCGGTCTGCCCAACGATTGGGAAGCTCCTCCCGGAGTTCCTCGATTTTTGCGCAGACGGAGTTCTGGTCGGCCATTTCGTAGCAATAGATCTGGCATTCATCAACAAAGAGATGGAACGGCTGTTCGGATTCCCGATCCAAAGTCCTTCCCTCGATACCCAGATGCTCTATTCCTGGATACGGCGCCGGGAGGAACAAACCTGCGCATTTCACGCGGGGATCCAGGAAAAAGTGGATTTGTTCACACTCGCGCAAAAATATTCCATACAGGTCAGCGACGCTCATAACGCGCTGAATGATGCATTCGTGACGGCCCAGCTTTTCCAGCGTTTTATACAGGCCATGGGAAAATATGGAATTCATTCGCTCAGGGACCTCCTCGGAACTGGAAGGCCCCGGATAATATGATGTCTTCGAAAAGGAGGTGAGAAAAAACGTGGGAACGGTCAATAGCCTATGGCAATACGGCTGAGGTCTCCTGAAGGGAGTAAAATATACTGCTCTTTCCGAGAACGTCAGCATATAAGAAAAAGTGAGGAGGGTTAGTCATGGCGACACAAGAAAAATTTGAAGCATACTGGAGAGAGAACCTGACCTATATCATTATCCTTCTCTCCATCTGGTTTGTCGTATCCTATCTCTGCGGAATAATTTTCGCGGATGCGCTCGACACCATAAGGCTTTTCGGCTTCCCGCTGGGATTCTGGTTTGCGAATCAGGGGTCGGAAGTAACATTTGTGTTACTCATCGCAATCTACGTCAAGCTGATGAATGCACTGGACACAAAATATGATGTCCACGAAAGATGAGCAGGCATATCATGCCGGCTCGATCCACCAGTTCATGGTGATTATTATTTTTGAAAGGAGATCCCTATGAGTATTATAGCTTGGACGTGGATAATCGTTGGTATTACCTTTACCATATATATTGGCATCGCGATCTGGTCAAAGGCAAAATCGACCGGTGAATTTTATGTTGCGGCAAAACAGGTGCATCCGGTGCTGAACGGTATGGCAACCGGCGCAGACTGGATGTCGGCTGCTTCGTTCATCTCAATGGCGGGGCTGATATCCTTCCTCGGCAGGGACGGGTCCATGTATCTTATGGGATGGACCGGCGGATACGTCCTCCTCGCAATGCTCCTTGCGCCGTATCTCAGAAAATACGGGAAATATACCGTGCCGATGTTCGTGGGTGAGCGCTACTATTCCCAGGGAGCACGGGTCGTCGCAGTCATCTGCGCAATCTTTGTTTCTTTCACGTACGTTGCCGGACAGATGCGCGGTGTCGGTGTAGTATTTTCCCGGTTCCTCGAAGTTCCCATCAATACCGGCGTCATGATCGGCATGGGAATTGTTTTTATCTATGCAGTCCTCGGGGGGATGAAAGGGATTACCTATACGCAGGTCGCGCAGTACTGCGTACTGATCACGGCGTACCTCATCCCGGCAATTTTTATCTCGATCATGTTGACCGGGAACCCGGTTCCGCAGTTCGGGTACGGCAGTCAGCTCAGTGAAAACGGCATGCAGTTGTTGGGTACGAGTGGAGGGTACCTGCTCGACAAGCTCAATCAGGTCCAGATGGATCTCGGATTCTCTGCCTATACGAGCGGCGGGAGCAAGAGCACGATTGACGTGTTCATGATAACCTTTGCGCTCATGGTAGGGACCGCCGGATTGCCCCATATCATCATCAGGTTCTTTACGACACCTACCATCAAGGGCGCCCGTGCCTCGGCCGGATGGGCGCTTCTCTTCATCGCCATTCTCTATACGACTGCACCGGCTGTTGCATCGTTTGCGAGACTGAACATGATCCACACCTTGAATAACAAAACCTATGTAGAAGCGCCGAGCTGGTTTAAAAACTGGGAGAAGACCGGACTCATCGCGTGGAAGGACAAAAACGGAGACGGCATGATCCAGTATGCCAAAGGGAATGCCTTCACCGGGAAAGTAGCCTTTGACCCCGGAGCGGTAGGCCCCTTCGGAGAAAAAGTCGTGAAGACACCGATAAATGAGAAGAGCACCAATGAACTGTATATCGATAACGATATTATTGTTCTGGCAAACCCTGAAATCGCCAAACTGCCTGCATGGGTTGTTGCGCTTGTTGCTGCAGGAGGGCTTGCCGCTGCGCTTTCGACTGCTGCGGGGCTGCTCCTTGTTATCGCATCTGCGTTTTCTCATGACCTGGTGAAGAACGTCATCTCCCCGGGTATCTCTGAGAAGGGTGAGCTTATCGCCGCGAGAATTGCCGCCGGAGGCGCGGTTCTGGTAGCAGGGTACTTCGGCATTCATCCTCCCGGGTTTGTTGCACAGGTCGTGGCCTTTGCCTTCGGACTTGCTGCCTCGTCGTTCTTCCCGATCATTATCATGGGCGTTTTCTGGAAACGGACGACAAAAGAGGGCGCGATTCTCGGCATGCTCAGCGGTATAGTGTTCACGGCTGCGTATATCATCTACTTCAAGTTTGTAAGTCCTGACCTGAACAAGGCCGAACACTGGCTGTGGGGTATCTCACCCGAAGGTATCGGTACGATCGGCATGCTGATCAATTTTGTGGTGACCTTTGTTGTTTCGAAACTGACGAAGGAACCGCCGAAAGAGGTTCAGGATATGGTCGGAAGCCTCCGGTATCCGAGGACCATGTAAGACAGGGGAAGACACCCCGAACACCAGAATCTCCCGTGCCTGCAAGGCCAGGCACGGGAGAAAATTGAG
Organism: Nitrospirota bacterium; assembly: GCA_049323875.1. Classification (GTDB taxonomy): domain Bacteria; phylum Nitrospirota; class Thermodesulfovibrionia; order Thermodesulfovibrionales; family SM23-35; genus JAKLQR01. The sequence goes on along the minus strand of JBMOLW010000042.1, from coordinate 44,326 downwards.
AACAAGAAATATTCCAGTTCATGTACAATAGTGCATACCAATCAATTTCGTCAGGGAGGTAGGAAGGATGTCTACAGAGAGTATTGATGTATTATTGGCAGAAAAAAGAACATTTCCGCCTTCGAAGGAGTTCAGCGCAAGGGCTCATATCAAAAGCCTTTCAGAATACGAGGCCCTCTATAAAAGGTCGGTCGATGACCCGGAGGGTTTCTGGGGCGAAATGGCAGAAAAACGTCTGACCTGGTTTAAGAAGTGGGACAAAGTCCTCGAATACGATTTCATGAAACCCCGGATACAATGGTTCAACGGGGGGAAACTGAATGCTGCATATAATTGCCTTGACCGCTTTATTGAGACTCCTGTCAGGAATAAGGCAGCCATCATTTGGGAGGCGGACGACGGGACGTATAAAACTTACACGTATCAGCAGCTTTATCACGAGGTAAACAGGTTCGCCAATGTCCTGAAGAAATATGGGATCAGGAAAGCGGACAGGGTTACAATCTATCTCCCCATGATTCCCGAACTCGTCATCTCGATGCTTGCCTGTGCACGGATCGGTGCTATACACAGCATTGTCTTCGGTGGATTCAGTGCCACTGCCCTGAGAGACAGGATACAGGACTGTAAATCAAAACTGCTTATCACCGCAGATAAGGGAGTCCGTGGCGGAAGGTTTGTCCCTCTCAAGGCCAACGCTGACCATGCGCTCCAGGAGTGCCCCACCATAGAGAAGGTAATCGTCGTGAAGCGGGTTGGGAATGTCGATATGGAACCTTCGAGGGATATCTGGTGGCATGATGAAATGAACGACTCTGAAATCAGGGATTACTGCGAACCCGAGCATATGGATGCCGAAGACCCCCTCTTCATCCTCTACACATCGGGATCCACCGGAAAACCGAAAGGCGTGCTGCATACAGTCGGCGGGTATATGCTCTATACAAACCTTACCTTCAGCTGGATATTCGATTACCATGATGAGGATATCCATTTCTGCACCGCTGACATCGGCTGGGTTACCGGCCACAGTTACATTGTATATGGTCCGCTGAGCAACGGTGCTACAAGCCTCATGTTCGAGGGAATCCCGACATATCCGGATCCGGGAAGGTTCTGGAGGATTGTCGAGAAATTCAAAGTCAACATCATCTATACCGCACCGACTGTCATCAGAGCCCTGATGCGCGAAGGGCCATCCTGGGTAGACAGACACGACCTTTCTTCCCTCAGGATCCTCGGGACAGTAGGGGAGCCGATCAATCCTGAGGCATGGATGTGGTATCACACCCATGTCGGCAAGGAACAACTCCCGATCGTTGATACCTGGTGGCAGACCGAGACAGGGGGAATCCTGATAACCCCGCTCCCCGGAGCGATGACCACAAAACCCGGGTCCGCAAGCAGACCCTTCCCCGGCGTCGTTCCGAAAATATTCAAGGAGGACGGTTCGCAGGCAGGGAAGAATGAAGGCGGCTATCTTATCATCGAAAAACCATGGCCCGGAATGCTGCGGGGCACGTATGGAGACCCTGAGAATAAACGGATCAAGGAAGTATACTTTACCCGGTTCCCGGGGGTATATTTCACAGGCGACGGCGCACGGCTCGATGATGACGGCGACTACTGGCTGATGGGCAGGATCGACGATGTCATTAATGTATCAGGCCACAGGATCGGCACTGCCGAAATCGAATCGGCTCTTGTCAGTCACGAAGCCGTTGCAGAAGCTGCAACAGTCGGATATCCCCACGAGATCAAGGGCGAAGGCATCTACGTGTACGTTACCCTCAAGGAGGGGTTCGACCCTTCAGATGAATTGAAGAAGATCCTCGTTGGGCATGTCCGGCAGGTCATCGGACCGATTGCCACTCCTGATAAAATCCAGTTCTCTCCCGGACTTCCCAAGACCAGAAGCGGCAAAATCATGAGGAGGATCCTGAGGAAGATCGCACGGGGTGATACCGAAGATCTCGGAGACACCTCAACCCTTGCCGACCCTTCGGTAGTAAACGAAATTCTCAAAGGGAAACAGTAGAGACGGCAAAGGAGGCGGAGAGACGGCACGCCGTCTCTCCGCCTTTTACCATGAACCTCCGCACAGAATCACAGTTGTATGGCACAGCAGTGGATGCATCGCCGGGACAGGGAGTATAACCGTGTCAGTCAAATACCTGGAGTACTTTTTCAACCCGAAGCGGATAGCAGTCATAGGAGCATGCGAAGACAAGTTTTCGATCGGATATAATATTTTCAAGAACCTGCTGGGCAAGGGATATAAGGGTTCTGTCTATCCGGTCAATCCCCGCATGGAAGCTATCCAGGGAGTAGAGGCATATCCCAGGATCACTGATATCCAGCGTGAAATAGACCTCGCAGTACTGGCTGTTCCCCCCTCAGAGATTGAAGAAGCACTGGAACAGTGCGGAGAAAAAGGGGTGAAGGGGGTAATCATCACCTGCTTTGATTTCAAAACGCGGGTGCAGAACCTCCCTGCGATCGATATGAAGATGAAACAGGCTTCTGAGAAGTACGGGCTCAGGATTCTCGGTCCGGACTCCCTGGGCTTTATCAAACCCAGCAGAAACCTCAATGTGAGTCTCTTCCCAAAGATCCCCCCCCAGGGGAACATCGCGCTCATATCACAGAGCACAACACTTTCCATTGCCCTCCTCGACTGGGCAGCGAGCAAAAACATCGGGTTCAGCTATTTTATCTCGGTCGGGTCAAAAATCGACATAAAGTTTGCAGACCTTATTGACTTCCTCGGGGTAGACCCTGAAACCCGGGCAATTATCCTATATATAGAATCAATCAAGAACGGCCGCAGGTTCATGACCTCAGTGAGAAGTTTTGCGTCGAGCAAACCGATTATGGTCATCAAGTCCGGCAAATTCGATCTTTCTGCACATGTAGCCCTCACCCATTCAGGGTATATGGCAGGCGAGGACAAGGTTTATGATGCCGCTTTTGAACGGGCAGGAGTCATACGGGTCGACGAGACGCTCGATCTTTTCTATCTGGCTGAGTCGCTTGCCAAACAGCAAAGACCCAAAGGCAAACGCCTTGCTATTATCACCAACTCCGGAGGCCCGGCGATTATAGCAGTCGACGCCCTCTTGCGGCTGGACGGTGAACTGGCAGATTTCAGCGATGCAACAATCCAGTTGCTGCAGTCGCGTCTTTCGTATCTGAAACATGTCCATAACCCGGTGGACCTCGTGTTTGAAACATCACCGGAAGACTATGAGCTTGCCATTAAGAACTGCCTGAAGGATAAAGAGGTTGACGGGGTTCTCATAATCCATACCCCATCCTATGCAACCAATTCGCGGGATATCGCCCAGGCGGTGGTAAACGCGGCAAAGGAATATTCGTATAAACCGGTATTCACCGCATGGATGGGAGAAGATCAGGTCATCACAGCACGGGAACTCCTGAATGCGCACGGGATACCGACATTCGTTTCGCCGGAACAGTCTGTCCGGAGTTTCATGTACATGTACCGCTATGACAATAACCTGCGGCTTCTCCACGAGACGCCTGAGGTTATTCTCAAGGACTTTGAGCCTGACGAATACCGGGCGGACGAAGTGATCCGGAGGATTTCCGAAGAAAGAAGACTCATCCTGAATTTCCATGAAGTGAAAGAACTTCTCGAATATTACGGCATACCGGTGATCGCAACCCAGAAGGCCCGGTCAGAGCAGGAAGCCGTCCTCAGCGCACAGTCTATCGGATACCCTGTAGTCCTGAAAATCGATTCCCAGAAGGTTATCCACAAACTCGAACACGGCGGAGTCATTCTGAATATTAAAGACGAGCAGTCAGTGCGGGAATCGTTCAGGAAGCTCGAAAGGCTTGCTGCCTCGCTGAACGACCCAACGGCTAAAGTGCTTATTCAGCCCATGGTCATACAGCAGGGGTACGAGCTGGTAATCGGAGGGAAAAAGGACCCCACTTTCGGTTCTGTTATCCTGTTTGGCCTCGGCGGAGAACTTCTCGAGGCGGCTGAAGATTATTCCATAGGGCTTCCTCCGCTCAACCAGAGCCTTACCCGGCGTATGATGCTCGAGACAAAGATAGGAAAATATCTCAAGGCAAAAAACGAATTTGAGAAAACCCTGCATTTCCTTGAAGAAATCCTGGTGCGCTTTTCACATTTGATCATACACTTCCCCCATATCAAGGAGATCGATATCAACCCGTTCTTCGTCACGGAAAAAGAATGTTTTGTGCTGGATGCAAATATCCTGCTCGAGGCAGATGTTCTTGAAGGATTCGTACCGGTCCGGGGTGATTTCTGTCCTCCCCACCTGTCGATCTGTCCATACCCGGATCAGTATATCGACCTCCTGAAACTGACAGACGGCCCCACGGTCATCATACGGCCTATCAGGCCTGAGGACGAACCGCTTCTTGCTGAACTTTTACGGACGTCTTCGGAACAGACCCTGATGATGAGGTTTTTCCGCAAACTCACGGAAATCACCCATGAACTTCTCGTCAGGTATTGCCACATTGATTATGACCGGGAAATGTCTTTTGTTGCGGTGATACGGGAGAGCGACCGTGAGATGCTTATCGGTGAAGTACGGATGAGCCGGCTCCCTGATATGGAGAGTGCGGAGATGGCCGTTATTGTAGGGGATCAATGGCAGGGGATGGGAGTCGGCAAAACGCTCTGTCTGCATTGTCTCAAAATCGCCAAAGAGCTGGGCATCACAAGGATGTGGATGGAAATTCTCCAGGTAAACTCAAGAATGATGTCCCGGGCTGAAAAGATGGGATTCAGGAAGGTATCGTCCGATGACGATTCAGTTCGGGTTCTGCTTGAACTTTAAGAAGATACCCTGCAGACATAAGGGTTGAAAAAAAATCCGTTACAGGGTAAACTTTTACACACATCACCCCGTAGGGGCATTGTATATTTTCATCAAAAGGAGGGTTATATGAAAGGGCTTTTCAGAGGGGTTTTGGTCATCTGCATGATTGCTTTTCTGGCAGCTCCGGTCTTGGGTGATGAACCTTCATCCAAGCAGCTTGAAAAACAGCTGGACAAGCTGATGCGGCAGGTCAAGGACATGGATGCGGCAATGAAGGCGCAGAAAGGAGAGATCGAAGCGCTCCAGAAGAAGATCATGGATCTCAAGGGGACGGAGGCTGCACCGGCTGCTGCTGCACAGGCGGTAAAAGTGACTTCCAAATATGACATCAAAGTCTATGGAAAACTCAAATTCGACACGATCTACGATACGAATAATATGGGCAGGGATGAGTTCATCACGTATCTTCCCGCCAATGCTGACGGACGGGACAAGACGACATTCAACGTACGTGATACACGGTTCGGCATTGCTGTCACCGGGCCTTCCCTGAACGGATGGGTGACGCGCGGACGTTTCGAGTCCGATTTCTACGGCACCGACAACACGAGTGTCGGCGACCTGAGAATCAGGCTCGCCTATATTGACCTGGAAAAGGGCGGGACGTTATTCAGAATAGGACAGGACTGGACCCAGATTGCAAGTCTGAACCCGAACACCATCGATTTTGCGATCATGGGATACAACGGCAACCTCTGGAACAGGGTACCCCAGGTAACCCTGCACCAGGATCTCGGCGGAGGGTTGCAAGGCCTTGTCACCGCATTCCGGTATCGCTGGAGCGACGATGACAATGCACAGATTCATATGCCATGGATCGGAGCGAAACTTGCCTATTCAGCGCCTTTCATGGGTAGCAAGCAGAAGGCCTATGTGGCCCTCGGCGCAGCTGTCAGGGACGGTGAGGCTGCAGGAAATGACGTTACTCCTTACCTGACCGCTCTTGAAATGAAAGTGCCGTTCCCCTTTGTCGAGATCAGCGGCGAAGCATACATGGGTCAGGGGCTCGGAGGAGAATATTTCAATAAGGGCGGAACCTTCAATACTGACGGCAACGCAATCCTCACAAGGGGCGCCTGGATTCAGGCGAGTGCGAGTCCGATAAAGATTGTACAGATCAATCTGGGATATGGGTTAAATGACCCGAAGAACGCAGATGTACGGGGAGATTTCTACCAGAAGAGCCAATATACATTCGGCAATGTACAGGTCAAGCTGATGCAGGACATCACTGCCGGTGTTGAGGTTGCACATGTTCAGACAGACTGGGCGACCGGCAACGAGCACGGCACCCGCTATCAGGGATCAATCTGGTATAACTGGTAGGCAGGACAAGAATGCACAGGGGTGAGGGGATTCCCTCACCCTTTTTTTATCTCCTTCGCCGGAGGAAATCCCTCGGCTTTCCTGCTGCTTTGGGCGGGCCGACGAGTCCGTCCTCTTCCATCAGTTCCATGATCCGTGCTGCACGGTTATAGCCGATCTTGAGCCGTCTCTGGATGGATGATATGGATATTTCGCCCGTCGCCTCACCAAAATCCACCGCTTTGTGATACATCTCATCCCTTCCGGCAAAATCCTCGTCATCGCCGTTTTCCTCAGGAGCCTTTATGCTCTCCATGATCGCATAATCCGGACTCCCCTGGACTTTTACAAACTCGGTGACAGCCTTGATCTCTGCCTCGGTAATAAGTGCCCCATGGACACGTACGACCTTTGTGCCCGGCAGCATCAGGAGCATGTCACCCTTGCCGAGAAGCTGTTCGGCTCCCTGGGAATCGAGGACTGTTCTCGAATCAACCTTTGACGAGACCTGGAATGATATCCGTGCAGGGAAATTCGCTTTTATGATGCCGGTGATTACATCGACCGAAGGCCGCTGGGTTGCAAGGATAAGATGGATGCCCGCTGCTCTTCCCATCTGGGCAAGTCTTGTGATGGAGTCCTCGACGTCGTTCGGTGCAGTAAACATGAGGTCCGCCAGTTCATCGATAATAATAACAATATACGGAAGCCGCTCCTCTTCCGCTGCCTGCACCTGATAGCTCTCGATATTCCGCGTGGACTTCTCAGCAAGCACCCGGTACCTCCGCTCCATCTCGAGGACCATTTTCTTCAGGGCATCCGATGCCTCTTTCGGGTTTGTTATCACCGGGGAGATCAGGTGAGGGATTCCCTCGTAGGCAGAAAGTTCGAGCAGCTTCGGGTCCACCATGAGCATCTTCACCTCGGCTGGTGTCGCCCGGTAGAGAATACTCATGACCATAGAGTTAATTGAGACACTCTTCCCTGAGCCCGTTGCTCCTGCAACAAGGAGATGGGGCATCTTGGAAAGGTCTGCTACAACGGGTATGCCGGAAATATCCTTGCCGAGTCCCAGCACGAGTTTTGATTTGCTTTTCCTGAAGATTTCCGAAGAGATGACCTCCCGCAGTGCTACGGTCTCTCTCTGCCTGTTCGGGACCTCGATCCCGATTGCAGCCCTGCCCGGGATCGGGGATATCCTCACGCTCTGTGCCTTCAGGGCAAGCGCAAGGTCATCGGCAAGCGCAACGATTTTATTGATCTTAATCCCGGGCGCAGGTTCAAATTCATACATAGTAACAATAGGACCAGGATTTACCTGGAGGATTTTCCCTTCAACCCCAAAATCATCGAGCTTCTGCTCAATAAGAGTCTTTTCGTTCATGAGATCTTCTTTTGAAGGCCGGATGGCAGAAATGTCAGGAGCACCAAGCAGTTCCAGGGGGGGCAGGGTATAGCCGCCCTGCAGCCCCGGGGTTACAGGCTCCGGCGAGGAAACCGGCTGGGTCTCTGATACCGGGGTCTTATGTTCAGGCTGGGGTTCCCTGATCAGGATCTCCTGGTCTTCATAATCGGCGAGCAGTTCCTCCGATGTGACCTCTCTTTCCTTTTTTCGCATAGCACTGCCTTTTCTCTCCAGGGCTATGCCGCTTAATGACAACGGACTGATCAGGATAAGAGAGGAAAGGAAGAGTGCAAGTATGAAGAGGTAAGCACCGGGGACCGACAGGAGTTGACAGGCAAGAGAAGCTATGCCCTTTCCGGTAAGCCCTCCGATGCCGTCCGGATAGGGCACAAAGCTCATAGGGAATGTATTTCCGATCAGTGCGGCAAGGGAAGCAGAAGAGACCAGAAACAGAAGCCCTCCGAGGAGATAAATCCTGTGCCCTTCCTTCCCCAGAAGCCGTTTGATACCGAATGCGATGAAAAACAGGGGGACGGCGTATGCAGCAACGCCGAGCAGGATTATCATCCATCCGGAAAGATAGGCGCCGGCAACTCCCCCGAGATTCCTGAATGGTTCCTGGGGCGCTGTGGTTCTGAAAAACAGCACAGGGTCACGGACTGAGTAGGTGAAGAGACTCATGAGCAGATAGAGGCTTCCCATGAGTGCCAGAACACCGGATATTTCCTCTCTGACGCGCCTTATCCTTTCAACCATATCCCCGCCATTATCCCAACCGAGAGGACGAACCGGTAATAGACAAAGATATTCATGGGGTATCTCTTTAAAAACCCGAGGAGAAACTTTATTGCGAAATATCCGGTAATGAAAGAGGCGGATAACCCCGCACCAAACAGAATGATATCATGGTTCACCTCTCCGAAAAACGCCTTCTTCCCATGGAGGAGTGTAGCCCCGGCAATAAGAGGGGTAGAGAGCAGGAAAGAAAACCGTGCAGCTTCTTCCCGCTTCAGGCCCGTGAAGAGTCCTGCTGAGATCGTAATGCCTGACCGGGATACACCGGGGACAATCGCCAGGGCCTGTGCTATCCCGATGAGCAGCGCGTCTTGGAATCCTATCGTCTCCATGCTCTTCTTTTTCAGGTTTTTTTCAGCCAGAAGCATGATGATTCCCACAACAATGAGCATGATACTGATGAGCACCGGACTCCTCAGGCTATGCTCGACAATATCATTCAGGAAATATCCTGCAACTCCTCCCGGAACCGTAGCAAGGACGATCAGACCGAGAAGTTTCTGTTTTCTGAGAAAAAGGTCCAGCCAGTCTCTCCAGAAACAGAGGAGGAGGGCACAGAGTGTTCCTGCATGGAGCGCAATATCGAACGTGAGTGTATCGACGCTCCCCTCCCAGCCGAAAATCCAGGGGAACAGGATGAGATGCGCAGTGCTGCTGACCGGCAAAAACTCTGTGACCCCCTGAACAATGCCGAGGATTATTGCCTCGAACACAGAACTTATACCTCCAGGATGATGGGCATGATCATCGGTCTTCTGTCCATCGTATCCCTGAGATATTTTTTCAGGGTGCTTCTCAGTTTTGCCTTAAGGAGAGACGCGTCGGACAGCATCTCTCTGTCGAGGCCCTGGATCGTGTCCGTGAGGAGCTCCCTGACTCTATTGATAACATCCTGTGAAACATCTTCGAAAACAAATCCCCGCGAGATAATATCCGGTCCGGAGACGATCGTGCCGGAAAGCTTTTCGATCCCGAGGAGAATCAGGACGATACCGTCATGCGCAAGCCGCAGTCTGTCCCTGAGAACCATTTCCTCGACATCACCCACTCCCTTTCCGTCGATAAATATGCGGCCGGAGTTCACCGTACCGTTCTTCTTCGCCTCTGTCCCTGAAATCTCAAGAACCTCCCCGTTTTTCATGAGAAAGATATGTTCCCGGGGCACTGCGCATTTTCTGGCGAGCATCGAATGATAGACAAGATGCCTGTATTCCCCATGAACCGGCATAAAATATTTCGGCTTGATGAGGTTGAGCATCAGCTTCAATTCCTCCTTTGACGCATGTCCCGAGACATGAACCTCGGAAACTTTCTCATAGACGACCTGGGCACCCCTTCTGAACAGATGATTGATAATCTTTCCGATCGAGCGTTCATTGCCCGGGATCATCTTGGCCGAAAGGATGACCATATCGCCTTCTTTGATTTTTATATGTTTATGGTCGTCTGTTGCAATCCGTGAAAGAACACTCATGGGTTCGCCCTGACTTCCTGTCGTGATAAGAACGACCTCATGATCCTGGAGATTTTTCAGGTCCTCCAGTTTCAGCCATGTATCCTGAGGTATCTTCAGATAACCGAGGTTCAGCGCAATCTGCGCATTCGATACGATGCTCTTCCCGCAGAGGATGACCTTTCTCCCGAATTTTACCGCCACATCAATCGCCTGCTGGATCCTGTGGATATTTGAGGCAAAAGTCGCAATGACAATCCTCCCCTCCGTATGCGCAAAGATATCCTCGAATGCCCGCCTGACCTCTTTCTCCGAAAACGTGAATCCCCCTTTTTCCGCATTGGTGCTGTCGGACAAAAGGAGAAGCGTTCCCCGTTCCCCGTATTCTGAGAATTTGAGGAAGTCCATCAGTTGTCCGTCGACCGGTGTCGGGTCGAGTTTGAAGTCACCGGTGTGCACCACGAGGCCCACGGGAGTTGTTATTCCAAGCCCCACGCCGTCAACAATGCTGTGGGTCACCCTGACAAACTCCACGCCGAATACCCCTGACCGGACGGCATCCCTCGGCATAACAGGGATCAGTTCAGCATGATCGAGGTTATGTTCGCGGAGCTTTTCCTTCACCAGGCCGAGAGTGAGGGGAGTTCCATATACCGGGACAGGCAGTTCCTTGAGCAGAAACGGGAGGGCGCCGGTGTGGTCCTCATGGCCATGGGTAATGAATACCCCCTTCACCTTCTCCCTGTTCTGCAACAGATATGAAAAAACCGGGATGATAAAATCTACGCCGAGGGTATCCTCCTCGGGGAACATCAGCCCTGCATCAATGACAATAATATCACCGTCATATTCGAGGACTGTCATATTGAGGCCGATCTCCTCGACCCCGCCAAGAGGGATAACAGAAAGCGCGTTCTTCACTGCTTTGTATTATATCAGATTCTCGCAAGTCACAGAGCAATGCAGCCAGTCTGGCAGGGCTTCCACAGAGCCTGTGAAGAAAATACGGAACCGACGAAAATGCCGTTCCTGAGAAGGAGGGAATCCCCCTTCTCCTCACCAGATTACCGATTCCCCGGTCAAGCCGGAGGATGGCAAACCCCGGGTTTATGGACAGACATTCCCTGCTGCACCCTATTCATTCACGAGTCGCGTTGTCATCCTGTTCTCTATAACACACTGGAGCATCTCCAGTTCATCCTGATCAAACCAGGTAAGATTGCACCAGGTGCACCGGTCGATCTCGATAAGATATGCCATACTGTAGAATGTCCGCATCATCGGATTGCCGCAGCCCGGGCATGGGACAAGATTCAGAACATTCCCCGAAATCTTTTGCAGCTTCTTCATCGTCAGCTTTTTTTGATTGTCCGCCATAACCGCCTGGGCCAGCACGGCAATTCTCCCGGCAAATTTCTTCTCCCTTCTCACAATGATCCTGGGTATCTTCGTGCTCTGCACAAGGACACCCCTGCAGAAACTGCATTCGTAGAGTTTCGTACGCTCATAGGAGATTTCACGCAACCCCTGCCGGCAATGAGGACAGGAAAATCGCGCGGATGAGTCCACTCCCTTGCCGGCCCGGCGAGCAAATAATGTGTTCACGGCAATATTCTCTGAGGCCAGCTCGATTTCATGCCCGGCTCCCCTGCTGATCCAGCTGCCGGGAGAAAGCCAGGGCAACGCAGCAAATTCCTGCAGGGTAAACGGACCCTCCCATCGCTGTTCCGGACCAAAGGCATAATACCCGTGAGACTCAGCTCCGGCCTCTGACACGTGAACTTCCCGCTGCTTAGAGGCAGTGAGCGCGGCAAGGGGCAGATGGGCCATTCGCAACAGGACTTCAATTCGCTTCCGGATCGGGGGATGCGTTGACATCATTCTTTCCCAGAATCCGGGAGATTCCTCCAACTTGCTCCCCTCAGGGTCTGCAAAACAGAGCATTTCAAGTCCGCTCCCGATGAACCCCGATCCCCTCCAGTTCCTGGAAATCGAGTGGAGGGCCTCAGCGAGCGCTACAGGGTTTCTCGTCATTCTCACTGCCGCAGCGTCGGCCCTGTATTCTCGTTCCCTTGAAATAACCATCGCAACCAAATGGCTGAGTTTTACCAGGACCCAGAAGAGAAAAAAGGCCGGGTGTATCCCCCCGCCCCGGTCTTCTTCTTCGCCTATCCTTGTCATCTGGTCGAGCATTGCGGCATACGCCCCGAAGAGGCTGGTGGCAACCGTGGCTTCGACACAATCCTTCGAAAGGATGTGATATGCTTCATGTGCCAGCACACCCTCGAGCTGCGGACGCGTCAGCCGTGACAGCAGTCCTTCGGTAATTGCAATAGCAGCATCACCTCTGCTGTCAGCCGCTGCGACCGCATTCATGGACAGACTTGGGATGACCAGGCATTCTATCTTCCTCGTATACCCGGTTACGACCTGAATTTCATGGAGGATGTTCATCAGGCGCCTGTGGATACCGTCCTCCGGGTCCGGTGTCACTGCTCCGGCACTCTTCATCACTGAATGGACAGCTCCCCGGGTCGCAAAGAAAAAGTGCATCGAGGCAAGCGCCAGGGAGAAGAGCACAATAAAGATGAGGTAGAATGGGTTGTTCCAGAAGAATATGAATTCTTTTTTCAGGAAAAAAAACGGGATGAACAGCAAAATTCCCTGAAACAATGCAATCGTGACCAGCACATACATGCAGAGCAGAAAGAGGAAAAGGAGGCTGATTCGGGTTGTTTTCTGTTTTTCAATATCGATAAAGGTTATGGGCATAAACCACTTATTATTTCCTCAACGCAGACTCGAAATAGCCTGCGATATGCGACTTCCTCCTCGTGTCAGCTTATGGAAAACATCGTCCTCTGCGCTTTGCTCTTCGCTTATCATACATTGGTCTTCTTCCCGGGGATGGAGTTTCCGGGCTCACGCGCGGAAAAATATTGAGCTTTCCTGAAGCCGAAGAGAGACGCAACAATAGTATTCGGGAACATCTCGATTTTTGTCGCAAGGTTTGCAACAAGGTCGTTATACAACTGCCTTGAGAAAGCGATTTTGTTCTCGGTTGACACAAGCTCCTCCTGGAGTTCCATGACATTCTCACTGCTTTTCAGAACAGGATAATTTTCCATTACGGCAAAAAGGGTCTTCAGTTCACGAGTCAGGTTTTCTTCAGCTTCAGCTTTTTCCCGCATATCCGAGGCATGCATTGCCCTTGCCCTTGAAGCGGTGATCTTCTCCAGGACATCCCTCTCGTATTCCATATAGCCTCTCACAACGGATACGAGGGCGGGAATCAGGTCATGGCGGCGTTTGAGCTGGACATCGATCTGGTGCCAGGCATTGGTGACGTTGTTTCTCGCTGAAACGAGATCGTTGTAAACCAGAATCATCCAGAAGAACGGAATAATCGCGGAGAGAATAAGTATCCAGCCTACCATCGACCGGTGTCCGTATCGTGATGCTTCTCTCTCAGCGTCTCCATATCACTAACACTTTACCATATGGCATGCGAAGTGCAAAATGGTTTTTTTATCCCATTTCATTTACACTTATGATAAAGGTCCGGCAAGGAGAATCGCATGGAAGACCTCAAACATTCTGAAACATGGCGGGTTTTCAGGATACAGTCAGAACTTGTCGAAGGGTTCGAAACCTTGAATGAACTCGGCCCCGCCGTCGCAATTTTTGGAAGCTCACGGATGAAAAGCGGAACTCCGTATTACGAACAAGCCTACGAGATGGGCAGAAAGCTTTCGGACTCCGGATTTGCGGTTATCACCGGCGGCGGTCCGGGTATTATGGAGGGAGCCAACAAGGGGGCGAAAGAGGGCAAAAGTAAATCGGTAGGACTGAATATCGAGATACCGTCGGAACAGCACAGGAACCTCTATCAGGACCTTTCCCTGTCCTTCAGATATTTTTTTATCAGGAAACTGATGTTCGTGAAATATTCGATCGCCTTTGTGATTTTCCCCGGCGGCTTCGGCACGATGGATGAATTATTCGAAGCATTGACACTTGCCCAGACGAAGAAAATTTATCCGTTTCCGATAATCCTCGTCGGGAAAGAATACTGGGGTGGGTTAATGGACTGGTTCAGGGCAAACCTCATTCCCCACGATACTATCCTTCCAGAAGACATGAAACTTATCAGGTTTGTCGATTCCACCGATGAGGCATGCGAAATACTCAGGGAGTTTAAAAAAACCTTTCTGGATCAGAAGTCCTGATTTGCCGGAGGGCCTTACTTCCTGGGGTGTTCCTTCCGGTAATCCGCGGGCTTTTCTTCCAGCCCGTTCCCGCTCCATATATTAATCCGCATGTTTCTTGCCTCTCTCTGTGCCTCCGTGAGCTCCTGGACATGCTTTACGTTGGGAGGAAACGTAGAGAGAATTGCATACCCTCCCCTCAGCATCATGACATTCACCATGTCCCCTTTTGTCGTCCAGAGATACGCGAGCACCCGCCCGTACGTGTCCCTTTCTTCAACATCAAGCTCAACCCGGACTTTCCGTCCTGATGCATTCACCATGCGATCGAGAAAATGCTTCGCCTCTCCTCCCCAGGGCTGCTGCCCCATCTCGGGGGCATCGATGCCGATCAGCCTGATTTTTTCCTGGTTTCCGTTGATCAGCACACTCACGGTATCACCGTCATGCACCGCGACGACCGGGACATATGCATCCTCTTCCTGCTTGCCTGCAAAGGGATATTTTTCGTTCAGCAGATAAAAACCGGCGGCGAGAAGGAAAAATATCAGGGCGATGAGATTGCTGCTTCTCCGTTTCTTCGTTGACATGGGGTATTATACCTTCTCTCAAATATTAAAAAAACCGGGTTCGGATTATTGTCCCGTTAATCCAATATCTCCAGCACACAACGTTTTTCAAGCTTACTGGCGGCGGCACTCAGTATTGTTCTCATTGCGCGTGCGGTATTCCCCTGTTTTCCGACAACCTTCCCGATATCACCTGCAGCAACACGCAATTCAAAGAGCGCGGTTTTTTCTCCACCCGTCTCAGTTACTGCCACTTCTTCCGCGTTGTCTACCAGAGACTTCGCCATGAGTTCAATAAGTGATTTCATGTCAACCTCCATAAGCATTGGGGCTTTCTTACAGACCCATAGTTATTAAGAACTTCTTAATAGGTGCGTTTCTTATATCGCTGAGCTTTCATCCTTCGCTTTCTTGCCTCTCTTCGTTTGCGTTTTACTTTTTCACAGGGCTTTTCATATGCCTTTCTTCATTTTATATCGCGAAACAGCCCTTCTTTCTGTAATTTTCGTTTAAGGACTTTCAGTGCTCCTTCGACATTATTCTCATTGACTATGACCTCCAAGCCTATCTCCAGCCTCCGCCTGTGCCCCCACCATAGCCACTACTTTTTTTGAATCCTTGCCGCCTCTGTTGAGGTTTTGCCTCAGCGACAGTAAGTGTTTTCCCCTTGAAATCTTTTCCATGAAGAGCCGCCATCGCCTTGTTTGCATCTTCCTCATTTACCATCTCAATAAAACCAAATCCTTTAGACCGTCCTGTAAATTGATCCGGTATTATTTTCAATGATTCAATCTCCCCATACTCTGAAAACAGTTCCCTCAAATCTTCTTCGGTAGCATCGTATGGAATATTTCCGACATATATCTTTCTCATTGATCATCTCCTTTTTTTGTTTATCAGGCGCCTAACCTTTTCAGTCTCCTTTGCAAAAGAGTACCGTGTAAAGGGTCCTTCCTGAAACGACAAGGGAAGGAATGAATATGCATCAAACTGTGCCGGGGACTGAGTCTGTGTGTGAGATGCTGTTATCTCAAAACAGCGCAAGATTAAAGGACAGCAAATTTACGTATATTGTATGGCAACTTCATAGACAATATCTGAGTGGCTCGGAGCGGTGTCAGCACCTTTACAGTTCAGAGACCCTTTCACACCGGCACTCCTGTTTCTGACCATCGCGTTGATTACCTGGGTCAGATCAAACCCACCATCAACACAGTCTTGTCTTAAACAGTTTATTATGAAAAAAGCATAACTGCTGGGAGTGAAATGAAAGGTCCGCAGTATCGATTTTGTCCCTTTCTGGTTATAGGTGATGTTCATGTTAATGCTTGCAACCTCAGGGAAGTGTGTTTCTACAGAACCTGCATCACGCCTCCGTTGCATTATCTCCTGATTCTTCTCCCTTATTGCCGCATGCCGGTTGTTATTCATGTTCTCCTCATTTCTCTCAAAGGAGAAGACCCCCTCCGAAGAAGGGGCCTTTCCCGATTAATTAGAGTTTAACCACATTAATCGCCTTAAGGCCTTTCGGGCCTTGTTCAGTCTCAAAACTGACATTGTCGCCTTCAGCAAGGCTTTTAAAGCCACTCCCCTGAATAGACGTGTGGTGGACAAAAAAATCAGTATTGTTATCAGCGGTAATAAAGCCAAAACCTTTACTGTCATTGAACCACTTCACAGTTCCTTGTGTCATTGTGTTTACCTCCTTATCTATCAATTAAAATCTCAGAAGGACTCAATAAAAAAGGCCGCAAAGCTAAAAGTCTTCGTGGCCTTCTATGAACGCAAAAACTTCTAAAATCTTGTCTCTACCTTACCACGCGGTAACAGTTTAGTCAAGGTAATTCGAGAAGTACGGGATATCGGGGGAACTGGCGATTTTTTTGAAAATTATCTTGTCAGTATTGCAGTCGCCGACAGCTACTCTGTATCTCGTTCAAGATGCCGGACATGTCCCCTCTCCAGCCAAATAATCGAATTGGACAAAGGTCTCTGAATAAATTCCTGTGATTTCAACTGCAAGTAATGACGAGGGGGATGCCATACAATAAGGATAGCAGCCGTGTTCGTAACCATCTCTTATCTGACTAGACTTGAGGTGCATAAATTAAGCTTGCTTTCTCAAGCGGGAAACAGCTATAGTATTTCATCTGGTATTACCCTATAAGTCTGACTGAGTAATCAGTCAGGCGATCAAACCAATAATGACCGGATAGTCTTCCAGACTATCCGGTTTTTTTTGATTCTCCTGTCGCGCACTGCAAAAAACCTGTTTTACTTTGACATTAAAGGAAGATTCTTCCATCAAGCTTTCTTCCTGAAAGATGCATTAATCATATCGCTGTCTGATCTCCCTCTTTCTTGTGCAAATTGATATTTCTCATCATTAGCAATACCTTATTGCAATTATTTTTAAAAAGAAAATGTCAAGACTTGTTATACTTAAAAATCGGTTGCACGTTAATTATCATATTGAAAATGAATCTATAAGAAAGGACCAGTAAGCGTTATGACAACTGGCAAGAGAGAGAGAATGAAACGTTTAGTAATATTGTTTATTATGGTTTTGAGTGTTGTATTTTCAACGACCGGCAAAAACATTTTTGCTGATCAGTCGACGGAGGCCATACAGGAGCAGGCCGTATTATCGGGCAAAGTAGTCGAAACAATGGACAGCGGTAGATACACTTATGTGTGTCTTGAGAAAAACGATAAACAGACATGGTTTGCTGTTCCCAAAATGAAAGTAGTCGTAGGACAGAATATGTCTTTTAAGCTGGGACTTGAGATGGTAAATTTTGAGAGTAAAACCCTCAATCGTACATTCGAGAAGATTTATTTTTCTGGAGGGCCAATCAATACCGAAGAATGATTTCAAAAAGGACATCGCCTTTTTTTCTCTAAGGATTATTTATATTGTACCAATTAATTGCAACTGTTTCTGAGCGAAAACCTTCCTGAAGCACCGAGGTTCATGTTCGAATAAGAATCCTACCCCAAATAATGAGGTTCAAATAAAGACTGGGGAATCAATGGAGGCAATTTCGTTGCAAGAAGGGCGTGAATCATTCCAAAAAGCGAAAGGATTAAGCTGTAGCTGTCAGGATAATTGTCAGAGGTAAAAAAACAACCCCTTCCTGAGATGCTCCTTTCGTAACCTGATATAATCATGGTGAGTACAATTCGAACTTGAAAGGGTAATTCTCAATTGATCCGCTATGTCATTGCTTGGATTCCGATGCTCTTTATCGCCATCGCAAACGGTGTTTTTCGTGAGATAACATTCGCAAAGGTGATGTCGGAGCTTCATGCCCACCAACTATCGACGATGACAGGCTCGGTTCTTATTGGGCTTTTCATCTGGGCAGTTATTCGTTTCTGGCCACCTTCCTCTTCCGGTTACGCTCTTTTCATCGGGATTATCTGGCTTACTCTTACTGTTGCATTTGAGTTCATTTTTGGTCGGTTCGTTATACATCATTCTTGGGCACATCTGCTTCATGACTACAACGTGCTCAGCGGGAGGCTCTGGGTATTTTTCCTTCTTTGGATAACCTTAGCACCATATGTTTTCCTTCGCATTCGCCGCCCTTGATTAAGGCTATAACCCAAAAAACACTCCTTCCTGAACAACGCATCCGCAAGCTGAACCTGAAAGGTATATAGTTCAACCGACAATCTTTAATTATTAGGTACCTATCCGCGGTTTCCCAGCAAAATTCATTGACAATCAACCTAAGAAATTATAATCTTTTACTCAAATATTAAATTTGCTTCAATATTAATGTTAGGTACAACAAAAGGTAATGGATGATAAGATAGATAATAATGATTTTCTCATCAAAGAATTTGAAGAAAACTGGAACTATCTGCGTCATTCGGAAGAGTTTCGACTTAAAATACTCAAGATATATCTCCTAGTTTATGGGACGATATTAGGTATTGTTGGATATCTTGCAAAAGGCAGTGAAAACAGTGATATTGCCCAGTCGCTAACTTGTTCTATTACACGATTTGGCGTTTTTTATCTTGGCTTATTCTTATTTTTGTTCTTCTATGGTGTTGCACTGACTTTTTTCCAAGCTCGTCAAAAAAATGCATATGAGCACTATCGTAAAGTTAATGCTTCAATCCGAAAAGAATTGGGGGGAAAATACTTAAATCGTATTCCTTTTCAAGTGACAGATAAATTGTCAGAAGTCGAAGAAAAGAAAGTCCATCGATCACCTTTTTTTTGGTGGATTTTTTCAATGATTCTAATTAATGCATCGGCTCTCTTCTTCTTTTTTCTAATATTTCTTTTATTGCTACACACACAAGAATTTAGCGCCCTAATATTCTCCTCGCTTTTATCTGTGATAGCCTGTTTCATTGAATGGATATTTATTAGACCACAGCTCACATGAATAGTGATAAAGGGGAAATGCCTAAATAAATCCATCAGATGGCAACTTGCCACTGTTTATGAAGGCGTTCTCTCAGTTGCTTCTTAAAATCGTCAGTCCCACAAGTCATCAAAAGACGAGCAGTAGTAGGTGTACTTCTCGCCCTATCAACCTCATGTTTGCAACATATTTGATGAAAAAGGCTGACACATTGATTCAATTTCCCCCCTGTCCCGGCAATTCATATTCATGAATATCACATTTGACTGTATAATACTCCTATGACAGGAATCCCAAGCCCCAGCTACGCAGTGACGCTGAGACTCGAAACACCCAATCAGCCGGGGATCTTCGGCAGAATTGCCACCGCAATCACCGGGATCGGCGGTGATGTTATGGCGGTAGACATCGTCAGGGCGGGAAAAGGGACCATTGTAAGAGATATAACGGTCAACGCCCACGATGAGGAGCATGAAAAACAGATAGTTGAATCGGTTAAGAGGATCATCGGGGTCAGGGTAATTCATGTCACCGACAGGACATTCCTTGTACATCATGGGGGGAAGATCGAGATCCATAACAAGATACCCCTCAGGAACCGGAACGACCTCTCGCGGGTTTATACACCGGGTGTCGGCCGCATATGCATGGCAATCTACCATGACCGCGACAAGGCTTACAGATTCACTATCAAGAGGAACTCGGTCGCTATAATCACCGACGGCAGCGCAGTACTCGGACTGGGGGATATCGGACCTGAAGCAGCGCTGCCGGTGATGGAGGGCAAGGCAATGCTCTTCAAGGAGTTCGCGGATATCGATGCCTTTCCCCTCTGTCTTGCAACACAGGATATCGGGGAAATTGTGAAGACCATACGCTATATCTCCCCGGCTTTTGGGGGGATCAATCTTGAAGACATCTCTGCCCCGCGCTGTTTTGCAATCGAAGAGAGACTTCGGAAGCTGCTCGACATCCCGGTTTTCCACGATGACCAGCACGGCACCGCCGTCGTTGTTCTCGCAGCCCTGCTCAACGCATGTACAATTGTCAAAAAACCCCTTGAAACCATGAAGATCGTCATTTCGGGAGCCGGGGCTGCCGGAACAGCACTATGCAAGATTCTTCTTGAGGTCGGAGTGAACCACATCATTGTCTGCGACAGGGAAGGGATTCTGCATAAGGGGAGGAAGCACCACATGAACCCGTATAAGAAGTGGATTGCGGCGCATACAAATCAAGCGTGCATACAGGGAAACATTCCGGATGCATTAGTCAACGCAGATGTCTTTATCGGGGTTTCCGCGCCCGGGGCGATCAAAGCAGATGATATTAAACGCATGGCAGAGGAACGGATTGTGTTTGCACTTGCGAATCCTGAACCTGAGATCTCCCCTGAAGAGGCTTCCCCGCATGTCAGGATTCTTGCAACCGGCCGCTCAGACTATCCAAACCAGATCAACAATATGCTCTGTTTTCCCGGCCTGTTCAGGGGACTGCTCGATTCCCGTGCAACAGCCGTAAACGAAGAGATCAAGATAGCGGCAGCGAAGGCGATCGCATCACTCGTCGACGCAAAACATCTGAATGAAGAGTATCTCATTCCGAGTCTTTTTGACCGGAAAGTCGCGCAGGCTGTCGCCTCTGCAGTATCAGACGCAGTATACCGGACAGGGGCAACCCGGAGAGAAGGATAAGGTGTGGATGCCTATAGGAATTTGACAATTATCAAGAACCGGGGCAATGAATACCACGAGGTAGTTGACCCTGTTGCTCTGGAAACCAAGGTAAGGATAACAGTGCAGGGGGAGGAACTCCTTTCACTTTCATGCACTCCGGTGATGGTCCGGGAACTCATCACCGGGTTTCTGGTTACCGAAAAGATACTCCCTGACATTGCATCTGCCACTGCTGTCAGAATTCAGTACGGGGATGATATTTTTGCTGAAATTCCGGCTGGTCTCATGGAAACCCGCACTGCACTGTGCCGTTCTCTCGGCGGTTTAACGGCCGGCAGTGAAGAAAAAGCCCGGATAAAAATCCAGGGGGGGCTCTCTCTTTCCGCCTCATCCCTCAAATCCCTCTGCAGGGACTTCCAGAACCGCTCGGAACTCTTCCGTCTCACAGGCTGTTTTCACAGCGCTGCCGTAAGTGATGGGACAAAGATACTCGCGTTCGCCGAGGATATCGGAAGGCATAACGCTGTCGACAAAGTCATAGGGTATACGCTGCTCAACAATATCCTGCTGGAGGGTATGATCATGCTGGTCAGCTGCCGTGTTTCCTCAGACATCATAACAAAATGTCTGCGGTGGAATATCCCAATCCTTGCGAGCAGGGCTGCTCCCACAGCATTGTCAATCAGGATAGCTGAAGAATCGGGGATGACACTCGCCGGGTTCGTGAGAGGAGACAGCATGAACCTCTATACGCATAGCCGGAGAATCCGGGGGTGATCATCGTCTCCTGGTTGAGAGCATGTCCGGTTGTGCTACCTGATCCCGTATTTCTGGAGCCTGTGGCGGAATGAACGGAACGAAAGACGCAGCAGTTTCGCAGCTTCTGTCTTCACCCCGTGTGCTTTTTCGAGGGCCTGAAGGATATAGCGTTTTTCGATATTGCTGATGATTTCATCGATATCGATACCATCGGAAGTCAATAAAACCTTTCCGGCAAGCTCTTCCTGAGACTCGGCTATTTCCGGGGGAAGATCATGAGCAGTAATTTCACGTTTGTCGACAAGCAGCGAGATCCTCTGTATTACGTTTTCCAGTTCCCTCACATTTCCCTTCCATGCATACTGGACGAGGATTTTCATGGCGTCCGGGGTGATAATTTTTGGCTCTGCCGTCGTCTTCGCAAGAAAATGGTCTATCAGCAGAGGGATATCTTCCTGCCGCTCCCGCAGCGGGGGGATATGGATAGGCACTACGTTCAGCCGGTAATAGAGGTCTTCACGGAATCTGCCTGCTGCGATCTCTTCCTTCAAATCCTTATTCGTTGCGGATATTATCCTTACATCGACCCTGATATCCGTTGTCCCCCCCAGACGCCGGAAGGTCCCGTTTTCAAGGACTCTGAGGAGTTTCACCTGGAGATTGATCGGCATTTCCCCTATCTCGTCGAGAAAGATGCTGCCGGTATCCGCTATCTCAAAGAGCCCCTGTTTGTTTGACGACGCACCGGTGAATGAACCTTTCATATGGCCGAAAAGCTCAGACTCGAGCAGCCCTTCGGGGAAAGCGGCACAATTGATCGCTACGAGGTTCTTGTCCTTCCGGTCACTCAGGGTATGGAGGGCATTGGCAAACAATTCTTTCCCTGAACCACTCTCACCGGTAATCAGGACATTTGAGTTGCTCTGGGCAATCCTCGGGATGAGTTTGAACAGCTCCTGCATTTTGGGACTCATGCCGATGATATTCTCGAGAGAATAAGCCGTCTCGACTTTCTGGCGGAGGAGGGAAAGCTCTTCACTCAGCCTCTTCTTCTCGATCGCCTTTTTTACCGTCAACCTGATCTCTTCTATGTTAAACGGCTTATGGATATAGTCATAGGCGCCGAGTTTCATGGCCTGAATTGCGGTTTCGGTTGTTCCAAAGGCAGTGATCATGATGACCATAGTCGACGGAGATATCTCCTTGACCTTCCTGAGGACCTCAAACCCGTCCGCCCCGGGCATTTTCATATCAGTGACAACGAGGTCGAAAATATCCTTTTCAATGCTGGAAAGTCCCTCAAGTCCCTCAGCTACGGTAGAAACAGTATAGTTCTCTTCTTCGAGGAGAATTTTGAGTATCTCCCGCATGCTCTTTTCGTCTTCGACGATAAGAATTTTGCCTTTATTCCGCTTCATCGCTCTCCGGTAGTATAACCTTAAACGTCGTACCTGTTCCAGGGACACTCTCAACGGCAAGGGCACCGTCGTGTTCCTCCATGATACGGTATGCAATGGCAAGTCCAAGCCCGGTTCCCTGATCTTTTGTGGTAAAAAAAGGATAGAATATCTTCTCGATTTCATTCTCTTCTATGCCGGTTCCCGTGTCTGTAAAGGTGATGACCAGGCTTCTGCCTTCGCGCCTTGTCGAAATCGAGAGGTCCCCGCCATGCGGCATGGCTTCCAGTGCATTCAACCCGAGGTTCCAGAATACCTGACGCATTTTCTGCGGGTCTGCGGTCACCTGAAATTCCCCGCCATACTGTTTGTGTATGGTGATACTGTCCCTGTGCTGATCGACATTCCTGAGGAGATCAACAGTCTCGTCCAGCAGTTCGTGAAGATTAAATCTCTTGAACAATGGCGGTATAGGACGGGAGTATGTGAGGAAATCCTTGATGATCCTGTCGAGGCGGTCCATTTCCCTGAGGGCTATATCCATCAGGCGGGTTTTGTAGGTTGCGGCTACCGTATCCTCCCTGAGGATTTCGACGGAACTCTTGAGAGATGCAAGAGGGTTCCTGATCTCATGGGCAATGTTCGAAGAGAGTTCACCGATTGCCGCCCATTTTTCCTTTTTCTTCATTTCAGATTCGAGCTTCTTCCATTCAGTCAGGTCCTGAAAAATCACGATATACCCTTTCGTAGTCTCATCCCCGCCCCTGAACATGGAAATACCTACCCCGACTATCTTCTGAACTCCGTTGGCAGTAATCGTTTCTTCCAGTCTCCCTTCCGGAAAGGGGAAAGACAGGAACGGAAGGACAAGATCATACCCTTTTCCTACTACAGCCTCCTTACGCATACCGGTTATCCGCTCGGCAGAACGGTTGAAGAGCAATATGGTCCCTGCCATGTCCGTCGTGAGGAGCCCGCTTGGCAGACTTTCCACCACTTCCTGATTGAAGAACTCGAGGTTCCGCAGGTTCAGGTCTTTTTCCGCGAGTTTTTTCTTCGTCTTTTCGAGCCGCGATGAGAGGTACCCGCTGAGAAATGCGATGAGATAGAAAGACGAGATATGAATGAAGATGTTATAGAGATAATTGCCCGCCTCCCGGTAATCGGTGATCCTGAGTAAGACGAGGATTCCGTGAAACTGGAGGACAATCAGAGTTCCGTACAGGAGACTGCTTACTGTGGCGATTATATACCCTGCCCTTTGGTCCAGTACGATACTGGAAGCGAGAATCGTCAGGACAATCGTATAGGAGAACCAGCTGTCTATCCCCCCCGTCATATAAATCAGAGCTATTTCAAAACCAACATCAAGGATAAGCTGAATATATGCAAAGAGTTGCAGGTTCCGGATTCTATTGAAGACGAGGAAGTAGACAATTGTAGCGCTATAGAATGCACCGACGAGGTGAGGGATGAAACGGACAGAGGGTAGTTGCTCAAAGACATTGAAAAAATAGGTGGAGCCAAGGAACAGGGTTACGAACAAGGCCCTGAAAAGAATCAGGGCCCTTATCCTGTTCTTTAATCCCCCGGTATCTTCGGATGCCATTCTGTTCGCATTGAGCAGGGTTATTTTATCAGGGTGATCAGTTTGAATATCGGCAAATACATGGCAACAACAATATAACCGACGGCACCTCCCAGGAATACCATGAGGAGCGGTTCCATCATAGCGGTTAGGTTCGAGACTGAGGCATCAACCTCGTCGTCATAGAAATCGGCGATCTTTGCGAGCATCGCATCGAGCGCGCCTGTCGACTCACCGACTGCGATCATATGGGTAACCATGGGAGGGAACACCTTTGCCTTGGTGATGGGCTCGGCAAGCGTCTTCCCGCCGACAACCCCTTTCCTTACATCCATGATTGCATATTCGATAACTTTGTTCCCGGATGTCTTTGCAGTTATCTCAAGTCCGTCAAGAATCGGAACGCCGCTGCTCACCAGAGTACCGAGCGTCCTGGTAAACTTCGCAACAGCTACTTTATTGAGGAGTGGTCCGAATATAGGAAGCCGCAACAGAATCCTGTCGATAACATACTTGCCTTTCTCTGTCCTCCTCACCTGCACGATGAAGACTACGAGGCCTATAATCGCTGCGACTATCATGACGCCGCCTGCCCCTGCGAGAAAATTGCTTATGTTAATTATTATCCGGGTAGGCAACGGGAGCGTTCCGCCGAGCTGCGCAAACATCTTTGCGAAGGTAGGGACAACAAAGATCATGATTACCGCAATAACGAGCACCGCAACAGAGGTGACAACAGCAGGATAGATCATCGCACCCTTCACTTTTTTCTTGAGCTTCATCGCTTTTTCAATGTAGGATGCGAGCCTGTTCAAGATTGTATCAAGGATTCCGCCTGCTTCACCTGCAGCAACCATATTCACATAGAGCTCAGTAAAGACCCGGGGATGTTTCTTGAGCGCATCAGCATATGTGGCACCTGATTCGACATCCCCTTTTACCTCCTGGAGAGTCTTCGCCAGCGTTTTATTTTCGACCTGGGCCGAAAGGATATCAAGCGCCTGAACAAGGGGGAGGCCTGCATCAATCATCGTGGCAAACTGGCGGGTAAAGACAACGATATCCTTGTCTTTGACCCTGCCGCCCATCCCGAGTTTCATCAATGACTTTTTCTGTTTTTCAGCAATAATAGTAGGCGTAATATTTCTCCGTCGCAGCTGGGCGATCACATCTTCTTTTGTCGCAGCGGTTATCTCTCCGGTCTCAATAGTACCCCTTACTGTTTTACCTGACCATTGGTACACAACAGCCATATATTACCCCCTCCCTTTACCGGAAGCCGCCGGCATACCCTTCTGGATCATCTGGATAATCTCATCGGGTATCGTTGATCTTCCGAGTGCGTCTTCATACGTGATAAGACCCTTTGCATAAAGTTCGTAAAGAGACTGGTTCATCGTCTGCATGCCATACTTTGTCTGGCCTGTCTGCATCATGGAATAGACCTGATGAATCTTGTCTTCCCTGATCAGGTTTCTGATAGCGGGATTGGGAACCAGCAACTCGACTGCAAGAACCCGGCCTGTCCCTGATTTTTTCGGAATAAGCTGCTGGGCGAATATGCCCTCGAGCACGAACGACAATTGCACCCTGATCTGCTCCTGCTGATGGGGAGGGAAAACATCGATGACACGGTTTATTGTCTGTACTGCCGAATTGGTATGAAGCGTCGCCATGGTGAGATGGCCGGTTTCAGAAACCGTGAGCGCCGCCTCGATCGTTTCGAGATCGCGCATTTCGCCGATCAGCACCACGTCCGGGTCCTGTCTCAGGACATACCGGAGCGCCGCCTTGAATGACACGGTGTCTGCATTCACTTCCCGCTGGTTGATGAGGCACTTCTTGTGCGGGTGGAGATATTCTATGGGGTCTTCAATGGTGATGATATGGTCATAGCGCTCTGCATTGATCCGGTCAACCATCGCGGCGAGGGTTGTTGACTTCCCACTGCCGGTCGGGCCGGTAACCAGGATGAGACCCCTTGGTTTTTTGACCATCTCGTTGACTATCTCCGGCAACCCGAGTTCTTTAAAACCCCGTATTTCGAACGGGATAGTCCTGAATGCCCCGGCAACAGCGCCCCTCTGCATAAAGATGTTCGCCCTGAACCTGCTGAGCCCTTTGACTCCGAACGAAAGGTCAAGTTCATTGCTTTCCTCGAATTTATGCTTCTGTGCGTCAGTGAGAATGCTGTAACAAAGGGCCTTTGTATCGGAAGGGTTGAGCGGGGGATTATCTACCCCGACGAGCTTTCCATCTACTCTCAACCTCGGCGGACTTCCGGTAGTGATGTGCAGATCAGAAGCATTCTTCTCTATCATCATCTTTAACAATTCGTACAGCGTTGCCATAACTTACCCCTTTATTACCATTTTTATTGCCGGATGTCAATCGGCATCACGTCATTATATCATACTATCCGGAGTCTTATACGCGAAAATCACCGGCTTCATGCCCATTCTCTGTCAGTCTCCAAAGGTAACCCTCATGACCTCTTCCAGAGACGTTGTCCCCTGCTTCACTTTTGCCAGGCCACTCTGTCGCAGCGTCTTCATTCCCATTCTCATCGCAGTCTTCTTCAGTTCATCAGCAGAGGCTCCTTCAAGCACCATCTCTTTGATTTCCGCACTGATCGGCATAACTTCATACAGCGCCAGTCTTCCCTTGTATCCTGAATTGTTGCATGCCGGACAGCCTCTCCCCTTATAGGGCGTCACGGCAGCGGCCTCTTCCTCGGCAAAGCCTATCTGCACGAGAGCCTGCACAGGCACCTTTTCCTCCTGCTTGCACTGGGGACATATCTTGCGGGCGAGCCGTTGTGCTGCAATCAATATGACCGAGGAGGATACGAGAAAAGGTTCAATCCCCATATTCAACAACCTGCTGATGCTGCTCGGCGCATCATTCGTATGGAGGGTGCTCAGGACGAGATGACCGGTGAGTGCTGCCTTTACAGCGATCTCAGCCGTCTCAAAATCCCGTATCTCGCCAACGAGGATAATATCAGGGCTCTGGCGGAGAAATGCGCGCAGGGCAGAAGCGAAGGTCAGTCCGATTTCTTCTCTTACCTGCACCTGGTTCATCCCCAGAAAATTATATTCAACAGGGTCCTCGGCTGTCATGATATTGAGACCGGGTTTATTGAGATAGCTGAGGGCAGAATAGAGGGTTGTGGTCTTGCCGCTTCCGGTTGGTCCGGTAACGAGGATCATCCCGTACGGCTTCTCAAGGACATCCAGGAACTTCTTCAATGTCTCTTCTTCAAAACCAAGTTTTGTCAGGTCAACCTGGAGGTTCGACTTGTCGAGTATTCTCAGGACAGTCTTTTCCCCAAAAAGACAGGGGAGAACCGATACACGGAAATCGATCTCTTTTTTTCTCCCGAGTCTCAGCTTTATCCTTCCGTCCTGGGGGAGCCTCCTTTCCGCAATATCAAGCTTTGACATGATTTTCAGTCGCGAGGTGATAGGGTTCTTTATCTTCAGCGGGAGATTCATAGCGTTAAACAGTACCCCGTCAACCCGGTACCGGACGCGCAGGGTGGTTTCATAGGGCTCGATATGAATATCACTCGCCCCGCCCTTTATCGCGTTGATCAGGATGCCGTTTACAAGCTTGACGATCGGTTCTTCAACCTCGCCGACTGCCGCATCTTCCTGCTCAATATAGGCTTCAACACTGTCAAGGGCATCACCAACGACTTTATCGAATTCATGGACATCTACCGTGAGGGCTTCATCGTCCTGCGGGGGCAGATTGTCTTCTCTGAGATCATCATCGGTAAACGTATAGTCTTGTGCCTGGAGGGACTTTGTTGCTGCAGCCTTCTTTGTCGTAACCAGCGCCTCGCCGCTTCCCCGGTAATTCGCCGATATCGCCTGCAGCACCGACGATTCACCCGCTACCACCACCTCAACATTATACCCCGTCATGAACTTGACATCGTCTATCACAAATACATTCGACGGATCCGCCATTGCAATCGTCAGCGTGGCACCTACCCTCGCTACCGGGATGATCAGATACTTCCGCGCAATCTCAAGCGGAACCAGTTTCAGAACCGACGGGTCTATCTTGTAGTCCGAAAGGTTGATCGCCGGAACCCCCCACTGCTTGCTCAAAAACGCAACCAGCTTGTCTTCCGTCAGATACCCCAGCTTGATCAGGTTCGTCCCCAGCCTCCCCCCTTCCCGGCGCTGCAGACTTATCGCTTCCCTGAGCTGTTCCTCAGTGATGATATTCCCCGTTACCAGTAACTGCCCTAATTTCGTCGCCATGGTTTAACCATAGAGAAAAAAACTCGTTCTGTCAACAGACCAGATGTATGCTTATGTCCTTTGAATATAAGTATTTTCATCCATTATAATAGCAAATTCCTTCCATTTTAAGTCATTATTTGTAAATCACCTTCACCCTTGTGTAAGATAAGAATGATCATGATGAACACGGACAGGAATACCCCTTCTGCTGAAGATACTGAACGGGCTAACAGGCTGCTGGAGATTATTGAAGATCTCTACGAGATTAACAGGGATACCCCGGTGATCGTGGAGGGGAAAAAAGACGCCTCAGCCCTCCGGTCTCTTGGACTGGAGGGCGACATTGTTACCCTCCATAACGGCAAGAACCTCTATGAGTTCTGCGATGACATTACCGACAGGTTCGAGCAAGTGATCCTCCTCCTTGACTGGGACAGGACAGGAGAAACGCTTTACCGGACTCTTTCCGAGCACCTTACAGGGCACTGGGAAGAACATGCTTTTTTCAGGGACGTACTGAAAATCCTCTGTCAGAAAGACATCCATGCTATTGAAGGCCTCCCAAAACTCATCATGAGGCTCCAGGGAAACGACAGTCCCCGGATCAGCCCCTTTACCGTAGAGGATCTCGCGGACAGTCAGTGAAAAGACTCGGCACAAGCGGCGAGGAACTTGCCTGGCGTTTCCTGAAAAAGAAAGGGTACCGCATAATCGAGCGGAACTATAAGACACCAATCGGGGAAATCGACCTTATTGCAAACGACCGGGGCGTCACGGTTTTTATCGAGGTCAAAACGAGAAGCAGTATCTCGTTCGGCTTCCCGTTCGAAGCGGTCCACACCAAAAAAAGGCAGAAACTAAGAAACCTTGCGCTGCTCTATCTGAAGCAAAAGAAGATACTCTCACCCGTAAGATTTGATGTCCTCAGCATTATCCTCAGGAATAACGGTGACTCTGAAATCGAACACTTCATGGATGCCTTTGAAGTCTAGTCCGGAAAATAAAAATGAGAAGGAATGAACTCCCGTTCATCGCTTCTCATCTCTCAGGCGGTCGCCCGGAAACGCCTGTTACTTCTCTTTCTTCTCAGCCTTCGCTTCTTCTGTCTGTTTCACTTCCCGGTAATCAATAAACTCAAGCACCGCCATGGGAGCAGAATCGTTGACCCGGCTTCTTGTCTGCATAATCCTGAGATATCCGCCATTCCTCCCCGCAAACCGGGGGCCTATTTCTCCAAAAAGCTTTGCGAGGGAATCCCTGTTCGAAAGATATGCAAAGGCGAGTCTTTTTGCATGGAGATCGCCCCGTTTTCCCAGCGTTACCATCCTCTCAGCTATCTTCCTTACTTCTTTTGCTTTTGCAACAGTAGTTTCTATTCTCTGGTGTTCAATGAGTGAATTTACGAGTCCCCGCAAGAGCGCTTTCCGCTGGTTCGCGGTTCTCCCGAATAATCTGCCGTCAACCCTGTGTCGCATCTTTGTCTACACCTCCGCCATGTAAAACTACTTCCCTGTTCAGAGCCTCCAGATCCACTCTCATGCCGAGACGAAGTCCCATTGCATGCAAGATCTCTTTGATCTCATTCAGGGACTTACGGCCGAAGTTTTTGGTTCTGAGCATCTCCTGTTCCGTCTTCTGAACAAGGTCTGCGATAGTTTTGATATTCGCATTCTTCAGGCAATTGTATGACCTCACGGAAAGTTCCAGCTCATCGACACTCTTGAGGAGGTTCGCATTGAAAATCGGATCCTCAGTGGCTGCTGCACTATAATCATGCTGATCGGCGAGAATCCCTGCCTCGTCAAAATCTTCCTCATCCAGCAGGAAAAGATTCATGTGTTCAATAAGAATCGCTGCTGCCTGGGAAACCGCTTTTTCAGGAGTCACTCCTCCGTCTGTCCATATCTCCATCACTAACCGGTCATAATCCGTTGCCCGACCGACACGTGCCTTTTCAACCGTAAAATTGACCTTCTTTATCGGGGTAAAGACGGAATCGACCGCAATGACGTTTACCGGCAGGTCCTCTTCCTTGTGAAGCTCTGCAGATACATATCCCTTACCCTTTTTCAGGTACATCTCTGCCTCAAAAGTCACGTCCTTATCGACAGTTGCGATTATCTGCTCGGGGTTCAGAACCAGAAAGGTGCCATCACTCTGAATGTCCTCTCCCGTCACAACCTTGGGTCCTTTGACTTTGATGGTTGCGATCTTTTTCTCGCTTGAATAGAGCCTCACCCTGATTTTCTTGAAATTCAATACAATATCGACAACATCTTCTTTAATACCCTTGATTGTCGAAAATTCATGGAGCGCCCCCGGTATCTTTACCGCAGTGATTGCAGACCCCTCAATAGAGGAAAGCAGCACCCTCCTCAGTGCATTTCCCAGGGTAGTACCAAACCCTCGCTCCAGAGGCTCAGCTACGAGTTTCCCATACTCGTCAGTCAGTGTTTCTTCGTCGAATCCAACAGACTCCGGAAGCTGAAAGCCTATTTTTTTCAGATCCATAAGGCCTCCTCACACAACCCCAGCACACTTGTTCCGAAATCGCAGGAACCCTTGCCGCGCTGACTGAAGAGCATTGCCCTCAGGAGTCCTGAAGGCCGGGTATCGGTTCCTGCATCTGCCGGTTGTCTGGAATTTCGTTCTTATCATTAAATTTCTCAATTTCCCTGTTTTATCGCAGCGAGAGTTATTATGCTCATTTGGAATACAATTCGACCACGAGTTGTTCCTGAACAGGCAGTTGAATCTCGTCACGGGACGGAATATGTAATACTTTTCCCCTGAAATTTGCGCTGTCAACCTCAACCCAGCCGGGCATTCCCCGGTATTCACTTTTTGAAATACTGTCCGCAATTTCAGGGATGTCCCTGCTCGATTCCTTGACCTCAACCACATCGCCTTTTTTTACCTGATAGGAAGGGAGATTGGTTATCCTGCCGTTGACCATGATATGGCAGTGCCCGACAATCTGACGTGCTCTCCGTCTGTTGGGAGCAAACCCCATCCGGAAGACCATGGTATCAAGGCGAGTCTCAATAAGCTGGAGGAGGACTTCACCGGTGACCCCTCTCTTTCTCTCGGCTGAGTGAAAATACCTTCTGAACTGCCTCTCGAGCACCCCGTACATTTTTCTGACCTTCTGTTTTTCGCGCAGCTGTATGCCGTAGTCTGATAACTTTTTATACCCTTGCCCGTGTTCTCCCGGAGGATATTTCCGACGTTCGACAGAACACTTTTCGGTAAAACAGCGGTCGCCTTTCAGAAACAGTTTTTCTCCTTCTCTCCTGCAAATCCTGCATAACGCTCCTATATATCTTGCCACGTTATACTCTCCTTCTCTTGGGAGGCCTGCATCCATTATGCGGAACAGGCGTAACATCCTTGATGAGATTTATTTCGAGGCCTGTTGCCTGAAGTGCCCTGATTGCTGATTCCCGGCCTGCACCCGGACCTTTTACAAAAATATCCACCTGTTTCATGCCGAAATCCATCGCCTTCTTCGCAGCTGTTGAGGCAGCCATCTGCGCTGCATACGGAGTTCCCTTGCGCGAGCCTTTAAACCCCAGATTGCCGGCACTAGCCCAGGCGACCACGTCACCGTTCGTATCGGTAATCGTGATGATGGTGTTGTTAAAGGTAGCCTGAATATGTGCTGCTCCGAAACTGATATTCTTTTTTTCCTTCTTGACGCCTTTCTTTCTCTGAGCCATCTGTTACGCCTCTTTCTTTTTACCCATGACTGCTTTTCTAGGGCCCTTGCGTGTTCGTGCGTTCGTCTTGGTTCTCTGTCCTCTCACAGGAAGGCCTGAACGATGCCGCATCCCCCGGTAACTGCCGGTATCCACGAGTCGCTTGACTGCAAGCGAAATATCCCTCCTGAGGTCTCCCTCGACCCGGTAATCTCTTTCCAGTATGGTTCTGATTTTGACAATATCTTCATCCGTAAGATCCCTGACACGGGTGTTCGGGTTCATACGGATCTCAGACAGTATTTTCTGAGACAGTGCCCTGCCGACTCCGAAAATTCTCGTCAGCCCGATTTCAATCCGTTCATTTTTGGGTAAATCTACTCCCGCGATTCTTGCCAACTTCCCTCTCCTCCTCGCATTTTTAAGGTTCCCGGTTGAAGTTCAGGGCATGGTGCTCCCGCTCAGAACTTTGCACATCATGCAGAAGGATCATCCCTGCCTCTGTTTATGCCTCGGGTTCTCGCAGATCACCCGTATGACACCCTTTCGCTTCACTATCTTGCATTTTGCACAAATCGGTTTCACCGAAGAACGTACTTTCATCACACCCTCTTCTCAGTTTATTTGAACCTGTACGTAATCCTTCCCTTCGTCAGGTCGTAGGGCGACAGTTCAACGGTAACTCTGTCGCCGGGCAATATCTTTATGAAGTGCATCCTCATCTTGCCTGAAACATAGGCAAGGATAACCTGCCCGTTCTCAAGCTCGACTTTAAACATAGCGTTTGGCAGGGTTTCAATAATCTTGCCCTCAACTTCTATATTGTCTTCTTTTGACATAAGCTAAATAGTATACTCTTTCTCAAGTAATTGCGTCAAGATTCTTGGTTCATTCTCGGTTACCGCAATGGTATGTTCAAAATGTGCGGATAACTTTCCGTCCATGGTAACTGCAGTCCATCCGTCATTCAGAACGACAACCTCGTACCCCCCCGCATTCACCATAGGCTCTATCGCCAGGGTCATTCCCGGCCTTAGCCGGTGCCCGCGACCCGGTTGCCCGAAATTCGGGATCTGGGGGTCTTCATGGAGATTTCTCCCGATTCCATGGCCGACAAAGGCCCTGACCACGGTAAAACCGTTCGATTCAACATGATTCTGGATCGCATATGATATATCGGATATCCTTTTGTCCGGCAACGCATTCCTTATTCCTCTATAGAGGGCTTCTTCTGCAACCCTCAGGAGTCTCTCGGTTTCAGCCTCTGTTTTGCCGACAGGAAATGTATATGCAGCGTCCCCGTAAAACCCTCCCTTGTATACCCCTAGGTCGACACCGAGAATATCCCCCTCTTCGAGCCTTCTGTCAGAAGGGATCCCATGAATAACCTCATTATTGACCGAAGCACAGATACACGCCGGATATCCGCGATAGCCCTTGAAAGCAGGAGTTGCGTTGTTCGACTTGATATAGGCCTCAGCAGCCTGTTCGATCTGTCCTGTCGTAACACCCGGTTTTATCATATTCCCCACATAATCAAGCGTCTTTGCAACTATGCTGCATGCCTGAGCCATCACTTCAATTTCTTCCGGAGATTTCAAAATAATCATCTATACACTTACGGGGCAACTCGCAAAGTACTTGCGAAAGGGGTTACCCCCTCCTGCCCTTGATCCTGCCCTTTTTCAGGAAACCTTCATACGACCGGGTGATAAGATGTGACTCTATCTGAGAAACCGTATCGAGTGAAACTCCTACTGCAATCAGAAGAGAAGTGCCACCGAAATAGAACGGCACATTGAATCTCGATATGAGAATTTCCGGGATAATACACACGGCAGCGAGGTAAAAGGCCCCGACAAAGGTCAGGCGGGACAGAACCCGGTAAATGTATTCAGATGTCTTTTGGCCCGGCCTGATCCCCGGTATATATCCTCCGTATTTTTTCAGATTGTCAGCGATATCGACCGGATTAAAGATGATTGCAGTATAGAAGAAAGCAAAAAAGATGATCATACCCACATAGAGCATCGTATACAAGACAGTGCCTGGGGATAGCTGACGAGCGACAGCCTGCACCCACGGTATTGCGATGAACCCTGCAACCGTTGCCGGGAACATAATGATCGATGACGCAAAAATCGGCGGAATCACCCCTGCGGTATTGATCTTGAGGGGCAGGTGGGTGCTCTGACCTCCGTAAACCTTCCGTCCGACAACCCTCTTGGCATACTGAACAGGTATTTTTCGCTGCCCTCTTTCCATATAAATAATCGCCGCAACAACGCCCAGCATCATGATAACGAGAAAGATGACGAAAAATATCGAAAGTTCACCGGCCTGCAGCAGCCTGACCGTACTGATGATTGCACTCGGGAAACGGGCGACGATGCCCGCGAAGATTATGAGCGAGATACCGTTGCCTATTCCTCTTTCGGTGATCTGTTCTCCAAGCCACATGATGAAGGCCGTTCCTGAAGTCAGGGTAATCATAGTCAACAATCTGAATGACCATCCTGCATTCTGTACAAATGCCCCGTTCTGCATGCTTTCCAGTCCGACTGCGATTCCGAATGACTGTATCGCGCTGATCACTACTGTTCCATATCTGGTGTATCGTACGATCTTCTTCCTGCCCGCCTCCCCCTCTTTTGCAAGTTTCCCTATGGCCGGGATGACCACGGTAAGCAATTGAAGAATAATCGATGCGCTGATGTATGGCATGATCCCAAGGGCAAAGATGGTCACCCTCGATAATGCACCCCCGGAAAACATGTCAAAAAAGCCCATCAGGGCGCCAGCCCCGCTCTGGGCCAGGAATTCACTGAGTGCCTCTCCGTTGATGCCCGGGGTTGGGATGTGAGCACCAATCCGGTACACAGCAAGGAGGGCGAGGGTAAAAAGAACCCTGTTCTTCAGTTCCGGAATCTTAAATATGTTCTGAAAGCTCGATATTATTCCCATGGGGTATTCTCAGCTGTATGAGATGTATCGCCAACTGCCATGAATCCTGAGATCAAACAACTTCTGCCTTACCGCCGGCTGCTGCTATCTTTGCCAGGGCAGAAGCACTGAATGCGTCGGCCTTGATCGTCAATGGCCTGGTCATCTCTCCCTCGCCGAGCACTTTCAGACCGTCCTTTAAATCTTTCAGGATTCCTCTCTCCCTGAGTGCTTCAGCAGTAATGATTTCCAGTCCTTCTATCCTCACAATGTCTTTGAGATTAATCACCGCATATTCCGTTCTGAACCGGCTTTTGAATCCCCGTTTGGGGAGTCTTCTCTGGAGCGGCATCTGTCCGCCTTCAAATCCGGGTCCCTTGGTTCCGCCGGAACGGGCTTTTTGTCCTTTATGTCCTTTACAGGAAGTTTTACCGTGCCCGGAACCGATACCACGGCCTACCCTCTTATTCCGTTTTCTGCTCCCGGGCGCTGGTTTCAGGTCTTCTATCCTCATGCTACCTCCTGAGTCTCTTCTTCGGCCTTGCCTCTGAGTTTCATGACCGCATCAGAGTTTTTGAGGTTCATAAGTCCATTCAGTGTCGCTTTGACCGAATTGAAAGGGTTATGACTGCGGAGAGACTTTGCAACAACGTTCTGCACCCCTGCGACTTCGAGGACGGCCCTGACCGCTCCCCCTGCAATGATACCGGTGCCCTTTGCGGCAGGGTTGATCACTACGGTTCCTGCGCCGAACCGTCCGATAATTCTGTGGGGTATTGTCCCCTCTATGAGGGGAAACCGCGTAAGAGATTTCTTCGCCTGCTCGACCGCCTTGCGAATGGCTTCCGGAACTTCCGATGCTTTTCCTTTGCCAACGCCGACAGTTCCCTCACCGTCCCCGACAACAACAAGAGCGGTAAAGGAAAAGCGTCTTCCACCCTTGACAACCTTTGCAACCCTGTTTATATAGACCACCTTGTCTCTTAACGTCAATCCCTCGGAATCAATCTTCTCCACTTAACCTCCCTCAGTGCTGTCTGCGTATTTTGTCTCCATTGTCAGTGGCAACACACTGAACATTCTCCTGAACCCGGCTAGAACTCTAACCCAGCCGCCCTGCTTGCGTCTGCCAGCGCCTTTATGGTGCCATGATAGAGATATCCGCCCTTATCAAACACCACCCTGGTCACTCCTTTTTCGATGGCTCGTTTTGCAACAAGTTCACCGACCAGTTTTGCAGTGGTTATATTGCCCTTATGGTGCGCTATTCTTTTGAATTCTTTATCAAGGCTTGACGCAGTCACCAGTGTCTGTCCTTTAAGATCATCAATAATCTGGGCATATATATGATTCAGACTCCGGTAGATGCTCAAGCGCGGCCTTCCGGGAGTTCCTGATATTTTTTTCCGGATTCTCCTGTGGCGCCTTTCCCTTGCTTCTCTTCTGCTCTCAGCCAAAACACCCTCCAGTTCAGAAAGCCGGCAGTTCATCGCTGCCAGCCGGATAACACCTATTTTTTGCCTGCTTTTCCAACCTTCAGCTTGAGTCTCTCGCCGGCATATCTGATCCCTTTTCCCTTATAGGCGTCCGGAAGCCTTAACGATTTGAGGCTGGCCGCTACCTGTCCGAGTTGCTGTTTATCGATGCTGGTCAAAGTGATCTGGACCTGTTTCTGGTCCACTGAAGCATTCACATTCGGAGGCAGCAGAAACTCTATCTGATGTGAATAGCCAAGCGCAAGCACTATCTTGTTGCCGGTAACCTGCGCCTTGTATCCGACGCCGAAAATCTCGAGTACCTTCCGGTATCCCTGGGAAACACCAACAACCATGTTATAGATGATACTTCTTGTGAGGCCGTGCAACGCTCTCTCAGCTTTCGAATCTCCCGAACGTTCCACTGATATCACACCGGCATCCTCAGTAACTTTCATGGTATCAGGGTAATCCCAGCTCAACTCTCCCAGAGGACCTTTTACGAGCATGTTCCCGTCAGTGATCTTTACCGCCACCTTCTCAGGTATTGCTATCGGCTTCTTCCCTATCCTCGACATCCTCTTGTCTCCTTTACCATACGTAGCAGATAACTTCTCCGCCGACGCCTTCACGACGGCAGGTCTTATCGCTCAATATCCCCTTCGAGGTAGTAAGGATAGCAACACCCAGTCCGCCCATCACATTCGGAATCTCGTTCTTATCCACGTAGACTCTCCGTCCCGGTTTGCTTATCCTCCGCAGTCCGGAGATAACGCTTTCATTATCCACATATTTCAGAATAACCCGCAGGACACCCTGTTTCCTGTCCTTCAGAATTTTATACGCTCTGATAAATCCCTCTTCCTTCAATATCTTGGCTATCTCCAGCTTGACTTTGGAAATAGGGATATCAACTTTTTCGGATTTGATTCGTACGGCGTTGCGGATCCTCGTGAGCATATCCGCAATCGGATCAGTTAACATTCATCACCTCCACTAGGGTCATTCACTACCAGCTTGCCTTTACAACTCCGGGTATCTGACCCTTGAGTGCAAGATTCCTGAAGCAGATCCTGCATATGCCGAATTTACGGATATATGCCCGTGGTCTTCCGCATAACTTGCATCGGTTATAGGTCCTTACCCCGAATTTCGGTGGCCTCTTCGATTTTTCCATCATGCAAATTTTTGCCATTTGCGCTCCTGTCTCAATACTCAGTTTTTAAACGGCATACCCATATAGCGTAAAAGGGCCTTGCTCTCTTTATCGGTCTTTGCGGAAGTGCAGAATATGACATCAAGCCCGTGAACCATATCGACCTTGTCATAATCTATCTCCGGGAATATGAACTGTTCTTTCAGCCCAAGCGCATAATTCCCCCGACCGTCAAATGCCTTCGCCGTGATACCTTTGAAATCCCGTATCCTTGGCAGGGCAACACTGATCAGCCTGTCAAGAAATTCATACATCCTGTTTCCCCGCAGGGTAACCTTGCACCCGATCGGCACCCCTTTTCTCAGCTTGAAGGCAGCGATGGATTTTTTTGCCTTGGTAACAACGGCTTTCTGTCCGCTTATCATGGAAAGTTCTTTCTGCGCCGCATCAAGGAGTTTTATATTCTGGATAGCCTCTCCCAGTCCCACATTAAGAACGATTTTGTTCAGTCTGGGGACTTCCATTACATTGTCGTAGGAAAATTCCTTTGTCATGAGCGGCACAATTTCCTTCAGGTATTTTTCCTTGAGCCTCGGCATCATATCAGTCCATGACCTCCCTGCATTTTCTGCAGACTCTCACTTTCTTTCCGGTCTGCAAGACGGCATTCCCAATCCGTGTGGGTTTACTGCACTTGGGGCATATGAGCATTACATTCGATATATGCAAGGGAGCCTCCTTCTCGATAATACCGCCCTGGGTATATTTTCTGGACGGTTTCATATGTCTCTTGATCATGTTAATCTTCTCAACAAGCACCTGCTCCTTGACC
This sequence comes from Nitrospirota bacterium, assembly GCA_049323875.1. Taxonomy (GTDB): domain Bacteria; phylum Nitrospirota; class Thermodesulfovibrionia; order Thermodesulfovibrionales; family SM23-35; genus JAKLQR01. Next base: position 5,537 of record JBMOLW010000042.1, on the reverse strand, counting down.
GGATATACCGACAATACCCTCCCCTGTTTATTTTTTTCTTTTCCCGCCAGCACAACGATGGTGTCATTCTTTTTTATGTTCAGTCCCATGGTTCTCCTATAAGACCTCCGGGGCCAGGGAAATAATCTTCGTATATTCTTTCCACCTGAGTTCCCGTGCCACCGGGCCAAAGATTCTTGTTCCGACCGGTTCACCCTGCGGGTTGATAAGCACCACAGCGTTCTGGTCGAAACGGATGTAAGAACCGTCAGCCCTTCTCTGTTCCTTCTTTGTCCTTACCACAACAGCTTTCGCAACAGTGCCTTTCTTTATATTGCTGTCAGGCATCGCCTCCTTGACACTCACGACAACAATATCACCAAGCCGGGCATATCTTCTGTGGAAGCCCCCGAGCACCTTTATACACTGGACCTTCTTGGCGCCTGAATTGTCTGCTACTTCGAGCATACTCCTCAACTGAATCATTTTCGGTCACTCCAATCAGCCTCTAGTCTATTACCATCCACCGTTTCTCTTTGCTGAGAGGCCTTGTTTCTATGATCTTGACGATATCTCCGACATTATACTTATTCTGCTCAACATGTGCCTTGAACTTCGTCACGCGCTTCACCGTTTTCTTGTATTTCGGGTGCTGAAACAGCCTCGTGATTGCTACCACAACAGTTTTGTCCATTTTGTTACTGATGACCCTGCCTGAATAAATCTTTTTTGACACTTCGCTCTCTCCCGGCGTTTAAGTTCTTGCGTTCGCTTTCTCGGTCCTGATTGTGAGAACCCGTGCGATATCCTTTCTGACAGCCCGTATCCGCATTGGGTTTTCTATTTCGCCAGTCACTGCCTGAAATCTGAGATTAAAGAGTTCCTTCCTCAGTTCCTGCTCTTTCTGGCTGAGCTCATCTGGGGTGAGTGCTTGCAGATCTGACGGTTTCACAGGACCTCCTCGTTCCTCGATACAAACTTCGTGGCAATCGGGAGTTTATGCGCAGCCAGCCGCATAGCCTCTTTGGCTGTTGTCTCGGTAACCCCCGACATTTCATAGAGAACCCGGCCCGGCTTCACAACCGCGACCCAATACTCTGGGTTTCCCTTTCCCTTTCCCATTCTCGTCTCGGCAGGTTTCTTGGTTATCGGTTTGTCCGGAAAAATCCGTATCCAGACCTTACAACCCCTCTTCGCATGACGGGTAATTGCGATTCGTGCGGACTCGATCTGCGCACTCGAAACCCACCCCGGTTCCAGCGCCTTCAATCCATACTCGCCGAATGCAACGGTTGAACCGCTATATGCCTTCCCGTTCATCCTGCCTTTCTGCATCTTCCTGAATTTAACCTTTTTCGGCATTAGCATAGTATCACCTAAATTTCCTTCGTTCTGCTTTCAGGGAGTATATCACCCTGATACATCCAAACTTTTATTCCGATAATGCCGTATGTTGTTCTCGCTTCAGCAAATCCGTAATCAATGTCGGCCCTGAAGGTATGGAGGGGGACTCTTCCTTCCCTGTACCACTCGGACCGGGCTATTTCTGCTCCTGCAAGCCTTCCTGAACATGCTATCTTTACCCCAAGGGTACCAAACCGGAGAGCAGAAGCAACCGACTTTTTCATCGCTCTTCTGAATGCAACCCTCTTCTCAAGCTGCAGGGCCACGTTTTCGGCAACCAACTGTGCATCCACTTCAGGCTTTCTGATCTCCTTGATATCGATCGAAACTTCCCTGCCCGTCATTGCTTTCAGGTCTTTGCGGAGCTTTTCGACCTCAGCGCCTTTTTTCCCGATTATTATTCCCGGCCTGGCTGTATGGATGATCACCCTGATATTCTGTCCTGCCCTTTCAATTTCTATTCTGGGGACGCCGGCGTGAAAGAGCCGTTCCTTCAGCGTTTTCCTTATATTGATATCCTCAATAAGCTGATCGCTGTAACCCTTTTTCGCATACCACCGCGAATCCCATGTCTTGATTATCCCAAGCCTGACTCCTATTGGATGCGTCTTCTGACCCAAAATACCCTCCTGGTTAACTTTCCTCGGACAAAATCACCGTGATGTGACTCGTTCTCTTCCGAATAACATTCGCCCTTCCCATTGCTCTCGGCTCCATCCTCTTCATGACCGGTCCCTGATCGACATAGACCCTGATGATCTTCATCTCTTCAGGGTTGACCGCTTTCTTCTGCTCGGCGTTCGCCATTGCCGATTTCACAAGCTTTTCGATGAAACGTGCTCCGCGGTATGGCATGAATCTCAGATAGACGAGAGCGTCTCCTGCACTCTTATGTCTGATGAGGTCAACAACCCTCCGTGCCTTTCTCGGGGTTATCCGCGCATATTTCAATATTGCTTTTGATTCCATAATCAGCCTTCCCCTTTACCCCTTCGCCGCAGCAGCCTTTTCAGACCCCGAATGGCTTCTGAAGGTTCTTGTAGGAGAAAACTCACCGAGCTTGTGGCCGACCATATTTTCTGTAACATATACGGGAATGAATTTCTTCCCGTTGTGCACAGCAAATGTGTATCCTATGAACTCGGGGATTATCGTTGAACGCCTTGACCACGTCTTGATGAGTTTCTTCTCACCGCTCTCCATCATCGCTTTTACCTTTTTCATCAGCTTTGCATCGACAAAGGGACCTTTTTTTAAAGACCTGGGCAATTTACTTCCTCCTCTTTATGATAAATCTGTTGGTTCTCTTGTTCTGTCTTGTTTTTACCCCTTCGGGTTTCCCCCAGGGCGTACATGCAGGACGTCCTCCGGATGCCTTTCCTTCTCCGCCTCCGAGAGGATGATCAATCGGGTTCATTGCCACGCCCCTCACATGGGGCCTTATGCCCAACCACCTTTTCCTGCCGGCCTTCCCGTAAGATATATTCTCGTGGTCGGGGTTGCTTACCTGCCCGACAGCAGCCATGCACCGCGAGGGTATGAACCGGACTTCTCCGGAGGCAAGCTTAACCTGCACATAGTTCTCTTCCTTGGCAATAAGCTGCGCCGAAGCACCGGCGCTCCTCACCAATTTTGCACCTTCTCCGGGACGGAGTTCAATATTATGGATAAAGGTGCCGAGGGGCATGTCGGAAAGGGGAAGAGCATTCCCGGTCTTGATATCCGCTCCCTTCCCGGATACCACCTGATCCCCGACGGAAAGTCCAACCGGAGCTATGATATAGCGCTTTTCACCGTCCTTATAATGAAGCAGCGCTATTCTCGACGACCTGTTCGGGTCATATTCTATGGTAGCCACAGTAGCAGGCACCCCTGTCTTGTTGCGTTTAAAATCGATAATCCGGTATGCACGCCTGTTCCCGCTTCCTCTGTGCCATGTCGTGATACGCCCGTCAGTATTCCGGCCACCGTTTTTCTTCCCGGCTTTTACCAGCGCACGGCAGGGTTTTTTCGCGGTAATTTCGGAGAAGTCCGATACCGTCTGGAACCTTCTGCCTGGTGATGTCGGATTGAATTTTTTTATACCCATTTACGCACCTTCAATGAAATCGAGTTTTTCACCTTTCTTCAGGGTGATAATTGCCTTTTTCCTGTCGGGTCTTTTCCCGAGAGATTTGCCCAGCTTCTTCATTTTTCCGAGCACATTAATCGTGGAAATCTTTTCCACTTTTACCTTGAAGATTTCTTCCACTGCCCTTTTTATCTCAATCTTGTTCGCATCCTTCGGGACCTCGACAAGAATTTTGTTCTCTTTTTCTTTCAAAGCACTGCCTTTTTCAGTAAATAACGGTTTTTTGATGATCGCATAGATATTGTTCATGATGCCTGTAATCCTTCCAGCTTTTTTGCAGCCTCTTTTGTCATGAGTAGCATGGTATTCGCCAATACCTCATAGGTATTGAGGTCCATCGCCCGCCTCACAGAGACGCCCGGAATATTTCGTGCGGAACGGAAGATGGTGTCATCTTTTTCCGGAAGCACAATGAGCACACTCTTTTCCTCCAGACCGAGGTTCCTGAGAATGGTCACCATATCCTTGGTCCTTGGTTTATCGAGCGACAGGCTGTCTATAAATACGATTTCTCCTCCGGAGAGCTTTTCCTTGAGCGCGGCGAGCAACGCATGTTTTTTCATTTTTTTCGGAAGAGCATATGAATAATCTCTCGGCTCAGGGCCGAACGTTGTGCCTCCGCCTCTCCACAAAGGAGACCGGGTGCTCCCTGCCCGTGCGCGGCCCGTATGTTTCTGACGCCAGGGCTTCTTCCCTCCTCCGCTTACGAATCCTTTTGTTTTTGTCGCATGGTTCCCCTGTCTCTGGTTGGCAAGATAATTCACGACAGCTTCATGAAGCACTCCCTGTCGGGCCCCGACACCAAAGACGGCATCGCTCAGGGCCATCTTTTCGACTGTATTGTTGTTCCTGTCTTTCACTTCAATCTCTGGCATGTCACTCATCCTTTTTGATCTCGACTATGGTTCCGTTCGCCCCCGGTACAGCGCCCATGACCAGCAGGAGATTCTGTTCGGCTTTGACATCGACAATTTCGATATTCTTAACGGTTACGCGCTCCGAACCCATATGTCCGGGAAGTTTCTGGTTTTTCCATACCCGCGAGGGATAGGAACTTGCTCCGATGGAACCCGGAGCACGGTTGAACATGGATCCGTGCGACCCCGGGCCGCCTGAAAAATTATGTCTTTTCATGACGCCCTGGAATCCCTTGCCCTTTGATACGCCAGAAACATCGACCTTGTCTCCCTTGGCAAACCGCTCGACCGTGACAAAGTCTCCCACAGCAAGCCCGCCTGTGCGAAATTCACGGAGTATCCGGTAAAGCCTGAGTCCGGCCTTTTTAAATACACCGGCTTCGGGTTTGCTGATCTGTTTCTCCCTGCCCTCAATGAACCCTAATTTCACAGCCTCATAACCGTCTTTTTCGAGCGTTTTGACCTGAACGACACAGCAGGGACCCGCCTCGATTACGGTTACAGGATAAGCTCTGCCATCCTCTCCGTAAATCTGTGTCATACCCAGTTTTTTTCCTAAAATACCTACCATATCTGTCTCCAAAATTTCAAAAACTAACAGCCGGAAACCCTGAAGGGTCTCCTGGTCACAGCTTTATCTCGACATCAACTCCGGCTGCAAGCTCAAGTTTCATGAGAGCGTCAACTGTCTGCGGCGTAGGATCGACAATATCGATAAGCCTCTTGTGAGTCCGGATCTCGAACTGCTCCCTGGACTTCTTGTCCACATGAGGCGACCTGAGAACAGTTACCCTGCTGATCCTTGTCGGTAACGGCACCGGTCCCGCAATCCTTGCACCTGTTCTCTGAACCGTATCGACTATCTCCTTAACAGACCTGTCCAATATTCTGTGATCGTAAGCCCTTAATTTTATTCGTATCTTCTGATTCACTGTCATCTCACTCTTATCTTAAAAGTCTTTCTGAGTACATTCCGAGATTACCCCAGGACCTCTGTGACGACGCCTGCGCCGACAGTTCTGCCGCCTTCACGGATGGCAAACCTCAGCTCCTTCTCCATCGCTATGGCAGATATCAGCTCCACCGACAAACTCACGTTATCCCCA
>JBMOLW010000041.1:0-178495 GCA_049323875.1 Nitrospirota bacterium | reverse complement strand
CTTGCGTATTCTCTCACTCGGTGGTATCTTCTTCATAGGCTTCGGTTTAATCTCCTTTCTTAAATTTAGCGATTTAATAAGGATAACCGAAGCCTTCTCTTTTTACAGATATTTTAGGCCCTCACCAAATCAGCAGGAGTTGTAAGCGATCGACTAGGTTTAATTATTATTAGCAATTGTACTATTGATAATATTCTCTTTCGATGCATCCGCAAGATAGGCGAGTTTTGTATTTTCTTTTGCCGGTTCGAAAGTACAACTCGTATTGGCAGTTATCTTAATACAGGGCACTACTGCGCCCAATATAGTGGCAATAGGTATTGTAAATCCATTGCTAAAGAAATCCAAAAGTGCTCCACGAGTTGCTCCGCTGATTATATCTTTTCCATTAATATTTAGCTCGGCTGAAAAGTCAAACTTTCTAGTTTTCTTGAATTTCTCATGAGATACCTTATTTAAATTCTGAATACAAGAATGAAATCTGGAGAGGACCTTTTTAGTCGCGAGACCCTCATCAGGCGAATTAAGTATCTCGCAATATAACTCATCGATGGAATTATGCAGTTCGTTCAATTCGTCCTTGCGTCTCTGCTTGAATTCTAGAATTTCATGAATTGGAACTTCACCATTGGGAACAGGAAGTAAATTTACTAAAGCAACTCGTATTAAGTCTTGTTTGTATACAAAATCCGCAGGAAGAGTCAGAGAATCACTGATTTGATGTATTACCCAATCAATATTTTTGTCTCTTACTAGCTTTTGGGCCACGATGCTCTGAGAAGCCAGAATAACGTCTACGACTTGGTTTCCTCTAACCTGTAATACTACTAGTGGCCGTGAAATGGCTTCACACGCAATGAGTTCTTCTTCCTCCGGTACTACGAAATCCACTATGCTATTGCTAGGAATTACAACTTTGTCCCAATAAAGTATGTAATATCTCAGTTCCTCCCTTGAGATGTTTCGCCAGACCTCAAACACTCCTGGCATAGTTGGCATAGGTTTGATGATACCTGGCGAGGCTATTACACCTCTATTCATTTAGAGCGCCTCATCTTTACCTAATTCTGAAAACATATATTATTATGTTAATTATACATTTGATTCAAAGATTATATGTCTTATGTTTCATTGTCAATTATTTATCTGATAAAACTGTCGATGAAAGCATGATTTTCAGCATAATATCGTTAAGGAAATTTTTGCATATTGCCAGTTGAACTATATATCTTTCAAGTTTAGCTTTCGGATGCATTATTCAGGAAGGATTTGATGCGTGGAAAAATCGAATCTGTTCACGGTTTGTTCACGGTATTTTTTAACATAATAAGCAGGTAAGTGATTGAAATATAATTATTCTCATGGTGCCGAAGGCGGGATTTGAACCCGCACGGGTTTCCCCACACGCCCCTCAAACGTGCGTGTCTACCAGGTTCCACCACTTCGGCCCAGATTATAATACTACAACAGCAAACCGTGGGTTTTCAAGGAGGATCATCAGGAAATGCAACGGATCAGGCAACAAGTTCTTTCCTGATGGTAATTTTTAAGCGTTTCTTATATCCCTCGATATATGACGTAAGTGCTTTTTCCTGTTTGTCACTCAATATCGCCTGTCCGAGCATCTTTGCAACCTCTTCGTTCCCTGAACCCTTTGCCGCCTGCATATCGGCATCGGTTACGTCCACGGAAAGCTCTATGAAGCGGCTGATTTTCGTCATAAGCAGTTCCTGCCGTTTCATCCCTTCATACAGTTCGGGCGTTATCCTGTTCAGTTTGAGTCTGTTCAGATAGACATCCTTATCGAAAACCCCGTTTTTCAGGAATGCCGGCTCCCGGGTTATTGCCTCCTGGAGTTCTTCGTCACTCACCGTCATCCCTGTATCCTGCGCCAGGATGAGGAGAACCTTTTCGTTTACCAGGGAATCGAGGACGTTTTCCTTAAGGTTCATCTTCTTCTCCATCTCCTCATCAAACTTATCCTTATAGATGTCCCGGTAGAACCGGTAAATCCTGTCGTATTTCCGCCAGTAATCGTCTGTTGTTATCTTGTATTGCCCTACCTCCGCAAGGATTTCCGCGGGTCCGGTCTTGTCTACGGTGCCGACACCCCAGAATATAAAGGTCAGGATAACAATGAAAAAAAGAACATAGAAATATCTCGCGTGCTTCCGCAATGACTTGAGCATCCTTTAATACCTCCCAGTAAAATAATCATCCAGGATCTTCCTGTGATCGAATGCAATACGTTCCGGCAAGCTGTCTTTCCGGAATATTCCGACCTCTTTCGCATCATCTCCTGCGACAGGAGAGCCACCGGCCTTTGCGACAAAAACAACCGTGACAGTATGATGCCGGGGGTCCCTTGCCGGATCGGAATATGCATGGAACTGACGGTATAACTCGATATCGAGTCCTGTCTCTTCTCTTGCTTCCCGGACCGCAGCGGATTCGAGGTTCTCACCGTAGTCCACAAAACCGCCGGGCAATGCCCATCCCGCAGGCGGGTTCTTCCTCTGTACCAGGATAATTCCCTGTTGGTATTCTATGATAACATCCACGGTGAGAAAAGGGGTTGCCGGCTTACCGTTGAGTGTCAAATCCCAGATCCAGGCTGATCTCCCTTTCGGGAACGATTGTGGATATCGCATGTTTGTAAACAAGCGCAAAAGTATTTTCCTTGAGAAGGACTACAAAGTTGTCGAACCCCTTGATCACCCCTTTTAACCTGACCCCGTTTGTAAGGTAGATAACAACAGGAGTCCTGTCTTTTCTCAGGTGGTTCAAGTAGGTGTCCTGAAGGTTCGGGCCCTTGCCGGCATTCGTCATCCCCGTATCTCCTTTTGCTGGTAGATTTTCCCTTTTACCATATAGTATTTTCTGTAATATTGCAAGCGCGTAACCAGGACGAAGATCATCAGTCCAGCAGGGTTTTTACGACCCCATACACACGGACAAAAGCCTCTTTGCAGTCATGAATTCCGGTGACCTCTACCCACTGGATTCCCTCTTCTTTCCTGAACCACGTAAATTGTCTTTTTGCAAACCGTTTTGTCGCCTGCTTGATGAGACGAACTGCCTCGGCTAGGGGAATTTCACCACGGAGGTACTGGGCAGTCTCCTTATATCCTATCGCCTGCATCGAAGGATAAGGGACAGGAGGTGAGGGGAGCTGTTCATGCTGTCTGTTTACCATCTCCATTACCTTCTTTACCTCATGGACAAGACCGTTCTCCAGCATTGCGTCAACCCTTTTTTCGATCATTCGGTAAAGCTCTTTCCTCTCCCTCGTCAGGCCTATTTTCACAAAGTCGTACGCAAGGGGCAGGGTAGAGTGTTTCTGCATACCTGACATTGTTGCGTTGCTTTTCAGGATGACCTCCAGTGCCCGGATCAGCCTCCTTGTATCATTCGGTGTTATCTTCTCTGCGGCTTCGGGATCGACCTCTTTCAGAGCGGCATAGAGGGAGCCTTTCCCCCCATGCTCAATGGAGAGCAGCCTTTCCCGCAAGTCCCAGTCGGCAGAGGGACCATGAAAGATACCCCGCGTCATGGCCTTAATATAAAGGCCTGTGCCGCCTGTTACAATCGGGATTTTCCCGTTCTGATGCAGGCGTTCGATAACAGGCATCACCGCTCTGATGTATTTCCCGGTGCTGTAGGATTCCCATGGATCGACGATATCGATCATATGATGGGTGACGATTGCGCGTTCTTCCTGCGAAGGCTTGGCTGTCCCGATATCCATGTGCCTGAATATCTGCATTGAATCGGCGCTGATGATTTCGGTATGCAATGCCCGCGCGAGGAGGATCGCGACCCCTGTCTTCCCGACACAGGTAGGTCCGAGGAGGATGAGGACTTTTTTCATTTCCTCTTGAACATTTTTTTCAGATCGTCAAGAGAAACGAATATCCTTGTCGGTCTTCCGTGGGGGCACTGATCAGGATGTTTTGTCTGTTCGATGTCTGCAATCAGTTGCGCAACTTCTTCCCGGTTAAGTATCGTCTTCCCCCGCACCGAGCTGTGGCAGGCGATCCGGGCCGCAAGGGTCTCTTTCAGGGATTTTCCCGGAGCGATGCCTTCGAGAATAGAGGAGGCGGCGTCTGCAAGAATCCCCCGTATATCTGCGGCTTTCAAGGTATCCGGCAGCGAGCGTACAATGACAGTATCAAACCCGAAATCGTCAATGTCAATGCCGAATTCTCTGATGATATCAAGGTTTTCTGTGAGTGCCCGGTATTCCCTGTGGGAAAGCTTTACCTGATGGGGGAAAAGCAGTTGATGCGGGTTCAGGTTCATTCCGTCCAGCAGGCGCTCATAGAGAATCCGCTCATGAGCGGCATGATGGTCTATCAGGGTAAGGCCCCCTTTCCCCGAGACAGCGAGAAAGGTGTCGCCGAGGTAGAGATGGGGGAGGAGAGTCCTGTAAGAGAGTTCAGGGGACTCTGCAACCATTGATGCAGGGTGGTCTCCAGCCCGGAAATCGTTCTGGTATCCTTTTTCAGATAAGGAGACTGCAGCGCTGTCAGGCGGAGCGAGGTAGGGTTTTGTATGCTCGATGCGCTCTCTCCGCACTACTTCCCTGATATTCGTCAGGATAAAGCGATACACGGATTCCCTGTCCTCAAACCTCACCTCGCGTTTTGCCGGATGCACATTGACGTCGACCTTCAACGGGTCGATGTCAAGAAAAAGGAAGAATACGGGGTGCTTCCCCTGCGGGAGAACCCCTTCGTATGCTTTGTACACTGCCGATGAGAGCGCAGGGTCTCTTATGGGGCGGGTATTGAGAAAGATGAACTGATGAGACCTCGTATTTCTGAAATTCCCGCCCTTCGTGAAGTAGGCTTCCATTATTATTCCCACAGTCTCAGCGGAAATGTCTGTTAGTCCACTGAGGAACTCCTCTCCGTAGACCTGCATAATACGTTCTTTTCTGCCTGAAGACACAGGGAACTGCACAGTATCCTGATTGTCGGAGGTTAAGCTAAAAGCGATCCCAGGGTGTGACAGGGCCTCTTTCGTAACAGTGTCTATAATGTGAAAAATCTCGGTGCCGGTTGTTTTCAGGAATTTCTTCCGGGCCGGGGTATTGTAGAACAAATCCCTCACCTCAATCGATGTGCCGAAAGCCGGTGCATCTTTAATTTGCCTGATCTCGCCTCCCTGAATCTCAACCGAGATCCCTGCAGGGTTTTCCCTGATCCCGGTCACAAGGCGTATCTTTGCAACAGAAGCAAGAGAAGAAAGTGCCTCGCCTCTGAACCCCATGGTCCTCATAGCAAAAAGGTCGGACTCGTTCGCAAGCTTGCTTGTTGCATGTCTCTCGAAGCAGAGGAGTGCATCATCCCTGTCCATCCCCGTGCCGTTGTCAGATACCCTGATGAGCTGTTTCCCCCCGTGGAGGATATCAATCCGTATTTCGGTGCTCCCGGCGTCTATTGCGTTTTCTATCAGTTCCTTGACAACAGAAGCCGGCCTCTCGATGACTTCTCCGGCGGCGATCTTGTTCCGTAACTCAGAGGGGAGAACCTTAATCCGGGGCATACACCATTTTAAAGGGCATGCGGTTCTAAGTCAATCAACTCCTTGAATGCAGGATCAGGGATAGATGAATTGCTCCGGCTTGCAGAAGTTGCTCCGGTCAAAAATATTCCGGTTTCAGGTATAATTTTTACAGATTCTCTCAAGGAGGTATCCATGGATAGCAAAACATTTGTTCTGAATAAAGCCCTTGAAGCCAAAGAAGGCGCAAGGTTTCTTGCAAAGGCATCCGCAGGGCAGAAGAATGCTGCCCTTATCGCGATGGCGGAGGCATTGCAGAAGAACGCCCGCAAACTTATCAGGGCAAATAAGAAAGACATACAATTTGCTGAAAAGAAAGGCTTGTCAAAAGCGCTCATAGACCGGCTCACCCTGAATGATAAACGCATCCATGAGATGGCGGAGGGGCTTGTCGAGGTAGCGGCCCTCCCGGACCCTGTGGGAGAAATCACCGGAATGTGGCAGCGGCCGAATGGGATGAGCGTAGGGAAAATGAGGGTGCCGATCGGGGTTATCGGGATTATCTATGAATCAAGACCAAACGTGACTGCAGATGCTGCAGGGCTGTGCCTCAAGGCAGGCAACGCGGTTATTCTGCGGGGAGGTTCCGAGGCGATACATTCCAACAGGGCGATTGTGGATGTTCTCCGGAACGCTGCGCAAAAGAACGGTCTCCATGCAGGTGCGGTAACTTTTATCGATACGCCCGACCGGCAGGCAATCACGGAGATGCTGAAGCTCGAAGGGGTTGTTGATCTGATAATCCCCAGGGGAGGAGAGGGACTGATACGGTTTGTTACTGAAAACTCCCGGATACCGGTTCTGAAACATTATAAAGGGGTCTGCCATGTTTTTGTTGACAGGGACGCAGACCTGAAGATGGCGGAAGATATCTGCTTCAATGCAAAGGTTCAGAGGCCGGGCACCTGTAATGCCATGGAAACGATGCTCGTGGACAAAAAAATCGCGAAGGCATTTCTGCCGGGTATGATCAAAAGGTTCAGGAATGCGCGGGTTACCCTGAAGGGATGTCCCCTCACAAGGAAGATCGATGCATCCGTCAGGGAAGTGCGGGAAGAGGATTTTTTTAAGGAGTATCTGGACCTCATAATGAATATTAAGGTTGTTAACGATATTGATGATGCGATGGAACATATTGCCCGCTACGGGTCTGCCCATTCAGATACTATTGTCACGACGCATTACGGAAAAGCTATGCGGTTTCTGAAAGAGGTTGATTCTTCAGCGGTAATGGTGAATGCATCGACCAGGTTGAATGACGGGTTTCAGTTCGGTCTCGGCGCGGAAATAGGCATCTCTACTGACAAAATCCATGCGCGCGGCCCGATGGGACTCGAGGAGCTCACCTGTACGAAATTCATAGTTTTGGGAGAAGGACAACTGCGGGAATAGCAAGGTGAAGATCGGCATCTTCGGCGGAACTTTTAATCCCGTGCATTATGGTCATCTCCGGGCTGCGGAAGAGGTCAGGGAGCAGCTGGGTATGGATACCGTGCTATTTATTCCCTCCAAGAACCCTCCTTTGAAAACCAGGAACGTCGCACCGGCGAAACACAGATACGAGATGTTGAAACGCGCTCTTCGGGGGAGCAGACAGTTTACGCTTTCCGATATCGAATTCGTCAGGAAAGGCAAATCCTATACGGTCAGGACCCTCAAAAGCCTGCAGTCCCTGCACCCGAATGCTGAGTTCTGCTTCATCCTCGGGATCGACGCCTTTCTTGATATCCCGAACTGGTGGCAGCCGGAGAAGCTTGTCGCGCTTACTGATTTTGTCATCATTTCAAGACCCGGATATCGTTTCAAAGACTTGAGCGCATCGCCGTATCTGAAGGCGGGAACCGGGATGCTGCAGGGACTTGACAGGAGCAGGAGCAGGCAGAGGAGGGTGGGACTTCCGGGTGAAAGACAGGCCTGGTTATTGTCTGTTACGCCGGTCGGAATATCCTCAACAGAGATCAGGAACCTTCTCAGCAAGGGCAGGAGCATAAAATTCCTGTTGCCACCCGATGTTGAATCTTATATAATTTTAAATAAGCTCTATAGGAATTAAGAGTCGAAAGACGATTGCAGGAAGTTCTGGTTCTGATATTTTCATAGCTTTTTTACCCATAACGTAAATTTTTCTTGAGGGGAGGGATGACCTTTAGAAAGTAAAGAGAAATCCATCAGGGCGGCTCAGGCTGCTCTCGAAAAAAAGGCGAACGATGTTCTTATCCTCGAAGTAAAAGACCTGACTACCATTGCTGATTATTTTGTAATCTGTTCAGGAGAAAGCACTACACAGGTAAAAGCAATCACTGAGCGCATAGAGGAGACCTTTGATGACCTGCGGCTCAGGCCTCTTGGAAAGGAAGGGCTGAGATATGGTCACTGGGTTCTCATGGACTACGGCGATGTTATAATCCATATATTTGAGGAAGATACCCGTGCGTTCTATGAACTCGAAAAGCTCTGGATTGATGCCCCAAGGATACCGCAGGAAGCGTATCAGGATACATGAATAAACTCGCAGTATTCATATTTATCCTCTTCTTAGCAGCATTGGCCCTCTTTGCGATTTTCAACCAGGAAGTCACCACAGTAAAAATCCCCTTCGGCACACTCTACGAGACCCCGACTATAGCCCTGATCCTGATGTCGGTCGCGATCGGTGCGCTCGGGATGCTCCTCATGGTTGTTATCAGAGACACAAAAAAATATCTCGATAACTGGCAATATCAGAAGAAACAGAAGAAAGAAGCCAGGGTGAGGGATCTTTATGCAAAAGGTTTGAATAATTTGTTTGCACACCATAACCAGACAGCAGCGAAGGAGCTTTTCCAGGAAGTGTTGCAGGAAGATCCGGATCATCTCAACGCCCTCCTCCAGCTTGGTGATATCGCCATGGCGGAAGATGATTTTCAGAAGGCCCGGGAATACTATCAGAAGGCAAGGGACCTGGATGCAAAGAATATCGAGGTTCTCTTTTCCCTCGAAAGGCTTATGGAAAAGACCGGCAGGCTTGATGAGGCGCTCCGGTATATTGAAGAGGTTCTCGATTTTGATGACAAGAACCTGACTGCTCTCTACAAAAAACGGGATATCCTCGAGAGACAGGAAAAATGGGATGAAATCGTGTTCGTACAGAAGAATATCCTGAAAAACGAGCATACGGAGAGAGACAAGACCCGTGAACGGAGGAACCTGGTAGGCTATAAATACGAGTACGGAAGGCACAGCCTGGAGAACGGCAATCTGGAGAAGGCGAAAAAGGCCTTCAGGACAGTATTGCGCCTGGAGAAGGATTTTGTCCCTGCGATGCTCGGCCTTGCGGAAGTGCTCCTGCGCGAAGGAGAAACGGAAGAGGCCATCAATCACCTCGAGAAGAGTTATGAACAGACCTCCTCCACGATCATACTCCTCAGACTTGAGGACCTCCTCATCAGTGCCGGCGAACCGATGCGGCTGATCCGCATCTATAAGAATAACATCCTGAAACGCCCGCAGAATCCTCTGGTGAAGTTCTTTCTCGGGAGACTTTTTTTCCGGCTTGAGATGATCGATGATGCGTTCGAAACGATGACCTCGATCGATACGGGAGGGGCTGCGTATCCGGAAATGTTCCAGCTGATGGGGAACCTCTACCTGAAAAGGAACCAGCCGGAGAGGGCTGTCTATGAATTCAAGAAAGCGCTTGAATCCCACAAGTGCGCTGTTAGTATGTTATATCGGTGCAGGACGTGCGGGAATACCGCGTCCGACTGGTCGGGCCGATGCCCCGGATGCAAGCAGTGGAGCTCTTTCCAGCTCAACCTCGATGCTGGATAATTTCTCCTTCCCCTGGAATTTTTGTCCACACGCCGGAATACTGAGCCCTGGTTTTTTGCTATAATAGCCTGCAGACATTTTCGTCGCTGGTTTCACCCTATATTCAGGAGGGGAGCTTCATTGGAGGAAAGATACTATCCACAGCAGGTTGAATTGAAGTGGCAGCAATACTGGGCAGAGAGGGGACTCCACGGGACCGGGCGAGACCCCGGCAAGAAGAATTTCTACTGCCTGGAGATGTTCCCCTATCCATCCGGTGAAATCCATATGGGTCATGTCAGAAATTATTCAATCGGCGATGTGATTGCACGGTATAAAAGGATGCGCGGGTATAATGTGCTGCATCCCATGGGATGGGATGCCTTTGGACTTCCTGCGGAGAATGCTGCCATCAAGCATAATGTCCATCCTTCGGAATGGACCTGCAAAAACATCGAGGCCATGAAGAAGCAGCTTGATCGTCTCGGGTTGAGCTATGACTGGGACAGGGAGGTAACTACCTGCGCTCCTGAGTATTACCGCTGGAATCAGTGGTTTTTCCTGCAGATGCTCAGACGGGGACTCGCATACCGGAAGTTTTCCTATGTCAACTGGTGTCCCTCCTGTGCGACGGTTCTTGCGAATGAACAGGTGATAGACGAACAATGCTGGAGATGCGATGAAACGGTGATACAGAAGAAGCTCGAACAATGGTTTTTCCGGATTACGGCTTATGCTGAAGAACTCCTTCAGGCCTGCGACGAACTGGACGGATGGCCCGAGCGCGTGGTCCTCATGCAGAAAAATTGGCTGGGGAAGGGCGAGGGGGTAGAGGTTTATTTTCCGATACCGGATATTCATGAGAACCTCAGGATATTTACGACAAGGCCGGATACTCTCTTTGGAGTTACCTTCATGTGTATCGCCCCTGAGCATCCTCTCGTAAAAAAACTGGTCCGGAATGAAAGTGATCTTGATGCCGTTAAATCCCGGTATGGCAAGGAAACGGAAAAAGTCGGGCTCCGCACAGAATATCATGCTGTGAATCCTCTGAACGGGGAAAAAGTTCCTCTCTACATCGCGAATTTTGTGCTCATGGAATACGGTACAGGGGCGATTATGTCAGTGCCTGCCCATGACCAGAGGGATTTCGATTTTGCAAAGACCTATAATCTTCCGGTGAAAGTCGTGATTGCTCCGGAGGGAAAGACCCCATCTCCGGATGAGGCCTATGAAGAGGAAGGCGTCCTCATTGATTCGGGGCAGTTCACTGGCATGGAAAGCGCTGCTGCCAGGAAAGAGATAATACGCTTTCTCGAGGAGACCGGGCTGGGGAAGGCTGTTGTCAACTTCAGGCTGCGAGACTGGGGCATATCAAGACAGCGATACTGGGGTACGCCGATTCCGGTCGTTTACTGCGACACGTGCGGAATGGTTCCTGTCCCTGATGAGGATCTTCCGGTGATCCTTCCCGGGGATGTCTCGTTTTCCGGAAAAGGGGAATCGCCGCTCCGGAGTTCAGAGAGATTTTACCGTACTGAATGTCCGAAATGCGGAGGAATTGCCAGACGGGAGACCGATACCATGGACACGTTTGTGGATTCATCGTGGTATTTCATCCGGTACTGCTTTGAAAAGGGAGACATTGATTTAGTCTCAGAACTCGGAACTCCGAACTCGGAACTCAAAAAATGGATGCCGGTTGATCAATATATCGGCGGTGTGGAGCATGCGGTACTCCACCTGCTGTATTCCCGGTTTTTTACCCGGGTTATCCGTGACCTGGGGCTCACTCCTATCAGTGAACCGTTCCGGAATCTCCTCACTCAGGGGATGGTGATCAAGGACGGGGCCAAGATGTCCAAATCAAAAGGGAATGTGGTCGATCCCAATTATCTTATCCAAAGATACGGCGCTGACACCTCAAGGCTGTTCTCCCTCTTTGCCGCACCACCGGAAAAGGATCTCGACTGGTCGGATAAAGGGGTAGAGGGCGCATACAGGTTCCTGAACAGGTTATGGGGTCTTGTTCTCAGGAACAGATCCGCAATCCGGGCCGCAGATTCCGGAACCGGCAGTATTGCGCACCTCCGGCCATCGGCTGCCGGCCTTTACCGGAAAACCCATCAGACGATCAGGAAAGTCACGATGGATATTGAACGTGAATACCATTTCAATACCGCAATCGCTGCTCTGATGGAGCTGGTGAATGAAATTATGTCCTTTGAGCATGAGAGCGAAGAAGACCGGGCGGTCTTCAGGTTTGCCATTGAACATGTTCTCCTGCTTCTCTCCCCGTTCTCCCCTCACCTTGCAGAAGAACTGTGGGAGGCTGCAGGAAACCAGCCGAGCATTTTTGAAAAAAGCTGGCCTGACTGGGATGAAGATGCAGCGAAGGAAGAGAGGATTGAACTTGTTGTCCAGGTGAACGGAAAACTCAGGTCCAAGATCATGATAGGAGCCGGGATTCCTGATGATGAGATAAAGAGACTTGCGCTTGAGGATCCGAAAATACAGGAAATAGTCGGCGCCAGGCCAATGAGGAAGGTTATTGTCGTGAGGGGAAAACTGGTCAATATTGTTACAGGTTGATGGGTATGAAAACCATTGGATTTCGGGCAACGGGATACCGGGTTTTATTGTCTTTGGCCCTCTGTTCCCTGCTTTTTTTCATAAGCGGGTGCGGGTATGCTCTGCACAGGGGGGATTCTTTGCCGTTTCAGGAGATAGCGGTAGGCACGCTGGAAAATAAGACACCCGAGCCCAGGCTCCAGGATACGCTCTCCGTTGCCCTTACCCAGGAACTCCTGAAACAGGGGGTCACGGTTTCTCCTGCCGCTCCCTATACACTCAGCGGGGTTATTCATACTTTCGAGTTGAGGATGCTTTCTGAAAAGGCAGATGTCGCAGCAGAGTATGAGATTGTCTTGCAGGGTGATTTTATGCTGGCCGATCCTGCCGGAGAGGTCACTGAATGGAAAAATGTGGGCTCTCCCTTTATTGTCTCTTTCCCTGCTTCAGGTCAACTGAACGAGCTGATAGCGCTGAAGGAAAACGCATCGCTAAGGGCGGTAAGGGACATTGCCCGAGAAGTTGTGGCCCTCTTGTTTTCCCAATGAGTTACCGGAATTTCCTCAGCGAAATAGAAAAAGGCCTGCCCGCACCGGTGTATCTTCTGTATACAACAGATTCGTTTTTTGCGAGCGAAGCAGTGGGGGCAGTGAAAAGACTCGTTCCCGATGCAGAAAAAGACTTCAATCTCCATGTCTTTGATTTTTTTGCTCCTTCAGATGAAACCCTGTCAGTAGAGAAGGTCGTCGAGACACTGAACACCGTCTCTTTTTTCGGCAGCAGGAGATTTACCGTGCTCATCGCGAACCTGCAGAAGCTTGTGAAAAAGGATATGGAGCGGCTGGAGTCCTATGCAGTGAACCCATCACTACAGTCAGTCTTTGTGATCATGCACCTCGGGTCCTGGAAAGGGGCGAAAAAGGAAAGGTTCCAGGGGGTAAAGATCATTCCCCTTGACATGCGGGATTCGGAAATCCCCTTCTGGATAAAGCAGAGGGCGGCTCACCACGAAGTAACGATTTCAGATGCAGCGGTCGAGTACCTGATGGGGACCGTGGGACCTGACATCGGCCTTCTCTCTGCGGAAATCGAGAAGATTTCGTTAATCGGAAAGAAGATCATTGATGTGGACGATATCGCAGACATCATCACCGGAGAAAGGCTGTATAGCGTCTTTGATCTTACCAATGCATTGAGAGCAAAGGATGCTGACAGGGTTTTCGCCGTCTATAAGACGTTGAAAGAAACGACAGAGGGGTTCAGTCTCATCGGCGCCCTCAACTGGCAATATACAAGGCTCCTCAGTACCGGGATCAGCCCTGAGGAGAATGCATATTTCCTGCAGATATTCAGATGCCTTAACAGAGCAGATATTGATATAAAAAGCTCGGGAAGGTCGTATCCGATAGAATATCTTCTGTTTAAGCTGCTCCGGCTGCAGGGATAGCGTTAACTTTCCTGGTAAGCCTGGAGATGCTCCGCGATGCAGTATTTTTGTGGATAACCCCTTTTGAGGCAGCTTTCGTGAGGGTCTTGATTGCAAGAGAGAGATCGGTCCCTGCCTCTTCTTTCCTGCCTGCAGCCACCGCAGTTTCCACTTTTTTCACAACGGTCTTGATTGAACTCTTTACCGCTCTGTTTCTGAGATTCCTTTTTTCAGCCTGTCTCGACCGTTTCATGGCTGACAGGTTTTTCTTGGGTGTAGCTTTTGCTGGCAATGGTAACCTCCTGATGACTTAAAACACTAAGTTACCATAACAAGCGATATAAAATCAATATGCTTTATGCAAACTGTATTTTATGCGAAATCAGCCTCAACGGCAACAAGCCAGTAGTGTGCGGGAAAATCTGCAATTTTTGCCTGCAACTCTTCGGAAATCCAGTGAGAATCCTCGACAAGGTTGTAAAAGTATGAATCGATTCCGAAAAAACCGTCCAGAAGATGGGTGATCACATGGAGCATATTGGTCCGGTATCCCTGCGGGGTCTGTTCCAGATCTGTAAGTGTTTTGACCCCTTCGTCCTGCAATTCGGAGACCAGCCCATGAAGGATTCCCCTGTTTTTCCGGATTGCCTGATCCAGGGTATTTCGGAACATGGGGCTCAATGCTGACAGAGATTTCTCTTCGGGGATGTCTGTATTGAAGTAGCGGACGAGTTGATAGTTCTCGAAGAAATACGTGACTTTTTCCCTGCAGGTCCCAAAGTCATCGCCGTCTATCAGGATGAGGTGATGATATTTCTGCCCCCGGCGGTGAGGTTTCGAGACCACAAAATCATATTTGATACCCTTGGGCATAACGTTACCTTATCAGGAATCGTCCTGATTTTCAATATTCATAATACTTTATGGTAAGATGTATCTCATGAAACGATATAACCCCCTCTCACTCAGGAAGATAAAAACCTGTCCGCTTGCATCAAGGCAGAGCAGGGTTTCCCATTCAGCCATTGCAACACCGGTGGTGAAAGGGGATTCGGTGGGGGTTTTTCTCAGGAAACTCCCCGATATACTTGCTGCCCGCGATTTTATCTCTGTTGTCAGGGCCATTGCGGATGCATACAGGAACAGAAGACCGGTGGTCCTTGGCATGGGAGCCCATCCCATTAAAGTCGGCCTTTCCCCCCTGATCCTCGATCTCATGAGGAGGGGAATGATTACCGCGCTTGCAACAAACGGAGCCTGTATTATCCATGACTTCGAAATGGCATATATCGGCCATACTTCCGAGGATGTTGACGCGGAGCTTTGCACCGGGAATTTCGGTATGGCCGGTGATACGGGGAACTATCTGAACAGGGCAATCCGTGACGGGATCAGAAAAGGATATGGCATCGGGAAGTCAGTCGGGGAGATGATTCACAGGAGCAGGTTCAGATTCAGGGAGTTGAGCATCTTTTCCGGTGCATTCGAGCTGGGGATCCCTGCTACGGTGCATGTGGCAATCGGGTCGGATATCATCCATATGCATGCAGCGGCCGACGGTTCAGCCATTGGTGAGGGAAGCTTCCGTGATTTCAGACTCTTTGCCTCTGTGGTTTCCGATCTCGAAGGCGGAGTATATCTGAATCTCGGTTCTGCGGTCATAATGCCTGAGGTCTTCCTGAAGGCATTGTCCATAGCCCGCAACCTGGGCAATACCGTCGAGAATATCACCACGGTGAATATGGATTTCATCCAGCATTACCGGCCGAGGGAAAATGTGCTCAGAAGACCTACGCTCAGAAAAGGGGTTTCCTATGCACTTACCGGGCACCACGAAATTATGTTCCCTCTCCTTGCAGCAGCACTCATTGAAGAGACCGGGTAAGACCGATGCGGCAGGTTTTAGCGCACGGGGTTAATAACCCCGTGCGCAATACCAGGCATTTACTTCTTTAACGAATCAAGGTAGGCTACGAGGTCTTGCATCTCCTGGGAATCCACAGCGAGTGGCTTGCCCTCCAAAGCCTTTTCAATGCAGGTATTCACTGTCGCTGCAATGTCTCCTCCCGTATTTTCGAGTCCTTTCCCCTCAGGGTGACAGGTATTGCAGCTCTTGTCGTTTGTGCTTCCCCCTAAAGCAGGGTCTGCAAAGAGAGTCTTGCCGCGTTCGGCATTGCCTCCCTGCATAGACGGCTTTCCAACCGCAGAGGTTCCCCCGGAACCCTTGCCCCCGGCTCAGGCTGCCTGAGCCGGTTCCGGAAAGCCCACTCCCATGAGAGTTGTGCCGGCAACAAGCGTGGTAATACTCAACCCTGCAAGAATCTTCTTGAAACCTTTCTGGTCCATAAAATACCTCCTCCGTAACATTGTATGATTTTTCCTCCCGGCGGCATACGAATACCACCAGGTGCTGTTCTCTAAGCAAATGCAGTGCCATGAGTAACTCATTGATTTTGCATTATTTCCTGAGATCATTGAGACAGGGAGCAAGGCAAATCGCCTCCTTGACGGACAAATTGCCCGCGTATCTGCTGCCAAAATGGATTTTAGCTGGTGAACGGGGCTACAAGAATTTTCATGCAGGGGCTGCACAGAGCCCCAAGGAGGCCATTTCCCGAAATACCATCTCTGTCAAACAAGAGCATTACGGCCGAGGTTCATTTGTTGTGTTTGGTTATTACCCGGCCTGGGGAACTGAAGGATAATCCTGCCCTTGTGTCAAGCATAAGCGCCTCGACAATCGGCTGGTTTATTTTTTTCTCCGCACGCCATGTTACCAGAAAATTAGCTCCTGAGCCCCCTCGGGTGTCATATTCTTTCAGGTAATAGAAGGTATGGGTGAATGGCTTCAGGACGAGGGGTTTTTTTGCATAACTCTCAATGAATTTGCCGTTTGAATCATAATAATCCACTTTCAGCAGAGTCAGAGAATACGTGGGATCTATATTATGGATGCTCAACATTGTCGCAAGCTGGAACGGGTTTCCTTTCGGTCCGGAATAGACATTTGAGTAGATAGGCACATAGAGGGTTTCGCCTGATGAAAGCCCTGGTGGAGTTTCTGCCCCTGCGAAGAGAGGGAAAAGCGTTATTGCAAAAAGCAGGGCATACAAGAGGCTCTTGTTTTTATGATAGGTCCCTGGGAGCATATCCGTGTTCCTCCTTTCTCATTGATAAGATATGGAAAAGCCCTGCCCCCTTTTTCGGGAAGACCGGAAATTCAGGCTGTTCCGTTTGCTTTCTTCCTTATTATGCATTATTTCTGCATCATGAGTAATCCAAAATCTTCATTGCTTTCACTGCTCAGACTTCACTCTGGCAGCGGTGAGTCCGAAATCATGGTTATGGAGAACATATGCCACATTGAGACTGCAACAGCTTCAACCAGTTTCCAGTCGTTAGACTTAGTGATGCTTTCTACAGGTCGTAATTTCGCTGCATATTGAGCCTAAGTTCAGGGGTAGTCTTAAAAGGGCCATATCCGGTGTTATAGAAGTATGTTCATTTACAATCTCGGACAACGTCTTCCTTGACACACCGAGGACTCCTGCAAGTCCTGAAACCGTCATGGACAGCGGCTCAATGTAATGCCGTCTCAAAATGCCGCCCGGATGTGTCGGGCGCCGCAGCCTTTTTCTCATGTTTTTGCCTCCTTGATGAAGGGTTGAATTAATTTTGAATCTGCCCAGGAATGCGGCATTGCAGGTGGAGGGCGCGGCGTGCGAAAAATTTGAGGATGATCTATCCAAATCGTATAATATTATACAAAACCGGGTATGATGCAATGACCAGACCGATCGGCAGGATGTTTGAAGAATTGAGGCAGTACTGGAGACACTATGTCTTCCAGTGTCTCCTCGCAACGTTCGTGGTTTTTATTGTCCTGCTGGCCCTGAGCCTCCGGAATGCAGTGATCATAGCATCGATCGGTGCCACCGCTTTCATCATATTTGCAATGCCCTGCATGATAACTGCCAGACCGAGAAATGTCATAGGGGGACATACCATCGGTCTTTGCATAGGTTCCCTGTGCGCCCTGATCCCCCATTCTACGGTTTTTTTTGCTGCCCTTGCCTATTCCCTTGCTGTGGGTCTGGCGATCTTTATTATGGTGGTTATCGATACTGAACACCCCCCGGCAGCAGCGACTGCGTTAGGGTTTGCGATGAGCGGATTCTCTCTGGGTGCAGCGGCAGCCCTTGTCCTGAGCGTCGTCGTCTTATCATTGGCCCGCCATTTTTTCCGGGCTCATTTGAAGGATCTGACATAAGAACAGCTTGAGCGAATGGGAAGGCGTTTGGGTCTTCCGGCATGGCCTGCTATACTTTTCTTATGAAGAACCAGGAGATCGCGCGGATCTTCAATGAGACAGCGGACCTGCTCGAGATCAAGGGTGAAAACCCATTCCGGATACGTGCTTACCGAAGGGCAGCGCTCAACCTTGAAGTGCTTGCAGATGATATATCCCTGTTACCCCGGGAAGAACTTCTGAAGATCCCCGGCATCGGGCAGGACCTTGCCGAAAAGATCCGGGAATATGCCGAAACAGGAAGCATACAGACATACAAAGATCTGAAACAGGAAATCCCCGAGGGTCTGAGTGCCATCCTTGCCATTCCCGGACTCGGCCCCAGGACTGCAAAACTCCTCTTCGAACACCTGCACATAACCTCTCTGGAAGAGCTCGAACAGTATGCCCGGGAACGTAAGCTGAGCGGATTGCCGGGAATCAAGCAAAAAACAGAAGAGAATATCCTGAAAGGGATCAGCATGCTGAAGCGGGGGATGGAAAGACAGCCGCTGGGCAGAGTCCTGCCGATCGCACATGAAATTCTGGAGCAGATCAGGAGGGATCCGTCTTTGAGAAAGGTAAGCATTGCGGGGAGCATTCGCCGGTGGAAAGATACGGTTAAGGATATTGATATCCTTGCGACGTCAAAGGATCCGAAATCCCTGATGAATGCGTTTGTGCGTCTTCCCCAGGTGAAAGAGGTCCTTATGCATGGCCCGACGAAGTCGAGTGTGATCATCCGGGAAGGATTGCAGGTGGATCTCCGGGTTGTCGGGGAAGAGAGTTTCGGGGCAGCGCTCGCCTATTTCACCGGGAGCAAGGCACACAACATCCGTCTGAGAGAGATGGCGGTGAGGGACGGACTGAAAATCAATGAGTACGGCATATTCAGGGAAAAGGACAACAAGAAACTCGGGGGAGCTCAGGAGGAGGAGATATACAGTCACCTTGGTCTGCCCTATATTCCGCCTGAACTGCGCGAAGACTCGGGAGAGATAGAGGCCGCACTCCGGGGAAAACTGCCGGGGCTGGTTGAACTCAAGGATATCAGGGGAGACCTCCATGTCCATACGAAACGGAGCGACGGCAGCCATGACCTCGACGAACTGATCGAAGCAGCGCGGAAACGGGGGTATGAATATATCGCGATTACCGATCATTCCCGGGGGCTTGGCATTGCGCGGGGATTAACGGAGGAGCGTCTTATCGAAGAAAAAAAAGAGATCGACGCACTGAACAGAAGTCTGAAGGGGTTCAGACTCCTTGCAGGCACTGAGGTCGATATCAGGGGCAACGGTGAGATCGATTTCCCGGACGAAATCCTCAGGACACTGGATATTGTGGTTGCGTCCATCCATTCCGGCTTCCGTCAGAACAGGGACAAGATTACCGCCAGGCTCATCTCCGCCATGAAGAATCCCCATGTGTCGGTTATTGCACACCCAACGGGGAGGCTTATCGGGGAACGGGACCCTTACGATGTGGATATGGACGAAATTCTGAAAGCGGCACGGGCTACGGGTACGGCCATTGAGATCAACGCCTATCCTCTCAGGCTGGACCTGAACGATATCTATGCAAAAAAGGCGAAGGAGATGGGAATCCCCCTGGTAATAAGCACTGATACCCATGTTACCTCCCAGTTTGACTATATGGCATACGGCGTATCCATCGCACGACGGGGCTGGCTCGAAAAGAGCGATATTCTCAATACCCTGGGGTATAGGTCTCTTGCAAGGGCGCTCAAGAGGAAGAGACCGGGCAACAATAAAAGGAAATCTTTCTGATATGAGACTGGCATCACAAAAATTAAGACCTCTCCGAATCTGGTACAATAGACCGTGGAAATCATAACATCCCATATCAATGCTGACTTTGACTCTCTCGCATCGATGATTGCAGCCAAGAAACTCTATCCCGATGCAGTGATCGTGTTTCCCGGTTCCCAGGAAAAGAAACTCCGTGATTTTCTTGAGACATTCGAGCCCATAGAGATCAGGCGCATCAGGGATATTGATCTTTCCCTGGTAACAAAGCTGATTCTTGTAGACACAAAAATCCCCTCCAGGATCGGACCGTTTGCTGATCTCCTTCCGAAGAAGAACCTGAAAATCCATATTTACGACCACCATCCTTTCAGCAAAGGGGATATCCGGGGCGAGGTGGAGAAGATTGAGAATGTCGGGGCAACAGCAACGATTTTTACCGAGATGCTGAAGAACAGAAAACGGTATCCGACCCCCATGGAAGCTACGATTCTTGCCCTTGGTATCTATGAGGAAACAGGCTGTCTGCTCTTCCCGTCCACGACTGAACGGGATATGCTCGCTGCCGCCTACCTCCTGAAGAGAGGGGCAAATCTGAATATCGTATCGAGCTTTATCAGGATGGAACTGACGATGGAGGAATTCGATATCCTGAATAAGCTCGTCCGGTCGGCGAGAGAACAGGTTGTGAAGGGAATCCGGGTGAAGATTGCAAAGGCCTCCTGCGAACAGTATCTCGGGGATGCAGCACATCTTGCGCATCGCATGATGGATATGGATGACATCGACGCGGTGATTGTACTCCTCGCAATGGAGGGGAAAATCCTGCTGGTCGCCAGGAGCAAAGTGCCGGAGCTCGACGTATCAAAGATCATGGAAAGGTTCGGCGGGGGGGGGCATCCGACCGCAGCTTCGGCCACAGTGAAGGAAGCGACACTCGAAGGGGTAGAAGACGTTCTCATAGAGGGCATTAAAGAGCATGTGAAGCCGGGCAAGGTCGCATCGGATGTCATGACACGGCCCGTGATTACGATACCGGGTGACTTTTCCATCAAGGAGGCTGAGGCGATGATGACGCGGTACGGGGTGAATGTCCTCCCGGTGCTGAAGGAGGAGAGATACGCCGGGCTTATCTCCCGTGAGTTCATTGAGAAGGCTCTTTACCATGGATTCGGAAAAAGCAGGGTGATAGATTTTGCGACGACCGACGCCAGTACCGTTGTCCCTGAGAGTCCGGTCAGGGAGATCGAAACGGTCATGATCGAGCAGAATCAAAGGTTCATGCCCGTTATCAGGGAAGGAAAGATAGTAGGAGCAATCACGCGGACGGATCTCCTCCGCACGCTCTATGAGGAATTTTTAAGAAGGCGCAGAATCGGTGAGACCATAACCAGGGAAAAACAGACAATCGGCAGGAACCTCTCATCCTGGCTGAAGGAACGGTTTCCGGAAGATGTCTTCAGCCTCCTGAAACTTGCCGGGGAAGTTGCGGAACAAAAGGGATTCCAGGCATATCTTGTCGGCGGTTCAGTCAGAGACCTGCTCCGGGGGGAGGAGAATCTTGATCTGGACATTGTGGTAGAAGGGGAGGGGATTGCCTTTGCAAGGGCCCTGGCGGAGCGGTTGCATGCAAAAGTGAGGACACACCAGAAGTTTGGCACCGCACAGATTTTCACAACAGGAACAAAGCTTGATGTTGCAACTGCGAGGACTGAATATTATGAATCCCCTGCCGCCCTCCCGAAGGTTGAGACTTCGTCCATCAAGAAAGACCTGTACCGGAGAGACTTTACCATCAATACGCTTGCGGTGAAACTGAATCCGGGAGATTTCGGCCTCCTGATAGATTTTTTCGGAGGCCAGAGAGACCTGCGCGAAAAGACCCTCAGGGTGCTCCATAACCTCAGTTTTGTGGAAGACCCGACCCGTGCATTCAGGGCGGTCAGGTTTTCAGAACGGTTCGGGTTCAAGATCGGCAAGCACACGGAGAATCTGATCAGGTCAACGATCGAGATGAATCTCTTCGAAAAACTTTCCGGACCAAGGCTCTACGAAGAACTCCTCCTCTCGTTCCAGGAGACTGACCCTATCAAAACCCTGAAGAAGCTTTCTGTTTACGGCCTCCTCAAGGTTATCCACCCGGGCCTCGTCTTTACCGAGGAACTCGAAACAACCCTCAGGTCACTGCAGGAAACACTCTCCTGGTTTAACCTCCTTTTCCTTGAGGAGAAGACAGACCGGGGCATCCTCTACCTGATGGCTCTGCTTTCGGAACTCAAGGAGGAAGAGGCGAGGAGTGTGCTCGACAGGCTTTCTCCGCCACCGAAAGCAAGAGAACTCATCGTCAGAGGGTTGTCCCGGGTAAGAGATCTCCTGAGAAGGCTCCCCCTGGATAACCCTGTGGATACCTATGCCTTGCTGATCAAGCTCGATCTCGAGACAGTGCTTTTCGCAATGGCGTTAAGCAAGGACAGAAAGAAGCAGAGAGTCATTTCTCATTATCTTACAGAATTGAGGAACATCAGGACGATTCTCACCGGCAAGGATTTGCAGAGAATGGGAATTCCTCCGGGGCCGCTTTATGCAAAGATTCTCAAGGAGCTTCTCGATGAAAAACTCAGCGGCCGCCTGAAATCACGCGAAGATGAGGAGCGGTTTGTGGGTTCCCGGATTTCCTGAGGAGGTTATTTTTTCAGTGATTTCCCGACTCTTTTTTCGAGCGACTTCACCTTCAGTTCGAGACGGTTCGGTTTGCCCTTGCGGTCGTCTATGGTTATCGTTGTGACTGCCCGGTCATTTTTTCTTATAACCGTCCCATGGCACTTCTTTATGAGTTTCATGATTTCTTCCCATTCGCCTTCCACAACAGTGCCCATGGGATTGAGCTTGTAAGGAAGTCCACTGGCGTCTACGAGTTTCAGAACTTCGGCAAGTTGAGCTCCGAGGCTGCTACCAATGCCGATGGGGATAATGCTGAATTCTACAAGCATATGGCAACCCTCCTTTTACCGGAGTGACAGTAAGTATGAAGGTTTTCGAAGAAGGGGGAGACACATCCTGCCCCCTTCTTCGAAACAATAAGGCATGAACATTTATTTAACGGCGTCTTTCAGAGCTTTTCCAGCCGTAAATTTCGGGATTTTTGCTGCAGGAATAGTAATAACATCGCCGGTTCTCGGATTGCGGCCCTTTCTGGATTTCCTTTTCGTTACTGAAAAAGTACCGAAGCCGACAAGGGTCACTTTCTGCCCTTTTTTCATGGCGGATCGTATAGCGTTTAATGTGGAATCAAGAGCCCGGGATGCATCTGCCTTGCTTAATCCCGTGCCTGATGCGATCTTGTCGATCAACTCTGCTTTTGTCATCTGACTTTTCCCCCCTTTCATTCTTGAGATTTATGGATAAACGCGCAAGGCAATAAATGCTGAAATAACAGTATCAAGGAAGAAATCCTTTTGTCAAGCCAAAAATGATGGTTTTGCAATAGAAAAACTTGTGCCAGTTGCTGTTTCACGGGGACGGTGAATAAGAATTATTGTTTGCAGAAAAGATATCCGGGGAAAGAGCGGAAAACCATCATCTCATTGCCGGAATGCTTTGCGGGATTGGGCAGAGAAAGGAGCCCGGAAAGTTTATGAGTATGCACAGACAGATCTTCTCCAATATCATACAGTGCTGCGGGGAACATTTTCCGTTCGGTGATATTCGCTGGCCCTGGGCGGGTGAACAGTGAAGCCGAGATATTCGCGCGCTTCTGCGGAATCTGCAAATATTTCCCGGTCAAACAATATGTTGTAGTTTGTTGCAGCATTCCATACAGAATATGGGAAGATTTATTTTTTCCTTGACATTCGTTTTATCCGTAACTATTATTGAGTGGTAGAAAGTGGTAGAAAGTGGAGGGAATGGTGCCGGCTTTCTCAGGTAAGTACTACTACACGGTTGATCCGAAAGGGAGGATCATCATCCCTGCTCCTTTCCGCGAAATTATTATCACTAATTATAGCACAAAACTGTTCATCACAAACGCCCTGTTCGACAATTGTCTCTGCATCTATCCGATGGAGGAGTGGCACCGGCTCCAGGAACAGGTGAGGACAAAGCCGAGATCAGATGAGGCCATCAGATATTACCTGAGACGGGTGGTTGCGTCAGCAGTTGAGACAGAAATAGACAAGCAGGGACGAATCCTTGTTCCGGCTGCCCTGCGTGAAGATGCAAAGATCAACGGGAATGTGGTTCTCGCAGGACAGATAGAGAGGATCGAATTATGGGACAGGAACGAGTGGGACATGTTGTATGACCCGGCGAGGTTAGACCGGAAAGCAATCGAGGAAAAACTGGCTGCCTATGGTCTATAACCATACGGCATGGGAGTCTGATGAATGACCGTCCGGGAAAAGATGACGAGATCTATATCCCGGGATTCCCGGGTATTTTTCCAGAGCGGGCTGCGCACCAGGAATGAAAATACTCCATCTTCCTGTTCTCCGGGCTGAGGTAATCGATGTGCTGAAGCCCAAGCCAGATGGGGTTTACGTAGATGCAACGATCGGTTCGGGGGGGCATGCAGAACATATTACGAAACTCCTTGGCCCTGCAGGGAGGCTCATCGGCATTGACCGAGATGAGGATGCCTTGAAAATAGCCAGGGAAAGACTTTCTGATGAAAGGGTTGTCTTTATGAAGGGTGAGTTCTCAGCGCTGGAGATGCTCCTGTCCGGGGCAGGAGTGGACCAGGTTGACGGTATCCTCTTTGACCTCGGCCTTTCCATGGTTCAGCTGCGGGACGCCCGGAGAGGATTCAGTTTTCTTTCAGAGGAGCGTCTTGATATGAGGATGGACAGGGAACAGACAGTCTCGGCATGGGATGTCGTGAACAGATATTCGGGGAAAGAACTTGAAAGAATCCTCAGGGAATTTGGCGAGGAACGCCTGGCGCGCAGAATAGCGCAGACGATCGTGAACCGGCGAAGCAGGAAGCCGGTTGATACCTGCTCGGAACTCGCAGATGCTGTCGCTTCCGTATATGGGAAGAGGGGCAGGGTGCATCCGGCAACGCGGACATTCCAGGCATTGAGAATCGAGGTTAACAGAGAATTAGACCAGCTCAATGCGGGGCTTGATGCATCCGTGAGGGTGCTGAAAAGAGGAGGAAGGGTCTGCGTAATTTCATACCATTCTCTGGAGGACAGAAAAGTTAAGCATTTTTTTGCAGAAAAAGCAAGGCAGAACGCATTCAGAATCATCACCAAGAAACCGCTCACACCGGGGCTGGAAGAACTCCGGGCAAATCCTTCATCGAGGAGTGCGAAACTGAGAGCAGCGGAGAGACATGATGTATAGGGGGAGGAGCGCGCTGCTTTCATTCATAATCAAGCCGCTCCTGATTCTCTTCCTGGTGATCTGTGCATTCGGACTCGTATACCTGAGATCGAGTTTCCTGAAACTGGAATACAGCCTGGGAGCCCTTGAGGAACAGAAGGTCCGGCAGCTTAAAGAGAGGAAATTGCTCCTTGCGGAAAGGACGAGCCTCCTTTCTTTCGCGAAACTTCAGACATCCAGGAACGATGGGGAAGCGTTTGTGATGCCTGACAGGCTCAAAGTAATTTATATCGATACCCAAAAGGGATATTTACCGTACAAAGCGTCGCTCGAGCACAGGCGTTGAGCTAAGACGCAGACATAGTTGAGGTGGGGGGTTGACCAGGAAGAGGGCGGTAATACTTAATACTGCAATTGTCTTCAGTTTTATCCTGATCTCCCTGCGTCTCGTCGACCTGATGATCCTCAGCCATAACCGGCTTTCCGAACGAGCAAAGCAGCAGCACAGTAAAGTTGAGGATGTGCAGGCAAGACGGGGGGTGATCTTCGACAGAAACGGCAGGGAACTTGCGCTGAACCTCGACCTTGAATCCCTCTACGGTGATCCTGCAATGCTTGAATGGAATGACGGGGATATCGGGAAACTTGCAACGCTGATCAGGAAGGACCCGCAGCTCATCCGCACAAAAATTCCGGACAGCGGCCGTTTCTTCTGGATAGAACGGAAGCTCGATCCGGAAACCACTGAGAAGATCAGGGACATGGAGATCGAAGGACTTGGCTTTCTGACTGAAGCAAAGAGAGTTTACCCCAAGAAGATGCTTGCTTCCCATGTCCTCGGCTTTGTGGGCATAGACAATCAGGCCCTCGAAGGCATAGAACTGAAGTTCGACAAATATTTGAAGACAAAAGGGGGCAAAGTTGTTGTGGGGAGAGACGCAAACGGCAGAATCCTCTCGTCAGGAGTGGTGACGGAGACAAATGGCAACAGCCTCGTGCTTACCATCGACGAAGGCCTGCAATGGATTCTTGAAAGCGAGATTGAAAAAGCGATGATACAGTGGCGGGCAGCCTCGGCAACGGCAATAATGATGGACCCGTTTACCGGCGAAATCCTGGCCCTTGCGAACCGGCCTGCATACGACCCGAACAGAGGCGGCTCGGCCTCTGATTCAGAGAAGAGGAACAGGGCTATAACCGATTGTTATGAGCCGGGATCGACATTTAAGATTATTGTCGGCGTCGGAGCACTTGAGGAAAAGATTGTGAAACCGGGGACCCTGTTTGATGTGAGCAAGGGGAGCATTACTGTCGGTGGCAAGAATATCAGGGACGTACATGAATATGAGATGCTCACTTTTCGCGAAGTCATTCAGAAATCATCGAATGTCGGCTCGATCATGATCGGCATGAAACTCGGGAAAGAACGAATTTACCAATACGCAAAACTCATGGGAATAGGCGAAAAGACGGGTATAGACCTTCCGGGTGAGGTATCCGGCTGGATATATCCCCCTGAACGCTGGTCCGGTACGTCTATGGGGGCGATCTCGATCGGACAGGAGGTTGCAGTAACTCCCCTCCAGATTCTCCGGGCATATGCTGCGATCGCAAACGGAGGTTATCTGGTAAGACCCCATGTTGTTTCGGAGATTCTTGCCCCGTCGGGAGAGGTCGTTGCCTCTTTCAGGAATGCGGACAGACACCGCGTCCTTTCATCAGGTACTGCAGCGACATTCAGGGATATCCTCGCGATGGTAACCGAAGAGGGAGGTACCGGGAAGAGCGCAGCAGTAGACGGCAACCCTGTAGCAGGCAAAACGGGGACGGCACAGATGATCAATCCGGTAACCAAGAGATACTCTAAGGAAAAATATGTAAGTTCCTTCGTCGGTTTTGTGCCTGCTGACAACCCGAGGATCGCGATGATCGTTGTGGTATATGAACCGAAAGGGCAGATTTACGGCGGAGTCGTTGCAGCTCCGGTTTTCCGGGCGATAGCGAACCAGGCCTTATCATATATGGAGATACCGAGGGACGATAAAGCCCAGCAGGCTCATTTTGTAGTGTCGCGATGATGATGAAGGATATCATCAGGGATTGCGACTATGTAAAAACGGGAGCAGCAGGGATTTTGCAAGGCGGCACCACGGGGCCGGCACCCGATATCAAGGGTATAACATACGACTCGCGCAAGGTGAAAGACGGATATATGTTTGTTGCGATACGGGGTGAAAAACATGACGGTCATAATTTTCTTGACAGGGCAATAGCCCGGGGAGCAGTCGCTGTTGTCCATGAAGAGGAGATACGGGAACGGTTTCCCGGGATACAATATGTCCGGGTGAACAACAGCAGAAAAGCCCTTGCGTGCCTGGCGAATAACTTTTATGAACGGCCATCGGAAAGTCTCTGCCTGATCGGGATAACCGGAACTAACGGAAAGACTACCACATCTTACCTCCTTAAGTCCATACTCGAGGCGGCGGGCGAGGACGTTGGACTGATCGGCACCATTCACTATATGATAAAAGGTCAGGGTTCCCCTGCCCTCCATACCACTCCCGAGTCCACCGAATTTCAGGGTCTGCTGAAAGAGATGCTCCTGGCCGGTTGCCGTTATGTAGTATCAGAAATCTCATCACATGCACTCGCGCAGTACCGAGTGGATGAAACCACATTTCGCACTGCAATATTCACGAACCTAACCAGGGATCATCTGGATTTCCATAAGACCATGGATGACTATTTTCACGCCAAAGCGCGGTTATTTACGGAGCTCCTGCTGAAAACAGGCACTGCCGTGATCAACCTTGACGACGCATCCGGTCTGAAATTATCTCTCGCCATAAGGGCGGAAGAAGGCGATACCGGGAAGATCATCACATACGGGATAGAAACAAAGGCAGACCTTCTTGCACAGAATATTGTGACTTCCTCCGAAGGACTGCGGTTCACGGTATCATTCCAGGGGGATACCTTTGAGATACTGTCCCCGCTTGCAGGTACGCCGAATGTTTATAACATTCTTGCCGCGGCTGGTGCTGCGGTTTCGCTCGGGATTTCATGGGAAGCCATAATCCAGGGTATCCATAAGGTGTCCTCCATCAGGGGAAGGTTTGAAAAAGTTGAGACGGGCCAGGATTTTCTCTGTGTTGTGGATTACGCACATACGGAAGACGCCCTCGAACGGCTGATTCAGACTGCCAGGGAACTTCTGAAAAGGAACTCAGGGACAGGGACGAAGGATGAAGCTCCCCGCATTATCACGGTATTCGGTTGCGGGGGTGACAGGGACCGTGGCAAAAGGCCGAAGATGGGGCGGATCGCAAGCACCCTGAGCGATTTTGTGATCATCACCTCTGACAATCCGCGGTCGGAAGAGCCGGAATCCATTATCCGGGATATCGAGGCAGGTGTCATACGGAGGAACTATCTTGTCGAGCCTGACCGGCGTGAAGCAATCCGGAGGGCGATACATATGGGGAGAGCGGGTGACATAATTCTTGTGGCGGGCAAGGGGCATGAAGAATATCAGGAGATCAAAGGGGTACGGCATCGGTTCAGCGACAGGGGAGTGATCGAGGAGGTGCTGAAGGACAGAGCAGGAACGCCAAGGGAATCATGATCGCGGGGGAGTGTTCTGAGAGAAGGCTGATGGGAACGATAAGCATAGACGACGTTATTGCGGCAACGCAGGGGAAAGTTATGGCCCGTGGGCAGGAGGTTTTCCCGGGCATTGCAATAGATTCAAGGACGATAAGGGCAGGCGAATTGTTCATTGCGCTGCGCGGGAAGAATTTTGACGGGCATGACTTTCTGGAAAAGGCCCTGGAGTGTGGAGGCGGTGCTGTTGTACACAGGGAACCCCCCTGCTTTGCCCGGGATAAGACTCTCATCCTTGTTGAGGATACACTCAAGTCACTGCATGCGATTGCCCGCCATATGCGCATAAAGAGGGATATCCCGGTTATTGCGGTAACCGGTTCAAACGGAAAGACGACCACAAAAGAACTCATAGCAGCGGTTCTCGGTACCGTACACTCCATTTTGAAAAACACCGGGAACCTGAACAACCAGATCGGGCTGCCTCTGAGTCTTGCGGGAGTCAGTGATACGGAGGAGATGATTGTGCTCGAAATGGGTGCAAGCGCGCCTGGGGACATTCATGAATTGTGCACAATTGCCGCACCCGGCATCGGAGTGGTAACAAATATTAATTATACCCATCTGGAGAGTTTCAGGGACCTGGAGACGATCCGGAACACGAAACTTGAAATCCTCGGGTATGTCCATACCATTGTGGTGAATGCCGACGACCTTTTTCTCATGGAAGGGCTCGACCACTCAGGGTATCGCGGCAGGGTGATCAGGTACGGCATTCATCAGGAGGCCGAAGTCCGTGCGGTCGATATACAGCTGTATGATACGGGTTCCTGTTTTCAGATTCTTTTCAGAGGGACCGAATCCCTCCGGGTACACCCGAAAATATCAGGTGCGTTTAACATCTCCAATATCCTTGCAGCAGCAGCAGTCGGATATCTCCTTGAGATTGATCTCGCCCACATACGGGAAGGGATAGAGTCATTTACCGGGGTTCCTATGAGGCTGCAGATGAGGGAAATGGACGGCATCCGGGTCATCAGCGATGTATACAACGCCAATCCCGCCTCTATGGAAGCAGCGCTCAGAGAACTGGTAAGAATTAAAAAGGGGAGAGCCGTAGCAGTGCTCGGTGACATGCTTGAGTTGGGGATCTACGGAGAGGAGGCACACAGAAAGATCGGCAGACTCTTGACAGAACTCTCTGTGGATGTCTTTATCGCAGTGGGCCCGCTCATGGCGTATGCAGCATCTGAGTATCCGGGAACTGTGCTCACCGCCACGACATCTGAAGAGGCGGGTAACTTGCTGAAAAGAATCTGGAATGCCGGCGATACGGTGCTCGTGAAAGGTTCGAGGGGGATGCGCATGGAAAGGGTGCTGGCCGATGGCCCGTAGAGAGGGATAGTGTTATACGACTTCATATATAATCTGCACCCCTGGTTTTCTCCCCTGAATGTCTTCAGGTACATTACCTTCCGGACTGCACTTGCCGTGCTTACTGCCATGATCATAGCGCTGATCCTGGGCCCTTGGATAATCAATCGTCTGAAAAAATTCAGCATGACGCAGCATATCCGGGATGATGGCCCGAAAGCTCATATCGGGAAAGCAGGGACACCGACCATGGGAGGCATACTCATAATCCTCTCCATTCTCGTCTCGGTTTTTCTCTGGGGGGACCTCAGGAATATCTATATCTGGACAATGATCGTGGCGCTGGTCGGGTTCGGTGCAATCGGGTTTCTCGACGATTATTTGAAAATTGCCGGAAAGAGCCACCAGGGCCTCCGGGCGTATCAGAAGTTTGGGCTGCAGATACTCTTTGCACTCATAATCGGGATTTTCCTCTATATGAATCCGAAGGACCCCTATACCGATGTATTGAGTGTCCCGTTCTTCAAGAAGTGGCTTTTTGATCTCGGGATGCTCTATATCCCGTTTTCGATCATTGTGATGGTCGGTTCGTCCAATGCCGTGAATCTTACCGATGGGATTGACGGCCTCGCAATAGGACTGGTTGCCGTTGCTGTGCTCGCGAACAGTGTTCTTGTCTATATTTCCGGTCACAAGGGACTCGCACAGTACCTCCAGGTCATGTATCTGCCGGGTACCGGTGAATTGACGGTCTTCTGCGGGGCGATGCTTGGCGCAGCCCTCGGATTCCTCTGGTTCAACTCATATCCCGCGGATGTTTTCATGGGAGATGTCGGGTCTCTGAGCCTTGGCGGTGCGCTCGGTACTCTTGCCGTCATAACCAAACATGAGATTGTCCTTGCTGTTGTCGGGGGGATTTTTGTGATCGAGACCATTTCGGTCATTCTGCAGGTAGGATCGTTCAGGCTCACGGGGAAACGGATATTCAAAATGGCTCCTATCCACCACCATTTCGAACTGAAGGGATGGCCTGAACCAAAGGTTATTGTACGGTTCTGGATTATTGGAATTATGCTGGCGCTTTTAAGCCTGGCAACCTTGAAAGTGAGGTGAGGATGATAAGAAAACCGATACCAGCAAAGGGCGCAGGGGAGATCGCACTACTCTGTCCGTTCATTTTCCCCTTCTTCCTTTTTGTTGCCTGCTTCTTCCTTCCCTCGCCCCTCTCTGCCGAAAACTTCCGGTCGCAGGCCGTAGCGGTTATGGATGCAACGACGGGGAATCTCCTCTACGGGAAGAATCCGGACCTCAAGCGTCCGCCCGCAAGTACGACGAAACTGATAACTGCCATGCTGGCGCTCGAGAATACAGATCTTCAGGATGTCGTCACGATCAGCAGGAATGCTGCCGGCACACCTCCCCACAGGGCAGGATTCCGGTCGGGTGAAAAAGTCACCGTCGAGAAACTCCTGTACGCCGCCCTGATCGGGTCTGCAAATGACGCCGCCGTCGCACTGGCTGAAGCGGTTTCCGGTTCTGAGAAGAAGTTCGTTGCCCTTATGAACCGGAAAGCCAGAGAGATAGGGGCCCGGAATACCCGTTTTGTCAATGCCAACGGACTTCCCGGACGCGGTCAGTTCACGACTGCGTCAGACCTTGCAAAGATAATGGGTCATGCGTTGCGCTACCCGACGCTGAAGGAAATAATCGGCACCCGGATGGCGCACGTGACGACCGAAAGGGGCAGAATGCTCTCTGTGAAGAATACGAACAGGCTCCTCTGGTCGGAAGAGGACCTGGTCGGAGGAAAGACCGGATATACGCGGTCAGCCCGTCATTGTTTTGTCTGTGCCGCTGAACGGAATGACGAGACGATTGTCATAGCCCTCCTGGGGAGCCCGGACCGGTCGACTCTCTGGAAAGAATCAGAGGCCCTCATCAGCAAGGGGTTCGATATCATGGAGCACAAGGAAGCCCCTTCCCTATTTGTTACGAAAACACAGAACGATATCACTGCTGTGAAAAAGACTCCTTCCGGCAAAAGAGCGGGGACGGACGTGAAGAGTGCCAAAGGCGAAAAGACCGGCAAGAAGGTGCTCGCCAAGAAGTCTCTTGCAAAGAAAAAGACGAAGGCGGTTGTAAAGAAAAAGATCACGAAGAAGACGATCGCAAAAAAGAAGAGCATCAAGAAGAATTACCGGGTAGCCGAGAAAAAGAACCATGACACTCAGGGATAAAAAAATCACGGTAGTCGGCCTTGCACGGAGCGGTGTCGGCGCAGCAAATCTGCTCGCTGGTCTGGGCGCTCTTGTAACGGTCACAGACAGAAAAGAGGCAAAAGACCTTGGGAAGTTCATAACTCAACTGAATCCCGCGGTTCGCCCGGTCCTTGGATCACATCCGGACGATCTCTTCCTGAATGCGGACATGATTGTGGTAAGCCCCGGGGTATCTTCTGATCTGCCGCAACTGAGAAGTGCAGGTGCGAGAGGCATCCCGGTTATCGGCGAACTTGAACTCGCCTACCGTATTATCCGTGATTCTTCCCGGGCTTCCGGTCGGGTGCCGCATTTCCTTGGTGTTACCGGAACAAACGGGAAATCTACTACCGCGGCCCTCCTTGATTTCATGATGAAAAAGGGAGGATTCCCTACGGTGCTCGGCGGAAATATAGGATACGCACTGTCCGGGGAAATAGTGAAGAGAGGCGCCTCTGAAACCGGAAGCGGTCAGCTTTCGGTTCCTGACTATATTGTCGCAGAAATATCGAGCTTCCAGCTCGAAACCATCAGCGAATTCAGACCTCGGGGAGCGGTGATCGTGAATATAACCCCGGATCATCTCGACAGGTATCCTTCAATCAGGGAATACGGCGACGCAAAGGCAAGGATATTCGAGAACCAGACGGGGGAGGATTTTTTGGTCATAAACCATGATGACCCTGAGACAGTGAAGATCATGCATGAAAAGCTGGCGGTCAAACATGAAAAACCAAGGGTCTTTTTCTTCAGTCGTTGCGGAGAGGTGGAAGGGGTCTACGCGAAAGAGGGTTTGATTTATTGCAGAATCCCGGCATTGTCCTCTGTTCTCTCTGCCCTTCCCCTTATCCAGGTGGATGAGATCCGAATCCAAGGCGTCCATAACCTGGAGAATGCCATGGCTGCTTCAGCCATGGCTCTCCTTGCAGGGTGTCCCCTGGAAGCGGTGAGAAATTCGTTACGGGAATTTGCCGGACTGGAACACAGGCTCGAATTCGTGAGGGAGTCTGACGGAGTGAAATATTACAACGATTCTAAAGGCACCAACGTGGCTGCGGTTATCAAGTCAGTCGAAAGTTTTTCCGGACCGGTAATACTGATTGCAGGGGGAAGAGACAAGGCGGGAGAGTTCTCCCTTCTCAGACCGCTCGTGAAGCAAAAGGTAAAGGCTCTTGTATTGATCGGTGAAGCTGCAGGAAAAATACGCAGGGCGCTGGGAGACCTGACCCGGACATTCATGGCACGGGATCTCGGTGAGGCGGTTCAAATATCAAGGGATATCGCTGCACCGGGGGACGTCGTCCTTCTCTCCCCTGCCTGCGCAAGTTTTGATATGTTCGATAATTTCGAAGACCGGGGAAGAAAGTTCAAGGCCTTTGTTTCGGAGATCCGCGCATGATGGCAGGAAGATATGACAGGTTGGTGCTGCTCGGAACCCTGCTCCTGACAGGACTGGGAGCTCTCATGATCTACAGTACTACTTCGGTGGTTACCCCTGTCCTTGCAAAGAGGGGAGTGACGGAATTCTATTATTTCAAAAGGCATCTCTTCACCATTTTTATAGGAATGAGCTTCATGTTTTTTGCCTCCAGAATGAGTACGGGCTTCATGAAAAAGATATCTATCCCTCTCCTGATCTTCTCTTTCGTACTGCTGATTCTTGTTTTTGTGCCGGGCATCGGCACGTCCGCCGGCGGGGCGCAGAGGTGGCTCAAAGTCTGGCCCTCGACCTTCCAGCCTTCAGAACTGGTGAAACTTGCCATGGTAATATTCCTTGCACGATATATGTCTCTGCCCGGCTTCAGGACCGACAGCTTCCTCTCGTTCCTGAAACCGGTTTTGATCATGCTCGTGTTTGAGATCGCAATTCTCAAACAGCCTGATTTCGGGGCGGCAATGAGCCTCGCGTTTCTTACCTTTGCGATGCTTTTTCTCTCGGGCGTAAGGCTCAGGTATATCGCGGGGCTCCTTGTTCTGGCCCTCCCTGTTGTGGTAAAGCTTGCGATGCAGCCTTATCGCCTCAAAAGGATAACCTCATTTCTCAATCCGTGGGACAATCCGCAGGGAAGCGGTTTCCAGCTCATCCAGTCTTTTATCGCACTGGGAAGCGGAGGACTCACCGGAGTAGGACTCGGGAGTTCGAAACAGAAGCTCGCGTACCTGCCGGAGTCCCATACGGATTTCATCTTTTCCATCATCGGGGAAGAGTTTGGATTCATTGGGGTAACGGTTGTCATCGCCCTCTTCCTCCTGCTTTTCATCAAGGGCATAGCGATCGCATACAGGGCCAAAGACCAGTTCGTCTATTATCTTGCCACAGGACTTTCCCTGATGATCGCGCTTCAGGCGCTCATCAATTTTGCAGTCGCAACCGGCATGGTTCCTACGAAAGGACTGCCTTTGCCGTTTATCAGCTATGGAGGTTCCTCTCTCCTGGTGAATATGATCGCAGTCGGGATACTCCTCAATATTTCGAGAGGGGAAGAGAGAAGCGAGATGCCGGATATGAACCGGGATATCCTGGCGAGAAGAAAAGCGAGACGGACACTGTATGGGACCAGATAGCAACCAGCAGGCATTCGGGACAATGAAAGGTCTATGCGGGTGATCATAGCAGGAGGAGGCACAGGCGGACATCTCTTCCCGGGACTTGCCGTCGCGGAAGGATTGAAGCAGAGGAATGCCGCTGCAGAAGTGGTATTCGTGGGAACTGAGCATGGTATTGAAGCGAGGGTGGTGCCGAGAGAAGGATACCTTATCAGGTATGTCCGGGCGGAAGGGATTGCGGGAGTATCCACGATGAAAAAGATCAGGTCACTATTCAAGGCTTTCCTCTCAATGGTCGATTCATACCGCATTCTCAAGACGGTCAAGCCTGATATGGTGATAGGAGTGGGGGGATATGCATCGGGTGCCTGTGTGCTTGTTGCGCATTTCATGTCAGTCCCTACGATGATCCTGGAACAGAATTCGATACCCGGACTTGCCAACAAAATACTCGGCAGGTTCGTGAACGCCGTCTGTGTTACCTACCATGAGAGTATTTCTTTTTTCCCCCGGGAAAAGACTTTTCTCACCGGCAACCCGGTCAGGTTGCAGGTGATGAAAGGGAACATCGGGTCTGCATACCGGCTTTTTTCTCTCGATGAAGGTTTATTCACCGTGTTCGCCTTCGGAGGGAGTTCCGGAGCCCGGAGTATCAATGCGGCTATGGTGGACGCACTGAATCATCTCTACGACCTGAAAGACAAGATCCAGTTCTTCCATCAGACCGGGCCGCGGGATTATGAACATGTACGGGAGGCATACCGGAAGGCAGGATTCAGGGGGACAATCACTCCCTTTGTTTATCAGATGGGCGAGGCGTATGCAGTGGCGGATATCGTGGTGTCACGGGCAGGGGCGACGACGCTTGCAGAAATAACCACCCTCGGCAAACCATCCATCCTGGTCCCGTATCCCTATGCAGCAGGCAGCCATCAGGAGTTCAACGCAAGGAGGCTTGTTGAAATAGGGGCGGCGAAGATGATCCCGGACCGGGAATTGAAAGGGGAAGTTCTGGCAGAAGCGATTCGGGAGCTGTATCTCAATGAATCCCTGAGAATCGAGATGGGAAAAAACACGAGGACGATCGGCAGACCGGATGCCTGCGAAAAAATTGTGGATATCGCACTAAGCCTGATGAAACATTCCAGGCGCAACGGGCAGCAGGAAGGGAATGCGCATGTTTGAGCGATACAGGGTAATACATTTTGTCGGCATCGGGGGCATCGGGATGTCGGGTATTGCAGAACTGCTTCACAACCTTGGCTATGAAGTGACCGGCTCGGATCTGCGGGAATCAGAGGCAACAACCCGCTTGCGGGTTCTGGGAATCAAGGTCCATATCGGCCACAGGGCTGAGAATATCGACGATGCTCATGTCCTGGTGGTCTCCTCCGCCGTTGCGGGGAAAAACCCTGAAGTCTCTGAAGCACGGAGGAGATCAATCCCTGTCATCCCGCGGGCCGAGATGCTCGCCGAGCTTACGAATCTTGTCGGCAACCTCAAATACAGGATACTCGTTGCAGGAGCCCATGGGAAGACTACTACGACATCCCTTATTGCGACTGTTCTTGCGCAGAACGCACTCGACCCTACGGTCGTAATCGGAGGGAAACTCAAGGCGCTGGGAAGCAATACAAGGCTCGGCACAGGAGAGTTTCTTGTTGCAGAAGCAGACGAGAGCGACGGGTCGTTTCTCAAGCTCTCTCCTACCATTTCGGTCGTTACGAATATCGACAGGGAACACATGGATTTTTTCAGGACCATGGAATCATTAAAGGAGGCATTTCTCGCGTTTATCAATAAGGTGCCTTTTTACGGCACATCGGTGATCTGTATCGAGAACAAACATCTCCGGGAACTCCTCCCGTTTGTCGAGAGGCGGTATCTTGCCTATGGGCTTACCAGGAAGGCGGAACTCTATGCAGAGAACATCAGGAAAGGTTTTATGTCGGTAACCTTTGACGCGGTCTATAAGGGATTGCAACTCGGAAACTTCGAACT
Source organism: Nitrospirota bacterium (assembly GCA_049323875.1). Classification (GTDB taxonomy): domain Bacteria; phylum Nitrospirota; class Thermodesulfovibrionia; order Thermodesulfovibrionales; family SM23-35; genus JAKLQR01. The sequence goes on along the minus strand of JBMOLW010000041.1, from coordinate 141,973 downwards.
TCCTGTCCCCGGATTCCATAATGTCCTGAACAGCCTGGCGACAATCGGGGTTGCTCTGGTGCTTAACCTGGACATAGCGCTTGTGAAGGATGCACTCAGGGGATTCAGCGGCATCCAGAGAAGGCTGGAATTCAAGGGCGAGGCAGGAGGAATAAAAATTTATGATGATTACGGACATCATCCAACAGAGATCAGGGCAACGCTAAAAGCGATCAGGGAAGGACTTTTTTCAGGGAAACGGAGGCACGGAAGACTGGTTGTCCTTTTCCAGCCGCACCGGTACACCAGGACCAAAGACCTTATGGACGAATTTGCGGTGTCATTTCATGCCGCTGACATGCTCCTGCTTCTCGAGATTTATCCCGCAGGGGAGAAGCCGGTGCGGGGGGTGAGCACGATGAAGCTTTGCAGGAAGATCAGGGGGGCAGGGCAGCGGAATATCCTGTATCTCAGAGACCGTGAACAGGCGATTGCCTATGGGCTTGAGCAGTGCAAAGAGGGCGATATCCTGCTTACCCTCGGGGCCGGGAATGTCTGGCAGACCGGCGAAGAGTTGCTGAGGAAATTACAGGAAAAGAATGAAGGATGACCGGTTCAGGGCTCTGTTTGCTGAAGGATTATTTGAAGGAGAGGTCCGGTTTATGGAACCGATGAGAGATTATACCTCGCTGCGTATCGGAGGATCCGCGGAAATCTTTGCTCTGCCAAAGGACCTTGATTCGCTCAGGGTTATCCGCCTGAACCTGAAGAAAGGCAACATCCCCTGTATCGCTCTGGGCAGCGGGACGAATGTTCTGATAAGGGATGGTGGCATCGAGGGCGCAGTCGTGCTGCTCAGGTCTCTGAAAAAGATTGAGGTTCTCCGTGAGGAAAACGAATTCGTATACATCCATGCAGACGCCGGAGCAGTGCTCTCAAGGCTCGTCCGTTTCTCCCAGGAGCATGGATATTCGGGATTGGAAGGGCTTGCGGGAATCCCCGGAACAGTCGGGGGAGCGATCTGCGGTAATTCCGGCGCGTTCGGGTATGAGATTCGGGATGTTCTCGTCTCTCTTGAGATGATGGACAGGGAAGGCATTGCCTCCCGGCGCAGATCCGACGAAATAGCCTTCGGGTACAGAACTTCCGGTATCAAGTCTGACGAGTTCATACTCGGGGCGGAGATATGCCTGAAAAAAGACCATGCCGAGGCGGTATCACAACGGATAGGAGAATTCCTGCGGACGAAGCGGGAAAGACAGCCTATCTGGGAACCTTCTGCCGGATGCGTTTTCAAAAACCCTCCCGGCACATCGGCAGGGAAGCTCCTCGATGAAGCCGGATGCAAGGGTGCAAAAATCGGTGAGGTAGAGGTAAGCGAAGTGCACGCAAATTTTTTTGTCAATCGAGGAAACGCGAACGCTTCGGATTTTCTGAAGCTTATGGAACTGGTTGCACTGAGGGTCGAAAAGAGGTTCGGGATACTGCTTGAACCTGAGATAAAGATTCTGGGGAAAGAAATTGCTGACTGACAGGAAGATAGGGGTGCTGATGGGCGGGCTATCCGCTGAGAGGGAAGTGTCGCTCCGGAGTGGCACCGCGGTTTATCAGGCACTCACAGGCTTGGGATACCGCGCTGTTGCGATAGATGTCGGACAGGACATCTGCGAGGTACTCAGAAAGGAAGAGATTGAGATCGCCTTTCTTTCGCTTCATGGAGGATACGGGGAGAACGGTTCTGTACAGGGAATGCTCGAGGTGCTCGGTATTGCATATACAGGGTCTGATGTCCTGGCATCTGCCCTTGCAATGGATAAGGAGGCGTCGAAAAAGATTTTTCTTCACCACAGGATACCGGTTCCCCGGTTTGTGGTCCTGAGGAAGGAACAAGGAATGCAGGGTACGGATTTCCCCCTGCCCTGGGTTGTAAAGCCGGCGGCAGAAGGTTCGAGTATCGGGGTGAGTATCGTCACCAAGGAGGAAGACCTGGAGGCGGCGCTTGACAAAACATATTCGTACGGCTCACGGGCGATTGTTGAGGAGTTCATCGAAGGCAGGGAAATACACATAGGCATACTCAACGGGAAGGCACTCGGCGGTGTTGAAGTGAGACCGTCACTTGAGTTTTATTCATATGAAGCCAAGTATACCGCTGGCCTAACCCAGTATATCCTGCCCCCTGAGATTGACGAAGCAGCATACGGAAAGGCGAAACATACAGCCCTTGATGCCCACACTGCCCTCAGATGCAGGGGCGCTACCCGTGTGGATCTGAGGCTCGACCGGCACGGGAATCCATTTGTCCTCGAAGTCAACACAATACCGGGTATGACGGAGACGAGCCTCCTCCCCAAAATAGCAGGTCTCGCGGGGTTGAGTTTCCCCGCGCTTATTGAAGAGATTCTCAGTGGTGTGGTGAATGAATCTTAGGAGAATGAAGAAGAACAGAAAGACGAAGGTATCCGGTATGCTCCGGAAAAGTGCGGTAATAATCCTGCTCCTCGGTATCTCTGTCGGCGTATATTTTATGGTGCATTCAATACAGCAGGTCAAACTGCTCCCAATTACCCGGATTGTATTCAGCGGAAACAGACATCTTACTGATGAGGAATTGCGCGCCTTGTCAGGAGTATATTTCCACGACAGCCTCCTGGTGCTCTCGGAAAGCTCGGTAAGCGAACACCTGCTCAAGTCACCCTGGATACGTTCGGTACAGGTGCGGAAACAATTTCCGGATACCCTTTCCCTGGTGATCAAAGAGGCGGAGCCGTTTGCGCTCCTGGACATGAAGGGCCATCTGTTTCTCGTGGATGAGAAAGGGGCTCTCCTGGAAGAACTGCGGGGGGATTCCATCCCGTTTCTCCCGGTGATTACCGGAGACCCGTTCCGGCACAAGGAGGGTTTTGCAGAAGCAGTAAGACTTGCAAAAGTCATGAACGAACAAGGCTTTGCAGCAGAGAGGGATCAGATCGAGATCATTGCCGACAGGCCGGAAGAGCTGACATTAATGGTTGACGGAACCCATGTCAAGTTCGGGAACGGGGAATACGAACAGAAACTCGAACGGTTTGCAGTTCTTGAGGAGGAAGTCAGGAGCAGGGGTATCCCTGTGGAGTATATCGACCTGCGCTTTGCGAACAGGGCTGTGGTAAAACCCATAGCAGATATGGTTGTTGAATGAAAAACGGGAATATTCTTGTAGGTCTTGATATCGGGACAACCAAGATCTGTGCCATAGTCGGTGAAATTGCCGATGGAGCACTGGAGTTCCGGAACATGAGCGTATCGCCTTCAACCGGCCTGAGAAAGGGTGTAGTTGTGGATATAGAAGCAACGGTATCCTCTATCAGAGATGCTGTAAGAATGGCGGAGACTGCGGCAGGAGTCGAGATTCATACTGTGTATGTGGGAATCTCCGGGGGCCATGTCAAGGGATTTGACAGTTACGGCGCGGTCGGTATCCGGGGAAGGGAAGTGCAGCCTGCAGATGTGAACCGGGTGATAGACTCTGCCAAGGCGGTGTACGTCCCCCTTGACAGGGAAGTTCTTCATGTCATACCGACTGGATATACCCTTGACGGGCAGAACGGAATCAGAGACCCGATCGGCATGGCAGGGGTGAGGCTGGAAGCAAAAGTGTATATTCTCACCGGTGCCGTCAGTTCCGTGCAAAACCTTATGAAATGCTGTGAGAAGGCAGGGCTCGAAGTTGTCGATATCGTATTTGAGCCGCTTGCCTCAGCGGAAGCGATCCTTACAGACGATGAGAGAGAACTCGGCGTGGCGATTGTTGATGTCGGCGGCGGGACAACGGATATCATCCTCTATAAGGATGGATGGCTGAGGCATTCTTCGGTTCTTGCAGTCGGAGGAAATCATTTCACGAACGATGTTGCTGTAGGGCTCAGGATTCCTGTGCCTGAGGCTGAACGGGTGAAAAAGAGTTTTGGCCATGCGGTGACTGCTCTGGTGGACGAGAGTCAGGAGATAGAGATATTCCAGGCTGGACAGAGCAGGAAGATACTGAGGAGATATGTAGCTGAGATTATCCAGCCGCGTGCAGAGGAGCTCCTTGATCTTATTCGCACTGAGCTCCGTTCATGTTCCGGCTACGATATAGCGGCGACAGGGGTGGTGATAACCGGCGGCGGAGCCTTGCTTGAAGGCATGGACAGGATGGCAGAGGCTGTTCTGGAAATGCCTGTCAGGATAGGATTTCCGAGGGGAATCCGGGGATGTCCTGAGATAGAAAAGAACCCGATGTATGCGACCGGCGCAGGTCTCGTGCTCTATGGTTTCGATTCGGAACACGAGAAGGTTTTTTATCCCGATGCGTTTTCCGGAATATTCGGAAAGATGAAAGAATGGGTCAAAGGAATCTTCATATAAAAATACGAAGAGGAGGAAGAGCAGATGTTTGAAATCGAAGAAGTAAAAGGACAGAGAGCAAAGATCAGAGTCGTCGGTGTCGGGGGAGCCGGTGGAAATGCGATCAACAACATGATTGCATCGAACCTGCAGGGAGTCGAGTTCGTGGCAATCAATACTGATATGCAGGCTCTTGAGACGAACCTCGCACCCGTGAAAGTGCAGATAGGAGCAAACCTGACCCGTGGCCTTGGCGCGGGGTCAGATCCCCAGATCGGAAGGGACGCAGCCCTTGAAGATACGACCGCAATCACCGAATATCTCGATGGCTCTGACATGGTCTTTATCACTGCCGGCATGGGTGGCGGAACCGGAACCGGAGCAGGGCCTGTAATCGCAAGTGTTGCAAAGGAACTTGGCGCCATCACCGTAGCTGTTATCACCAAACCTTTTTTCTATGAGGGGAAAGTGAGATATCTGAATGCTGAAGAAGGGATCATGGAGTTGAGAAAACATGTTGATACCCTCATCGTCATACCGAATGACAAGATCGGCCTGGTTGTTGAGAAAGGCACTCCGCTCCTCAAATCATTCGCGGTTGCGAATGATGTCCTGAAACAGGCAGTACAGGGGATTTCCGATATTATCCTGATACCCGGGCTTATCAATGTCGACTTTGCGGATGTGAGGACGATCATCGAGGATAAAGGCCGCGGTGTCATGGGCAGCGGCACAGGAAGAGGAGATACCGGGGCGCTCGATGCAGCGAAAAAGGCCATATCGAATCCCCTGCTTGAGGATTCTTCCATAGAGGGAGCAAAGGGTATCCTGGTGAACATCACCGGCGGCCTCGAGCTCTCCCTGAACGATGTCCAGGATGCTGTTTCATACATTTATGATTCTTCCCACGAGGAGGTGCACCTCATATTCGGTGCAGTGATCAACCCTGACATCGGGGACGAGGTGCGGGTTACGGTAATCGCAACCGGATTTGACGCACAGAAAGAGAAGGTCGACCTTCCCCAGGTGAAGAAGTGGGCTCCCCTGAAACATCCGGTAACCCTGAAAGGTTCAGAGCGGGTATTGTCAAAGAACATACGGTCAGAATTAGGGGTCGATGTCATGGCGACAGAGATCATGTCCTCGTATGAAAATGCCATTGATATACCTGCTTTTTTACGCAAGGCTCCCCAACCCCAAAAGGAAGTATAGCTTTCCCTCCCACGAGGGGTCTCCTCCCCCGGAGGCCCCTCCCCCCTCCATCAGCCATGAAACAGATCAACCCGAAAAATGCAATGAACGGCAGGCATGTGCGCAGCTCCTTGGTGAGCGGTTTCATGACCCGGATTCCCGGAACGTTTTCAGCCCTGCCGCCCGGATACCATACAGACGTAAATTCTGCGTTCAAGAGGTTTTGCTGCATAGGTGCCTGCCGTCTTTATATCCAAAATGCATTTTTCGGGTCAATTCGTCTTGCTTTTTCCTGCCGCTTGTACTATTTTGAAGGGAATGGAGAATCAGCTGAAATATCTCCGGAATCTCTTCTATGACCTTTTCAACGATTACGGACGGGTTTATGTCGTCCTGAAATATTCCGAGCATGCCAGAATAGGAAGGAGAGGATTTACCGAGGAAGAGAAAGAGAAAGGGCTTGTCCTTGTCTTTACCCAGAACAACAACAGGGACCTTCAATGGACAGAGGACGGAAATATTACCACTACGCTCGGATTCGGCGCCGGGAACAAACCCGAGAAGTGTTTCTTTGGTGCAGACGATATCATTTCGGTTTTTTCACCGGATGCAAAGGTGCGATTTGACCGTTGGGACTGGCTTGGAGAAGATGAGTCGCCCAAAGCTGAGGCTGCCGCAGGAGAAGATGCAATCCCGCATGATGACAAAGTGGTCCCCCTGGACAAATTCAGGAAACCGAAAAGATAATCCCGTTTCCCTTGCTATGTCAGGATTGCTTAACTTTCCTCTGCAGGGTTCTGAGGCCGATGTCCAGGAGTTTCGCAGCCCGGGTTTTATTGCCTCCGGTTCTCTTTAAGGAGAGTTCGATTACTTTCTTTTCGATATCTGCGAGCGTAAGGTCTCTCGGTATCTGATAATATTCGCTGTGTTCGAGAGGGTTGAGCAGCAGGAACGAGGGGAGATACTTTGCCTCGATGATGTCTCCTTCGGCGAGCGCCATTGCGGATTCAATCGCATTTTCGAGTTCACGGACATTGCCGGGCCAGTGGTAGTTGATGAGTATCTGCATTGCGTCTTTCCCGATGCCCTTTATCTGATACCCTTTCTCGGTATTTAATTTGCTGATGAAGTAGCTTACGAGGAGAGGAATGTCTTCAGCGCGGTCCCTGAGGGCGGGCATTTCGATGTTTACAACGTTCAGACGGTAATAAAGGTCTTTTCTGAAATGGCCTTCATCAATCAGTTTCTTCAGGTCCCTGTTTGTTGCCGCGAGAACCCGCACATCCACTTTCTTGGTTTCATTGCCCCCTACCCGCTCAAATTCCCTTTCCTGCAGCACCCGGAGGAGCTTGACCTGGATATTGGGAGACACATCCCCTATTTCATCAAGGAAGATGGTTCCGCCGTCTGCAAGTTCGAACCTGCCCACCCGGGTTGCAATCGCACCGGTAAATGCGCCTTTCTCGTGTCCGAAGAGTTCTGAGTCGAGAACCCCTTCGCTGAGAGCGGCACAGTTGACTTTTATGAAGGGCTTTGCAGACCGCGGACTGTTATAATGGATTGCCCCTGCGACAAGCTCCTTCCCTGTCCCGGTTTCCCCTGAAATCAGGATGCTGACGTTTTTTTGTGCCACCGAGCTCACGATATCCACTACATGCTTAATTGCCTTGCTCCGGCCTATAATATTCCGGTAGTCGAACTGTTCCTGCATCTTCAGCACCAGCGCAGATTTTTCGAAGAAGAGAATCTGTTTTTCGACTGCCTTGTCAATAACAGTATGCAGCAGTCTTTTGTCAACAGGAAGCTGATAGAAATCATACGCCCCCTCTTTCATTGCCTCGATTGCTTTGGGAAGGTTGACGTTTTCCGAGAGGAAAATTACCTCGATATACGGTTTGAGGAACTTCACTTTTCTCAGAAATTTAAGGCTGTCCCGGGGCAGATCGTAGTCGCAGATTATGATATGGATAGGCTCATTCTTGATAATCGTGACTGCCTCGCTGATTGAGGCAGTCACATAGGGAATGAAATCCTTATGTTTTCTGAGGCCGGCAATCAGGGTTTCCCAGTCCTTGTTCCGGGTTCCCATGATCACGAGAATATTGCTCGTCTTTTCCCGCATCCTGCGTTATTTTGACCTCTCTGGAAGAATTAATTCCGGTTACTATGCTCTATTTATGCCATAATGGCATAGATAAAAGTCAATAATTAATTTTTATGCGTCATTATGGCACCTCCGTGCCATAATGTACATTATATGAGAGAACAGAAAAGCCAATATCCTGATAACGTATTGTATTTTCGGAATATTTATCCCATATCTGAATCTGGCACAGGAATTGTTATTCCTGGTCCGGATCCCTGTATTCGGGGATAATCTTTTCCAGAGGAGGGTATGGATGGACAAGAAAAAAGCTCCGGGCAAGCCAAAAGACAAGAAGGGGAAATAAGATTCACCAGAAAGCCTGAGTAAGAGAAAAAAATTAAAAAAGAAAAAGGAGAACAACAAAAATGAAGAAAATAACTGTTACCTTTCTGATCTGCAGCGTATTGGCGGTCCTTCTTATTGCAGGATGCGGCAAGCAGCCTACAGAAGATATCACGGCTGCCCAGGCTTCAGTAGACGCGATTATGGCCGAGGGTGCCCAGAAATTTGCCCCTGAGGACGTAAAGGTAATCGCCGAAGCGATGACCGCGGCAATGGAAGAGATCAAGGTGCAGGACGGAAAAACCATGAAGAACTACAGCAAGGCCAAAGAGATGCTGGCGAAAGTGAAAGCTGACGCTGAAACCCTCAAGGCCAATCTCCCGATGAAGAAAGAACAGGCAAAAACAGATGCCCTCGCTGCACAGGAAACTGCAAAGGCAGCAGTCGAAGAAGCCAAGGCCATGCTCGCCAGGGCACCGAAAGGAAAGGGTTCCAGAGCTGACATCGAGGTTCTGAAAGCAGACGTTAAAGGGCTTGAAGATTCTCTCGCAGAAGTCCAGGCAGCAATGGACGGAGAAGATTACGGCGCAGCGAAAGAGAAGGCGAACAGCATAAAAGAGAAAGCAGGAGAGGTCTCGGCGCAGGTTGCCCAGGCTATGGAGAAAGTCGGCACTACAAAGGTAAGATAAGATACTATGCGGGGTGCTCTGTGACGGTGAACCTGAAGAACATTCAGCCTGTACTGCTCGCAGTCGCACTCCTGTATTTCACAGGCTGCAGTGAACCCCCGGTCCCTCCAGAGGTAAAACAGGTAACGGAACAGGAACTCGCCCTCTGGAGGGCGGGGGTCCCTTTATACCTTCCGGAAGAATACGAGGAATACAGGAAGGCACTTATCAAAGCAAGATCAGATCTTATCCGGGAGAGATCCCGGTTCATTCTGTTCCGCAATTATGCCGGTATCCAGTCAGAATTCAGGCGGCTCCTGGAGAATGGAAATGCGCTATCCGGACAACTGGAGGAAAAGAAGCGGGAATTTTCCCGGAAGACTGAGGAAATACTTTTGTCTTTCTCCGATCAGATTGATATGCTGAAGGGGCTGTCAAAAACCATGAATGAAGGGCGCCTAGCCAGGCGGGAGCTTATCCAGGCGGAAGTCATTCTCATCGAAGCGAAGAAGCGCTTTGCGGCAGGTGACTTCACCGGTGCTGATGAAAGGATATCCTCGCTTGCCGGGCATATGAATGCGGCAGAGAAAACCCTCTGCCCGATCGTAGAGCGGTATTCGGATACAGGGCAGATTGAGCAATGGCGGAAATGGGTCTCCGACACTGTTGCGGAATCGCGGAAACGGAATATCCCTGTGATAGTAGTCAATAAAAGTGAGCGTACGCTTACGCTTTATAAAAAGGGAGCTGTCTATAAGACATACAGGATCGGGATCGGCAGGAACGGGTCCATGGACAAGCTCCATGCGGGAGATCATGCCACACCCGAGGGGAAATACCGGATTATTAAAAAACTCGGACGGAGCCGTTACCATAAAGCCCTGCTGATAAATTATCCCAATGAAGAAGACCGAAGGCGGTTTGATCGTGCAAAGAAACAGGGACTTATCCCCCGCACGGTCAGTATCGGGGGGTTGATAGAAATACACGGTGGCGGGAAAGACAGTATGACGTATGGGTGTATTGCAATGGATAACTCCCGTATCGATGAGCTCTTTGCAATGGTACCGGTGGGAACTCCGGTCACTATCGTTGGAGCGGTTGAGTCCGGGAACCGGCTGTCTTCAGCGATTGGAGGCAACTAAGCGGTGTTCCGGGACAAGAGGACCATTATTGCATCAGGGCTGTGCTCCCTTTTTCTCATCATGTGGGGCATGGGGTTTTATTTCGGAATACGGCCGCCCTTTGAGACGGAGGTACAGGGTTCGGACAGAAGCCTTGCGAACCTGCAATCGGACAACCGGTACCTGAAGCAGAGGATGAAGAACATGACACAGGATGGGGTTTCAATCGTTGTTGACAGCGCGAATAACAGGCTTTTTCTGAAAAAAGGGAGCAGGGTTATTCGTGAAGCAGTTGTATCGTGCGGAAGCGGCGCGGTACTGAAAGACCCGCAGAAGAAAACCATATGGGTATTCGATACCCCGCGGGGAGTGTTTTCGGTGAAGACGAAACGGGTTGCACCGGTCTGGACTAAGCCTGACTGGGCTTTTATTGAAGAGGGTGAGAAGATCCCCGGTACGCTGCAGGGGAGGCTGGAGCAGGGCATGCTCGGGGATTATGCACTCGGCTTTGGTAATGGCTACTACATACACGGAACGCTCTATACGAGACTGCTTGGCAGAAATGTTACCCATGGATGTATCCGCGTCGGAGATGAAGACCTCAAAGCTCTTTTTGCCGTGACGGACATCGGGACAAGAATTTATATTTTCTGATATGCTCGCCAGGCTAATCGTCCTTATCTTAACCCTTGTGCTCTTCCCGTACCATACTGCCGGCGGGAACCGGGCAGGTCTTGCAAAGGAAAATCAGCTCCTCAGAGAAGAGTGGTCATTGGCGAAAAAATCAAATCTCTATGTGATCTTTCATCTGGAGGAAAAGATTGTCCGGCTGAAGGCCAAGGGGATAACGTTGCGGGAATTCCCGGTCCGCAGGATTGACCTATGGGGGAACTCCGCACCTGACAAGGCCCTGACACTGGCGAAGAAGAGCGTATTGCTAAAACCTTCGAGAAGAATAATAAGCCCGGGGGACATGAAAGAATCAGAGGAGTTTACCCTTGATGTGCTTGAGCTCGATGACATGCCGGTACGCTATACTCTTGTGTTCGATGACAGGGTTTTCATATCAGTACGCCCCTCGGAAGGAATGACTTCAACCTTCAGGAATACGCTTGCATCTCTGGAGAATCTTTTCGTAAGACCAGTGGTTACCTTCTGGTATGTCATCCGCGGAAAACACTACACTGCCCTGGATCTCGGGATTGAGCAACAGGATGCCAGGGCCCTTTACTGGTCTTTGAGCGAAGGGACAAAATGTATTGTATATCCGGAGTAATGTGAATTGAGTGTTGAAGCCTGAGACCTCTGCCTTTAAAAGGGGCGTGAAAAGGTTTTCTATTCCTTTACGATCGCTCCCCATTGCCGGAGATGATGGGTTATGAAATCGATAACCTTTTTCTGCTCATCCTTGCCGGTCCCCTGAATCGAAAATGGCCGGCCGAAAACCATATGGATAGGTTTACTGCGGTTGATAGTCCCGAGGTCTTTCAGATATTTACCGTTTCCCCAGAAATCCGTCTTGACGGCCACGGGCATAACCTGCACGCCGGCAGCCCTTGCAAGTTTGACACCCAAAGAATTAAATTCCTCTGGTCTAAATTCCGCGTTTCTGGTGCTCTGGGGGAAGATGATGAGTGATATCCCTTGAGCCAGCAATTCTTTCCCTCTGGTCATAACGATTTGAAAATCTTCCCGGGGATTTTTCCTGCTCACCGCGATAGGATCTCTGGAGCGCATGACCGGCCCGAAGAGGGGGTGTGTCACCAGACTTTCCTTGACTACAAACGTAACCGGGAAAAAAGGTGCGATCATGCAGGGAAGAGTCATAGTTTCCAGGGTGCTCATATGGTTGCTGATAAAGACCACAGGCGGCTGACACAAACGGATATTGTCCATCCCTCTCAGGCGAAACCGCCCTCCGCACCCCTCGATTATTTTAAAAACCCTGTAAGAAGACTCTGCCCAGGCTTTCCTTTCGTATAGGCCCCTGAGCGCCATCGAGCGGGACCTGAATACTTCGCGTATATATTCGCCGGCAAAATACCAGCGGGTATTCAGCGCGAGACGGTCCCCGAGAAAACGCGGCGCATCATCCGGGGTGTCGTACGAGTCGCCGGGGAAAAAAGGTTTCATAATTATCGTATCCGCATTTTTATTGCATAGCACTGATGTGCCAATTCGACCAGTTCGTCATATCTCCAGGTCTGCCTGTCCGCAAGATGTTTGAGCAGAGGTGAAGGGATTCCCTCAATCCCCAGATAGGCGCCGCTGATCGCGCCTGCCATCGCCGCGGTGGTATCCGTATCGCCGCCTGCGGAGACGGCAGTACAGATAGTTTCCCAGTAGTCTTCCGGCGTCCTGAGGAAGGAATAGAGGCTCCAGAGCACACTGCTGACGACATATCCTGATATCCCTTTCCATTCGTCATCATCAATATACTCGGCATCTGAACCTGCATCAGCAATGACTGCCGCTGCTTCTTCAGGCGGGAGGGAAAGCCATCCTGGGAGTTTCCTCAACTCTGAGGCAAATGCGACAGATACTTTCCCGGTCCAGTCGGCAAGCAGTGAAAGGATGCGATCAGGATCGGGTGACTCTCCCGGTAATGCCAGGGCGACGGCCCCGCTGATTGCAACTGCACCCGCAGAGCTTCTTGGGTCCCGGTGGGTAATCCTCCCCTGGTCGTGGGCAGCCTGAATAAGCATCTCCGGATTGTCGAAAAAGAATAAACCAACAGGCGCTGCCCGCATGGCACTTCCATTTCCCGCTGCAGGAGGCGAAGCTCCGGACTCCTCCCATGGAGTCCCCATGCATAACCTTTTGACCGATTCTTTTGTTGAATATCCGAAGGCAACGATTCTCTGCTCGGTGAAAATCTTCTTCAACCGTTCAGCATAATCGGCGGGATCGAATTTCCTGCAGGCAGCATAGCTCTGCATCAGTTCACGGGCGAGCTGGGAATCATCGGAATACTGACCGAAGGGGAAGGGAAAATGCCCTCCGAATTGTTCTGCCCTGCCGGTTTTGAGAAAATCATCGACATACCGCCGGCATGCAGCAGGGGAATACCCTTCAACAACAAATCCCGTAGCATCACCGAGGCACTGACCGATGAGGCATCCGCTGAATTGTTCCTTCCGGGGAGGCATTTTCTACCTTACCGCATTTGTGTCCCGTCAGACAAGCAGGGGGTGCTTATCTGATGATACTTCCCGGAGGGACTTCCCGGTCAGGATGCATGAGGACCGCCTTCCCATCCATGACCGCTGCCAGTATCATGCCATGGCTTTCAACTCCCCTGATGGTCCGCGGTTCAAGATTCAGGAGAACCGGGATTTCTCTCCCGATAAGCGCATCAGGTTCATAGCTCTCCGCAATCCCGGCGACAAGCTGTCTTTTTTCTGTACCGACATCAATCTCGATCTTCAGCAGTTTATCGGTGCCCTGCACTTTTTCCGCAGCAAGAATTTTCCCGATTCTGATATCCAGTTTCCTGAAATCGTCAAATGAAATCATGGCTCTATTATTGAACGGCAGCAATATTTTTTCAAGGAAATCTTTCCCCGTGCTTTTTCAGTACGGGTTTACATAGGGCATCCTGTGTGATAGAATTTTGAATGAGGAAAGTTTTCCTGATAGGGCTTTCTGTCCTGTTTTTCAGCAGTCTTTTCTTCATGCTGAGGAACGGGAGGGACATGATCGGGGATATACGGACCAGTGCGGATTCTTTCCTTGAAGACATCCGGATTGTACAGAAAAAGGACGGGATCACCACATGGACCCTCACGGCAAGCAAGGCTGATTTCCGGGAAGGAGAGCACAAGGCGGAACTGAGCGATATAGCGCTCCGCATAGAGGAAAACGGCATGGTGCTGCATGCAGATACAGGAATATATGACCTTTCGAATCAGAGCTTTTCAACAGATGAGACGGTGAAAGCCTTTGGAAAAGATTTCAGCCTGTCAGCGGATTCTCTCGATTATGAAGTTTCTTCAGGAGAGCTCACAACCGGAGGAAAGATCAGGGTGGAGGGGAAAGGATTCAGCGTTGAAGGTACCGGCATGCATGCAGACTCCGAGCAGAAAGTCAACATTCTCAATGATGTCAAGGCGACGTTCCATCAGTAAGTTCTGGCCGTGTGGCGCCGGCCTTCTCCTTGCCTTCCTGCTCTTCTCATCTGGTTTTGCTGAAGAGGAAAAAAAAATTCAGGGCCCTGTGGTTATCACTTCCCAGAAACTTGCTGCAGACAGCAAGACCCATACGGCTGTTTTTGAACATTCTGTTGTCGCCCGAACCCCTGACATGACTCTCTGGGCAGACCGGATGAGCGTTGCGTATGACAGCCAAACCGGCAATGTTACCCGGATTGATGCTCAGGGAAACGTCAGGGTGCTGAAGGGGGACCGGGTGATAACTGCCGGGGAAGCAACCTATTTCTCCGGAGAGGAAAGGGTTCTCTTTACCGGTGAGCCAAGGGCTACGGAAGGTGAAAGTGTGATCACAGGCTCAGCAATGACATACCTGATGAAAGAGGGCCGGTTCATCGTGGAAGGCAGCAAGGTTTTTATCACTTCCAGCGGACAATAAGGACGGGATACGCAGTGCACCTCCTTGAAGCAAAAGGACTTTCAAAACAGTACGGCAAAAGGCAGGTTGTGCAGGATCTCAGTCTCTCGGTAACCAACGGGGAGATCGTGGGACTGCTTGGTCCGAATGGGGCCGGGAAAACGACGACCTTTTATATGATAGTCGGGCTTATAAGACCCGACAGCGGTCAGATCCTGATCGACAACGAGGATCTTAGCCAAACGCCGATGTACCGGCGGGCCCTCATGGGGATCAGTTACCTCCCCCAGGAACCTTCAATATTCAGGAAACTCTCGGTCGAGGACAATCTGAGGGCTGTACTCGAGATCAGAGGCCTGGGGAAAGCCGAGATCGCGCAGGAAGTCGAACGGTTATTGCGGGAATTCAATCTTACCGAACTCGCGGACAAGGAGGGATACAAACTTTCCGGGGGTGAGCGGAGGAAGACGGAAATAGCGCGGGCGATTGCGGTAAAACCCAGCTTCCTCCTGTTCGACGAACCGTTTGCAGGGATAGACCCTATTGCAATCATCGAACTGAAGAAGATGTTGCGGTACCTTAAGGATAAAGGACTCGGAATTCTGATTACGGATCATAATGTCCGGGATACCCTCTCTATTACCGACAGGGCGTATATCATAAGCAACGGGTCAATCCTCAGTGAAGGTAGCCCTGATACCCTTGTCTCAGACCCCCGGGTCAGGGAAGTGTTTCTCGGAGAGGAGTTCAGGCTCTGATGGCTCTCGAGAGCAGACTTGAGCTCAGGCTCTCACAGAAACTCATCCTGACGCCGCAGCTGCAGCAGGCGATAAAGTTGCTCCAGTTGCCCCATCTTGAGCTTTCCGAATTTCTCAACCAGGAGCTGCTGGAGAACCCTTTCCTTGAGGAGGCAAACGAAGAGGTTCCCCCGGAGGAACTCAGCGCGGAAGAGCGGGAAGCTTCGGAAAAGGAAGAAGAGTATGAGGATACAGAGGCGCCGATCGAAAAACTCATGAATCTCACTGTGGATGAATATTTTGAAGAGAGGAGTTCTGACGGCCGGGACCTCGGGTATTTTACCCCTGGGACGGTTACCCCCCCTTCATTTGATCAGTTTCTTACCAAGGAACCTGACCTTGCGAGTCATCTCCTCTGGCAATTGCGTCTTTCCCATATTCCCGATGATATCAGGAAGGTAGGAGAGATAATCATCGGGAATATCGATGAGAACGGATATCTCGCTGCCTCACTTGAGGAGATTATTGATGCCGCAGAGACTGACGGGGAGACGGCGGATAAAGCCCTCAGGATGATACAGGAATTCGATCCGCCGGGGGTCGGCGCACGGAATATTCAGGAAAGCCTCCTCATTCAGGTATCTGCACTGGGTTTTCACGGGACGATCATCGAACAGATTATCCTCAGCAACATGGATGAACTCGAGAACAAGAAATATGCCGTACTGGCACAACAGTACAGCCTTCCCCTTGATGACATCCTGGCTGCGGTCAGGATTATAGAAGGTCTTGAACCGAAACCGGGTCGCAATTTTTCCGGTACGGCTCCGCATTATATCGTACCGGATGTGTACCTGGTCAAGACAGCGGAAGGATATCAGATTATTCTCAATGATGAGGGAGTTCCGAAGCTGAATGTGAGCAGCGTATACCGGAAACTGATTCAGCAGGAAAACGACTTCCCGAAGGAAGAGAAAAATTTTCTTCTTGAAAAATGGCGCGCTGCAGTCGGACTCCTGAAAAGTCTTGACCAGCGGAACCGGACGATTTACCGGGTGACCGAGACGCTTCTTGACCTCCAGCGGGAGTTCTTCGACCATGGGGTTGCATATCTGAAACCCCTCACGCTCAAAGACGTTGCTTCCGCACTGAATCTGCACGAGAGTACGGTGAGCAGGGTTACCTCGAATAAATACCTCGCGTGTGAGCACGGAATCCTGAGCTTCCGGTTCCTCTTCAGCAGCGCTCTCAGCAGCGGCCTGGGGACTATTTCGTCCACATCGGTCAAGAATATGATCAGAAAGATCGTGACTGAAGAAGACATGCAGAAACCGTTCAGCGACCAGAAGATTGCCGACATGCTGAAACAGCATGGCATCGAAATTGCGAGAAGGACTGTGGCAAAATACAGGGAGGAACTGGGCATCCCGTCGCAAGCGCAGAGAAGGAAACCGACCAAATAAAAGGAGGAGGATTACATGAATATCATTGTTACCGGAAGACACCTCGACATCACCGATGCTTTGAAGACCTATGTGGAAAAGAAGGTAAAAAGATTTGACCGGTATATTGCGAATATTTCCGAAGCGAATGTCACCCTGGTGGTCGAGAAATACCGCCATAAGGCCGAAGTCCTCCTGAAAGTGAATGGAATGCTGATACAGGCTGAGGCTATTACCGGTGATGTGTATTCGTCCATTGATGAAGTAGCGGAAAAACTCGGACGGCAGATTAAGAAGTACAAGGAGAAACTGGTTTCCCACAGAAAGACCGAAGGAAAGGCAGGGGCGAAGATTACTGAGGCAGCGGCGCCTCGTGAATACGGAACAATTATCAAAAATAAACGGTTCGAGTTCAAGCCGATGAGCCCTGACGAGGCTGCAATGCAGATGGAACTCCTCGATAAGGATTTTTTCGTGTTCACGAATGACAACAGTGGTGAAATCAATGTGATCTACCGGAGAAGAGACGGGAATTTCGGGCTCATCGAGCCGGTCAGGTAGAAGACCGGCTTGAAACCGGTCATCGTCATACTTACAGGCCTTTCCGGGTCAGGCAAGACCGTGGCGCTCCGCGCTCTTGAGGACTGCGGATACTACTGTGTGGACAACCTTCCGGTTACCCTGATCGAGTCTTTCGTCACTACGGTCATCCGCCAGAAAGACATAGAAAAGATCGCCATCGGCATAGATATACGGGAAAAAGGTTTCCTGACTGAAATCAGCGACGTCCTCAGAGTCCTCAGGAAGCAGCGCCGGACAGAGGTCCTGTTCCTTGATGCTGAAAAGGACGTCCTGGTGAGAAGATTCAAGGAAACACGCCGCCCCCATCCTCTTGGAGGAAGTGTCGAGGAGGCGATCGCAAAAGAGCGGGAAAGGCTCTCTCTCCTGAAAGATGCAGCCGACCGGATAATCGATACTTCCTCGTATACTCCCCATCAGCTGAGACAGCTTGTTACTTCCCTCTATGCCATGAAAACAGGGAAAACAGCACTGACCGTGGTGCTGATTTCATTCGGTTTCAAATTCGGCGCACCACAGAATATTGACCTGCTCTTTGATGCGAGGTTCCTTCCCAATCCGAACTTCGTCCCTGAACTGAAACCCCTGAGAGGGACTGATAAAAAAGTGGCAGGGTATGTCTTCAGGGGAAGGGTAGCGAAAACCTATGTGAAGAAGATACAGGACATGCT
The DNA here is from genome assembly GCA_049323875.1 of Nitrospirota bacterium. Classification (GTDB taxonomy): domain Bacteria; phylum Nitrospirota; class Thermodesulfovibrionia; order Thermodesulfovibrionales; family SM23-35; genus JAKLQR01. The sequence continues at coordinate 124,220 of JBMOLW010000041.1, read as the reverse complement.
GGATTTCCTCGTGCCGAACTATATCAGGGAGGGAAGAGTTTATCTCGCAATCGGTATTGGTTGCACAGGGGGAAATCACCGCTCACCGGCAATTGTTGAAAGGCTCAGGACATATCTGAAGAAATATCCGGTTGAGCTGAGTGTAGTCCATAGAGATATTGCCTGAATAGGTCTCAAGCTGTTAGTATAATAATCTGTCCGGGAGAGGTGGCCGAGCCGGTCGAAGGCAGCCGCCTGCTAAGCGGTTGTGGGGGTAAAACCCCACCCAGGGTTCGAATCCCTGCCTCTCCGCCATTACAGAGTTAACAGTGAACAGTCAAGAGTTAAAGAATGAAAAGTGACAATCGAAAAAGGAGAGAAGAATGAAGAAGAGTGTATTACTCATACTGTGCCTTTTATTGCTTTTTTTGTTCCAGGCATGTAAGAAGAAGGAAGAACAACCACCGGTCCCCCAGACTCCGGGACAGATGATGCCGGGACAGATGCCTCCAGGCCCGATATCCCAGGAACAAATACCCCCCGGTTCTATGACACCGGGACCGGTGCCGTCAGGGCAAATGCCTCCGGGAACGATGCCCCCTGCCGGGTCGCAGCAGATGGCAAGGCCGGGCACCATGCCGATGGGAAAAACCCAGATTATTGTCCCTGTCTCCGTGAAGGGCAAGTGGGAGTCGGCAAAGATAGTATTAGAGGACAAGGTCTCGAAGACGAAGCATGAATACACGGTAAAGCTGAACAGTGATTTTGTTGTCCCGAACTCAGCGCTGAAAATCCATGTCGGAGATTTTCTTCCGGATTTCAGAATGGACGGGCTTACCCTCACCTCGTCATCGAACCAGCCGAATAACCCGGCTCTCAGCATCAAAGTATATGAGAACAACAAGCAGATATTCCCTGCTCCGGGAAGACAGTGGGGCTGGTTGTTTGCCAAGGTGCCCTCAATACATCCTTTTGAACATCCCAAATATGGCATAACCCTGAAAGAAGGCGTCAGGAAGGGATAATTTTCCGGGATAAAAACCGCGCCCATAGCTCAGCTGGATAGAGCGACGGACTACGAATCCGCAGGTCGGGGGTTCAAATCCTCCTGGGCGCGCCACTATGAATTGCATAATAAACCTGAACAAGCCTGAAAACATATCCTCGCAGCAGGCGGTCACCAGGGTTAAAAAACTCCTTGGTGTGAGGAAAGCAGGCCACGCCGGCACCCTGGACCCGCTTGCAACCGGGGTGCTGCTCATCTGTCTGGACAAGGCGACCAAAATAACCCGGTTCCTCTCTGATCTCGATAAGGAATACGAGGTCCGCATGAAGCTCGGCGAAAAAACCGATACCTATGATTCGACCGGGACCGTTCTCGAAAAAAAAGATTGCCGTTTCATCCGGAAACCAGATGTTCTCCATGCCCTTGAACAATTCACCGGCAGGATACTCCAGGTGCCGCCCATCTATTCTGCAATCAAGGTGGGGGGAGAGCGCCTTTACAAGCTTGCACGCAGGGGTATAACGGATATCAGGAGTCCTGAGAGAACTGTCTCTGTCCATAAACTTGAACTCATCCAATTTGATCCTCCCTTTGTTGAATTGCGGATAGCATGTTCGAAAGGAACCTATGTGAGGAGTCTCTGCAATGATCTTGGTGCTGTTCTCGGCCCGGGTGGCCATATGACCGCATTGCAGAGGACCTGCATCGGAAAGTTCCGGGTTACGGAATCAACGGCGTTCAGCGAACTGGCAGCCGGAGCCGGCACCTGCTACCCGATGGACTTTGCATTATCCCACCTGCCAGAAATCATGCTTACTGAAGAAGAGTTCGGAAAACTGAGCAGGGGCCTTCCACGCAAAGCCGGCCAGGATTTCCCCCCGGACAATTCGTATATAAGGCTAAAGAGTCCTGAAAATGTTCTCCTTGGTATAGGCAGAATCGAGCAAAAATGGTTAAAAATAGAAAGAATGTTAAACTAAATTCTCAGTGTTATATTGAAATTGTCTGATATTAAATAAAAAAAGCTTGACAAGACCTTTTTTTTTTGTTATTCATATGTCATGTTTCTTGGTGGCAAAAGCACTATCGGGCTGGACATCGGCTCAGGATATCTGAAAGTTGTTCAGCTCAGGGATACAAAGGGCGGATATGAACTCGAGCTCTTCGATATCCTCCCGCTCCCCCCGGAACTTATCGTCGACGGCTCGGTAATAGACTCCCTGAGGCTGGTCGATTCGCTCAAAGAACTCACCCGGAAGGCCAGGATAAAGACAAAGGATGTTGTCATCAGCATGGCTGGTCATTCTTCTGTCATCATCAAAAGAGTCGCCCTCCCGGATATGTCTGAAGAAGAACTTGCAGAATCCATAAAATTCGAAGCAGAACAATATATACCTTTTGATATCGAAGACGTCAACCTTGACTTTCAGATACTCGGGCCCAAGGAAGAACCCGGCCAGATGGATGTTATCCTGGTCGCGGTAAAGAAAGATATCATCAATGAATATCTTACGGTGGTTAAAGAAGCAGGCTTCAACTGTATCATCGTGGATGTCAACTCGTTCGCTCTCGAAAATATCTATGAAGTGAATTACGAAATCGAGCCCGGCAAGAATGTTGCGCTCGTCAACATAGGCGCGAGCACCATTAATATGAATATCCTCAAGGGAGGAGTCTCGGTCTTTACCAGAGACAGCGCAGTCGGCAGCAATCTCCACACCGAAGTTCTCCAGAGGGAATTTAATCTTACCTACGAAGTTGCAGAAAGGCTGAAAAGGGGAGAACCTGTTGAGAACGTATCCCCCCAGGATGCCCAGTCTGTCATGGAGCTTGCCTCTGAAGAGATAATCGGTGAGGTGAACCGCTCCCTGGAATATTTCCACGAGGAGATCAATGAAGTGATCCTGAGCGGAGGATGCGGTCTCATCAGGGATTTCCCCAGACTTCTTGCGGAAAAGATAGGGGTCGAGACGAAGGTCTTGCAGGCGTTCAAAAATATCAGGATACCGAAAAAATTCGATGTGACCTATATTGAAGAAATGGCGCCGATCGCAGCGGTTGCTGCCGGTTTGGCGCTCAGGAGACCGGGCGACAGATGATAAAAGTAAACCTTCTGCCCGTAAAAAGAAAAAAGAAAGCGAAGCCGCTGCCGACCTTTCTCATTTCCACAATTCTGGTTACTCTTGCCGCCGCACTCATTATGGCATATCTTGTCTTCTTTTTCAGTTCACGGTTACATGCACGAAAGGCTGATTTTGCGAACAATGAGAGGAAGATCGCGGAGCTCCAGCAACAGATCAAGGCAGTTGAGAACTTTGAACAGCGCAACAAGGACTTCAAGCAGCGGAATGACGTCATCGAGCAGCTGAGCAAGAACCGGAGTGTGCCGGTAAAAGTCCTGAATGAGGTCAACCTCCTGATTCCTACCGGCGTCTGGCTGAAAGACCTGAAAATGACAGGGACCAGCAGTGTTGATATCGAGGGGTTCGGGTTTACCAACGCGGAGATCGTCGCCTATGTGGACAACCTGAAGAAATCAGCGCTTTTCTCCGATGTATATCTGAAAGAATCGAAGAGTATCGAAGTAGAAAAAATTCCCCTGTATGCATTCAAGCTGAACTTCAGGATAAAGGGATGAGATGGCATTAAAATTCAACATTGATATGAAAAACCTTTCGAAGCCTGTGAAGGTCGTTATTGCGGTAGTCCCGGCTATCATTATTATTGCGGTAGTCATTTTTTTGCTGATCCTGCCGAAGAATAAAGAGATTAAAGCCCTTGAGAAGAAGATTGCTGTTCAGGAGAATCAGATAGCCGCAGACCAGGCAAAAGTGGCAAAATTACCTGAACTCACCCTGGAGAATGAACGGCTGAGAAAAAGACTTGAAGAGTTAAAAGAACAATTGCCTGAGGAGAAGGAAGTATCCACCCTGCTGAAACAGGTCTCGGACCTTTGTATCAGTTCGGGGCAGAAAGTGAGGCTCTGGCAGCCCGGGCAGAGAAAAACCCATGCGAGCGGCATAGTATACGAAATCCCGGTAAAGGTTGAACTTTCAGGCAGTTACCATAATCTGGGACATTTCTTCGGGAGTATTACGAAACTGAACAGGATAGTTAACATCTCTGATATCAGGCTCTCGGACCCGAAGCCGGACAAAGGTGCGGCAGTCATGAAAATAGCGTTTACCGCAACAACTTTTTCGTCGGTGCCGGAAGAAGAGATGAAGAAAGAAAAAGCACCAGCCAAAGGCAAGGGCACGAAAAGATGAACCGCATTCTGATATGTTTTCTCATGGCAGTCTGTGTCTTGTCCTCCAGCTGTGGCAAAGGGCAGCCTCCGCCCAGGAAGCCTTCTGCTGACAAACAGGCTCAGCCTGCTGCGACACCGGAAGAGAAGGTGGCACAGGAGGCTTCGAAATCCGGGCAGGAAGAAGTTGCGTACGATGCACGGGGCAGACGGGACCCTTTCCTGCCACTCGTCCAGGTGACAAAGGAAAAACCGAAAAAGAAGATGGGGGCCAGTCCCATGGAAAGTTACGGTGTTGAAGAAATCCGTCTTCTTGCCATTGCATGGGATAATGACAAGTACTACGCATTGATCATGCTGCCGGACAAAAAGACGTATACCATTACAGAAGGGATGACCCTCGGACTCCAGGACGGCAAGGTCGAAAAAATAACGAAGGATTCTGTGCATATCAGGGAATATGTCAAAGATTATAAGGGCGATATAAAACCAAGGGATTCGATTTTGAAACTCCACAAGGGGGAAGAATAATGAATCAGAATTTTATACTCGATAAACAAAAATTGAGGGATAAAAAACACGGCGGAGCGTTGTTCTTTTTCTCCGTCTTTTCTTTCCTGCTCGTCTGTTCCCTGATTGCCGGTTGTGCAGGGACACAAGGAAGTGGCAAAGAAACGATGCGGATGGATGAACCCGCGGCCATTACCGGCATCAATGTACAGGATAATATGGTTACGGTGACGGCAAACAAACCGTTTATCTATACCATTTATAAACCGGGAGACCCGTATAAGATTGTAGTCGACATGCCTGATGTTTCCCTGGGAACCTTCAATGAGAAGATTATTTCCCGGAAGCCCGGCATTTCAGAAATAACCCCCTCACAGATCGAATCCCCTACCCTCATAGCGCGGCTTGAAATGCTGCTCCAGTCGCCAGCTTCAGTTGATCAGGATTACAACAATAATGTTCTGACGATCAGGGTCAGGGAAGAAGCAGCAAAAAAGGCAGCGCATGTCCCCGAAGTACAGGTGAGAAGGATTGAAGAAACCACGCCGCCGGTAATGCGGGAACCCCTGCCGAAGGCTACCGAGATCAACGAGATCTCCTTCGAACCCACTGCTGATACCGTGAATGTGCTGATTAAAGGGAACGGTTCCATGATCCCGAATGTCTTCCCCCTGGAAGACCGTCTGGTGATTGATATCCCTGACGTGACGCTGAATGCCCTGATCCCGGTTTCTGTGGTTTCCCCTGTCAAGGGGATGCGTTCAGGCAAACACGACGATAAGGTCCGGCTTGTTCTCGATCTTCAGGAGAAGACCAACTTCGATGTCGCTTCAATCGCTGACTCGATCGTGATCAGCCTGAGGAGGAGTGAACCTGAGCCTGCGGGATTCCCTGCTGAAGAGGCAGTCTCAGAAGAGAAGTATGGAGAGGCAATGCCCGAGACCATGCCGCCTCACGAGAAACTGGCAGGGACAAGGTGCGAGGCATATCTTGCAGGGAAAGAGACAGTGAATTTTGATTTCCAGGATCAGGATATCGTGCCGATCCTCCGGCTGTTTGCAGACATCAGCGGATGCAACCTCTTCATACACCCTGACGTCAAGGGCAAGGCTACCATGAAATTCAGGGACGTTCCCTGGATCCAGGCACTTGACACTATTTTGAAGACGTTCAGCCTCGACAAAGATATCCAGGGGAATATTATCAGGATCGCGCCCCATTCGGTTTTCGCGAGGGAAAGTGAAGACAAGGCAAAGGTCAAGGAAGCGGAAATGAAGGCAGAACCGCTCGAAACCCGCGTCTTCAATGTGAGTTATGCAGAGGTCGCTCTGGTGGACGCTGCCATAAGGAACGCAAAGATATTGTCCCCGAGAGGCAGTCTCAATGTGGATAAACGGACGAGCACGCTCTTTGTTAAAGATGTCGCCAAAGTATTCCCTGAGATTGAGAATATCCTTGCTACACTCGACAAACCGACCCCACAGGTACTTGTTGAAGCAAGGATAGTGGAGATCAACAGTGACAATACCTCTGAGCTGGGCATCCAGTGGGGTCTGAACATGGTGTCGCCGAACGGCCTCAGTTCCCTGGGGGGATTATCAGGGGTGCCCAACACGTCTGCAGGGCCGGTTACCGGCGGAAATTATATGGTGGACCTCCCGGCAAAAAGCGTCGGCCCGTTGTCGGGTTCCGGCATTACTTTCGGGATACTGGACCCCTCACGGACAATAGGACTGGACCTCCAGCTCAGTGCAATAGAGACAATGGGCAAGCTCAAGGTGGTCTCGAATCCCAAGATCCTTACTGTGGACAACGGCAGGGCGAAGATCCTCCAGGGCAAGAGCATCCCCGTACGAAAGCTGACTACAGAAGGTACGGTCTCCACTGAATTCAAGGACGTTACCCTTGAACTGAATGTAACGCCTCATATAACCCCGGACAAGTCCATCGCGCTGATGATCGAAGTGAAGAAAGAAGAACTCGATCCGACTGTGCCCTCGGTTGAAGGGGTGCCCGGGACTGATAAAAAAGAGGCTACTACCAATGTTATTATCAAGGACAGCGAGACTATTGTCATCGGCGGAATGTATAAAATTACGACGAATGAGTCCGAAAGCGGAGTTCCGGGACTGATGAATATCCCTGTTCTGGGATGGCTGTTCAAGTCGAAGAAAGAACAAATATCGACGAGCGAACTGCTGATCTTCATCACACCCCGGATTGTTGAGAAACCATGAAGATAAAATTGCCATGATATTACCATTATCAAGAGGAGAACAGGGGGCAAGATGAAAAAAAGATATTTCCTTCTTTTTATCCTGTATATCGCAGCAATGTCTGTTATTCTTTCAGGATGCGGCAGCGGCGCCGGGGCGCCGGGGAGCAAGGGGATAGAGGATACCGGGGTTCAGGTGAGCGCAGTCGTAACCGGCTTGTATCTTGGTGGAGACACGTATTCTGTTGATGTTTTCCAGGACATCTGTGATGAGGGTCCCCCCCCCATTTACGAGGATTTTACCGACCATCAGGCAGAAGTTACCTTTTTCGCATCCCTCATCAACCCGAATCCTACCATACAGCCCGGGACACTCTATATCGATAAATATACTATTGAGTACCGGCGTTCGAATGACTCACTCGGGGCTCCGCCGATCGAACAGGATACCCGTTTTGAGACCCTGATCATTACCCCTCCTCTTTCGGGGACCGGCACCACGAGTTCCACATGGACCATAAAGCTGATTGATCTGGTCAGAAAAGAAAAGTACGGCGATGATGTGTTATCAGGCCGGTATGATTACCATCTGGCATATATCAATAACTATACAGCCATTTATACTTTCTACGGTCAGAACGAGTACGGGGAGGATTTTTCTGTCAAGACACAGGTGGATTTCCAGATAGGATGGTTTGATTATTGCGACTAGAAAAGACAAGCAATTATTGTCTTTGGAGGATACGATGAAAAAATTTTTCATACTCGTTGTCTTGCTTGGTTTGACTCTTTCGTTTGCCGGTTGCGGCGGGGGAGGCGGGTCAATGAACTCACCGAAGGGCGAGAACCCGGGGAAAGCCACCCTTGTTGAACTGACACCCACGCATTTCGTCTCACAGACGAACAGCGACATCACCCTGCATGCAAAGGTGCTTGACGGGAACGGCAATCCGGTCGCAGACTTGCCGGTCAGGTTCACGAACCTTTCACCGGTAGGGTCGCTGGACAGGATTACCGACAAGACAAATGCAGCCGGTATCGCCACCGCCACCCTGCACTCGCATGAAGTCGGTTTTGCCACGATTCAGGCAGAGGTGGATGAAGGGTTGAACCAGGTCAGGGACAGGATAGTGGTCTACTATTCGGATTTTGCCCTTATGTGGCCGGAGCCTACCATTGTCCTTGATATCGATGCTGATAACGACGGCATTTATAATGAAGCGAGTGATTTCAATTTCTTCGAGACCCCGACTGATGACAGTGCCACATTGCGGGCAACTGCATTTGACGAATTCGGCAAGCGGATTGTCGGCATGAATATTACCTTCAGCGGCAACTCAGGCTCATCGTTCCCTCTGGGCAATACCTTTATGACAAATTCAGAAGGTCAGGCGTTTACCTTCCTCCAGGTTTCTCCGACGTCGGTTGTCGGCCAGGAAACGTCTCTCCTTATCCAGGCAGTCGGTTCGAATGGCTCCGCAGATGTTATTGCCGTATTCCTCCAGCCGGTATATCTTACCGGAATCAATATGATTGCGAATCCCCCTGGCGTTGTAGGAAGCGAAGGGGAAACGGCGACGGTTACCGCATATCTACTCACGAGCGCAGGCACAATCCCCGATGATCTCGCAGTGCAGTTCAGCGTAAGTCCTGTGACTGCGGGGTTTGTCTCACCATTGGTCGACCTGACGGATAACGGGGCAGCCTCGACAGTATTCACCCCATCAGCAACATATTTAGGTGACGCAATAGTGACCGCTACTATCGGCAATGTGACAAATACCATCACGATCCTTGTAGCTGGTGCTCTTACCGTATCACCACCAAGCCAGACCGTTGACGGTGTCGTGGGCGGCACAGCGACCTATATCATCAGCAACGGAATTCCGCCCTACACAGTCACTACTGATGATGCGACACTTCCCCCGGTACCGACAACAGTCGTCTCCAGCGGAGACACGTTTGGTGTTACCGTACCGGCAGGGACTGCTGCGACAACCGCAACATATACGGTCACGGATGCGGCCGGGCATACCGTTGCGGTAACACTTGATGTCACTTTCGTGCCGCCTGCAGCTCCTGTTGCAGATTTTATCGGGATACCCGTATCGGGGATTGCTCCATTAACCGTGAATTTTACCGACCTGTCCACAGGGAGCCCTACATCATGGGCCTGGAGTTTTGGTGACGGGAATACCGCTACGGTGCAAAATCCTTCTAATACGTATGCTGCTGCCGGAACCTATACCGTGACAATGGTCGCTACCGGTGCCGGTGGCTCAGATTCGGAAACCAAGACGGGTTATATTACGGTTATCGGCCCGCTCTCTATCAGTCCGGCGACGGTGACAATAAGTGAAAACGCATTGCCGCAAACCCTCCTCTTCTCCGTCTCAGGAGGCACGGCAGGATACGTTGTTGCCTCAAATAATGCGAATCTTGCATTTAATGATAACGGGGACGGTGGTGGAACCGCAAATAACGGAATCAGAGACGGAGGCGAGGGCGGCATTTGGGCTCTCGCAGCGCCAGGCCCTATCGTGGTTACCGTACCAGCGGGAAATATTATTGCAGGGCCACCTGATGTTAATGTCACCTTAACTGTCATTGATGCTGCTGCAGGTACGGATCTATCGACGATAACAATACAGGAAGCTATCTAGGACTTAATGCACAGGGCGGGCGAAATGCCGCCCCTGGATAAAGATAGATATCGGAAGGGATTCTGATTGGAGATGATGCGAGTGAATGATTTTAATAAAGGAGTGAGACCATGAGGAAATATTTATATTTAATGATATGTATGTTTCTTGCCGCCTGCGGCAGCCAGTCTTCCACCAACATCTCTTCAGATACATCAGGGTCCTCCGGCAGCATCAAGCTCTCAGCCCAGTCCGTCATCGAACAGATGGAGAACGGGGATTACCGGGAAGGCGAACTGCTCGTAAAATTCAGATCAGGCGTCAAGGCTGCATCGTCTGCTGCCGTGCATCAGGCAGTCGGGGCAACGGTAGTGAGGAACTATTCCACAATCAAGAACCTCACTCAGGTAAAACTGCCCCAGGGGCTTTCTCTCAAAGACGCAGTCATGCAGTATATGGCGAGCCAGGATGTTGAATATGCAGAACCGAACTATATAAGAAAACTGAACATCATAATACCGAACGATACGTATTTCCCGAACCAGTGGGCGTTATGGAACACCGGTCAGTATGCGTATGGGACAGCAGGCGCTGACAGTAAAATGGCGGAAGGCTGGGATGTGACCATCGGAAGCGGTGACGTGACGGTTGCGGTGCTCGATACGGGCATCGATTACAGCCATAATGACCTTGTCTGGAATGTATGGAGAAACCTCGGAGAAACAAGTTGTACCGACGCGGTTGACAATGACGGCAACGGATACCTGAACGACTGCATGGGCTGGAATTTTGTGGACAACACCAGCGACCCGATGGACGACTATGGACATGGCACGCACGTGGCAGGAGTCATCGGGGCGAAAGGGAATAACAGCGCAGGCATCGCGGGCATTATGTGGCTGACGAACATGATGGCGCTCAAGGTGTGTGATGTGAACGGTTCCTGTGATGTCGGGGACGAAATCGCTGCCATCGATTACGCTATCGATATGAAAAACAACCACGGGGTGAACGTCAGAGTTATGAACGCAAGTTTCGGCGGGGGGAATTATTCCGCTGCTGAATATCAGGCTATAGACCGGGCAAATGTTGCAGGGCTCCTTTATGTAGCCTCTGCCGGAAATGGCGGGAGTGACGGGGTCGGGGACAATAATGATGCCATGCCGATGTATCCTGCAAGCTACGACCTGCCGAATATCATCTCTGTCGCAGCGACTGACCAGGACGACAGGAGAGTTTCTTTCAGCAATTTCGGCCCCACATCTGTTGATGTGGCTGCGCCGGGAACCTATATTTTCAGCACCGTGCCGAACTGGTGGACCCAGTATTACGGATACGGCCATCTGGAGATGTTCTCAGGCACTTCCATGTCAGCCCCGCATGTAACCGGTCTTGCAGGTTTGTTAAGCGCATATTATGCTCATTTTACCCACGGCCAGATCAAGACTATGGTGCTGAGATATGTCGATGTGCTCGACACCCTGAACGGCTGGATTCTCACAGGAGGAAGGATCAACGCAGACCGGTCCCTGAAATCCCTGTGGGCAACCTATGACCTCAGTGCGACCCCGGTTTCCGCGTTGCAGATTGATCTGGCATGGACAGACCGCGCTACGGATGAAACCGGCTACAGGATTTACCGGGGAACAGACGGGATCAACTATGTGCAGGTAGCCACGGTAGGGGTAAATGGCAATTTTTACGCGGATGCAGGCCTGACCGACGGGACGAGATATTATTACCGGGTAAGTGCCTATAATGATATCGGAGAATCCCCGCTCCAGCAGGGAACTCAGATATCCCAGGTGACCCCAATCAACCCGCCGACGAATCTCAGGGTGGTTACAACCTCCAGTTCCCAGATCCAGCTCGCCTGGTCGGACAACTCGTCAACTGAGCAGGAATATCTGATCGAGAGACGTACCGTGAACGATGATTTTATCCAGGTGGGACAGGTCGGCCAGAACGTGTCTACCTTTCCTGATTCAGGCCTCAGTCCGGCTACAACCTACTGGTACAGGGTGAGAGCGTTTAATCCGGTTGCAGGATACTCCGCATATTCGAATGAGATTTCTGCAACTACCCTTACGCCGAGCGGTGGTCAGAGAAAGTCGGGTGGAAGCGGAGGATGTTCTGTCGGAGGACCACAGAATATCCCTACTGCATGTGCAGATGTCCTGATGCTGCTCATGCCTGCGATAGCTCTCGCGCTCATAAGAAGGCGGAGGAGTTAAGAGTAAAAATACTTTATAGAATTTCGAGACAACCCCGAACCAGTTCGGGGTTGTCTGTTTTTGGATGCTCAATCAATTCCCTCCCCCTTGAGGGGGGAGGGGTAGGGAGAGGGTGATTGATAAAGGGTACAGGGAACACCCTCCCCTTAATCCCCTCCCATCGAGGGAGGGGAGAGCGCTGATGCCTATGTCCCATGAGCCTTTGGGACTGTAGAGTAGCGTATTATACAAGGATACCCATTGAACTCAGGACTTCTGACAAAGAGAACTATTTTCTTTCTGAATGTCTGTCTCGGCATCCTCCTTGTGTTAGCGACTCTTTTTCTGGTCAGGGATGCCCTGACGCTGTATTTCGCACAGGGAAAGGCCTCAAGGACAGAATCCCTTTCGACTGCCGGTAAACAGCCGGAAATGCACAAGACCCAATTCACAGAGTATGCCCGTATCCTTGCGAACAATCCTTTCGGTTTCCCTGGCGGGGAACTGAAGCTCCTGGCCGCTTCTTCCGGAAGTCAGGCAGGTCCGGCGGATATCGCACTGGTCGGCACAGTAGTTGGCCCGAAGGAGATGACCTTCGGAATATTCAGGGACAGGACAGGGCTGCAGGATGTATTCAAGCTCGGCGAATCAGTCTTTGGAGCCGGGAAACTCTCCCGTGTCGAAAAAGAAAAGGTCTTGCTTATACAGGGGGGCAGGGAGATCGAAATCCCCCTCGATGACGTTACCATAAAAGAGATCAGCAGCCCGGTCGCTGCAGGCAGTCCTCAGCTTTCTGCATTTGCCCAGAGAGTAGGGAGGGGGTTATATGTCGTTGATCAGAACAGACTCCAGCATGCAATTGCGAATCCGGCCCAGATGATGACCGATGCACGGCTCAGGCCGAACGTGGTGAACGGCAGGGAGGAGGGGTTCGTCCTGAGTGAAGTGAAACCCGGGGGGATCTACCACAGTCTGGGTCTCCAGGACGGTGATGTGCTGCTTCGGATCAACGAATACGATATTTCGAATCCTGACAGGGCGCTGCAGGCATTCAATGCGCTGAAAGGTCTTGACAGGGTGCAGATTGACATGATCCGGTCAGGCGCACGGATGACCATGACGTATCAGATACGATAAAAGATAAGGATGAATGGTGAGGGATGAAGGAGGAAGTAAAGACAGAAAAAACAGGGAGGAAAATGGAAAATAGAATCACAGAGAATTTGAGGGACAGGACAAAAAAATACGCGATAAAGATAGTCCATTTCTATTCTTTACTTCCTTCCAAATCTCATGAAGCTCAAATAATCGGCAAACAAGTATTGCGTTCCGGAACATCGGCTCGTGCGAATTACCGCGAAGCGTGTCGTGCCCGCTCTGATTCTGAATTTGTTTCCAAAATCGGAATCGTTGTTCAGGAGCTGGATGAAACGATATACTGGCTTGAACTATTGTTTGATGCTAAAATAAATAGCAGTGCAGAACTGAAAACCTTACTCTCAGAGGCCAATGAATTGATAGCAATTTTTACATCCATCGTGAAAAAGGTTAGGAGGAAATAGAGATGAGGAATAAATTTTCATCCTTCAACCTTCGTTCTTCTGTTAGTTCACGTTTCATCCTTCATCCTTCATCCTTCATCCTTCTCCTGTTTCTCATTTCATCCTTCATCCTTCCTATTTCATCCCTGTATGGAGAAACCTCCCCGACCGAAAAACAAGAAAGCCAGGGTAAGGAGAAGAAAGTAGCCTTCAACTTTGTAGACGTGGATATCCCGGTCGTGGTGAAGTTCATCAGCGAAGTAACAGGCAAGAACTTCGTCTTCGATGAGAAAGTGAAGGGTACGATAACCATCATCGCGCCATCCAGGCTTTCGGTGGATGATGCATTCCACCTTTTCACTTCAGTACTGGAACTGAAGGGGTTTACCATTATACCGTCCGGAAAAGTATATAAGATCGTGCCGACCACCCAGGCAAGGCAGACAGGAACCGAACTCCAGACGGACGAGGGTGTGCCGGTGAGCGATGCGTACATCACAAGACTGATACAACTGAGCGCGATCTCTTCTGCAAAGGCGATGAATTTCCTCCAGCCCCTTGTCTCGCGGGACGGGCATATCTCATCCTTCGGCCCGGGGAATATGCTCATGGTGGTCGACTCTGCAACGAATGTCCAGCGAATGCTCGAGATCCTTGAAACCATAGACAAGCCGGGCATAGAGGAGCCTGAGCTTGTTCTCCTGAAATATGCAAATGCGGAAGATGTGGTGAAGATCCTGACCGAGACACTGGTCCTGAGCAGCAAGGGGCAACCCGCTGCAATGAGGGCGCTGAGGCCGGGCGAAACCGTGCCGGCGGCGTCTGTTGAGGAATCCAAATCAACGGTTTTTGCAGACACGAGGCTGAATGCCGTTATCATGATTGCAGACAAGCAGGAAAAAGAGGCCATGAAGCGGATTGTTTCTCTCCTCGATATCCCGCTTCCTGATGCAATAAGCAAGATCAACGTCTATTTCCTTGAATATGCGGACGCAACTGAACTCTCCAAGGTGCTTGATTCCATGATAACGGGGATATCAGCACAGGCAAGGACAGGACAGACAGGTCAGCAGAGCCAGCAACAGAAGAGCCCCTTCGAGCCGGGAGGCAGGGTTATTATCTCACCGGACAAGGCGACCAATTCTCTTGTTATTGTAGCCTCTCCTTCAGATTACCAGAACCTTGTCCAGGTCATCAAACAGCTTGACAGGAAGAGAAGGCAGGTATACGTAGAGGCGATGATCGTTGAAGCCTCGATAGACAGGTTGCAGGAACTCGGCTCCAAGTGGCGGATCATCGCTGAAAAGGACGGAGAGCCGGTTGCGGTCGGAGGTTTCGGTCAGATCGATGCCACCTCCATGCAGGGAATTCTCTACGGACTCACCGGAATGACAGCCGGCGGTATGGGGAATTTTCTCGATGTCCCGATTACGACGATCGGCACGGACGGAACTGCTGTGACTTCAACTCTGACTGTGCCCGGGTTTGCAGCGCTTTTCAGCCTGAACGAGTTCAAGGACGCAGTGAACGTCCTTTCCACCCCGCAGATCCTGACCTCTGACAACAAGGAAGCAGAAATCATCGTGGGAGAGAATGTGCCGTTCATCGCACAGAAAGAATCCGATCCTGCACGGCCTCAATCAGTCTTCACCTCGATCGAGAGGAAAGACGTCGGGATTACGCTGAGAATCACCCCGCAGATTACGGAAGGGAACCATGTGAAACTCGACATCTATGAAGAGATATCAGCCCTGAAGCAGGAATCAACCACCGTGGTGCTCACTGTGGGGCCTACAACAACGAAACGCTCGACAAAAACCTCTGTTGTTGTCAAGGATAACCAGACCGTGGTAATCGGGGGACTCATGGAAGAGCGGGAGGAAGAGACTGTGAACAAGATGCCGCTCCTCGGCGATATCCCCCTGCTGGGCTGGCTGTTCAAGAACAAATCTGTGGAGAAAAAGAAGACTAACCTGCTCATATTCCTGACTCCCCATATTGTGAGAGAACCTGAGCAGCTCGATAAGTTGACCGGTGAAAAACAGTTGCAATTTGCAAGGATGGAGGAAAGATATAAAGAGGGCGAGTTGCTCGTAAAATTCAGAGAGGGGACTTCAGAGGAGAGGATCGCTGAGATACTCTCCCGGGAGGATGCTGCTGTCGAGTCTCCTTTGAAGCCGAAAGGACTCTACCGGATACTGGTGAAGGAGGGCCGGGATGTGAAGGACGCGGTCAGGATTTTTATGAGCTATAAAGAGGTGGAATATGCAGAGCCCAACTATATCATGAAGATACAATGACTATCGGATGGAAAAAATTGATGCCATAAGAGATGAGGATGTTGAAGCCGTTCTTCTCAGGAATATCCCCCTCGCCTTTGTAAAGAACAACCAGATCTTCCCTATCAGGCAGGATAACGCGGATCTCCTCTGTGCCGTTGCCGACGACAGGGGAGTGCTTGCGCTTTCTGAAGTCGCGAAGACGCTGGGATTGAAGCCCAAACCCGTCAGGGCAAGTGCAGGGGTCATCCTCGATGCGATCAACAGGTTCTACGGGCAGATGGGTTCGGCAGAGGAGGTTATGGATACCATTGCCGGAGAAGACCTCTCTTCTGTTGCGACTGAATTCGAAGCACCGAAAGACCTGCTCGAACTGACCGAAGAGGCCCCCATAATCCGGCTCCTCAACGCACTTCTGCTCCAGGCGGTAAAAGAGCGTGCAAGTGATATCCACATCGAGCCGTATGAGAAAGAGCTCGATGTGAGACTGAGAATAGACGGGGTGCTCCACAGGGTGCTGACCCCGCCGAAAATTATCCAGGATGCATTAATCAGCAGGATCAAGATCATGGCGAACCTCGACATTGCTGAAAAGAGGCTTCCGCAGGACGGGAGGATACGCCTTCTTCTCGGTGGAAGGGATATCGATATCAGGGTATCGGTCATCCCTGCATCTCATGGCGAGAGGGCAGTGCTGAGGCTCCTTGACAGGAAACAGGGTCTGCTGGGGCTCTGGGAGGTCGGGTTCAGCAGGGATGACGAAAAAAAGATGGAGGAGCATCTGAAAAGGCCGGATGGTATCATCCTGGTTACGGGTCCCACCGGGAGCGGGAAGACGACGACCCTCTACGCTGCGCTCAACAGGATTCATACGGAAGAAAAAAATATTATCACGGTTGAGGACCCGATCGAATATCAGCTGAAAGGCATCGGACAGGTTCAGGTGAACCCTAAAATAAGACTTACCTTTGCCTCGGGGCTGAGGTCTATTCTGAGGCAGGACCCTGACGTGATCATGGTCGGAGAGATAAGAGACCTCGAAACGGCTGAAATAGCCATGCAGGCATCGCTTACCGGTCATCTTGTTCTCAGCACCCTTCATACAAACGATGCACCGAGCGCACTGGTGAGGCTCATAGACATGGGTATCGAGCCCTTCCTCGTTGCTTCGTCACTTGCCCTTGTGCTTGCGCAGAGGCTGGTGCGTACGATCTGCCCCCGGTGCAAGATAGCCTATGCCCCGTCGGAGAGTGAGCGCTCATATTTCCCGGAACCTCCCCGGGCTCTTTTCAGGGGGCAGGGATGTGATACCTGCAAGGGAAAGGGATATCTCGGGAGGCTGGGCATTTTCGAACTGCTCGAGATCAGCAGCGAGATACGTCCCATGATCACCGACCGGATGGACTCCCAGAGGATCAAGAGCCAGGCAGTTTCGCAGGGTATGAAAACGCTCCGCCAGGACGGACTTGAGAAGGTGATACAGGGGATTACAACCCTTGAAGAAGTCCTGCGGGTAACCCAGAAAGATTATGCCGATATTTCACTATAAGGGATACAGGGCTGACGGTTCCGAGGCAACGGGAACGATCGAGGCAGCAAGCAGGAAGGACGCAGTGCTCAGGCTCAAAGAGTCAGGGCTCTATCCGAGAAACGTGGAAGGGGTTTCGGGAACAAGACGGTTTTCCCTGTTCAGCAGAAACGACTCAGCCCTTCTGCCCTCCGTAACGCGGCAATTATCAACCCTTCTCTCCTCCGGCGTACCCCTCCTTGAAGCGCTCAGGTCACTCTCAGACGAGCAGAAAGGTTTCTGGAAAACCATGCTGGTGGACATACGGGAACGAATTGCCGCAGGGTCAAATTTCTCGAAAGCGTTGGAGGAATATCCAAAAATTTTTCCTGAATTCTATATCAATATGATCGCTGCAGGTGAGGCGAGCGGAAATCTCGATACTATCCTCATCCGTATCGCCGATTTTCTCGAGTCCCAGGACAGCCTGAAATCCAAAGTTAGGACATCGATGATCTACCCTGTTTTTATGATCTGCATAAGCTTTATCGTGCTTTCTTTTCTCTTCGCCTTTGTGATGCCGAAAATCACCAGAATATACCAGGACACCCAGAGCGCGCTCCCCTTGCTTACCGTGATACTCATCTGGGTGAGTGATGTTTTTCAGCGCTCCTGGTGGGTCCTTATGGGCTTGCTTCTCAGTGGTCTCTATTTCCTCAGGGACCTCAGGGAGAAGAAACGTGCCTTTGTCGACAGGGTGGTATTGCGTATCCCGGGCAATATTCTCCAGAGCCTCTATTTCGGGCGTTTCGCCCGGATCTTGTCATTCCTTCTTGAGGGGGGGCTTCCCATGCTGAATGCCCTTGAGCTTTCCGCAAGATCGATCGGGAACAAAGTGATTGAGATGAACGTTCTGGATGCCGGAAAGCGGGTGTCAGAGGGTGCCCGGCTTTCTGCATCGCTCGATGGTTTTCCCCCGGTACTCCTCCAGCTGATTTCAACCGGAGAAAGGAGCGGACAGTTGGCAGAGGTTCTCAGAAATGCCGCACATTCTTACGAGGAGGAGTTCTCCCGCAGGGTTGACAAAGCCCTTTCGCTGCTTGAACCGGCGATGATTCTCTGCATGGGATTTCTGGTTGGACTCATCGTGCTTGCGGTCCTGCTTCCGATATTCCAGTTGAACCAGTTGATCAAATGAGCATACGAATAACTGTCCGGTATAGTACTTTCGCTCATTCTCGGGCTATCGCCCTCCGAGGTATCTCCCGAACGCATTCGGGAGATAAAGCCGCTCAAGGACTATACCGGACAGTTACTAATGCGGTCATTAGTATGGCGACAGAAGCTTGTCTGTTCGTCATTCTCCGGCTTGACCGGGGAATCTTTTGCCTTCCTCTGGATTACCCGATCAAGTCGGGCAATGTCAGATGTCTCCTTGGTTATAGCCGTCTTAGTAATAGAGAACCCAGAACGGAGGAATCATGAAAAACAAGAAAGGATTTACCCTGCTCGAAATTATTGTCGTGGTTTTCATACTCAGTCTCCTCGTTGCCATTGTTGCGCCGAAGATCATCGGGCGGACCGACGACGCACGGATTGCAGAGGCAAAGGTACAGATAAAGAATTTTGAGACTGCCCTGAAGCTCTTCAAGCTCGACAACGGGTTTTACCCGGGCACTGAACAGGGACTTGAATCACTCATCGAGAAGCCCGCTGTCGGGCAGATACCTGAGAAATACCGTGAAGGCGGCTATCTCGAACAGAGAAAAATCCCGCTTGATCCCTGGAATAATCCCTATATCTACATCTCTCCCGGTATCTACGGCGACTTTGATATCCTGAGCTATGGAGCAGACGGAAAAGAGGGCGGGGAAGGGAAAGATGCGGATATCCAGAACTGGGATATGCAATAGCCCCGGTTTTTCTCTCATCGAGCTGATCATAGTGCTCTTTGTCCTGTCCGTCGTCCTGGCAGTGATATTACCTGCATTCACCGGATTCGGAGAGAGCAGGCTGAGGGCTGAAGCACGCGAGATGGCTTCAATCCTGAGATATGTAAATGACAATGCGGTGTCGAGAAAAGAGACGTTCTCCCTCACCTTTGATCTCACGAAGAATCTGGTGGCATGGAGTGAGCCTGCAGGGAAGAAATCCCGGCTTTTTCATGACCTCACCGGAGTCGAAATACCATCCAGGGGGCTTGTATCGAGCGGTGAACTGACTCTTCTGTTTGAGCCTCTCGGCGCCCGGGAGGACCTCTTTATCTACCTGACGAGGGGGGAAAGCCAGATGACAGTCAGGCTGAACCACCTGAGCGGCAGGGTGAAGATAGAGACGAGGGATGAAGGATGAGGGATGAAGGATGAAGGAGGAAGGATGAAGGAGGAAGGATGAAGGAGGAAGGAGGAAAAAGGGGTTTCACGCTTCTTGAGGTGCTGATTGCGCTGGCAATAGTCGGCAGCCTGCTTGTAACCCTCATCTATACCGTTAATTACCAACTGGGGCTGATTGAGAGGCAGGAGACTATAACGGTCGCAACCCTGCTTGCAAGGAGCAAAATGGCGGATCTCGAACAGGATCCTGTTGCCGGCAAGGCGCAGTTCGATGCCCCGTATGAACATTACTCCTATGAGACTTTTGTAAAGGCCTCCCCGTATACCGGGGTGTCGGAGATTATCGTTGTGGTGAACGCAGGCGGCGAAGAGGTGAAGTTAAATGAGTTTGTGGTCAAATGATCAATAAGACGGATTCTTTATGCCATTTCGGTGGACAGGACAGGCCCGGGGTTCTCCTGTCACAGCGAATGGGTTTTACGCTGCTGGAAGTGCTTGTCGCAGTCTCAATCCTCTCCGTAATCCTCGTTGCGATTTACAGTACATTTTTCCTGAGCTACAGGGCAATGGAAGGAATGGATGAATCTTTGACCAGACTTCAGGAGGCAAGGAGAGCTATCGATATCCTTAGATGCGAACTTGAAGCCGCATATCAGAACGAACAGAAAACCCATACTGTATTCCGGATTGAGGACAGAGATGTCTACGGCAGACAGACCACACAGCTCGATTTCACTGCATTCTCCGCTCTGCGCCCCGGGCTTTCAAGGATTTCGTATTATGTCGAAGAGAAAGAGGGGAAACTGAGCCTCCTGAAAAAAATGGAATCACCATACGGGAGGGCAGAAACAGAGGGAGTTGAGATCATAGAAGATCTTGAAGGGTTCAGCATCGAGGCGAAATATCAGGATGCCTGGGTGGGGACCTGGGATGCGGCAGTGAACAAAACGAAACCCGGGGAATTACGGATAGGCCTGACCATGAGAATCAAGGGGCATACGGTTACACTCAATGATATCGCAAAACCCAGGATAGGAAATCAGGTATGATGGAGAAGATTCCTTTGTTCTCTCTTCACTTGGGCATAAATGTCCATAAAGTCATTCCCCGACTTGATCGGGGAATCCAGAGAAAAAAACTGGATTGTCCGGTCAAGCCGGACAATGACAGTTATTCAGAAGTAATGCAGTGTGAAAGGGAGATTTCCAGGAAAACGATGAAACACAATGTGTGCTTCAACCAGCACGGCATGGCACTGGTTATCACGCTTCTTGTCCTTGTTCTCCTGACTGCGATGGTCGTGGAATTCTCTTATGGTGTCTATACGGGAACGAATAATCTCTATAACTGGCGGGATGCGCAGCGGCTCTCCCTCATGGCAAGATCAGGGATCAACGTATCAGTGCCGTTTCTTGCCAATGTGCTGAGTTCCGGAACTGCGATACCGACACAGAATTTTATGGAGATGCCTGTGGAAAATCCTTTCGAGGATTTCCAGGGGACGGTCACGGTCAGGATCGAGGACGAAAACGCCAAATTCAACATCAACACCCTTGTCTATCCCAACGGCCAAAAGAATACCTATGATGCATTTGTGAGGTTGCTGGCCATCTTAAACCTTGATGAGCGTATTGCCGGGAGAATTGCGGACTGGATAGACGGGGACAGCGAGGCAAGAGTGCCGGGTTCGGAGACCGGGGCAGAAAACGCATATTTCGTCAGTATCGACGAACTTCTCCTGGTGCATGGAATCGGGGAAGAAGAGTATGATACATTATTGCCATATGTTACTGTCTTTGGAAAGAGCGCATTGAACCTTGAAATAAATATTAACACTGCCGGCACCCCTGTGCTGAGATGCCTTGCGGAGGATGTTACGGAAGAGGAAGCGGAGCAGATAGTCCGCAACAGGGAAGTGGTTCCCCTGAAGGGAGAGGACTTTCAGAGATTCACGGGTTCATTGCCTGATACCTCGATAGCCCTGATGGAGAAAAGCAGCCAATTTTCTGTGAAGTCGGTAGCGTCATCAGGAGGAGTGAAACGGATCATTGAAGCGGTATGGGATCACAACGGCAATCTCATTGAATACTGGAAGGAATATTAGTGGCAACGGCGCTCTTTCTTGATATCAGAGACTCTGAAATCGAAACCTATCTCTTCGATTCAGGAAGGGGCGGTTATACTCTTAAGGAGAGCAAGGTCTATCCCCGCTCAGGCAGCCACGATTTTCCGATCGATCCTGTTCCGGGTGCTGTTGAGAATACCTATGTAAGCCTTCCCCTGAGCAATCTCGATTTCCGGGTCATGGACCTGCCATTTGGAGAACGGGAAAAGGTGAGGGACGTGCTCCCCTTTGAACTTGACAACATCATACTCGAAGGATCTGAAAATGTGGTGTTTGATTGCATCCCGCTCACTGATTCCGGCAACACAAGCCAGGTGCTCGCAGTGTATGTGAGTAAAAAAATTATCAGAGGCCTTCTGGAAAAACTGAAGACATACAATGCCGACCCGGTCTGCATAACGTCTCTTGATCTCAGGAAAGTTATCAGGGATTTTTCACCGGAAAAACTTCTCGGGCCGGGCGAGTTGGACGGAGAGGAAAGGATATCTGTTGCTCTTGAAGAGATGAAGTCTCCGGTCCTCAACCTCCGCAGGGATGAATTTGCATACACCCGGGAGACCGAAAAGACCCGGAGATCGCTGAGATTGACTGCGCTCCTTGCCATGGTTGTCGTGATGTTTTTTGCTGCTGACATCCTGCTGAATATTTTCTCTGTCCGCTCGGAAATCGCAGCGGTAAAAAATGCTATACGAAAAGAGTATCAGGAAGTCTTCCCCGGAGAAAAGAATATCGTGAATGAACTCCATCAGATGAAATCCCATATGAAAGAACTGAAAACCGACGAGGAGATATTTCTCGGTATCAGTCCTCTGGCCGCAATCCTTGCAATTTCGGAAATCGACAGGCAAGACGTGGTCTTTCATGAGATGACCATGGACAGGGAGAATCTGATTCTGAAAGGAGAAGCCCCGACCCTGGGCGAGGTACAGAAGATGAAGGACAGACTGGAGCCGGTTTTTGACGGGGTTGCCCTGTCAGATTCCAAGTCGTCTGCGGCGAGTGGGATGCTGTTCACCATAACAGCGAGGGAGAGGAAATCCTGATGGCATTTTTCAAGGACAAAACAATGATGATTTTTCTTGGCGGCCTGTTCGTTGCTCTTCTCCTCCTCTTCTATGGAATGCACCTGATCTCATCGGCCAGAACAGAGCTGGCCATGCTCAAAGAACAACAGAACGAGATGCTTCAGCTGAAGGAGGAATACCTCTCTTTGAAACAGAGGATAGATTCAGGAGAAAGCAGGAAGGGCCTTTCAGCTCCTCAGGGCATTGTTCAGGCTGTCGATGAAGCCTTCAGTTCAATGGGACTGAAAGATACAGTAAAAACTCTGAAGTCCACAGGAAAGAAGGAGATCAGGGGCGGTTTTGAAGAGGGTGCCGATCTCTCTCTCGAGAAAGTTACCATGAATGAGATGGTGAATATCCTTTACAGGATCGAGAACGCACCCATGCCGCTTGTCATGAAAAAGGTGACTATCAAGAAGTCTTTTGAGAATCCTGAGCTCTTGAATATTTCCCTTGCCCTTTCGTTCCTGATGACAAAGTGAAGCTTTTCCTTATCCTCGCATGCGCCCTGATCCTGATCCTCTGCGGTCCATGGGTTGTTTTCTCCCCGGACACACTCCAGGCCATTATAGAGGATTCCCTCGCAGCCCACGGGATCAATGCTGAACTGCATGGACTGAAGAAAGGGTTGTTGTATACTATAGATATTGACACAGCAGTCCTGAGGCGCGACAGCCATGAACTGGTCACGTTCCGCAATCTCTCGCTCCGCGTCTACCCGTTCAGTCTCTTCTTCTTCAGTCTGCGCGGGGTGCTCGATGGTGAAGTATATGGCGGGGCTGTTTCGGGCAGAATGGAATTTACCAGGGACACCCAGCAGATAACGTGTTCTCTCAACGATGTCAGCATCAGCGAGATCGTATTCCTGAAAAGGATGGGTCTCGCAGGCAGGGGCAGACTGTCCGGCACCTTGAGGATTAATGATTCAACCGGTCATGCCGAGTTCGCTTCAGGGGATGCCCGCTTAGAACCTGCTACCTATGCGGGCAGACGGGTGCCCTTGAACCTGTTCCATACCCTTACCGGGGCACTGGAAATTCAGGGTGACACGATACGGATCGTATCCCTTTCACTCGAGGGAGAAGATGTCTTTGCGAGACTCAAAGGGGTAGTCCGGAATACGGTGATGGACCTTGCCATGGAAATCATGCCGGGCAGGTCATTTCTCGAAAACCCGTTTCTGCTCGCGCAGCTTGAGCACTATAAAGTCTCTCCCGGTTATTTTGTGATACCGGTGAAGGGAACCCTTTACCGGTGAGGAGGTTATTGTGAGATATTTCATCTGTATTATGGTTGTGCTGGCCTTTGCCGGGTGCGGCGCTGAAGAGCAATTCCGGATCACGCAAAACACAACGAATCCTGACCCTGTTTCCCTGCAGACTCAGGGAAAGGGCTCGGAGGGCTTAAAGGTGCCGATGTCCCGGAACCTCCCCGGAGAAGTTCTCGTCAAATTCAAACCCGGTACCCCGGACTTGAGAAGAGTTTCGCTCAATGCGGCTATGGGGGCAGGAAAAGTCCGCGAGCTGAAGCATATCGGAGTACAACGGGTCCTGTTGCCTGGTTCCGTGGACCTTCAGAAAACACTCGACGCCTATCGATCGAATCCTGATGTTGAATATGCAGAGCCGAATTATCTTGTGAGGAAGGCGGTCATCCCGAATGACCCGGGCTTTATCTATCAGTGGGGGCTTGCAAATACCGGACAGACCAGCGGGAGTCCTGATGCGGATATCGATGCTCCGGAAGCATGGGATTTTACGACAGGGTCGAAGGACAGTATCATCGCTGTAATTGATACAGGAGTCGCATACAACCACCCGGACCTTGCGGACAATATCTGGAGGAATACAAGAGAGATCTCGGCGAATGGCATAGACGACGACGGCAATGGATATATCGATGATATGTATGGCTGGGATTTTGTGGATAATGACGGCTATCCCGAGGATTTGGACTCCCATGGGACCCATGTCGCAGGGATTATCGCATCAGACGGAAACAATAGTATGGGCGGGTCAGGAGTCATGTGGTCGTCAAATATCATGGCGATCCGTTTTCTGGGAGTGACCGGGTCGGGCGATGTAGCGAATGCAGCCGGTGCAATCATCTATGCTGCAGACAACGGAGCCCGGGTTATCAATGCGAGCTGGGGAGGATATGATTACTCAAATACTCTCTATAGTGCCATAAACTATGCCCGGTCGAAAGGGGTGCTGTTTGTTGCTGCTGCGGGCAATGAGAGTTTGAACACTGATTTGGCTCCCTTCTACCCTGCCGGCTTCAGCCTGGATAATATCCTGTCAGTCGCGGCTTCTGACAGCAGCGATACCCTTGCGAATTTCTCGAATTATGGAGCAGCATCTGTTGATCTTGCTGCTCCGGGAGTGGAGATCTACAGCACTGTCCCGGTAATTTCAGCGGGCGCACCGGTTACGGTATATAGTGAGAACTTTGACAGTGCAACGGGCCCGCTTTCCCTGATCGGATGGTCACAGGGTGGAATAAACGCATCATGGGAGATAACCCCGGGAACCGGGGTGAACGGAACGAACAGCCTTGAAGAGAGCCCCGGAGCGACCTATCTGCCCAATACCAATTCCTGGGCAGGATATCTGACCCCGCTGGTATCGGTCAAGAACAACCTCTATATCCTGTCCTGTGTCTGGAAGGGACATATCGATCAACTCTCATTTGATTATTTCTGGTTCAACTCTTCTCCGGACGGCAATACATGGCAGAACGTTGCATGGACGGACGGGAATACCGGAGGTGCTTTTGTCCCGGTCTTTACTGACCTGATTACGGAAGCAGCCGATCTCTATGACCGGTTCCATATCGGGTTTGGCCTCGAATCAGACGGGTTTTTCCAGCAGGAGGGGGTATCCATTGATGATGTTCTTGTACAGAGGCAGCCGCTGAGCGTAGGGGGTTATTCATATGAAATGTATCGCGGAGAACTGCCGTGGAGCGGAACATCGCTTGCTGCCCCGTATGTAAGCGGTGTTGCCGGGCTGGTCTTTTCGGCCAATCCTGCCCTGTCCTATGCTGAGGTGAGGAATATTATCCTGAACAGTGTGGATCAGAAGGGTTCCCTCACCGGGTTTACGGCGACCGGGGGAAGGGTAAATGCCTTTGAAGCCTTGAACGCTATGATTCCCTCTGCCCCATCGAACCTCATGGCAACGGCGGTTTCAAAAAGCCAGATAGATCTTTCCTGGACAGATACTTCATCGAATGAAACCGGTTTCAGGATCGAGAGAAAGACCGGAGAGGCCGGGATGTATGCTGAAATAGCAGGGACCGGATCGAATACCACGAGCTACAATGATTCGGGGTTAAATCCGGCCACAACATATTTCTATCGGGTGCGTGCAGTAAATACATTCGGCTATTCGGCGTATTCGAATGAAACCCAGGCGACCACGGAAAAATCTTCCTCTGATAACGGAGACGGAGGCGGTGGCGGCGGGTGTGCCATCGGGAGGACTGCTTCGCCCCAGACAGCAGTTGCAGATACCCTTATGCTCCTGCTTCCCCTTGTGATCGTATTTATCCTGAGAAGGAAAGGGTGAAATCAGCCGGGTATCGACTGCTGTATCAGGTTCGCAACCCAGTGAAATATGGCGCCGGGCAGTATATTCTTTGTTTTCAGGAAAAGCCATCCCATAATCAGTGAAGGGAAGAAGCTGAGGAGTGCGATCCATCCGCCGCTGAATATTGCCTGCGGGAGATGGGCGAGCGCAAAAAGGAGGCTTGCGAACACGACTGCTTTGTAGTTCCTCCCCAGAGAATCCTGGAGGAATCCCCTGAAGAAAAATTCTTCAGGGAATGCAACGCCGAGGAACTGGAAAACTATGAGATAAGGGGTTAGGTCGCCCGGTTCTGCCCTGAACGCAATCCCGTAAGGTGCAAGGATCAATACTGATACCGCAAGCCCGAACATGATATCCTTCGGGGAAAGACTGATCTTTACCCTGTAGCCTGTGACGGTCGGATAGAAGAGCAGAAAAAGGGGGAGTATCAGGTGTATAGATGTTTTTGCAGGGCTCAGCGCGTGGAGAAGAGACGAGAGTGCGAGAACGATGCAATAGCCGGATAGGGTTTTCCTGTTCATAGCTGTCCTATTTCTGATTCAGTAATATAGTCATAAGCAACAATATATCATGTTATCATTCCCGCCTGTCGGGAATCTTTCTGAAGAAGGATTGCGGACAAGCCGCAATGACAGAAATATCAGGCATGTCTGCTTGATGGTAACTTCCCTGGTATATTATCTTCATTGCCGGGAAAAATTCCATAAAAACTGTGGTATACTTTGACACAACAAGTGTCCCTTATGAGCACGTTGCGATACATAACGGCCGGTGAATCACACGGGAAAGCCCTGACAGGAATCCTTGAGGGGATTCCCTCGGGGCTCAGGATTTCATCTGACGACATCGACAGGGACCTGAGACGGAGACAGGGCGGCTATGGCAGAGGCGGGAGGATGAAGATCGAGTCAGACCACGCAGTGATCCTGTCGGGCGTCCGTTGGGGGAAGACCATTGGCTCTCCGGTCGCGCTCATTATCGAGAACAAGGATTACAAAAACTGGAATGAAGGGATGTCTCCTCTTGCTGAAGCAGAAGGCTCAATCCCGGCGGTGACGCGACCGAGACCCGGACATGCGGACCTTGCGGGTGCGATCAAATATGACCACCAGGATATGCGGAACATCCTCGAACGGTCGAGCGCGCGTGAGACTGCAATGAGGGTC
The DNA here is from genome assembly GCA_049323875.1 of Nitrospirota bacterium. Taxonomy (GTDB): domain Bacteria; phylum Nitrospirota; class Thermodesulfovibrionia; order Thermodesulfovibrionales; family SM23-35; genus JAKLQR01. Next base: position 96,800 of record JBMOLW010000041.1, on the reverse strand, counting down.
GCACTTGGCGCCGTCACCAAGAGATTTCTCTCTGAATTCGGGATATTTGTCGGCGGTTATGTCATTCAGATCGGAATTCAGAAAACCGGGGTCGAGAGCTGGCTCATGAATACTGATCAACTGCACAGGATGTTCGCCAGGGCAGAGAAATCGGTTGTCAGATGTCCTGATCAAGCGGTTTCGGACAAGATGGTCAGGCTCATAGACAGGGCACTGAAAGAAGGTAATTCGCTCGGCGGGATCTTCGAAGTGTTTGCCACCGGTGTACCGGCAGGCCTTGGGAGTCATATCCAGTGGGACCGCAGGCTTGACGGGAAGATTGCACAGGCTGTCATGGGGATACAGGCGATGAAAGGTGTCGAGATCGGGTTCGGGTTCGGGATGGGGAGGAGATCCGGTTCCGAGGTTATGGATGAAATAGTGTATAGAGCAAAGAGCAAAGAGCAAAGAGCAAAAAGCCGGAATATCAAACTCAGCACTGAAGAAGCTGCCGGCTTCTCCAGAAGGACCAACTTTGCAGGCGGGATCGAGGGAGGTATTACCAACGGCATGCCGCTCATCGTACGCGCTGTCATGAAACCGATACCGACACAGAGAAAACCCCTCCGTTCCGTCGATGTCGCCACCAAAAAGCGGGTCGAAGCAGCCTATGAGCGCTCTGATATCTGTGCAGTACCCGCTGCTGCGGTTATCGGAGAGGCGATGCTTGCCCTCACAATCGCGGCAGCCTTCCTCGAAAAATTCGGTGGCGACAGCATGGCCGAAACACGCCGCAATTACGCATCGTATATGGAGTATGTAAGGAAGTTTTGACCTGTCCTGCGCTCTTAAGCAGCCCCTACTTAATATCATAATATCTTGACATCATAATATTTTATTGTATATCCTTACTTCAGGAGGCAAGGCGCCATGACAACTAAAGGTACGACAACGTTACGATTGCCGGAAGAACGGCTCAAAGTTATTCGGGCGATTGCCGGTTATGAAAACCGGTCGCTTACCGATATTTACACTGAATTGACCGACGCATATATCTCGCGGCACAAAGAAACCATGGAACTGCTGCAAATTCCCGGCTTTCTCGACGAATGCAAAAAAGGTCTTGAAGAAATTAAAGCAGGCAAGGGGAAAAAGCTGAGTGACCTGGCAGATTAGACTTTCTTCGACCGCAGCGAAATATTATAACCGTTTGACTCCGCAAACAAGACAGCGCGTAAAAAAAGAACCTGAAGCGCTGTCTGATTTGGAAAATCCTCTCGAACACCAATCCGTAAAACGTCTTACGGGTGACATGAGGGGATTTTGTCGTCTCAGGGTCGGGAAATACCGGATTGTTTTTGCCATCTTAGAGGATGATCGGACTATAGCGGTAGTGAATATAGTGCCACATGGCAATGTATACAAATAGCTGATAAAAAGACATCATGATGTGCCTGGACAAACCTTCTTCCTGAAGTCCATACTCTTCCGATTTGATATAATGGTGCAGAGGTCAATTGATAATTATTAGAGTGTCATTATGAAAACCAGCAAACAAACTTGTTCATGGCCTACGTCTGACCATTTGCTTATCAAGTATCACAACAATGAATGGGGTGTACCGGTCCATGATGACAGGAAGCTGTTTGAATTTCTAACCCTTGAAGGGTTTCAGGCGGGACTGAGCTGGCTAACCGTTTTGAGGAAGAGAGAAAATTTCAGAAAAGCTTTTGACGATTTTGATTTCAATAAAGTTGCAGCATACGACAAGAAAAAAATAGAGTCCCTTCTCAAGGATGCGGGAATAATACGCAATAAGTTGAAGATCACCAGTGCTGTTACAAACGCAAAAGCCTTCCTTGCAGTCAGAAAGGAGTTCGGCACATTTGATAAATATATATGGGGATTCATTGAAGGCAAGACTGTGCACAGCGGATTTAAGGACTTGAGCGAGTTGCCGGCAAGAACGGAACTGTCAGACCGTATAAGCAAGGATTTGAAAAAGAGGGGCTTTAAATTTGTAGGCTCGACAATTGTTTATGCTCACATGCAGGCAACAGGAATGGTCAATGATCACGTTAGAAGTTGCTACAGATATAGGGAACTTGTCCGGAAAAATTTGCCAAACTGACTTAGTACACATTGAGGGTTAGCTGGAATACCTTCTTCCTGTTATAAACACCTTGCAATATACGAATAAAGGCCAGTCATTCTAATAGGAATCAATGGTCATTTTTTGTTCAGAGACTAGTTGCAAGCTATAAGATCAATAATGCCTACCGATTTATTTAGTTGGAGTATTATAGGAGTTAAGTAATTAAAGTATTCCTTGACCTTAAATTGTATATATTCTCACACTATGGAGAAAGGGAATAAAACATGAAATTGAAAGCTCTATGGTTATATTTAATTCTTTTGTCCCTATTGATTCTAACGCCGGTCTCAGTTAAGGCAGCAGGATATGACTACTATGAATTACCGCTTCCTCCGGGTTGGCTGCGAGCCCTACCCCTCGGTATAAATAATAATGATGTTATTGTTGGCCAAGGATATCATTCTTCTACGAACGTTGGGTTTATCTATGACGATGGGACTTATTTTGAATTACTTCCATCAAACTGGTATTGGGCACATGCGTTGGATATCAATGATCAGGGAACAGCTGTAGGTTGGGGAGTAGCTGAATATGGGCAGACAAATTTTGTGTACTCTGATGGACACTATTCGGAGGTAATTCCTCCGGGATGGAACACCGCAAGAAGCATGCGGATTAACAACAAAGGCGAAATTGTAGGTTTCGGAGATGACGGTCAAGGGCTAAAAGGCTTCCTGTTCAACTCTGGAAAATATACCACGTTATTGCCACCTGACTCCAGTATCTCTTATGCTTTTGACATTAACGACCATGGCGTTGTTGTCGGGTGGAACAATTATTATGGTTTCATATATAACAAGGAGTTTTATGTCCCTTTACTTCCTCCGGGTTGGCAAAGCGCAGCTCCTAATGCCATCAACAACAGCGGAGTAGTCGTCGGGACTGGTCGTGATTCTGAGGGTACATTGAGAGGGTTCTTGTACGACGACGGAAGCTATACAGAATTGATGCCGCCAGGTTGGCTATCTGCCTATGCAGTTGATATTAACAATAGAGGTGAAGTTATTGGTTTTGGCTATGACGCTGAACCAGTTTATAAAGGCTTCCTGTACTACAGAGGTGAGTATAAAATATTGATGCCTCCCGGTTGGGGCCAGTATTGGCCGGAAAGAATCAACGATAAAGGAGTGATAGTTGGCTCTGGAGAGAAGAACATAGTCAATCATAAAATAGGAATCATCGCAAAACCTAGCGTAGATCAAACATTAGTTTCCATTGATATCATGCCAAATTCATGCCCAAATGAATTGAATGTGAACAGTAAGGGCTTGTTAACTGTTGCGATTCTTGGGACAGATCAATTAGATGTGACTATGATCGATCAAAATTCACTAAGACTTAATGGCGTACCTTCTGAGAAGCGGAAGTTTAAAAATGTGGATACCTTGCAAATACACTATGTAGACAAAGATTCTTGTAACAACTGCAGTCCGTCAACGCGAGATCTATTTCTTGATCTGGTGTTAAAGTTTGATATGAAGGCAATCTCATCAACGTTGATAGATACAGCGAAAAGCGGTGATTGTGTTAGATTTACGCTGACAGGCAATTTGAAGAATGGTTATTCGTTCATTGGCGAAGATACTGTGATAATAAAGAAAAGGCATTAGATAGTAGAGGCAAAAATAGCTTATGTGTTGTCTGTGTGCAATATTGTGATTTTTCCTGTCAATCAGAAATTACATGATGCATTGTAGGGTCATTTTTTTAGGTAATTTCTATCCCACATACATCGCCCCCGCCATGCGCCTTTGATGAAGGATTGAACAAATTTAGAATCTGCCCCAGAGTGCGGATGTGCAGGTGACAAGCGCACTTATCACTGTGCACTTTTTGATAAAGCAGTCACCGCAGTATCATCCATTGCCTGATACAGTGCATCGCGCCGGGAAAGAATCGGTTACACTTCAGGCAGGTTCAGTTTGATGGAGAGTTCCCGCAGTTGTTTCTGTTCGACCGGCGACGGACTGCCGCTCATGAGACAGAACGCCTTCTGGGTCTTCGGGAATGCGATCACATCCCTGATGGACGTTGCTCCCACCATAATCATTACCAGTCTGTCGAGACCGAGCGCAATGCCGCCGTGGGGAGGCGCGCCGTATTCGAGCGCATCGAGGAGGAACCCGAATTTCATCCGCGCATCTTCCTCTGATATCCGGAGGATTTCGAACATCTTCCTCTGGACGTCACGCTGGTGGATACGGATGCTCCCGCCACCGATCTCATACCCGTTCAGCACGATGTCATATGCTTTTGCTTTGATGCGGGAAAGTTCGGAGTCCGGCGTCTGGAGTTCGGAAATATTCAATGAGGAAAGCTTTGCGATATCTCCATCGGCAGGCGAGGTGAAGGGGTGATGCATCGCCTCGAAACGGCCCTCTTCGTCATTCCACTCCAGAAGCGGAAAGCCGGTTATCCATGCAAATTTATATCCGGGCTGGATAAGATTCAATCTTCTGCCGAATTCCAGTCTCATCCTGCTCAGCACATCGTGAACGACTTTTTCGCTGTCCGCAACAAAGAGCATCAAATCGCCTTCCTCTGCTTCAAGACGCTGTGCCATCTGCCTGAGGATTTCTTCAGGAAAGAATTTCGCGATCGGAGACTCGAACCCGTTCTTCACTTTGATCCACGCAAGGCCTTTTGCCCCGAATGAGACTGCCTCTTCAGTAAGCATGTCGATCTCTTTTCTCGAAAGACCGGCCATCCCCTTACCGTTGAGAGCTTTGACTCTGCCGCCGGCTTTTGTCGTATCAAGGAAGACTTTGAATGTGCCTTTCTCCGCCAGATCAGCCATTTCCTTAAGCTCCAGGCCAAACCGGAGGTCGGGTTTGTCGTTCCCGAACCTTTCCAGAGACTCGTGAAACCCCAGAGAAGGGAAAGGCAGGGCAAGGTCTGTACCGAGGACCTCCCTGAAAAGCTTTTGCATCATGCCTTCAACGGTCTTGATTATCTCATCCGTATCGGCAAACGACATCTCCATATCGACTTGGGTGAACTCAGGCTGCCTGTCCGCGCGGAGGTCTTCGTCCCTGAAACATTTCACGATCTGGAAGTATTTTTCGAGGCCGCCTACCATCAATATTTGTTTAAAGATCTGGGGAGACTGCGGCAGGGCATAGAAGTGACCGGGGTTCAGCCGGCTCGGGACAAGATAATCCCGGGCCCCCTCAGGTGTGGATTTTGTGAGCATAGGGGTTTCGATCTCAAGGAAGCCTTTTTCGTCGAGGTAATCCCTTATGAGTTTGGTCGTCCTGTGCCGTGTGATGATGTTCTGCTGCATCTCAGGCCTTCTCAGGTCAAGATACCGGTGTTTCAGCCTCAGTTGTTCCCCAGCATCGGCTGCATCCTCGATCATGAACGGCAGGGGAGATGCTTCATTCAGCACCTCCAGTCTGTTCACATACATCTCAACCGTGCCGGTTGCCATTGCAGGGTTTTCCGTCCCCTCAGGCCTCTTCCTGATCTGACCCGTCACGGAAACCACATATTCGCTCCTCAGGTCATGCGCATCTTTATGCGCCGCCCCGGAGACATCGGGGCTGAATACGATCTGGAGCACACCGCTCCTGTCCCTCAGGTCTATGAATATGAGACCGCCATGGTCTCTCCGTCTGAATACCCAGCCGCAGAGACCCAGGTCTTTGCCGATGTCAGATTCCCGTATTTCCCCACACCCTTTATCGCGAACCATCTGCCCTCCGATCAGCGAAAAATTCTTTTTTTACTTTCTCTATTTCTCCGGCTGTCAGGAACCGGTACTCACCGGCTCCCAGGTCACCGAGCGACAGACCGCCGATTTTTGTTCTCTTCAGTTTCAGGACGGGATGTTTGATCTCGAGGAACATCCTTCTGATCTGTCGTTTTTTCCCTTCATGTATGGTCATCTCAAACCATGTATTGTTTTCCGTCTCCCGCAGTTTCTTTATCCGCGCAGGAGCGGTTATCCCTTCCTTGAGCCTGATCCCTTTCCTCAGTTTCTGCATTTTGGCCTCGTCCGGCTCTCCCTTTACCTTCACAAGATAGGTTTTGTATACCTTCTTCGAAGGATGGAGCAATAAATGAGCGAAATCCCCATCATTTGTCAGGAGCAGCAACCCTTCGGAATCATAATCGAGCCGTCCGACAGGGAAGACCCTGTATTTTATCTTCTTGAGAAAATCTTTGACAGTAGGTCTGCCTTCAGGGTCATGGAGAGTCGTGACCACACCTTTCGGTTTATGGAATATGAGATACACCGTCGGTTCCGGCCTGATGAGAAGCTTTCCGTCAAGCTTTATGTGATCTTTTGCGGCGTCCGCCTTGGTGCCGAGCGTTGCAATCTGCCCGTTGACCGTCACCCGGCCCTCCAGGATCAGCTCTTCAGCCTTTCTTCTTGAGGCGATCCCCATCTCGGCGAGTATCTTCTGGAGTCTTTTTTCCATAGACCGGGCTAAACTCTTTTCTTCAGCCACTTCTTCGGGTTCACGACCGAGAACCCGCTGTCCCCGTCAGAGCAGACGACTTTTGCTATCTGTGAGTTCAGGATCATCCGCTTGCACATCATACAGGGCTCGGAATTGCACTCGCGGCCATTCTCGTCGGTCCCGGAAATATAGATGGTGGCATCCTTCATCTCGTCAACAGAAGCACGGATTATCGCGTTGGCCTCGGCGTGGACACTGTGACAGAGTTCATATCGTTCGCCGTGAGGGATCTGGAGTTCTTTCCGGGTACATTTGCCTGCATCAAGGCAGTCTCTCATCCCTCTGGGAGCGCCGTTATACCCGGTGCTGACAATAATATTGTCCTTGGTGATGACAGCGCCGTATTTTCTCCGCAGGCACGTAGCTCTTGTCGAGACGGCCTTCGCAATTCCGATAAAATATTCGTCCCATCCGGGTCTCAGGGTTTTGGATTTTTTCATAGGTTATATAATAGCTTACGGAATCAGAAGCTTACAAGGTTCAGAAGAATCTCCTGAAAGAAAAATTCACGATGAAATCAGGCGCTCCGGAGGTATTGGGGTCCTCGGTCAAAGAGAATTCAAGGCTGTTCTTGCCGGCAGAATATCTCCCCCCGAACGAGAGGAGTACCGCAGTCCTGTCCATTGAAGAGATATCCGTTTCAGGGAATGGCGATCCCTGAATGAATACCTGTCCTGCAAGGCTGATGTTTTTCCAGAAAGCTGCCTCTACCGCTGCTCCTCCCTGGAAATAATCTCTGATGCGCACCCTTGCATATCCTTTCAGATCCCCGGGAAATACCATGCCCAAGTTCAGATAGGCCCGCAGTTTTTGCCCGAGATTCTTTTCTGCCATGACAGAAAGACCCGTATCCAGACTTCCGTTTCCGAATCCGGCCTTCGCATCACCCGAAGGGAACTCAATTGAAGCTTGGATGCTCACTGCCGGATCGGACATCAGAACGGGTTTTTTCACCGTGAGCCTGATATCCCCGACCTGAATACGCCCGTTCTTTCCCTTGAGTATCAGCGTATCGCCCCTGCGCACCTCGAACAGGAATTCATTCTCAGGTCTTTCGCTTCTCCCGTAATCGGGAAAGCCGAACGTATCATGATAGCCGTCGAGAAAGCCGTCCGTGAAACCGGAACCGAAACTAAGTATCGGCAGTTCAATCCCGACCTCGATCAAATCCCTGAAATTCTTTTTTGCCGTCAGATTGAGTTCGGTTATCTCTATATCGATTCCCATCTTCCATGTTGCTGAATTGTCCACGAGGTAGATGCTCGAATGTGAGAGGGACACCCTGAGAGAAGTCTCGATGGCTGCTTTTTCGAGATACGGAGTGTTGAGAGAGAGGAACAGAGGGAACTGATTCCGCACCTGCAACGGTCCGTCAAATGCATTGGCCGGAAGCGGAGAAATAAGCATGAAAATGAAGAACAGAAGAAGTTTCTTCATAACCGTATACGGTATCAAAGGGAGGAGATGATATCAAGAGAATGAAAAAATTGGCGTCCCCAACGGGATTCGAACCCGTGTTACCGCCTTGAAAGGGCGATGTCCTAGGCCGGGCTAGACGATAGGGACGCTCATGGTGAGCCGCGTTGGATTCGAACCAACGACCCACGCCTTAAAAGGGCGTTGCTCTACCAGCTGAGCTAGCGGCCCAAAGGTAAACACTAATTTAACCAAAATCAGGATTTCTTGTCAAATCAGTCTTTCCAGGACTTTGCCTTGTCATTTTTCTCTGTTTATTCTCGTATAGGGCAGCAACCCTCCTGACAGGATGATCTCTCTCTCCCGTTCATTCATCTGCGAATACACTTCAAAAGTGAAATCTTTGGTCTTGTTGTAAACCCGGTATGACTGGCTCCCGGTCAATACATTCTTCACATCTTTGATGACCAGCCTGTCTCTTTGCTCAATCTTCCGGGCATCATCGCTGTTCTTAAACAAAAGCGGCAGGATTCCGAAATTAATAAGATTAGACCGGTGGATCCGCGCAAAGGATTTCGCGATGACTGCCTGTATCCCGAGGAACATCGGCGCGATCGCTGCGTGTTCCCTTGACGATCCCTGGCCGTAGTTTTCACCTCCGATAATAATCCCCCCTCCCGCTGGTTTGGCCTCGCGTGCCCGTTTGCTGAACGAGCTGTCAATATTGCTGAAGACGAATTCTGAAATCGCGGGGATGTTAGACCGATAGGGAAGTATAGCGGAACCTGCAGGCATGATGTCGTCAGTCGTGATGTTATCTCCGAGTGTTAACAGCACTTCTGCTTCGATCGTGTCCTGCAAGGGGTCTTTTACTGATATTTCCCTGATATTCGGCCCCTTGACAACCGTAACCCCCGAGGTGTCGTCTCTCGGAGGAATGATAAAATTCCTGTTTATCAGATATTTTTTGGGTTCTCTGAAGTTGCTGATCACCAGACCTGAATCGCGGGGATCGACGATCTCTCCTCTTACCGCGAACACAGCACAGGATACCGGGCTTGCAAGATAGATCGAAGCGTCCTTGGTGCCGCTCCTCCCCTTGAAATTCCGGTTGTAGGAGCGCACGGAAACCTGACCGCTTCCCGGGGCCCCGCCCATGCCGATGCACGGGCCGCATGAGGCTTCAAGCATCCTAGCGCCGGCAGAGATCATGTCGCTCGTGAGCCCCTCTTGCGCGATCATCTCATACACCTGCTTTGATCCTGGATTGATCAGAAGGTTCACCCCCTGAGCAACAGTATTTCCTTTCAGGATTGAGGCAACGGTCTTCAGTGCCTGATATGAAGCATTGGTGCAGCTGCCGATACAGACCTGATCCACTTTCCGCCCGGTAAGACTCTTTACCGTCACCACATTATCCGGACTGTGGGGCTGTGCGATCATCGGTTCGATTCTGCCGAGGTCTACCTGAATAACCCCGTCGTATCCGGCCCCCTTGTCCGCACTGAGTTCTGCCCAGTCGGCTTCCCTTCCGACCGCGGCGAGGTATGTCTTTGTTTTTTTGTCACTCGGGAATATGGAGGTGGTAGCTCCGAGTTCAGCGCCCATATTGGTAAGGGTCGCTCTCTCAGGAACATTCAGGTCCTTAACTCCGGGGCCACCATATTCGAATATCTTTCCAACCCCGCCCTTGACGGTCAGTCTTCTCAGGATTTCAAGGATAACATCCATAGCCGTAACCCATGGCCTCTGGAGCTTCCCGGTCAGATTGATCTTCACGATCTGCGGCATGGTGATTTCAAAGGGCGAGCCGGCCATTACCGTCGCGGCATCCAGACCACCGACCCCGATCGCGATCATTCCCATTCCGCCGCCGGTCGGAGTGTGGCTGTCGGTGCCGAGCGCGATCTTCCCGGGCGCAGCGAACTGTTCCAGATGGACCTGATGACAGATCCCGTTCCCGGGTCTTGAGAAATACGCCCCATATTGTGCGGCAACAGTCTGAAGGAACAGGTGATCGTCCGGATTCATAAAGTTCTGCTGGAGCATATTGTGGTCCACGTACGAAACTGCGAGCGGGACTTTTACCCGGTCGATTCCGATTGCTTCGAACTGGAGCCAGGTCATGGTGCCTGTTGCATCCTGCGTATAGACCTGATCCACGTTAACCCCGACCGGTGTGCCCGGGGTCAGATCTCCGTACACTCTGTGGGCTTCAAATATTTTTTCGACAAGGTTCTTTCCCAACGCTACCTCCAAAAAGGTTGAATTCTCATGCTCTCCATAAAACTTTACCATACCCGAATACAGGAAATACAAATTCACGGATATCTTGAGATAACAGGAATAATCCGTGTACAATAAAGCACGCGAAAAATAACAAAAAGGGAGACCCCCGATGCATTTTTTCAGGTACCGTGCCGGAGAACTATACGCTGAAGACGTGCCGGTAAAGAAGCTCGCCGATCAATACGGCACACCGCTCTATATTTACAGTTATCGCACCCTGCTCAGGCACTTCAGGGCGTATGACGATGCGTTTAATGATTACCCTCATATCATCTGTTTTGCGGTCAAGGCTAATCCGAACCCCGCGATTGTCAGATTGTTTGCAAAGCACGGCGGAGGGGCTGATATCGTTTCAGGCGGAGAACTGTTTGTTGCCCTGAAGGCAGGAGTGCCTGCGAAAAAGATTGTCTACGCGGGGGTCGGAAAAACAGATCATGAGATACGGCTTGCCCTGAAGTCGAAGATCCTCATGTTCAACGTGGAATCGGAACACGAGTTGAGAGAGATCGACAGGGTCGCGGGAACAATGAAGAAAAAGGCGCCCGTTGCATTGAGGATCAACCCTGATATTGATCCTGAAACACACCCGTATATCGCAACCGGACTGAAGAAACATAAATTCGGGATACCGATTGAAGAGGCCCTCGAATACTACCGGCTTGCATCCTCGCTCAGGAATATTACCCTTGTCGGGGTCCATAAGCATATCGGGTCCCAGATAACCAAGGTTTCGCCTTTCGTCGATGCGTTGAAGAGAATTCTCATCCTTCTGGACGACCTCAGCGAACAGGGGATCGGGATAGAATACCTCGATATCGGGGGCGGACTCGGAATCCCTTACCGGAATGAGGACCCTCCGGTACCGAAAGACCTTGCGAAGAGCCTCATCCCTCTCCTGAAAAGGCGAAAACTCACCTTGCTGATGGAGCCGGGGAGGTCGATTGTAGGCAACGCAGGGATTCTTGTGACGAAAGTGCTCTATCTGAAAACAGGGGGAAAAAAGGAATTTGTCATCGTTGACGCCGGGATGAACGATCTGATCAGGCCTTCGTTTTACGATGCATATCATCACATTCTCCCTGTGGCAAAGAAAAGGAGGAAGTCGGTTCTCTGTGACGTTGTCGGACCTATCTGCGAGACGGGAGATTTCCTTGCCCGGGAGAGAGAGCTCCAGAAGGTGGAGCACGGGGAATATCTTGCCGTCATGAGCGCTGGTGCATATGGTTTTTCCATGAGTTCGAACTACAACAGCCGTCCAAGGGCTGCTGAGGTAATGGTGAACGGCAGAGAACATGCCCTGATACGCGTTCGGGAAACCTATGATGATCTCACACGCTGGAACAGGATACCGAAATTCCTGAAATGAACCTGCTCTTTACCAAGATGCACGGCCTCGGGAACGATTTCGTCGTGATCGATTCAAGAGAGACCCGGCTTGAGAATATTGCCAGCCTTGCCCAACAATTGTGCGACCGGAGATTCGGCGTCGGTGCCGATCAGATCCTCCTGCTCGAGAAGTCCGCAATCGCCGATTTTAAAATGAGGATCTTCAATGCGGACGGGAGCGAGGTCGAGATGTGCGGAAACGGTATCCGCTGTCTTGCAAAGTACGTATGGGACAGGAACCTCTCCCCGAAAGATATCCTCGACATAGAAACATTGGCAGGGATCATCAGGCCGGAAAAGTCAGGGGACATGGTAAAGGTAGATATGGGTGAGCCGGTCTTCGACCCGGAGAAAATACCGGTTCATCTCCCTCATCCCTCATCCCTCATCCCTCATCCTTCGGGTGGTATCGTCGACTATCCCCTTCGTATAGAGGATAAAGAATTGAGGATCACCTGCGTGTCCATGGGAAACCCTCATGCGGTTATCTTTGTTGAAAGGGTGGACGAGTTCCCGGTGGCGTATTTCGGACCGATCATTGAACACTATCAGATATTCCCTAAAAGGACCAATGTGGAATTTATCGAGGTGATCAGTCCTTCAGAGGTCAAGATGCGCGTCTGGGAACGCGGATCAGGCGAGACGATGGCATGCGGTACAGGCGCATCTGCTGCTGCAGTCGCGGCGCATCTGAAGGGACTTGCGGGGAGAAAAGTTGTGGTGCATCTGCTTGGAGGGGATCTCGTCATTCACTGGGCAGATGATAACCGCGTGTATATGTCCGGACCGGCAGTAGAAGTATTCGAAGGTGTTTTTCGCTCCTGAGCCCGTGCGTCCGTCTGCAGGAAACGATACGCCTGGCTTTACAAAATTGACGGCAGCAAAACCCCGCACTTTTTTTCAGGTACGACTTTTGATAGAATGAGTACGGAGGAAAGAGTGTTCATCTGGATAACCAGAGTTCAGTGCTTATTCAATAAAAAATCGGGAGGGGATGGAATCAGTATAAACATGCAAAAAGGAGACGGTCATGTTGAAAGGGTCAATTGTCGCAATCGTAACCCCTTTTAAGAAAGGGAAGGTGGATGAGAAGGCATTCGGTGACCTCATAGAATGGCATATATCACAGGGCACTAATGCGATAGTCCCTTGCGGCACAACAGGGGAGGCGTCAACCCTCGACTATAAAGAACATTACAGGGTCATTGATATCGCGGTCAAAGTCGTGAACAAAAAGATTCCGGTGATCGCGGGAACCGGGGCAAATTCGACCGACGAGACGATCGAGATCACCCGACACGCAAAAAAGTCAGGCGCAGACGCGGCGCTGCTTGTAGCGCCCTACTATAATAAACCGACACAAGAGGGCCTTTACCGGCACTACAAGCTTGTCGCAGAAAAGGTTGATCTGCCCCTGGTCCTCTATAATGTCCCCGGAAGGACGGCAGTGAATATCCTCCCTCCCACGGTCGCGCGTCTTGCGGAAATAAGGAACATCATCGCAATAAAAGAGGCAACAGGCGATATGAAGCAGGTAAGTGAGGTTATCAGACTCTGCGGCGATAAGATCACGGTCATATCCGGCGATGATTTTACCACCCTTACCCTTATGGCGCTCGGCGGCAAAGGCACCATCTCGGTGTCAGCGAATGTGATGCCGAAAGAGGTCTCGAAGATGTGTGCATACATGTTGAAAGGTCAGTATGATAAAGCGAGGGAACTCCATTACCGGCTTGAGCCTCTCAATGCGGCGATGTTCATCGAGACGAATCCCATCCCCGTCAAAACCTCGCTTGCCATGATGGGGAAGATACAGGAGGAGTTCAGGCTTCCGCTCTGTGAAATGTCTCCCGCGAATAAGGAAAAACTGGGGAAGGTCCTGAAGACTTTAAAACTGATTTAACCATACAGGAGAGGAAAAGTTCTGAGAGGGGAGGCCGTTTGGACGGTCTCCCCTCTTTTTATATATATTGCCTGATAATCTCCAGGTTCAGATTTTTTACGACTGCTTTTTCGATGATTCCCGTGTCGAAGTCCCGGAGATAGGGAAAGATGCCGATGACCGGCACCGGGCATATCTGCGTCAGTGTCTCGGGATTCGTTTCTTCTGCAAGGGTATCTTCAGGCGGGTTGTGATAATTGATGATTATCCCGGCAACGGGAAGCCCTGCCTTTATTGCACACTCTACCGTAAGCATCGTATGGTTCAGTGTTCCGAGTCCCGGTTTTGCAACAATCACCAATGGCATCATGAACTCTTTCGCAAGGTCGAGCACCGAATAATCCCGCCTTATCGGAACCAGGAGTCCGCCGATGCCCTCGATGACCACTGCATCATATATGCCCCGAAGTTGAGTATAGGCTCTTTTTATTTTCGGGAAGTCGACTGTTGTCCTCTCAATCTGTGATGCGGTCAGGGGAGCGAGCGGTTTTTCGAAACAGCATGGAGAAACAAGATGGACTGATTCTTCCATATGTGCAAGGGTTTTTATAAACATCCCGTCTGAAGGCACCAGGATATCGCCTTCTCTGAGGCAGCCGGTCTCCAGAGGTTTCATGCCGCATGCGTTGATTCCGAGGCGCCTGAGAGCCAGAATCAACGCACCGGTGATGATCGTTTTCCCGACCCCCGTGTCTGTTCCTGTTACAAAGAAACCCTTTGCCATAGAATTCCTGTTCTAAAGAATAAATTCGAAATCCTCAATGCTAAATTCTAAACAAGTCCGAATTTCATAATATCAAAATTTTTGGGTATTTGAATTTTAAATTTGTTTAGAATTTCGATATTAGTATTGAGGATTTTTATGGCCCTATGCTTTTCTCAGTGCTTCAATCAGTCTCTCAATATGTTCTTCGGTATGTGCGGCAGTTACTGTTACCCGTATCCGGGGTTCTCTTACTGTCGGCGGTCTGATCGCCGGAGCGTATATGCCGTTTTTGAACAGATGCTCCGAGACACGCAGGGTATTTTCTATCGTGTCTGTCATGACCGGAATAACAGGCGTTGCACTCTGACCGGTTTGATAACCGCAGTCCTGAATGCCCTTTACGGTTTTCTCTCTGTTTGCCCACAGTTTTCTCACGAATGAAGGATCGTTTGTGATGATGTCGAGCGAGGCGAGGGATGCAGCAATGACGCATGACGGCAGCGCGGTCGAATAGAGGAGGCTGCGGGCTGTGTTTTCTGCCCATTGGATGATATCTTTTGTGCCTGCAACAAAAGCGCCGAACGAACCAAAGGCTTTTGAAAACGTGCCCATCTGCATGACCCATGGTTCGGGCTTCAGGCTGAAATGGTGCAGGGTCCCCTTCCCGTTTCCGAGCACCCCGGTTCCATGTGCTTCGTCCAGATACAGGAGAAGATCATGGGATGGGAATTTACGGCTATAGTGATGGGATAGGGCGTACAGGTCTCTTAATGGTGCGATATCGCCGTCCATGCTGAACACGGTATCGGTTACAATGATCTTCTTGCGCATCGCATTCTTTTCCATCAATTCTTCGAGATGCGCGATATCACGATGCCGGAATACCAAGATATCGGCCTTGCTGAGCCTGCACCCGTCAACGATGCTTGCATGGTTGAGTTCGTCACTGAAGATCGCAGTCTCTTCGTCTGTGAGCGCAGGGATGAGGCCGGTATTTGCAGCATATCCTGAATTGAAGACGAGTGCAGTTTCGGTCTCCTTGAATGCGGCGACTCTTGTTTCAAGTTCATGGTGCAGGACTGTTCCGCCGGCGAGGAGTCGGGATGCACCGGACCCAGTTCCGTATGAGTCGAGAGCCTGCTTTGCCCTGTTGATGAGAGAAGGATGACCGGCGAGACCGAGATAGTCATTGGATGCAAAGTTTATATACGGTTTCTGATGAAACAGGATCAAGGGCCCCTGCATTGATTCCCTGTCAAGTATTGTCCTCAGGAGGTTATGTTCTCTCAATATTTCGAGTTTTGCCCGAAACATCATGTTATTGTACCACATCATCCGCTTCCGGATAAGGTGACCGTAATCATGCAAGAGAACAGGAGGCAGGAAAAATAAAGGGGGTAATCCCTGGTTTGGGAACAGGCGAAGGAAGGATGCCGGCCCCCGGATTTTCCAAGTCAATGGAGCCTGTTTTTCTTGAATTTTTAAATTTCCAGGACCTTGTTTTCCCTATTTAAAAACCTCTTGACAATCTTTTTTGGGCTGTGGTATGCTGGTTTCGCTTCTCTACAAACTATCAAGACGGAAGGTGAAATATGCTAGAGCTTAACTGGACTTTTATTGTCATGCTGATTAATTTTCTTGTATTGCTCTTCATTTTAAATTCCATCCTTTTGCAGCCCCTCCTCAAGATTTTCAAGGAAAGAGACGATACGGTCAAAGGAGACCTCGATGCCGTGAGGGACATGAGCACCAAGCGGGAGGAAAGCATTGCAAGGCTCAACAGGGAGCTTTCCGATGCCAGGAGCACGGCGAAGGAGACTTTCGAAACACTCAGATCGGAAGGGGTTCAGAAACAGAAAGAAGTCCTCTCTACTGCCGAGGCTGAAGCTGTTTCCATCCTTGAAAAAGCAAAGGCAGAGATCAAGGCGGATGCTGAAAAGGCACGACAGGCATTAAGGGCTGATGTGGATAAATTCTCCGATGAAATTGTCAGAAAGCTGGTGAAGGTATGAGAGAGATAAAGAAACACAGCACAATTTTTCCCCTCCTTGCTTTTTGTATGGTTACCCTAGCAACTGCCGCAGCAGCTTTTGCGAGCAGCGGTGAAGCAGCCCATACCCCCCTCTGGAAAGATTATATGTGGAAGATCATCAATTTCGGCGTCCTTATTATTATTCTCTGGAAATTCGGCAAAAAACCGATCCAGAATGCGCTCAAGCAAAGGACCGAAGCGATAGAAAAGACACTCAAAGAGGCAAAAGAAGCAAAAGAAGCTGCACTGAAGGCGATGCAGGAAGTCGAACAAAAACTGAAGACCAAGGATGAAGAAGTGCAGGCCATCATCGCAGCTGCCCGGAAGTCCGGGGAAATGGAGCGGGACAGGATAATAGAAGAGAGCGCAAGGCTTCAGGAAAAAATACTTGAACAGGCGAAAACGAATATAGAGTTTGAGTTGAAACATGCAAAAGAACAGATCAAGGCAGAGGCTGTTGAACTGGCGATGGAACTTGCCGAAAAGAAGCTGAAAGAAAAAATGACGAAGGATGAGCAGGAAAAGCTTCTTGAAGATTCTCTTGTCAAGATAGGAGGCAGAGGTTGAAACCAGTAAGAGAAGCAAACAGATATGCGAAGGCACTGCTGAGGAACGTTGGAACGGAAAACGCACCTCAGGCGCTTGCTGAACTTGTTTCCATTAACGACCTCATGGTCAGGAGCAAGGAATTTAAGAGTCTCCTTGTGAACCCGAGATTTACCCCAGAGGAAAGGGCGTCTGTGATCAAATCTCTCACCGAAAGACTGAAACTGTCTGAGAACACCGTCAAATTTATCCTCCACATAGCAGAAGTAGGGGTTATTGCAGCCCTCTCGGATATCATAAGGATTGCCACAAATCTCTATCTCGAAAAGCAGAAGAGGGCCAAAGCGGTTGTCATGACTCCCATCGAAATCAGTAAGGACCGTGAAAATACGCTGAAAGCCTCTCTGAAAAAAATGACCGACAGGGATGTGGATCTGGAATATGTGGTAGATCCTTCCCTTCTTGGGGGAATTCTCATCAAGATGGGGAGCACTATGTATGATACGAGCATAAAAGGCCAGCTAAGGCTTTTAAAAGATGAGTTAATAAAGGGGTGAAATTATGCCAGAGATCAAGACAGAAGAAATAAGCGAACTTTTGAAGAAGCAGATCACGGACTTTGAAAAGAAGGTTGACGTCAGCGAAATCGGTACCGTTACCTATATCGGTGACGGAGTTGCAAAGGTTTACGGACTCGATAACTGCATGGCTATGGAGATGCTCGAGTTTCCGAACGGTGTAGTAGGGATGGCATTGAACCTTGAAGACGATTCAGTCGGTGCGGTTCTCTTCGGCGAGGACAAACTTGTCAAAGAGGGCGATATCGTCAAACGTACCGGCAAGGTTATGGAAGTCCCCGTCGGAGAGGAATTACGGGGAAGGGTTGTCAACGCAATCGGACAACCGATTGACGGCAAGGGCCCGCTCAATGCAAAACAGACCCGCAAAGTCGAGGTCGTAGCCCCCGGTATCATCAAGAGGAAGCCGGTTCATGAGCCGCTCCAGACAGGCATCAAGGCAGTAGATGCCATGATCCCGATCGGGAGGGGACAGAGGGAACTCTGTATCGGTGACCGTCAGATCGGCAAAACCGCAATCCTGATCGATACAATTATTAACCAGAAAGGCGGGGACGTTACCTGTATATACGTTGCGGTAGGACAGCGGAGACCCGCAGTCGTCAATACAGTCAAGAAACTCGAAGAAATGGGTGCACTTGAACATACGATCGTTGTTGTCGCAACAGCGAGTGAGCCCGCGCCTCTTCAGTATATCGCTCCATATGTTGGTTGCACGATGGGGGAATATTTCAGGGACAGCGGCAAACATGCCTTTATCGCATATGATGATCTTACCAAGCAGGCGCAGGCCTACAGGCAGCTTTCCCTGATTCTCAGACGTCCGCCTTCACGTGAGGCATACCCCGGTGACGTCTTCTATCTCCACTCAAGGCTTCTTGAAAGGGCAGCGAAGATGAGCGACGATATGGGAGCAGGCTCCCTGACAGCAATCCCTGTCATTGAGACACAGGCCGGTGACGTTTCCGGATATATCCCGACAAACGTTATCTCCATTACTGACGGCCAGATATATCTTGAGCCCGAGCTCTTTTACGGCGGCATCAGACCTGCAGTGAATGCTGGTCTCTCGGTCAGCCGTGTCGGCGGTGCAGCGCAGATCAAAGCCATGAAGCAGGTTGCGGGTATGCTCCGGCTCGACCTTGCCCAGTACCGGGAACTTGCTGCATTTGCCCAGTTTGCCTCTGATCTTGACAAAGCGACGCTCGCCCAGATTCAAAGAGGACAGAGAATGGTCGAACTCCTGAAACAGGACCAGTTCGTTCCGATGTCGGTTGATGATCAGATTATTGTTATTTATGCAGGGACCCAGGGATTTCTCGATGACGTCCCGGTTGAATCGATACGGTCCTTTGAAGAAGCATTTATGAGATATATAAGGGCTGAAAAACAGGACCTGAAAAAAGAGATCATGGAAAAGAAGGCACTGGATGATGACCTTAAAGCGAAGCTGACCGAGGCAATTACAGCGTTCAAGAAGACCTTCTCAGCATAATAAGTTCGTGATAGGAGAGGATACATGCCAACTTTAAGGGATATACGAAAAAGATTAAAAGCGATCCAGAGCACGAAGAAGATCACTGCTGCCATGAAGATGGTGGCCGCAGCAAAGATGCGGAAGGTTCAGGACCGGATGCTGAACTTCAGGCCTTATGCCATGAGGATGGAGACAGTCCTGTCGGATCTTGCGAGAGTCGCGGAACGCGAAATCCATCCGCTCCTGGCCCTGAGGCCGAGAAAAACGGTTGAGGTGGTGGTGATCACTTCCGACAAAGGTCTCTGCGGCGCTTTTAATACCAATATTCTGAAGGCTGCGTATAAATATATCGATGGACTGAAACAGGAGGGCATCGAGGTATCTCTGAGCGTGGTGGGAAGAAAGGCACGCGACTTTTTCCGGAGGAGAAACGTTCCCATGAGAAACACATGGATTGGATTATCCGGAAGAATATCCTATACAAATGCTCAGGAAATTGCGCAGAATCTTGTGGAAAATTATACCAATGAGACCTTTGATGAAGTTGTGGTTATCTACAATGAATTCAAGTCGATGATTGCCCAGAAAGTTACCATAAATAAACTCTTGCCTGTCGGAACATTAGAGGGGGAAACCGGAGAAAAAGAACAATCCATGACGGCGGACTACCTCTATGAACCTACTCGTGCGGCGATATTCGAAAGGTTGCTGCCGAAGTATATCGAGATACAGGCGTACCGGGCACTGCTTGAGTCATCGGCAGCGGAAGAAGCTGCGAGAATGACCGCGATGGAAAACGCAACAAAGAACTGTTCAGAGCTTATCAATAAAGTTACACTCCTTGCAAACAAGGTCAGACAGGCGTCCATTACCAAGGAGCTGATGGATATTGTCGGCGGAGTCGAAGCGTTGAAGGATTAGGGAATCAAGGGTTACCGAATTTTTAATATAGTCCAGGGGGTATTGAAATGAATGTTGGAAAAATAGCACAGGTAATAGGTGCAGTAGTAGACGTTGAATTCGAGAAGCAGTTGCCGAAAGTCCGTGATGCCGTAAAGGTAGATTTTGCCGGAGATCCGGCAAAGGGAATACCCGAGATTCATGTTACCTTGGAGACTGCCATTCACCTGGGTGAAAACAAGGTGAGAACTATTGCCATGGGACCTACAGACGGCATGGTCAGAGGCATGGAGGTTGTCGACACGGGACAGCCGATTACGGTTCCTGTCGGGAAAGCTTCACTCGGGAGGATCATTAATGTTGTCGGTGATCCTGTTGATGAACAGGGAACCATTGAAACATCCGAGAGGATGCCTATACACAGGCCGGCGCCTGAATTTATCGAGCAGGAGGCAACAACCCAGGCATTTGAGACAGGCGTTAAGGTTTTTGACCTGCTCATCCCGTTTGTCAGAGGCGGCAAAATGGGAATGTTCGGTGGTGCGGGAGTCGGTAAGACCGTTATTATCATGGAAATGATCCACAACATCGCAATGGTCCACGGTGGTGTTTCCGTGTTCGCGGGAGTCGGTGAGAGAACAAGGGAAGGAAACGACCTTTACCTCGAAATGAAGCATTCGGGAGTCTTACCGAAGGCAGCCCTCATCTATGGCCAGATGAACGAGCCTCCCGGAGCAAGAGCGAATGTCGGACTGAGCGCACTGACCTGTGCTGAATACTTCAGAGACCAGGGACAGGACGTTCTCCTGTTCATCGACAATATCTTCAGATATACCCTGGCATGGGCTGAAGTTTCTGCCCTCCTCGGCAGAATGCCTTCCGCCGTCGGTTACCAGCCAACGCTCGGAACCGATATGGGTGCATTGCAGGAAAGGATCACCACTACCAAGAAGGGTGCGATCACCTCGATGCAGGCTATTTACGTCCCTGCGGACGACCTGACGGACCCGGCTGTTGCAACGGCATTTACTCACCTTGACGGAACCGTTGTTCTTTCACGACAGATTGCAGAGCTTGGTATTTATCCTGCGGTTGACCCGCTCGATTCTACTTCGCGAATTCTCGACCCCAAGGTTATCGGCGATGAGCATTACCAGGTGGCGAGAAGTGTCCAGAAGACCCTGCAGAGATATAAAGAACTCCAGGACATCATCGCGATCCTCGGCATCGAGGAATTGTCTGAAGACGACAAGATGATTGTTGCAAGGGCGAGAAAACTCCAGAGGTTCCTGAGTCAGCCGTTCCATGTTGCAGAAACCTTTACCGGTCAGGCTGGTAAATATGTGAAGACTGCGGATACAATTAAAGGGTTTAAGGCTATTGTTGACGGACAGTACGACGATGTGCCCGAACAGGCGTTCTACATGGTCGGACCGATTGAAGAGGTTGAAGAAAAGGCCAAGAAGCTTGGGTGGAGCAGATAGGGATACAAGAAATAAACGGTTAGGCAGGAGAGTTATTCATGGAGAAAGAGAACAAATTGAAACTCGAAATCGTTACCCCTTACGGCCTTATTTTGAGTGAGGATGTCGATGAAGTAACCTGCACCGGCAGTGAAGGTGACTTTGGTGTGCTCCCGGGACATGTGCCTTTTTTTACAACCCTGAAAGTAGGCATGCTTGCATATAAAAAGGGGAATACAACGAAATATGTCTTTGTAAACTGGGGATATGCCGAAGTCGGCCCTGACAAGGTTATGATTCTTGCCGACAGTGCAGAAAAATCGGAAGATATCGATGTCGAGAGGGCGAAAGCAGCAATGAAACGGGCGGAGGAACGACTCAAAAAGGCTGAGGAATTTGATTTCGCGAGAGCTTCGTCGTCCCTTGAAAGGGCAGTCGCGAGGGTACAGATAGGCGAGAAATTCAGATAGACTGGGAATATTCAATACCCTTGAGTATACTGAAAAAGGCCATGCAGAATGCATGGCCTTTTTGTTTTGTCAAATTGATAATTCTCCGTTTGCTGTGGTATAAAAATGAAAACCTGCCCGTGAGGCCAGAGGGTGATGCAGCAGGAAAAGATTCTTGTTATTGATGATGAAGAGCTGATCCTCCATCTTTCAAGAGATATCCTTGAAAAATGCAATTACACGGTCAGGACCGCACAGGACGGAAAGCAGGGCATCGGACTGATCGAGAAAGAGTCTTTTGACCTCGTCATGACTGACATAAAAATGCCTGATATGGACGGCATGGATGTGATCAGGCATATCCGCACCGGCAATAAAGAAATCCCGATCATTGTAATTACGGGGTACGGTACTCTTGATACCGCAATCAATGCTCTCCGTCTTGGAGCACAAGGATTCATCCTGAAACCGTTCACCCCTGCGGACCTGAGGAACGCAGTTTCAGAGGCGCTCGAAAAGACCCGTTTGCTGAGCGAAAACATAAGGATGCGCGCCCTGATGCCGCTCTTTGAGGTGAGCA
Source organism: Nitrospirota bacterium (assembly GCA_049323875.1). Classification (GTDB taxonomy): domain Bacteria; phylum Nitrospirota; class Thermodesulfovibrionia; order Thermodesulfovibrionales; family SM23-35; genus JAKLQR01. Next base: position 74,436 of record JBMOLW010000041.1, on the reverse strand, counting down.
AGGAGATCATCGGCGAAGTTGACCCGAAAAGACTTGTACGGCTGATCGTCGGGATTGCAGAGAAGGAGGCGCATGCTGACGCAGTATGTCTCGCATTAATCGATGAGGAAACCGGCAGACTTGTCATGAAAGAGTGTCAGGGACTCTCACAAACCTGTATCAGCGCGGTTCAGGATTCCGCCGGAGACGAGAGCCTCAGCATGGTCTTCAGGGAGAGGAAGCCATTTCTCTTTACACCCGGCACGGTTCTCTCCGGATTCCTGCAAAAGGTGCGAAAGACAGAGTCTCTATCATCAGGCATCATTGTCCCCCTTACGATCCGGGGGAATGTCATCGGCATTCTCAGTATTATGAGGATCCGCAACAAACTCCCTTTTACGCTTTCCGATGTCGAATTTATTTCGGTGCTGAGCGGACAGGCTGCAGCTGCGATAGAGAATGCGAGGCTTTACGAAAAGCTCCAGCAGTCGTACCTTTCGACAATGATTACCCTCTCAGCTGTTGTTGAGGCAAGGGACCTCTATACCGATACCCATATGAAAGACATCTCAGAGTATTCCGTCGAAATTGCAAAGAAACTCGGTATCACTGAACCGGAGATAGAAGATATCCGCAAGGGTGCGCTCCTCCATGATCTGGGGAAAGTATCTGTTCCGGACCATATTCTCATGAAAGAAGGCAAGCTGTCGGATGAAGAAATCGAAATTATCAAAAGACATCCTGCAAACGGGGCAAAGATGATAGAACCGGTAGAACCGCTCAGAAGGGCAAGGGAAATCATCAGGTATCATCAGGAATGTTTTGATGGCTCGGGATACCCTGAGGGACTCCAGGGCGAAGAGATCCCGCTGGGAGCCCGCATCGTGGCCATTGCAGACGCGTTTGGAGCGATGACGACTGACAGGCCCTACAGGAAGGCTTTGACCACGAATCAGGCAGTGGATGAATTACGGAAATATGCAGGCATACAGTTTGACCCGGACATTGTGCATATATTTCTTTCCGTTCTCAGAGAGAAAGGCATCCTGGAGCCGGGCAAGAAAGATCTGTAGCGTCAGGGTAGCTCCTATGGAGGTCACGCTTGACAGCATCCGTGATATACAGATCTATCAGTCAAAAACAGGGTATCGGTTTTCGGTGGACGCCCTCCTCCTGTTCGACTTTGTGAATCTCAGGACAGCAATGAAGATTGGGGACCTGGGAGCAGGCTCCGGCGTCATCGGTATCCTCCTCGCAAAAAAATATCCCCGTGCAACGGTTACCCTTTTCGAAATTCAGGATGGTCTTGCTTCTCTTGCAGAACGGAACGTAAGGATCAATAACCTGGAAGACCGGATGGATGTGGTGCATGCGGATATCACTCACCGTTCGTCTCTTGAATCATTCCTGTCAGCCCGCGGCAGGTTTGATCTTCTCGTCGCGAATCCTCCTTTCAGAGAGGGGAAGAGCGGCCGTATCAATCTTGATGAAGAAAGGGCAGTAGCCCGGCATGAACTCAGACTCAACCTTAGGGGACTTGTCGAGGCCGCAGTTCTTCTGCTGAAGCCGAAAGGCAGATTCTGTCTGATTCATAATCCGAACAGACTGGCTGAGATCATGGATATTCTGAGGAGAAAGAACATCGAGCCCAAACGGCTGCGCTGTATCCATTCAAACAGGGATTCGGAAGCGAAGATGACCCTGATAGAGGCTGTGAATGGGGGGAGGCAGGGGATGAAGATCCAAAGCCCCCTGTATATTTACGATGACCAGGGGAGGTATACACCCGAGATGAAAGCCTTGTACAATCCCCAGATACTATGAAAAAACAAAGTGGGAAGCTCGATGATTTTCTCACCTACCTTTCTGCTGAGAAAGGACTTTCCCGGAATACCGTCGAATCGTACCGGCTTGACCTCATGAAATTTTTTCATTTCCTGTGCGCAGAAAACCGCAGCGCCGGTTCTTTTTCAAGAGGCGATATTGTTGACTTCATCGAAAAACTCAGGGCAGAACGCTATTCAACTTCGAGTATCTGCAGATTCATTTCGTCGGTGAAGGGCTTCTGCAGGTATCTCCTTGCTGAACATCTGCGGGAAGACGACCCTACTGAAAACCTCCAGTCGCCGAAAAAGTGGGAGCGTTTGCCCAAGGCATTGAGTTTTTCCGAAATTACCGCCTTGCTCGAGGAAAGTGCTTCTGCCGGGGGGGCAGACCCTATCCCGGTGCGCGATGCCGTGATGGTCGAATTGCTCTATTCTTCCGGCCTGCGCGTGAGTGAACTGGTTCTGCTGAAGCTTGAAGATTTCAATTTTGAAGCCGGATTCCTTAGGGTGATAGGGAAAGGTTCGAAGGAGAGGATCGTGCCGGTGACTGTCCGGACCATAGCAAAGATCACGGAATACATTGCCAATCAGAGGATGGCGATTCTCGGGAAAAAACAGTCACCCTATCTCTTTGTCACCGGCAGAGGGAAACCGATGACGAGGCAGCGTTTCTGGCAGACGATGAGAAAATTCGGGAAAAAACTCGGCATTGAACTCTCCCCGCATATGATGAGGCATTCCTTTGCCACACACCTCCTTGAAGGGGGGGCTGATCTCCGCTCTGTGCAGAAGATGCTCGGTCACTCAGACATTTCTACGACCCAGGTCTATACTAAAGTGACTACAGACAGGCTGAAACAGGTATATTCAAAATATCATCCGAGAGCATAACACAGTTTGCCATGTTCCATTGTTGGCACGGTTGCCTCGTTGAGGCAGTCAACACAGTTCGCCGGAGTATTCAGTTGCAACACCGCATGAAAACAGGTAAACTGTTTTAGTCGCAGCGGACGCTTTTTCAATGGTTGTCATTATCCGGCCCTGGTCGCCTCTGGCGCCGCCGAAGGCGGGTAAACTTGACCGGATAATCCAGTTCTTGAAAAAAATTCAATCCCCGATTCCCTGATCAAGTCGGGGAATTACGGAGAAGTATCGTTGATAACCTTTAAGATGATAAGGTCCTATAGCATAGGAATAAAGGCAAGATCTCAGCCGTATGAACTTGGCCAACTGAGCAGTTCCTATGACAGCGTAAACGTTGGAGGTCATCGATGCCAGAACCATTGAGCTTTGATGAACTTTACGGATTTTGTAACCCTGATACCCTGCCGTTCACCACAACCGATGAACTCCCGGAATTCAAGGAGACGATCGGGCAGGAGAGGGCCCTCCACGCACTCGATTTCGGTCTGAGCCTTGAAAGCACCGGATTCAATATCTTTATCCTCGGGGAACACGGTACAGGGAAAATGACTACGGTGAAGTCGTTCCTTGCTCAGAAGGCACTTGCTGAGCCTGTCCCGGAAGACTGGTGCTATGTCTATAATTTCAGGGACCCTGATGCACCTCTCGCTGTTTCGATGCGTCCGGGTGATGCTGCGGTATTCCAGAAAAGCATGGACGAAATCATCAAAACACTGAAATCCGAGATTCCGAAGATATTCGAATCAAAAGAATATGAGAAGCAGAGAAATGCGACCCTGGAAGAATCACAGAAACAGCAGAAAGAACTCTTTACAGGACTTGAAGAGGAAGCCCAGCAGAAAGGGTTTGCACTCCGAAAGACTGTGAGCGGACTGGTTATCATCCCGGTCAAAAAGACCGGGGATCCCCTCACTGAAGAGGAATACGAACTGCTCGACGAGAAAACACGGCAAAAAATCGATGAGATTGGGAAAACGCTGCAGGAAAAACTGAATGATGCGGTGCGGCTGATCCGTGAGGGCGAGAAGAAGGTCAAGGAATCCCTGGTGAAACTCGAGAAGGAGGCTGCGCTCTCTGCGGTCGGACATCTCATCGACGAAATCAAAAACACCTTCAGGGATTACCCGAAGGTTCTTTTATACCTTGGCGACGTACAGGATGATATCCTCGAACATCTGGATGATTTCAAAGTCCATGAGGAGCAGACAGCGCAGTTGCCTATGCTCAAACTCCAGAAGCCTGAACCCACATTCACGAGATATACGGTCAATGTGCTGGTGAACAATAAAGACTGCACAGGAGCACCGTGCATCTTTGAGAGCAATCCCACCTATTACAATCTCTTCGGCAGGATCGAGCACAAGATACAGTACGGGATTGCGCTCACCGATTTTTCGATGATAAAAGGAGGATCCCTGCACAGGGCAAACGGGGGTTACCTTGTGATGCATGCACTTGACCTCCTGAGAAACCTCTTCTGCTATGACGCGCTTAAGAGGGCAATCAGAAACTGCGAGGTAAAGATCGAGGATGTATGGGAACAGTACCGGCTTATTTCAACGACTACACTCAGGCCTGAAGCCATTCCCCTTGATGTCAAGGTAATCCTGCTCGGCAACTCCTATCTCTATTATCTTCTCTATAACCTCGACGAGGAGTACCGTGAACTCTTCAAGGTCAAGGCTGATTTTGACACCGTCATGTCCAGAACCGACGGGAATATCCGGAAATATTCCTCGTTCATCGCGAATTTATGCCGGGAAGAGAAGCTCCTGCCCTTTGAGAGGACCGGTGTGGCAAAGGTGATAGAACTGGGATCGAGGCTGGCGGAGAACAAGGATAAACTCTCTGCAAAGTTTAGTTATATCTCGGACCTCCTGCGGGAAGCAAGTTTCTGGGCAGGCAGGACAGGGAGCACGGTCGTAACGAACGAGCATGTCCAGAGGGCAATCGACGAGAAGGTATTCAGGACAAACAGAATTGAAGACCGTTTGCGGGAGATGATCCTCGACGGCACCATCATCGTGGATACCTCGGGAGAGAAGACAGGGCAGATAAACGGCCTTGCAGTGCTTGACCTCGGAGACTACAGGTTCGGCAGACCATCGAGGATTACCGCAAGGACTTACGCCGGCAAGGCAGGAGTGGTGAATATCGAGAGAGAGACCAAGATGAGCGGGAAGATACACGAGAAGGCAATCCTGATCATCACGAACTATCTTGGAAGCAGATATGCGAAAAACAAGCCGATCAGCCTCTCTGCATCGATAACCTTCGAACAATTATACAGCCTGGTCGAAGGGGACAGCGCGTCGTGTGCGGAACTCTATGCCCTCATCAGCAGTATTGCCAATGTACCCCTCAGGCAAAACATTGCGGTAACCGGTTCGATGGACCAGAACGGTGACGTGCAGCCTGTGGGAGGGATCAATGAAAAGATCGAGGGGTTTTTCGATCTCTGCAGGATCATCGGACTCGACGGGAGCCACGGGGTAATCATCCCCCGGAGGAACGTAAAAAATCTTATGCTGAAGAATGAGGTTGTTGAAGCCGTCAAACAGGGGAAGTTTGCAGTCTATCCGATAGAGAAGGTCGATGAGGGCCTTGAGATTATGACCGGAATGTCCGTCGGTGAAGCGGCAGAGGACGGAGTATATCCGGAGGGAACCGTCAACTTCCTGGTGGTCAAACGTCTGGCTGAGATTGCAGAGTCGATGGAAAAGAAGAAAGACAAAGACAGGGAAAACGAAAAAGAAGAAAAAGAGAAAACAAAGAAAGGTCAGGAAGAAAAGAATCTGTGAAAAAGGCCGATGATTCGTAAGGCAGTATGGCTCCTCCAGGCTTGTTGTATTCTCCTCGTCTCCTTCCCGCTGGCACTCATGCCGTTGTCGGCTGCCCAAAAGACCGGACAAAAGCTTGGTCTTTTACTTTTTTCAATCTGGAGAAGCAGAAGGGAGATTGCGGTCAGGAATCTGGAGGATACGATTGCACGCGGTTCACTGACAGTTTCTTCATCGTCCGAAGAAATTATCCGGGATCATTTCAGGAATCTCGGAAGATCATTTGCAGAAGTCCTGAAGATCTATTTCGGCTTTGGGGAAAGACTGATTCGCTCCGTTGCAATCGAAGGCATTGAACATTTCCAGAAAGCACGTGCGAAAGGGAAAGGGGTTTTGTTCATAACCGGCCATTGCGGCAACTGGGAACTCCTTGCCATTACCGCATCAATGCGGGTGACTCCCATTGCCCCGGTTGCCCGCAGGATAAACAACCCTTATATAAACTCTCTGGTCGAAAAAGTCCGGAGACGCTATGGCAACAGGGTGATCTATAAACAGGGGGCGCTGAGACGGGTCATGCAGGAGGTGAAGAAGAACGGCTCTGTGGGGATACTCATGGATCAGGCAGTGATACCCGAGGAGGGGTATATCATCGATTTTCTCGGCAGGGGAGCATGGACGACAAAAATGCCGGCCCTCATCGCACGGAAAACAGGCGCCGCGGTTATCCCTGCCTTTATACACAGGACGGACAAAGGCCATGTCATACGGATATATCCCGCAGTGGAATTATCTGCAAACAGCGACAAAGATCAGGCATTGATCGAGGACACCAGACAATTTTCCTCGTTCATAGAAACCTATATCCGGGAACACCCGGCAGAGTGGTTGTGGATTCACAGGCGGTGGAAGCGAGTTCCGGAGGCTAAATAATTGCCAGTTCCTTCCCCGCCTCGTACACTTCTCGTAATGCAGAATGATGCCTGAGAATTTCTCCCTTTGCATCGACTCCGAGATAGCCCAGTGTCTTGTGTTCAGAAACGCTTACAGTCCTGAAAAAGGCTTTGGCAGTCGCTTCCGCACACTGTATGCCGATCTCCTTTTTCATGCCGCCTACAAGCAGCAGCAGGCCTTTCCTTTTATACTGCCCTTCGGCTATTGGTTTCTTGAGCAGGTATTTCTCGCACCAGAATGCCTGGCATCTGTCTATCATCATCTTCGTTTGAGCGCTCACGCCGAAGAAGAAAATCGGTGAAGCAAGGATAATCCTGTCGGCTTTCCGTATCGCCTCATATACCTGTGTCATATCATCCTCATAAATGCATGAACCGGTCTCTTCACACCCCCCGCAATTCTGGCACGGCATAATATTCATGGTATTCAACCTGAACAGGTCAGTATTATACCCTGAATCTTCAATGCCTCTAACGGCTTCTTCCAGAAGGAGTTCGGTATTTCCTCCCTCCCTGGGACTGCCGAGGAAAGCAATGATTTTCATTTAATCCTTATCCCTCGCCTCTTTCTTGAATTCCATCCAATCCCTCATAGTCTGCAAATTTTCATTCAGATACCACCAGCCGTTTTTAAATGTTGTATAATCCGGCGCGCCGGTCATTGCCGAGGCATACCGGATCGAGTTGGGATAAAAAAGCCATTGTCTTGTCCACATCTTTTCGATCGGCTCATCGAACGGGTTTGTCCTGTCTTCGATCCCTGCATCCCATGCGTTTATCATCATCCCGGTTGCGCTCCGCGTCATCTCATTCGTCTCTTTAATTGTAACATCCATCTTTGCGAAATGACCGTTTACCCAGTTTGTGCCGTGGCATCCGGTGCAGACCTTCCCCATTGCCGCATATCTCTTCTCCTGTTCAGCCTTATCGATCAGAAACTCTGAGGCAGGTTCGTTGGTAAATGTGGCGGGCAGCGGCAGGCCGTCCCCATTCCTGATGATGGTGGTATCTCCTGATTTGGGTTGTGGAACGCTGTAGATCAGGCCGAAAAGCCTGACCCATAACCGGGAACCGAAATCATGGGTGCGTTCCGCAAGAACAGTTCCTGTAGCCGATACAAGCAGGCTATTATGACACGTTGCACAGGTCGGTGCCTTGATGTCCTGCCCTATTGTCCAGGGCACATCCGAAAAGTTCCAGTCGTTTCCCTTCGAAGCATAGATATTGCCGTGCTTGCTTTCTTCATATACTTCCCATGCCGGTACATCCGGCTCGTGGTGGCACTGACTGCAGGTATACGGCTTCCGGGCGATCTCGATCGCAAAACTATGCCGGGGATGGCATGCGGTGCATGCTCCCCTGCTGCCGTCTGGATTGAGCCGTCCAACGCCCTGATTCGGCCAGTTTTTCAGGTCAGGGACTTCTATCGAACCCAGTGCGGAGGATATATGCTTTATGCCGGCTGATGTTACGTCTGTACCATGGCACCCGAGACAGGTTTCGCGGAGTGTATCCGCTGATGGTTTTTCAGTGGAAAGCCCGGCGTTTATCATCCTTGATAATCCGGTTGTCGTATTCACGAGAGCGAGATATACGGGATTTTCCATGAGGTTCCTGTAGGCATAGGATTTTTTACTCATGAAAAATTGCCCGGCTTCCACCGGATGACAGGTACTGCAATCCTTCGGTGAAACGACTACCTGCAGACGGTGTCCCATATGATCAAATGAGTCTTTGTGGTCCCTGACATTCCTGCTGTGGCATTCATAACACCCGACGACATGACCGCCCAGTTCTTCAGGGAGGGCATCCGAGGATATCCTTTTTTCGAGCGCTGATTTCTTGAGGGCCTCGCCGGGCAGGGTGCGGGAATGCCTGCTGGCCAGCCAGTCCTGCACAATCCCCGGAGTAACATTACTGTGACAGCCGATGCAGGTCTTTGTCTGGGGACTTATCATATCCTGTGATACCGGAGTGCTTTTTTCTTCAACAGCAGAGAGTATCTGAACTGCTGAGAAAAGAAAAAAAGCGGTAAGACAAGGGATGTACCGAATCAATCTCATGGAACAGACCTCCGGAAATTATTTAAAGAATATCCATACAGAAAGAATCCAGTTGCTCGTCAATCCCTGACTTGATCGGGGAATCCAGTTTTTTCAATGGCGAATGGATCCTCCGGTCAAGCCGGAGGATGACAAAAAATACCTTTATGCGTAGGCGCTGGTTATTCTGTTTTTTTGAACATCTTTTTCAGCGCGCCGCAGATCGGACATTTGTCAGGCGGATCTCCCTCAACCGTATTCCCGCAGACCTGACAGACATAATAGTCTATCCCAGGGTTTTTGCCGAAGCTGTCAAGGACTTTTTTAAAGAGTTCGGCATGGATTTGTTCCACTGCATTCGCAAAATTAAATGACATCAGCGCACGTTTGTTCCCATCAGCCTCGGCGTCCCTGATCATTTGAGGATACATGTCTTTGAATTCGTAAGTTTCCCCGCTGACTGCTTCCAGGAGGTTCTCTTTCGTCCCCCTGATTCCTCCGAGTTCCCTCAGGTGATTGTGCGCGTGCACGGTTTCAGCGTCGGCAGCTGCCCTGAAGAGCTTCGCAATTTGTGCATGCCCTTCCTCGTCAGCCTTTTTTGCAAACGCAAGATATTTCCTGTTTGCCTGTGATTCTCCGGCGAACGCATCTTGGAGATTTTTTTCTGTTTTTGTCATATGTTCCTCCTCATCCATGCTCTGCGCGGGGGGTATCCCGCGGAGATTCCTGCTGTTTTTTGATCACGTCGTCTGCCCAGCTCAGCGCAGCCGAGACGGTAGGAAATCCAATGGTGCTCGTAAGAAGAATTATTGCGTGATAGATTTCATCAGGTTCTGCACCGGCTTCAAGTGCCCTTCGCACATGGGAGTGCACAGCGCCCTCTGACCTGATGGCAGCAGCGGCTGCCAGTTGAATCAGATGGGCAGTTTTGCTCTCGAGTGGTCCTGCCTTCCTGATGACGCTTCCGAGATTATCCACTGCCCTGAATAATTTTTTAAACTTTTTCCTGATGTTGATATACTGTTCAGGCAATTCCTGCATTGTATCCCTCCTCTGCATGAAATATTCCGGTGAAGCCGGCTTATTCAAATTGCAGGTGATAGGCCTTCACCTTTTTTGCGAAGTCTACGCCAAATTCATAGCAGCGCTGCTTATCCTCAGGCGATGGTCTGTATAAAATCTGCATCCCCGGTTCACTGAGTTCAAGGCCCATTTTCCTGCATTCCTCATATGCGTCCCTGACAGCTCCGCCAGCCCATCCGTAGCTTCCAAAAGCCCCGATAATCCGGTTTTTGGGTCTCAGTCCCTTCAGGTAAGTCAGGAACTCAGCGACCGAGGGGAAGAGGGAATTGTTCAGGGTCGGAGAACCGATAAGACAGCCTCTTGCCTTCCAGAATTCCTTTACTGCGTCACTGATGGGGCTTGCCCTGAGTTTGATTACCTTCACATCAACCCCCTCATCCTTTATCCCCCGGAGCAGCGGAAGAGTCATCTGTTCCGTGCTGTGCCACATGGTATCGTAAATGATTACCACGCGCAGGTCGGCTTTGCCGTTTGCCATGTCGAGATACATATCGATAATTTTCCCGGGGTTCTGCCTCCAGATAACACCGTGATCAGGTGCGATCATATCTATCTCAAGACCGAGCTTCTGTATTTCGGCTATTTTACTTTTGATCAATGTGCCGAACGGCATAAGGATATTGGCATAATAATCTTTTACCGCATCTTCCAGCGCAGACTCCGAGAAACAGGAGATAAACTCGTCATCGAACCTGCCGGCAGATGCGAGATGCTGCCCGAACCCGTCCTGGCTAATGAGGAGTTTATCTTCTTTCACATAGGTCATCATCGAATCGGGCCAGTGGAGCATCGGGGTCTCAAGAAAAAGCAGAGTCCTCTTCCCGATCTTTAACGAGTCCCCGGTCTTTACGATTTTCATGTCCCATTTTGAGGTGTCAAAAAATCTGTCAAGCCCCTTTTTCCCTTTCTGGGTTATATAGATTGTTGCCTGCGGTGTCAGGGACATGACCTTTTCGATACTGGTTGCATGGTCGTTTTCGATGTGGTTGATTATGATGTTTTTTATCTGCGATGGTTCGACAAGGCTTCGTATGTTGTCTATCGTAACGTCTGCAAAATCATATTTCACGGTGTCGAGCAGGGTGATCTGGTCGTCGAGGATCAGATAATTATTGTAGCTCGTTCCATTCGGGGTAACATATCCGTGAAAATCCCGTATCGCCCAGTCGATTGCGCCAACCCAATAAATATCCGGGTTAATTTCTACCGCCTTCATATGACCTCCTCTATCTTTTTTTCATAGTGAACTCTGTCCCAATGGTTGTCATTATCCGGCTTGACCGGATAATCTAGTTTTTGTCCTGAAAGCTTTTGATCCTGGATTCCCCGATCAAGTCGGGGAATGACGGAGGAAGATATTGCACAAATTTTTAGATTTTTAAAGAGTAATAGCATAAAATACCGCATCCACCATGTTCATCTGAAAATGTATGCATACTCTGGGCTGATGAATGCACTATTTGCACTGGAACCCTTCGCCAATGGCTTCCATTGGCTGTCCGCAGCAGACTAGCTCCCCCTTGCCGTTATGGGTTACGACTACCTCGTTCCCGCAAATGTTACATTTGAACTTCTGTCCGACTTTTGTCATGAGAGTGCCTCCTTTCCGGATGTCTTCCTCTTACATTGTAAACAATTATCGGCCCTTTTTGTACAGCGCGGATCCCCGGAATCAAGAGATTTATGAAAATAATAACTGTGGGCAGGACAGCCGCCTGTGCAGGTGGAGTGATGAATACAGGCGTTGAATGTACAGTGATTCCCCCGGAAGTTCCTGAATTGCTCAAGAACCGGGTTGCCCAGGATTTTTTGCAGGTCGTCTCTGAAAATATTCCCCAGAAAGAACTCCCTGGATCCGAAAAACAGATTACAGGGAAATACCGCACCGTCAGGCAGGATGGCCAGTTTCACGACTCCTGCATCACATCTTCCCTGTGCTCGGCTGCCATATTTGTAAAAGGCAGAGGCAGCAACAAAGCCGATATCAAGCACCTCTTTGAGGCCATCCCGGATTTCCTGGAAATAGTCATTGAATTCAGGGAATGATAAGCCGGTTGCCCCGCTTCTGCCGATTATGTCTTCATGGAGCAGATAATACCTTTTTACGCCGAGGTGTTTGAGAAATACGATGAGCGCATGGATTTCGTCTATATTTTCCGCAGTTAGAGTGCTCTTTACGACAGGATTCCTTCCTGCCTGAATCATGTTCTGAATCCCCTGGATGACCCTGGAGAAATTTTCAGAAGCGGTCAACGCATTGTGCGTTTCCGCAAATCCATGAAGGGAGAACCCGACATTGATTGACCCTGAGGGGATATCAGCAAGCTCTTCTATTTTCTCCGGCAGGCTGCCGTTTGTGCTGATATTGACCGTCATGCCGGAGTCCGTTGCATGCCGGACAAAATCCCGCATCCAGGGCACCAGCAGAGGCTCTCCCCCCAGGATATCTACTTCCTGAAAGCCTGTACGTGCCAGGATTGCGGCGAGAGTCATTGCAAGATGACGGGGCATATCTTCAGCCGATGATGAGCCCTGAAGGCTCTGATTGAAACAGAATCCGCAGTGCTGATTGCACCGCAGCGTGGGGTAAAACTGTATGAACGAGGGAAAAATCATTTTTATACTTTTTATTATAATTAATCTTGATATTATTTTCGAATATGATATGATGAAAGAAAAAAGGAGCAGCGGATGGATATTCTTCAAACAATAAGGGAAAGACGCTCAATAAATTTCTTCGAACCTGGCAAAACAATCCCGGATCATACGCTGAGAGATCTTCTGGAGATCGCAAACCTGTCTCCCTCTTCTTTCAACCTCCAGCCATGGAAGGTGGTTGTCGTCCGGGACCCTGAAAGGAAGAAGACTTTGCGGGCTTGTGCCTTTAACCAGCCCAAGGTGGAAGAAGCTTCAGCGGTGCTTATTATGGTTGCTGATCCAAAGGGGCTGGAAGAGAATTTGGGCCGGGTGCTTGACAGTTGGGTCGAGTTGGGATATCTGAAGCCCGAGAATCGGGAAACCTATGCTGACATGGCGAGAAATATCCAGAAGACGGAAGACAGCCTGAAGAGGAAAATATTCGCGGTAAAGAACACCTCATTGTTCGCAATGAACCTGATGCTTGCTGCAAAAGGGCTCGGACTCGAAACCCATCCCATGGACGGGTTCGATGAAGACTGTGTGAAGAAGGAGTTCGGGATCCCGGCAGACAAGATAATTCCAATGCTTGTTGCCGTGGGATATCTTAAGTCCGGCATAACGCTCCTCCCGAGACCCTTCAGAAGGGACATCGAAGAGTTCGTAAGATTCGAGACGTACTAGTTTTGTCCTCGGTTCCGGAGCATTGTGGAAAAGTTCAGGCACTTACAAGACGTTGATTATCTGCCGGGAAACGGGTAAACTGAAAATCACATACTTCTTTACAGGAGGTAGCAATGAACGCCATCGAAATAGCGATCAGAATGGAAAAAGATGCGATAGACTTTTACCGGGAGGCTGCGGAAAAGGCAACCCATCCGGTGGGCAAGAAGATGTTCCTCAGTATCACAGAGGACGAAAAACGGCACCTGCAGATGCTTACCCGGATTTTCAAGGAAGTTGATATTACCCCGGACGAAACCAGCCCGATGAAGAACATAAAAACGGTCTTCGAGTCGTTAAAAGATACGATGATGAAGAAGGTGGAGGCGACAAAGGATGAACTCGAAGCCTTCCGGATAGCCATGAAGATGGAACAGGAAGGGGTCGAATTTTACAAGCGGGCTGGGGCGAATGCAACGAAGGAAAAAGAGAAGAATCTTTTCAAGCGTCTCGTTCACGAGGAAGAACAGCATTATGCTATTTTTTCCAATACTTTTTCCTTTCTGAACGACACCGGAAACTGGTTTATGTGGGAAGAGCATAGCATTGTTGACGGCGGAACCCCGTGGGCGTAAGAGCAAAGAGCGAAGCCTTGGTTGGTATGGCAGATGCTGTGCATCAGTGCGGGGCTCTTGTCACCGCTGCCTGCTGAATTCTGATATGCATAATTATGAAAGAGAAGGAGAAAATAATGGCAAAACCGTTTGTAAATGAGGACTTATGCGAGGGATGTGCTTCCTGTGAGGAAATATGCCCCGAGGTATTCAAGATAGGTGATGACGGGAAAGCCCATGTTGTGGGGCCTGACAAATGCAGCACCTGCGACTGTCAGGAGGCAGCGGATGTATGCCCTGTTCAGGCGATAACTTTTGAGTAATCGAGAACGCAAAAAAGAGGACGGAAATTTCCGTCCTCTTTTTTTTGGAAAAATGACATCTGAAACGATTAGCAGGAACTCTTGCACTTGCAGGTGAGGGAAACCCTTTTTGAGACTTTCTTGATTTTCATAGAAGACACCCCCTTTCAGAGAGGAATCCGGGATTCGTTCCCGGAATTTCATATTTTTCCCATTATATCATAGGAAAAACATTTGTAAAGGTCTTTCCCGCAGGGATTGCCGAGGAGGGCAGCCCTGTATCTGCATCCGCCCCTGCAGGATTCAATGTATTCACAGTCACACTCCAGCTCATTCAATCTCACCGGAGTTATTTTTTCCCAGCATTCCCGCAGGCCATTGCTGATCCTGCCGACCGGCTGATCTCCGTAAAAGGTGCATTTTGCAATATGCCCGTTGGCCATGATGCTCATCAGATGCACCCCGCAGGCAAATCCCGGGGTGCTCGTATGGAAGCTTTCACCAAAACCGTACCGGAGGTATCGACCGGCCTTCTCCGCGCTGATCTGAAAATCCTCGTTGTTCTTCAGTCTGCCGGATACACAGGGAACATCAACGGTCCAGTCCTTTATCCCGGTCTTTCTGAATATTTCTTCCATCTCATCGAAGTCAGCAAGGTTCATTGCGTGAATCATGGTCGCGACAGAGACTTCAAACCCCGCATTCATGGCAAGGTTCACTGCTTTCATTGTCTTGCGGTAAGACCCCTTGCCCCTCAATGCGTCGTGAGCTTCTTCAAGGCCGTCTATACTCACCTGGATTTCGTCAACAGAGAGGTCCCTGAGCAAGTTCTCGTAGACGAGAAGGCCGTTTGTAAACAGGATTTTTCTGAATGCAAATCCTGGGAGGCATGCATTGAGTTCCGGGAAGTTCCTGTGCAGGAGGGGTTCCCCGCCCGTAATCATGACCCTTAGTCCCTGCATCGCTTCGAATTCCTTCAGGGCAGTCCGGATGTCTGCCAAAGGCAGTTCCGAAAGAACGTCCTTGTGAATATAGCAATGTCTGCACTTAAGGTTGCACCGTTCGGTAATCTGCAGTTCAAGATAACGCAGGGAGGGTTCCGGTGACTTATGAATGGGAGGATGTCCCCCGGAGGTTTTTGTAAGGGTCAGCAGCCCTTCTGCCAGACAGTAACCGATAAACTCACGGTCGTCTGACGATCCCCCGGCGTCGGAGGCGCATTGCCTCAGGAACGCAAAGGATGTCTCATCAAGCTCGTACAGGTCGTCCCGGGAGATATGGTACACACAAGGTGTTTCAAGCCATTTCAGGACAACATCGCGGGGTAAAAAGTATGTCATACTGTATTGTACTAAACGGGTATGCAATCTGCCAAAGGCTTCATCCTTTCTCTGTTACAAATTCCCGAATCCGGCACCGGATTTGTGATATACTTGAAAATAGCAAGGCGAGTTTCCTGATTTTCTGGAAGGCAGAGAATAGAGAATGAGAGCAAAGATCCTCTGTGTTGATGATGATCCGGAACTCCTGTTTCTCCATGCAAGCATCCTGCGCCATGCGGGGCACGAAGTTCTTGAAGCAACAGGCGGAACCGATTGTCTTGCATTGGCGCGGAAAGAAACCCCTGACTTGATTCTCCTTGATGTCAGATTACCGGATATCAACGGTGTGGAAGTCTGCAGACTTATCAAATCGGACCCTTCGTTAGCCGGCATCTTTGTCATACTCATTTCCGGTATGGAGATATCCTCAGAAAAACAGGCTTATGGTCTTAATGAAGGCGCGGATGGCTATATCGTGCGGCCTATTTCAGGGCAGGAGCTCTTATCCCGTATTCAGGCACTCATAAGAATCAAAGAGACAGAAGCTGCTCTCCGGAAGAGCAAAGAGACCTATCAGATGCTCATTGACACCATGAATGAGGGTCTTGGCGTAGTCAATGAAAAAGGCTTTGTTACTTTTGTAAACAAGAAGACCTGTGCGATGATCGGCTATTCCCAGGAGGAGATTCTCGGAAGGCATATCTTTGATTTCCTTGATGAAGAAAACCGGGATCTGATGCAAAAGCAGCTCAGTATGCGCACACAGGGCAGCAGGGAATCATATGAGGTGATCTGGACGAAAAGAGACGGGGAGAAAATTCATACCGTTGTGTCTCCCCAGCCGATATTCGATGGACAGGGACTGTTTCAGGGTAGTTTCTCAGTCATTACGGATATTACCGAGCAGAAGCGGATTCAGAGAGAATTGGAACAGAACCTCTATCAGAAGCGGTTGATCCTCGAATCAGTTGGTGAAGGCATCTACGGTGTTGACCGGAACGGGAATACGATGTTCGTGAATCCGGAACTGCTTTTTATGACAGGATATGACGATCATGAACTCCTGGGGCAGAATGCACATTTTATTTTCCGGCATTCCAGGACCGACGGGACCCCGTATGACCGGGAAACATGCCCGATTCTCGCGACCTTGAGGCAGGGTCTGATCTATAAAGTGGGCGATGAGGTTCTCTGGAGGAAAGACGGCACGAACCTCCCGGTTGAATATACCAGTGCACCGATTATTGAAGAAGGTGAAATTGTTGGCGCGGTTGTCGTCGTGAGGGATGTAACGGAAAGGAAGCGTGCTGAGGAGGAGATCAGGAAATTAAACGAAGAACTCGAACGGAGGGTTGTCGAGCGCACTTTCCAGCTTGAGGCTGTTATCAAAGAACTCGAAAATGAGATCATCGAACGGAGAAACGCAGAAGATGAGATTCAGAAATACGCCGAGCAGTTGCAGGTGCTTTCGAAACGGCTGATTGATGTCCAGGAATCTGAGCGGCGTCATATCGCCCAGGAACTGCACGATGAGATCGGCCAGGCCCTTACCGGAGTGAAGCTTGCCATCGACATGCTCATCAGGGTGCCGTCTGAAAACACCGGAGCATGCCTTGAAGAGGTGCAGAATATGGTTCAGGAACTGCTCGGCCGGGTGAGGAGCATGTCGCTCGACCTCAGACCTTCCATGCTTGATGATCTCGGCCTGCTTCCCGCATTGTTCTGGCACTTCAACCGGTTTACCAACCAGACGAACGTGAAGGTCAGGTTCAGGCATGAAGGCCTCGATGTGCGGTTAGGTGCCGAGATAGAAACCGCCGCATACCGTATTGTCCAGGAAGCGTTGACGAATGTTGCGCGTCATGCATGTGTCAACGAAGCATCGGTGTTTGTTGCAAAAAACCACGAGGTGCTGCTTATCAGGATCGCAGACAACGGAGTGGGGTTCGATTATGAGTCGGTCCTGAGTTCACCGAATACGGCGGGGATACGCTGGATGAACGAACGGGTCCTGATGCTGAAGGGCCAACTGCAGATTGATTCGTCCCCGGGTAAAGGGACCCGTCTGACTGCCAAAATTCCCTTAAAGGATTCTTCTGTGACATCTGCCCAATGAATGAACTAGTCGACATTGTTATCGCGGACGATCATCAGATCGTGCGACTGGGTTTACGGACGTTGCTCGAAAAAGAACCCGGGTTTATTATTGCGGGTGAGGCTGCAAACGGGTTTGAGGCGATAGATCTCGTAAAAAATCTCAAACCCAGGGTTCTGATCCTTGACCTGATAATGCCCGGTATCAACGGCATGGGAGTTACGCTCCAGGCAAAGAAAGACTCGCCGGGCACCAGTGTCGTTATCCTCTCCATGCATGCGAATGAAGCATATGTGGTGGAAACCCTGAAAAACGGAGCCTCTGCGTATGTGCTGAAAGATTCGACCGGGAGCAATCTTGTTGATGCAGTCCGTGCAGTGATCAAAGGGGACTATTATCTCAGTCCGCCACTCTCAGAAAAGGCTATCGAGACCTATATACAGATGACAAAAGACACTTCGCGCGACTTGTATGCTACCCTTACCACCCGTGAAAGGGAGATACTCTATCTGGCGGTTTCCGGTTACAGCAATACGGAAATAGCTGAAAAGCTTGCGATTAGCCCCCGGACTGTTGAAGCACATCGCTTTAACTTCATGCATAAACTGGGTATCAGAAAGCAGACAGACCTGATTCGTTTTGCCGTACAGCGGGGAATTCTTCCTGTCAAGGATTAGTCAAATCCCTTCTCGTATTCTTTTCCTACGTAGTTCTACGAATAGACTTTCCCCCCGGATTTGTTATGCTTATAAACAAAAGGCTTATTAGTCAATTGTTACGGTTCACTTCAGTTCTGAAGTGGGGGATATAATTACAACGCCATGCAATAACAGTTTTTTTCTTCAGGGCTATTCTTTCAGGGCAGAGATACGGGAGCATGCATCATCTACCTGATGGTTGGTGCGGTTTTGGTATTGCATGAAGGGGCACCCAGTGTGGAAATGACGATGAAAAAAAACCGTGTTCTGATAATAGATGATGACGACAGGAGCAGAAGCCTCCTCGAATCACACCTGCTTTCCATGGGGTTTGATCCGGTTTTCGCAAAGAGCAGCGAAGAGGCGTTGACGATCCTCTCCCGGGATGCTTCCTTTGCGCTTATTATCACTGACATAATGATCCCCTGTTCAACAAGCTCTGAGTTTGCAAGGCTTTTGAAATTACAGGAAAAAACAAGTATGATACCGCTTATTGGTACCGCATCGTTCTGCGGGCTGAAAAAAATCCAGGATAGAGACAAAACTTTTTTCCGTGGATTCCTGCCCAAACCGGTTACGAGGAATATCCTGGAAAATGAAATAGGGAAGCTCATAAAAGACTCGGTTGCCGCCTAGAATATGCTACAATAGGACAGAGATATTGTAAGGAGTTGATGACGTAACCATTCCTTTGCGCTTGCAAGAACGCCTTTGTCAACAATACTGTCCTTATTTTAAGCCCTCGAAAGATGAGACACTCGCCTGCATGGGGTTTCTTGTCGTTGAACGGCTGTTACAACGAGGCGTGAATATACCCTTCGGAAAACCCTCGCAGTGGTCGGATGCCGGGAATCAGGAATACCTTAAGCGCGCGCTCTGTACGGTGTGTCCTTTCTGCGAAAATGACTGCGATTTTGCCCAGGGGGTGAACGATGCCCTGCCCTGTGGAGGCTTTATTCTGCTGGGGGAACTCATCGACAGGAAGATCATTTCGATTGACATCATGCAGGAGATTCGATAAACTTTTTCGAAAAAGGTGAGGTCATGATAAAATTTTCGATACGGGAAGTTGTTGAACAGGCTGTACAGACGGAAAAGCTCGGTGAAGAATTCTATCGGAAGATGGCAGAAAAATTCCATAACAACAATGAACTTAAAAAACTTTTTGAACTCCTCGCAACCCACGAAGTTAAGCACGGAAAAAGTTTTGCCGAACTGAGGAATACCCTTGCCGATCAGGAACCTGAAGGCTGGGATGAAGTTGCGCTCTATCTGAAAGCGATTGTTGATTCCGAATTTTTTCTGGGAAAGGACAAATGTCTCCCTTCCATGGAGCATGTGCAGACAGCTGCTCAGGCAGTCGAATTTGCTCTCTGCTTCGAGCGTGAAACGCTCCTCTATTACTACGCATTGAGAGAGACAACCAGAGAAAAAACGATTCTCGACCGTATAATCCGGGAAGAGAGAAGTCATATCGTCTGGCTGAATAATTTGAAACAAAATCTCACCTAGAAGGCGTCTTTTGGACTATTCAATCAAAATAGGCGGGGAGGCTGGCCAGGGAATCCAGACCATCGGGGATACTCTTGCGAAGGTATTTTCCCGCTCAGGATATCATGTCTTCACTCACCAGGATTATGAATCCCGGATCAGGGGAGGGCACAATTTCTATCAGATACGGGTAGCTGATCATCCGGTTATGGCATCGAGAGAGAAGATCGACATCATTGTAGCCCTTGACGCCGATACTATTGCCCTTCATGAAAAAGAAGCTTCTCCACACGGAATCGTGCTCTATGACTCTTCTCTTATCGGTCAGGTCCCTGTTCCCGGAGAGCGGGCAGCCACGAGACTTGATATGCCCATGCTCGAACTGGCAATAAAGCAGGGGAGTAAAATCATGGTGAATACCGTAGCTACCGGCGGGGTGCTGGGCATATTCCGTCTGGATATCCCGATATTGCTCCAGATTCTTGAGGCTACCTTTCAGGAGAAGGGGAAGGAAGTCGTTGAGGCGAACATTCAAGCGGCGCTGTCCGGATATAACCATGCCATAACGCACTGTAAAACCTCTGCATTTCCTCCGGACCCGGAGGCCTCTGCGTCCAGACAGAGCATAATGCTCGTTTCAGGGATCGATGCGATCGGACTGGGAGCGCTCTCCGCGGGGTGCAAGTTCTATTCTGCCTATCCCATGACACCCTCAACAGGCATCATGAATTATCTGGCAGGAAAAGAAAAGGAGTTCGGTATTGTTGTGGAGCAGGCGGAAGATGAAATCGCTGCAATTAATATGGCGCTTGGAGCTTCTTTTGCCGGGGTCAGGTCCATGACCGGCACTGCGGGAGGGGGGTTTGCCCTCATGGTAGAAGGCCTCTCTCTTGCCGGTATGACGGAGACCCCTGTTGTCATCGCGCTCGGCCAGAGGGCTGCGCCTGCCACCGGGCTTCCGACCCGCACCGAGCAGGGTGATCTCCTGTTTGCAATCCATGCTGCACATGGCGAATTTCCGCGGATAGTGTTCGCGCCGGGTACCCCGGAACAGGCGTTCACTCTTACGCAGAAAGCTTTCGACCTTGCAGAAAAATATCAGGTCCCGGCCTTTCTTCTCTTCGACCAATACCTCGCTGATACGCTCTGGACCTATAAAACGTTTGATATAGCCCCGGTTGAATGGACCGATTACCGGCTCAGAGGAGAAGAGTTTGCTCGCATGAATACTTACAAACGCCACGCGTTCACGGATACGGGCGTATCACCGCTCGGCGTTCCCGGAGACGCGGCACATATCGTCGTAACAGACAGCGACGAGCATGACGAAGAAGGCCATATCATCGAAGATGCGGAAACGAGAACCAAAATGGTCCAGAAGAGGCTTATGAAAAAATTGCCCCTGATACGATGTGAGATCAAAGAGCCGCACTATTACGGCGTGAGCAGTCCCGGAATTGTCCTCACCGGGTGGGGTTCCACGTACGGTGTGATGAGAGAAACTGTTGATCTCCTGTCCAGAAACGAGAGCATAGGGCTCCTCCATTTCAGTGAGATATACCCCTTTCCATCCCCTTCTCCCCTTGCCCAGAATTATTTGGCAACGCTGAAAAACGCACGGTGTGCGATCTGTATCGAGAATAATGCGGCAGGACAATTCGCCCGGCTGATGAGAGCTGAAACGGGCTTCGAATTCCATAAAACGATCCATAAATATGACGGAAGACCGTTCCTGCTCGAAGAACTTGCAGGAGAAATCAATGCCTGTATTGGAAGACTATAAGGGACAGACGCCGGCCTGGTGCCCCGGATGCGGCAATTACAGCATCCTGAAGGCATTCAAGGATGCTGTTGTCGGACTCGGGATAGAACCGCATCAGTTCACCATCGTTTCCGGGATCGGGCAGGCGAGCAAATTCCCCCACTACCTGAAGTGTAATACATTCAACGGACTTCACGGCAGAACACTCCCTGTTGCAACAGGTATCAGACTCGCGAACCATGAAATGCTGGTATTTGCAGTTGCAGGAGACGGGGACTGTTACGGAGAAGGCGGCAACCATCTCCTCCATGCCATGAGGAGAAACATCAACGTGAAACTCTTTGTACACGACAACCAGATCTACGGCCTTACGAAAGGACAACCTTCTCCCACCAGCCTTGAAGGGATGGTCACCAAAAACCATCCGTTTGGCGTTTTTTCGGAACAGTTGAATCCAATGGCACTGGCGGTGGCTCTCGACTGCAGTTTCGTAGCACGGGGTTTTGCGGGAGATCCCGAACATCTGAAAGAGCTTATGAAAACCGCAATCCTTCATAAGGGGTTCTCACTCCTCGATATCCTTCAGCCGTGCGTTACGTTCAATAAGATCAATACCTACGAGTGGTATACAAAAAGGGTTTACAAAATCGAACCGGAATACAGTCCCGACGACAGAATCAATGCCTTCAGAAGAGCGCTCGAATGGGGAGACCGTATCCCCCTCGGCGTGATATACAGAAACAGCCGGCAGATACTGGAGGAACGGTTACCAGTCATCAGGGACTTGCCGCTCGTACGGCAGAAGTTTGACGCATCGAAAATTGAAGAGACGTTGAGGGATTTCTCCTAGCCCGGGGAAAGAACCATAGATTATCTTTCCCGTATTCGCTATCATTCCTCAGGATGTATCGTGTACACTGCCTGTTCCTGCTGATACAGATCAGATAAGCTCCGGCACCTTGATTTTTCTGCACAAATTGCTAAGATGGACATAAGGCATTATGGTGGAGAAGCATGGGGATCGGGAACATCAGGGGAATGCTTCAAAATATTCTGGATCCTGCGGGAATCACCATAGACGGCTCAGATCCCTGGGATATCCGCATTGAGGATGAGCGGTTCTTCAGGAGGGTTATCAGGGACGGAAGCCTTGGACTTGGCGAATCCTTTATGGATGGATGGTGGGAATGTGATCGTCTCGATGAATTCTTCGCAAGGATTATGCCCCTGAAACCTGAAGAAACTGTCAGGAACAACCTGAAACTCCGGTACAGCATCCTGAAGGCTTTTGTCTTTAACCTCGCAAGCAGGTCCAGAGCGTTTGCGGTGGGGGAAAGACATTATGATCTCGGCAATGAACTCTTCAGAAAGATGCTCGACAGGCGTATGGTTTACAGCTGCGGTTACTGGCAACAAGCTGGGAACCTCGATGAAGCCCAGGAAGCCAAACTTGACCTCACCTGCAGAAAACTGGGGCTCCAGCCGGGAAAACGGGTGCTTGATATCGGCTGCGGATGGGGGAGTTTTGCCAGGTATGCAGCGAGGCGCTACGGGGTGAGCGTCGTGGGCATCACCGTATCCGGGGAACAGGCTGCACTTGCAGAGGAATATTGTGCGGGGCTGCCCGTCGAGATCAGACTTCAGGACTACCGTGATGTGAAGGAACCCTTTGATCATATCGTCTCGATCGGTATGTTCGAGCACGTTTGTGCGAAGAATTACCGGACCTATATGGATGTTGTGCACCGCTGCCTCAGGGAAGACGGACTTTTCCTGCTCCATACAATCGGAGACAGCTGCTCAAAGGTTACTCTCGATCCGTGGTTCGAAAAGTATATCTTCCCGAACTCGATGATCCCCTCCATGAAGCAGATCAGTGAATCTGCAGAAAAGCTGTTTGTAATAGAAGACTGGCATAATTTCGGCCCGTTCTACGACCCTACGCTGATGTCCTGGTTTGACAACTTCGACCGCAACTGGGATATGCTGCGAAACTTTTACGATGACCGGTTTTACCGCATGTGGAAGTACTATCTCCTGAGTTGTGCCGGTACTTTCAGATCCCGGTGTCTGCAGGTATGGCAGATAGTATTCTCAAAGCGTGGAGTACCCGGAGGATATATTCCGGTGCGGTGAGGCGTATCGGAAAATCACCTGTTCTTACAAAGGTTTTCATTGTCTGGCTCGACCGGAAAATCCAGTGTTCCCGGTGCAGATGTTGTTCTCAACCAGTGAGTGTGTCCACTGACTGTCCGAAAAGCATTTTCGTCAAATGATTGCCCATCTCTCCTAAAGCGGGTAAGATAGAATATGGCATCTACTTTGAAAAAGGCCATAAAGATAGCTTCCGTTCTCCTGATTTGCTGTATTGTTCTTCTCCTGTCCCTTGCCTATATCCACTATCGTGATGTAACGAAGACGTTCGCCTTAACGCTCGCTCAAAAAGCTACCGGGATCATCGGGCAGAGGGTGGAAATCGAAGATCTTTCGCTTAGCCCCACAACAGGAATAAACCTTTACAACATCAGGATAAAAAATCCCGAAGGGTTTACGGACGGAGAGCTCCTTACGATAAAGAAACTCTCTTTCAAAATGAAATACAGCAGGCTTCCCTGGGGAACCCTCTTTTTTGACGGGATCACCGTCCATAACCCTGTATTGACAGTGCGGAAGGATGAAGCGGGAAGGATAAACATTTCCGGAGAGTTGCTGAATTTTTTCAGGAGAAAACCTACATTCAAATACCAGATCAATGAATTCAGCATAAGGTCAGGGGTATTCGACTTCAACCGGCGCGCCTATCTCATGGGTGAAGACATCAATATTTCGCTGAAAGACCTCTCTTCAGAAGCGGGACATAAAACGATGCTCAATGGAGAAGTGGTTTACGGAGGAGGCAGCAGTATCTTGATCAACGGATGGATTTTTCTCAAAGATGAGCCGAAGAAGATGCATGTGAACGTGTCATCCGGGAACCTGGCCTTGTCCCCGCTTCAGGACATGCTTGCGCGGTATGGGCTGGACACGAAACAGACAAAGAGCTCGTTCGCACTCACCCTTGAAGGCGATACCGGAAAGGGGGTGAGGATTCGGTCCACAGCAGAAATCAGAGAGGCGGGATTCTCGTTCTTTAAAAAAGAGATCAAGTCGGTCCTTTTGGATATGGATGCTTTCCTGAGCATCCCAGACAATATGCTTTCTGTTGAAAATATATCGATACAGGCAGGCGGTGTCACTTCCGCAAGCATGAAAGGCGAATTGAAAATGACAGCCGGTGACCTGTCCTACACTGCATCGCTTAAACTGAACAGACTCGATCTCTCAGAATTCAATTTCCTGAGAGGCATACAAGTAGGCGGCGTTGTAAGATCGGAGGATATGCATATCCGCGGGAGCATCAGGCAGGAATTCCCCGAGGTGACCGGTGTCGTTGAATTAGACGACGGCAGCTTCATCTCAGCAGCAACAAAAGTAAGCGGAATCAATACAAAAATAACCTTCTCGCCCGGCGAGAGGATGGCAATGCGCGGAGAAGCAACCGCGCGCATTGCGCAAGCATATGGATATCGTTTCGAAAGGCCCGCACGGGCTGAGGTTCTCATGGACGCCCGGGGGAAGCTACAGGACATGACCCTGCACGCTTCTGCAAGTATTTTGTCATCCGGAATCCGGATACAGGAAGGCAAGACAGTTTCTTTCGACAGTGTGCATTTGAATATTGACGGCAACATCAGAGAGCAGATTGCCGACCTGAAGAGCAGGATTGAGGCGAAGGGCATACAGTACCAAGAGTATCGTCTTCCCTGGCTGAATATCCATTCTACCATTGCATACCGGGGAAACAGCATAACCCTCGGAAACCAGATCATCGAGTCAGAGGAGTTCAGGGTCAGCGCCGATCCAGTGACGGTGAAAAGATCGCGGAGGCAGGTGACGGTCACCGCAAAGGGGCTCAATGCGGCATATCCGGGAAAAAACTCGGAGATCAGGGACGGAGCTTTTTCTCTGCAACTGGATACCGGAGGCAGGAAACTATCGGGCAATCTTGGCTTTTCGATCAGCAGGGCTGTGTTCAGCGGAGTTGCTACAGGCCGGATCACGGGCAACGGTCAGTTCAAAGACAGTGGCTTTTCCTTCACTATCCCGGGAGCTGAAGTCGCACAGGGCAGCCTGAAATGTTCCCTCAGGGGAAAAAGTGCAGACAGACCTTTCCCCCTGACCGTTTCCCTGAGCGCAGCGAATATGGATCTCGGCAGTCTTTCGAACGCGGCTTTCAGGATTGCCGGAATTTCTCATGCCATGTCAGGAACCCTCAAGAATGCGGTCTTCGAAGGGGTGGTGCTTTCTTCTGAGTCGGTGAATGGGAAAGCAGAAATCCAGGCAGAAAAAATGTCCCTGATCAGAAAGGACGAGAGGAAAATCATTCAAAATGCTTCTTTAAGAACGAGCGCGGATTTCAAGGGAGAGGATTGTTCGTTTACGCTCCATGCAAGCGCAGGAAAATTGTCGGCACGCCTCTCCGGCAAGGCGAACAGATTTGCGAAGGGAGACAGGCTGGTAGCAATGCAGATCCATCTGCCGGAACTGCAGACAGCAGATATCAGAGAAACATTCTGGGACATATTTCCTGACGACCTCCTCTATGCGGGGCTGGGAGGCTCTGTTGCTTCCGATATTTCCCTGGATTATACGGAGAAGGCTTTCAAGGTGTATGGAACCCTTGCGCTCAAAGACGTGATGCTTGAGGGGGAGAATGGGGAATTTTCGCTAGGGCCCGTCAACGGGGTCGTCCCTGTGGCATACAGGAAGACGATTGGTGCTTCATCGTCTCAGGAGAGGGCAGGGGAATACGGGGAAGAATATCAGGGTGAATTAAAACTCCAGCCACACAGCAGTGCAGAGTTTGATGCCCTCAGGAGAATGTATTCCCGTGAATTTTCCGAAGAGGGATTTAGCACGCTCGCCGCAGGCGAATTCCGGTACGGGTTTCAGTTCATGAAAGATATCCTTGTCTGGATAAAACAGGAAGGCGCGATTTTGAACGTAGGAAGGTTTAGTGGTAATATATTTGGAGGAAAACTGAATGGTTCGGCAGTTGTCAGGCTTGCAGATGGTCTGCACTACAGAGCCGGCTTCCATTTGCAGGGACTCAGCCTTACGGCACTTTGCGAGGCTATCGAGCCGATTCGGGGGTATATTTCCGGCAAGGTGGATGGGGTGGCAACCCTGAAAGGCTCCGGCGCCGGAATATCAGGTCTTATCGGAAAAGCTGATTTCTGGAGCTACAGCACAAAGGACGAAAAAACGAGGATAAGCAGGGAATTTCTCAGGAAGATAGGAGGTCCTTCGGTAAAGGCTTATCTTGGAGACAGGGACTTTGACAAGGGTATAATGACGCTCTACCTGCGGAAAGGGGATGTCATATTCGAAGAACTCGAAATTTCGAATAAAAATTTCTTCGGTATCCGGGACCTTTCCGTCAAGGTTGCTCCGTTCAACAACAGGGTTGCGATAGACCATCTCATGTGGTCGATTTCTGAGGCTGCCCAAAGGGCGAAAAAGAAAGAATAATAACGAATTCGGCAAGAATAAGAAGGAGGTACATGCAATGAGGAAAAAGATTGCCTTACTCACAGGAGCGCTGGTTTTTATCCTGGTATCGTGTGCTGTCATCACCGTCAATATCTATTTTCCTGAAAAGGACGTGAAAGAAGCATACAAAGCACTCGAGAAAGAACTCATGGGGTCTGACCAGGAGACAGACGAACAGGAACCCGAGGGCAAACCCGAGAGTTCGATACGGTTTGGACTGTTCCCCGCGGCATATGCCCAGGAAGCAGGACTTGCAGACAAGATTGCCGATATCGTGAAGAAGATGCCTGATGTGGTGAACTCCTATAAAGAGATGGGTGCGCGGATTGCGGAGATAGACAGATTGCGGGACAGCGGCCTGGTCGGTGAGGGGAAGAGCGGGTTGCTGATAGTCCGCGAAGGCACCTTAAGTCCTGATGACAGAAAGCTTTTTGATAACGAAAACCAGGACAGGAAGACCGTGATGCAGGGGATGGCGAAGGCTATAATCCGGATAAACAGGGTACCTGAAAATGAAGAGAACCTCAGACAGGTTATGCCTCAGGCTGTTGAACAGTTTGCCTCAATACGGCGCGATGCAGCCAAAAAGGGATGGTGGATACAGGATGCCAACGGGAACTGGTCAAAAAAATAAATGAGCAAGGCGTTTGCGCATTCTGTCGTCCTCTTCTTTGTTCTGTCAGCCTGTTTGGCAGATCAGGTATCCGCGTCCCTGCTCCAGGCAGATCAGGTAGTGGTCCTGAAAAGCAAAAGACTTTTGTTTTTGCTCAGCCGGGGAGAAATCCTCAGGGCATACAGAGTAGCCCTGGGCAGACAACCGGTAGGCCGGAAAACATCAGCCGGAGACAAAAAAACACCGGAAGGTATCTATATTCTCGATTCCCGAAAGTCAGACAGCAAGTTCCATAAGGCAATTCATATCTCCTATCCCAATGATTCTGATGTTTCCTATGCAGAGAGAAACGGCGCTTCTCCGGGAAGTGATATTATGATCCACGGATTGCCGGACAATCTGCAGCATATCGGACCACTGCACCGGTATACTGACTGGACCGACGGGTGCATCGCAGTGACCAACCCGGAGATTGAGGAAATATGGAAGCTTGTTCCTGACGGCATCCCGATTGATATACGACCGTAGGGGCATTTATTCATCTCGTCCGGAATTTTCTGTTTCAATCGTTTTCGGCTCCGGCGGTTGTATGTCAAGCTCGCTGTACAAGCGGTTCAGGGCTTCGCTCAGCCGCAGTTCGGGATGCCTGACCGTTGCCTCAATCACCTGGGCAAGAGGATAATCGATATGACGATCTTCTCCGTAAAGAATTCTGATAAATCTTCGCTTTAACAGGTAGCACCGTTTTTTGCGGCCGTCTTTGTCGGTATAGGGGATAATCACATGCTCAGGGTCTTCCTCAAGACCATACTGGCGAATGAGCTGATCAATCTCCTCCATAAAAAGCCGTTCCCCGTTCTCAGTATTCAGTCGATTAACTCCTTCAGGCTTTTTGCCCGCTCTGTGTCGAGGGTTTTGAGTACATTATAATATTCATAGGCCGTGGTCTTTTTCCCCATAAGCGTATTGGTGATACCAAGATTAAAGTAGGTGACCGGGTCCTGAGGGGCCAGCGACCACGCTTTTTCGAATGCTTCATGCGCTGCAGCATAGTCTCCGCTGATCAGGTGTGCCACACCGAGTTTATTGTAGAGTGATGCTGATTGAGGTCCTTTTTCCAACGCCTTTGTATATGCATCGACAGCCATGAGATATTGACCCTGTCTGGAATAGGTGAATGCCTGTGCGATGAGATCGTCAGCAGTTTCAGGCTCCTTCTTGCCCGTCCGGGGGACAGAGAAATCCTTCTCACTCCGGACCGTTTTTCTGTAAGTATCGAGTTGTTTCAGGATCGGCGACAGAGAAGCGAACGCTGAACCGGGTTTACCCTTGCCAGGCGAAATAACCGCGGCGCCGACGACTTCACCCTTCTCATTAAAAAGAGGACTCCCGCTGAGTTCAGGGGGAACCTGACGGGAAACCCTGTAAAGCCTTCCTCTGGCGATCGCTCCCTGTATGGTGATATCAGAAACAGCAGCCGGATGTCCCGGGTTCTCTGTTATGAGGAAGACCTGATTGCCCAGGTTAATCTCATATCCCCTGGAGACGGTAACGGCAGAAAGCTCTTCTGAATGTATCTTGATCAGTGCGAGATTGTTTTCGCACCGCGAAGAAATAAGCTCTGCAACCGGCAGGATAAGCCTGTCTTCAGTTTCCACCTTGAGTCTGTTGTGCGCCTGCTCTAACCATTTCGCAATGAGCGGGCAGTTGGTTGCGATTACCCCGCTCCTGTCAAGAACGAATCCGCGTCCTGATGCAACGTGCTGTTTGTCCTTGTCCTGTACCCGGACAGTTACGATACCCTTGTTCTGCTCCAGAACCTTTTCAGGTGTTCGGGCGTTGATGGTCGCAGGGAACAGGGCGAGGAAGAGCGGGAGGCAGATTGTGCGCATCAGACGATGAAGAACGATGCATATATGCTGAGAATTAATTTTTACCATATGTTCACTCGTTCCGGATATTATAATAAAATATCTGCATGCAGGGGATTTGAAATGAAAATCAGCATATAAGGAGAAGATGTGCATGGCCAATGAAGACCTTTCCAAACTGAAGATAGAAAAGTCCGCGCTCTCCATAAAACCGCGGAAACGGAAAAAAATCTTCCTCGTGGCAGGAGTGATGATCGGTGTCGTTATTCTCCTGGTCCTTTATACGCAGGGAATCTTATCTCCGGCAGTCGAGGTCGAGGCAGTCAGTGTCTCCCTGATATATCCCTCCCAGACATTCACCATGCTGAATTCAAGCGGGTATGTGGTAGCCCAGCGCAAGGCAGCCGTCGCTTCCAAGGTTACCGGTCGCCTGGTCTCTCTCTCGGTGGAAGAGGGGAGTCATGTGAAAGCGGGACAGATCATCGCAAAACTTGAGAATGATGATGTCATAGCTGCACGGAATCAGGCAGAAGCCAACCTGAACGCCTCCCGGTACAGCCTTGAGCAGGCAAAAGCAGAATTGCGTGATGCCGGGCTGACGTTCGAAAGGAACCGGGACCTGCTCGCACAGGAGTACGTGTCACAAGCTGAATACGATGCGTCGGAAGCGCGATATGTTGCTGCAAAGGCTGCAGTAGCAGGAGCTGAAGCAGCAGTCAACGCACAAAAGGCGGCGCTGCAGGGTGCACAGGTTGCGGTTGAGTATACCCTGATCAGGGCCCCTTTCGACGCGGTTGTGCTCACGAAGAATGCCGATATCGGGGATATCGTAACCCCAATCGGGGCTGCTGCGAACGCAAAGGCTGCGGTGGTCACTATTGCAGATATGGACTCCCTCCAGGTGGAGACCGATGTGTCTGAATCAAATCTTTACCAGGTGAAAATAGGACAACCCTGCGAGATACAGCTTGACGCTCTTCCTGATTTGCGGTTCCATGGCCAAGTTCATATGATTGTGCCGACCGCCGACAGGAGCAAGGCTACGGTGATGGTCAAGGTGCGGTTTCTTGATAAAGATCCCCGGATACTTCCGGAGATGAGCGCCAAGGTAGCATTCCTCTCAAGGGAAGTGAAGCCTGAAGAGGAAAAACCCCGCATAGCGCTCAATCCGTCTGCGCTGGTGACCCGGAACGGAAAATCAGTGGTCTTTCTTATCCGGGGGAACAAGGTGGCCGAAACTGCGGTGAAGACCAGGCTTCAGCTCGGAGATCTCGTGGAAGTCGAGAGCGGGGTGAAAGCGGGAGACAGAATAGTCCTGAAACCACTTGATAAGATGAAACACGGGATGCGGGTAAAGGTCGCAGAAAAATAGATGCCCACAAAATCCTTTATCGTCGAAATCAGAAATCTCTGTAAAACATATCAGAGGGGAAATCAGGTCATTCCCGTGTTGCGGGATATTGATCTGGATATCGAGGCAGGAGAGTTTCTTGCACTCATGGGTCCTTCGGGATCGGGCAAGACAACCCTGTTAAACCTGATCGCCGGAATCGACAAAGCAGACTGCGGCAGTATCAGGATAGACGGAGTTGAGATCACGGCACTTCCAGAGACTGAACTTGCGGCCTGGCGTGCAAACCATGTTGGTTTTATTTTCCAGTTTTACAATCTCATCCCGGTGCTCACTGCCTTCGAAAATGTTGAATTGCCCCTCCTTCTGACAGGGCTTGCGAAAAGCGCCCGCAGGACTCACGTGGAAACCGCATTGAGGGTTGTGAACCTTGCAGACCGTATGGATCACTATCCCGGCGAACTTTCAGGAGGACAGCAGCAGCGTGTGGCGATCGCCCGGGCAATCGTGACAGATCCTGCCATCCTTGTTGCGGATGAGCCGACAGGAGATCTCGACAGGGACTCTGCGAATGATGTTCTCAATCTTATGGAACAGTTGGTCCATGAACTCGGCAAGACGATTATCATGGTGACCCATGACCCCCGGGCTGCGCACAAGGCACATCAGATCAAGCATCTCGACAAAGGCGTCCTGAATGCACATCCTCAAACTGATTTTTAAGAATTCACTGAGGCATAAACTGAGAACGTCCCTGACCATTCTCGGCGTAACGATTGCCATCCTGGCGTTCGGGCTGCTCCGGACAGTTGTCAGTGCTTGGTACGCAGGCGTTGAGGCGTCTTCCGCTACACGTCTCGTGACCAGAAATGCGGTATCTCTCGTATTTCCCCTGCCTCTTTCCTATCAGGAAAAGATCAGGCAGATAGAAGGGGTGAAGGGTGTTTCTTATGGCACATGGTTCGGCGGAGTTTATATCGACGAAAAGAATTTTTTTGCCAATTACGCCATGGAACCCAAAACGTATCTCGCGATGTATCCCGAGATTCTCATCCCGGATGACCAGTGGAATGTTTTTCTCAGGGACCGGAAAGGTGCGGCAGCCGGCAGGAAGCTCGCAGAACGTTACGGATGGAAGATCGGCGACATGATTACCTTGAAGGGAACGATCTTCCCCGGCGACTGGGATTTCGTCCTGGAGGCAATATACAAAGGCAGGGATGATACGGTGGACGAAACAGCGTTCTTTTTCCACTGGGACTATCTCAACGAGACGCTGAAAAAGACAGGCCGGTCATGGACCGACAAGGTCGGGTGGTTCCTGATCGAAATAGAAGACCCCGATATCGCGGCAGAGGTGTCTCTCCGGATAGACCGTACCTTTAAGAATTCCCTTGCAGAAACGCTGACCGAGACCGAGAAAGCATTCCAGTTGAGTTTCATCTCCATGACCGAGGCGATTGTGATCGCAATCCGCCTTGTGTCGTTCGTGATCATATTCATCATCATGGCGGTTGTTGCAAATACGATGGCTATGACGGCGCGCGAACGTATAGGAGAATACGCAATCTTCAAGACACTCGGATTCCGCGGATTCCATATTGCTGGCCTTGTTTTGGGAGAATCCCTCTTCATTACCCTGTCCGGCGCTGCGTTCGGCATTCTGTTAACCTTCCCCGCAGCAGAAATTTTCGGGAAGGAACTCAGCCAGTATTTCCCGATATTCAATGTTGAACGTGAGACCATCATCCTGGATATCATCGCTGCGCTTATCGTGGCATCGGTCGCTGCGCTGTTCCCGGCATGGAGGGCGATCCATATAAGGATAGCAGAGGGATTGAGGAGGATAGGGTAAGACAAGGATGAAGGATGAGGGAAGAAGGATGAAACAGGAAGAAAGATACCCATGAAGATTCCGTTTTCCTACAGTTTCCGGAATCTCTGGACGCGCAGGCTGACTACCTTTCTGACAGCCGGAGGCATGGCGCTGGTAGTCTTTGTGTTTGCAGCAGTGCTGATGCTTGCGGAGGGTCTTCAGAAGACGCTTGTCGAGACGGGCTCCTACGAGAATGTGGTCGTCATAAGGAAGGCAGCTGGGTCGGAAGTGCAGAGCGGGATAGAACGGGCACAGGCTTCCATTATAGAAACCCAGCCTGAAATAGCCCTGGGAGCCGACGGGAAACGCCTTTCTGCAAAAGAGCTGGTTGTCCTCATCGCGTTACTGAAACGGGGCACTGATAAGCCCTCACAGGTTGTGATCCGTGGCATGGAAGCCGCATCAATGTCCCTGCGCCCGCAGGTGAAGCTTGTGGAGGGGAGGCTGCCGCGCCCCGGTTCTTCGGAGATCATGGCCGGATCGAGTATCGCGGAGCGTTTTGAAGGAGGAGGGCTCGGAGAAACGATCCGTTTTGCCATGAGAGACTGGACGGTCGTCGGAGTGTTCGATGCAGGGAATACCAGCTTCGATTCCGAGATATGGGGAGACGTGAACCAGTTCATCCAGTCCTTCAGGAGGCCCTCATTCTCCTCGATGATATTCCGCCTCGCTGACCCGTCAGACTTCGAAGCAGTGAAATCCCGGATAGAAAACGACCCGCGCCTGACAGTAGAAGCCATGCGCGAACCTGAGTACTACAGAAAACAGTCCGAGGCGATGGCAAAATTTCTCCGGATCCTCGGCCTTACGCTGACGATAATATTTTCTCTTGGCGCGATCATCGGCGCCATGATTACCATGTATTCTGCAGTGGCCAACCGTGTGTTTGAGATCGGAACCCTGCGGGCGCTCGGCTTTCAGAGGAGGACTATCCTTGCGGCATTCCTCATGGAGGCGCTCTTCCTCGGGTTCATCGGGGGTCTTGTTGGCCTGTTTCTCGCTTCGTTCCTGCAGCTTTTTACGGTGTCGACGCTTAATTTCCAGACTTTTTCGGAGCTTGCCTTTTCGTTTTCGCTCACCGCCGAGATCGTATATCAGGGGCTGCTTTTTTCGCTGATCATGGGTTTCGTCGGAGGGGTCCTCCCTGCGTTCAGGGCCGCACGGATGAATATTGTCGAGGCGCTGCGGCAGTAATAAGCGGGCTGCGGCTGATCAGGGGAATCATCCGGTATCCGGTTTTTGTCCGGCGGACACTTCAAAATTCACCGGTTGTCCGAATATACAATGCCTCTTATTTTATCGAACTCCCAGCTTCTCAAGGTTATCATTTAATCCAATCAGCACCAATATATCACCTTCTTCCATAGTCTTATTGGGGTCGGGATTCACATTCCATATTTCTTTCTGTACGCCTTTATCGATGATTTTTCTCTTTATGGCAATCAGGTTGACCCCGTATTGCGATCTCAATTGAGCCTCATGCAGCGTCTTTCCGATCAGTCGTTCAGGAGTTGCGATCTCGACAATACTGTATTCCTCGGAAAGCGTCAATTGATCAATAATATTCGACCGCATCAGGCTCTGGGCAACGCGTATCGCCATATCGCGTTCAGGATAGATGATTTTCTGGACATTGAGATGCTCAAGGACTTTTCCATGGAGTGTCGTCACCGCTTTCGCGATAATCTGATGAATGCCCATCTCTTTCAGGATCATCACAACAATGATATTCGCTTCAATATTTTCCCCGATGCTGACAATGACAGTATCGACATTCTCTATGCCGATCTCCCTGAGCGCCTTCTCATCCATTGCATCAACCTGCACAGCATAGGAGACACTATCGGCTATCTTTTTGACCCTCTCTTCATCGTGGTCAACAGCGATAACATCCGCTCCATAGTGTGCCAGCGACTTTGCGACATTAAATCCAAAACGGCCCAGACCGATAACGGCAAATTGCTTTTTCATCCGATCATCACCTTTCCTTCGGGATACCTGAATCTTTCCTTAAGCTGCCGTGTCAGGGCAAAGCCAAGGGTCAGGGGTCCCAATCTGCCCACAAACATTAAAAGAATAACAATAACCTTCCCAAAAGGATTAAAGAGAGCAGAAAAGCTTCTCACACCCTGCTCTCCCAGAGAAAGTCCTACCGTACCGAATGCAGAGGTAACTTCAAAAACCGAGTGAAAATATTTTGTGTCCTGGGTGAGGAGGATGAGATGACTGCAGATGGTACAGAAAATAACCGCAAGTATCACAATTGTCAGCGCATTGGCAACAGTTTCAGCCGGCATTCGCCTCCTGAACAATACTGCATCCGCCTTGCCCCGGATCGTCGAAAAAATGCTTGCAAAGACAATAGCAACCGTTGATGTCTTCACCCCTCCGCCGGTACTTCCGGGGGAAGCACCGATAAACATTAACGTGATGGTCAGGAAAAGTGTTTCTGTTTTGAAGAGAGAATAATCAACGGTATTAAACCCCGCAGTTCGCGCAGTGACAGCAGAGAAATAGGAAACGAGTATCTTCTCCTTGAGAGACATCGCTCCCAAGGTGTCGGGATTCGCATATTCGATGAGAAGAATCGAAACAGTTGCTCCGGCGATAAGCACACCGGTCGTAAGGAGAACCAGCCTGGTATGTACGGCAAGTCTGTCAACTTCTTTTTTGAAGAACTTGTAACTGTCAGTAATGACTACAAAACCTATGCCTCCCGCAATAATTAATGTCGTGATTGTCAGGTTAAGCGCTATATCACCGCGGTACCGCATAAGACTGTCAGAAAAAAGGCTGAACCCGGCATTGTTAAAAGCTGAAACAGCATGGAAGAGACCATAGAGAAATGCTTTTCCAAACGGGTACTCTCTGAGAAATAAACCGGTAAGAATGATAGTCCCAGCACACTCAAAAAGAATGGTAAACAACAACACCCCTTTTGCAAATTGAATAATTCCTTCCACGGTGGAGACATTCAGCCCCTCTTTGATCGCGTATCTCTCTGTAATACCAATCTTTTTGCCGGCAATCAGAAAAAAGAGTGTTGCAGAGGTCATATACCCAAGGCCTCCTATCTGAATGAGTGCAAGGATTACCAGATGACCAAACAGGGTAAAATCGTTCGGTGTGTCCAGGACAATCAACCCGGTAACACAGACAGCCGATGTTGAGGTAAATACAGCGTCAATGAAAGAACAGCCTTTTGTGCTCGAGACCGGGAGCATGAGAAGGAAAGCACCTATCAGAATTACCGATAAGAAGCCGAGAACGAGAATTTGCGGAGGCGAAAGTTTTCGTTTCTCCGGAATAAAAATCATTCCTCCTTCAAGGGCAAAAGAGGAAAAATAAAAACCGCCGGCAATGCAGCGGTTTAAACTCTGTCCATTGCCCTTCCAAATGCCTGCGAGGTTAGCTGTCGGGCTCGGGTTTGGAAGTACCCTTTTCCTGGCTACCTCAGGAAATGCGCCCCGTCTTCCGGGTCCCCCGTATCCATTCTTTGAATGGATTTCGGCTGCTATTTTTTTACATTACTCCCGGCAAAATGAATTGTCAATACGATTTCAATGATTTCGGTTGCTAACAGGACGAATATTTCCAGATGGAGGTTTGCTCTCTTGAGAAGAGCTGAGGGGTATCTGGTATAGGAATATATTGAGAGAGTCATCGAATATTGAATAAACAATAATTGCAGGTGACTCTGAAAAATCCGGCGCTTTTCCGTCGGGGTGAAAGATATCAGGTGTTCCAGACCGATGAGGGAAGCGATAATGTCTTCCGTGAACACCGCAGCCGAACATGCACCCGAAAAATATTTGGACCCGGATCCCTCAAAAAATTCTCAAGAATTATTATGAACCCGGCAAACAAATAAGTGTATGTATTAGGTTTGTCATTCTCCGACCCTGGTCGCCTCCGGCGCCGCCGAAAGCCGGTAAACTTGATCGGGGAATCCGGTATTTTCAATCCCGAAAGCTTTCGGGACTGGATTGGGAGTCTGTCCCCTACTTGATACGGGAATCAGGCCGTAAATGACGTCTTTGATATATTTGGATGCCGCTTGAATAGCTTGCATGATTCGGCGTATTCTCTCTATCAATAATCAGGACAACATTATGTGGAATCATTTGCATCTCATGAATTGTTTTCCGACAAAATTTATTGACAATCTGACCCAGAAATAATAGTCTTTTATCAAAATGTAGAATACGTTTCAAAATAAACGTTATGGCTAAAACCGGAGAAGAAAGAGAAGTGGAAGCATTTCAATTACTGATAGACCTCCATAGAAACGCCAACCGGCAGGGACCGGGAGGGGATGAAGAAACGGAAAAAGCGCTTAACCTGGCTGCGATAGACCGGGACGCGCCTTTAAAGATTGCGGATATAGGCTGCGGCACGGGAGCTTCCACACGGGTGCTGGCTCGCCTATTAAATGCCCGCATCACGGCAGTAGATTTCCTTCAGGAATTTCTTGATGTACTGGGAAGCAAAGCGGAAATTGAGGGGCTTTCTAACAAAATAGAACCGCTATGCTGTTCAATGGATAGTCTGCCTTTTAAAGATGAAGCGTTCGATGTTATCTGGTCTGAAGGTGCTATATACAACATCGGCTTTAAAAAAGGCGTAATTGATTGGAATCGTTACCTGAAACCCGGAGGGCTGCTCGTTGCTTCTGAAATTAGCTGGATTACAGACACGCGTCCTTCGGAAATCCAGAAACATTGGGAGAGCGAATATCCAGAAATTGATTTGGCGTCTTCAAAGATGAGCATACTGGAGAAAAACGGATATTCTCCGATTGGTTATTTCGCTCTGCCAGAGCATTGTTGGCTGGATAATTATTATCGGCCCATGCAGGATAGCTTTCAGGATTTCCTCGATCGAAACGGGGATAGTGAAGAAGCACGCGCGATAGTTGAAGCGGAGGCCAGAGAAATAGAGCTGTATGAGAAATATAGATCTTATTACAGCTACGGCGTATATATCGCTAGAAAACTGGGCTGGAAAAAGCCATAACCGCATCGACTCGGACTGGCAATTCCGCTGCGCTCCATTGCCAGCCGGTTATGCGGAGCGGTAAAAATTTCTTTCGATATTCCCCAGATTTTTGGTAATGACCAAATATTTGTGTGTGACCATACAGCAGGGGTATTTCGCAAGCGCGAAACCAAATTCAGATAGCCCCGAGAAGCCTCAGTCCGTCTTTGAGGAAGAGTGCAGCGAATATGAGCAGGACAAAGCCCAGCAACCGGATGGTATAAACATAGGCTCTGCTTTTCAGAAAATCCCTGGACTTGTCAACAACAACAGCAACAAAGATTTTTGAACCCACCAGCAATACATAAAACCCCAGTACGAAAAGGAAGGCCGATAAGAGAGTTGCTGTATACGCTCTCAGGACCATCGGGGCGCCGACCGTGATCCAGAAAAGATAAGGGTGGGGACTCAGAAAGTTCGCTATTATCCCTTTTCTCAAGGCGTGAGGCCTGATATTTTGCAGGTTCGATGCGCCGGTTTTCACCGTGATGCTCTCATAGGCAAGATGACCGATGAAGAGAGCGCCGAGGATTGATATCGTTCCCAGTATCATAGGAGAATAGGAAAGCTTTGCCAAAAGCATGACCGAAGCCAGGACAATCGGCACGTCCGTCAAAATCGGTGCAAGTGCGACCAGAATCCCTTCTCTCCGGCTGTGCGACAGAGTTTCGGAAATGACCAGAGCGAGCAGGGGGCCGGGGGATATCCCGGCGACCAGTCCGAAGAGAACACCTGACAGCAGAAACGGCAGGGAATCAGGCATGATCAAATTTTGCCCACAACTGCGAGGTAGATGGTAAATTCATCATCACCGTCTACTCCGAGAAGTTTGTCCATGAGTTCCTGGTGATAGGCACCAATGCCGCATGCGCCTCCCCCGATAGCCGCAGCTGCGAGATACAGGTTCTGGCAGACATGGCCTGCATCAATCGCGATAACCTTGTGTGCTGCCAGATGATATCGCCATTCCATCCGGTAGGGCATTGTTGTCCAGATAAAGGAGACGGGAGCACTCCCGATGAACGACTGGTAGAACGTGGCGATGACGATTTCCTCAGGAAGGTTATTCTCGAGCGACACGACGAGAAGCTGGTGTTCCACAGGGAGATAACGGTATATCCCTGCTGCGAGTCCCGCAACATTCAGAATGCAGAGATATGTCTCAAGCGCGTGCCTGCATCCGGCTGAAGGTACCGTCCGG
This sequence comes from Nitrospirota bacterium, assembly GCA_049323875.1. GTDB lineage: Bacteria > Nitrospirota > Thermodesulfovibrionia > Thermodesulfovibrionales > SM23-35 > JAKLQR01. Next base: position 35,724 of record JBMOLW010000041.1, on the reverse strand, counting down.
AATACAGAAGTGCCATCAGCGCTGCCGCGAATACCCTGGGTGGCCCAGAGCAGGAATGACAATTCTTCAATGCTCAGGGCCTTGTCCCTGAAATGCCGATGGCTCTTCCTGTTCTGTATCGCATGAATAAGATCAACATGGGCGAGGGAATGCCATTCTTCCTGTGCGATAAGGTCGATCCGCTGACTCTCCCGTGCGTAAGGTTTTTCAACGGGAGGAGGAGCAACGCCCCTTCTCTGGTCTGTCATACGGAAATCGATGGTCTGACGTATTGTGTCTTTCAGAAAATAGCGGAATTGTTTTATTTCATGGTCCATCCTCCACCCTCCTCTGCACCGTTTCATTCCGGGAATTTTGCAAACAGTGCATGAACAATTGTAATACGCTGATATGTGCGGATTCAATGCTGTATGTTCATGTGCAGTATCTTGATTTCAACAACACGATACTTGCGCATAGTGTTGGGAAAGAATAGTATTATAGTATGTGTGAATTCTGCACCAGGCACGGGGAAGGCCTGAAATGGTATGAGAACATGAAAAATTATACCGAAGAGGTCTTCCATCAGGTCAACTCCGAGGAACACCTGAGGGCATATCTGGGGGATTTTACCCGCTCGATCAGGGAGGATACTGCGCGGGCATTCTCCTGGAAGGAGCGTTTTCCGCGAATATACAATTTTATTATTTACCCCCTTGTCACCCGCCATCTCAAGAAGACCCATTTCGGGCAGATCGTTCCGTTGGAAGAGATCGAAAATATACTCGGCAGATGCGCCTCTATTGTCAGATTGCCCTGTGTATGCCGGAAGGTTACCACAGGGCAGGACAAACGGTATTGTCTCGGTGTCGGGATGGACCTGACGGGGATATTCCGTGATATCCCGGAGATCAGTGACTTTGAACGGCTGACCAATGAAGAAGCAAAGGCGTTCGTTCGACATCTCGACGGGGAAGGACAGACCCATAGTGTCTGGACATTCAATACTCCCTTTATCGCGGCAGTCTGCAACTGCGATACGGACTGCATGGCCTACCGTTTCCAGATGACGATGGGCATCGGCAAGGTCATGTGGAAGGGCGAGTATATTGCACAGATTGACTCTGCGCAATGCATCGGCTGCCGGGAATGTCTGGGGAGATGCTATTTCGGTGCGCTCAGCTATGACAGAAACAATGAAAAATGTCTCGTAGACCCTCTGAAATGCTACGGATGCGGCATATGCAGGACTGCCTGTATGCACGATGCCATAACGCTGACAGACAGGTCTCATATCGCACAGGCTGCTCACTCCTGGTAGGAAGTCAGCGAGTCAGATTCATCTGGGGATTGATTGGTTGGCGGGAAAGAGAAGTGTTTAAGTTTCTTTTATGAAATAGTCCATCAAGGTATAGCCTTCTTCGAAGACGAGGATGTCCTGCCGTTCAGTGATCGATTCGTCAAAACCCTGCTGCCTGTCCTCCTTCTGTATCCGGTTGTCGTATATCACAAAGGGTACAGGTTCATCGGTATGGGTTCTTACCTCAATCGGGGTTGCGTGGTCGGGGAGTATCAGTATCCTGAACTCGCTGAAGGCCTCCATCCCCTTCACTGCGTTGCCGACGACAAGCCTGTCAAAGTCCTCAATTGCCCTGATCTTATCCCGGTATTTCCCTGAATGACCGGCCTCGTCCGGCGCCTCGACATGGATATACGCGATGTCAACCCGTTCAAGGGCCTTCAGGGCAGCCTCTGTTTTGCCTGCGTAGTTTGTATCGAGATAGCCGGTAATTCCCGGGACCTGGAGTATTTCAAAGCCCGCAGCAATACCGAGTCCCCTCATAAGGTCAACAGCCGAAACGAGTGCGCCTTCAAGGGAATATTTCTCTCTGAAGGTCGGAAGATTCAATTTCTTCCCCTGCCCCCAGAGCCAGATGCTGTTTGCAGGTTTTTTCCCTGCGTGCCGTCTTTTTTTATTGACCGGATGCCCTTCAAGGACTCCTGCTGCCTTGAGCATCAGGTCCCGCAGGATCTCTTCATTGTCTCCGACAGGGAGATAGTCTGCAATCTCCTTCCCCGTAATGTCGTGCGGAGGGGTGCATTCGATGCGGGAGGCTCCGGAAGACCATACCATGATATGGCGGTAACTGACCCCGGGATAGAAGCGGATATTTTCAGAGCCCAGATGCTCATTGATATCCAGGATGAGTTCTTTTGCCTCCTCCGTTGTAATGTGATCACTGCTGTAATCTTCCATGACTGCTTTTGTCTTAGTTTTGTTGTATTTCAGCGTCACCAGATTGCAGCGATACGCCACATCATTCTCTCTGAGGGGCAACCCCATGCTGGCAGCTTCGAGAGGAGCTCTCCCGGAATAAAATTGCCCGGGATTATATCCGAGTATATTCAGGTTTGCCACGTCTGATCCCGGCTGGAACCCGGGGGGAATAGTCCTGATTTTCCCGATGATACCTTCCCGGGCCAGTCTGTCCATATTCGGGGTGGACGACTGCTGAAGGGGGGTCTTGCCCTTCAGCGCCCCGAGCGGTCTGTCCGCCATGCCGTCACCGATAATAACGAGATATTTCATGCTCTCCCTTCTCTACCCTTCGGATCAGGTCTCTTCTTTTCCCTCTACCCGGATTATGCCGGTCGGCCCCATGACTACCTGCAGGGTATCGATTTCTCCGATCGCCTGCCTGACGTCTTTCTCCTTTGCTTCATGGGTGAGCACTACGAGAGGGACTGCTTCTCCGATCCTTCTCCCTTTCTGGATGACCGATGCGATACTGATATTGTACTTCCCCAGAATACCTGAAATCTTTGAGAGTACGCCCGGCTTGTCAAGGGCAGAGAACCTGAAATAATACCGGGATACCACATCATCTATCTTTTTTATTCTGGCTTCCCCCGTGAACTCCGGCAGTGTGGGCACCCTGCCTATCGAGTCCTTTGCAATATTCCTTGCAATATCAACGATGTCGCTTATTACCGCGCTTCCGGTAGGGACTGAACCCGCACCCCGTCCATAGTACATAGTCGATCCGGTTGCGTCTCCTTCGACATAGATCGCGTTGAAGGGCCCGTCAACCTTTGCGATCAGATAATCTTTCGGGAGCATGGTGGGATGGACCCTGAGTTCAATATCCCCGTTTGTTTCCTTGGTGATTGCGAGCAGTTTTACCTTATACCCGAATTCCGTCGCAAACGCAATATCCTGGGCAGAGATTTTTGAAATCCCCTCGATGTGGACCGATTGGTATGACAGCGGGATGCCGTACGCAAGGGTAGCGAGGATTGTGAGTTTGTGCGCGGTATCGATTCCTTCTATATCGAATGTCGGGTCTGCTTCAGCATATCCCAGTTTCTGTGCCTCTTCCAGCGCATCGGCAAACTCTACATCCTCGTCAGTCATTTTTGTAAGGATGTAATTTGATGTGCCGTTGATTATCCCGTAAATCGCCCTGATCCTGTTGGCAACAAGCCCTTCCTTCATGACCTTTATGATGGGAATCGCGCCGGCCACCGAGGCTTCAAATCCGACCTCAACCCCTGCGTTGCGCGCTGCCTCGAAGATATCCGTTCCTTCCGTGGCAAGCAGGGCTTTGTTGGCTGTTACCACATGTTTCCCGCTCTGTATGGCCTTCAGGATAAAATCCTTGGCCGGTCTGATCCCCCCTATCAGTTCCACAACGATCTGTATTTCGGGGTCATTGAAGATCGTGTTGACATCAGTCGTGAGAACCCCGTCAGGAACTTTGAACCCCCTGTCTGTCGTGATGTCAAGATCAGCAATCCTTTTCAGATTTATCCCGAAGCCTGCCCGCTTCTCAATGACATCCCTGTTTTCGAGGAGTATCCTGGCGGTTCCGCTACCGACAACCCCAAACCCTATGATACCGACGTTCATCATTTCTTCTGTGCCTTTCTTCTCTGTTGTGTTCCCTGTCAGATTCCCAGCTTCTTCTCCCGATCACCCGCACCGGAGAGGGTAGTCCGTCAGGCCAGAGTAAGCCTGTTCATCCTGGTGCCCGCAGTCTTAATTATAATACATTTCTTCGGCATTCATTGAACTTCGCACGCGCGGAGCAGAAGCAACATGCCGGAAGCCCAGCGAGAGCGCGGTAATCCGGAGGCTTTCAAAAATGTCCGGATGGATATATGCGGCCACAGGGAGCTTGCTTTTTAAAGGCCGGAGATACTGGCCTATGGTGACCAGGTCACAGCCTGCATCGCGAATATCTTTGAGAACACGGATCACTTCTTTGATTTCCTCTCCGAGGCCGAGCATGAGCCCTGACTTTGTATATATGCCGGGTGATGTTTTTTTGACATATTCAAGGATGCGCAGTGAGCCTGCATAGTCGGCAAGCGGTCTGACAGAGGGGTACAGCCGGGGAACGGTTTCGACATTATGGTTGAAGACATCCGGTTTTGAATGTATCACTACTTCAAGACTCCTGAAATTCCCCCTGAAATCAGGCGTGAGAATTTCCACTTTTGCCTGTGGCAGATGGTTCCTGACCGAAGATACGGTTGCGGCAAAATGACCTGCGCCGCCGTCATCGAGATCATCCCTGGTCACCGAGGTTATCACTACGTAACGCAGACCCAATGCCTTTGCAGCTATTGCCACTTTTTCTGGTTCCTGCGGATCAGGAGGGAAAGGGGCTGATGAAGCAACTGAACAGAACCCGCAATTCCGGGTGCACCTGTCCCCGAGTATCATGAATGCAGCGGTCGGCCGTGAAAAGCATTCACCAATACTGGGACATCTTGCCTCTTCACAGACGGTAGAGATGCCGAAACTCCTCAGCAGCCGTTTCGTATTATGGACCCCTCTGCAGGGTTTGTTTCTCAACCATTCCGGCAGTCTCAAATCATGCTCCTTATTGCTCTTGATGGTCCCGACAGCATAGAGTGTTCCCGGGTTTATTCTTTCCGTGCGTTTTTTTCAATAACCAAAGCGGAGAAAGTCCCCGCAACCGGGCATGCCAACTTAAAAATAAAAGATATCACGGAGTTTGTCAAACAGGGAGATCCCTGATTCCCGGATGGGGTGCCGCTTGCGCTTCCGGGTATGGGTTGCCGGAGGAGGCCAACGGACCCGGATAAACTCTCAGCCAGTACTTTTCTCTTGAGAACTTCCTTTTTCAAATGGTATTCTGTTTTTATATGCAAAGACACGGCCCCTGAAGGCCCTGAATGTGCTTTCTGAGGGGCAGAAGATCAGGGAACAACAGGATGATATGATGATACAGTTTAAATTAAAAAAACGATTGCCGTATAAGCCGACGGAAAGGATGAATGTTGTCAGTTACCCGATCCGGGACATCGTTATGGAGGCGAAACGCGAAGAGGCACGGGGCAGGAAGATGATCTATCTCAATATCGGAGACCCTCCCCAGTACGGCTTCAGGCCGTTCAGCGTGATCACCGAGAGGGTAAAGAGCGGCCTTGACGAAAATTGCCAGGGGTATGCACCTTCCGAAGGGGACGAGCAGCTGAGGAAGAATATCGCAAAGATCGAGAAATGCAGGCCTGACGATGTGTTTGTTGTCGCGGGATTGACCGAGGGGATAGACTTCTTCTTCCATTCGTTCATCGGTTTCGGCGAGAAAGTGATCCTTCCCAACCCGACGTATCCGCTCTATATCAGCAAGGCGAAGCAGTTTGAAGGTGACACAGTGTTTTACCGGCATGATGCGCACGGCCAGATAGATGTGGCAAATCTGTCGAGGAAGATCGAGGGTGCGAAGGCGATAATTATCATCAACCCGAACAACCCGCTGGGCGCGGTCTATTCCGAGCAGAACCTCGCAGAAGTCATCCATCTCTGCTCCGAATACGACGTCCCGATATTCTATGACGGGTCCTACGACCAGCTCACGCTCGAAGGCAGGCAGGTTGATTTCAGGAAAATGGCGAAAAAACGGATCCCGTTCATTTACGGAAGTTCTCTTTCGAAGGTTTTCAATTATCCCGGCGCAAGGATAGGGTGGGTCGCTTTTCACGGAGACAAGTGGGAGGATGTCAAGAACGCTTTCTTCCTGCTTTGCAACCAGCGTCTCTCCGTCAATTGGGAATATCAGAAAGCGGCTGCCGCTGCCATAGTAGACCACTCATATCCTGCATATCTCGATGAGATAAAAAAGAGCCTCCTCGCGAGAAGAGATGCGTTTATCAAGATTGCAGGAAAATTGCCGGTATCGTTCCCGGTTCCGAAAGGCGCGTTCTACGCCTTTATAAAGATAGAGACGAAGAAATGGAAAAAAGACATTGACTTTGTGCGCGCTGCCCTGAAAGAAGGGGTTGTGTTCGTGCCTGGTTCAGGATTTGGAAGACAGGAGGACGGAGTGTATTTCAGGACAACGTTCCTCCCTGAACCTGATATTATAGAAGAGGCATTCGGGAAAATACGCAAGCTCTTGTAAGACTATCTCCCTGTCTGCCCCGGCGATTTTTCAGAAGGGGGAGAGGGGAGCATACCATGCGGTCTCGAAGACCAATCCCCCAAAGGATGTTGTTTCCCCTCCCTTTCTGTCCCCCTTAGCAACCACCATAGCAGAAAGGAAAAGATAAATCAAATGCAAGCCCCTGCACGGGGTTTTGTTCTTTTTCATCCGCCTGCCAGACCTTACGAAATGCCAGAATTATAACACTGTTCGCTTGCGTAACTGCCGTTTGCCCCCCGATTGCGGAGTTACTCAAATGAGAATTTGCTATAGTAAAAGTATGAGGTGCTTTTTGGTTGAATCAACGCTAAAGTTCAGCAATGAAAAGGGTTTTGGAGAATCCTATTTCATCACCTGTCCGGTCTGCTGGAACGCGAGCATCAGGTACATCAAGTGGGAAGACGGCGCTGAGGAAACAGACGAATGCCCTGTCTGTGACAGAATGATCCGGACCTTGAATGATGAATAGGGGGAAGACTATCCCTTCTTACCCAGAGAATTGCTGGCAGATTTGGTATTTGAGCTCGCTTATGCGAAAATGCCGTATCTGCCGGTTTGCCCGGAATTTTCGGAAATTTTATGGATCGATGTGCCTGAAATGATATAAGAATTCATCGATTCAGGTTATCTTTTGCCCTCATTCCGTTTCGCTTCATCCCAGAGCCTGTCCATTTCTTCGAGCGTCATATCCGAGAGTTCCCTGCCCTGTTCAGCAGCCCGCATTTCTATATGGCCGAAGCGATGGATGAATTTGCTGATGGTTTTCCGGTGCGCGTCTTCCGGGTTCACGTTCATGAACCGCGCAAGGTTTACGAGCATGAAGAATATATCTCCGAGTTCGTTTTCCATTTCCTCCCTTTTGCCCGATTTGAGGGCATCTTTCAACTCTTCCATCTCCTCGTCGACTTTCTTCAGGACATCCTCAACCTTGTACCAGTCGAACCCCGCCTGTGCCGCCCTTTTCTGCAGTCGGTGAGCCCTGAGCAGGGACGACATTGTCTTCGGAACCCCTTCGAGGAGAGAGTCACGGAGTTTCCCCTCCTGTTTTTTCAGGACTTCCCATTGTTTTACCACCTCACCCGGGGTCCTGCATTCTGTCTCTCCGAACACATGAGGGTGACGGGATATCATCTTTTCAGCGATCTTCTGTATTACCCCGGACATATCGAATTCACCCTTCTCGCGGGCTATCTCGCACTGAAATACCACCTGGAAGAGAAGGTCACCAAGCTCTTCCCGGATCTTTTCAGGGTCGTGCTCTTCGATAGCCTCAATGAGTTCATACGCCTCTTCGATGATGTAAGGCTTGAGAGACTCGCGGGTCTGTACTTTGTCCCACGGGCAGCCGTCCCTGCTCCTGAGGCGCTCCATGATGGTTAAGAGTTTATCGAGGTCCATTGGTTCAATCATCTGCTCTTCGACATCTTCCCGGTCCCGCAGATATCAAGGATAATCTCGCGTTCTTCCCTGTCTACCCTCTCGAGTCTGACCCTGGTATCCTGTCCGATGGAGAACGAACGTTTCCTGTGCCTTCCGATAAGTTTCATGGAATGCTCGTTATATTGATAATAGTCGTCGGTCATGGATGAAACATGCAGGAAACCCTCGACAAAGAAATCCTTTAGCCGTATTTTCAATCCGTAGGGAGTCACTCCGGTAATTTTTGCCTCAAATTCTTCTCCGACCTTGTCTTGCATAAACCATACCCTCATCGCATCGATTACCTCCCGTTCCGCCTTGTCAGCAAGGCGTTCCATGCGGGATGAATGGAACGCAATATCAGGGAGGATTCTGTTCAGCTCCTCTCTCCGCGCATCTGATATCCGCCTGTTCCGGAGTACTTCACGAAGGATTCTGTGAACGACAAGGTCGGGGTACCGCCGGATCGGTGAGGTGAAATGGGTATAACATTCTGATGCGAGGCCGAAATGCCCCACATTGAGATTTGAATACCGAGCCTGTTTCAGGCTGCGCAAAAGCGCGAAATTGATGATCTCTTCCTCCCGGAAACCCTTCACTTTTATCAGGAGATCTGCGTAATCTTTGGCTCTGAAGGGTCCCCTGCTTTTCATGATTCTGCCGGACATTTTTGCTATTTCTTCAAGTTTGTGGGGATCAGGCTCTTCGTGGACCCTGTAGAGAACCGGGATATTGAGATGCTCGAGGTGTTCTGCTACAGCCTCGTTCGCCGCAATCATGAACTCCTCAATTATTATATGCGCATAATTTCTCTCCGCCTTCAGGATCGCTTCAGGCATGCCCCGGATGTCCAGAAGAATCTCCGGCTCCGGGAGGTCGAAATCAAGGCTGCCCCGCTGCAGTCTTCTGTTCCGCAACAGTCCGCACAGTTCTCCCATAACTTCTAAATTTTGCAGGAGATTTTCATATTTTCCCCGTTCCGAGCGGTCGTTCTCTATGAGAATCTGTTTTACAGAGGTATACGTCATCCTTGCATCGCTCCTGATGATGCTCGGATAAAACCGGGCATCGAGCCTGGTCCCGTTCCTGTCGAAGTCCATCTCGACGGTAACGGCAAACCGGTCTACGCCGGGTTTCAGACTGCACAGGTCTTCCGAAAGCTCCTTCGGGAGCATGGGGATGACCTTCTCGGGGAAATAGAAACTCGTGCCCCTTACCGCTGCTTCACGGTCGACTGCGGAATTCCACGGCACATAGCAGCCCACATCTGCAATATGCACGGACAGCACATAGCCCTGTTTTGTGATCCGGACAGAGACTGCATCATCAAAATCTTTTGCCCGCTCTCCGTCGATCGTGACCGTAGGGAGGGCACGGAAATCCTTCCTCCCTTCCATGCCCGGCCCCTGTACTTCGGGTCTCTTCCCGGCTAGAAACGCTGTCTCCGCATGTACGCTCCGGGGGAACTTTTTCGGAAGGCTGAATTCATCGATGATCATCTCCACCTCGGCCCTCGGGTTGTCAGGTTTGCCAAGTGTTTTCAGGACGCGGCCGGAGGCGGGTTTCCGTTCAGCAGGATATTCCAGTATCTCGACAATCACCGTATCCCCGACCCTGGCGTTCCCCCTGTCCCGGGTGCCAACCTGAATGTCATAAGGCAGGGATTTATCCTTCGGCCTCACAGAAAACCCTGATTTTGCTGCTTCCAGTCTCCCTGCTATTTTCCTCTGCGCCCGTTCGAGTATTCTTACAATTCTTCCCTCGCGTTTCTTCCAGTTTTCGACCCTTACGAGGACCCTGTCGTTTCCCATTGCCCCGGAAGTCCCCCATGAAGGGATGAAGATGTCCCGTTCTCCGGGTTGTTCCATCACCACAAACCCATATCCGTCACGGTGAGATTCGAAAAACCCCCTGATAAGATTCATGTCGTCGGAAGGTCCGTAGAACCCCTTCCTTGTCATGACGAGGTCGCCTGAACTTAGTAATGTCCGCAGAATTCTCTTTGCCGCGCGTGCTTCCTTGTGTCCGAGATTCAGGTGAGATACGATTTCCTTGAAATTCAGGGGCCTGGAAGTCTTCTGCAGGAAAAGCGCGAGAATCGTTTCTTTATCCACCATATGCACTATTGTATGCTATTTCCGTGAAAATACCTAATCATTGACACTAGTTACCAATTGTGATAATTTCAATAATACACAAAATGTCAGATAAATCAGCCATAATCAAGGAAGCACAGAAGTATCTTGCCCGCGGCCAGATAGACAGAGCTATTGCAGAATGGGAAAAACTTTCCCGGGAGAGTCCTGACGGCAATACCTATAATACTATCGGCGATCTTTACCTGAAAAAAGGTGAAAAAGCAATTGCAATAGATTCTTATCATAAGGCTGCCGGCTGCTTCAGGGACGAGGGGTTCGCGCTTAAGGCATTGGCGCTGTATAAAAAAATCCTGAACCTGAACCAGGCCGATGCAACAGCGCTGCTTGCCCTCGGAGAACTGAATGAGGCAAAAGGAATTGTTACCGATGCCATCAAATTCTATCTTGCTGCTGCTGACGGCTATGCAAAGGAAGGGAAAAAGGACAAGATCCTGGAGATCTACGATAAAATCCTGAAGCTTTCCCCCGGCAATATCCCCCTCCGGAATAAAGTCGTAGAGATTTATCTGAAGGAGAATCTTACGCAGGAGGCTGCCAGGCAGTATCTGGAGATCGCGAAGCTCTATAGCGAAAAACGGGAAATGGAGAAAGCGATAGAATATTACCAGAAGGCTTTGAATATTGATCCCGTGAACAGGGAGACCATCCTTGATCTGAGTGCTGCATATGAAAAGACTGACAGGAGAAAACAGGCAGCCGAGCAGATACACGAGGCGGTTACGCTCTTCCCGCAGGATGCAGGGATTCTTCTGAGGGCTGCCGAAATTCATGCCGCTGCCGGATTATATGGTCAGGCACGCGAGTATCTTGTTCAGGTGAAAGAAGTTGAGCCTGCAAATGTGAAGGCACGGAGACTCTTGGGAGAGGTATACATCAGGGAGGGGAGAAAAGATCTTGCATGGGTCGAGTATCTGCCGGTTCTCGACGAAATGCTCCTGAATGAGAATTATGATGATGCAATAAAACTCCTCGAAGAATTCAGGGACATTGATCCGGTTGAGACCGGGAGGCGGCTCGTTACTCTTTATATTCAGCTTGGCGACTATCTTCAGGTTGTGCGTGAACTGACTGCGTTGGGGGCTATCTACCTGAAAGAGGAAAAGCCGAAAGAAGCGCTGAACTGTTTCAGGGAGGCACTGGAGATGTCACCTGAGGACGGGGCGTTGAAGCAGCAGGTGATAGAACTCGAGAAGCAGGTCGGAAAAGAACAGATTCCTGCCGGACCTGAAAAGACAGTGGAAGAAGCGATTATAGAAACTGACATTTATCTCAGGTACGGCCTCTATGAAAATGCACGGGAAATCCTTGAAAATTTCAGAGAGAAAGAGCCGGAGAATATCGATATCCATACAAGACTGAAAACCCTGTTTGTCAATACCGGAGACAACGAACAGGCAGTAACAGAATGTATCCTCCTTGCTGAACTGTTCGAAAAGGCCGGCGACCTGGAAAGCAGTAAGCAGATACTGGAGGAAGCCCGTGAGATCAGTCCGGAAGACTCTCGGCTTGTCGGCGTATCGGCGGTCGGGGCCTCCGGAGATGAAATCGCTGCCGGGCTTCCTGAACAGCCGTCCTTCGAGGACTACAGTGAAGAGATTGCGGAAGCGGATTTCTACGCCCGCCAGGGCTTGATTGAAGAAGCACGCGCTATTTTCGAGAGGCTCCAGGCCCTTTTTCCGGATAATGAGGAAATCACCCAGAAACTCGGATCGCTCGGCCTGACTCTCCGGGAGGAAGAACCGAGGGGATTCCCTGCAGAGGAAAAAGAGGCCCCGGTCTTCCCCGATGAAGTGCTCGAAGCCGAAAACATTACAGAACCCACGCTCGACAACGATGTTATGGACATATTCAATGAATTCAAAAAAGGGCTCGAGAAGGAACTGGAAGAAGAGGATTATGAAACGCATTATAACCTCGGAATAGCCTATAAAGAGATGGGGCTTATTGACGATGCGATACGGGAATTCCAGGCAGCATTGAAAGACCCGAAGCGGTTTGTCCATGCTTCGAATATGCTCGGGGTCTGTTACCTTGAGAAAGGCCTGTATCCGCTTGCCATTGATGTGCTGAAAAATGCAATAGAAAAAATGGAAGACAGGGGAGAGTCTTACTGGGCGATGAAGTATGATCTTGCCGATGCATATGAAAAGAATGGAAACACCAAAGAGGCATTCGAACTGTTTATGCAGGTATATGGATGGAATGCACAGTTCAGGGCTGTTGCGGAAAAGATTGACCATCTCAAGGCGAGCATGACTGAAGGGGCTGATAAGAAGAAGCCGAAAGACAGAAAGGACAGGGTCTCATACCTGTAGCAGTATACCTTCTTTGAATTTCAATTATTTCGCCGTGCAACTCAGGCGGGCGGGCAAGCGGGAGGAAAATGGATTACCTGGAATATTACGGGCTGAAGGAACATCCTTTTTCGAATGTCGTTGACAGCAAGTTCTATTACAACAGTCCGCTCCATTCCGATGCTCTCGTAAAGCTTAAATATGCGGTAGATACCCGGAAAGGGCTCGCTGTCGTGATCGGAGGGATAGGAACCGGCAAGACGACGCTCGCAAGGAGGTTCCTTGAGGAAATGGACGAAAGTGCCTATGAAGCTGCACTGCTTGTAGTTGTTCATTCCAGTGTGAGCTCCGAATGGTTGTTCAAGAAATTTGCAATCCAGCTGGGTGTTGCGAATGTCCCCGAAGACAGGGTAGACCTTCTCTCCCAGATCTACCGGCGGCTTCATGATATCAACGACGAAGGGAAAAAAGCTGTTGTTATGGTCGACGAAGTCCAGATGCTGAATTCGAAGGAGATCATGGAAGAATTCAGAGGCCTTCTCAATATGGAGACCCCTGATGGCAAACTCCTGAACTTCGTTTTCTTCGGCCTTCCGGAACTGGAAGGGGTGCTCGCACTCGATGAACCGCTGAAGCAGAGGGTGGCAGTCAAGATACGGCTGAAAGAATTTTCCGAGAAGAGCACGAGTGATTATATGAGGCACAGACTCACTGTCGCTGGGTGCGAAAAAGAAATTTTTTCTCAGGGAGCAGTCCGCTCGATATACCAGTATACAGGGGGCACTCCCAGGCTCATCAATACTGTCTGCGACAATGCACTGCTCGAAGGGTATCTCGCCAAGGCAGCTGTGATCGATGTTCCCACCATAGAAACCGTTGCGATTGATCTCGGATTAAGCCGATAACACAAAAACCAGTTCCCTGATCACCAGGATTACGCTGTATCGGGAGAGTTGAATTTTGATTCTGGCCGGATGCCAGGTTCCATTGATCTTTTCAGGGTTCTCGTAAGTGATGACAAGTTCCCGGTCGTCTGCGAGGGAGATTATCTGCTGCAACGGGAGCATAGTCTTTTTGTCGATCCAGACCTTCCGCGCAGTGTTTGAAAAGAGAAAGGCGTCAGGCCCTTGTTCCAGGGTGTAACCGTCAATGTCCCACCAGAAAAGACAGTCGCGCAGTCCGTAGGACAGGATCGCGGCCTTGTTCCTGTCAACAGGAGGGTTGCTCCTGATGATGCCGTCACGCGCGACGAGCTCAAAGGCAAGAAACCCGAATGAATATACCCGCAGGTCGAGGTCCCCGTTCTTTGAGAGATTCGCCTTCCCTTCGCCCTTGACCGAGGTGTCCTCCTGTTCGAACGTGATCGAGAATACAGCCTCAATGTCGGAGACATTCTTCTTTACCGCGAGTACCTCGCGCACATCAAGCCCTTCATAGGAAGGGATTTCAATCCTGCGGGGTGCGCAGGCGAAGATGATAAGCAGGATGCTAAGGAAAAACAGCGTTGAGGCAGTCTTCAACATTCTGTGCTCCGATTATTTCCAGTCCCAAATTGCCCTTAATCTTCTCAGCGTTTCCAGCTGGTATCACCGCCCGGCTGAATCCGATCTTCGCCGCTTCCCTGATCCGCGTTTCAGCCTGGGCTACTGCCCTGACCTCTCCGGAGAGCCCCACCTCGCCAAAGACAATGAGTCTGGGGTCGATAGGGATATCCTTTAGGGACGAAGCGACCGTTGTGATAATACCGAGGTCGACCGCCGGCTCTATGATCTTTAATCCGCCGACGACATTCACAAAAATGTCCATCCCTCCGAGATGGAGACCGACTTTCTTTTCAAGCACTGCCACCAAAAGCGTTACCCGGTTGAAATCAACTCCGATTGCTGTCCTGCGGGGCATGCCGAAATTCGTCTGGGAAACGAGAGACTGTATTTCGACCATGAGAGGCCGTGTGCCTTCGATACTTGCAACGACCGTTGATCCTGAAGTGTGAAGCGGTCTTTCGAGGAGGAAGAGTTCGGAAGGGTTCTCGACTTCGAGGAGTCCTGCGTCAGACATCTCAAAAATGCCGATCTCATTGGTCGAGCCGAAACGGTTTTTGACTGTTCTCAGAATCCGGAACACATGCCCCCTGTCTCCTTCGAAATAGAGGACGGTGTCCACGATATGCTCAAGGACGCGTGGTCCGGCTATCGAACCCTCCTTTGTTACGTGTCCGACAAGGAATACGGGGATATCCGCGCGTTTTGCAAAAAGCATGAGTTTTGCTGCACATTCACGCACCTGGCTGACAGATCCGGGAGCGGAAAGTATCTCTTCCGTATACACAGTCTGGATAGAATCTATCACCAGGACCTTTGGGAGAAGTTTGGTTGCAGTGTGTACTATGGACTCCACTGAGGTTTCCGAAAGCAGCACAATCTCGTTGGAATTGATAGCAAGCCTGTCAGCCCGGAGCTTTATCTGCTCCGGTGATTCCTCCCCTGAAACATAGAGCACTTTTCCATACGTGTCTGCAATGCCGAAGGCTGCCTGGAGGAGCAGTGTGGATTTCCCAATCCCGGGATCGCCCCCGATGAGTGTGACAGACCCTGAGACAATACCCCCGCCGAGGACCCTGTCAAGCTCCCGTATGCCTGTGGATGATCGCTGTCCGCGTTCGCCGGTGATGGAACTCAAGGGGTGGGGTTCGGACTTGCCCAGATGAGAAACGATTGCAGACTGACGGGCACCGGTTTCCTTCTTCTCTTCGGCGAAACTGTTCCATTCACCGCAGTCAGGACATTTCCCGATCCATTTCGGACTCGCATATCCACAGGCCTGACATTGGAAAAAGGTCTTGGTTTTTGCCATGATGAACCCTTGGGTATTATACCAGAAGAAATGGCGGCGTATTATTGCTGTTTGTCACAAGAAGTTTTTTCAGGGGACATCCCCTCCCTCAATCATGAGGGAGGGGATGGAAGGAGGGGTACAACAGGGGATAACCTGCTATTTTGCCTGTTTTACGGTAAGGAGTTTTTCTTCGACTCCGAAGGGGTCCTGTATCACAACCCTGGGATCGTATCGCAATTTCTTTTTCCCTCGTTCGTCGAGATATTTATTCAATTCGAGATTCACCGTGATCGGAACATCGACCCCGGCTTTCGTAAGAGCCTGTCTGAGCAGTGCCTCGGCTTTTGTGGCAAATGCAACAGAATCACCGAGAATCCTCATCGCCTCAACAGGATTGTGGAACCCGACCGAGTTTTCAGCTCCGACAAAGTTCGTGCGGTAGAACGCCTCCTCATAAAAGTCTTTTGCCTTGTCATACAATGCTTTGTCAATATCCTTGCCCGCAGCCCCGGCTTCGTGAACCTTCTCAAAGAGTTTCGCAGCGGTCGCAGTCGCATATCCTGACCTGATCATCAGGGATACGGTCCTGTCCTGGATTGCATAGACCCGGTCCTGCAGCCATTCCCTGCTCTCCGTATGGCATTGCATGCAAGCCTTGAGGTCATTCTTCAGCGGGCTTGTCACCCGATGGTCGGAAACCTTGTAAGCGCCCACTTTTGTATAGGGCATATGACAGTCTGCGCAGGACGCGCCTGCCTTCCAGTGCATGCTGTTGTTGGAAAAGAGCTCATATTCAGGATGCCGGATGAACGCCATCTTGAAACCGGTTACTTTCTGTACCCATTCTCCCACTGCCGGGTCATTCCGGATTTGTTTGATAATATTCTCAACGGTTATGTTCCCGAAGGTGCTCCCCTGCCATGGGAAGTAAATGCCGACAGACCGCTTTTCCTGGTCTTTCATAATGTTATAGGTGACATGACACTGTGCGCACACAAGGTTCTTCATATCCTGACGGCTTACCTTTGCCTGATCTACTCCCATGAATTCAAGCGCCATGGTGAGGGTCGTGGCCCTCGAAATTTTCAGGGACATGTCTTTGTTGTCATGACAGTCGATGCAAGCAACCCCCAGTTCCTGATGTTCTTTGGGGATTCTTGCATGCACTTCTTTCCAAGGGGTGTAATAATAAGCCGGACCCAGTTCTGTCTCCAGTTTCATTGCATAAGGGGTCTTGCAGGTGAGACAGACTCCGCCTGCCTTCAGCCGCGCTTCGTCAATTTCGAGCTGGTCTTTAATCATATATGCGTGCCCGCGTGGTTCATTGTATTCCACCCCGAAACCCCAACCGCTGAATAATAAGGCTAGATAAGGGAATTCAGACAATTTGTCATAGGTGACGGCGTCAGCGTCGAACCCGCGTTTGTATCTGCTTTTCCCGGGCTGTGTCGGTTCCTCGGTCTTCTTCCAGAGTTCATAATGGATGGGGTATGCTTTGCCCCAGTTGACGGGGTCGATGTCCCCGTCCGCGATTTTTACCGGCCTGAAAGGTTCGGTCTTTGGTGGCTGACAGGCGAATATGGCAAGAGCTGATAGAAAAATTATTATCAATAAAACCAATTTCTTCATCCTTCCCCTCCTCATTGCAGTGTTTCTATCGTTCCCGTGAGTTTATGGGTCACTCTCCGGTGACATCCCCAGCATTCTCTTTCCTTGTCGATCATCGTTACCGCAGTTTCATGACAACGGATGCAGTTTGCCTGGATTACTTTCCGGCCATGCGAAGAGATGGCGATCTCTTCCGGAACCTTGCCGGAATGGAAGGCAACGGCATCCTTGATCCCGTCTATGGTCTTCCAGATATAGTGCATCACCTGGTTGTCATTGGGCAGATGGCAATCTACACACTTAATTCTCCTGTGAGCGCCTGTATGTATCCATGCCTCATATGCGGACTCCATGACGTGGCATTTCATACAATAGTCCGGCAAATCGGCAAAGGCATCGGCATCGTGCGGAGCTGCTGCAAAAAATACCATGAGCAAGAAAAGACCCGGCAACAAAAAAAACGGAAAAAAGCATGTTCTTCCGGCTTCCTGCAAGATCTCACCCCCACCTCTGGAAAAAAGCATGTATTTCCGGGAAATAATATGCACTGACTTGCAAAAGGGATACCAGCCGGAAAACCTTGGGATCAGAGGTCATCTGGAAGGCACCATTCCGATGGACGTTTGTTATACCCGCACAGACGAGAAGCCAGTTTTTTCAATATGTTCAGAACCCCCATCAAGTCCGGGGGAGGCAATCCTGAAGCTATAGAGGGGTTATTAGGGCCTGCCCTGTCCGGTTTTCCCCTTGCTGAGAACAGGGAAATTTGTCTTGATCAGGGGGAATTTTGTCCGGATTTCTTATGACAACCCGAAAATCTCAGCCCATGCATCAAAGACCTGCAACTTCTCTCTCCCGTAGTGCGAGATGCCTGTCCTGACCAGTCCAAGAGGTTTCTCCTTCCGGAGATAGTCAGGGCTCTTCGAAAAAAATTTATCAGCAAAACAGATAATTTTCTCTTCAAGAGAAAGCGGAATCATATCCCTTGCGGGCAGGGGGAGATTTTTTTCTGCAATGTCCTGTGCTGTCAATCCGATACCGACATGTCGTTCACATACGAGGGCATGCGTTGACAATCCTTCCCTCTTAAGGAGTTCTCCACCCAGGAAGCCATGGCAGATATATTCCCTAGTTCCGAAACATCCGATCCGGGGTTCGTTCGTGAACAATATGCCTATATCATGCAGCATCGCTGCTTCCTGAATCCATTGTTCGTCGGGATGGAGATGTCTCATCCTCCGTGCTATGCTGAGGGCTTTTTCTGCAACCATGTTACTGTGTGTTACAAGAATCTCGTATACGAGCGTGCCCGGAGCATAATATTTCCTGAGTATGGCCAGAGGATCCGGAGGGTTAATGCTCTGCAAGGGATTTACCCATGACGGTCCTGATTGCAAAGGTCAGTTCTTCGAGTGTATAGGGTTTTGCTACAACACCTTTAAATCCGTATTCTCCGTAATGCGCCATGATCGGATCCTCGGAATAACCGCTTGATACGATGGCTTTGATATCAGGGTCTATTCCGAGGAGATCGCGGATTGCTTCTTTGCCCCCCATGCCTCCGGGTACGGTCAGGTCCATGATGACTGCGTCAAACGGGCATTCTGCAAGTTTTGCTTCCCGGTATCGCTCGATTGCCTCCAGACCATCACTTGCAAGCACCACATCGTATCCGCTTTTTCTGAGTATCCGGGAGGTGAAATCGCGGAGAATTTCTTCGTCATCCATAACGAGGATTTTCCCTTTTCCCGGCGGGATAGAGAATTTGTCCGTTGTCGTTGCTGGCATCGGAGATTGAGAGGCAGGGAGGAAAATATGACAGATTGTCCCCTTTCCGGGACCTGATTCCACGTGGATATATCCCCCGTGTTTGCGGATGATAGAGTATGCCGTGGTTAATCCCAGGCCGCTCCCTTTCTGTTTGGTCGAGAAGTAGGGATCGAATATTTTGCTGAGATTTTCCGGAGGTATCCCGCCCCCCCTGTCTTCAATGGATATTCTCACATAGGTCCCCGGTGTGAGCGGAAGGGAATCAATGTCTCCGACGGTGATATTGTTTCCCCGGATTGTGACGGTTCCTCCTTCGGGCATTGCCTGTATGGCATTGATGAGGACGTTGTTCAGGACCTGCGTCATCTGGCCTTCATCGACTTCTACGGGTGCTAGCCCCTCAGCCATCTGAAAATCTGCACGCACGTTTGAACCACTCAGGACAAACCCCGCAGATTGATAGATCAGGTCTGTAGGAATGACTATCTTCTTGACCGGCTCGCCTCCGCGGGAGAAGGTGATCAACTGCCCGGCGAGTCCTTTTGCACGGAGGGATGCTTTCTCTGCCATTTCGAGTGCTCTTGCCAATTCATCTCCCGCATCGGGATTTGTTTTTATGAAGTTGATGTTCCCGATAATGGCGGTGAGCAGGTTGTTGAAATCATGGGCTATCCCTCCGGCCAGTAATCCGAGTGATTCAAGTTTCTGGGTTTTGAGGCGTTCTTCCTCAATTTTTTTCCGTTCACTGATATCAACACAGATCTCGGCATAGAGCCATTCCCCCCCGGCATTCTGAAAGGGTATCGTTGTTACCTGAACCGGCCTGTTTCTCTCTTTTGGTAAAATCCCTTCGGTAACAGTCATGGTTTTTGTGCCAGAGGCTTTCAGAATTCCGCAGCCGGGGCAAGCCTGATCCCGTCCGGTAAAGTATTCGTAGCATTTTTTCCCGGTATGGTCCCCGTATGTCTTTTGCCATGCAGGATCGATGTACCGGATATTGAAGTTTTCATCGATGATATCGAGTCCTGTTTTTGTGGCGCCCAGAATATATTCTATCTGTTGCTTGAGCGAGCGGATCTCGTTCTCTGCGCGTTTCCGTTCGGTGATATCCTTGAAATCCTCGACGATGCCTATCAGTTCTCCTGCCGGGTCACGGAACGGGGTTGCGGTCAGGATACAGTGTATTTCAGACCCGTTTCTGCGCTTTTTCACGGTTTCGTATTCAAGCCTTTCACTGCCCTGCATAATTTTGGTTGCGGGGCAGAGCGGGGTATGGCATTGCGTGCCGGGGAAGACCTCATGGCATTTTTTCCCGAGAGCTTCTTCATTCCGGGTCCCCGCAAGTTTTTCGAAAGTCTCGTTCGCGCGAATTATGGTGAAATCCCTGTCGATCACCAGCATGCCGTCAGCAGCAGACTGGAATATCTGGTTGAGTTCTGTAAAGGTACGCCGGGCTTTCTCTTCAGACCGTTCACGCTCGAGGATATGCTGATTCATCGGGCGGAAAAGCGAGAAATACAGAATAAGAAATCCGAGACTGATGAGAATAAAGGCATCGAGAACAACTTCGAGCAAAAGAGGCAGGGGAGGCAGCAAGAGCCCGAGGAATAACATGATGACTGCTTCAGATACAAAGAGTGCTATGGTGGTGATTATGAGCAGCCGAAGCGGAGATGTCTTGCCCGATGTGGTATGGTTCATCTTCAACTCTCTCTGAATTTACTATAGTATAAGTCTCCGGCAAAGGGAAGGCTGACATTTTATGATGCTTAAAAGACGGTATGGTTAAATTTAATCATAATAATTTACTTGACAAATATACACTAAATTAATATTATATGATAAATAAGCGGAGGAATAATGGCTTCTGAAGGAAAAGATTATTACAAGACCCTTGGCGTAAACAGGGATGCTTCTCAGGATGAGGTGAAAAAAGCATTCCGGAAGCTCGCGCGCAAGTACCATCCTGATCTGAACCCTGGTGACAAGGTTGCTGAGCAGAAGTTCAAGGAACTGAACGAGGCATACGAAGTCCTCGGAGATTCCAAGAAGAGGGCGGAGTACGACCAGTTCGGAAGCTCGCCCTTTGGTGCCGGCGGCCAGGGGTTTGAGGGTTTCAGGACGCATGATTTCAGAGATGCTTTCCATACCGGTGCCGGTGGATTTGGAGATATATTCTCGGACCTTTTCGGATTCCGGCAGGGTCCTGAAACATCCTATCGCATGAAAGGTCATGATATGGTCATGAACCTTGACCTTTCGCTGGAAGAGGCATTCGCAGGAGTTACAAAAACCATCAGCTTTTCCCGGGAAGTCCCCTGTACGCAGTGTCATGGGTCAGGGGGCGAAGCATCCCAGACATGCGATATCTGCAAAGGGACGGGAAGTACCAAAACATCCAAAGGTTTTTTCCAGATGTCACAGCCCTGTGGCACCTGCGGCGGGACAGGACAGAAGATTACAAAAATATGCTCAGTGTGCAACGGGCGTGGCAAGATACTCCGCACGGAGACGATAAAAGTGAAAATTCCGAGGGGCGCTGATACAGGATCACGGGTGAAGGTCAAGGGCAAGGGGGGCGCAGGAACAGGCGGCGGGCCTGCCGGGGACCTCTTTATCGAGATTGCCATACACTCCCATCCTCTTTTTAAAAGGAAGGGGAATGACTTGTATCTTGACCTGCCGGTAACCTTCGGGGAAGCCGCTCTCGGTGCCAAGATCGAGGTGCCGACCATAGACGGCAGGACTGTTATGACCCTCCCCCCGGGTACGCAGGGCGGGCAACGGATGAAACTTTCGGGGAAGGGGTTCCCCTCGCCAAAGACAGGAACAAGGGGAAATCAGTATATCGACATAAAGATTGTTGTACCGAAGGATCTCAACGCTTCTGAGAAAGATGCAATTGCCAGGGTGGATTCTCTGTATAAAGAAGATCCGCGCAGGAGTTTGTCGAGACAATGAAATATACCCGTGACAGAAAAGATCCGGTCTATATGATCAGTGTGGTATCGAGGATGCTCGATGTGCATCCCCAGACCCTCCGGCTCTATGAACGGGAAGGGTTGATTTCACCCCACAGGAAAAACCGCACCCGCATATATTCGCAGGAAGACGTCGAAAAGATAGCCATGATACTCCGCCTTACGCGGGAACTCGGCGTGAACCGGTCCGGAGTCGAGATCATCCTCCGGCTCAGGCACAGAGTTGAATTCCTCCAGCAGGAGATGGAGCAGATGATGAACTTCCTTCAGGATGACATCCGGCAGGATTTCATCGAAAAATTCAGAAAAGTATTCCAGGAAGAATAAGGAGATAGGATATGGATAAATTTACCATAAAGAGTCAGGAGGCGATCCAGGAGGCACAGCGGTTTGCGGAAAGAAAAGGAAACCAGCAGATCGATGCGGAACACCTGCTCTGGGCGCTTCTTGCCGATGATGAGGGTGTTGCAGTCCAGATATTGAAAAGAATCGGCGTGAATACCGCAGCGCTCCGGCAGGATGCCGGGGAAGCGATCGAGAAATTTCCGAAGGTCATCGGAGCCACCCCGATGGGACAGATTTATCTCTCTCCGAGGCTTAAAGGAGTATTTGAAAACGCTGAAAAGAACGCGCGGCACCTCAAGGATGAATACGTGAGCGTAGAACATCTCCTTTCAGCGCTTGTCTCTATCGGGGGGACCTGTTCGGATCTCCTGAAACGCTATGGCGCGACGGCTGATAAGATCCTCGCTGCAATGAGAGAAATACGGGGGGCTCAGCGGGTGACCGATCCCAATCCCGAAGAAAAATATCAGGCGCTCAAAAAATACAGCCGCGACCTTACGGAACTCGCAGGCAAGGGGAAACTTGACCCTGTGATAGGAAGGGACGACGAGATACGGAGGATCATTCAGGTACTGTCAAGGAGGACAAAAAACAATCCGGTGCTGATCGGAGAGCCGGGCGTCGGCAAGACCGCAATTGCAGAAGGGCTCGCCCAGAGGATTGTAGCAGGGGATGTCCCGGAAACACTGAAGGAAAAGAAAGTCGTTGCGCTCGATATGGGTGCACTTGTCGCCGGAAGCAAATTCAGGGGAGAATTTGAGGAAAGACTGAAAGCGGTTCTGAAAGACATTGAACAGGCAGAAGGCAGGGTGATTTTGTTTATCGATGAATTGCATACCCTCGTGGGCGCCGGGGCAGCGGAAGGCGCGATCGATGCATCGAACATGCTGAAACCAGCTCTTGCGCGGGGAGATTTGAGGTGCGTGGGTGCGACAACCCTCGACGAGTACAGGAAACATATCGAGAAAGACCCTGCGCTGGAAAGAAGGTTCCAGCCCATCATGATCAAGGAACCCAGCGTGGAAGACACGATCTCGATACTCCGCGGACTGAAAGAGCGATATGAAGTACACCACGGAGTGAAGATCAGGGATTCGGCGCTTATCTCCGCGGCAGTGCTCTCACACCGCTACATTACCGACCGGTTTCTTCCTGACAAGGCGATCGACCTTATCGACGAATCTGCGTCAAAGCTCAGGATGGAGATCGACAGCATGCCGATCGAACTCGATGAGATCGAGAGAAAACTGAGACAGTTCGGGATAGAGAAACAGGCGGTGATGAGAGAGGAAACAAAGGAGTCCAGAGAGAAACTTGAAAAGATACAGGGAGAGATGGCGGAGCTGCAAGGCAGACGGGATGAATTGAGGGCGCAGTGGCTGAGCGAAAAAGAGATTATCGCAAAAATCCGGGAACATAAAGAACAGATCGAAAAGACCAAGATAGAATCGGAAAAGGCAGAACGCGAAGGCGACCTCACCAGGGCTGCTGAATTGCGATACGGAAAACTCCTTGATCTTCAGAAGGCATTGGATGCCGAAAACCAGAAGCTTATCGAGGTTCAGAAGAAGAGAAAAATGCTGAAAGAGGAGGTGGACGATGAAGATATCGCAGAGGTTGTTTCCAAATGGACCGGGATCCCGGTGAGCAGGATGCTTGAGGGCGAGATACAGAAACTCCTCCATATGGATGAGCGGTTGCGACAGAGGGTAGTGGGGCAGGACGAAGCAATCGATGCGGTGTCGAATGCAGTGAGAAGAGCGCGGGCAGGAATTCAGGACCCGAACAGGCCTCTTGGCTCATTTATCTTTCTTGGGCCGACAGGCGTGGGGAAGACAGAACTCGCGAAAGCGCTTGCGGAATTCCTTTTTGACGACGAGAATGCGCTGACCCGTATTGACATGTCAGAGTACCAGGAACGACATACCGTTTCCCGTCTGATCGGTGCGCCGCCCGGCTATGTCGGATATGAAGAAGGGGGGCAGCTCACCGAGGCGGTAAGGAGGAGACCGTATTCGGTCATCCTGTTCGATGAGGTGGAAAAAGCCCATCCCGAGGTATTCAACCTGCTCCTCCAGCTGCTGGACGACGGGAGGTTGACCGACAGTCACGGCAGGACGGTGGATTTCAGAAATACGGTCGTGATCATGACCTCGAATATCGGCAGCGCCCACATACAGGAACTGCTCGAAGAGAAAGCAAAGCGGCCTGCTGCATACTGGGTCGATACGAATGCCGAACTGAAAGAAAAGATCATGGGAGACCTTAAGGACTTTTTCAGGCCTGAGTTCCTGAACAGGGTGGATGAGATCATCGTTTTTAATCCTCTGTCCAGGGAACTGCTTAAACAGATTGTGGAGATCCAGGTGCAGAGGATGAAGCGGTTCATCATGGATAAGGGGGTCGACGTCAGACTCACAGAGCAGGCAAAGGAGTATTTTGCAGATATCGGGTTCGACCCTGTCTACGGGGCGCGTCCGCTCAGGAGGGCACTCCAGAGGGAGATCCTCAACCCGCTCGCAGTCAGGATACTCGACCGGACATTCAGGGAAGGAGATACTGTCAAGGTCGATTTCCGGGACAATCAACTGGTTTTTGCAAAGGCGGCAGAGGCAGGGGTTGAGGCGTAACGCTTGCCGGATCTTTTGAGGCGGGTGTAGACTTTTTCAGTGCTCTGTTCGACCGGTCTCCGGGGATGATGAACTCCCGCAGGAAGCGTCTGTCCGGAATAACAGATAAGGTTAAGAAGATTTCCTCAGGGCCTTCAGCAGGGCTTCTCTTGCGTCTTGGAGTGTTCCCCGGTAGGTATAGCCTGCTGCATTCCTGTGCCCGCCGCCACCAAAGGTTATTGCAATCTCTGCAACATTCAGCGCTCCCTTTGAACGGAGGCTGGCTTTCCAGTAATTTTCCCCGATCTGTCTGAAGAAGGCGGCTATCCTGATATGCTTCATGGTCCTCGGCAGGTTGGCAAAGTTCTCAGTATCTTCGGGGCCGGTTTTCGTCTTTTGAAACATTTCCTGCGTTACATGGGTGAACGCAACACCATCCCGGATATCAAGGGTATTCAGTGAGGCAATGAGCAGGGCAAATCTCCTGTCAGACCATACATTGTAAAGGTTGTCCGATATCGATGCGGGTGATGCACCTGCGTCGACAAGTTCGGCAGCGACCCGTAACACATCGGCTGAAGTATTCGTGTATCTGAATGTTCCGGTATCGATTGCAATCGCAGCATACAGGTTGATCGCGATTTCTTTGGTTATCTCCGTCCCCAGTTCCCTGAGCAGAAAGTAGATCAGGATTCCTGTTGCCGCTGCGTCAGGAACGATCCACCGGATGTCGCCAAACCCTTTCTCGGTCTCGTGGTGATCTATTACCGTTGCGGAGCGGAAGACAATCCCCTCGATGCCGGCCCGGTCAGGGGTATTGCAGTCAAGCAGGATGAGATTGCATGACGATGTCTGCGCCTCTGATGTAGAGTGAATGAATTTTTCATGACCGGGGAGGAATTGATAGAACTCAGGGACAGTATCACGGTCATAGACAATCGTTTTTTTCCCGAGAGATTCAAGTGCAAGGGAAAGGGCGAGGGATGAGCCGAGCGCATCAGGTTCGGGGCTGATATGGGTTGCGATGAAATACTTATCGTTTTCTTTGAGAAAGTTGATGAGATCAGGAGGAACCTTCATCTTTGTCTCCAATCTCTTTCAGCAGTTTTTCAATTCTGCTTCCGTATTCAATTGAACTGTCCAGTCTGAAATCAACAGTAGGAATGAATTTCATTCTCAGTCGTTTGGAGAGCTCAGAGCGGATAAAACTCCTTGCGGACTGCAGGATATCAAGAGTCGGTTTTTTTTCTTCTTCTTTCAGGACGCTCACATACACAGTAGCCATTTTGAGGTCGCTCGTTACCTCGACCCCAGTGACAGTGATAAAACCGACCCGCGGATCCTTCAATTTATACATGATGATATCCGCGATTTCTTCTCTGAGCAGGTCACTGACTCTCTGGGAACGCTTATAGGGAAGCATAGATTACCTCATAAATACTAAATCCGAATGTCGAAATCCTGAACAAGGAAAAACCCTATAGGAATAATTTAATCCAGTTAAGCTGCATGATAGCAATTGAGCAATTGTTGTTTTAAGGATTATCCAGGATTTAGAATTTCGAATTTAGGATTTATTCTTCTATAATTTGGTTGCTATTTTCTCAATGACGAAGTTTTCGATGATGTCTCCGACTTTCAGGTCATTGAAGTTCTCTATCATGATGCCACATTCGTAGCCTGTATGGACTTCTTTCACGTCATCTTTGAACCTTTTTAATGAAGCGATCTTGCCCTCATACACGACGATATTATCCCTGATCACCCTTGCTCCGTCACTTGCCCTCTGCATCGTTCCATCGATTACGTAACATCCTGCGACAGTGCCGATTCTTGATATCGGGAAGACCTGGCGGACCTCTGCCCGTCCGAGGATTTTTTCCCTGAGTGTCGGTTCCAGCATTCCTTCGAGAGCCATCTTGACGTCTTCAATTGCTTCATAGATGACGGTATAGAGCCGGATATCCACACCTTCTTTTTCAGCAGTCTGGGATGCTTTGAGTTCCGGACGGACATTAAACCCCAGGATGATGGCGCTTGACGCAGCAGCGAGCATTACATCCGATTCGTTGATGCCTCCGACTGAAGAATGGATAGCCTTGACTTTCACCTGCGGATGGGTAATAGTCTCGAGAGCATCCTTTACAGCCTCGACAGAGCCTTGAGCATCTCCCTTAATGATAATATTAAGTTCCCGGATCTCTCCTTCCTTGATTTTCGCGTAGAGTTCGTCGAGCGTGAGTTTCCGTGACCGTGCGATTTCAGCAAGCTTCTGTTTCTGTTGTCGCAGGAGTGCGATCTGTCTTGCTCTCTTCTCGTCTTCGACCACGGAAAAGATATCTCCTGATGTGGGCACATCCGAAAAGCCGATTACCTCAACCGGCATTGACGGACCCGCTTCATTGATCCGCTTTCCGTTGTCGTCGATCAGGGCCCGGACTTTTCCTGCGTGAGTGCCTGCGATAAAGGCATCTCCTCCTTTCAAGGTGCCTGACTGCACAATTACCGTGGCAACGGGGCCTCTGCCCTTGTCGAGCTTTGACTCGATGATGGTGCCCCGTGCATTCCTGTCAGGGTTCGCCTTGAGTTCCATAATCTCGGCCTGGAGGAGGATCATTTCGAGCAGGTGTTCGATGCCGGTCCGGTTCTTTGCAGAGACTTCGACAAAGATATTCTTTCCGCCCCATTCCTCGGAGATGATCCCGCGCTCTGCAAGTTCGTTTTTGACTTTTGTAGGATTGGCCTCTGGTTTATCGATTTTATTGACTGCGACTATTATGGGTACGTTTGCAGCGTTTGCATGGTTTATTGCTTCGACAGTCTGGGGCATTACTCCGTCGTCGGCGGCAACGACAAGGACAACGATATCGGTTACCTTTGCTCCCCGCGCCCGGAGAGAGGTGAATGCTTCGTGACCGGGTGTGTCGAGAAACGTGATGAATTTTCCTTTCAGATTTACATTATACGCACCGATATGCTGGGTGATGCCGCCTGCTTCAGTCTCCGTCACCTTTGTTTTGCGTATGGCGTCAAGGAGCGACGTCTTCCCGTGATCAACATGCCCCATAATGGTAATGACGGGCGGACGGTGGACAAGCATGCCAACGTCTTCGGGGGTTTCGATATCCAGGATATCCTCTTCGATGGAGGCAAGTTCGAGTTTCACCCCGAATTGTTCAGCGATCAGCAGGGCGGCATCAGTGTCAACAGGCTGGTTTATGGTCGGCATGTACCCGAGTTCCATGAATTTTTTGATGACGTCGGAAAGTTTGACACTGATGAGTTCCGCAAACTCTTTGACGGTAGTGCCTTCCTGCAGTTTCAAGGTCTTTTTCCTTGCGATGACTGGCGTTGCCTGCGGTTTCTGTTCTTCAGTAACGAAATGCCTTCCTCTCCCTGCGACTCTCTTTCCAGACCTCTGATCATGCCATCGCTTCGGTTCGATCTTCCTGATTGTCTGAAAAGCCCGCTGCATCCCTGGTTTTACCTTGAATTTTTCCACCTTTTCGGTTTCGATCTCTTTCCTGAACCGTTCAGGTATCTTTATCTCGTCATCGTCTTCGGGCGGTCTTCCGGGCGCTGTTTCCTCAGGTTTCTTCTCCCCCGGATGGATTTTTTCTCCCGGCTCCTCTTTCGCAGGTTTCTGTTCCCCGGTGATGGAGATAGGCTCTTTTGGTTGCTTTGCTGCGTGCGGTTCTTTTTTCGGTTCTTTTGCCTCTTTCGGCTTTTTTTCAGGAGAAGCGGCCTGTTTCTCCGGTTCGGTCTTCCGGGGAGCTTGAACAGGGGCAGTTTTCTTAACTGGCTCAGCAGTTTTTTTGCGAATGATGTCAGCTATCCGCCTGGCAAGTTCAGGCTCAACGCTTGAAGAGTGGGTCTTCCCTTCAATGCCCAGTTTGCCGAGTTCAGTCAGGATAGTCTTGTTCGGAACACCCAGTTTTTTTGCCAGTTCATAAATTCGTATTTTTGTCATATATGCCTAACCTTTTCAGTAAATCTGATATCCCCTGTCGCCCGGAAAGAACAATGGAGATATTCAGGTACCCCTTATGGTTGTCCCCAGCAGGGCATGCCGGGCACAAGATGCCGCCCGCAAAAAAAGAACATTCCCCGGTATCTACTTGTAACAAAGGATTTAACATGTTATCATACTAAACCTTTCGAATGCAATGAATTAAGGAATTAAGGAGGTTGAAAAGATAATGGCGAGTTGTTTTGTATGCGGAAAACAGAGGGCAATCGGCAATAACGTCAGCCATGCCAATAAAAAGACGAAGAGAATCATCCTGCCCAACCTGCAAAGGATCCGTGTGGTTACCGGCAGCGGCATCAAAAGGGTTACTGTCTGTACCCGGTGCCTCCGTTCGGGCAAAATCAAAAAAGCGGTGTAGTGAAGAGGACGGATTCATTACTTTCCGGAGTTTACAGGGGATTAGGCATAGAAGAGGGTGTAAGTCTCGGGGAGGTCCGGAAGCGGTGGAACACTCTTTTCCAAAACCCTCTTGCCAGCCATATGTTCCCTTTGCATCTCTCCCTCGGTGAACTTCTCATTGGTGTGGATTCGCCTGCCTGGCTCCAGGAACTCCGGTTCCGCCAGGATGACATCCTCCGAAAGCTCAGTCCTTTCCGGATCAAATCCGTACGTTTCAAGCTCGGAAAGGTTACCGGGCACAAGTCATCAGTTTCGCATCGCAGGACCCCCGGGAAAAAGTCCAGAACGCTCGATGACGGAGAACGGTCTCTTATAGAAAATACCGTCTCGTCTGTAGAGGATACCGAACTCAGAGAGACGATCCGGAGCGCGATCCGAAAGGCAATCCTCGCTGGGCAAACGAAATACTGAGTGACAACCGGGCTATGCCGATTCTGCCTGTTTCTCGTATATCAGGAGAGGCTTCTCTTTTTTGGTGACCGTCTCTTCGGTGATCAGACATTCCCTGATCTGTTTCTGGGAAGGAATTTCGTACATTACCTCGAGCATGATGTCCTCAAGGATAGACCGCAGTCCACGAGCGCCGGTCTTGCGCCGGATTGCTTGTTTTGCCACGGCGGAGAGGGCGCCTTCCGAAAATTTCAGCCTGACGTTGTCGAACGAAAGCAGCTTCTGATACTGTTTCATGAGCGCGTTCTTTGGTTCCGTCAGTATTTTGATCAGGGCTTTTTCGTCGAGTTCGTCGAGGGACGCGACTACCGGCATCCTGCCAATAAACTCAGGAATAAGCCCGTACCTGATCAGGTCCTGCGGCTCCACCTGACTCAATATCTCTCCGATTTTTCTCTCTTTGCGTGCAACGATTTCTGAAGCGAACCCGACTGTTTTCTGCCCGCTCCTCTGCTCGATAATGCTGTCGAGTCCGATGAAGGCGCCGCCGCAGATAAACAGGATATTCGTGGTGTCCACCTGGATATATTCCTGTTGCGGGTGTTTTCTCCCCCCCTGAGGCGGGATGTTTGCCGTAGTCCCTTCAATCAGCTTGAGGAGCGCCTGCTGGACTCCTTCTCCTGATACATCTCTCGTGATCGACGGGTTTTCTGCCTTTCTGCTGATTTTATCGATTTCATCAATGTAGACTATCCCGCGCTGCGCCCTTTCGGTATCATAGTCGGCTGCCTGCAGGAGTTTCAGGATGATATTTTCAACATCTTCTCCCACGTATCCGGCTTCAGTCAGTGTGGTAGCATCCGTGATTGCAAACGGTACATCGAGTACCTTTGCCATGGTCTGCGCAAACAAGGTTTTCCCTGTGCCTGTAGGGCCGATCAGAAGGATATTGCTCTTCTGGAGTTCCACATCTTTTTCCGCCGGGCTGTAAATTCTCTTATAATGGTTGTGCACCGCAACGGAAAGGATCTTCTTGGCCCGCTCCTGGTCTATGACATAATCGTTGAGGAAATCATGAATCTCCTTCGGCGTGGGAAGCTGGGGAAATGCCTTCCCCCTGGTTTCCTGGTGCAATGCGTCTGCAATGATCTCATTGCAGAGCTCCACACATTCGTTGCAGATATATACCGTAGGACCTGCGATAAGCTTTTTTACTTCTCCATGCCCTTTCCCGCAGAACGAGCATTTCAGGGAAACTTCGTCTTTCTTAGCCATTACTCTTTTTTTCCTTTATGCTGGTGATCACCTCATCGACAATCCCGTATTCTCTCGCTTCCTCTCCCGACATGAAGAAGTCCCTGTCGGTATCAGCCTGAATCTTTTCTATCGGTTGCCCCGTATGGAGGGAAATAATGCTGTTCAGCGTCTCCTTCATCTTCAGGATTTCGCGGGCGTGAATTTCGACGTCGGTTGCCTGGCCATGGAAGCCTCCCATGGGCTGGTGCAGCATGATCCGGGAATGAGGCAGCGCAAACCTCTTTCCCTTTGTCCCTGCAGAAAGCAGCAGGGCTCCCATACTCGCAGCCTGTCCGATACAGTATGTTGCGATATCGGGTTTCACATACTGCATCGTGTCATACATCGCGAGCCCTGAAGACACGATGCCTCCGGGGGTATTGACATAGATATGAATGTCCTTTTCAGGATCTTCCGTCTGGAGGAAGAGCAGCTGTGCAATGACGATATTCGCGATATGGTCGTCGATCGGCGTACCGAGAAAAATGATCCTGTCCTTGAGAAGGCGGGAATAGATATCATATGCACGCTCGGAACGTCCTGTCTGTTCAATAACAATGGGAATGATGCTCATTTATTCTCCTTTTGCTGGTTTTTCGACAGTGGCTTTCGATAAGAGAAGGTCCAGCACTTTGTCCTGGAATATGGAATGCTTCAGCCCGTCGAGAGAGCCTTCTTTATAATGATAAAAGGTTTTGATCGCCTGGGGTGTTGCGGAAAGCCTCTTTGCAAGGACAGCAATCCGGTCTTCCACTTCACTGTCAGTCACAAAAATACCCTCTTTCTTCCCGATTGCGTCGATAAGCAGGGAAGCTTTAACATTCTTTGCAGCCTTGTCTTTCAAGGTTGCGTCGGAATCTTCTTTGTTGTCCTGTAACCCGGGATCAGAAGGTCCCTCTCCCTCCTGTTCTCCCGTGACGGGGGAGATCGTATCAGCATCGAGATCGATGGGCTCAGGTTCCCTCGGTTCATCTTTCTGGTCCAGATTCCTGCTCATTTCGATGGCTTCTATCTCTTTCTGGAGCAGCGATTCAGGAACCTCAACCGTGTGGGATGCGATCAGGGTATTGATAATCTCTGCTTTCTGAATCCTCCGGAGCTGCTCTTGTTTCGCGTCGTGGATCTTTTCCCCGAGTTTCTCCCTGAAAGCCGCAAGGTTTTCGAACCCAAGGTCTTTCGCAAACTCGTCGTCCAGTTCAGGGAGCGCCTTCTTCTTCACCTCGGATATCCTGACCTGTATTTTTACTTTCCTTCCCGCAAGTTCTTTCGACTGGACTTCGTCGAAAGCAGTGGTAAATTCAAGGATATCACCCTTCTTTTTCCCGAGGGCCTTCTCGATGATGTCAGGCGGAAAAATAGTATTCCCCAATTTCGCTATGATTCCCCCGACATCGGGGACGTCTTCCCCTTCAACGATTTCGCTGTCAACGTGCTCAAACGTTGCGAAGTCGTCCATCTCAATTTCCTTGTCGGCAACTTCGTACACTGCTTTCTGGTCCTGGATTCTCCTCGTCATATCCTCGATATCAGACTCTTCTACGGTGAACGGAATCTCTTTTACCGTTATATTTTCGTAGGTGAGGTCCTCTATCTTCGGGACTATTTCGAGCGTTACCGAGAGATTGAGCGGGTTTTTTCTTTTGTACTCGAATTCTTCATCGAGACTGGGAAGCGTGAGCGGGGTGATGTCCGCCTGCTGGAGCGCAAGGCGGAGATGTTCCGGGATGAGCTTGTCGAGCGCTTCTGCTTCAATTTCCTTCCCGAAGCGTTTCTCGATAATGCTTAACGGGGCTTTGCCGGGCCTGAAACCCGGTATTCTTACATTCTGTTTCAGCCTGTTGAGCGAATTTCCGATCTCCTGCTCAATAATTTCCGATGGGATCTCGATCTTCAGGCGTTTCTTTGTCGGATTGATATCTTCAACTGATTTCAGCAAATTTTCCCTCCTCAGTATTTCTTCTAATCTAAACTACCCCTTTCTTCTTTGTCAATTTGGCCGCCTCTTCCTGTCGGAGCCGTTAAATAAGGTATAATCTCCTGTGGACCTTTACCTGATCGACGGCAATTCATATGTTTACCGCGCGTACTATGCAATCAAGACCCTCACAAACTCCAGGGGACTCCCGACAAACGCCATCTACGGCTTTACCACAATGCTCCTCAGGATTATCCGCGAAAAGAAACCGGATGGCCTCCTCATCTCCTTTGATTCGCCGGTGCCTACCGAACGACACAGACTCTATGAACAATATAAGGCCCAGAGGCCAGAGGCTCCCGGAGACCTCCTGGAGCAGCTGCCCCATATCCGGAAGATCATCGCTGCCCTGCATATCCCGATATACGAAATCCCGGGATATGAGGCGGACGACATCCTCGGCACCATTGCAAAAAAAGCTGCAGCACAAGGGAATACCGTCTTTATCGTCACCGGCGACAAGGATATGCTCCAGCTTGTCGATGACCGGATCAAAGTCTACGACCCGATGAAGGACAAAGTGCTCGACGAAGAATATGTGCTGGAGAAGTTCGGGGTAAGTCCGGGACGGATACCCGAGTTCATGGCCCTGGCCGGCGACGCCATTGACAATATCCCGGGCATCAAAGGCGTTGGCGAGAAGACTGCCAGGGAACTGCTTGCCCAGTGTGAGAGTCTGGACTCCCTCCTGAGCAATACAGGCATCGTCAGGAAGGAGAAGCTGCGGCAGCTTGTTACCGAAAATGCCGAAATCGTGAGGTTGAGCAGGAAACTCGCTACCCTCGATACGGCAATGCCGCTCGAAATCAATCTTGATGCGGTGCGTATGCGGGAACCAGACTGGAACGCACTCTTTTCCCTGTTCAAGGAATATGAGTTTGTAAGCCTGATGAAACTCATCCCTCAGGAGGAAACCACGGGCGCTGGGTGCACGACGGTTTTTTCCCCTGAGGAGGTCCGTCACCTCGCTTTGTCGATCAGGAATATCTTTGCGTTCGATGTCGAAACAACGGACAGAGACCCGATGAAAGCCGGCCTTGTGGGACTTGCGGTCTGTCCCGGAAAGGGAACTGCATACTACATTCCGGTTTCCCACACCTATCCTGAAGCTCCTGCACAGGTGTCGCTCGGTGAGCTTTCCGCATGTTTTTCGGAAACATTGGCGAACAGCCGGATGCCGAAGGCCGGACATAACCTCAAGTATGATATCCTGGTCCTTGGTGAGCATGGCATGGAGGTTCGGGGCCCTCTTTACGATACGATGATCGCATCCTATCTCCTGAATCCGAACAAACCGAACCACAGTCTCGGCGAGGTCGCACTGGAATATCTTTCCCGCCGGAAGAGAAAATTTGGAGAAGTTCTGCAGAAGAGGAAGTCCTTCGCCGAAGTGCCGGTCGAAGAGGCTGCTCCCTATGCCTGCAATGACGCCCTGCTGAGTTTTGATCTCAGGGAAGTGCTTTTTGCAAAACTCGGTGAGGCCGGTCTTGACCGGCTCTATACCGAGATTGAGATGCCGCTTATCCCTGTCCTGGCTGATATGGAAAGGGCCGGGGTGATGATTGACCACGACAGGCTGAACAACCTCTCCAGGGAACTTGAACGGGAACTGGAAGGACTCACCCGGAGAATCTTCTTCCTTGCCGGCAAAGAGTTCAACATCAACTCACCCAAACAGCTCGCAGAGGTTCTTTTCGATGCACTCGGATTACAGCCGGGCAAAAAGACGAAAACAGGGTATTCAACCAATATGACGGTGCTTGAAGAGCTCGCAAAGGTCCACGAACTTCCCGGAGAAATCCTCAACTATCGGAGTCTCACCAAACTCAAGACAACCTATATAGACGTGCTGCCCTCCCTGGTCAACAGTAAAACAGGCCGGGTCCATACTTCCTTTAACCAGGCTGCGACCGCGACCGGAAGACTCAGCAGCAGCGAACCGAACCTCCAGAATATCCCGGTTAAGGGAGAATGGGGGCGCAGGATACGGGAAGCTTTTATCGCCGGACAGGACAGTCTGCTCCTTTCCGCGGATTACTCCCAGATCGAATTGCGCATCATGGCCCACCTGAGCGGGGACGATGCTCTTGGCAGCGCCTTTATCAACGGTATTGATGTCCATGCGCAGACTGCCGCTGAACTGTTTGGTATTCCGGCGGAAAAAGTAGGCGCTGATGCACGGAGGGTTGCAAAGACCGTAAACTTTGGTGTGCTGTACGGCATATCCCCTTTTGGTTTATCGGAAACGCTCAATATCTCACGGGAAGAGGCCAGACAATACATTGAACGGTATTTTGCCCAATATCCCGGGGTCAAAGAATATATTGACAGAACTATTCAAAATACAAAAGAGAAGGGATATATAGAAACTCTCTTTGGGAGGAGGCGGGCTATCCCGGAGCTCCGGAGCAGGAACCAGTCTGTCCGGCAGATGGGTGAACGTTTTGCAATCAACTCGCCAATCCAGGGGACGGCGGCAGACATTATTAAAATTGCCATGATACGGATAGGGAACATTTTGCGTGATAAGCATCTCCGGTCAAAGATGATCCTCCAGGTCCATGATGAACTCCTTTTCGAGGTCCCTGAACCTGAACTGGGAACAGTCCGGGAAATTGTAGGAAATGAGATGGAGAATGCTGTCGCGCTTTCGGTTCCTGTTCAGGTCAATATCAGCTCCGGCAAGAACTGGGCAGAAGCGCACTAAAGAAAGTTAAAAGTTAGAAGTGAAAAGTCAACTGCAAAAAACTGCATTCCTTCAATTCACTCTTCATTCTCAATTTTTCACTCCCAATCTTAACTCTTAACTTTTCACTTTTCACTGTTTCAGGTACAATATGCCAGTAAGGAGGGGCTTATGGCAAAGAAGGCAGCCGGGGTAAAAGGTTCGGTTCCTGCAAGGAAAAAGGCAGCAGGGAAGAAGGCCGGGAAGCCCGCAGGAAAGATCTCTCTCAAAACAGCCGCAGCACAGAGTTCTCCCATAAAGACAGTGAGAAAGCCTTCAAAGCCCTCTGCAAAGGCCGGAAAACTTCAGGAAGCCAAAGAATCCAAAAAAGCAGGCAAGACGGGAAATGGTGTTCAAAGAACCGCCACAAAGACCGGGATAGGGAAGCAGAAACAGAGTGAGAAAGAGAAACAAAAAAAGACAGGAAGCAGAAAAGCGGTGAAGCCCGCAAAACC
>JBMOLW010000040.1:0-5667 GCA_049323875.1 Nitrospirota bacterium | reverse complement strand
CTTCTTCGCTCTTTGTTTCCAAGTTTTGCTGCAATCCCTTCTTTTAGCAGCACAATACTCTCTTGCGCGAGACTCCGATGTTCTTTTTCTGCCAAGTAGCTGATCTGAACATAGACATCCTCGGGCAAATCTCGTACCTGGAGCGTCGGCATACCACCCTCCATGCATGCAATATACCATCAGAACGCATGCATGTCAACGGCCATCCCGTCCGGTCCTATCCCGTTCATCAATCGCAATCCGGTTATCCTGTCAAAACATTATCCCGTTCATCATGCGAAAAGGGGTCTAACCCCATTTTTAACTGTTTTTGACATCTTTGCGGGCGTTTGTAGCATTGAAGTTGACAAGAAATAAAATTGGCGATAAATTTATTTGTGTGCAAAATTCGCTGAAAAACTGCGAATAAATGCCATAAATAAGGTGGCACTTTATGTTAATAGATTTTACTTTGGAAAACTATCTTTCTTTCAAAGATAAAGCCACCATCAGTCTTGTTGTTCCCGGCTGGAAAGAACCAGAGCATACCCGTTATGTGCTTGAAGTGGAAAGGGGCAAGTACGCTCTATCGCCATTTGCTGCAATATATGGCCAGAATGCGGCCGGAAAGTCTAACGTTATCAAGGCATTGATGGATTTTGTCAACCTTGTCCTCTATTCTCATACACTTGGCATAGATGCACCCATTCCTTCGTATAAGCCGTATAAACTTGACATTTCCAGACAATCCGCACCGATTCTGTTTGAAACCGAGTTTATCGCAGAAGGAATCAGATACCTTTTAAACGTGATCTTTGATCGGAACTCCATTCTGCAAGAAGAGCTCGTATATTATCCGCAAGGCAGAAGAGCGCTGCTCTATTCAAGAAAAAAAGGAGAATCAATACGTTTTGGGACCGGTTTCAAAGGTACAAAGAAAGGGCTTGAACAATTCTTGAGGCCGAACGCTCTGTTCCTTTCCACTGCGGTCAATCTTTCCAATGAGCAATTGAGGCCTGTGTATAAGTATTTCCAGACTAAGTATCGATTCCATGTTGCCATGGATTCCAGCGAGCATCCAATAATGGGGACTACTTTGACTCTATTAGCTGAAGACCCGATAAAAAGAGAAGGGTATAAGAAGGCTATACTCAGCTTTTTGAATGCTGCCGATATAAGCGTCAAAGATGTAGTTATCAGGAAGGATGAAACGCTGATAAAAAATATAGTATTCCCGCCCGATATTCCTCAACAGGTCAAAGACAAGTTTATAGAGAATCTTGTCAATAGACCTTTCCTTGGCCATACTCTTTATAAAGGTGCCGAATCAATGGGAGAGAATGTATTGTTCGATTTGGGCAAGGAAGAATCCGGCGGGACAATAAAAATGTACGAACTTGCCGGTGAGGTCATCGAGAGTTTGAAAAGTGGTGGTGTATTGCTTATCGATGAATTCAGCAGCGGCCTTCATCCTCAGCTTTGCGAGTTCATTGTTGGGCTTTTTCGCGATCGTTCTATCAATACAAAAGGAGCTCAGCTCATCGTAACAAGCCATGATACCAATTTAATGGCGCGCGATGATATCTATCGGGATGAATTGTGGCTTGTTGACAGAGATAGCCATGGAACATCCGAGCTCTATTCCATCAATGATTTCAGCAAGGATGAAGTACGGAAGGGCACCAATCTGGAAAAATGGTATCTTGATGGCCGCTTCAAGGCAGTGCCTTCAATAGACCCCTCGGCTTTCAAGCTGGAAGTCTCTGATTAACTGAAACCATGCCAAAAGTTCGTCCAAATCCAGGTACGCGTTCAGTCCAGTGGCGCCTTCTTGTTCTTTGCGAGGGAGCAAAAGACAAATCGGAAAGCGCGTATTTCAAGGCCCTGATCAATGATCGTCGCAATCCGGATCATCGGCTGGAGGTAAAGGTTGTCGATACCAAGAAGAATACGGCGCGAGAACTTGTCAGAGAAGCAAAAAAGCTCAAGGCAACAAACAAAGATCAGGTTTGGGTCGTATTTGATAAAGATGGCTATACGCTCCATGCGCAAGCCTTTGATCAGGCAGCGGCGAATGGCATAAAGATTGCCTTTTCTTCAATTTGCTTTGAGTACTGGCTATTGTTGCATTTTGGCTACACAACGAGGCCTTTTGCAAACTGCAGTGAGCTTATTGCGTATATAAGAACTGAGTATGGATATGATTATGATAAATCCAGTCCATTGACATATGCAAAAACAAAACACCTCCTTGCTCAGGCCAAAACCAACGCCCAACGTTGCCGGAAATACCAATTGCAATCCAATCCAGCCGATTTTCCGATATATGAAATGAATCCGTATACCAATGTTGATGAGTTGGTTACTGCTATTGAACAATTCTCGGTAGAAGAAGCGTAATAATCAACTTGCTCTATTGTATGAGGATAAAATGCGATCACTCTCAACGCCAAACGCTGATGCAATCATGTCACCACATTATCCCGTTCATCATAGGTAATCCGGTTATCCCGTCACCACACTATCCCGTTCATCCAGGATAATCCTGTAATCCCGTCTAATATTCCATTATTACTGGAACATATATTCCAGTAGCAATGAAATAAAAGACATGAAAATTTCATATTCATGGAACTGCGCCGCCTCACCAGCGACATCTATTATTTTTTTGACAACGCGGCTGAATGCGACTTTGTTGTCAATGCTCATAGGGAAAAGCCTCTCTGCATGCAGGTGTGCAGTCATCTGAATCACGACAACGAAGCGCGCGAAATCAAAGGCTTGATGAAGGCACTCTCATTCTTCGACCTTGCTGAAGGCTATATCATCACCGCCGCCGCACGCGACGAAATCATCACCCAAGGGAAAAAACTCCACGTCATCCCCGCGTGGGAGGACCTCGCCGCCACATGCGGCTTATCCAGGTAATCAATTGTAATCCGGTCACGCAAGGGAGGGGATGAACAGGATACTCGACAGGATATACATGATTACGAGTGATGCACAGGATATTGGACAGGATGAACGTGATTATGAATGATGGACAGGATGAAGACTTTTTTAGGGAAGAGAAGACAGGTGCTGGGCTGTTGCTTTCCCCAAAAAATATCCTGTTCATCCTGAAAAATCCTGTCATCCTGTCGAGTATCATGTACATCCGATCAGACAGGATGCACAGGATATTGGACAGGATTTCAGGATGGGAAGGGATGAACGGGATGAAGACTTTTTGACGAAAGAGAAGAGAAGAGAAGAGAAGAGAAGATAAGAGAAGAAAAGAGAAGCCATGGTTCGCGCGCTGGTCTCTTGCCCCAAAAAATATCCTGTTCATCCTGAAAAATCCTGACATCCTGTCGAGTATCATGTACATCCCGTCAACTATCCCGTTCATCCAGTCAAATATCCATTCATCCCTTTCGATATATCGAAAGAATTTTGGATTTATCCATTGCTTTTTCGATATACTAGAAATATAATAGTTTTGCCATGATCCAGCGCCCCTTGTATCTCGAGAAAATCCGTCCCTTCATGAATACCGATGTCGTCAAAGTCCTGACCGGTATTCGCCGATGCGGTAAGAGCGTCATGCTCGAACTCATACAGCAGGAGCTTGTGCAGAACGGCGTTGCACCAACGCAAATCATCGCGATCAATTTTGAGTCCCAAGTGCTGCCCTTCTCTCGGGATATCCAAGGCGCGTACAACTACATAAAAGCCGCAGTCGCCAAGGCTGCCGTTGCCGCCACCGCCACAACGGGCGAAGCAGCTCGTTCGGGCCGGAAAATCTATCTTTTTCTGGATGAGATTCAAGAACTTGAGGGCTGGGAGCGCCTCGTCAACTCCTGCATGATCGATTTCGACGCGGATATCTATATTACCGGCTCCAACGCCAAGATGCTTTCCGGGGAGCTTGCCACCTACTTGGGCGGCAGATATGTCGAAATCAAGGTATACCCCTTCTCATTTCGAGAAGTGCTGGACATGCTGTCGGCAGGAGGTAGCCAGCTCTCCGAAGCGGAGGCCTTCAGGCGCTACCTCGTCTTCGGCGGTATGCCCTTTCTCTACCGCTATGCCTTCGACGACGCCTCGACCCTGCAATATCTGAACGACCTGTTCGATTCTATCATTTTGAAGGACATAGCCCAGCGCAACCATATTCGCGATATCGACCAGCTCAAGCGGCTCATCCTCTATCTCGTCGCCACCACAGGAAACACCTTTTCGGCGCGCTCGGTCATGGACTACCTCAAGAACGAAAAGCGAAGCATATCGACTGAAACCATCTATAATTATATCGAG
This sequence comes from Nitrospirota bacterium, assembly GCA_049323875.1. Classification (GTDB taxonomy): domain Bacteria; phylum Nitrospirota; class Thermodesulfovibrionia; order Thermodesulfovibrionales; family SM23-35; genus JAKLQR01. Next base: position 1,389 of record JBMOLW010000040.1, on the reverse strand, counting down.
TATTGCAAGGAAGCCTGCCTGATCCACATGGTCCCGCGCGAAGATCTCATCGGTAAGCGGCTTCTGAGCACCCAGGAAAAGATATACCTGGTGGACCATGGTATCCGCGAGGCGCTGTACGGCAACAATCAGCGCGACATCAACCAGACCCTCGAGAATATTGTCTTCATGGAACTGGTGCGACGTGGATACGAGGTGACCATCGGCAAGCAGCGCTCGCTCGAAGTCGATTTTTGCGCCCGGAAAGGCGGCACAAAGGTCTATCTACAAGTCGCCTACCTGCTGGCCGACGATGCGACCGTGGAGCGCGAATTTTCCGCCCTAGAAACCATCCCCGATAACTACCCCAAGTTCGTCATCACCATGGATGAGATCGACCGCAGCCGCAACGGCATCCAACACTACAACATTCGCAGATTTTTATTAGAGGCACGCTGAGCCCTTCCCCCCAAACCCATTGTCCCGTTCATCCGGTCACGCAAGAGAGGGGATGAACAGGATACTCGACAGGATGGACATGATTACGAGTGATGAACGGGATGGTTTTTGGGTTTTTATTTATTTTACAATAAATTATATTCGTCGTGTACATCATGTTCAATCCTGTCATCATGTCGAGTATCCGGTGCATCCAGTCAAGTATCCAGTACATCCGGTCAGGTATCCCGTTCATCCAGTCATGGCACAGCCGGTGGTACCTTTCTTGACAAGTGGTTATACCACGGTTATACTAACAACATGAAAACCGCAATCTCCTTACCAGAAGGGCTCTACAAAGAAGCAGAAAAAACTGCGAAGTCGCTCGGGATTCCCAGAAGTCAGCTCTTCGCCAAAGCCCTTCAAGAATTCATTACTCGCCACGCAAAAGACAATATCACCGAAGATTTAAATAAAGTGTACTCAAACCAAAAACAGGATGTACATAATTTAAATGTAGAAAACGCGAGCATTGAGAGTATAAGGGAACTTACAAAGAATGATGCGTGGTGAACTCTGGTGGGCTGATTTTGGACTTCCTTTCGGAAGCGAACCTGGTTTTCGGCGCCCAGTTGTCATCCTGCAAGACGATGCGTTTAATAAAAGCAACATTCACACCACCATCATTGTCCCGCTCACGACCAATATGGCGCTCGCCGAAGCTCCCGGCAATGTCGTACTACCAAAAGAGGAATCCAACTTGTCAAAAGACTCGGTGCTGGTGGTATCTCAGCTCTCGGCGGTTGATAAACAGAGGCTCATCGAGCGTATAGGAACGCTCAAAAGACAAACCCTCGAAGAAGCAGAAGAAGGAATCAAACTCATTCTCAATCTAAACTAGAAATCATCTCGCCAACCGTCCCGTTCATCATGGGTAATCTGGTTATCCCGTTCGGTCCAATCCTGTTGATT
>JBMOLW010000039.1:0-45876 GCA_049323875.1 Nitrospirota bacterium | reverse complement strand
ACGCCTGCCCCTTGAACGACAACACCTTCGTGATCGCCGACGTCAACGTCGTCTTGCCATGGTCAACATGCCCGATCGTCCCTATGTTCGCATGCGGCTTGACCCTCTCAAATTTCGCCTTTGCCATATTTCCTCCTCTTTCGCTTTCAGCAAAGTATCAAAGCAGGCTCGTTTATACCGGTCTGCTTTCAAGCGTCTTCTCATTTCATAGAATCTTATCGTTCTCTGCTCAATGCCCGGAGCTTTACTGGAGCCCATGACCGGGATTGAACCGGTGACCTCATCCTTACCAAGGATGTGCTCTGCCGACTGAGCTACATGGGCACTTTTCACGCCAGTTAAAAGTGAAAAGTTATGAGTTAAAAGTTTTAAATACATTTTTTGTATCCTTAAACTTTTACCTTAAACTTTTACCTTAAACTTTTACCTTAAACTTTTACCTTAAACTTTTACCTTTTAACTCTTCACTCTTAACTTTTAATATGGAGCGGGAAACGGGATTCGAACCCGCGACCCTCAGCTTGGAAGGCTGACGCTCTACCACTGAGCTACTCCCGCACCCTGAAAACAAGGTAAAAGTTATAAATTAAAAGTTAAAAGTTTTAAAGACATTTTTTATTCTTGAAATAATTTTTTTGACTCTCAACTCTCAACTCTTAATTTTTCACTCTCAACTCAAACTTTGCCATGCAAAGTTTGCTGGTGGAGAGGGGAGGATTCGAACCTCCGAAGGCTGCGCCGGCAGATTTACAGTCTGCTCCCTTTGGCCACTCGGGAACCTCTCCTCTTTGAGTCGAATTCCTGGAGCCACCGAAGGGAATCGAACCCCCGACCCGCTGATTACAAATCAGCTGCTCTGCCTGCTGAGCTACGGTGGCGTCACGCTCTCCCATAACACATGAAAAGGCGCTGAAAAGGCAATACTAACCCCTTTTCATTAGAATATTAATGAAACAACTTTTATGATAAAAAGGTCAATTAGAGTAAATCAGAAATAATAACGATTTTATTTAATTATCTCAGTTTTTCTTGTATTTTTCCAATCTTTGGCGCAATATCTCGAAGGCACATATGCCTGCTGCTACAGAGACGTTCAATGAATTGATCATGCCTTTCATGGGGATTCCTGCAAGGCCGTCGCAGTGTTCCCTTACTGTCCGCCTGAGCCCCTTGCCTTCTGACCCAATCACGAGCGCAACCGGCCCGGAAAGGTCCTGTTCCCATATCGTCTTTTCTGCAGCAGACTCTGCTCCGATGATCAGTATCCCCTTGTTTTTCATATGCCGGATTGCATGCTTTATGTTGGGCACCAAGGCGACGGGAACGTATTCGACAGAACCGGCTGAAACCTTGGAAACCTCGGCCCCCAGGCGTACTGACCGGTATGCCTGTACAACGATGCCGTGAACACCGGCAGCGTCTGCCACTCTCAGAACGGCCCCCAGATTCCGTGGGTCTTCAAGACAGTCGAGGATAAAAAAGAAGGGAAGTTCTTCTTTCCCGGCCGGGATTTCCAGAAGGTCGTCGAGGAGAACATACCCTTTTTTCTGTACTTCAGCCGCGACCCCCTGGTGGCCCCTGCCGAACTGTGCATCGAAGAAGAAAGAGTCGACTGCTTTGACCGGGATACCTAAACGGGCTCCTTCCTGTTTCAGTTCTTCGGTTTTTTCCTGCCTCGATGAGGACAGGTAGACTGCTTTGATTTTTCTTCCCGCCCTGAGCGCCTCGAAAACCGGGTTCAGGCCATAGATCCATTCGTCATCCGACTTTAATTTTCCAGTCAGTCCGGTCTTTCTTGTCTTCAAGAAGAACGCCTTTCCCTTCGAGGTCTCTTCTGATGATGTCCGCGGTCTGCCAATCCTTGAGGTTCCTCGCAGCCTGCCTTTTTCCGATCTGCTCCAGAATGTTTTCTTCCGAGAGGCTGATCTTTTTCACCTGCATCAGCGAACGGTACCACGCGAGCGGAGTTCTGGTGAATATATTCAGAACAGTACCTGTCAGTTTCAAAAGTTCCTGTGTTTTCAGCATCAGATCCCCAGCGTCTTTTCCTGATGGCCTGCTATCGAGAAATCTGTTGCATTCACGAATGAGTTCAAAAATGTGTCCAAGGGCCAGGGCAGTATTGAAATCATCATCCATCGCTGCTTCAAACTTCTCTTTGAATACGGTAAGCAGCTCACTGTAGGATTTACCGGCCCGGGACAATTGTCCGGATACGGATCTGTTTTGCTCGAGAAAGTCATGGATCCTCACTGCGGTTGTGTAATACCTGTCTATGGAGTTTTCTGCTTCGCGCAGCTGTTCATCAGAGAATTCTATCGGACTCCTGTAATGAGTAGAAAGCAGGAAAAACCTCAGGACTTCAGGGTCAAATTTGTCAAGGACTTCTCTGATCGTGAAAAAATTGCCGAGCGACTTGGACATCTTTTCCCTGTCGATAGTAATAAACCCGTTATGCACCCAGTACTTTGCGAAGGGGTTTCCGGTAAACGCCTCTGACTGGGCGATTTCATTTTCATGATGGGGGAAAAGCAGGTCTGCTCCACCTCCGTGGATATCGAAGCTCTCACCGAGGTGTTTGAGAGACATGGCTGAACATTCGATATGCCATCCCGGCCTTCCCAGTCCCCAGGGGCTCTCCCAGAAGGGCTCGCCTTCCTTTGAGTTTTTCCAGAGGGCAAAATCCAGGGGGTTCTTCTTGTTTTTGTCAATATCGACCCGTGCACCTGCGAGCAGTTCATTCATGTCTCTTTTCGACAATTTCCCGTAGGAAGGAAATTTCTCCACAGCGAAGTAGACGCTGCCGTCAGATACATATGCAATCCCTTTCCCGATCAGTCCCTGGATGATCTCTATCATTTCCTTGATATGTTCTGTTGCTTTGGGCTCAACGTCTGCCCTGCCGACGCCGAGCATATCCATATCCTCATAGTATGCCTCCGTGTATTTTTGCGCGATAACATCCCAGGCAACACCCTCTTCTCTGGCCCTGCTGATGATCTTGTCGTCGATATCGGTAAAATTCCTCACATAGACGACCTGATATCCTTTGTAGTGCAGGTATCTCCGGATTACATCAAAGACGATGGCACTCCGCGCATGACCGATATGGCAGTAATCATATACAGTTACCCCGCAGGCGTACATGCTCACCCGTCCGGGGACCAAAGGCGCGAAGACTTCTTTTTGTCCTGTAAGTGTATTATGAATTTTCATGGTTCTTGTCTCAGCGAAAATTTTTCGTACAAAGATTATACAACAATTACTAATCCTTCATATCTATACAAAATATATGCGAATTATTCCCAGTCTCATCAAAGTCTGTACATCTTGGGCCTCATTGACCAGAAAATCCCCCTCTCCCGCAAGGGGAGAGGGAATTTTGAGGAGTCTTCTTGCCTCCCCAGAGTGACAGAACCGGGAACCTTGGTGTAAGATAAACCCGGTATGGAACCGGAAAAGCACGAAGAGTTTGACCTGAAAAAAATGATTGCCGATTATATGGAAAACGGCCTGCTTGACAACATCATCGATATGTATAAGCATGACAAAAGCCTTTACGAATATATCGGCTATCTGATGTCAGACGAGAGGATGCGCGTCAGAATCGGAGCGACTGCGCTTATTGAGACCATGAAAGATGAGGACCCTGAAAACGTTTCCAGGGCGCTCCCCTCAATCCTGCCGCTCCTCAGCAAAGAGGACCCTGTTACCCGGGGAGATATAGCATATCTTCTTGGGGTAATCGGCGACAAAGAAACAATCCCTTATCTGAACGAACTGTTGAATGACGAAGACATGAACGTCAGGACAATTGCACAGGAAGCGATTGAGCAGATTCAGGGCGGCAGATAAATTATCAGGTTTAGGCAATATTCACGACTTTCTGAGGAGCATTGAACCAGGAGGAAGACCAAGTTCCCGTGAAAGTACCTCGCATTTGGACTGGAAGAGGTAGAAGATATTCTTCGCGGTTTCATGCAGTGTTTCAAAGTTGCCCTGTCCTTTGCTGATAATCAATTGCGCGTTCTGAAAAATCTCCCTGAACTCGGGGGATGTCCATTCGAGGATCGTCCCCACTGCATCGGACCCGTTATCGATCACCTCACATATGTCTGCGAGGCCTGACTCACGGGCATCTGCTATGGTGGCATCGTTCAGGACAGGTGAGCCTTTTACCACTGCCTTGATCTTTTTGTCTGCCTGAATCAGTGTCTCGATGCAAAGCCTGTCAAAAACAATTTCTCCTGCGTTATCAAGGAGATAGACTATTTCGTCGGTACTGCGAACAGATTCCGCAAATGAGGGATAATCGTCTTCGGCAAAAGTGTTTTCCAGGGATTTTGCAATGGTGCCCTCGATATCTACAGAAGAGAAGATGCCGAAGTCTATGACATTGCCGGCCACAGCCAGCCTCACAGCTGTCCTGAGAGGGTCGCGACTTTGTTCAATAAGTCTCTTTAATGAGGGATACAATGCAAGCGCTTTCCCGTTGTATTCGGATTTAATGCCCTGGAAAGGGTCTTTCGCGAGCATCTGCCGTATCCTCCTGTGGATAAAGGTTGTCGTATGTGCAGGCGGTTTTGCGGTGTCGGTGTCCCGGATATCGGCGAGCACAGCCTTCAGAACTTCCTCATGGAGAGACTCGTCGCGAGTGCCGAGCCTGAGGGCAATGAGAGACTGACGGAGGAAACAGGGGAAACAGTCGAGGTGAACCTTCATCTCCTAGCGTGGGCGGCCTTTCAATGCCTCGGCCTTCTTTTCGACCTCTTCGGTCAGGTGTCTTTTGAACCGTTTCAACCGCCTGGCAAGAGCGGGGTCTTTCCGCGCAAGAATCTGCACGGCAAGGATTGCCGCATTTTTTGCTCCGTTTTTTCCCACGGCAACTGTTGCAACGGGAACACCGGGAGGCATCTGTACAGTGGACAGCAGTGCATCAAGGCCGTGGAAGGATGAGGAATCTATAGGCACACCGATAACCGGGAGTATCGTATGGGCTGCGAGCACACCGGCCAGATGAGCTGCCATGCCGGCTCCTGCGATTATCACCTCAACACCTTGTTTTTCAGCTTCAGATGCGATCTTGACTGCCCGCCCGGGTGACCGGTGGGCAGAGGCGATTGTGGTCTCATACGGGATATTGAATTTTCTGAGAATCTCTTCTGATCCTGCCATGACCGGCAAGTCTGAATCGCTGCCCATTACTATGAAAACCTTTGGTTTCATGCTGTCTCCTTTTTCCCGGGAAGACCCTGGGTAATTCATGAGCAAGTTGGATCTCCCAGATTTTTCCTGTACCGCTTCCCCTTGAACTGAATCTTCCCGACTGCGTCATATGCCTTTGGCCCGGCTTTTCCAAGATCAGGGCCTGTTGCGGTCACGCTCATGACCTTGCTCCCGGCAACAACTGTATCGTGATTGTCAAACGCAGTATCTTCATGGAATACCATAATATCTTTCAAATTTTTTATTTTTTCAAGGCCTGTTATCTTTGATCTTTCCGAATGCAGTCCATCCCGGTATTCAGAAAAAACGGCTATGCATAATGAAGCATCCTCTTCCCATGAAACAGAAACCTCTGCAAGCCTCTCTTTGATGGTTGATGAGAGGAGGTCCACGTAATCAGTCCCTAATCTTGGAAGGACAGTTTGAGCCTCCAGATTCTGAAAACTGCTGTGCAGTTCGCAGACAAACGGTATCCCATTCCTGAACACAAGATCCAGAGAGAGGATACCCCTGTATGGTATAACTTTGGAGCGCATTGCCTTGAGGAGCGGCCTCAGGATTTTTTCGGTCACTGCAGATTCACGTGCAGGGGATAGATGGCGGGCAGAACTCAATGCGCCGGCATCTCCAGGGGGAAAGTCTGTTCCTGCATCCCCGGATTCCCTGAAAACAGACAGTCCGGAGAGAGGCAGAATCGTAGAACCATCGGTTATTGCAACATACGAGAATCTCTGCCCCTCGACAGGTCTTTCTATAAGAACGCGTCTCCCCGCCTCACCGAGCATGCTGTCTTTCATGATAAGCCTGAGTATTTCAACCGCACGGTCGACTGTCTGTGCCAGAAAGACATCAGTTGCAGGGGCATGCCCGGCGGTTTTTATCACGAGCGGAGCTCCTTTCAATCTGACGAAATCCAGGGCATGAAGGTATGAAGAAAATACCGTATATTCAGCTGTAGGGATTCCGAAACGCTTCATGAGTTCCTTGGTGAATACCCTGCTTGCGCTGATCTCCGCAGGTCCTTTCTCCGGGCCGAATATCTTGCATCCTTCTCTGAGGAACATATCCACGATGCCCTGTGAAAGGAGTGCGGGAGTGTCGACTATTGTCAGGTCAATCCATTCGTATTTCACAAAATCAATGAGCGTATTGAAGTCGGTGGGTTTCACATCTATGCACTCTGCAATCTCTGCCATGCCGGCATTTCCCGGAGCACAGTATATATTGGTGACATGTCTGCTCTGCGAAAGTTTCCACACAATCGCATGCTCTTTTCCGCCGCTGCCGATGACGAGAACCTTCATATAGGTATTATTACCTTTTCAACGTCTCCAAAAAAAATTAAGAGATATATTCGCATCATTCCCCGGCTTGATCGGGGAATCCAGAGGAGAAACTGGATTATCCGGTCAAGTTTACCCGCCTTCGGCGGCGCCAGAGGCGACCAGGGCGGCCGGATAATGAAAAAATATCAGATGTCGGAATAAAATCCTCTCTATGATATGCTACTTTCTTTGAGGACCTTGTCAAGGTAACCAGCGATGAGGGCATCATACCGCGAAGTATGGCTGAATACCTTTTGTGCAAGTTCCAGTTTGCTTTTGTATGAAATCTCTCCGTTCATTTCCTTCATCTCTTTTATAAGAGCCGGATAGTCGGACGGATTCACAACAACCGCAACGTCCTGGAAATTTTTCGCAGCCGACCGGAGCATAGTCGGTCCGCCGATGTCGATATTCTCAATCGCGTCTTCGAACGTGACGTCCGGTTTGGATATCGTTTCCTCAAACGGATACAGATTGACCACCACCATATCAATGGGGACAATCCCATGCTTTTCGATCTCTTCCATGTCTTTCGGGTTCTTCCTTCTCGACAGGAGTCCCCCGTGGATTTTTGGATGGAGCGTTTTTACTCTTCCGTCGAGCATTTCGGGAAAACCCGTATGTTCTGAAACGTCTTTTACGGGAATACCTCCTTCCCGCAGTGTCCTGGCAGTACCTCCAGTTGACAGTATCTCCACTCCCATCGAGGACAGTTCCTTTGCGAACTCAAGGAGCCCCTTTTTGTTTGAAACGCTGAGAATCGCTCTTTGAATCTTTGCCATAAGACCTCCTCAATTATGAATTCCCAAGTACCAAACACCAATTATCAAATAAGTTACAAATTCAAAGGCAAGAATTGAAAATATCTGTTCCTTGGGAATTTGGCTGTTTTCAGTTTGTCTGGTTATTGCTATTTTGGTTATTGGTTATTCTTAATATAGCCTTTCTCCATCATACTTGTATACGTGCTGTCTCCGATAATCACATGGTCGAGCACTTTGATGCCGATAATTTCCCCTGCCTGAACGAGGCGCTCGGTAATGGCTATATCCTCCCGGCTTGGTACAGGGTCGCCGCTTGGGTGGTTATGGACGAAAATCACTGATGCCGCCGCTTCGCGTATGGCTTCCCGGAAAGCCTCCCTGGGGTGGATGAGCGAATTGGTGAGAGTGCCTTCGGATAATTGATAGTCTGAGAACATGCGGTTCTTCGCATCCAGCAGCGCACTCCGAAATACTTCCTTCTTCAGGATTCTCATCCGTTGGGCATAAAAAATAAAGACGTCCTGTGCAGAAGAAAAGGCCGGACCTTTTTCGTTCGGCTCTTCAGACAGTCTTCTGCCCAGCTCAAGTGCGGCCTTGATCTGGGCAATCTTTGCAGCACCTATCCCTTTCAGGGATCTGAACTCGCTCTGAGCCGCGCTCTCGATGTTCCTGAGGTTCCTGAAGGTATTCAGCATCTCCAGTGCGAGGTCAAGAGCACTCTTCCCCCCTCCCCCTGTCCTGAGTATGATCGCAAGGAGCTGGGCTTCAGAGAGACGGGAGGCGCCGAATTTTATCAGACGCTCTCGAGGTCTTTCAGTCTCAGGCCAGTGTCGAATGCTTTTGTAGGACATGGATTGCAGCAATTTTAGCATCTGTGATATTTTTTGGTAAAGAGGATTTCTGAATCCCTATGGGAAGTCTGTGCTTTTGCTGCTCAGTTTTGTCTGTTCATGTTCCCTTGATAATTTGATGCACGCAGCCTGCATCGGGTATTATAGAGAGACGACGAACCAGAGAAAAGTGAGGAGGTAAGAATGCAGAGAATGCAGAGACAGATGATGAATAAACGGGGATTTACCCTTGTTGAACTGATTGTTGTTATGGTTATTCTCGGTATGCTCGCTGCTCTTGTAGCGCCAAGATTTTTCGGCAAGATCGGCAAGGGAAAACAGTCTGCTGTCAAGACCCAGATAGAACTTCTCGGACAGGCGCTCGATACTTTCAGGCTCGATACCGGCAGGTATCCGACGACAAGCGAAGGCTTGGAAGCTCTTCTCACAGACCCCGGGGTGAACAACTGGGATGGACCTTATTTAAAGAAAGCAGTTCCGAACGACCCGTGGGGCATGCCATATCATTATGAATCGCCCGGCAACCACGGAGATTATGATCTCTATTCCTACGGAGCAGACGGGTCGCCCGGTGGCGAAGGGGAAAACCAGGATATCAACAGCTGGGAATAAGAGAATCGCAGAATTATGACAAATTTTGTCATTCTCCTGACACAAGTGGAATAACGGTGCATTGCCATTCGGGTAAAGATTAAAGAGAGAGGCGATGTAAAATATAAAACCAATTGATTTTTCTTATTATTTTCTCTAATAGCATTCCTGGAAATTTTATATCCAAAGCTGGTACGGAGATTGCTAGCTATGAAATTATCAAAAATATTGAAGGAGGTGATAGCAGGGGAAAAGGGATTTTTGTGAGGGCGTTGGTCTTTTAAACAATGATTGGCCAACAGAAATAATCAAATTCACCGAAAGGGGGAAGCATGTTTCAGACAATCAACAAGATGAAAGTGAGAGATGAGAGAGGATTTACCCTTATCGAACTGCTGATCGTTGTTGCAATTATCGGTATCCTGGCAGCGATCGCGATTCCCGGGTACATCGGCATGCAGGAAAGAAGCAGAAAGGGCGCGGTAACAAGAGCGGCAGCAGCATCCGAACCGGACCTTCAGGCATGGCTTAATTCCGGGTTGAAGGGGCTTGCTGCAGGTACAGGACCACAGGGCGGCATTACGGAAGTTGACACAGACGGCAATGGCCTTATTGAACCGGGAACCGACATGAATAACAGCGCACTCGGTCAGCTGGTCGGCAGCGGTTTATGTGCTCAGTATGTCGCTGCAAAACAGTCATTGCAGGCAGAGATGTCTCCCTGGGCTGGCATAGGCTCTCTCTGGACATCCGGGGCCGCATCTTCCGGACAGATTACCTGCAGTGAATCAGCTGCAGCTCCTTTCTTTATCAATGTCGTTGCCCAGGATGCTGACGGAATTGTAATCCACGACAAGACTCTGTATTCCGACTAACAATTTTCATCAGGTTAGGGGGAAACCCCTAACCTGATTTTCCTTTTTATGAAAAATAAAGCCTTCCGAATGCTTATCTTCCTTTCCTTCCTGATCCTTTTCTTCTCGTGTTATTACGTATTTCTTTCGATGCCGCTCTGGGATTATGACTTCTGGTGGCATATTGCTACAGGAAGGTATATCCTTGAAACCGGCCATGTCCCTGATCATGATCCTTTTTCGTTCACTTCAGCGCTTGCTGAAAACAAAAACCTGTTCCCTCTGCATGAGGCTGTGATTCTCAAGAATTACTGGTTGTCTCAGATAATCTTTTACCTCGTCTATAAGACGTTCGGTGATGCCGGGATGATTTTTCTGCGGTCCAGCATCCTGCTGCTTATCCTTGTTCTGGTCTTCTGGGGGCTGAAAAGAGAAAAGGTGAGGTTCTATATTATCTTTGTATTTCTATTCATGCTCTTTAATACCTTTTTGACCTTTGTCGGGGAGAGGCCTGTCCTTTTCAGCTTCCTGCTGTCAGTGATTGTATTTTTCATTCTTGACAGTTACCGCAAAACAAGGAATAAGACAATATGGCTTCTCGTTCCCGTGATGGTCCTCTGGGCCAATCTTCACGCGGGATATATGATAGGAATATTGATAATAGGTGCATTTCTTGCAGGAGAGACTCTGGGAATTATTTTTAAAAAAGACCCATACAGCACGAAGGATATGATAATTTTCTATCTTATAGCGGTCTCATCAATCCTGGTAACGGGACTCAATCCCAACGGATACGATACGATCCTTTACAGGCTCTCAGACGAAGCAAGGCTGCTCCCCCTGGATTCCCAGGAATACCAGAATGTCTTTGTCCTGTATTGGAACAAAATCCGGGCGGTAGATTTCGGATACATTGCTTTGCTGGTCCTCTCGGTGGTTGTGCTGGTATTCCGTGCACGGCGTATGGCATTGAGCCGCATTATTCTCCTTGTCGGTCTCTGCGCAATGAGCCTTAGTGCGGTGAGGTTTATGGCATTTTTTATGATCATCGGCATAGTAATAGTCGGCAGGGAGATTGAGTATTTTGCTGAGAAACTTTTTTCGGAAAAACTCAGAAACGAACGGATACAAACTGTTCTTCCCCAACTTTTTGCGGTATTTATCCTTATCTCATCAGTCCTGTTTCTGGTGGGAGTTGTAAAATTCGAGTGGCTGAAATTCAATAAAGCAGTGAAGTTTTCCGTTCCCCAGGGAGCAGTAAATTTTATCGAGAAGAACCATCTCGAGGGGAATATCTTCAACGATTTCGGGTTCGGTGGATATCTCTCGTGGCGTCTGTATCCATGGAAAAAGAACTTTGTCGACACACGATGGCTGAACAATACCGTGATAACAGAATACAAGTGGGTATATGGAACAGTAGATTCTGTCAGGGGAAATGCACCTTCTCCGGGTAAACTTCCCTTATGGGAGCGGATATTAGACCATTATGATATCGAGATCATTTTTCTCAATACCCTCGGCATCCAGGGGGGCGTTCCTCCACTTCTCCTGAAGCTTCTTGAGGGAAAGGAGTGGAGGCCCGTTTATGCCGATCCCATCAGTATAGTATTTGTCAGGGATACACCGGAAAATCAGGAAATTATCCAGCGAAACGCTGTGCAAAAAGACATTGTGTATAATCTCCTGATTGTCAGGGCTATCAATATGACGATAATAACGAATAATCCTCTGTTTGTGAAAGACCTTGGAGATATCTTTATCAAGACTGGCAGGTTTGAGGATGCGATCAAGGCGTATGAAATTGCTGCAAGCAGACTGCCCAGACTCCATCCCGAGAGGCAAAGACTGGAGTCTATGAAAGAACAATGGAAACAGGAAATTCATCAATAATTTCCAAAAAATGGATAAAGATCGGGAAGGCATTTGTCCTTGGCCTGTTTTTTCTTTCGGCACTCCTGGTCTTCCTCAGGATAAACCTCTGGGATTATGATTTCTGGTGGCACCTTGCCAGCGGAAGATATATCTTGACTGAATATAATCTCCCCTCTCAGGATATTTTTTCTTTCACCTCACTTGTCGGGGAGAACAAAAACCTCTTTCCTGAACGGGAACATTTTATACTCAGACAATATTGGCTTGCTCAGAGTATCTTCTACATCCTCTTTAGTAATTTTGGCGCCCAGGGCATCATTATCCTGAGATCAGCACTTCTTGTCCTCACCCTGTTTCTGGTATACCGGCATTTACAGAAATCCGGAGTTAGCATTTTCGTTGCCCTTGTCTTTCTCTTTCTTCTTTTCAGCATTTCCCTCCGGTCTACAGGAGAGCGGCCCGTGCTTTTTTCTATTCTCTTCACCGCAGTTGCAATTTCTGTTCTGGAGGATTTCAGAGTGCAGAGAGACAAAAAAATATTCTTTCTTGTACCGGTCATGCTTCTGTGGTCAAATATGCATGGAGGGTTCATTATCGGGATTATAATCCTTGGGATCTCGCTGCTCTCAGAGGGGTTGAAAAAGGCTTTTAAACGGTCGGCTTATACAGAGCGTGAGTGGATTATTTTTTGTACTTCAACAGGGATTGCGATGGCTGCATCCGTTCTGAATCCGAATGGATGGGATGCGTTTTTCATGGTTACTAATACTAAATTCAGTATTTTTGCGAAGGGAATCCAGGAATTACAATCGCCGCTCTATCTTTATCTCAACAAACTGAAACCTGTTGAGTATAACTATCTGGTTCTTGTGGCTCTGTTCCCGTTTGTTGCACTTTTGAGAAACAAAAAGCTCGATCTTACCCATATCCTCCTGCTTGCGGGGTTCCTGTTCATGAGCCTGAAGGCTTCCCGGTATATCATTTTCTATGCAATTGTGTGCATTATGCTGTTGGCAAAGGAATTAGACTGGGTGATCAGAACAATGGGAGAAAAGAGGATGTCAAAAAAAACCTATGCATTCATACAGTATGGATTAACCGGGCTGGTTGCCTGTGCAGTTCTTATTTTTGCAACCCATGAACTTGCTTCCGGCAAGGTCGAATTTCAGAAGGCGACAGCCGTGACTGTTCCGGAATCCGCAGTCGATTTTATCGAGAAAAACAGGATCGAAGGACATATTTTCAATGAATACGCATATGGGGGATATCTGACATGGAGATTATATCCGTGGAAACAGAACTTTATTGATTCAAGACAACTGAATGCTACAGTATCCACTGAATACGGCTGGATCCTCAATTCCAGAAAGACAGTGAATAAGACAGAACCTGAACCCATGGGAGTTCCGCTCTGGGAACGCCTGTTGGACCATTATCATATTAATATCATTATGCTATCGCCTTTGAGTCTTGAAGGGTTTGTGCCGCCACTGCTTTTCTCTCTCATGGAGAACGAAAAGTGGGTTCCGGTATACATCGACCGCATCAGTTGTGTCTTCGTGAGAAAAACAGGGGAAACGGAGCAGCTTATTGGCCGTTCCCGGTTAGCTGATGAACTCATCTATAATATGATAATCATCCGTGCGACCAAAATGGCGATGCAAAGAGAGAATCCTGAATATCTTGTCTCCCTGGGAGATGTTTTTACGCGTACAGGCCGGTTCAGGGATGCAGTTGCAGCGTATGAATTAGCGATGGAGAGATTGCCCCGGTGGCATCCGGCCAAACTCAGAGCGGACGCACTCAGGGAAAGGCTTAACCGCGGGGATCAGAATGATGGCAGGCCATGATTGCGTTGTCTCAAAGATATTTATCACATACCGCAGGGTATGGACCATGGGTGGATTGCGGAGAGCAGGCATTCAGGCTTTCTCCCGCAGGAGGCTCTGCTTTGCAGGAAGACAGAGACTATTTTTGTTGTGAAGAACAACCTATTCAAGAACCTGCTCATTCCGGGCAAGGAGGGGAGAATGTTTAGCCAAAGTTTCGAAATATCCTCTGGAAAGAGAGGGGGATTTACCCTGATAGAACTTCTGATTGTCGTTACAATCATCGGCATTCTTGCGGCAGTCGCTATCCCCGCCTATCTGGGCATGCAGGAAAGGTCGAAGAAGGGAGCCCTGATCAGGGCCGCACATGCATCTGAATCAGAACTGCAGGGGTGGCTTCATTCAGCCCAGAAAGGGCTTACCTGGGGGACCGGACCCGGGGGGGGGGTGGTTGAGAATGATACGGACGGGAACGGGCTGATCGAGGTCGGCGTCGATTTAAACAACAGTGCGCTTGGCCAGTTGCTGGGCAGTGGTTTATGTCAGCAATATATTACTGCAAAGCAGAGTCTGCAGGGGGAGATGTCACCATGGCCATCCATAGGGTCTCTCTGGACAGCAGGTGCGGGTTCTTCCGGTCAAATCGCCTGTAGTGAAAGCGCTGCTGCTCCTTTCTATCTACAGATCATTGCCCAGGATGCGTCTGGCGTTACGATACACAGGAAAAATCTTTATTCGGACTAATGAAGAATCCGTAAGGTACAGGGTTGTCTTGTCTGAGATGAGACAGGAAGATGCTATAATCAGGCATATAAGCCAATAAGGAGGTTTCAGAATGGATAAACGAGGCTTTACACTTATCGAGCTGATTATCGTGGTTGCCATTATCGGCATTCTTGCCATGATTGCCATCCCTGGTTATATCGGACAGCAGAGGAATGCCACACGGACCGAGGCTTACTCAAATCTCCAGAATTTAAGACTGCTCGAAGAGCAATATTTCGCAGATAACGGTAACTACACTATATCATTAGGTGTTTGTGCAAAGGATAACCTCGGAAATGTCAATACCATTCAGACTGGTGGGGGGGACCCGACAAATGCACTGCCTAATTTCAGGCCTGGCACAGGGCTTAGTTTCAGCTATTGTATAGAATCCAATATAGATTTTGCCGGCGCCGCACAAACACCCTGCTTCAGAGCGTCTGCATTTGGAAATTCAACATCCAGGGTAGATAACGAAGTATTCAGAATTGATTGCAACAATAACAGGAATTTCTAGACTTCCCGGGCGGAGATTCAATAAGGGTGAAGCTTCACCGAGATACAGGCCCATCCGCAAGATCCTGTGTGATCTGCGGTTCGAATTCCGCGCACTCACTCCGCTTCAGTGATATAAGAGCCGGCAGGCGATCATACGATGTAGGTGTCTGCCCCAACTGCGGACTCGGCATAACTTTTCCCTTTCCTGATAGAGAAGATCTCAATGCTCTGTATTCAACAGAACAATACAGAGACCACAAGGCAAGGTTTGTATCCCCCGCAGAGAAGCTGATACGCCTCTTCAGAAAAGGGCGATGCAGGAGGATTCAGGAAAAAATGCCCAAAGGCCGTATCCTCGATGTGGGGTGCGCCCGCGGACTCTTTCTCTCACTTATGCGGGAATCCGACTGGGAAGTATACGGACTTGAACTAAATGACGAAACCGCTTTCTCGGCGAGGACAGACCTGGGGCTGGATGTGAAAACCGGCAGCCTGGCCGACGCGCATTTTCCGGAAAGTTTTTTCGACAGGATTACCATCTGGCATGTATTGGAGCATGTCCCCGAACCTGTTGCTACGATAGAGGAGTGCAGGAGAATTCTGAGACCTGGGGGCATGCTCGCACTGGCAATACCCAATCTGGACAGCCTTCAGGCAAGGATTTCCGGCCGCCACTGGTTTCACCTGGATATTCCCTGGCATCTCTATCATTTCAATGCCGAAAATATCAAGCTGCTGCTCGAACGGGAGGATTTTCGGATCAGCAGGGTTCGGCACTTTTCCCCGGAGTTCAACCCGTTCGGATACCTTCAGAGCTTCCTGAACCTGTTCGGTATAGAACATAATCTGCTCTATACCCTTTTGCGGAAAAAGCGCATCCGGAAGGCTCTCCTGTCAGGTGCGCGAAGCAGGGCATTGTATTTCCATATCGGAGCAACTTTTCTTCTTGTCCCTTTCCTTGCACCGCTCTCGCTCGTCTTTTCTTTGCTTGAAGCGCTCATGAAGCGGGGGGGGACGATTGAAGTCTACGCAGTCAAAAAAGAGGAATACAATGATGCAACGGGATGAAAGTGAAATAAAACAGTTCCCTGCTATCCTGGTATGCTCCGGGAAATTAGTCCACTGCGCGATTCCCCGGCGAATAGCCGGATGAACGAGACTTCTCGAATCAGTCGCCCCAAGATAGGGCGGGTTGCCTTATTCTGTTGCCTTATGGCCTTTGTTGTCTATATTCCGGCGCTCAATAATAGTTTCGTCAACTGGGATGATCCCGATTATGTCTATGAAAACCCTCATATCCGGACGCTGGATTTACCCTTCTTCGCATGGATGTTTTCTTCTTTCCACATGCAGAACTGGCATCCCCTGACATGGTTCTCTCATGCTCTTGATTACACATTTTGGGGATTGAATCCCGCAGGACACCATCTTACCAGCATAGTGCTCCATGCACTCAACACGTTCCTTGTTGTTCTCTTGACCAGCCGGCTGCTCCGGTACCGGCAGGCAGGCAGTTTATCCTCCACACTGCATCCACCTCTGGTTGCAGCCGTCACCGGCCTTCTCTTCGGCCTCCACCCGGTTCATGTTGAATCTGTTGCGTGGATATCCGAGAGAAAAGACCTGCTCTTCACCTTTTTTTATCTCCTGAGCATCCTTTCATATCTGAACTATGTTTCATCAGACATCCGGAGGCGAAAAATAGCATACTATACATTCAGTCTGCTCGCTTTCGCTTTTTCCCTGATGAGCAAACCACTGGCAGTGACGCTGCCCGTGGTTCTTCTGATTCTGGACGCTGTGCCACCCGGCAGGCTGCATTTTCGAGATTCACTCCGTTCGCTTTCCCGGATACTCATTGAAAAAGTTCCCTTTTTTATCATGAGCATAGCCATAGTGATCGTGACCGTGATCGCCCAGCAGCGGGAAATCGCATCATTCACATCACCCCTCAGTGAGCGCTTGCTCATTGCGCTCCGTGCTCCTGGTTTCTATCTGTTCAAGACCCTTTGGCCTGCAGACCTTGTTCCGCTCTATCCTTATTCGTCTGCGCCGTCGTGGTTATCGCTGCATTCTATCGCTGCAGTCCTGGCCATTGCTCTTATCACAGTTTTCTGCGTCCTGATATGGAAAAAACAAAAAGTGTTCCTTGCGGCCTGGATCTTTTTTCTCGTGACCTTGTCCCCCGTGCTTGGGATCATCAGGGTAGGCCAGCAGGCAGCAGCAGACCGATATATGTATCTGCCGAGCATCGGGCCGTTTTTCCTTGCCGGATTGGGAGTTGCATGGCTGTGGAAGCAATCTCGTCCTGTGCGGAAAGCCTGGATAAGCCCCGGGAGGGTTGTGACGCTTGCTGCGCTGAGCGGCATCCTCATTTGCCTTATGATCCTGACGGTCAGGCAGACGGCGGTCTGGAGAAATTCACTGTCATTATGGAACAGGGAACTGGAATATTATGAAATTCCGGTTGCTTATACCGGCAGGGGAAATGCATATGCTGCGTCAGGCAGTTTCTCTCAGGCAATCAAAGATTACACAAGGGCTATTCATCTGGAGCCCGCATCTGCAAAGGCATATAATAACCGCGCTCTTTCCTATGCAAAAACAGGCAATTACCAGGCAGCATTGGATGACCTTCACACTGCCATTACTCTGAACAAAAATGATGCGAGGACCTATTTCAACAGGGGGAATGTCCATAAGAGATTAACGATGCACCAGGAAGCGATTGAAGACTATACAGAAGCTCTCCGGTTGGACCCGGCGAGGGCTGAAGTCTACAACAACCGGGGCAATACGTATATGCAGGTGAATGAAATTCAGAAGGCTGTTGAAGATTTTACCAGAGCGGTTGATCTGGACCCCTTGTTCGACAAGGCTTTCTTCAACCGTGGTATTGCATATGAACGCCTTGGCAATCACCCGCAGGCGGTCACGGACTATCAAAATGCCGCACGGTTAGGTAATACGCAGGTTCAGGACTATCTCAATGCAAGAGGGATCGGCTGGGAATAATTCAAAAATCCCCCGGATATCGGCAGTGCCGATTGTTTGAGCGGATTTTTTTGCCGATAGTATAAGAGCGGACCTTCCCAAAGCTCTTCAGGGATGGTCAATTTTTTTGTGCAACAGCGATAAGGGAAGTACCGATAGGCAGGGGAAAACCCCTTGAGAAAATTCTTTCCAGAGTAAAAAGACCTTTCATCATTCCATTTACAACCTTGTTGATCGCAAACATATTGTCGTTTTTCCTGCCTGCCCGGCGCGTAAATTTCATGGGAACATAAAGGGACATGAATATGTATTCAATACTCAGAGGAGTCAGCAGGGAGTCGGAAAATATGCGCTCCAGGTTCTCTTTCTCATATCTCCGCTTGTGATATGAGGCTTCGTCGACAAAACTCCATAATTCTTCTCTGGCAGGGACTGAAACTGCGATAATTCCCCCTTTTCTGACAACCCGGGTTGCCTCCCTGATCAGCGCAGTATCGTCCTGGAAGTGCTCGATTACATCGAAGATCCCAACTATGTCGAAAGAACTGTCTGCAAAAGGCAGGTTTTGTGCATCCCCCTGGATTATGTGAAAGCCCGGCCAGGCAGTACTGATGGCCTCCTGGTAATATTCGCAGCCTGTTACCTGATACCCTTTCTTTGCCAAATAACTGCTTACGTTGCCTGTACCGCAGCCGACTTCGAGCAGGATGGCCGGGGGAGGAGAAAATTTCCTGATTTTTTCGAAAATCCATTTTCTCCGTGTCACGAACCAGAAATGGTTTTTTTCCGCCTGTTTCAGACGTTGAAAAAAAACAGGGTCAAAAGTGGGCACGTGGCTCATAGAAACCTTAACGCCATCAAATTCTGATGAACAACTCCATGTGATATTATAAATAAGTTCAGGGGACAATGACACTGTTCGAATAACTGTGACGAATAGAAAGCACATAAAAGGATTTTCCCGCAAGGCTGATCTCTCCGGCAAGCGATTGTTTATAGTCGGAGCAGGGATATTCCAGGTCCCGGCAATCATGAAAGCCAGGGAAATGGGCATTATTACCATTACTGCTGACAAAGACACCGATGCGCCGGGTTTCCGCTATGCGGACCATTCCGAGGTGGTAAGTACCCATGATGCCGATGCGTTGTTACTCGTTGCCAGGAAGTACAAGATTGACGGAATCATGACGCTTTCCACAGAAGTCGCGGTTGTTCCCACTGCGTATGTTGCAGAGAAACTCCGCCTTCCCGGTCTGTCTCCGGATGTTGCCCGGACAGCGACAAACAAGTTTCTCATGAAAAAAGTTTTTGCGGATCACCGTATACCCATAGCTGCATTCCGCCTTGCAAAAAGCCCGGCAGATATCAAGACTATTTGTTCTGACCTTGCATTTCCGCTCATGGTGAAGCCATCTTCCAGTTATGCGAGCAAAGGTATTTTTAAGGTTCATAACAGAAAAGAGCTATCAGCTGTTTTACCATTGGCCCAAAAAGAATCACAGGATGGCACCGTCATAGTTGAAGAATTCCTGCAAGGGTTGGAAGTTGGCGGAGAATCTTTCTCTCTTCAGGGAAAAACAGACATGATCTATATTACCAATAAAAAGATTACAAGACCGCCGCGGTATATTCCACTGGGACATACAGTACCCTCTGTTCTTCCTGCAGATATCCAGGCCAAGATCAAGGAGGTTGTTCAGCGGGGAGTCGCAGCTTTGAGTATACACGAGGGGCCGGTTAATTTTGACATTATGGTTACAGAATCAGGGCCGAAAATACTTGAAATGGGAGCACGCCTCGGAGGGAATTGTCTGCCTTCAATGATTACAATTCACTCGGGAATTGACACTATTCGTGCGACGATCGAATTGGCGCTGGGTCTGAAGCCTTGCCTGGAAAAAAAGCAGGCAATACCTGCCGGTGTCAGAATCCTGACCTCGGAAACAACAGGTGTTATCAGAAATATTACGGGGATTGAAGAACTGAAGAATAAGCGCGATATCGTTGACCTTCAGGTATTATATGGATCAGGAGACAGGGTCAGGAAAATTGAGAGTGGAGCTGACAAACTCGGATATGTCATAGTAACCGGCAGGACTGTCGAGGATGTTACCAGGAAACTTGACAGATACAGCAAAAAAATAAAAATTAGTTTCAGCACCGCACCCTATAAGGGAGGATAAAGTTGGACATATATACGGCAGATGGCAGATGTATCAAACCCCCTTACTATATTTTCAACTATGATACCATGGAGGAAGATTATCTGAGAATGTATCAGGCATTCTCTTCGCTCTATGACCGATGTATCATAGCTTATTCCTATAAGGCAAATTATGTCCCTTACCTCTGCAGGGCCATGCATTCCTTCGGGGCTTATGCGGAAGTGGTATCGGGTCTTGAATATGATCTGGCGCGAAGGCTTATCGGGGATGCTTCCCGCATTATTTTCAACGGGCCCGTGAAAAGTTATAGCGAATTGAGGACGGCACTGTCCCGGGGAAGCATGGTTAACCTTGATTCTTTTTATGAAATAGATTATCTGAGGCAATACTGCCGCAAAAATCCACACAAAGAAGTTAGCATTGGGGTGAGAGCTAATTTCGCAATGCCAAAGGCACGGGGATTGCGGGTTGGGACAAGCAGGTTCGGCTTCTGTATGGAAAACGGGGACTTGCAGCAAGCTGTATCAAGACTCCATGATATCCCGAATGTGAAGATCCTTTGTCTCCATTCCCATTATTCCTCGCAAAGCAGAAGCAAATATATTTTTCAGGACATTACCGCCAGGTTATGCGAGATAGCAGTCAGATATCTTCCTGGAGAGGTGCAATATATTGATATAGGCGGCAATTTCGGACGGGCCCCGAGAGAGATGACAACCATGCAGTTCCCGAGCTTCGAAGAATACGCAGAGATTATTATTAATGAACTCAAAAAATTCGTGAATTCCAGTTTCCATCCTTATTTAATTGTTGAACCGGGTATTTCCCTGGTCGGACAGGCATTTGATTTTGTTTGTAATGTAATTGAGGTGAAAAAAATAAGAACCAGACAGTTTGTTGTTGTGGACGGGAGCGTGCACAATATAAAACCCACCATGCACAGATTCAACTTGCCCGCTCAGGTTATCAGTCCGGACGGCAACGTGAAAGACGGGAGCAAATATATTTACCAGGTCGTTGGCTATACCTGCATGGAGGCTGATTACCTCCTGCGAAACTTCGCTTGTTCAGAGGTGAAGCGTGGTGATTTTTTTCTTTTCAGGAACGTCGGAGCATATACGGTAGTTCTTAACCCGCCGTTTATTCGTCCTCATCCCCCGATTTTGGTAAAGAAAAACCATTCATACAAGGTTATCCGAAAAGCCGAAACATTCAGGGACTTCTTTGCGACATATGCTTTGTAAATCCGGGTTCATCCGGAATATTTCTTGAGAGCTTCCCTGAATTTTTTCTCTGTCACAGGCGAACACCGTGCTTTTTTTACCGGGAAAGCCCCCTGCAATTTTTGTTTGACAAAAGACAGATTTTTGTCCTGTATTCCGATGCGTGAGACTATCTCCATAAATGTTTTTACGGGATTCTTGCAGAGATTTTCATAGGTTACCTGAATTATCTTCTCGGGAAAATCCTTTGTTTGTCTTGCTATCTCAGCATTAATTTTAGTTATCTGACCAATGATCTGCATCTCGGGGGATTTGGTCATGAGAAATTGATAATCAGGGGGGCGGACTGAAAACCATTCGCGGGGATCTCCGCAGTACCTCTTTCTTGCGTTCAGGATCGAAAGGGAATTGGACAGGATGTCTCTCTGCATGACAATTATATAGGCAGTCGGGAATAGGAGATGCGCAAGGCGAGGGTTGCTCATAAACCAGATATTTTTAAAGAAAACAGGTTGACGAAAAAGGCTTTCTATCGCGTTTATCGTTTTTCGTAAGCCTTGCACATCAATTTTTTTCATATGGTCTGCGGGGAGCAGATGGTGTTCGATGTCGGGTTTAAGCCAGTACTCCCAAAAATAGGTAAATTCATGCGGATCAAGGATGCCGGGGGTTCTTCCGAAATCGGATACGAAAGTCTTCATTCCCTCATGGGGCAGGTTCCTTAAGCCGAGAATTTTTTCCAGAATGAGCCCGACAAAGGGGGCCCGCCAGAAACGGGCGACGAAATTATCGATATAGCCGAAACAATCCGATCGTGCGAGAATCTGGGTCATAAGGGTTGTACCACATCTCGGTGCTCCGCATATAAAAACCACGGGAAGGGCCGAGTCCGGCTGTTCTGAGATATAGTGATTCTCCATCCGGACCAGAGCTGCATTCAACTTATTGAGAAACAGTTCGTGGTCGGCATTTTTCCGATAGTTATCGGTAACTTTGGTCATTATTCTTCTGTCGTGGCTCTGATAATATACCGGGGTCTGTTTTTGATTTCTATGAACAGTTTTGATATATAGAGGCCAATAATGCTGAGGCTGAGAGTAATCAGCCCCGTCGAAAGGAAAATCGCTGCGATAAGAGAAGTCCATCCAAGAATTGCTACCCCATGGACAAATTTTTTAAAGAGTGCATAACTAAACATGCAGAGACTGAAAAAAGTTACCAATATCCCCAACTGGAATATATAAATCAAAGGGCGCTCCGAAAAAGACGTTACCGCATTCATCGCTAGGGCAAGACGTTTCATGAAATGATATTTGCTTCGGCCTGCATGTCTCGGCACTCTGGTAACTGATTTGTGGGTTGCGCTAAAGCCAACCCAGGAGATAATGCCACCTAAAAAAATCGATCTCTCCGGGAGTTTCTTGATAGAGTCAACGACAGGTCTGCCTATACATCTGAAGAGACTAATTCTGGTTTTCGGGTCGACCGTCGAGATTTTTACGAACAGGCTATGAAACGCTCTTGAAAAGAGATTCTGCAACGGCCCCGCATGTCTCCTCGGGGCTATCCCCTGGACTATATCATATCCTTCCTTTGCTTTTTCGACCAGCCCGGGTATTTCTTCCGGTTGATCCTGCAGGTCACCGTCCATGAGAATTGTGTAATTGCCTCTGCAATGATCTATGCCCGCAAGTACCGCGATGTGATGCCCGAAATTCCGCGAGAAACTTATCCCCTTGATCCGTCCGTCCTCTGCATGTAAATCTCGTATCATGTTCCAGCTCCTGTCCCTGCTTCCATCGTCGACCATAATGATTTCATAGGAGCCCAGTTTTTCCATGACAGCCGTGAGCCTTCTGTAGAGCTCGGGGATGTTCTCTTCCTCATTAAAAATGGGTATTACGACTGAAAAATCAGGAGTTGGATCAGGAGTTTTCTTTGTCTCTTCAGATACCATTGGCTTTGAAATTTTATTTATTTTATAATAATTTCGATGAAAAAAATAGAGTTTTTCCGTCATAACATAGATGAGAAGGATATCCAAAGGGTTCGTAGAGTTCTCAGGTCAATATTTCTCACCACCGGAGAAGAAGTCAAGGCATTTGAAGATGATTTTTCCGCTTATCTCGGCATCAGGCATACGGTGGGTGTGACAAGCTGTACGGCGGCGCTCCATCTCAGCGTTATGGCACTCGGGATCGGACCCGGCGATGAGGTTATCACCACCCCGATGAGTTTCTGCGCAACGGCAAATGCGGTTCTCCATGCGGGAGCGAAACCGGTATTCGTCGACGTTGAGGAAGAAACCGGAAATATTAATGCAGAACTGCTTGAAGCTGCCATAACAAAAAAAACGAAGGCCATACTCCCTGTTCACCTCTATGGACAGATGTGTGATATGAAGACAATACGCTCGATTGCGGACCGGTATAAGCTTCTGCTCATTGAAGATGCGGCACACGCGATTGAAGCCTCCCGGGACGGGGTTACCGTGGGGCAGCTTACAGATGCCGTATGTTTCAGTTTTTATGCAACCAAAAATATTACCTCGGGGGAAGGCGGGGCAATCAGTACGCATTCCGGCCCCTTGGCAGATTCCCTCAGGATGCTCCGGCAGCATGGGATTGATAAGGGTGCCGCAGAGAGATATACGGGGCGATACAGACATTGGGATATGCATCTTCTCGGCTGGAAATACAATATGGATAATGTTCAGGCCGCACTTCTTATCGGACAGCTCAAGAGAATCGAATCCCTCTGGCAGAAGCGGGAAGACCTCTGGCGATGCTATGAAGAAGAACTAAAACAGATCAAAGGGATCAAACTCCTGAAGACGCTTCCCGGGGTGAAGCATGCACGGCACCTCTTCACCATGCTCGCTCCCCCGGACAAAAGGGATTCCCTTCTCTGGGAACTCCAGGAGCGAGACATAGGAGTGGCGGTGAATTACCGGCCGATTCATTTGCTCAGGTATTACCGGAAAACTTTCGGATACCGCGAAGGCAGTTTTCCTGTGGCAGAAGCCATAGGAAACAGCACGATTTCCCTTCCCCTCTATCCGTCATTGGGAAAGACGAACGTGAGATATATAAGTAAGTGCTTGAAGTCACTCGTAAAAAAATAAAGTGGTTCGGAGGGATGCATGAGGACGATTCTTGTGACCGGAGGCGCAGGGTTTATCGGCAGCAATTTTGTCGAGTATATCTTCACGAAATATCCTGATTACAAAATAATAGTGCTTGACCTCCTCACCTATGCAGGTGATATCGAGAATATTGCTGCACACATCCGGAGTTCGAAGCGGTTTGAATTCTGGTATGGAGATATGAATAACCTTGACCTTACAAGCGACCTTGTCGGGAGAGCGGATGTTATTGTCCATTTCGCTGCCGAGACTCATGTGGCGCGCTCACTCTATTCTCATCGGGTATTTTTTGTCACCGATGTTCTGGGGACCCAGTCTGTCGCCAATGCAGTATTGAAACATTCTGAAAAAATTGAAAGATTTATCCATATCTCCACATCCGAAGTCTATGGCACCGCAGCGTATGAGCCTATGGATGAGAATCATCCGCTCAACCCGACGAGCCCCTATGCGGCAGCAAAGGCAGGTGCTGACCGGCTTGTTTACTCCTATATTATCGCACACGACATCCCGGGAGTTATCATAAGGCCTTTCAATAACTACGGACCGAGACAACACCTTGAAAAATTAATACCCCGGTTTGTTACGAGCTGCATCCTGGGTGAGCCACTTACCGTTCACGGTGACGGTTCTGCTGCCAGGGATTGGGTTTATGCAGAGGATACGGCGAGAGCGGTCGACCTTGCGATCCATGCGCCGTTGGAACAAGTCAAGGGCGAGGTCTTCAATGTAGGAACCGGAAAGAGCCTTACTGTTCTTGACATTGCCGAAGCAGTCAGCAGTGCATTTGGTCTTGAGGCAGGCAATCTGGCCTTTATGCCTGATCGCTACGGACAAGTGCAGATGCATATTGCGTCATACAACAAGGCAGAAAAGCTGCTGGGGTTTGTGCCGCGAGTGGACTTTCACGAGGGGCTGCAAAAAACCATCCGGTGGTACAGAGAAAACAGGCAGTTATGGGAGAAACAGATGCCTCTGCGGAAAGTGCCTGTGAAAATGAAGGACGGTACGGTTGTGTGGTATTAACGGGTCAGGTTTATGAGGATTTCAGAGCAATCGGGAAAGAATAGCGTTGGGACTAATCCTGAAATATGACTTCAGGGGCATGGTATAAATGGAGATTTTCTGAAAAATTTTCTTGACAACGCCGTCTTTTTTTCTGTATCTTTAAAATTCTAAATAAGTAAAATTTTGTAGTCGAGAAGGGGGGTAGAGAATTGTATGCTTTAGGTACCCATCTCTTAGTCGAACTGAGAGAATGCAATCATGAAATCCTCAAAAGCCTCGAAAAAGTCAGAAATGCATTGGTCTCGGCAGCACAGGAGGCCAAAGCGACCATAGTAGACATCTCCTTCCATGAATTCAATCCCTTCGGCATCAGCGGGGTCGTGGTGATAGCAGAATCACATCTGACGATTCACACATGGCCTGAATATGATTATGCTGCGGTTGATATCTTTACCTGCGGTGATACGATAAAACCGGAAGTGGCAGCATCATATCTTATTCAACAATTCGGGAGTAAAAACCCCTCAATTGTTGAGATGAAACGCGGCATTCTTTCCCCTGAGAACAAGAAGCTGCCGCATAAAGTTTCGCAGCCGTCTGATGCTGAAGCCGAACTCTACCAGACGATAACCGGTTAAGGCTGCCCCAAAAATTTATCCGTCGTTGCGGTCCGTGAGGGCGGCGATACCAGGAAGCTCTTTGCCTTCGAGGAGTTGCAGGGAAGCCCCTCCGCCCGTTGAGATGAACGATATGGCATCCGAGACGCCGGCACGGTGTACGGCAAGGTCGGTGTCTCCTCCTCCAACGATGGTGAGCGCGTAGGCATCGGCCACGGAATGAGCGATTTCGAATGTCCCCCGGGAGAAAGCATCTTTTTCGAACATGCCCATCGGTCCGTTCCAGAGGATGGTTTTTGCGTCCTGGAGTGCTACGGAAAAAAGTTTGACCGAGGCGGGACCGATATCAAGGCCCTTCCATCCCTTCGGGATTTCGAGTGTCGGAACAATCTTGATTACTGAACCTGATTCTATATCCTGGGCAATGACACAATCTACGGGAAGATAAAATTTTACGCCGTATTCTTTCAGGGTCTTTCTGATCCGCTGGGCTGTTTCGAGCATTGCATCCTCAACAAGGGAATCTCCGATCTCGTATCCCATTGCCTTGATAAAGGTAAATGCCATCCCGCCTCCTACGAGGACTTTGTCGACATTGCCGACGAGATGTTCGAGCACTCCAATCTTCCCGGATACCTTGGCGCCTCCGAGGATGGCGACAAAGGGCTTGACCGGATTGTCAATCGCCCCTTTCAGGTACTCGATCTCTTTTTTCATAAGGAACCCGGCTGCGGCAGGAAGATATTTTGTCATGCCCACGGTAGAGGCGTGCGATCTGTGTGCGGTGCCGAAAGCATCATTCACATAGACATCTGCAAGTTTTGCCAGGGCCTGGGCGAAAGCGTCGTCGTTCTTCTCTTCCCCTGGATGAAACCTGAGGTTTTCGAGAAGGAGGACATCGCCGTTTTTCATCTTTGCAATAAGCCTCTCTACCTGGGCTCCGATGCAGTCCGGCGCAAAAACGACTTCCTTGTCCAGCAGGCGTTTCAGCCTCTTCGCAACAGGAGCAAGGCTAAATTTCGGGTCTACCTTCCCCCTCGGTCTCCCAAGATGTGATGAGAGAATGACCTTTGCCCCTTCATCGATTGCGTAATTGACGGTCGGCAACGTGGAACGGATCCTGCTGTCGTCGGTTATCATCAGGTTGTCATCGAGCGGAACATTGAAATCCGCTCTGATGAACACCCTTTTCCCCCTGATATCAATATCCTCTATAGTAAGTTTTTGGAGGATATCTTTTACAGGTAACGGGTCGCCGGCATTTTTCTTTTTCACGGTCAGATCCTCTTCGCGATATAGAGAATGATGTCTCTCAGCCGTGAGCTGTAGCCCCACTCATTATCATACCAGGAAAGGACTTTTGCCATTTTCCCCTCCATCACCATAGTCAGCGTTGCATCCACTATTGACGAATGCGGATTGCCGTTCAGGTCACTCGACACCAGGGCCTCTTCCGAATAGAGGAGGATGCCTTTCATCGGTCCTTCCGAAGCTCTTTTGAGCGCTGCATTAATCTCTTCGGCAGTAACATCCCGGGAAAGCTCCGTGACAAGGTCAACTACAGAGACATTTGGCGTCGGCACACGGATAGCCATGCCGTTCAGTCTGCCTTTCAGCTCGGGGAGTACGATGCCGACTGCTTTTGCAGCACCGGTCGTGGTCGGAATCATGTTCAGGGCAGCCGCACGAGCCCGTCTGAGGTCCTTATGGGGGAGGTCGAGTATCCGCTGGTCGTTGGTATAGGAATGAATGGTCGTCATCAGTCCGCACACGATGCCAAAATCATTGTGCAGCACTTTTGCAACCGGTGCGAGACAGTTCGTGGTGCATGACGCGTTCGAAATGATTTTGTGTCTCACGGGGTCCAGGATTTCCTCGTTCACTCCCATGCAGATGGTTGCATCAGGCTCCTTCGCAGGGGCAGAAATAACCACCCATTGCGCTCCGGCGTCGAGATGTTTCGCAGCAGAAGACCTGTCGACAAACCTCCCTGTAGATTCGATGACCACATCTATCCGCATATCTTTCCAGGGAAGCTTCTCCGGTTCTGTGATCGCGAAGACCTTGATCTCTCTCCCGTCGATGGTTATGCTGCCGTTGCCTGATTGCACTTCCGCACCGAAGATGCCATGAACGGAATCATACTTCAGGAGATGTGCAAGGGTTTTCGCATCGGTAAGGTCGTTCAGTGCCGCAATCTCGAATTCCTTATGCCCCCAGCTCGTCCTGAGGAAATTCCTGCCTATCCGGCCGAAACCATTTATTGCAACACGCAATGCCATAGGTGCCTCCTTTTCTTTCTCTCCATTATACGCAAAAAAAGATGCGACATTACCATTTGTTTATGACAAGGCCGGTGAGAAGTTTTGGATAGAAATAGGTAGATTTCGGGGGCATCCTCACTGAGGAGAGGGCTGACTTTTCAACATCTTCAACCCGTGTCGGGTTCAGAAAAAAGGCTGCCTCGAAATCGCCGTTTCTCACCTTGTCCAGTGCGTTGCCGACGTTCATCTCATATCCGATATCAGTCGTTTGAAGAATTATCCCGAGGACCAGTTCGTGAAGAATCATCACGTCTATCCCTTGCAAATCCGGATGAATTTCGGATAAATCACCCCCCTTGTAGGTAAGCAGGTACCAGGTATCACTTCCTCTCCGGTAATATCCGAACACCCCCCGTTTGCCAGCGAGACTCCGGGCAATTTCGAAGGTATTCGTGACCGGTTCTATGGCGAAATACCGTCCGAGTATGTTCTGAATGTCTTTCGGGACCGATTTCAGCAGCCTGTGCGTGGGGAGGATGGTAAGCCCCCCATCCAGTATGTTGGCAAGGAACATAAGGACATGATCAAACGGCCTGTCCGGTGAGGCGCTTTCCTTCGATTGCATCTCTGAATAGAATTCGAAGGCGGTTTCATACCGATGGTGCCCATCGGCGATATAAACTGCTTTGTCTTCAAATTCCCTCTGGATCTGCTGTATCTCTTCCGGGTTGTCTACCTGCCAAAGCCGGTGCGTGTCACCCGCAATATCGGTAGCCTCAATATAGGGTCTGCTCACTGATGTTTTTGCAAGAATACCTGATATATCACCGCCGGAACTCCGGTAAAGGGAAAAAATCGGGCTTATATTCCCTTCGCATGCCCGCATGAGGTTTAATCTGTCCTGTTTTGGTTTCGCATAGGTGCATTCGTGAGGATAGACACTGCCTTTGCCCAGTTCTTCCAGTTTTACGAGTGCAAGGAATCCGAGCAGACGCTTCTTCCTGTTTTCTACGGCATACTCCATCTCATATGCATAGAATGAAGGCTTGTCACTCCGTATTAAGATTCCATCCCGCATCCATTCATCCAGACATCTCCGTGCCCTGGTATATTTGTTCTCGTTCGCAGTATCAGACGGGAGATCTTTGCTGAAGTCTATCCTCACCACGTTATAGGGACTCTGCATATATAATGCTTCGCGGTACTCGGGGGTGATTACGTCGTACGGAGGCGCAAGAACGTCCTCCATGGTAACCTTGGCAGTATTATAGAGAATTCCCCTGAAAGGAATAATGTTTGCCATTTGTTTATTTTCCGTAGAAAGTCTGAAACGGGTTGTGATATGTTAGCACGGAGGGTCTTTGAAATTCAAACAAGACCCGGTATCCTTCTACAATGCATCGTGTGCAGTGGCCTTGATTATTTCCTTGATATTCTTATCCAGAAACTCAGGGATATAAGGGATATCCAGATTCAGAAATCCGGAAGTGATCACAGAGACCGCGTCTTCCCGCGAGATGCCTCTTGACATCAGGTATTCTACCTGTTCTGCTGATATCGGCCCTATAGAAGCCTCGTGGGAAAGTTCCGACTTTAATGACCCGTCGGATTCGAGTTCGGGAATGGCGAAGATCTTCGCCCGTTCCGACAATACAATACCCCGGCAATCGAGATGAGCAAGGCAGTAACCTTTTGTGGTGGCAATGAGATCCCCCCTCGAATAGATCATACTTTCGTCTGCGGCTATCGCCCGGGCAATGGATTCTCCTCTTGTATCCTGCCCTTCAAGAATGATCCTGGATCCGAGATCAATATAAGAATCTTTTAAACCGTAAACAACCGTATTGAATTTTGCAGATGCCCTGTCCCCCTGTAAGTAAGCGACGGGAAAAGACTGGATGGACTTTACCTGTTTCAGCAGGACATAGTTGCTGATGAAGGCACCATCCTCTTCGACGATCACCTTTGTCCGGGGCCTGACATGGAAATTGTCGGCAAAGTTATGGATCATGGTAAACATGAGTTTTCCGCCCTTTTTGACATAGAACTCAGAAATCCCGAGGTGTACGCCTTCAGCATCACTCTTTGAAAGAGTACATCCCGTGATGACCTGAAGTTCAGCCCCTTCCTCTACGATAATCATATTGTGGACATTCTGACTTACATAGTTTTCTGCCACGAGCAGGCATGACTGTACCGGATACGGCGGTTTCTGATGAGCGAAAACACGGATAAAATACCCGTGGGTCATGTTCAGTGCGGCCTGGGCGGTATACTTGTCCTGGTCAACAGCCACTGCTTTCCAGTAATACTCTTCAAGCCAGTCATATCGATCAAGAGCAGCAGGCGTACTCATGATTTCAAGCTGACCTTCATATGCTTTATTCAGGCTTTCATAAACTACGGACTGATCAATCTGGAGAAAAGAACCTGAGCGGTATTCCTCATCCAGGCTCATGCCCGTGAGTATCGCCGCTTCCTTTGCCTGACGGGAGAGGCTTTGGAGGCTCTCTATCTTCCCCTTTTCAATGTGCTGAACGTAGCGTGAAAGGTCTATGTCAGGCCCGTATACTGCGGGTTTGCCCGCTGCCTTTTCAGCCCGGGACTCTATTTCCGCCAGGTACGTGTCTCTTACCGGCATTCTGCGCACCTCCTGTAGCCATGTTTTTTGATTTCAGAGAGGATATCCCTGGGGTTTCCTCTGCATAAAAGATTCCCGTCAAATACGATATAGCCTTTGTCCGCATTCACGAAATCAAGAATATATCCGGTATGGGTAATGATGAGGGCCCCCCTCTTCTGGTCTTTCACCTTGTCTTTTCCGAGCAGTGCATTGATTGCTTCGCCCACAAGGGCAATGTTCTCGATATCAACCCCGGATTCCGGTTCATCGATCAGCACAAGATCAGGCCTCTGAATCATCAACTGCAGAAGTTCGGAGCGTTTCATCTCTCCGCCGGAGAAACCGTCATTCAGTCCCCTCTCCAGGTGTCCCCCAAGATTCAACTGCTCGATTCTCGCATTGACAGCTGCGCTGTCTGCTGTGTTGGTATTGATTATCTCGATCATTTTTTTGAGCGTTACTCCTCTCACAGTCGGTGGCCTTTGAAACGAAACGCCGAGCCCCAGTCGCGCGCGCTCATATATGTCTTTGCCCGTTATATCTTCTCCCTTGAAAAATATTCTTCCCTGTTCCACGGTATACCGCGGAAATCCCATGAGGGTCATCATAAAGGACGTTTTGCCGGCACCATTGGGTCCGAAGAGCACATTGATTTCTCCGTACTTCATGGAGAAGTTTACTCCTTTCAGGACCTGCCTGCCCCCGACTGAAACCCACAGGTCTTCTGTCCTGAGCATGTCTTCCACAGATCATTCCTCCTTTCCCGTATGTCTCTCTATTATATTTCCAAAATAATCAAAGAAAAAAGCAAAATAATATGATCGTTGAATAAAGTTATAAGGTATTGACAAATTCAGGATGGTTTTAGTATGTTAAGTTCAGACACATTCTTCACGTATGAACTGTATAAACCCCCCTGGATAGGCAAGGTCCTTCCGGGTAGAGCAAAAACCACCGAAAAAGATCCTTAGAGGAGTTTAATCATGGAGAATCCAAAGAAGAGTCTTGTCGCAGAAAATCATATCTCTATTTCAGAACTAAAGGAAAAGACAATAGATGAACTGACTGAAGTCGCTCGGGAGCTCCATGTTGAAGGCGCGAGCGGCATGAGAAAACAGGATCTTATCTTTGCAATTCTCCAGGCTCAGACCGAGAAGACCGGATACGTTTTTTCAGAGGGGGTGCTCGAAATCCTTCCGGACGGTTTCGGTTTTTTACGTTCACCGGATTACAGTTATCTTCCGGGGCCGGATGATATCTACGTTTCTCCGTCGCAGATCAGGCGGTTCAGTCTCAGGACGGGTGATCTCGTGTCTGGCCAGATACGGCCTCCCAAGGAAAGCGAGCGGTATTTTGCACTCCTGAAGGTCGAAGCAATTAATCATGAGGCGCCGGAAGACAATATTACCCGGGCGTTGTTTGATAACCTGATCCCCTATTATCCGACTGAAAAAATCAAGCTCGAATACGATCATCATGATTATTCAACCAGGGTGATGGACCTGATTGCTCCCATAGGCATGGGACAGAGAGGAATGATTGTGGCTGCGCCAAGGACAGGCAAAACAATGCTGCTGCAATCCATAGCGAAAGCGATCAAGAAAAACCACAGGGACATCCACCTGATTATATTGCTTATCGACGAGAGGCCTGAAGAGGTGACAGACTGGAAGCGGCAGGTTCCCGGGGCTGAGATTATCAGTTCGACATTTGATGAACCACCCCAGAGACATTGCCAGGTATCAGAGATGGTTATTGAACGGGCAAAACGCCTCGTCGAATGCAAGAGGAATGCGGTCATACTCCTTGACAGTATCACAAGGCTCGCGCGGGCCTACAACGCAGTCATCCCTGCAAGCGGGAAAGTCCTCTCGGGAGGTCTTGATTCCAATGCGCTCCAGAAACCAAAAAGATTTTTCGGGACTGCCAGGAATATCGAGACCGGAGGGAGTCTTACCATACTCGCGACGGCCCTTGTCGATACGGGGAGCAGAATGGACGACGTCATTTTCGAGGAATTCAAAGGAACCGGTAATATGGAATTGCATCTCGACAGAAAGCTTGTCGACAAGAGGATATTCCCGAGTATAGATATTAATGCATCCGGGACAAGAAAGGAAGAGCTGCTCGTGGACAAGGATGTGCTGAACAAAATGTGGATATTGAGGAAAGTCCTTACTCCGTTAAGCACTGTTGAGAGCATGGAGTTTCTCCTCGGGAAACTCACAGGCACCAAGGGCAACAAGGATTTCCTTGAGATGATGAACAAATAGATTCTTCACTCGCTCTGCTTCATGCTTTGTTCCGAAGAGATGAACCTTGAATTAGAAGATGACCGGTACTGTTTTGTATGCGGTGAGGAGAATGAAAACGGACTGC
This sequence comes from Nitrospirota bacterium, assembly GCA_049323875.1. GTDB lineage: Bacteria > Nitrospirota > Thermodesulfovibrionia > Thermodesulfovibrionales > SM23-35 > JAKLQR01. The sequence goes on along the minus strand of JBMOLW010000039.1, from coordinate 12,880 downwards.
ACCTCTCTTTCGCTCTCGTTGAGGGCAGGGTCTTCACAGAAATTACCTTCCGGAAAGTCCATCAGGGGTATAAAGATATTGTCCATGGGGGATTGCTTTCTGCCGTGCTCGACGAAGCAATGGTGAAGGCTTCACTGATGCAGGGGATGCCGGCAGTTACTGCTGAGATTACCGTCAGATTCAGAACCCCTCTCCTCATCAATGAAAAGGTGATTGTCGCAGCCGAAGTGAAAAAAGTGAATAAAAAAATTATTGAAACATCGGCAGTAGTAAAAAAGCATGACGGTATGCTCATAGCAGAGGCGCGGGGGAAGCTTTTCCTGAAGAAATAACCGTCGTTAGGCTTGTTTCTCTGGGACGGTGAAGATTGCACATTGGCTCTCCTTTTGATAAGGTTTATATGGAGAGAATCCATTCAGCATGGATCTCCGCAAGAAGTGATTTTCCAGACACGTACAGGAGGGTAAAATGAAGGGGGTCATCATTGCAGTAACATGCCTTTTTCTTATCTTCGGTCTCGGAGAGCCAGCCTCAGCCACAGATCTTACGGGGTATTGGGAGTCGATGAACTATACCTGCAAGAATAAATCGAAGGGAATAAAATGCAAGATAAACGGCATACTCACTATTCAAAACATCGGATCTGCTGATGCGAAAACATCTTTCGTGAGATTCTCCGTATCGGATGACGGATTATTCAGCGGAGAAGACAGACTTTTGAAGCAAGTTGACTCAGGGAAGGTCAAGGCAGGGAAGAGCAGGAATAAAACTCTGAAGTACAGTTTTGGATATGGTGAAATCCTTGACTGTAAATATATCCTTGCCGTAATCGATGCCGGGAATACTCTTGCCGAGACGGATGAAAGCAATAATATCGTTCCCTACGGGCCATTCTCTTGTACCCTTGGGAGCATTCAGGGAAGCGTAGCCGATTCTCAGACAATGGATGCTATTCAAGATGCCTCGCTATCGGTGCAGGGGACTACGCTCCAGACAACAACTGATGCTCTCGGGCACTACATGCTGCAGGATGTGCCGGCAGGAGTTGTAACGGTTGTGGCAACAGCATCAGGATACACCTCGCAGAGTCAGACAATCACGGTAACTGCGAATATGAAAGTCACCGCTGATTTTTCCCTCATTCCGCAGTCTGAGATTACAACGCAGCTCGTTCAGCCGGTTGATTTTCAGTATCTTGGCGCCTTCAGGCTCCCCGGAGGATTTGAGCGTCCTGCGACTTTTGCCTATGGTGGTAACGCAATGACCTTTAATCCCGACGGCGATCAATCCGGAGGTTCTGACGGTTTTCCGGGTTCGCTCTTTCTCACAGGCCATGAGAGGATGCCGTATGGGGAACTGCCGAACGGGAACCAGTTCGCAGAGATAAATATCCCCGTGCCGGTAATTTCAAAAAGTCCTGATGCGCTCCCTATAGCCGGTTTCATCCAGGAATTTCGCGATGCGGACCAGGGATTTTTCACTACCTATGATGAGATACCAAGAATCGGCATCCAGTATCTCTCCACTCCGGCAACAGGTCCAGGACTACACATCGCATGGGGACAGCATTTTCACGAATCACCTGAAGATCAGGTGCCGACACACGCCTGGATCAGTCCGAACCTGTCGTCTCCCGGTCCTCAGGGTGCCTGGTATATAGGAAGCCAGTCGTTTTACAGCGTCAATGGATATATGTTTGAGATTCCGGCGTCGTGGGCAGAGGTACATGCCCGGGGAAGGTATCTCGGCACCGGACGATATCGGGATGGTGGATGGTCTGGTCAGGGCCCCCAGCTCTTTGCCTACCGACCCTGGATTGATAACACCGGAATACCGGCAGCGCCCGGCACCCGTCTCCAGGAGACTGTCCTGCTTCAGTACGCGTCTTCCAGAGAAACTGAGGATGTGGTAAACCACTCCCTCAATGGGTATCAGCATCCGGACGAATGGGAAGGAGGAGCTTGGATTACAACGACTACGGGCAAGTCTGCTGTTCTGTTTGCAGGGACGAAAGGGACAGGAGCAAAGTACTGGTATGGCTGGGCTCATCCGGGAGGACCTGAATATCCCTGCATCGAGACAGAGTTCCTTGGCCAGTTCCCCCTTTGTCGCCTTGCCGACGGTACATCCTGTCCTCCTGCGGACTTAACCGGCTGTTCAGGTCATTCGGAATACCGCGGCTGGTGGAGCACTAAATTTGACGCCCAGTTCATCCTGTATGATCCTGCGGATCTTGCTAGGGTAGCATCAGGCGAGATGGAGTCATGGGAACCCCAGCCTTATGCGGTGATAGACATCGACGATCATTTGCTTGACAACCCCGCACGGGTCGAAGAAGGGATGCTCGGCACAGGGGTGCAGAGAAAATTTCGGATCGGCGATGTAGCTTATGACAGAAATAACGATCTCCTGTATGTGTTAGAGCTTTTTGCAGACGAGACGAAGCCGGTGGTCCACGTTTGGCGGGTGCGATAGAAAAAACGTCTCTATAACAACTACTGTTATCAATAGCTTTCCTTGCTGATGACATGGTGCCGGTGGTGGGAGTCGAACCCACACGGAGTTGCCCCCACCGGATTTTGAGTCCGGCGCGTCTGCCAATTCCACCACACCGGCAACTATTGATATTAAAGGATTTCCGGAAGTTTGGTCAAATAGCACCTGAGCTCCCATCCTTTAATTATCCAAACAGATCTGAATGACTGCCGGTGCGGACGAAGGTAATCTCTTGCAGTGGCTCGGAGTCTTCTCTTGCATTGATGCGATAAGAACGCTATTTAAAATCTTCTGTGAGCAATACTTGCAATTTTCCACCACAAATCTGATAATAATGGCATGAAAGTAGTGGAAAAGGATAAAGTCATCAGCGGCATGCTTCAGGATGAATTGCGGCGCTGTCAGGAGATGCTCGTCAGCCTTAAGAAAGCTGCTTCAGAACTCCCTAAGGGTGTTATAAATGAGCGGAAGAAGCGGTATAAGGACAAGGTATATTATTACTACTACCTAAAGTACCGTGAAGGTGAGAAAGTCTTCAACAGGCATATTGCAAAGAAGGAACTACAGGACATATTGAAAAAACTTGAACTGAGGAAAAAGTACGAGAAGGAAATGCAGTCATATAAGAGAAAAATCGTTTATCTGAATAAAATCATAAGTGCCGGTAAAGGTCGAGTGCGTGCGCATCACCGTTAAGGACATAGATATCTTCCCGTCTGAAGTTCGGGAGCTTTTGAAGGTGCTACACTCGGTAGGTTTCTTTGAAGGTTCAATGCTTATCGGTAGCTGGGTCATGCCTTTGTATCGGGAAGTATTTGGTATCAACTATACACTTCGGACAATGGACATTGATTTCGCAGTTAAATTCGTTCATCCGGGCAGGGATAAAAAGGCGGATATTGAAAAACTGATCACCGACTTGGGCTATCTCCCTGTCATCATGCATTCGGGTATTCGCAGGTTCACCCGCGAAAATTTTACTGTTGAATTTGTTATCCACAGGAAAGGCGGAAGAGATTATGAAATTGTGTCAGTCAAGCAGTGGAATATCACTGCTTCTCCCCTCCCTTTCGTTGATCTCCTTCTCAGCTTCCCTTTGATTGCTGATTTTGGAGATTTCGAGGTAAGAGCGCCGATCCCTGAGGCCTACTTTGTCCATAAAATGATTGCATCACAGAGAAGACGAGGTGAAGGCAAGAAGGATAAAGACCTCGATCAGTGTTCTGTCATTGCCCCTCGGATTGATCCCGAAAGATTGAAGGCAGTAGTTGAAACTTTAAAGATCAGCAAGAAGACTCAGAAAGTGCTCCGAGCTTCCTGTGAGGCGATTGACTTTCCACCACAAAACCTCGGTCTATAGTTATTTTGTAGTGGAAAATATATATGATTACTCTTAATATCGAAACGCCGGAGAGTATCTCTTCCCCGCTGTCGTAAAATTGTCGTAGTTTTATGCGTTTTATGCAGATTTGACGGTAATAGCCGGAATAGAGAGAAATGCCTTTTCTGCTTACTAATCAATCTGCCTTTTTTTTCACACGGCTCATAAGTGCAGTTACAGTATTACTTAAATTTTGCCTGTATGCATTCCATAGCTATTAATTTTACATTTTAGTTTTTGCATTTTGCAATGCAAAGGACTATTTCCCTATGCAGAAATCACTGAATATTCTGTTGAGGATATCTTCCGTGGTCACCGCTCCGACGATTTCACCGAGCCTGTCAAGCCCGTCTCTCAATTCGAACGCAACAATCTCAAGAGGCTGGGCTCCCTCCAATGCTGCAGCAGCCCGTTCGAGCGCTTCGTGTGCGTGCTCAATTGCCACTTTGTGCCTGAGGTTTGAAATCACCACGCCTTCTCTCTCTTCCTTCCAGTCTTTCAGGCATGCTGCAACTATCTGCTGTTTGAGCGCCTCTATCCCGTCTCCCGTTACAGCAGAAATCTTCAGCAAGGATGAAGGGCGAAGGATGAAGGATGAAAAAGCATTTTCATCACAAGCAGCAGGCAAATCTTTTTTGTTCAGGACAGGGATTATCTTCTTGCCCTTTACCCTGTTCAACACCTCATAATCCTCTGTTCTCAGAGGTTCGCTGCCGTCGAACAGAGCGATGACGAGGTCCGCGTTTTCGATACTTTTCAGGCTCCTCCTCACTCCCTCCTGTTCTGCAATATCTTCTACTGCACGGATCCCCGCGGTATCCATAATCCGCAGAGGGAGACCTTTGATATTCAGATATTCTTCGATTACATCACGGGTGGTCCCCGGAATCTCCGTCACAATTGCCCTGTCTTTTTGGATAAGAACATTCAAAAGCGAAGACTTTCCGACATTCGGTCTTCCGACGATGGCGGTAGAAAGCCCTTCCCTGAAATATCTCGCATCTTCATAGGTTTTTCCCAAGCCCCTTAGCTTTTCAATAATACGGTTCAAAGAATACTGCAGGTTTTGTTTTGTTTCCGTCTCAATCTCGTCTTCAGGAAAGTCGATGCAGGCTTCGACATGCACACATATCTCTGTAGCGCTGTCTCGTAATGCGGTGATCTTTTCAGAAACGCCTCCCTGAAGTTGTTCGAGAGCAATTCTTCTGCTCTCATCGGTTTTCGCCCGTATGAGATCGAGAACCGCCTCTGCCTGGCTGAGGTCAATACGTCCATTGAGAAAAGCCCTTTTGGTAAACTCCCCCGGGTCGGCAAGCCGTGCACCCTGACGCAGGACGAGTTCCAGAGTATTCCTCAAAGGGATCATGCCTCCATGACAGTTTATCTCAACAACATTTTCTCTGGTATAGGAGTGTGGAGCACGCATAATCGTCACAAGAACTTCGTCAATTTGCCTGCCTGTTGATGGGTCAACAATGAAGCCATGGGTGGTTTTGTACGACGCAGCCTCTGCGAGAGATTTATTCCTCGGCGAGAAAAATATCTTCTCTGCTATCCGGACGGAATCCCTGCCGCTTAATCGTACAATGCCGATTCCTCCTTCTCCGAGTGGAGTGGAGATAGCAGCAATGGTATCGTCCTGCGAGAGGATCATCTTGTATAGCATAGATTGTTTTTGCTGAAGGATACAAGGCAGAGAAAAGCCAAATTCATGGGAATGACGGGGACAGCGTTATGCTTTTTCCCTGGCAGCTTTTTTGTTTACATACAATTGCTGGACAATGCTGAATACGTTATTCATGAGCCAGTATAGCACAAGGCCGGATGCGAAGTTCAGGAAGAGGAACGTGAAAATAATAGGCATGAGCATCATAATCCTGTTCTGCGCCGGATCCAGGGACGTCGGCGTCATCTTCTGCTGGAGGACCATGGTGATGCCCATAACGATCGGAAGAGGTCCTACTGCAAATCCGCCTATCAGGGGAATCGCGGCAGGGATATGACCGAACAAAGTGTCCGGAGCAGAGAGATCCTGTATCCAGAGCATGAAGGGAGCGCTGCGAAGTTCAATTGCGATAAGGAGTATTTTATACAGTGCAAAGAAAACCGGAATCTGGAGCAGTATGGGAAGACATCCGCCGACAGGATTGACCTTATGAGATTTGTAAAGCCCCATCATCTCCTGTTGTAATTTCTGGGGGTCTTTTTTGTATTTCTCCCTCAATTCAGCCATCTTAGGCTGCAGTTCCTGCATCTTTTTCATCGATTTCTGGCTTTTATTAATGAGGGGAATGAAGGGAATCCGTGTGATGAACGTGAGGAGGATGATAGCCCAACCATAATTGCCTGTCAGGTTGTAGAAAAGCTTCAGGATCCAGAAGAGAGGAACGGCAATTATCGAGAAGAATCCGAAATCGACGATATGTTCGAGTCCGACATGCAGGCTTTTCAGCCTGTCATATTCTTTCGGGCCTGCAAAGAAGATGAAGCTGTGTGTGCCGGGTTTTGCCTTTAATGCGGTCAACGGGGCATCCGCATACTGCCAGACTTTTGCTTCTTCCACCGGTGAAAGGGGAACGAGCGAGGCAAAGAAATATTTGTCTTCTTGTGCTATCCACCTGATTTCTCCCTTAAGTGTGGTCGGCTCAGTCAGCTTTTTCGTGTCGAATTCCGTGCGGTCCGTACCCTTGAGTACTACTGGACCGGTATGCACGTTCGCATCTTTTGTGTCATGCACACCGAAATTTGCGCCGACAGTTATCCAGTACTCGGGGGCCCCTGTAACTTCATCTCTGATATCGATCCGGTAGGAACCATGAGTGAAAGTGTAAGTCCTTGTCACAGAAATGCCGGAACCTGTATAGTGAAAAACCAGAGACCCGGAAGGATTATCTTTGGTCAGAACCATGTCTGATCCTTCAACACTGAAATTTACCGATGCAAGATTAAAGTCATCCTGTGCCCCAATTCCTAAAGGGGGGATTGCTCCGGGTTCTTGCAAAAGGACAACGTTTTGGCCGTCTTTTTCCTTATAGAATTTCAGTTCATAGTGTTTTATTGTACCGCCTAAAGAGGAGAAGACCGCAGTAAAGAAATCTGTTTCCACGCTTATATCTTTTGCGTCGACTGGTACCGCATTCTTGGGAATTGAAAGTGGGACAACCTGCTCACCTGCTTGTTCAGGAGCGGGTTTTTCTTGGTTCCCTATGGGGGCAGGTTGCTGAACCTGTGGTGATTCTTTCGGACCAAGGAAGAACTGATACGCAAGGAGGATTGTAAAGGATATGGCAACTGCAATGAGAGCTCTTTTTTCCATGACTTATTTCACCGGATCATATCCGCCGGGACGAAAGGGATGACACCGCGACAACCTCCTCAGCGTCAGAAAGGTTCCTTTGAGCACGCCGTATTTGCGTATGGCATCTGCAGAATATTCTGAACAGGTCGGGGTATATCTGCAGCTCATGGGAAAAAGGGGAGAAAAGCAGTACTTATAGAGCTTGATGAGAAATATCAGGAAGTTTTTCATTCAGTATCCGTTTTACAAATCTCCTCAGTATGTGAACAAAATCGTCAAAGGTTCCGTCTGCCGTATGCCGGGTTGCGATCAGCACAAAATCAAAATGTACCGGAATATCAGAGATAACCTTTCTCAGTGCTTCCCTCAAGAGACGTCGTATCCGGTTTCTTGTAACCGAGATACCGATCTTTTTTCCAACGGCAAGACCAATGCGGTTGAACTCCAATCCGTTCAGCCTTGCGTATATGACGAGATATTTTGAAGAGAGGCTGGCTCCTTCACGAAAAACCGATTCAAAATCCCGTCTTCTGGCAAGCGAACGTAAAGGGTTCCTCTGCATCAAAGAGCCAGTCTTTTGCGTCCTTTGGCCCTTCTCCTCTTAAGAATTTTACGCCCCCCCGGTGAACTCATCCGCTCCCGGAAGCCGTGAGTCTTCTTGCGTTTCTTGTTGTGTGGTCGATATGTGGTATAAGTTGCCATAATTCAGAACTCATATTCTAATTTCTTGAAGAACTGAAAGTCAAGAGCCGCCGGCTCCTGAGCATCGGAATTCAGGGGGCAAGCTTCAGGTCAGAGATATGCAGGGATTTATCGTATGCCGTATTTTAGTATAATGATATATTATGCTTTCCTCCAGGCAAAACCGAACATGCTGAAACGGAAAGGTTCTGCAATGAAATATGGCGAAAAGGCAATCAGAAAGGCGGCACTGGAGATTTGGGAGAACCCGACACCGGGGAGGGACTATGAAATTTGTATCGAATTCCCCGAATTCACCTGCCTTTGTCCGCGGTCAGGCTATCCAGATTTTGCGACGATAAAGATCCGTTACGTCCCTCATAAAAAAGTTGTGGAACTGAAATCGCTGAAACTGTATCTCAACGCGTTCCGGGGTATTTCAGTATCTCATGAAGAAGTGACGAACAAAATTTATACAGAGCTTGGGAGGAAGTTGGCTCCGCGTTTTCTTGAGGTAATCGGGGATTTCAATCCGCGCGGGAATGTAAAAACGGTTGTGAGGGTCTGCTCGGAGACAGCCTGAACCGATGAACCGGGAGCAAAGAGGTTAGCGCAAAGAGCGCTCAACTCTTTGCGGAGAGTCTTCATGCAGCTTTAGCTTGGTCAATGAAAGACTTTATCTTCTGATGATCCTTCTTCCCCTTGCCTGATTCAACTCCGCTGCTTACATCTACCCCATATGGTCTTACATGCTTTACTGCTTCAGCGATATTCCCCGGCGTCAACCCTCCTGCAAGGATTATCGGACCGAACTGCTTTGCATACGTTGCGATATCCCAGTTGAATATCTGGCCAGTCCCCCCCAACAGACCCGGGGAAAAGGTATCGAGCAGAAATGCGGTGACGCTCACCCGGTAATGGATAAGAGGATCGAGGCTTTCCAGGGATTTAACGCGTATCGCTTTTATTGCAGGCCGTGAAAACGAGCATGCTTCAGGAGGTTCGCTGCCGTGAAGCTGCACCACATCGAGACGGGTTAAGGCGATAATTTCTTCAATCTTCCCGGGCTTCTCGTTTACAAATACCCCGACAGTCGTAATAAAAGGGGGGAGTTCCCTGATAATATCAGCAGCCTGTTGCGGAGATACGGCGCGGGGACTCTTCCTGGAAAAGACGAAACCTAAGGCGTCGGCACCTGCTTCAACCGCTGCAGACGCATCCTCAAAGTTTGTGAGACCGCATATCTTGACTCTGACCGGCACAACATCATTGTATCATATCCGGCAGATGAGCTCGTCAATCTTTTCTCCAATGTCATTAGCCTCCATGAAGGAAGATCCTATGAGCAGGGCATCAATTCCCTCTTTATCGAACATCAGGACGTCTTCCCTCGTCTGAATCCCACTTTCGCTCACCACGACCTTTCCGGAGGGGACTTCTTTCTTCAGCGTGATCGTGGTCGAGGGATCAACGAGCATTGTTTTCAGATCCCTGGTATTGATGCCGATAATTTCAGCGTTTATCAGAAGGGCAGTTTCGAGTTCCTTGAATTCATGCACTTCAAAGAGCACTGCCATGCCGAGTTCTCTTGCAAGATCCAGATACTCCTGTGCCTGCGTTCTTTCAAGTATTGCGGCGATAAGAAGTATTGCGTCCGCACCGAAGGCTCTCGATTCATATATCTGGTATTCTTCAAAGATGAAATCTTTCCTCAGGACAGGTTTTGTGAGAAAATATTTTACATCGGGGATAAATCCAAGACTTCCCCAGAAGAAATCTTCTTCAGTGAGCACAGAAACAGCATGGATATTTTTTTCCTCGTACACACGGGCGATTGCACGATGGTCGAAATTCTCTCTGATGACCCCTTTTGACGGCGATGCTTTTTTTATCTCGGCAATGCATCGAATAGGTTCACCGTGGCTACGCCTGATCGCACGGCAGAAATCAATGGCAGGGAGGGCATCATGAATCATCGCCCTGAGATCTCTGAGCGGCCTGAAAGCCCTTGCCTCCTTGACCCGCTGTTTCTTTTTCTCCACAATTTCCTGAAGAATTCTCATGACGGATTTTATCTGAAGGTGCTGGTCTTTTGCAAATAAATCAGGCGTTTTTTGCTATAATCCTCAGCATGATACCGAAGGGTTATTGGATGGAAACGAGCGGATAAGGCAATCTCGTCCATGGACCAAGGAGATGAGAAAAAGAGCATAACAAGGGCAGCCGGTCTTATGTCCGTCGCTACCCTGATCAGCCGTATCCTTGGCTATATCAAGGATATGATCCTCGCAGGTTTTTTTGGCGCTTCAGGGGTTGCAGACACTTTTTTTGTCGCATTCAGAATACCCAACCTCCTTCGGGAGCTCTTTGCAGAAGGATCGATGTCTGCGGCTTTTATCCCTGTTTTAACAGAATACCGGACAAAACAGGGAGAAGAGGAAGCACGAAAGCTTGTCCGGATCACGTTTACTTTCCTCCTGATCGCGGTGGGATTCCTCTGCCTTGCCGGAATCATTTTTTCGCCTGCAATCGTCAGGCTGATCGCGCCCGGCTTCCTCTCGAACCCTGAAAAATATTCTCTTACCGTACTACTCACAAGGATCATGTTCCCCTTTTTGCTCTTTATCAGTATCGCTTCGCTCGCAATGGGAGCCCTTAATACCCGGAGGGTATTCTTTGTCCCTTCGCTTGCGCCTGCCATGCTGAATATTTCCATGATCGGCGCGGTGCTTTTTATTGCACCCCTGATGGAACAACCGATCATCACCGTAGCTGCCGGAGTTGCATTGGGTGGATTCATGCAATTTGTCTTTCAGTTACCTGCATTCTGGAAGCATGGATATTCCCTTCAGCCTGCATATGAGTTCAGTCATCCGGGATTGAGAAAAATGGCTCTCCTGATTATGCCGGCAACTATGGGTATGGCAGTCGCACAGATCAATATTTTTGTGAGCACCATTCTCGCGTCCTATCTCGCGGAGGGGAGTGTTACCTATCTCTATTATTCAATGCGTCTTGTGCAGTTTCCTGTTGGAATATTCGGCGTCGCAATGGCAACGGCAATTCTGCCTGCGTTTTCAGTTCATGCGGTGAAGGGTGATTATCCGGAACTGAGCAATGATTTTTCCTTCGCATTGAGAATTCTCTTCTTTATCACCGTACCGGCGATGGCGGGACTGATTGCCCTGAGAGAGCCGATTGTCAACCTCCTGTTTCAGAGAGGCAGGTTTGATTATGGAGCTACAGTCGGCACTGCCCAGGCACTTCTCTTTTATTCGATAGGGATTTGGTCAATTGTTGGGGTGAGGACTATTACCGCAGGGTTCTATTCAATGCAGGATACAAAAACTCCGGTAAAGGTCGCGGTTATATCTGTTGCGGTGAACGTGTTTTTCAGCATCGCACTGATGGGCCCTCTCAAGCACAGCGGACTCGCCCTTGCAAACTCGCTTGCATCCGGAATCAATTTCGCCCTGTTGTTCTATTTCCTCAGGAAAAAGCTTCCGCGTGTTGATGGAAAAGGAATCATTCGTTCCTTTCTTAAGGCAGCCTTTGCGTCGCTGGCAACAGGGTTGGCAGGTTTTGCAATCCTGCATGGAGAAATATGGCGCATCCACGGGAACACCGGACTGAAAATATTCTCTCTTGGAGGAACCATGCTTTTCTGTGTACTGTTCTATCTTGTGATAACCTATTTATTAAAAAGTGAAGAATGCTCATACATATTGGCTATGGTGAAACGGAAAGCAGCAGACAGGATTGAGTGATACAATATCTCAAGAGAGAGGTTGAATATGATATTTCAGGAATTTGTAGTAGGGCCGTTGGAAAATAATTGTTACATACTCGGGGATGAAAGCAGCCATGAGGCTCTTCTCATTGACCCGGGAGACGAGCCGGACAGGATTCTGGATTTCATTCAGGAAAAAGCGCTAACATTAAAATATATTGTATGCACCCATGCTCACTTTGACCACGTCGGTGCAATACCAGAGATAAAGGAGGCTGTCCGGATGGCAAAGATTGTCATCCACGAGAAAGAGGTCGAAATTTATACTCATATCGAAAAGCAGGGGATGATGTGGGGTGTTGCACTTGAACCGTTACCACCTCCGGATATTCTCGTGCGAGAAGGGAGCGTGCTTGCAATCGGGAATCTGAAGTTCGAGGTTATCCATACACCCGGTCATACACCGGGAGGCATTTGCCTGTATGGAGAAGGCCTCCTGATAACCGGTGACACTCTTTTTGCAGGATCGGTTGGCCGAACTGATCTGCCCGGGGGAAATTTTGAGGCGCTGAGAAGATCCTTCAGCCGGCTTATGGCAATGCCGGAAACGACAAAGGTTTTGCCGGGGCACGGTCCGGAATCAACGGTAGACAGGGAAAGACGCGAAAATTTATTTGCTCTGGAAGGGTAATTCGCACAACGATACCGGGACTTTTTTATAAATTTTATGTAAAAAACAGAGAAAGAGCCTTTTTTTCGGAAATAATTTGTGTTTTTTCATCTAATCAGCTATAATCAACCATATTTCTCTATTGACTATCCTTTAAAAAATGATATCCTAGTAATTAAGGATGTTCCGTAAAGGATCAATCATGGGCTAATTTACATCCAGGTAGTGAAATGTTTCGAAGTAAAAGGCTATACTACTTGGGTATAGCCTTAATTTTTCTCTGCAATACCTTGGGGCTAAGGCGAGCTGAGAGAGGCACCTCGTATCAAGGGAAGTGAAGTGCGGATGATCACTGTATTCCCCTGCAGCCTGACAAGCAGCGGGGGATTCTGAGCGCCTGCCTTGACGCCGTATATGAGCATGCCCTGGCAGAAGAATCCCAAGGTTGCGGAGATGTTCTTTGAAAACTAAAAAAAGTAGGCCCCGTGAAAGTTAATTTTGAGAGTTTGATCCTGGCTCAGAACGAACGCTGGCGGCGTGCCTAACACATGCAAGTCGAACGGAGCCAGTGCGAAGCACTGGAAATTCTAAATTCGAATATCTAAATTCTAAACAAATTCTAAA
>JBMOLW010000038.1:0-6021 GCA_049323875.1 Nitrospirota bacterium | reverse complement strand
GAGATATCATCTTGGGTAATGGTACGATTCCGATATGTCAGGGTTTCGGTCATGCAGTATTACATAACCGAAACCTCATCTGAACGCACGGATTTTTTTAGGGTTAAAAAACGTGGTGAACGGATACGAGGCGGAAAGGATTACCGCAGGCAGGATAGCCACATGGGATCAGTACCATAGCGCCTTTGCTCAGTTGGAAGCGGAGCATTTGTGCCGCAGGCCGTTTATCCCCCACCATTGCCAACATAACGGGCATATGTACTATTTGCTGCTGCCTGACCTTGAATCCCGTAATACGGTTATGGCTCGATTGAAGCAAAAAGGGGTGTATGCCATTTTCCACTATATCCCGCTCCATTCTTCTCCCGCAGGCAACCGTTACGCCCGGATACATGGCACCTTGAGCAATACCGACAGCCTGTCGCAGCGTATTTTACGTTTGCCGATCTGGTATGGCATGACGGAAGAAATGATCGAGAAAGTTATAACCGCGACAAGCGATGCTGTGAGAGAGAAGATGTGAAGAAGTCTGCAAAAAATATCGCTAACTCTTTTAGCCTGTATTTTGGCGAAGTGTATCAACGCATTGCTTTGAGTGCATGCATGTTGTTGCTGTATGCGTCTGTTCCCCTCTATGCATGGTATACACAAGCTTCAACGATCGTCAGCCGTGATCAATGGCACCACCTGACCATGTTGACTCGGTATTTCAATGGAGACTTTAAGCCTTCGCTGTTATTGCTCAGCCATGGTGAGCATGCGCAGCTGGCATATAATTTGTGGTTTTTCTTGAATGGCATATTTTTAGGATTGAATACACGCTTGGAGTTGTTCCTTGGCCTAATATTCCTTGGAGTATTCCTGCTGGTTTTGTATAAAGAATTCAGTTTATCATTAAACGACGTGAATTCAAAAATTCAGCGTCAAATACTGTTTTTCCCTATTCTGCTGATCGCTCTTTCTTTTAATCAGCAAGTCAGTTTCAATTACAGTCTTCTGTCTTTCGTCGGTTTTGGCAACGCCCTGTTACGAATGATTTTTCTTTCTCTGCTGAATCAATATCTGATACAAGAGCAGACATCTGTTTTTGTTTTACCCGTAATGGCATTTGTTTTTCTGGTGCTGGGCATCGGGTTTGCCGGCGGTGGCTGGGTCATCAACCTTGGTGCGGCGTTCCTTATCTTTTTTGCCTGGGTTATCGTACATAGACCAGATAAGCGGAGGATTTTTTCTCTGGGAGCTGTGTTATTCTGTTTGGCTGGGTTGTCCTATTATGTTTATTCGTTATGCTCACCGAGGGGGAGTGTTGCGAGTTCAGCGGACGGCGTGAGTCATATTGTGCAAAACATGGATCAAGCAGGGATTTATGTTCTGCTTTTGCTTGCCAACAGCATTCTGGATATTAACGCGTTGGGAAAATCGAATTTGATGGGTATTGCTTACACGGCTGGCGTGATGCTGCTGATAGCCTATCTTTTAGCGGTCTTTGCTTTTTTTAAAACAAAAATGTGGGAAAAAACCTATATCCCATTATTTATGATTTTTTATCTGTGGCTGATTATCCTAGCGCTTCTCGTGCACAGGTTTCCAGGGTTTGGTGTTGCAAATGCGGCAAGTCCAAGATATGCAACCGCACTGCAAATCGGTTTGCTGGGGGTTATCTGGATATTTATTTTTTCCATGAGAAATATGGAGAGCGGAGTATTTAATTTTAATAAAATTGGCTGGCGGATTTTGTTGCTAACGACATTTCTACTGTACGGGCTGCATTTTAAATCTGCTGTAAAAGCAGCGCCGGTTTTCCGTAATTTTCATGAGAAGGCAAAACAAATAGTACTTCAGGAGAAATTTGAAAATCGAAGCGTGGTTTGCCCCAACGTGAATCTTTGCCGACAGGGAATAGTCACCCTGAAGGAGCATCAGCTCAATGTCTATAGAGTCAGGCCCGGCCAGAAAGCCATTCAATGACCGCCAGTGTTTCTGGTATGAAGTACGACAAGCATAGAACCCCGCTGACGACCGAGACCGGAATCTGGCAGGCCGCGTGGTTCCCCCCTGTTTACTGTTTTTTCAATGGTCGCCGCTCATGGGGAGCATGAAAATGCTAAAATTGCTCAGGAATAGATTTTGGGGATGATCGGTATAACCAGCCATAGCAGGCAAATCATTTTTGCGCATCAGCCCAAATCAGCGGGAACCACCCTCGTGCAAATGTTCCGCAAAAGCTATGGAAGGGCAAATGTGTATCATGACATGGACCGTGAGCATCTTATGCCGCCCTTGACCCAGGCAGTATGGCGTTTATGGGAAGCGCTGCGGATGTCCAACAGGAGGCGATATAAGATTATTCATGGGCATTTCCCGGCGGTTAAGTACCGGCGCTCTTTCCCTGATGCCTTTTATATGACTTTTTTCCGGCATCCCGTTGAGCGGCTGGCCTCTCATTACTTTTACTGGCTGAGGACCCCGAATCTTGCCAAACCCCATCCTCTTGCCCATTGGCTGCATGAGAAATCCCCCGATATTGTTGCGTTTGCCCAACGATTTCATTCCAGGGATGAACAGTTATCGTACGTGAAATATTTCTGGCCGGATGATTTCGATTTTATCGGCATCACCGAGCTGTATGCTGATTCATTGCGAATGCTGCAGGAGCGTCTTCCCGAGCTGTGCACTGAGGTTGAACCACAGCGAGTCAATGCCGCGAAAGGGATTGGCAATTATGATTTGTCAAGCGAGGAAAGAGCGAAGCTCGAGGAAATTTTATGGCTGCGAATAGCGGTATATGAGCGGGCACGGTTCCTTTTTGAGGGGCGGCGGCAATTATTGGATTAGGGCCGTTAAGAAATAAACATTCATTTGGCGGCTGTTTCGTTACGGCCCCTTATGCCGTCCGCAGCATTTCGATGTAACAGGTATTTTTGAACAACGGCTTAGCTGCAGAGGATTTGGCTTCCGCCAATGGAAAAGAAACAGATGAACAAAGTCGACTTCATCATCGGCGGGACGCAAAAAGGCGGAACAAGTGCCCTGGATGCTTATCTGCGCAGGCATCCGGAAATCGTGATGGCCAACCAGAAGGAAGTTCACTTTTTTGACAATGAAGAGCTTTTCCGCGGGAAAGAGGCGGATTACTCACTCTATCACGCCTGTTTTACGCCAGATTCTTCCAGACGGCAGGTGTTTGGCGAGGCCACGCCAATATACATGTACTGGTACCCTGCGCCAAAGAGGATCTGGGACTATAACCCTTTCATGAAATGGATTCTCATCCTGCGCAATCCCATCGAGCGCGCCTATTCTCACTGGAATATGGAAAGCAACAGAGGTCAAGAAAGTGTCCCGTTTCTGGAGGCGGTAAAGCAGGAGCGGAAAAGATGCAGAGAGATGTTGCCTGAGCAGCACAGAGTTTATTCTTATGTTGACAGGGGGTTCTATACGGAACAGATCCGGCGGATTTGGCATTTCTTCCCGGTTGAACAGACTCTTTTTATCAAGAGTGAAGAGTTGCGTCACGCCCCGCGTGTTGTGCTGGAGAGAGTGTGTGATTTTCTCCAGGTCGGGAAACTTCTCGATGTCGGTTGCGAGATAGTACATGCCGGGAAGTACGTTTCCGTGCTGTCACAAGCTGAAAAGGCCTGCTTGCAGGATATTTTCGCGGCGGAGATACGCGCCCTTGAGAAGTTGCTGGACTGGGATTGCTGCGATTGGCTTACGTGAAGAATATTTCGTTGATGGTCAGATGAGGATTGTCATGCCGCTCAGCCAATTTTCATCCGTTAGCAATGCACACATAAAGGAAAAATAATGCCTGTGCCTTTTTGGCTTAAGTCGGTTGCCATGAGATGGCCGATAGTTAAAGATCTTGTCGCAGAGCGTGATGAGCTGCGCCGGAAGTATGAAGAGGTTGCCTCTGAGTATGGGAATCTCTCTCGACGTTGTGGATTCGCCCCCCCGGGACATTTCTATTCTCCGATCCCTTCTTTGGAGGAAATAGAACGTGATGAGATAAAAATTTTCGGCAGCATCCCCAGGAGTATTCCCGGAATTGACCTGCATGAAGCCGAGCAAATCAAACTGCTCGAAGATTTCTGTGATTACTATCAAAGCATCCCTTTCTTTCCTCACAAAACCAAAGGGGTGCGTTACTTTTTCGAGAACCCCGCCTATTCGTATTCGGATGCCGTCTTTCTCTATTGTATGATCAGGCATCTGAAACCAAGGAAATTTATTGAAATTGGCTCCGGGTATTCGTCTTGCCTCTCTCTTGATACCAATGAACTCTTTTTAGATGGATCAATGCAGTTTACCTTTATTGAACCCTGTCCTGATCTGCTGATGTCCCTGGTCAAGAAAGAGGACAAAAACACCATAAAGGTCATCCCCAAACGCCTGCAGGATGTTGAACTGCATGAATTTGAGACACTCGAAGCAAACGATATCCTGTTCATTGATTCGACGCATGTCAGCAAGGTCAACAGCGATGTCAATCGTATCTTCTTCGAGATTCTTCCGGCCCTTTCCCCAGGTGTTCACATTCATTTTCATGACGTTTTTTATCCGTTTGAGTACCCGAGAGACTGGATCTTTGAAGGACGGGCCTGGAGCGAGATCTACCTGTTGCGCGCCTTCCTCCAGTACAACAGCAGTTTCAACATCGTTCTCATGAACTCATACCTGACCCATTTCCATAAGCAATTTTTTCAGGACAACATGCCCCTCTGTCTGGAAAATACGTGTGGAAGCATCTGGATTCGCAAAGAATAGCTGTTGCGCGCCAGGACATCGAAAGAAAAAAAATATGCGGACCGCATGAGGAAGAGACCCGCTGATTCAGAAAAGGAAAGCCTTTTGCAGTCACCTGACCCCTTGCTTGACTGTGATGTGATCGTGGTCAATTACAATGCCGGCAGGATGCTCGGCTCCTGTGTTTCTTCGGCCCTGGCTGAGGGAGCAAGGCGTATCATCGTTGTCGATAACGGTTCGCGGGATGACAGCCTGACTAATCTGGAGAAAGAGTTGCCCCGGCAGGAGAGGCTTACAATCATCCGCAATGGCGACAACTTCGGTTTTGCCAAGGCGTGTAATATCGGGGTGGGCGTTTCGACCAGCCGTCATCTTTTCTTCCTGAACCCGGACTGCATACTGGCGCCTGGCTCGCTCAGGCGGATGAGCACTGTCCTTGAGAGTAATCCTTCCATCGGCATGGTCGGCGGGCTTCTCTGCAACCAGGACGGTTCGGAGCAGCCGGGCGGGCGCAGGGCCTTTCCCACCCCGGGCCGGGCGTTTGTGCGTGGGTTCGGCCTTTCCCGTCTCGCCGCCATCTTCCCTGGATTGATGGCTGATTTTCAGCTGCATGAGGAGCCGTTGCCTGCGGCGCCGGTTATTGTCGAGGCCATCTCCGGGGCCTGCATGCTGGTCAGGCGGGAGGCCATGGAGGATGTCGGTCTCTGGGATGAGGGGTATTTTCTGCACTGTGAGGATCTGGACTGGTGCATGCGTTTCCACCAGAAGGGCTGGCAGGTTGTCTTTGTGCCGGATGCCAGGGTTTTTCATGCCTGGAGAGCCTGCAGCCGTTCCCGCCCCATATTTGTCGAATGGCACAAGCACAAGGGCATGCTGCGTTTCTACAGAAAATTCTTCAGGCAACAGTACCATGGCCTCTTGTGGGTGCTGGTGCTGGTTGGCGTCTGGGTGCGCTTTCCCATCATGGCGGGCTATTACAGTTTTCGCCGCCTTGCCGGTTTTCTGGGTAGCCGGTCGTGAAGGAAAACCGTGTGGGACTGCTGGGCGCGACGAGCCTGGTCGGCGATTGCCTGCTGGCGCTGCTCACCAGGGGCGGTTGGCAGGTATTCGCTTTTTCCAGAAAAAAGATTGAGCGGCGCATGATTCACGTAACCTGGCGACAGCTTGTTTTGCCTGGGCATAATAGCCAGACTGAAGGGATTGCGGACTGGATCTGTGTTGCCCCGGTCTGGGTGCTGCCCGATTATTTCTCCATGCTGGAAAGATATGGCGCCC
>JBMOLW010000037.1:0-207974 GCA_049323875.1 Nitrospirota bacterium | reverse complement strand
ACGCCTGCCCCTTGAACGACAACACCTTCGTGATCGCCGACGTCAACGTCGTCTTGCCATGGTCAACATGCCCGATCGTCCCTATGTTCGCATGCGGCTTGACCCTCTCAAATTTCGCCTTTGCCATTTTTCCTCCTCTTTTTCAGTTGACCGTTGCGTTTTTCTCGTATTTATTCCAGACAACCAACGTGCAACTGCCCGCTAAACTCCCTTATACACCCTTCACCACAGCGATGATGCCTTCCGAAACTCCCTTCGGCACTTCGTCATATTGTGAAAACTGCATCGTGTAAGTGGCTCTACCCTGCGTCTTTGACCTCAAACTCGTCGCATACCCGAACATCTCGGCCAGAGGGGTCATTGCCCTCATTACCTGGACATTCCCTCTGCGTTCAATATTCTGGATCTTTCCCCTTCTCGCATTCAGGTCTCCTATAACATCACCCATATACTCCTCAGGGGTTACAACCTCAACGTTCATAATCGGTTCAAGGATAACCGGTTTCGCATTTTTTGCAGCTTCTTTAAATGCCATTGACCCTGCAATTTTGAATGCCATTTCCGACGAGTCAACTTCATGGTATGAACCGTCATAGAGCTTTGCCTTTATATCGACAACAGGATATCCTGCAAGGATACCCCTGTCCGCAGCCTCTTTAATGCCCTTTTCAACCGCCGGGACATATTCCCTCGGGATAGTGCCCCCAACGATTTTATTTTCAAACTCGAATCCTTTCCCCATGTCAAGCGGCGCTATCTCAATCACAACATGTCCGTACTGACCGCGCCCGCCGGTTTGCCTTACAAACCGCCCTTCACCTTTTGCCGCTGCCCTGATAGTTTCCTTATACGCGACCTGTGGCTTCCCGACATTTGCCCCCACCTTGAACTCCCTGAGAAGCCTGTCCACAATAATCTCAAGGTGCAGTTCTCCCATGCCTGATATAATCGTCTGCCCGGTCTCCTCATTAAAAGATACCTTGAACGAAGGATCTTCCTGGGCGAGTTTTGCCAGAGACTGGGAGAGTCTTTCCTGGTCCGCCTTCGTCTTGGGCTCGATCGCCACAGACATGACTGGTTCGGGAGATTCAATGGACTCAAGAATGACCGGCTGCTTCTCGTCACATAAGGTATCTCCGGTAAGGGTATGTTTCAATCCCACTACCGCTGCGATGTCACCGGCGGATATCTCTTTTATCTCCTCACGTTTATTCGCGTGCATCTTGAGAAGCCTGCCGACCCGTTCTTTGGCATCTTTTGTTGAGTTATAGATATAGGAACCTGCGTGCAACACTCCTGAATATGCACGGATAAAGGTAAGCTGTCCGACAAAAGGGTCGGTCATCACCTTGAAGGCGAGGGAGGAAAAAGGTTCGCTCTCATCAGCATGCCTGACGATCACGGAATCTTCACCAGGAAGGGTCCCGACAACAGGAGGGATATCAAGGGGGGAAGGCAGATAATGAATAATTGCATCGAGAAGCTGCTGTACCCCTTTGTTCCGGAAAGCAGAGCCGCAGAGAACAGGGGTCAGTTTCAGGTCG
The DNA here is from genome assembly GCA_049323875.1 of Nitrospirota bacterium. GTDB lineage: Bacteria > Nitrospirota > Thermodesulfovibrionia > Thermodesulfovibrionales > SM23-35 > JAKLQR01. The sequence goes on along the minus strand of JBMOLW010000037.1, from coordinate 206,430 downwards.
AGCGTACCCTTTCGTAAGGCTGCCATTATCTCATCGGCACCGATTTCTTCGCGGTTGAGGAATTTCTCCATGATTTTGTCATCTATATCAGCGAGTGATTCGAGCATTTTTTCCCTGTACTCCTGTGCTATCGGGAGAAGATTCTCAGGGATGTCCCCTTCGGTGAAGGTTGCACCTAATGTCTCATCCTCAAAATAGAACGCCTTCATGCTTACAAGATCAATCGGCCCCCTGAATTCTTCATCTGCCCCGATCGGGATCTGAATGGGAACCGGATTTGCCCCAAGACGTTCGATCATACTGTTGACACTCATAAAAAAGTCAGCACCTACCCTGTCCATTTTATTCATAAAGGCGATCCGCGGAACACCATATTTATTCGCCTGTCTCCATACGGTTTCTGACTGAGGCTCTACACCTGCCACGGAATCAAAAACCGCAACTGCACCATCAAGCACTCTGAGCGATCTTTCTACTTCGATGGTAAAATCAACATGCCCGGGAGTATCTATTATATTGATTCTGCAGTCTCTCCAGAAGCATGTAGTAGCGGCAGAGGTTATGGTAATGCCTCTCTCCTGCTCCTGAACCATCCAGTCCATGACAGCAGTTCCATCATGGACCTCTCCGATCTTATAGGTAACTCCGGTATAATAGAGGACGCGTTCTGTAGTCGTGGTCTTCCCTGCATCGATATGTGCCATGATACCGATATTCCGGGTCTGTTGTAACGGGAACTTTGACAAATCTTTTCTCCTCTATTTTTCCTACCATCTATAATGCGCAAAAGCCTTATTCGCTTCAGCCATTTTATGGGTATCTTCTTTCTTTTTGATCGAGGCTCCGGTGTTATTATATGCATCCAGCAGTTCGCCTGCCAGTTTTTCGTGCATGGTCTTTTCGCCTCTCGCACGCGAATATTTCATAAGCCACCTGAAGGCAAGCGCCGCGCGTCTGTGCGGCCTGATCTCCACAGGAACCTGATAGGTCGCGCCTCCGACCCTCCTCGGTTTTACTTCCAGGACGGGCTTAACATTTTCCAGCGCTGTCTTGAACACTTTTATGGGGTCGCTGCCGGTCTTCTGCTTAAGCACTTCAAACGCTCCGTAACAGATACCTTCAGCAGTTGATTTCTTGCCGCTCTGCATGATCGCATTGATGAATTTGCTCACGATCTTGCTGTTGTACTTCGGATCAGGCAGAATGTCTCTTTTCTCAACAACTCTTCTTCTGGGCATGTATCACTCTCTTATTTTGGTCTCTTCGAGCCGTATTTTGATCTCCCCTGTCTTCTGTCTGCAACTCCCATGGAATCCAGGGTGCCTCTAATAATATGGTATCTTACCCCGGGGAGGTCCTTGACTCTTCCCCCCCGGATCATGACGATCGAATGTTCCTGGAGGTTATGACCCACACCCGGGATATAGGCAGTAACTTCTATCCCCGTCATCAACCTGACCCGGGCAACTTTTCTCAGTGCTGAATTGGGTTTTTTCGGTGTTGTGGTATACACTCTCACACAGACCCCTCTCTTCTGAGGACATCTCTTCAGCGCCGGGCTTTTCGTCTTTGTCTTAACCTTTTCCCTTCCGTTGTTAACTAATTGAGCTATCGTAGGCACATTACCTCCGCATTGTGCAATAAATATTGATTGTCAGATTACACAGCAAGTGATAATACTACCAAAGAAAAATTTTTTTGTCAAGAAGTCTGGCAGGGCTATCCGGGAATTCCCCCCTCGTCTCCAAACCCGCTCAAGACAGGGGGGAATTGCTTATTTATCTCCTATTCATCCCAGTGATGAAAGGCCGCCTTAACAGGATGATGACGGTTGAAGCATACCTGCTGAATCTTCTCTTCAACCTCCTCGGGCGTGAGGAGGGAGCCTCCCGGTCTTCCATAGAATAATACTTCCGATTTTCCGTTCACTGACAGCCTGACATCCTCAACCATCTGTCCGGCATTCATTTCTAGAGCAAGAAAACGCACATGATGTCCGGCGATTTGCAGCAGTTCTTCGTCCGGAAAAGGGAAAAGGGTCACCGGCCTGAAAAGGCCGACCCTCACTCCTTCCCTTCTGAGTTTCAGAACAGCGGAGAGGGCAATCCGTGCAGCAATTCCAAATGCTACAACCACAAGTTCCGCATCCTCAAGATAATGCCTTTCTGTCATCACCTCTTTCTTTTTCATCTCCTGGTATTTCGTCTGGAGCATGATATTTCGCATCGCAAGTTCGCCGTCCCCCATATAGAGGCTCTTGATCACCCTGGGTGCCCTGCCTTTACACCCGTCGAGCACCCACTCCTTGGCAGGGGCATCATACCCCCGATACGGATGGGGCGAGAAAGGCTCCATCATCTGACCTATGACGCCGTCACCGAGGATCATGACAGGGTTCCGGTATTCATCAGCCTTATCAAAGGAGATCATGGTAAGATCCCACAGTTCCTGGAGGCTGTAAGGCGCGTACACGAGCATTTTGTAGTCTCCGTGACCGCCTCCCTTCACCGCCTGGAAATAATCCGCCTGACTTCCCGAGATGTTGCCTAGTCCGGGGCCGCCTCTCTGCATATTCACAATAACCGCAGGGAGTTCGGCAGCGGCAAGGAACGAGATAGTTTCCTGCTTCAGGCTGATCCCGGGGCTGCTGGAAGAAGTCATCGCCCTGGCACCTGCGGCCGAAGCGCCATATACCATATTAATAGCAGCGATCTCGCTCTCTGCCTGGATGAATGTCCCGTGAACCTCCGGCATTCTCCACGACATATATTCGGGGATCTCATTCTGCGGTGTGATGGGATATCCTGCATAGAAGCGGCATCCTGCCTGAATTGCAGCTTCTGCAATTGCTTCGTTCCCCTGCATGAGTATCTTCTTTTTCATGTGGAAAAATTATACCACAAAAGGACAATTCCTTTGTCCCTGTTCATGGGCCCGGCACGAGCTGTCCGATGCACACGGCAGACACAGTGCTTTTGGTCATTTCCTGTAATCGTGTTTGACAAAATATTCACCCTTCTTTTAAGATTCCTTACTTGCCAGGAGGCCGGATGTATTTTCAGGATTTGATTTTAAAGCTCCATCAGTTCTGGTCGGACCAGGGGTGTACTCTCCTCCAGCCTTATGATATCGAGGTAGGTGCAGGGACATTCCATCCCGCAACCTTTTTCCGGGTCCTTGGACCTGAACCCTGGAATGCTGCATATGTCGAGCCGTCCAGGAGACCGACCGACGGCAGATATGGAGAAAACCCGAATAGACTGCAGCACTATTACCAGTATCAGGTTATCCTCAAGCCTTCCCCTGAAGAAAGCCAGGAACTCTATCTCGAAAGCCTCTCTTATCTCGGCATCGATCCTTTGAAACATGACATCAGATTTGCAGAAGATGACTGGGAATCTCCCACACTCGGTGCATGGGGACTCGGATGGGAAGTCTGGCTCGATGGTATGGAAATCACCCAGTTCACCTATTTTCAGCAGGTCGGCGGCATCGACCTGAAACCGGTTTCTCTCGAACTGACCTATGGTCTTGAACGGATTGCCATGTATCTGCAGGAAGTGGACAATGTCTTTCATCTCGAGTGGTGCAGGGGAATCCGGTACGGGGAGATTCACCATATCAACGAAGTTGAGTTCTCGAAATTCAATTTTGATTACGCGGACACCGAACTGCTCGCGAAACAGTTTGACGCATTCGAAACGGAATCAGTGAGGCTGAACAAACTCGGACTTGTGCTCCCTTCCTATGAATACTGCCTGAAGTGCTCCCATACCTTTAATCTCCTTGACGCACGGGGAGCTATCTCTGTTACGGAGAGAACAGGATATATCGGAAGGGTAAGAAACCTGGCTCGCATTTGTGCAAGGGCTTACTATAAGCAGCGCGAAGAGATGGGATTCCCGCTGCTCAGGGAACCATCCTAACGTCTAAAATCTCATCCTTACCCGGTACGTGATCTTCACTTCGGTATCCTTCGGGACAGGGACTGCGAACTCCGCAGTAAATGCTTCTGTCTTGGCATATTCATGGGATGCACTGAGCATCTTCCACTCGCCCGGAACCGGTTCGATGACTTTCACGTTTACGTCTTCTTTCTTGTGATTCCTGAGCGATATCTCGAAGGCAGCCTCATAGGTATCAGAGGCCAGTTTTTTCCAGTCCGTCTGTTTTCTGCTCCCGACCACATCAAACGCTTCACCGAGCTTTATCCGGACCTTCTCATCTTTCGGTGTGTGGTCAATCCTGTCTTCTCCGACAAACTGCAGACCGCCTTCGCTGTCATGCTTGTAGACCCGTACAATCCCTTTCGGCAAGGGCATGCCCAGATTGTGCTCTTTTCGGTTTTCGATCTGGACGAACACCCCGACCTTCTGGTTTGTCATCAGTTCTCCGTAGCGGCTGGTGTAGTAATGTCTCGCTCCGTAAAAAACAAGCTCTTTCATCACCGGGATATTCACTGCAGCGACAAGGCTGATCTGTTTAGTCTGATTGTCCTTTATTGTAGACGCTCTCTGGAGTGTATAGATGTGATATTCGAAGAATTCCTCTTCCCTGAACTGCGGGGCTTCAGGCATTGCCTCTGCCTTTGCCGCACGGAGCATTTTGTCCTTATACTCATACTCATCCCTGACACGGTTGACATCGCCTGCGACGAGCTTGAGCCTGGCTTCCCTGTAAGTCGCTCCGCTCTTGTTCTCTAGAGTAACCCAGCCGGAGAGGTCTGCCCTGTCGTCTTTTTCATTCAAGGTCACGACGTAATCGGCCCGCCAGGTGATCCCTTCCGTAAGATACGTTGCCTCCACTTTCTGCATGGGGAGAGTGTTCTCAAGAACCCATACCAGAGTCGGTTTCGAGATAAGGTTTTCCGGCACACCGGGGAATATGATGCGTCCCGGGTGTCCGAAGGTTATGTCTTCGCCGATGCGGAAGATCGGACCGCCATTATTGGACAGGAGTGTTGCTGTCAGGAGTTCTTCGCGTTCGGTGTAGGGATTTTTTGAAAAGAGCTTAACTTCCTTTCCAACGTATTTATCGAGGAGTTTCTGGGGATTCAGCAGATCATATTCATAATTCTGTTCAAGGATGCGGAGGCTCCCTTCATCAGTGAGCGATTTAATATACACACTCGACGGGATTATCCGTGATGCGACATCCATGAACCTCAATTCCCCGGTCCCCCTGGACAGCTTTATCTCCCGCTGATCCTTGACGAGACCGAGATTGACATTATAGATCGTCACCGCAACGCCGGTCTGGTCGGCAAGACTGCTCGAAAGGACTCCGCCTTTCTTCTCTTCCGCAAAAAGGTTCTCTGAACCTGCACCAGTGAAACCGAACAGAATACCCAGTGCGAAAAACCCGGCAACCAGTCTTCTCATTGAAAAACCTCCTTTTTGGCGATATCAGAAGATTGTGGTGAGTCTCTCCGTTGTTTTCCTGAGCCGGAGTGAGAGTATCCGGATAAACCCCTTGAGGAGCTTTATCCCCACAGAAGGATACTGCTGGAGCAGGGCATCAAGAGATTCATTCGTTAGCACCACGAGGATCGTATCCTCGACTGCTTCGACCGTCGCTGAACGGTAATGCATATCAAACATCGAGAGTTCTCCTACCAGGGCCCCTTTGCTCAGGAGGGCGACGATAATCTGGTTCCCCTTGAACTCGGTCTGCTTTTTCACCTCAAGCCTTCCCGAGACAACAAACCCGATGAAATTACCCGGTTCACCCTCTCTGAATATGAGGGTTTTTGCAGGATATTCTTTGACCTCAAAGAACGGAGCGATTTTGTCGATTTCCTCACTGTTAAGAAAACAGCAGATCATCTCCTCCTTAATCTCCTCAAGAAAAGCCTTTTTCTGATCAAGTTCCATGTTCAACTCCCCGCGCTGTTTTTTGTAATATGCCAGGCCATGATGATTATCATGACTTCCCGGTACCGCTTCTTTCTGTAGTATTATAGCGATTTGCAGCGATTTTCAGAACTGGAGAATGAAGAGAGGACAGGATATTGCCAAATTCGCTGGAATATGCGATAGTTATGTGTCGAATCGGATCAGGAACAATGACCCGGACTAACTTTTGCAGGAGGCAACCCATGAGAAAACGTCTGACGGTATTTTCTCTCCTTTTTTTCCTCGTGTTCCCCCTTTCTGCGGATGCAGGCATACCGCTTGATACCATCAAAGGCCACGTGGACAGCATACTCAGTGTATTACGCGATCCTGCTTTGAAGGGGGAAGCATCAACAAAGACAAAAAAGAACAAAATCCGCGCGATTTCGGAACAGATGTTTGATTTCACCGAACTTTCCCGGAGGACCCTCGGACCGAACTGGAACAAGTTCAGTGCAAGCCAGCAGAAAGATTTCATCGAACTCTACAAATCCATTCTCGAGGATGCCTATGTAGACAAGATTGTGTCTTATACGGATGAGAAGGTAGTATTCAACAAGGAAAAGCCCCTGACAGAAAAAACAGCCGAGGTCCAGACCATGATCATCACAAAAAAGGCGGATATCCCGATTTGTTACAGGGTCATATCCAGGGGAGGGACCTGGCGGGTCTACGATGTTGTGATTGAGGGGGTAAGCCTTATTAGCAACTACCGGTCCCAGTTCAAGGAAATCCTGATAAACAAAACACCCGATGGATTACTCGATACGTTGCGGAAAAAAGCCGGAAAGGCTTAGACAAAATCCGGGAAACAAAAAAAGTGGAGGGAAAAACCCCATGAAAAAGACAGGAATATTTCTTCTGGCAGCGGTCTCATGTCTTGCCGTCCTGGTGCCGCCTCTGTTCGCAGATTTCCCTTCTCCGGCGCCTGAGTCGACTGCCCGGGTGAGCACAACATCCCCGGAGACTGCCCAACAGTCTCGTGCGGAGACGAAGGACGCTGAGGAGTCATCCGGGACAGAGGTTGATCCTGAAGTCTATGAAGATGAAGGGAATGCGATCACGATTGCCGATCCGATTTATCCCTGGAACAAAGCTATGTATCATTTCAACGACAAACTGTATTTCTGGATCCTGAAGCCTGTAGCGAAAGGGTATTCCGCTGTCATGCCTGAAGACATCCGGATCGCTGCCCGCAACTTTTTTTCCAATCTCACTACTCCGGTCCGCCTTGTCGGCTGCCTGCTGCAACTGAGGATAAAAGATGCGGGAAACGAGTTGGTCCGCTTCGCATATAATTCCACTGCCGGGGTACTTGGCCTCGCTGATGCTGCAAAGGCCGACTTTAATATTGTCCGGCGTGATGAAGATGTCGGCCAGGCACTGGGAAGTTACGGCATCGGCCATGGTTTTTATATCGTCTGGCCCTTTATCGGCCCCTCGTCGCTTCGTGAAACCGTCGGATGGACCGGGGACTTTTTCCTGGATCCTGTTACGTATGTGAACCCGCTTGAGGCCTCTTTCGGTATCAGGGCATATGACCGGGTCAATGAAACTTCACTTCGCATCGGGGATTATGAGGACCTGAAGGAGGCAGCAATCGACCCCTATGTTTCTATCCGGAACGCATATATCCAGTACCGGCAGAAAAAGGTGGACGAATAATATCCCCGGCAGAGCAAGGGCGGACTATTGTTTCTCAAAGATATACTTGCTGATCAGCTCTTCAATATCAACCGCTGATTCAGTCTCGGTGAGCGCGCCGTCGGGATGTATGTATTCTTCTGAACCACCCGGTGAAATCTTGATGTACTTGTCTCCGATGATACCCTGTGTCCTGATGCTCGCTATTGAGTCGTCCTGCAGTCTGACCGAGGGGTTGATGAGCAGTTCCACCACAGCCTGATAATTGTCGAGGTAAATCTTTGAAACCTTGCCGACCTTTACCCCCGCTATCTCGACTCCCGATCCTTCCTTAAGACCGGAAATATTCCCGAAACGGGCCTTGATCACATATTCCTCTGTCCCGAACAGGTCCACATCACCGAGCTTCACGGCAAGATAGGCGAGACAGAGGAATCCGATAATCATGAAAAGTCCCACCGAAGTTTCAACATTGAATTTCTTCATTGATCATCCCTCCAATCGTTCACTTTCATAAATGCGCCCCATGGTCTTCTCGACAAATTCCCTGATAACGGGGTTTTCCGATGTCTGAAAATCCTCGGGCGAAAGGCAGTCCTGAATGATACCGTCATGGAGCAAAGCGACAGAGTCGGCAAGCTTGAATATTTTCGGAACATCATGGCTTACGATAACGGATGTATATCCCAGTTTTGTCTGGGTCCGGTAAAAAACCCTGTATATTTCATTGCTTTTCGCAATGTCCAGGCCTGTTGTCGGCTCATCAAAGAAAACTATTTTCGGATTTAAAATCAGGGCACGGGCAAGACCGACCCTTTTCCTCATACCGCCACTTATCTGAGCAGGATATTTATCCTCACTCCCTTCAAGATCCATCAATTCCAGCATTCCGGTCACTTTCCTGTTGATTTCCTCTTCAGAGGCCTTCGTGCGTTCTCGGAGAGGCAAGGCGACATTTTCGAATACCGTCATCGAGTCAAACAATGCAGCATGCTGGAAAAGCACCCCGAAATTGGCCCGGATCTCCTTCAATTCCTGCTTGCGAATGGTGTTGATATCTTTACCGTTCACCAAGACTTTTCCGCTGGTCGGTTTCATGAGGCCGAGGATGTGCTTGATGATGAGGCTTTTGCCCTTTCCGCTCTCACCCACGATGACCGTCGTCTTTCCCTCAAAGATGGACAGATTAATCCCCCTGAGCACCTCCTGTGCCCCGAAGCTTTTCCTCACGTCAATCATTTGAATCATCGGTTGCGTGTTCATATGAGCAGTGAAGTAATGATGTAATCAAGCACCAGGATAGAAACAGATGACAGCACAACAGCACTTGTCGTGACCCTGCTGACCCCTTCTGCGCCGAAACCGCCGGAACGTTCCATATGCACATAGTATCCTTTTGCCGTACAGATCCAGACGATCAGGAGCCCGAAACAGATCGACTTGATGAACCCCATAGAAACGTCAGCGTATTCAACATCACTGTACATGCTCGTAAAAAATGCCCCTTCGTTTGCTCCCAGCAGTTTTACGCCGACAAGATACCCCCCGAAGACGCCCACCACATTGAACACAGCGGTGAGAAGGGGCACTGATATCAACGCAGCGATGAACTTCGGGGCCATGATGTACTTGTGGGGGTCTATAGCCATGCATTCCAGTGCATCGATCTGCTCTGAGATCCTCATGATGCCTATCTCGGCACAGATGGCCGAACCTGCTCTGCCGGTGACCATAAGCGCGGCCAAAACCGGCCCGAGTTCACGGATCAGGCTGAGGGCAACGGCAGACCCGAGAAGACCTTCCGATCCGAATTTGCTCAGGGTATTGTATCCCTGCAGCCCAAGCACCATGCCGGTAAAAGCTCCGGTAAAGATGATAACGAATATCGAGAGCGTTCCGATAAGGTATATCTGTTTAATTACATGGGTGATTTTATAGTAAGGGAATTTCAGGATGTTGTAAATCACCACTGCCAGGAAGATCCCCATCCTCCCTGCCTGGTTGACATAATAGAGGGTAAGTTCACCGACCGTATTCAGGATTCTGATCATGCGTATAGCACCGCTACCCTATTATACAGAGTACCGGTGAAGTTAGCCACTCCAGGCTCAAATCACAAAGGCGATGATTCATAGACTCATCATACAACACGGCGGATACAGTATTTAATCGGATTTATCCCGATTCTTATCGGGACCCCCCCGGATTCCCGTCCCGAATGCTTTCGGGATCAGGGCGAGAATGAGTAAAAATACTGTTTCTGACGTGTTGTATCCAGCCTGTGACAGAGACGCTCTTTTTGCCCTCCTGGGAAACTGATAAGTGCAGTATAATGAACGTATGACAGAAACCCTGAAATATTTCCTTGCGCTCATGACAATCATGTTCTGGCCTGTGATTCCCCTGTTCTGGATTCCGGTTCATCTCGTCACGAATTTTTTCGGTAAATTCAGGGCGCTTGCCTTTGGAATACCCGTAATCGCCTGGATGCCGCTTGCATATATTCTCTATCACAAGCGTGCGGCGGTCCTTGCCTGTGAGCTTGCGTTCCCTCTCCTGATATCTCTTGCGGGACTGGTTCTTCTCGGTGCAGGCACGGTTCTCCATATATGGACGCTCCGGCTCCTCGGCATAGGAATCATCGGGTTGCCGCAGGTCTTCTCCCGGATCACGAATACCCTCGTCACATCAGGGCCATTCGGCAGGGTAAGACATCCGACCTATCTCGCGCATACCCTCATGTTTTCCGGAGTTTTTCTTATATCCGGTTCCTGTGCGGTGGGCATCATTACGCTGCTCGACTTGTTTGCGGTAAACGCCCTGATCATCCCGCTTGAGGAAAAAGAACTATTGGGCCGCTTCGGTAAAACATTTGAACAGTACAGGAAAGAGGTGCCCCGCCGTTTTTTCCCCTGGCCCTGATCAGGGTGAGCATGTCTCCGGTGACAGGCATTTCTGTGGTATAATTTTTAAGAAATCGGAGAAGCGATGAAGTTCATCGGTCTTGACGCAGGTTCTGTGAGTGTAAAGATCGTGGCAATCGATGAACATGGCGCCAGGCTTTACAGTCACTACAAGAGACATAAAGGGCATCCGCTTTCCATTGCTCTCGCTCTGCTTGGGGAAATAACCGACACGAGCCTTGCAGCCTCTCCCTCCCCGCAGACTGAGCAAAAGGGCCGGAAAGAAACGCCAGGATGGTCGCTCTCTCTAACCGGTTCTGCAGGCCGTCTGATCGGCTCTATCCTCGGAATCCCCCCGGTGAACGAAATCGTCGCCCAGGCCTATGCGACACAGACCCTTTTCCCCAATATCAGAACTATCATCGAAATGGGGGGAGAAGACTCAAAGCTTATCCTGATCAGTGAAGACGGACATTCGATCACGGACTTTTCCATGAATTCCGTATGCGCTGCAGGAACCGGCTCATTCCTGGACCAGCAGGCTGAACGGCTCAGGCTTACCATCGAAGAGTTCAGCAAAACAGCCCTGAGCTCGAAAAACCCTCCGCGGATTGCAGGCCGGTGCAGTGTCTTTGCCAAGTCCGACATGATCCATTTGCAGCAGATTGCAACCCCTCTTGAAGATATTGTGGCGGGATTGTGCTTTGCCGTTGCCCGGAACTTTAAAGGGTGTATCTCAAGAGGGAGATCGCTCATCTCACCCGTATCCTTTCAGGGAGGCGTAGCGGCGAATGAAGGGATGGTCAGGGCGTTCAGGGAAATTTTCAGACTCAAGAAGCTTTTCATTCCTGAAGATTTTGCCCTGATGGGCGCACTCGGCGCTGCACTGAAAAACAGGGACAGCGGAGTACCCGCAGAATTCGATTTGACCAGGCTTGAGGAATTCCTCAAAGCGGAAAAGGCGTTCGAGGAAGGATACCCACCATTGAAGGATGAAGGAAGAAGGATGAAGGATGAAACCGCAAGCAGGAACAACACATCCTTTATTTTTGATACTTCCACCCTTGGGAAGACAAAGGCATATCTCGGCATCGATGTAGGTTCCATCAGTACAAATCTGGCAGTTATCGACGAAGAGGGCAACCTTCTGGCCAAGCGGTACCTCATGACAGCCGGCAGACCGATAGAAGCCGTCAATCAGGGCTTATCGGAAATCGGGGAAGAAATTGGTGACAAGATTCAGATTATGAAAGTCGGCACAACCGGTTCGGGCAGGTACATGATCGCCGATTACGTCGGCGCGGATATTGTCAAGAACGAGATTACCGCTCAGGCAACCGCGGCTGCTTTCATTGACCCGAACGTCGACACCATCTTCGAAATCGGGGGGCAGGATTCAAAATACATTTCGCTCCAAAATGGTATCATCGTCGATTTCGAGATGAACAAGGCATGTGCCGCAGGCACAGGTTCTTTTCTTGAAGAACAGGCAGAAAAACTGAATATCGCGATTAAGGGAGAATTTGAACACGCAGCGTTCTCTTCAGGGAACCCCTGCAGGCTCGGTGAACGGTGCACCGTGTTTATGGAAAACTCCCTGATGGCGAACCTTCAGAAAGGTGCCGACAGGAATGACCTCCTTGCGGGGCTCTCCTATTCAATCGTACAGAATTATATTAACAGAGTTGTCGCAGGGAAAAAGATCGGGGGAAATATTTTCTTTCAGGGCGGCGTGGCATTCAACCAGGCAGTCGTTGCAGCATTCCGGAAATACCTGGGGAAAAAGATCACTGTCCCTCCCCATCACGATGTGACCGGTGCGATCGGTATGGCCCTGATCGCCATGAGGCAAATGCACAGCCGGCAGCAGGAGAATAAGAATCCCGCGTCAACGTTTAAAGGATTCGAATTGTCAAAAAGACCATATGAAATATCGTCCTTTGAATGCAAGGGGTGTCCGAATGTCTGTGAAATCAACAGGGTAAAGATCTCAGGGGAAACAGGGTATCTTTTTTTCGGCGGGAGATGTGAAAAATACGACGTCAGAAAGAAAAGGACCACCGGCATCCCCGATCTCTTCGCGTTCAGGGAAGAGATGCTCTGGAGGGAACACCTGGAAAGGCAGTCATTAGTCAATGGTGATCACTCATTGACCCTGTCGGATGCCGGTATTTCCGGGGCAAATGACAGGGTTGCTGAATCTTCTCCTGCCCGTCGTCCCCTCCTGGGAAAGATCGGAATTCCCTATGTGTTCTACTTCCACGATTATCTTCCCTTCTGGTCAACTCTCCTCTGGGAGCTCGGTTTTGATGTCGAAGTTTCACCAGGAACAAACCGTCAGATTGTCGGCCTCGGACTCGAACTGGTGCTTGCAGAAGCATGTTTCCCTGTCAAGGTCGCCCACGGGCATATCAAGTACCTGCTGGACAAGAACGTAGAGGCCATCTTTCTTCCAAGCTTTATCAATCTCAACACTCCCTCGAACAGGTTTAACCGGGGAGTTGCCTGTCCTCATACCCAGACGATCCCTTACGTTTCGAAAGTCGCATTCCCTGACATGGAAATACTCTCGCCGGTAGTGAATCTGCAGCGGGGCAGACAGTTTCTCGCTGACGAACTGAAACAGTCATTCAAAGGATACAGGATCCGGAAATCTCACATCCTGAGAGCAATAGACAGTGCCCGAAACGCGCAGGATTCGTTCATCCATTCGATAAAGCAGAAAGGGAAAGAAGTCCTTGCAACCATACAAGACAATGCGATCGTGATAATCGGAAGGGCATACAATGCCTTTGACAGCGGAGTCAATCTCGAAATCCCCAAAAAGCTGGCTGACCTTGGGACACTTTCAATCCCTTTTGATTGCCTCCCCTTGGAGCAGTATCCGATACAGCATGAATGGCCGAACATGTACTGGCGGTCGGGACAGCGGATATTACAGGCTGCCAGGTTTGTAAGGGGGAATCCGCATCTCCACGCGCTCTATATCGGCAATTTTCTCTGCGGTCCTGATTCCTTTATCCTGAAGTATTTTAAGAAAGACATGGGGGAGAAGCCATTTCTCCATATCGAGATCGATGAACACAGTGCCGACGCCGGAGCCATAACCCGGTGCGAGGCTTTTCTTGACAGCATCACAAGTCAGAAAATGACCGGGGAGGGAACCCCTCTCCCGGTATCCGGTACCCGACCTTCTCATCCCGTGTTCCGTTCCTCATCTCCCGCCATAGCAAGTTCATCCCGCACGGTCTTCATCCCCCACATGGCCGACCATGCGTTTGCCCTCGCTGCCGCTTTCAATATCTGCGGACTTGACGCCGAGGTGCTCCCTGAATCCGACAAAAAGACAACGGATATCGGGAAAAAATATGTATCGGGGAAGGAATGCTATCCCTGCACCGTAACAACCGGAGATATGGTAAAAAAGGTTATGGAGCCGGGGTTCCGGTCCGCGAAGAGCGCGTTCTTCATGCCCTCCGGCACAGGACCATGCCGTTTCGGACAGTATAATGTGTTCCACAGGATGGTGCTTGACAGTCTCGGTTATCATAACGTCCCTATCTTTTCACCTACCCAGGACACAACCTTTTACCGGGACCTCGGGATTCTCGGGAAAAACTTCACCATGCATGCATGGAAGGGCATCGTTGCATACGAACTCCTGAACAAGTCCCTCCATGAAACCCGCCCGTATGAAACTACCAGGGGATCGGCAGAATCACTCTACGAAGAATACAAGAAAAATCTCTACCGCTCACTGAGAAGCAATGGAACGAATATTGAGCCAATATTGCGCACAATCAGAAGGGACTTCGAAAATCTGCCGGTATCCGGGGAGAGGAAACCGCTCATCGGCGTTGTCGGTGAAATTTTTGTGCGGTCCCACAAGTTCTCAAACGAGAACCTTATTAAAAAGATCGAGGCCCTCGGGGGAGAGGTATGGCTTGCCCCGATGGAAGAGTGGATCTATTACGTAAACCTGATGGGCTTAAGAAAGGCATTGTTAAAAAAGGAAAAGTCTGCTATTATTAACTTTCTTCTGAAAAAATATTTCCAGAAGAAAATCGAGCACAGATTCGCCCGGTATTTTGAGGGCTTTCTGAAAACACTGAAGGAGCCGGATACCAAACAGATACTCAAAAAAGCTTCCCCGTATCTGCATGATTCGTTCGAGGGGGAAAGTATCCTGAGTATCGGGAAATGCATTGATCTCCTTGAGCGGGGCGCCTCTGGCATTATTAATGCCATGCCGTTCGGCTGCATGCCCGGCACGATCGTTACCGCACTCCTGAGGGGCGTCAGCAGGGACTACGGTGTCCCCTGCATGAGCATTCCCTATGACGGTACTGAGTCGCCTACAGTTGTGATACAGCTTGAAGCGTTCATGGATCAGGCGAAGGAGTATAAGCCTCAGACAAGAGTGAAAAGTTGAGAGTTAAGAATTAAAAGTTAAGAGTTAATATCATTTCTTTAATTTTTCACTTTTCACTTTTAATTCTTAACTCGTGTAAGGAGGTGGATGAGTGGGAAACGTAAAAAAGTGGCGCAAGAAAAAAATGAGCAAACATAAACATAAAAAGCTCAGGAAAAAGACAAAATTCCAGAGAAGAAAAAATAAATAGGTTGTTTTTATCGCATGCAGAGGCTAAGACCTCTTCCTGGAAATCCGTTTCAGGGCAGCAGGAAGAGGTTTATTCTCACCTGAGACGGCCCGGGGAAAAAGTCCGCAGCGCATCCAACCACACAGACAAATCATTCCTCTCTCTCTTGACTTGAGAACTCTGATTTAGAGTATCATCATAGAATGATACGCCCTTTCGCAACAACGGGAATCGGCAGCTTTCCTCATGAGGATCCTGATGAAGCATGCAGACTTGTGCTCAGCTCCTGTGATATCCCGTTCTGGCCGCAGCTCCCTTCCCGCTCATTCCGTGAATTCATGGTCCCTCAGTTTTCCGAGGGGATGCCCTTTCTCAGGATCGACGACAAGAGAGAAAACGTCTGGATCGAGAAGGATGACAGCGATTCCCTGATGAGGTTTTATGAAACGTGCACGGATGACCTGAAAAGTCCTGTCTCTGAAGAGTTCGCCAGGGGATTGTACGTATTTCTGAAATTGATCCGGGGCAGGCGCTATCCTGTGCTGAAAGGACAGGTTACCGGACCGCTGACCTTTACCCTCGGGGTGAAAGATACCAGCGGGAAATTTGTATATTTTGATGAAGAACTGAGAGAGGTCGCTCTCCTGCTCCTGAAGGCAAAAATCCGATGGCAGGCTGAATTGCTCCGGCAATCTGCTGATCAGACGATCCTGTTTCTGGACGAACCGATCCTCTCGGCACTCGGCTCATCAGCGTATCTTGGTGTCAGCACCGAGGAAGTCCTGAGACTCCTGAAAGAAGTTTCCGACGCCATTCTCGACGCCGGGGCAATTCCCGGAATCCATTGCTGCAGCAAGGCGGACTGGCCTCTGGTTATCCAGAGCGGAGTCAGGATTATCAGTTTCGATGCCTATGATTATCTCGCATCAGTCTCCCTCTTTCCCGGCGAATTTACAGAATTCCTGAAAAACGGCGGCTACCTGGCATGGGGCATTGTGCCGACCACCGAGAGCATCAAAACGGAAACCACCCTATCCCTGAAGGAACGCTTCGATGAGGGAATGCACTTGCTATCGAGACACATCCCTGCTGAACTCCTCCTCTCCCGAATCCTCCTTACCCCCTCCTGCGGAACCGCCTCGCAGAGCATTCAGGAGGCAGACAGAGTCTTCCGGGTTCTGCAGGAATTGCAGCAACTGCTGAGAGAACCGTCATGAAAAAAGGGGTATTCCTCTCCTTCGAGGGCATTGAAGGAACAGGCAAATCAACCCAGGCAAGGCTTCTCTTTGAACACCTGCGGGAAAAAGGGCTGGATGCAGTCCTGACAGAAGAACCGGGGGGCACAGCAATCGGACGCAAAATACGGGAAGTCCTTCTCTCGACGGACCATCAGGAGATGACCCCGCTCACGGAACTTCTCCTCTACTTTGCTTCCCGCACTCAGCACCTCGCGCAGGTCATTATCCCTGCCATCAACCGGGGGGCAGTCGTCATTACAGACCGCTTTACCGACTCTACAATCGCCTATCAGGGCTATGGAAGAGGCATCTCTTTAGACCTCCTTTATTCGCTGGACACTATCGCTACAAAGGGAATGCGTCCCGATCTCACTATGCTGCTCGACCTTGATGTGGAAACAGGCCTGAGCAGAAACAGGGAAACTCTCAAGGCTGACAGGCTTGAACTTGAAGATATCGAATTCCACAAACGGGTGCGGAACGGATTTCTTGACCTCGCGGCACAGGAGCCGGGCAGAATAAAATTGCTCGATGCCTCACCTGACAGAGACGAGATCAGCGAACGAATACGGGATCTGGTCATGGATAGCCTTTCGTCATGAACCCTGTGAATTTTCCTTCTGAACTGATATGGCATTAAGGGATGTTGTCGGACAGGACAGGGCTGTAACCATACTGCGGAAAACACTCGAGAGGCAACGGCTTCCCTCTTCATATCTCTTTACCGGAGACTCGGGGATAGGAAAAAAATTTACTGCGCTCAATCTCGCCAAAGCAGTCAACTGTTTAGCGAGAGTTCCGGATTCCGGGTTCCGGTTTCCCCAGAATAACTCAGAACACGGAACTCAGAACTTTGAGCTCTCTTCAGTCGATGCCTGCGACACATGCCCCTCATGCAGAAAGGTCTCAGCAGGCATTCATCCGGATTTGATGCTCATCTCTCCTGCAGGAGGGCAGATCAGGATCGAAGAAATCAGGTCGATAGATGCTATTCTTGCCTTGAAGGCATTCGAAGGGAGGAAAAAAGTCGTGATTGTGGACGATGCGGAGGCAATGAATTCTTTTGCTGCAAACGCATTCCTCAAAACACTCGAGGAACCTCCCCCTGACAGCCTGATCATTCTTGTATCATCGAGTCCGGACCTCCTCCCCGGAACCATACGTTCACGCTGCGTACCGATCCGGTTTACGCCCCTCTCTGACAGTGCATGCGAAGAGGTCCTGAAAAAAATGACCCCCCTGCATCCGCAGGGAAAAGACAAGAAACCCGGAAGACCAGCGCAGGAGGTGACACACTGCCTGCCGGAAAATGACCTCCAGCTCTCCACCCTTGTCAGGCTTTCCATGGGACGTCCGGGACATGCATTGCAAGGCGGTATAGTCGAGGAGAGGATAGCATTCCTGCAATTGCTCCGGGAAATGCAGCAAACCGGAACGGACGGCTGGTCATCGAAAGATGAGATGGAACGATGGTTTGAATTTACCCTGATCTTGCTCAGGGACATGGCAGTATGGCGCGTAAACGGAGCTGAAGCCCTCCTGATCAACAGAGACCTGCAGCAGGACATCGAAAACCTGAGCAGAGAAACAGATTTGCAGGGTATAATAGAAATTTACCGGGCCCTGAATTCCATCAGAGGGCATTTCCGGTTTCATTTAAATAAAGCGTTGACATGGAACTATGCCGGTTCCCTGTTGCGAAAGACATTCGGAGTTCATAATGCCTGAAGTTGCAGGAATACGATTCAAACAATGCGGCAAGATATACGATTTTGAAGTCGACGGGATCGAGGTCAGGAAAGGCGACCTTGTCGTGGTTGAGTCTGAACTCGGGCTCAATATCGGAACCGTCATCGAAGAAAGCCACCGGGAAGAAGCCGCGGACAATAAGCTGAAAAAGATCATCCGGAAGGCAACGGAAGAAGACTTTGTCCAGCGTGAAGAGAATAAAACACTTGAGGCAGAGGCAAAAGAGTTCTGCCTCGAAAGGATAATGGCCCGCGGCCTTCCCATGAAGCTTGTCTGCACCGAAGCCACCCTGGACAGGAAGCGCATTATTTTCTATTTTACCGCTGAGAAGAGGATAGATTTCAGGGAACTGGTCAAGGACCTTGCGTCCCGTTTCAAGACAAGGATCGAGATGCGGCAGATTGGGGTCAGGGACGGCGCACGGATGATAGGCAGTCTCGGCATCTGCGGCAGAGAAGTATGCTGTAGGCGGTTCCTGATAACCTTCGAACCTGTCTCGATCAAGATGGCGAAGAAACAGGAACTCGTCCTCAATACCGGGAAATTGTCCGGGGTATGCGGCCGGCTTATGTGCTGCCTTGGGTACGAATATTCCGAGACGCTCCCCGAAGAAGCCTTGCTCCCCGAAGACGAAACCATCACCGTTGCAGAAGAGGGAGAAGAAGAAATCCTGGTGGTTTCGAGTGACACCCTGTTGTCCGGTGAAGAACCGCCTGTGCAGTTGCCGCAGGAGAATATTCCTCCTGCACAAACCGGCCAGGACGCACGGCAACCGGAAAAACACGCGAAGAAAGAAAAGCGGAGGAAATGGCGTCCGAAAAGACGGAGGAAAAAATTCCATCAAAAGACGGATCCCGGCAAATGAAGCGGCCCTTCTACATCACTACCCCGATTTATTATGTCAATGATGTGCCCCATATCGGTCATGCATATACCACCATGGCAGCCGACATACTTGCCCGCTACAACAGGCTCAAGGGCAATGAGGTGTTTTTTCTGACTGGAACCGATGAACACGGACAGAAAGTGGAGAAGGCAGCACAGGAAAAGGGCAGGTCTCCGCTGGAACATGCTGACGCAATGGTTGGAAACTTCAAGATCCTCTGGGAAAAACTCAACATCCGGAATGACGCCTTTATCCGCACCACGGATAAGGAGCATTGCGAGATCGTACAGGCGATTCTCCGGGAACTCTTTGCAAGAGGGGAAATCGAAAAAAGACTCTACTCCGGCTGGTACTGCCTTCCGGACGAACGCTTCTGGACCGAAAAAGAAGTTGAGGACGGAAAGTGTCCGGATTGCAGGAGACCTGTGGAATATATTACCGAAGAGAATTATTTCTTCCTCATGTCGAAATACCAGGAGAGGCTCATTCACCATATCAGGGACAATCCGCTGTATGTACAACCCGATGCCAGGAAAAACGAGGTGATGGGATTTCTTATCAACAACCAGCTCGGTGACCTCTGCATATCGAGACCGAAGCAGCGGCTCTCATGGGGAATTCCTCTGCCGTTCGATGATAACTTTGTAACCTATGTCTGGTTCGATGCGCTCCTGAATTACTATTCTGCAACAAAATATCTTGCCCGGTCCTTATCCCATCTCCGCCCTGCACAGGACACCCGAATGTCAGACCTCCGGTCAGAAGATTGGTGGCCCCCTGACCATCACCTGATCGGGAAAGATATACTGACGACCCATGCCATCTACTGGTCAACGATGCTCATGGCGCTCGGGCTGCCCCTCCCGAAAAATATCTTCGCACATGGATGGTGGACCATAGAGGGCAGGAAGATGTCCAAATCCGTCGGAAATGTAGTAGACCCGCATCAGGTTGCCGATGAGTTCGGTGCTGACGCTTTCAGGTATTTTCTTTTCAGGGAAGTCCCATTCGGTCTCGACGGTGATTTTTCTCACCATGCACTGGTCAGCAGGATAAACAACGACCTCGCAAATGACCTCGGCAATTTAGTCAGCAGGTCCCTCACGATGATAGAAAAATACAGGGACGGAATCATCCCCAAGCCGGTTCCGGAGAAAGACAGGGACGCATTCGAGAAAAAAATCAAGGCCTGGGCATCTGACCCTGACAAGAGCCTTTTCAGGAAATATGAAACCAGTCTGGGCAGGCTCGAATTCAATGCCGCCCTGATCCAGCTCTGGGCCTTCATCAACGAGATCAATGAATACATTCAGCATTCGGCGCCCTGGAAGGAAGCGGACCATGATGTCCTTTCGAACATCCTCTATACCCTCGCAGAGTCCCTCCGTCAGATCGCAATCTTCCTCTCCCCTTTCATGCCTGCGACGGCAGAGAAAATCTGGGAGCAGCTTAATCTTCCGGGAGATCTTGCGTCCCTGGATATCACCGCTGAAATCCAATGGGGCAGGACAGAGCACGGGAGAAAGGTGAACAAGGGACTCCCTCTTTTCCCGAGGATAGAAGCAAAAAAACAGGGCAAAGGACACGCTTGACTTCCCGTTCTCCTCTCGGATAAGATTAAGATATTTTGCGTGTGAAATTCCAGAATGAAGATTGCCATTGGCTGCGACCACGCCGGGATTGAACTGAAACAAGAGATTATCTCCCTTCTGAATAATCTCCGGATCGAGTCCATTGACTTCGGGACAGACCGCTCTGAATCAGTCGATTACCCGGATTTCGGAGAAAAGGTCTCCCGAGCCGTTTCACAGGGGGAAATCGAAAAAGGCATTCTGATCTGCGGCACGGGCATCGGAATGTCAATTGTCGCAAACAAGTTTCCGGGCATCCGTGCTTCTCTCTGCAATGAACTCTTTACTGCCAGAATGAGCAGACTCCATAACGACGCGAATATCCTCGTTCTGGGCGGACGGGTCGTAGGGAAGGATCTCGCAAAAGAAATCGTCCGGACATGGGTATCCACTCCGTTCGAGGGCGAAAGACACTGCAGGCGACTCGAAAAAATTACGAAAATTGAGGAAACCCTAAAGAGATGAATTTTGAGAATCTGAAGAAGACTGACCCCGAAGTATATCAGGCGATACAGAATGAAATCGGGAGGGAACAGAAGAATATCGTACTCATTGCTTCTGAAAATTACGCGAGTCAGTCTGTCCTCGAAGTGCAGGGTTCTGTCTTCACGAATAAGTACGCAGAAGGCTACCCTGGTAAACGCTATTACGGCGGTTGTGAGTACGCCGACCTTGTCGAGAACCTCGCAACCAGCCGTGCCAGAGAATTATTCGGCGCTGAACATGTGAATGTTCAACCGCATTCGGGCTCTCAGGCAAACATGGCGGTATTTTTTTCGGTGCTGAAGCCCGGCGATACCATCCTCAGCATGAGTCTCAGCCACGGCGGCCATCTTTCACACGGGGCATCGGTAAACTTTTCCGGAGTCTTCTATAACATAGTCTCTTATGGAGTTAACAGGGATTCAGGATATATCGATTACGAAGAGGTGAGGCGGCTCGCTCTTGCAGAGAAACCAAAACTGATCCTCGTCGGGGCGAGTGCATATTCGCGGACCATCGATTTCAGGTTATTCTCCGACATCGCCAGAGAAACCGGCGCATATCTCATGGCGGATATCGCCCATATCGCCGGACTCGTCGCTGCGGGGCTTCATCCTTCACCGGTCCCCCATGCTGATTTTGTAACCACAACGACCCACAAAACCCTGAGAGGACCGAGGGGGGGGATGATCATGTGCAGGTCGGAATTTGCAAGAGCCATCGACAAGACGATTTTTCCAGGCATTCAGGGCGGCCCTCTCGTTCATGTGATTGCCGCAAAAGCAGTCGCGCTCAAAGAAGCCCTGTCCCCGGGATTTCAGGATTACCAGGCACGGGTCATACAGAACGCGAAGAAACTCGCTGAAGAGCTGGTAGGGAGGGGGTTCAGCATCATTTCCGGCGGCACAGACAACCATATGATGCTCGTGGACCTCACGAACAAGAACATCACGGGCAAAGACGCAGAGAGTGCGCTGGGACACGCGAACATTACCGTGAACAAGAATGTCATACCCTATGATGAGAGGTCACCTGCCATAACAAGCGGGATCAGGCTCGGCACTCCCTGTGTTACTACAAGAGGCATGGGAGTCACCGAGATGACCGAGATAGCCGGAATGATCGCATCGATCATAGAGAACCACAACAATCCGGAGACAATTACCGGGGTGCTGCACAAAGCCCAGTCACTCTGCGCGAAATTTCCCATATACTGACTGAAAAACAAATCTCAAGCACGAAATCCTAAATCCGAAACGAAAGGATTAGGGATTTTTTTAGGATTTGGATATGAGAATTCCGGGTTTGTATTCATCATGAAATGTCCTTTCTGCGGAAACCTCGAAGACAAGGTCATTGATTCACGGACCAGCCGTGAAGGCAATGCGATACGCCGGAGGCGCGAGTGCCTCAAGTGCTCAAAACGTTTTACCTCATACGAACGGGTTGAAGATATCATCCCGATGGTCATCAAGAAAGACGGGAGACGGGAACCCTATGAACGGTCCAAGGTCCTGACCGGGCTGAAAAAGGCCTGCGAAAAAAGACCGATAGGCATGGAGACACTCGAGGATATCACCGATACGATCGAAAAAAAGCTTATCGGCCTGAATGTGAAAGAAATCCCGAGCACCTGGGTCGGCGAAGAGGTGATGTCATCGCTCAGGGAACTCGACAAGGTTGCCTATGTGAGATTCGCTTCGGTCTACCGTTCATTTAAGGACATCAATGAACTGATGAATGAGGTAAAGACCCTGTTCGAACACAAGTGAGACCACAGCAAACCAGGGCACAGTGATCCCTTCTTATTTCAGAGAGAAATCTTCGCGCTCTTTCCTGTGAACAGGGAGGGGATCAGGCACGATACAAGGTGCGCCGATCCAGACAGTTTCGATCAAATCGTCAATATTGACCGGTTCCTCAGCGGTAATTGCGCGAGTCCTGATTAAAGAGTCGAGGAATGCAATTTCATAATCCAGGGCATCGAGAGAGAGGGAATCGATTTCACCCGCAAGGAGTATGACCTCTCCCGGCCTCCATACTTCATTATCCCGCGGGGTATTCATGAGCACGGTCCCGAGTTCCGGCAGGCTATTCTTCTGTACATTACCCGTCGGGTCATCATGCTTTGCAGTCAGAAATGTAACTACCGGATCAACGAAGAGATAGTCGGTATTATTCCTGATCTTGGCTTCAAACCATGCCTTACCCATGAAACCAGCCTGGTCAGTGTGTTCCCCGATGAGCAGGGCATACGCATCAAAGATATGGGACGTCCTCTGGAGTTCAGAGCGTATCTTCCGATAGCTTGCTTCCCTTTCAGAAAAGAGCAGATTTCCGAACAGGTCTTCCTCCTCCTGCGACAGGAGCGCCCTGATAAAGTGGAGATAGAGGGCATCCTTCTCCAGTATCCTGATACCCATGCCTTTTTCACCATATTCAGGGTCCCTGAAGCCGGCAATCTTACCCGGTGTTTGTGAAGCCCTGATAACTCGACCCCGCAGGTGCGATGTCAATTCATTCGGGAAAAAAATCGTTATATCGACAAGCGTTCCGGGCGGACAGGTATTCCTTGTTCTCACGAAGATGCCGTCCAGAGAAAAATTGCTTGACAACCCCCTGCAGGTAACACCGCCCACAGAAAATGTTATTTTACAGCGGTGACTGAACCGTTTCACTCTTCTTTTGTTATGGATATTCTTCTTTTCCCTGATCGCAATCATCAGTCCCCAATCTCC
The DNA here is from genome assembly GCA_049323875.1 of Nitrospirota bacterium. Classification (GTDB taxonomy): domain Bacteria; phylum Nitrospirota; class Thermodesulfovibrionia; order Thermodesulfovibrionales; family SM23-35; genus JAKLQR01. The sequence continues at coordinate 182,663 of JBMOLW010000037.1, read as the reverse complement.
AAAAATTCAAGGCCTATACGGTAGTAAAGGTCCTTATATTTCTGCCTCCAGCGGACTACTGCGGGTTTCTCCGATTGCTCTGCCCCGTTCCTGAACAGAATCTTCTGGCCTTCAGCAAGGTTCTCAGTCGTGAAAAGACCCACACCGTGTTCGCTTATGTCAACCATCACGGCACTGAAAAGTTCTTCTGAAGAGGAGGGGATTATCACATAATCAACGGCTCTGCCGACTGCCTTCCGGGCGCTCCTCCTGCGGTCTTTCTTTTCCATCGTAATCAACCCCTCATACTTTTACTATGCAGGATTGCATGCACAAAATACCTCCTACCCGGGTAGGGGGGACATTCCTCTTATTCCCTGCATATTCACAGACTTTTCGCATGAGGAGAACAGATGCTCTATTGGAAAAGATTTAGAGAATGTTTCACACCATCAGGCAGTGGAAACTTTGTTGCTCGGAGGGCCGCTGAAAGCGGACGGAGAATGAGCAATAATACTGCGTCTGCTCTATTCGATCATACCTTTGCGCATACTCTGGGCTAAAGTTTTGCCCTTCTCAGTCTCAAGGCATTGCCGATGACCGACACTGAACTGAAACTCATTGCGGCAGCCGCGATCATCGGACTCAGCAGAACGCCGAAGAACGGGTATAGTACGCCTGCGGCGATAGGCACCCCGACAGAATTATAGACAAATGCCCAGAAAAGGTTCTGCTTGATATTCCTCATGGTCAGCCTGCTTAGTATCCGCGCCCGGACAATCCCTCTGAGGTCTCCTTTCACAAGGGTAACGCCGGCGCTCTCCATGGCGACGTCAGTCCCTGTCCCCATGGCGATTCCAACATGGGCCTGTGCCAGTGCAGGGGCGTCGTTTATCCCGTCGCCAGCCATCGCAACTACCCTCCCCGCTTCCTGAAAGCGCTTGACCTGCTCTGCTTTCTGATCCGGAAGCACTTCTGCTACTATTTCATCAATTTCCAGTTCTTTTGCAACAGCTTCGGCAGTGGTGCGGTTGTCTCCAGTGAGCATCACGATCCTGATATCTTCTTCATGAAGCTGTTTGATTGCCTCGGGCGTCGTCTTTTTTATCGGGTCTGCAACACCAATAAGTCCTGCGATTTTCTGCTCTACCACAAGTAACATTACGGTCTGTCCTTCGGCACGCATCTGTTCTGCCTTCCGGAGGAGATTTGATGATTCGATTCCGAGGTCTTCAAGCAATCTTAGATTACCGAATGCGACCTCACGCCCCTCAACCCTTCCCGTTACCCCCTTACCCGTGATCGACTGAAAAGATTCCGCTTTCTTTATTGCAACTTTTTTCTCCGTAGCCTCTGCCACTATTGCTGCAGCCAGCGGGTGTTCACTGCCCCTCTCGATACCTGCGGCATAGCGAAGCATAGTTGTGTCATCCCATCCCGCAGACGGAACGATTTCTACAACTTTGGGTTTTCCGAGAGTAAGCGTCCCTGTCTTGTCGACCACGAGAGTGTCGATCTTCTTCATCACTTCTATTGCTTCAGCATTCCTGAACAAGATGCCTGAGGAAGCGCCCTTCCCGGTTGCCACCATAATAGACATCGGTGTTGCCAGACCAAGTGCACAGGGGCAGGCAATGATAAGGACGGCTACGGCATTGATAAGCGCAAAGGCAAACCGGGGCTCCGGTCCGATCCAGACCCAGACGAGAAAGGTTATGATTGCTGCCACTACGACAATCTGCACAAAATATGCAGCAACAATATCTACCAGTTTCTGTATGGGGGCCCTGCTCCGCTGAGCTTCAGCAACCATCTGGACAATCTGCGCGAGGAGCGTCCCGGCGCCCACTTTCTCGGCCTTCATGACCAGTGTTCCCGTGCCGTTCACCGTTGCGCCTATGACACGGTCCCCTTTTTGTTTCTGCACAGGTATGGGCTCTCCGGTAATCATGGATTCATCCACAGAACTCGACCCTTCCGAGACAACCCCGTCGACAGGGATTTTCTCGCCCGGCCTGATCCTCAGGAGGTCACCCGGAGCAACATGCTCAAGCGGGATATCTTCTTCTGAGCCATCGCTCCGGATGCGGCGTGCGGTTTTCGGGGCAAGTCCGAGCAGGGATCTGATCGCTAAGCCTGTCTGTCCCCGTGCTCTCAGTTCCAGAACCTGACCCAGAAGTACCAGGGTGACAATAACTGCTGCCGCCTCGAAATACACCCCGACCTTCCCTCCCGCCCCCCTGAAAGACGCAGGGAATATTTCAGGCAAAAATGTCGCGACCACACTATATACATAGGCAACAGTGACTCCTAACCCGATAAGGGTGAACATATTCGGGCTGCGGTTCACTACCGACTTCCATCCCCTGACAAAAAACGGCCATCCCCCCCAGAGGACTACCGGTGTCGCAAGGATAAATTCAATGAATTGCAAGAGCCATGGACTGAAGTACTTCTCAAGGGAGATGCCCGGAATCATATGATGCATTGCGAGAAATACAACCGGTACTGCAAGCACCGCGCTTATTCTGAAACGACGGGTCATGTCAATCAGTTCGGGGTTCTCCTCTTCCAGCGTTATGGTTCTCGGTTCAAGCGCCATACCGCAGATCGGACAACTCCCTGGCTCGTCTTTGACAATTTCGGGATGCATCGGACAGGTCCATTCCGTTTTCGTTGCCATTGCAGGCATAGCCGGTTCAAGCGCCATACCGCATTTCGGACACGACCCCGGACCTGCCTGTTCTACTTCCGGGTCCATCGGGCAGGTGTACACAGTCCCTTGAGGAACCGTCACTTCACTATCCAGCTTCATTTCGCCCTGAAGGATTTTCTCCGGATTCTTTCTGAACTTTTCGAGACAATTCCTGCTGCAGAAGAAGTACTGTTTCCCCTCATACTTATATTTCAGACCGGTTTTATCCTGATCGACATCCATACCGCAGACAGGGTCTTTCACTGTTCGGGAAGCAGATATTTCCGCCTCTTTACTCGGAGAGAGCATCATCAGTTTCGGTGCCGGCATAGTCTCTTTCAGATACGCTTCGGGGGTTTTGTCAAAATCCTCCTTGCACTGCTCTGCACAGAAATAATATTTCGTGCCTCTATAGATTGAAGTACCAACTGCGTCTGTATCTTCAATCGTCATTTTGCAGACAGGATCAACGACTTTCATGCGACCCTCCTTCCCGCTTCACTCATCTCACGGCATGTTAATCAATTCGTAAGAAAGTGATCACATCCCCGCAACTCCACCATGCTTCTAACTTCCTGAGACGTATTTCATGAACTTTTCGCATGAGAAGAGCAGACACTGTATTGGAGCGGATTTATCTTCCGAACACTTTCGGGAGATACCTCGCAGGGCCGTCCCGAATGCTTTCGGGATCGGACCGAGAATGAGCGATAATACTGTGCTTGCTCTTCTCACTCATACCTTTGCAAAAAATCCGGGTTAGCAAGAAACGTATTTTCCCCATGGCGCCTCCGGATTGAAACCTTAAATAACCTGTTTTCTCTGATACTGTCATGGGGTGTTACGGGTATCCAGTACAGGAAGCCCTGCTTTTTTCCATGCCGTCATCCCGCCTTCGAGGCTCCACACATTCGAGTACCCAAGCGTAACAAGGGTATGCGCCGCGATGATACTCATCCGGTCGGTTCGGCAGTAAAGGACAATCTTTGCATTTTTTTCTGAGGGAAGCTTGTTCAGATTCTTCTGGATTTCATTATACGGGATGAAAAGGTCGGTGTCTTTAATTTCGCCTTCGTAGGGAATGTGAACGTTTATGAACAGGAAATCTTTCTTCTCAAGCATCTTCTCGAGAACGGGAGGTCCGACACTGAAATAACTTCCCCCGCCGTCCAATGGAATATTTTTGAACCTTTCTCCCGCAGAAACGGCATGTACCAGTAAAAACAAAAATGTGAGGGGAAAAAGGATCATCCCCCATATCTTTTGCGTCTTCCGTACACTCATGACCTGTCCTCCGGATGTCTTTTTTCATCTGGATAACAAGAACAATGCCAGAGTGTAACAATATGATTCTATTATATTTTCACATATCCCGCAGTTCTCGATCCGGACATTCTGGTACGCACCGGGGGCAAAATGCCCTATGCAGAATCTTAGGAAATAATAAAAATCAACGGGTTGCAGGGAGGCATGCAATTTGATATAGGGTAGTTATAACAATATGAAAGAAAGGAGGTGAAATTATGAAAAGAGCGATCGTCCTTACAGGTTTTGCAGTAGTACTCCTCACCGCCCTGATTGCATATGCCCAGGGACCGGGCATGATGGGCGGACAGGGCTGGAATTACTGCCCCTATTGCGGTCAAAATTTAGGCCAGGGGGGTGGTTACGGCATGGGACCGGGCATGATGTATGGCGGACAGGGAATGATGGGACGCGGCATGATGGGCGGCGGCTATGGCATGGGTCCGGGCATGATGATGGGTCCCGGCATGATGGGCGGCGGTTACGGCATGGGACCAGGCATGATGTATGGCGGACAGGGAATGATGGGGCCGGGCTATTCTCAGCAGAACGAAGCCTGCCAGAAATTCTTCGACGACACAGCCGGGATGAGAAAAGATTTGCATACCAAGAGATATGAATATTTCGAAGCGGCTCGTAATCCGAAATCCACTCCGGAGACTGTAGCAAAGATGGAAAAAGAGATCCGCGAGCTCCAGGGAAAGATCTATGAAAAGGCCCCCCAGGGTTGCTGGTAGCAGAAATTTCATGGTCATATGGGGGCAGCCAGAGCATGTTCGCTGCCCCCTCTTGTTCATCGTGCATGATTTCATCTTACTTCATACTTATTCCATAAAATTCTTTTCTTGTTAAGTCAATTATAATTGTATCCGAGGAGACGAGCATGAAATCAAAGTTTCTGGAACTCCCTGTAAAGATTATCGCGGGTATTATTGCCATAATGATTCTCATCAGATTTGGATATGTCTTTTTTGATTTTATACAGAATCCATTCCACCCGCCGGCAACCCTGAGTGAGGAATCAGTACGGCATGTGATGACCGCATTGATATTATTAGAACTCTTGGCATTAACCCTGAGATTTCTTGTACAAGAACTCATAGATCCAAATCTGATTATTATTACCGTATTGACAGCCCTGGGAAGGGACATTATTGTCATGAACTTTCATGAAGTGGATTACACAAAGTTGATAGCAATGGGATTCCTGTTTGCTACCAGTATCTTCGGACTGTATTTATTGCGAAAAAACTCTCAATGATCCCTTTCTAAAAGAAGAACCTTATAGGCACTCAATGAGAAAAGCGCTGCAGGATGAAACTATGTACGGAACCAGGTGTGAGAGTCAATCAACCAGTCTTATGCCTTAATTCACAGCCGCCTCTGCATCCTCTTGATAGGAAAAAATATCTCCGACTGCCCATACGGAAAAATAAGCGCCCGGCTTCTGCCCGACGCCAACCGCTCCTTTTGTCAGATATAACCCCCCCGCCCAGTCCGGCCCGAACATGCTGGTTGTCGAAGACCAGTATCCTTCCTGGATATCTGCGAACGGATGCCCTTTCGGCAACGCAGGGCTGTGCATACTGCAGTCGACCAATGATTCAAGTTCATTAATATTCGGGAGTCTCCATTTTATTCATAATATTCTGAGATGTTACACAGGGATAATCCCATCCATATTCCAGTTGATTGCTTGAATTTCCCCTACAACTCGATATAATGGTAAAAATACAATGATATTCCCTGAAAAAGAGTTCAGCAAACCATCTTTGATGGACAGATTCAAGAGAGGGGAGGTATATATCAATGAAAAAACATTTTGTACGAATCTTTCTGTGTATTGTGAGTATGGCTTTTCTGTGCGCGTCTCTTTTTCCAGACGATGCAGATGCGATCCCGGCGTTTGCAAGAAAGCATCAGTTCAACTGCACCAACTGTCATTTGGCCTGGCCGCAATTGAACCGGATGGGAAGGACTTTCAAGGAGAACGGGTACCGGTTCCCGGGAAACGAAAAAACCGAGGTGATTTCAGATTTTCTCCAATGGGACAACCATGTACCAATTAGCGCGATACTCGTATCACAGCCATATGATGAAAAAAAGAGTGATGTTAGAAAGGTAAGGGCGCTGCATGAAGCTGAGGTAATGGTAGCGGGGTTACTGTATAAGAATGTATCGGGATTTCTGGAGATAGAAGCTGAAGATGAGGAGGATTTTGAACCTGAAATTCACACGGGTGTTCTTGGATACCATCCCCTGAAGGCTCTGAATATTCAGCTCTCTTATGCATCTTTACTCTGGGCCGACCCATATGATACGTATTCACCACACCGCAGACTCACGCGGGGATCGTATTCGGTGATGAACACCCCATTCGGTGGAGCCGATAACGGAGGCACCCTTGGAGATTCCCGACAGACGATCGCGCTCTATGGAAGGCCTCTGGAGCAATTGTTTTATAGTATTGGGTTCAGCGGCACCGCAGATGATGCCGAAGGGGAAAACGCGGGCAATTTTCATGGCAGGCTTGCATTCGATATGGTACCGGAAGCTACAATCGGGGTATTCGGCGTCGCCGGCAAATGGGATGAGGATGAAATCGAACGAGACTTCAGCCGTTATGGAATCGATCTGCAGGCAGAGTATGCGAGTGTCCGGCTGACCGGCGCGTATCTTCGCGCGAAGGACGACGGTGAGATCACAGGTGAAGAAGAGAATGATGCATGGTATGCACAGTTATTCTATGTATGGAGAAAAGATGCGCGACCTCTTGTTGTTCCCCTGGTCCGGTTTGACAGCTATGAAGAAAATGACGGGAACGATAAATATAAAGAGCTGACTCTAAACCTGGGATATTATTTCACGGAGAATATAAAAGGGTTTATCGAATACTGGACGCAGACAGACAAACCGGATGACGCCATGCGGGACAACAGATTTACCCTTCAGGTTGTAGCTGCTTTCTGACGAGAGTACTGCGCTGCGCAGACAATGTTTCGGCAGCCTTTTTTTCTGAGGGCTGCCGTTATTTTTCCAGGTGCCTCTTCTTCTCTTCGAATTCTTCTTTGCTGATCTCCCCTGAAGCATAGCGCTTTCTGAGAATTTCCATGGCCGAATCCTCTGTCTTTGCTTCCCAAGCACCCTGCTTGGAGGAGGAGGAAAGCCACTTGATAAGGTAGATAACACCGACGATAACCGCCACCCAGAAGATGATATTCACGATTCCCATGAACCAGCCCATGCCATATCCCCAGTTCATCATCCCCGGGCCCATGCCCTGATCGTAACCGCCCCACTGGACGGATACCCTGTTTAAATAAATTCCTGATTGCATTGCGCCTCCTTTTATCTCTTCCCCTGGTTATTCAGATTAGGCATCACGGTCACAAGATTGGCCATACCTGTCTCGCAAGGCTTTCTTTCCGACCAGGATGATACAGGGCGTGCAAGCGTTATTCCCCTTCTTTCTTGATATATTTTTCAGGCTCTTTTTCGAATTTCTCCTTGCAGATTTTCGCACAGAAATAATAGGTCTCTCCTTTATAGACACTCGTTGCAGCTGCCTTTTTCTCATCCACTTCCATATTGCAAACAGGATCTTTTGCCACGAAAGTCACCTCCTTCAGACTCATTCGGGCAGCGGGTCTCCCCCCCACGTCCCTTGTACACACAGGCATTCTTAGTAAAACGTTACCAGAAAAGCGCCGGGTCGTCAATATGACCCGCTGATGCACGGTTACAGCGAGAGTTTCTTGAGGGCTTCCTTTGCAGCAGAGGTTTCCGCTTCTTTTTTGCTCTTCCCGATGCCGGTCCCATAATGCTCCCCGCTTATCTGTACCTCAATGGTAAATATTTTCCTGTGTTCTTCGCCTTCCTGCCTGATAATTTTATAGGTCGGTATTGAACCGAAAAGCATCTGGGTCTTTTCTTGCAATTCAGTCTTGAAATCGTGGAATTCTCCGGAACTGATGATAACATCAATCTTCTCTTTCAGGAACCCCAAAATCAGGGTTCTCGCACTTTCCAATCCGCCATCGAGATAGAGCGCACCCAATATTGCCTCTACTGCGTCAGCGAGCAGAGACCGTTTTGCTCTCCCCCCAGTCGTCTCTTCTCCTTTCCCGAGACGGAGGTATTTGCCAAGCGATATCTGTGAAGCCAGTTCCGAGAGCACGGCCTCCTTGACAATATAAGACTTTGTCTTTGCCATGACCGATTCCGGAAGCCTGCTCTCGAGTGAATAGAGATACTCAACAATCACGAATCCGAGGACCGAATCGCCGAGAAATTCGAGCCTTTCGTTGTATCCGCTCGCCTGTTCAGGATGCTCGTGATAGAAAGAGCGGTGTGTCAGGGCTTCGAGAAGGAGATTCCTGTCCCGGAAAGAATATCCGAGGGACTGTTCCAATGCGCTATAGTCATTGTTCTGCATCGCTGAAGAAAATGAACTACCCTTCAAACTTCTTAAACAGGAGACAGGCGTTCGTCCCCCCAAACCCGAAGGAATTGGTCAGGGCATACCGGACATCGGTTTTCCTCGCATGGTAGGGAACATAATCAAGATCACACTCAGGATCCGGATTATCGAGGTTGACCGTCGGAGGGATCAGGTTGTTGAAGATGCTCAGGACTGTGAGAATAGCCTCAACCCCACCGGCTGCTCCGAGGAGATGCCCGGTCATGGACTTCGTTGAGCTGACAGGGATGCGATATGCATGCTCCCGGAAAACCGTCTTAATTGCCTGCGTCTCAAGTTCGTCGCCATGCTTCGTTGAGGTGCCGTGGGCGTTGATATAATTCGTGTCCGACGGCTGCACCCCGCCATCCCGCAAAGCCATGGCCATACATCGAGCGGCTCCCTCTCCCTGCGGGGATGGAGACGTTATGTGATATGCGTCTGCGGTCATGCCATATCCGACGAGCTCCGCATAAACTTTGGCCCCCCTGTTCAGAGCGCTCTCAATGCTTTCCAGGATGAGTACCCCTGCCCCTTCTCCCATAAGGAACCCGTCCCTGTCCCTGTCAAAGGGCCTGCTCGCCTTTTCCGGCGCTTCATTCCTTGTCGAAAGTGCTTTCAATGCGTTGAACCCGCCGATACCCAGAGGGGTTATGACTGCTTCAGTCCCCCCAGCGATCATGATATCAGCGTCGCCTCTCTGGATAATCTTGAAGGCGTCGCCAATTGCATGACTGCCGGTAGCGCACGCAGTGGCAACCGCTGAGTTCGGTCCTTTTGCCCCGAATTTCATCGATATTTGTCCCGCGGCAAGATTTACGATAAGCATAGGGATGAAAAACGGGGTTATCCTCTTCGGTCCTTTTTCGAGCAGAACGGTATGATAATGCTCAATCGCATGGAGTCCGCCAATGCCTGAACCTACAATGACCCCTGTCCTCTCCGCATTCGACCCGGTTATCTTCAGTCCGGAATCTTCAAGGGCCATGCCTGCCGCAGCCAGCGCAAAATGGATAAACCTGTCCATTTTCTTGATCTCTTTGAGTTCGATATAGTCTTCGGCATGAAAGCCTTTGACCTCACCGGCGATCTGGGTAGCAAACCCTGATGCATCAAACTGGGTAATTCTGGCAATACCTGACCTTCCCTCGATAATGCCGTCCCAGCTTGCCTGCACGCCAATACCGAGCGGGGTAATCAGTCCCAGCCCGGTAACAACAACCTTGTTTGTTTCCATCAGGGGACTCTTATCCTGTCAGGCGGCTTTTTTTTTGTTTATGTAGTCGATGGCGTCTTTCACTTTGGCAATCTTTTCTGCATCTTCATCAGGTATTTCTATGCCGAATGCCTCTTCAAACGCCATGACAAGTTCGACCGTGTCGAGTGAATCCGCGCCGAGGTCTTCAACAAACGATGCTTCCGGAATAACCTCTGCAGCGCTCACTCCGAGTTGTTTTGCTATTATTTCCTTCACTTTTTCTTCGATCATTCATACACCTCCAGATTACATTCCAAATTTCAAATTTAAAATTCCAAATCCAGGCTTGATACTTGAGATTTGGTGTTTGAGATTTTCTTCACATGTACATGCCGCCGTTCACGTGGATCACTTGTCCTGTCACATATCCTGTTTCAGGTGCGGCGAGAAAGAGAACGGCGTTGGCAATATCCGAAACTGAGCCGAATCTCCCGAGCGGGATAAGTTTCATCATCTCTTCCCTGATCTTTTCAGAAAGGACGTCTGTCATGGCAGTCTCGATAAAACCCGGAGCTACTGCATTGACGGTGACCCCCCTCCCTGCATATTCTCTTGCAACTGTTTTGGTAAACCCCACGATACCGGCCTTGGACGCACTGTAGTTCGCCTGCCCGGGATTGCCCATAAACCCGGCAACCGAAGTGATATTCACAATTCTCCCATACCGCTGTCTGGCCATGTCTCTTATAGCTTCTTTCGTACAGAGGAAGACCCCCTTCAGGTTGATATCCAATACGGAATCCCATGCTTCCTCGCTCATGCGCATCAAGAGTCCGTCCTTGGTGATACCGGCATTGTTTACCAGGATATCTATTCTGCCGAACTCTTTCCGCACCCCTTCAAAAACCCTTTCGACATCTCCTGCGCTGGAGACGTCGAGCTTTAGTCCGAGGGCCCTGATCCCGCGGGCTGAAAGTGCGGAGGCAACACCACGCGCATCCTGTTCACTCCTGCTCGCGACAGCGAGATTGACACCCCTCTCTGCCAAAGCCCCGGCAATAGCCTTCCCGATGCCGCGTGTCCCTCCTGTGATAACCGCAACCTGTCCCCTAAAGTCCATCTGTTCACCTCAAATCGGTTTTAATTGTAACAAAGAGTCCCTCTCTTTTCCAGTGTTTATTTCCCGGAACAGGAATCATACCCGGCAGGCTTGCCGGATATGTTATTGTAATTCATAATAAAATTATGGGATAATAGAATGTTTTGAAGCTCATGATAAGGTTAAGATAATCTTGCGATAAATTTCAAGGGCGCCATTCGCGTGCCTGTTGTGAATACCCCGATACAAAAAGATACTGGAGGGGAAAAAATTTGTGGAAAGAGTAGAGATGCCATGAAAGGAAAAGTATATCTTATTGATGTAACGAACAGGGATGGTGTCCAGACGTCGAGGATCCTCCTCCCGAAACTGGCCAAAACCATGCTCAATATTTATTTCGATGAGATGGGGCTCTTTCAGAGTGAAATCGGGTTCCCCACGTTGAAACACGAAGTGAATTATATCAATGCAAATCTCGAATTGGTCAGGCTCGGCGCGATCAAAAGAATCCACCTCGAAGGCTGGTGCAGGGCAGTCCCCGAAGACGTGAGCCTGAGTTTCAGAAACTGCCCGGGACTGAAACACCTGAACATCTCGATCTCGACTTCAGAGATCATGATCACCGGGAAATTCCAGGGGAAAAAAGTCTTTAAGGACATTCTGAAATCTCTTGTGGAATCGGTAAAGACCGCACGGGAACTCGGGGCGGAGACAGTTGGGATCAATGCTGAGGACGCTTCGAGGACGGAACTGAACCCACTGATCGAGTTTATCAATGCAGGGAAAGAGGCCGGGGCTGACCGTTTCAGGTACTGTGACACCCTCGGGACCGACGACCCCATCACGATTTACGAGCGGATCAAGACCCTGGCGCTCGCGACAAAGTTCCCGGTAGAAATGCACTGTCATAATGACCTCGGCATGGCTGAAGCCGTATCGATTGCAGGCGCACAGGGCGCGATCGAGTGCGGGGTTGATACCTACATTAATACGACGGTGAACGGATACGGAGAACGCTGCGGCAACTGTGACCTTGTATCGACCATTCTGGCCCTGAAATTTTCCCAGGGGCTGAAAGACAAACTGCCCCTCGATGAACATGTAGACCTGAAAATGGCATGGAAGCTTGCACGGTATGCATCCTACGCGTTTAATATCCCCATCCCGATCAATCAGCCGGGTATCGGCGCGAATGCCTTTGCCCATGAATCGGGCATCCATGCCGACGGAGCCCTGAAGGACCGCAGGAACTATGAATTATACGACCCCGAAGATGTGGGACGGGGTGAACCTGAGCTTACTGAAACAGGAAGAGTCATCACGACAGGAGGATATGGGGGGATCAAGGGGTTCAGGCATGTTTATGACAAACTCGGTATCCAGTTTCACGATGACCAGGAGGCGAGACGGGTGCTCGAACTCGTGCAGTATGCCAATCTCCATACCCAGAAGCCACTCACTGACGATGAACTCCGGTTCATCGCCACCCATCCCGATATTGTCCAGATGATCCTGACGGTGAACATATAATGTATCCGATCACCTTGATCCCCGGCGACGGCACGGGACCGGAAATATCAGAGGCGACGAAACGGGTTATCGAGGCGACAGGGGTTCCCATACAATGGGACACACAGGAAGCGGGCATCGATGTCTATGAAAAAGAAGGGACCCCGCTGCCCCAGAGGGTACTCGACTCCATACGGAAAAACAGGGTGGCCATCAAGGGGCCTGTTACAACGCCTGTGGGAACAGGCTTCAGGAGCGTCAATGTAACCCTGAGGCAGGCGCTTGACCTGTACTGCTGTCTCAGGCCTTCGAAAGTCATAAACGGGGTAAAGACAAGATATGAAAATGTCGATCTGGTGATCGTAAGGGAAAATACCGAGGATTTATACGCAGGCATAGAATTTGAAAAAGACTCTGCCGCTGCCTTGGAAGTGATCGGGACGATTCAGAAACTCACGGGGAAACAGATCAGAACAGATTCGGGTATCAGCATCAAACCGATTTCCGTATTTGGCACCGAGCGGATTGTCCGCTTCGCCTTTGACTATGCGAGAAAGAACAGGAGGACGAAGGTCACCGCAGTCCACAAGGCAAATATCATGAAATATTCAGACGGCCTCTTTCTCGAAGTCGCGCGAAATGTTGCTCAACAGTATCCGGACATCGGGTTCGAGGACAAAATAGTGGACAATATGTGCATGCAACTCGTACAGAAACCCGAACTCTATGACGTAATCGTATTGCCGAATCTGTACGGCGATATTGTTTCAGACCTCGCCGCGGGACTGATCGGGGGGCTCGGGGTTGCGCCGGGGGCAAACCTCGGAGAGGGCTACGCGGTATTCGAACCTGTGCATGGCAGCGCACCAAAGTACAAAGGGTTGAACAAAGTAAACCCCCTTGCTATGATACTTTCAGGCATCATGATGCTAAGACACCTCGGCGAATTCAGTGCTGCAGAGAAACTCGAACAGGCAGTAGCCGCTGTCGTCGGGGAAGGCAAAAAGGTGACCTATGACCTCAAACCGGCTCCTGATGATCCGACAGCGGCAAAAACTTCCGAGATGGCTGATGCCATCATTGCAAAATTGGCGTAACCCGGAACATGGAACCCGATAGTTCATCACAGACAGAACCTCCGCATAGCACATCAGATCAGAAATTCGAACCCTCACATTCGAATGCGTCGAAAAACATCCTGATCGCTGCAATCAATGCCGTCATTCACCGACTCGATCGGGGAATCCCTGTCTCCTGGCGGCCAGAAAGTGGATGGATTGTCCGGACAATAACGGCTGGTGTAATGCTCCTGGCGTCGTGGATGATCCTTCCCGGGCATTTTCAGTTTGATAGCTCCAGTATAAAGAGGATAGGGTATTCAGGGCTGAGGACTGAATTGAACGGTTATGTGGCCTGATATCCTCCTTATCGGCCTCTTCATCATCGTGAACGGTTTTTTTGCCGCGACCGAGATTGCAGTGGTCGCAACCCGCAGGATGCGGATACGGAAGCTCGCCGAGGAAGGCAACAGGAGCGCACTCATCCTGAAAAAATTCAAGGAGGAGCCTGACCGTTTCCTCGCCACCATTCAGATAGGCATCACCCTTGCGGGAGTCCTTGCGGCAGCGATCGGAGGCGCTGCTGCGGTCCAGGTCATAAAACCGGCTATCCAGAAGATCCCTTTCCAGCCCTTTGCTGCTTCGGCCGAGGCTATTTCGATCGGCATTGTGACGATCGTGATCACCTACTTCCTCCTCATCTTCGGCGAACTCATCCCGAAATCAATCGCATTAAGCAATCCCGAACAGATAGGGTTAAAGACGGCAAGACCTGTCGAAGCCTTTTCAAAAGCCGCATTCCTCTTTGTGAAAATCCTGACATTCAGCACGAATGTCCTCCTGAGGCCTTTTGGGAAGAAGACCCATGCAGGGAGGGCGATCACTGAAGAGGAAGTGCGCATGCTCATCAGGGAAGGCGGCGAACAGGGCGTATTTGAACCAACAGAGCAGGCACTCATCCACAGTGTCTTTGAATTCAACGACATGTCGGTGAAAGAAGTCATGGTGCCGACCACTCAGATGGTTACCGTAAGCCTGCAGATGCCTGTTGATGAGATCAAACATATCCTCACCGAAGAACAGTTCTCACGCTATCCGGTAATCGGGAAAGACCTGAACGATATCAGGGGTATCCTCCACATGAAAGACTTCCTGAACGCGTTCACGAAGGGGAATGTGGACGTGCGCAAGCTTGTCAAACCGCCGTTCTTCATCCCGGAAACCCTGAAGATCAGCAATCTCCTCAAGGAGATGCAGAAAAAAAGAGTCCACATGGCTCTCGTCATTGATGAATACGGTGGGGTTTCAGGCCTCGTGACGATGGAGGACCTCCTTGAGGAGATTGTCGGAGAGATACGGGACGAATACGATACGGAAAGTCCGGTTATCCAGCTGGGGGACAACACCTATCTCATCGACGCATCGATCAGCATCCGGGACCTGAAGGAAGACCACAGCATAGAAATTCCTGAATCCACCGAATATGAGACCCTGAGCGGATTTCTCCTTACCTCTCTCCAGAGAATTCCCAAGATCGGGGATATTGTTCTGTTCGACGGCAAAAAAATAACGGTCTCGGAGATGGTGGGCCAGAGGATTTCGAAGGTAAAGCTGGAGCAGGTTCCGGAACAGGCCTCTCAGGAATAATCGCCCCGCAGCTTGCCATTCCCTTTCCCTATCATCTATAATTTCTATCTGCCATGAAAAAGAAAATTTCCATCATCGGAGCCGGGAATGTCGGTGCAACCACCGCCCTGCTCATCGTCCAGTCAGGTATCGCCGACGTTGTACTCTTCGATGTAGTTGAAGGGATGCCCCAGGGAAAAGCACTAGACCTCGGAGAGGCATGCCCCCTCTGGAACTCTTCCGCGAAAATCAAGGGGACGAATGACTATGCAGATACGGCGGACTCAGATATCGTGGTCATCACCGCCGGGTTTGCACGGAAACCCGGCATGTCGAGGAGCGACCTCCTCCACGCGAATGCAGAGGTGGTGAAGAGCGCCTGCACGCAGATTGCCGAGACATCCCCGCACTCCGTCATCATTGTCGTAACGAACCCGATGGACGTCATGGCGCAGCTTGCATGGAAGACCACCGCTTTTTCCTGCAAGCGGGTAATGGGTATGGGGGGGATACTCGACGCCGCACGTTTCAGGTCATTCCTCGCATGGGAACTGAATGTCTCTCCCGAAGACATTGAAGCGCTGGTCTTCGGCGGGCACGGGGATGATATGGTTCTCCTTCCAAGGTTTACCACAATCAAAGGGGTCCCGGTTACCGAACTGCTGTCCAGGAAGAAGGTCAACGCCATCATAGAGAGGACCCGGAACGGCGGTGCGGAAATTGTCTCCTTTCTGAAGACAGGCAGTGCCTACTACGCCCCTGCTGCATCCGCATTCCAGATGGTGAAAGCAATCCTGCTTGATGAAAAGCGGATGCTGCCCTGTGCTGCCTATCTGAACGGCGAATACGGAATAAAAGATGTTTATATGGGGGTGCCGGTAGTCCTGGGGCAGGAGGGAGCAGAGAGAATCGTTGAGGTAAAACTCGCGAGGGAGGAAAAGATGCGGGTGAGAAAATCCTACGCCTCGGTTCAAAAGTTGATCAAAACACTGAATCTGTAACGGAGGGAAGATGGAAAGGACATTATCGATAGTTAAACCCGACGGAGTCAGGAAAAACCTCGTTGGGGAAGTCATAAAGAGGTTTGAAGAGCAGGGTCTCAGGATCGCCGCGCTGAAGATGATCCGGTTAACTGCCGACGAGGCCAGGGGCTTCTACATCGTCCACAGGCAGAGGCCGTTCTATGACAGCCTCACCCTCTTCATGTCTGAAGGTCCGGTCGCTGTAATGATTGTCGAAGGAAACGGGGCGATCAGTAAAGTCAGGGATATCATGGGGGCCACAAACCCGAAAGAGGCGGCTCCGGGGACGATCAGGGCGGATTTCGCCTCGGATATCGAACATAATATCGTGCACGGCTCCGATTCCCGGGAGTCGGCAGAATTCGAGATGGGGTATTTCTTTTCTTCACTCGAGATCCACTAGTCCCCGGATTGCATTTGGAATTGTAAAAATGTTATTTTAGTTTTTCTGTAGGCGCGTAGCTCAGTGGGAGAGCGCTTCCTTGACGCGGAAGAGGCCAAGGGTTCAATCCCCTTCGCGCCTACCATAAAAATCAGGCACCCTACCTAGAAAGCCCTAAGAACTCTTCTTCCAGTGGCAGGCCGTATGAAAAAGAAGTCGCCTGATTTCCCCTGAAGAAGCTATCCTTCATTGGCAAATCAGTTTGCAAAAGTGGCTCATTGGCGATATTATGATATAAAGCCAATCAGCTCAAGGAGGGGAAAAATGAAGAGTAAACTGGGTATAGTATTTCTGGTCGTATGTCTTTTCGGTTCACTGCCTGCGCTTTTGCATGCTGCTTCTTCTGCGCTCGACAACGCTCCCGGTGGTGCGGGTCTAGCCTATTGGCAGGCCGGCGGGGGATGGTCGACCCTGATCAACATCCAGGAAATGGATGGAACCTGTGCCGATGTCCATGCGAGTCTCTATAACAGTGCCGGCGCCAAGATAATGAATTTGAACCTGCGTCTCAGCCCCCGCGACAACGTCGGGATCGTGGTGAACGGTGACGGCGTTAATCTCTCGCTCTATGACTATAGTGATACCGCCTATGGCGGCACCTCCGCCCTCAATGACATATCTTCCGGCCCTGCTGTCGTGGTTGCCGCACCGGCTGGTTCTGACGGCATCCAGAGGGGCTATCTTAGTCTGGTGAGGAATAATACAGGGTGTTCCGGCGCCGGCGGCGCACCGTCCGGCAATATCAATAATGATTTTGCCGTAGTCCCCGATTATCTCTTTGTGAGATCTGCCATCCTCAGCCCGAACAGTGCCTTTGCGTTGAACGCCGTAATGCTCCAGGGTTTTGGAAACCAGGGGGGATTCATATCAGAATCTCACAGTTTTGTCAGGTCTGACACAACTCCGAATTCGGTTCAGCATTGTGATGTGAATTTCGACGGGGACACCGTTGATACCTTTTCCTTAGTGGACGATGCCGACGGAGCTGACATCGATTTTATCGAACTCTTCCTCTCTGACAATATATTCTCTGCCCTCCCCCCTTACATTGTATGCGATCCCGGATCTCTCCTGTACGGAGCAGTCGGTTCCATTACAGGAGGCTACTGGGCCCGGTGGAATGCAGATGCTTCTGTTGGGTCGGAGACGATGCTTGTACTGGTCGCTCCGCAAAGACCGCACCCTTCTGCAGATGACTTCAGAGGCAGCCTGTATGTAACTTCTTATGACGACGACGGGAATTCAGCAGCGTGGAACTCCAGCGCTCTGGAAACCGTCAATGCCCTTCGCTTTGGCGCAGGGGGCATCTCTGTGCCAGGCGGAGCGACTGCAGGAGAAGTGCGCTTTTTCATCGTTATGCCGGTTTTCGGTTTTACCTTTACCGAGACCGCTTCCTTTGCAGACCTCTATCCTCTTGTCAAAGAGAGTTACGCGATCATGTCGTCTAACCATGACCTTGACGACGACGCGGTTGATATAATCTTTTTGCCGTATTAAAAGCGGAGAGGACCAGTGGGAAGGCGGGAAGATATACGACCCGCAGAACGGGAAAACCTATTCCTGCAAAATAAAGCTCGAAGGGCAAAAACTCAGGGTGCGCGGGTTCATCGGGTTCTCACTGCTCGGAAGAACTGCGGTATGGACACGGAAGACCTGAACCTTTTTGTTGAGAAAAGGAGGCATGGATGGACAGGAGAACCTTCCTCAAATCTGCGGCGATAGTCGGCTGCGGGCTGCTCGCCGGAGAACAGCTCCGCAGTCTGCCGCCGGTAGAGGCAGCGGAACAGTACGATCTTGTTGTCGCCGGGGGAGCAGGGAAAAAACCGGCGGAGATAACCAGGGCTGCAATCAGGGCCATGGGCGGCATGAAGAAGTTCGTCTCCCGGGGCGATGTGGTCGTGGTAAAACCGAATATCGGCTGGGACAGACTGCCCGAGCATGCAGCCAATACAAACCCCGAAGTCGTCGCTGCCATCGTAAAACTCTGCTTCGAGGCAGGGGCAAAAAAGGTCAAGGTCTTTGACAGGACGTGCAACGATGCGCGACGAACCTATAAACAGAGCGGCATTGCAGACGCTGTTTCCGCGCTCGGCGCAGAGGTCAGTTTTATCGACGACAGGCGGTTCAGGGACATGTCCATAAAAGGACGGGTGCTGAAAACCTGGCCTCTCTACCGGGACGTATTTGAGGCAGACAAGCTCATCAATGTCCCCGTTGCCAAACACCATGGTCTCGCAAGACTCACCATGGCGATGAAGAACTGGATGGGCATCATGGGCGGGAACCGCGGGAGCATCCACCAGAAGATTGGAGAAAGCCTCGCCGACCTTTGTCTGGTCATCAGGCCGACACTTACCGTGCTTGACGCTGTCCGCATTCTCACGGCAAACGGCCCGCAGGGAGGCAACCTGAAAGATGTAAAAAAACTCGACACGGTGGTTGCCGGTGTCGATCAGGTCGCGGTGGACTCTTACGGCGCAACCCTTTTCGGTTTGAAGGGTTCCGATCTCTCATACGTAAAGGCAGGAGCCGCCATGGGCATAGGGAAGATGGACCTCGCAAAAATGAAGATCAGGAAACTGAATGTCTAGGAATCTGAGGAGGATTTCGCAGGGGGTTTTCCTGCTCTTTTTCCTCTTCCTCTTCATCCAGACCGAATCAAAGGGAAACGATACGCTCGGCTATCCCGTCAGGCTGTTTCTCGACTTTGACCCGCTTATTTTTCTGGCTACGCTCTTCGCTTCACGCGGAGGAGAAATCCCTGCGGCTTTCTTCCTCTCTCTTGTCACCGTCCTCGTGACCGTTCTCCTCGGCAGGGTTTTCTGCGGATGGATTTGCCCCCTCGGCACGCTGAATACTCTTGCGGGATCATTCAAAAGACAGTACGCCGGTTCCTTCCACCCGAACCGGTACAGAATAAAGTATTTCATCCTGATTATCCTTGTCGTATCTTCGGTCTTCACTCTCCAGGTCGCCGGAATTTTGGACCCCCTCTCGCTCCTGATCAGGTCATTCTCTTTGAGCGTATACCCGATGCTGAATTATGGGGTCAGGGGGGTATTCGATGCAATTTACTACACGGACATCCCGGCAGTGGTGAACCCTTCGGAAGCGGCATACGGATTTCTCAGAAGCACGGTTCTTGCGTTTCAGCAGCCATATTTTCTCCAGGCTGTTTTTGTCGGCAGTATCTTCCTCCTCATCCTCGTGCTGAACTTCATCGAGAGAAGGTTCTGGTGCAAATACCTCTGCCCCCTCGGCGCACTGCTCGGTCTCCTGTCACGGTATTCTTTCCTGAAACGCGAAGTGAGTGAAGGATGCACGGGATGCGGTATCTGCGCCACCGCCTGTCAGGGCGGGGCGCTGTCGGAAAAAAACGAGACATGGAGGAATACTGAATGCCTTGCCTGTTTCACCTGTGATGACATCTGCCCGCAGAATGCCGTCAGTTTCGGGTTCGGAAGGCCGAAAACAGAATCCCTGAACCTGGGGAGAAGGCAGGTTGCAGCCTCGGTCTTCGCAGGAGTTCTGGCAGTCCCCTTCATCAGGTCTTCGCCTTTCTCAAAACCTGCCTATTCAGATCCCCGCCTGCTGAGGCCGCCGGGAGCGCATGATGAGGAAGAATTTCTCAGAAGATGCGTCAGATGCGGGGAGTGCATGAAGGTATGTATAACGAACGGCCTCCAGCCGACCCTTCTCGAATCAGGACTCGAAGGCATATGGTCCCCAAGGCTTGTTCCGAGGATCGGACACTGCGAGTACCGGTGCACCCTGTGCGGCCAGGTCTGCCCTTCGGGCGCAATTACCAGGCTTCCTCTTAAGGAGAAGACAAAGGTAAAAATCGGGCTTGCCATGATCGACAAGGGCCGGTGTCTCCCCTATTCCCACGCAGTCCCCTGCATCGTCTGCGAAGAGATGTGCCCCACTTCCCCGAAAGCAATCTGGCTGGAAGAAGTCGAGGTGAAAGGGAGAGACGGAAAGCCCCATGTTGTCAAACAGCCGCATATCGACCTTGATCTCTGCATCGGGTGCGGGATATGCGAAGCGAAATGCCCTGTCGGCAGCCACGCAGCGATCTCTGTGACGAACATCGGGGAATCAAGATCAAGGGAGAACCAACTGCTTATTTAATACGATAGCCGGCATTTCAGACTGAAATGCTCCTATTCCTCTTTCTTCTCCCGTTTCATCATCCGTTCCCTGAACCACCTCATGATATCGTCGTATGACGGCGGGGTGATGAGAAAAACCTCTATATCCCTGGGGAACTGCAGTTTTGCCCTGTCATCGTCCTTCAGCATCAGCAACCCTGCCTCAGCCTCCATAAGGTTTTTTTCGATCACTTCGAGCATGTGTTGAAACCGCTTGTTCGCAGCCTCCGTGTAATACTCGAAAACCTTTGTAAACACCTCATGGGTATGGATCACCCTGAGGCAATTTCCCCAGTCGGTAAAGGGTCCCAGGATATCCCTGTCTTCAAGGGGAATGAGTACCCCGCCATCCTCACGTTTTTTCCTGATAATTTCGAGAATCCGTTCATTGATCTGTTCCAGGACGGCAAGGGAATCATCATCAGTCCCGGTGATGATTTCACAGAATATCTTCTGTATCTTCCCGGCTGACTCCATCTTCTCTATCTGTGCGATCACCTGATCCCAGTATTTCCGGACAAGGTCTGCGTATTCTTCCGGTGCATCTTCAAAGGAATATATGTTTGCGACACAATAGAGTTTTCTCTTGCCGGTGAAGTCCCCGGCTTCCGGTTTCTGTATCTGTCCGAGTTCTACCATTACAGCACCTCCTCAAGGATATTCAGGATTTATTCTCTCTGGTCAAGAGTGTTTCGAGTCTTTTCTTCACCTCTTTGTTTTTGGGATCGAGAGCAAGCGCAGCCCGGTATTCCTCAAGTGCTCCGGGTTTGTTCCCTGTTTTTTCGTAGGCAGTGCCGGTTGCAATCCGCATCCCCGCATCTGCGGGAAAGATCTCCTTCGCCTTCAGCATGACTTCAAGAGCACGGTCGAAGCGGCTCTTTTTCATATACACGGCATAGACCTCATAAAAATAGTGCTTCCTCGGAGGCTTTTCGTCAAGCGCGTATTCAAATGCGCGATGATATGCCTGCTCCTCCATGAGGTCGTTATGGGTATGGTGGAGATACCGGGCGAACTGGATAGAGGACTCGGCGTTTTCAGGAATCGCCTCCTGAATCTCTCCGTCCTGCAATCCGGCGAGAACCATGAGGGCGATATTGTCTCTTGTTTTGTGCGGTTCAAGGGAAAGTGCCCGCTTCATGCTCTGAATCCCCCGGTGTTTCTCACCCCGTGCAAAGAGCCAGAGCGCATACCGTTTATGGCGTGCGGGATTACTGACGTCGTAAGCTATCCCGGCTCTGAGCAAATCCTCAGCTTCCCGGTATTTCCCCATCTCCGAGAGCACGAGACCGAGGCGCTGCAGATATTCACCGTTTGTCGGTCTCAGGGACAATGCCCCGGTATACTGCTCAAATGCAATTTTTTTATTGGAGAGGAGCCTCTCCGTATTTGCTACGGCATACCGGTATTCAGCATCGAGAGGATCCAGCAGGCTCGCGGTCCGTGCCTTGTCCCTGAGAGTCTCGATTTCGTGCCGATCCATCCGGGCATCGAGTTTGCTGTCCCTCACCGCTGAGAAATATGCCTTTCCGGCAATGACTCCTGACTGGTATACGACACATGAGATCAGGAGGAGTACGGTAATCACCATCCCGGTACGAACAGGGAACTTTCCGCGCTGCAGATAGGTATCGTTCAGTCCTTCATGCATCCTCGTATTGGCTGCCGATACTGCCAGCCCGGAAAGAAACGCGAGGTACAGTCCGTTGGCCCCGATCTGGAGGTTGAAATCAGTGATGCTGTGGAGGAGGATAGCGATGATGCCGGTCAGGGAAGCAATGAAAACGTACCGGGAATAGGGATCGCGCCTTTTCCGGAAAACCGCAAAAGACCGGGACACAAGAACAGCGAAAAACCCTCCGGCGAGGAGGAGTGCCACCACCCCTCCGTTGGCAAGAAGTTCGATATAATCGTTATGGGCATGATCTGCAAGCGCAGCGCCTTTGAGTGTGCGGTATTTGGGGTAGATATCCTGGAAACTGCCGAACCCTGTGCCAAACAGAGGATAATCCCTGACAATATTCCAGCTGTCTTTCCAGAGGATCAGCCTCTGTTCGGTAATATCGCCCTGAGGGTTTCTGATCTTCGCGAACCGCTCGAAGATCGGATCCCATCCGAACCATCCGACCGAGAGGACTACAAGAACGCAAATCGCGATAATAATAATCCCCCGCTTCCTGTCTCCGCCTCTGAGGAGGAACAGTGCACCGAACAAAATCAGCGAAAGACTGAGGCTCACGATTCCCATCCTGGAAAGGGTCAGGAATACCGAAGTGGCAACAAGCACCGCCACAAACCCGAGGAGAAGATAAATATTCGTCTGCCGCAGGTTGAACATCCTGGCGATCCTTTCACGGAGGGGAAACTGTCTGATCTGCGGTTTGTAGAACAGGAAAAGGCTCAGGACGAGCGGGAACACCATCTCCATGAGTCCGGCATAATGGTTCCGGTTGACATAAGGGCCGAAAAGAGATCCTCCCATGGTCAGGTTCCTTACCCAGTATATTTTGTTGTTTGAGAGGATATGCTGGAGAATGCTGAGGAACGAAAGTATCGACGCAAAAACCACGATTATCATGAGTGTCCTGGTGAGATATCCTCTCCTGGCAAGAAGCTGCACGGTCACGGCATAGAATGCCCCATAGGATGCGATCCGGAAAAACTCGGCAAGCGTTGCTTTTCTGTTTATGGAGAGGGATATCCAGTCGACCTGCGTGACAGGGGAAAGGGTGCCGGTATAAAGTTCAAATGTGGAAGGAGCAATGACCCTCACAACACTTGCCGGGAGAGGAACAAGCTGCGCCGCAACAAAAAGCAGCAGGAAACAGAGCGGGATAATACCGGGTATCTGATAGAGCGAATCTTTGTCGTTTTTCATGGTATTGAAGAGGAGAACCGCCAGGGAGGAGAACGAGACTGTCTGCATAACTGCAAGAGACCAGGGCTCAACAGCTCCGAAAGCGAGCGGGGAAAATATCAGGAGGAAAACGAAGAGGGCAAAGACATTCATGTTCGTTCTCTGCATTGTCTCTCCTTCACCATTTCATTCTTTGCGGAGGAGAAGTGTCCGGACCTGCCCGGGGGGAACGCCCTATGGTGTACGTTCCCCTGCTTCCCGGGAAGAAGGATAGGTATTGTAATATTTATAATAATAGTGTTCGGCGTTCCTGATATCAAATCCGTTGATGACTATGCCGAGCAGATGTGACGCTGCATCATCCGAACGTCTTCCTCTCAGGTAGCTGAGACCCCGTACCACACTGTCATACGTAGTCTTGCCCGCCCTTACTACCACGATGGTCCCGTCGAGAATTCTGCTTAAGATAAGTCCGTCCGTCACGGTCATGAGAGGAGGAGAATCCCAGATAATGATATCGAACCGCTCGTTCACGGTCTCAAGCAATTCCTGCATCCTGTTCGAGCCAAGAAGTTCTGACGGGTTTGGGGGGACGGGCCCTGAAGGGATTACACTCAGGTTCATGGTCGGGCTTTTCAGCAACGTTTCGATATCGGCAGTGGTCCCGGCAAGATAGGTGCTCAGACCGCTCAGATTGTTGAGGTTGAAGACGCTGTGGACCCGGGGTTTTCTCAGATCACCATCAATGAGCAGCACCGAATATCCCAGACGCGCAATAGTGATCGCAAGGTTCACGGAGGTGACGGTCTTGCCCTCCTCTGTCCCCATGCTGGTGATGAGGATGTTCTTCGGAGGTCTGTTGGCAGATGACAGAAGTATTGCAGTCCGGATCGTTTTATAGCTTTCTGCGAAAATATTCTGAGGCTCTTTAAAGACGATTTCCTCGATACTCTCGTCTTTCTTTTCCATGAGGGGAACAGTCCCGAGAACCGGCGCCCCGATACGGTTCTCCACATCCTCGGGTGTTTTGATGGTATTGTCGAGATATTCGAAAAAGAACGCAAGCCCGACACCCCCGAAAAGCCCGACAATGATACCGAGAAGGATATTCAGCGCTTTTCTCGGTTTAACCGGGGAGACCGGCTTCTCAGCCCTTTCAACAACCCATACATTCACGGTCTGTATCTCTTCTGTCACACTCTGTTCCTTGATTTTCTTGATGAGTGCATCATACAGCTGCCTGTTCGTTTCCACTTCCCGGGTGAGCACGCCGAATTCGATAAACTTTTCATTCAGGCTCTGCGCCTCCGCCTTCGTGCCTGCCAGGGTCCTCCGGAGGCTTGATTCATTCGCTTTTGCAAGCTCGTATTCATTTCTGATCGAATTGATCACCCTTCTGATCTCCTGCTCGCGCTTCTGCTGGAGCACCCTCAGCTCTTCCTCAGCCTTGATCATGGCAGGATGTTTCTTCCCATATTTCTTCGAGAGTTCTTCGATGTTCTGCTCTGCCTTGAGGATCTGCCCCCGGAGCGATTGAACAGTCGGCTCGGAAGCAATAGCGGGTATGGTCTCCGCCTCTCTGAGGTTTTTGGCGACACTCAGCACCTGGTTATAGAGCGATTCGATCTCCTTCCGTTTCGTCTCAGCCCTGATGAGTTGGGTATTGAACTCAGAAAGTTTTTCCGGAGTAATGGCAACCCTGTCCTGGAGGGTTACAATGTCATGCGCTCTCATATATTCCTGGAGCGCCCTCTCCGATTTTTCCAGCTTTGCCTTCTCCTCTTCCGCTTTCTTGGTCATCCACTCCAGCGAATATCGTGACGCACTCATTTTCATGTCCAGGATTTCCTCGATATACGCCCTGGCAACCGTATTAACGATCAGGGTCGCAAAATCCGGGTTTGGCGAAAGGAAGCTGACATCAACGATCTTGCTGTTCTTGACCGGGGTGACAATAATGCCTCCGCTGACAATATCAGCGAGCATGTCCGCTGCCTTGTCCCCGCTGCTGCCAATCAGTTCCTCGCCGTCCTTGAAATAGGAGGCATAGGTCTTCTCGAGAGCAAGCATCTCGACAACCTTCTGGGCAACAGCCTTGCTCTTGATCATCTGATACTGTGTTTCATAAAATTCAGGGTCGTAGGGCGAGTAATACGGCGACATCATAGTCAGGTTATACGGCTCGACTTTTTCGATGAGCATCTTGGTCGTCGCCTTGTAGACAGGCGTCGTCGAGAGGGTTCCGATAATGACTACCGCACAGACAATGATAAAAAAAGTCAGTGCGGTATATCTTCTCTTATAGACAATCCTGAGGTAATCCCGCAGGTGTATTTCCCGCTCTTCCATTGCTTAGAAAAAACTCTCCGGGACGATGATCACATCATCAGGCAGCACCACCTCGTCCATCTTCACTTTTTCGAGCACCTCCTCCTTTCCGCCCACTTTCCTGACTATCTTTACTCTTCCTTTTGAAGCCTTATCGCTGAACCCGCCCGCCATGGTGATCGCCTTGAGAACCGTAGTCCCATCCTCAACCTTATATGCGTCGGGTTTCTTGACTTCCCCTGTTACATAGAAAACCCCGGCCTTTGTCACATAGACACTGTCCCCGTCCGCGATCATGATGTCAAGGGACGTATCTCCTTTTTCGATGAGGTCTTTGAGATCGACGGTGATGATATCCTCCTGATTATCTAATGCTCCTGCTTTTCTCTTGATAATAGCCTTGTCACCGGCATCTTTGTTCAGACCGCCTGCCTCGGAGAGCAGCGCCAGGAAGGTAGTCTGCCCAGGGAGTACATACAGTCCGGGGTTTTTCACCTCTCCGATGATAAATGCCTTCTTGCTCTTGAATTCCTGGATGAATATCGTAATTTGGGGGTTCACCACATATCCATCGGCAAGGAGTGAGGATATTTTGTCAGTGATCTGTGCAAGCGTAAGCCCTTTCACTTCAACGTGGCCTATGAGGGGGAAGTCTATAAAACCGTCACCGCTCACCCGCGCTGTTGTGGTTAAATCTTCATGGTCATATACGGTGACTTTCAGAACATCCCCTTCCCCGACCAGGTAATCCTGGGCTGACACACGGATGCCTGCAAAAACACTCAGGACCAGGCAGCAGATCAAAATAAACTTTCTCATATTCTCATTATAAATATAAGGCAGTCTAAAGTAAAATATGCCCGGGAGACTACAATGATCCGGTAATCCTGAAAAAAACAACATTGGTAGTATAGTCAAAGTCAGGGAAACTCGAATCTCTCTTCATAAAAATGTACCCTGCATCAGCGAACAGCCACTCCCTGAATTTATATTGGAGGGCAAAAGCTCCGTAGTAATAATCATCATCAAGCAGATCGGTCCTTCCTTCATAGGTAAAATCATCCTGGTACGCATCACGGGTATAGGATAACTTTATATCCGCTGTTATTTTTGCAGTAACCCTCTGGAGATATTCCAGTTCAAGAGCATCGGAGATGACAAAATCCGTCGAAGAGATATCGGTTTCAGTCGTCCTCCTCGACGCCTTCAGCATAAGGGAAGTCTTGGGGGTAAAGTGGTGGTCGATCTGCGCCTCGAAGATGAAATCATTGCTCGTATCTCTCACAGACACAAAATCCTTGATCCCGTATCCTGCCTTGATGCTCCCTCTTGACTTCGCAGTAATATCCCATTGTATCCCGCCGAAATAATGATGCTCCTGGCTGTCTGAAAGGATATTCCTGTCATAGGAAATATCGATATATTCATATTCCATGAAGAACCTCGTTTTCGGCGTAGTTTTGTAAAAAACATACGCTGACAGAGACCAGTCATTCCGGTCACGGTAAACATTCCGTGCCTTGTCATAATCGACAAGGAAGTAGGAAGAATCGAGTCTGATTTCGAACCGTTCATGCAGTGCGTACTTCAGGATGATATTTGCGAGGTTGGTTTTGAACTCGTCGAGCTCGTCGTAGATTCCACTCCCGCGGTCATCGTGTGAATCGATATACTGGTCCATAATTTCGAAGGAGAGTCCGCCGCGCAGGTTATACTGAAAAAACCCCTCAGCCTTGTGGTTCACCGCATCTTCCGATGAGTGCTTCGCGAATTTCTCGATATCAGCGTTATAGAAGAGATAGAACTGGTATCGCTTGAATTCCTCCGGCTTGTATCTGCTGAGGGAGAATCCTCCCGGGGATATATCAGACGTTTCAATTTTAAGCAGCTTTTCATGCACATGGGGGACCGCCAGCCAGATACCCGGCGAGAAGACCGTGATGAAATCTTCCTCCTTCTCGTCATTGCTGTAGAAAACGTTGTCGGTATAGTATCCCGTAACAGAGAGAAAAGGGTGTACGAAACCACTTCTTTTGCCGAAGACGTCTCCCGTAACCCTCTGTCTCGGCGTACCCACCGGCAATTCTTCCGGAACCACGACGGTCGCGGGAGTTTCGGCTACCGCGGCGGAAGGAGGGGCTTCAGTCTTTGCGGTTATGCCGGGCCGGGAGGAATTCTCAGTCCCGCCGGAGAGATCGGCGTCATCGAAATAAACCGGGGTGGCTCCCGCAGAGACGACAGAGCTTGACTGGCCGTTCCCGGAGGGTATTTCCCTCATGACAACCGTGTAATCTGCCTTGTTTATATTCTCTGAAAATGCTTCTCCATCACCCTTCCTGGAGTAGTTCCTTACGACCAAGAGCAGATTTGTCTCCGGTACGGAAAGAGGATCCTGATCAGGCTGCCTGCGCGTTTCCGGACTCCATGAGCCCGGCGCCTCCTCAGACGCTCCGTTCTTCGCGGATATTTCCGTTAGGGTATCAGCATACCTCTCTCCTCTCTGCTCACGGACATATACCCTGAATATTTCCTCATTGTCTTTTGTGGCAGCTGCCAGGATAACAGGTTCCATCCCGTCCTGTTTCAGGTCACCTGCAAGCCGCTCTGCATTTCCCCTGATCTTAAAAGCCCCTATTTGTTTCAAAGCATATCCCGGATATAGGTCTTTTTTCTCCGGAACGATTTCCGGATCAGGGAAATCTGCGGCCAATGGTGAAGAAAAATCAGGAAAACATACAGCAGAAGAGGTGAGAACCAGGAAAGCGAGCAACCATACTATTCGTATTGTCATATTCCTTAGTCTTGTATTTTATGATATTTTTATAGTAAAAATATTAACATACACAGTATAAAAAATCTATTATAATGTCAAGAAAATAAAAGAAATAAGAACAGTTGCATCATATCCTGCAACTATTGCTTGAAGATCTGAACCATGGAGAGTTTCAGGGCATAAACCTCTTCATGATCACCGCCGGACCGGGGATATCTGCATGTGCGGGGGGAGGTGGTCGGCAAACCAGCCGGATTCTCCTGTTTTGTATGACTTTTTTCAGGCTCCCTGCTATACTTGTACTGGAGGTATCCTATGCGTTATATCTACTATATCCTTTTCATTGTAGCGGGTATTTCCGTACTCATCGCCTATGAATTGAGGAGCAGGCCCCCTGCACCCCGGGAGACCGCGCTTACGGTGAATGAGAAGGTTATCACCGTAGACGAATTCAACAGGCTCTACGCTTCCCGTCCCTACGGTGCAGAATCGAAAAGTGAATTTCTCAACGACCTTATCGTCAGGGAACTCCTCATTCAGGAAGCTCAGAAACAGGGGATAGACAGGGAGGAATCTTTCAGAAGGTCCATACAGAACTTCTATGAACAGTCACTCATCAAGATATTGATCGACAGAAAATTCTCCTCCCTTAATCTCTCGGTAAGCGATGAGGACCTGCTTCAGCGCTTTGCATTGTTTACGAAGCGTTTCCACATGACAATAGCCGCCTCGGACACTGAGGAAGAAGCCCTTCGGGGCATATACCGGAAAGAGGAATCAAGGGAGGTATATTTCGATGACCTTTCACAGGAACTGCAGGGCGCTCTGGCCTCTCTTGCAGAGGGAGAAACTTCCGCACCGCTCAGGGTTGGAGAAGAGTATGTAGTGATCAGGCTCGACAAGGTTGTACCCGATCCCTCCCGGACGGTCCCGGTATCAGAGAAGGATAAAATAAAGATCAGGTTTCTTGAAGAGAAGAAGGAAAAACTGATCAATGAATGGATCTCCGGACTGAAAAGCAAGGCAACCATAAAAATCCCGGGGCCGGGGGGAGATTAAGGGACATCCGATGAAGAGAACATGGCGAAGGAGAAACTATTTTATCAAGAAAGACCTTCAGGGGAAATACATATTCAGTTTCTTCATCTTTGTTCTGCTCGGAAGTATCCTCTTTACGGTAATCTTCAGCTACCTCACCTCCGATACGATGACCATCGTATATGACAATTACACTGTCCGGGTCGGGCAGACACCCTTCATGCTCCTGAAAGAAACCCTGAGCGCCCACTGGATATTCATTGTGACCGGAGGACTGCTTGTCATAATCGTCTCAATGTTTCTTACCCATCGTTTTGCAGGCCCGCTCTTCCGGTTCGAGAAGTCGGTTGAAGAGATGATCAGCGGAAATTTCGACTTCCAGATACGGTTGAGGAACAAAGACGAGGGAAAAGAACTGGCTGAAAAAATAAACCGGCTTATTACCATGATTTCCTCATCCATGAACGATCTGAAGCGCCTGAATGCGGATATGGAGGATACCCTGTCAGACATAGCGAAAACACTGGAAGAAAGAGACGGGGGCAGGGAGGCGCCCGGTACTGTGAAGAAGGCCCGGGAACTGAACAGAAGGATGCATGAAATCATGGCCCGCTTCAGGGTAAAACAAGAAGAATGATTCAAAGATGATACCCCATGCAGGGAAAGACCCTCAGAACAGTCCTGACAATTCTCCTGATCTTTTCTTTCACTTCAGCCTCATGGGCCTTTGAGCTGAAATCCCGCTTCTGCACAATCGTCTTCAGCAGTGAAGAGGTGATTCGCAAATTTAACAAGGAACTTTCCCTCGGCCGTCTTTCCTATCTCATGAAAAACAGACACAGCATCACTGCTGAGGACGAGGCTGGAAACAAAGTCGATGTGATCGTTGAACGGGTAGAAACAATTCTCGAGATGTTCCCGAGGGATGTTCAATTCACGATCGTTCTTCTGCCCTCTGAAAAGGAAGTACAGGCGGCCTACAGAAACAAATACGGGAGGAATGTTGACTATATCGCATTTTATGCACCAAAGGACAAGACCATGTATGTCTCGGTGCGGGACGTGGACGTCGGTGTATTCGCCCATGAGACAGCACATGTCATTATCGATTTCTATTACGGCATCTCCACCCCAACGAAAATCCATGAGGTTCTGGCCCAATACGTCGAAACACACCTGATGGATTAAGGGGAGATGTTTTCAGAAAGGGAAGGGGTTGCTGACGATCCTGACGGGAATTAAAAAGTGGATGGGCTCATTACTCCACCGCTCCTCGCATTCCCGGGCAACCCTATCTCTATGGTCGGCAGCCCGGCAGCAAGCGGTGGTGAATACCCTAATCCGGTCTCAAGAGCCTTGGCAACCTCTGCAGGATTTGCTCCCGCTTCAATTGCACACCGTGAACAGACGTCTGACGTAGCACCGGCGGCAAGCGCTCCGGATATAACCTGCTCGATATTGCCGCCTCCTGCGATTGCGCACTGCACGACGAGGCAGGCATCATGACCCAGTTCGATACTGGATTTCACAATCTCCCTGGTATCCATGCCACTCTTCAAAACCTGCTTGACGACCGGACATATGTCCTTGGTATCCTTGAATTCTTTTACAATGGCATCTTTTACTGTCTGCTCTCCATCTGCTGCATAAACTGACGGATAGCCGATAATACAGAATGCAAACAAAAACACGCAGACCAATCTTCCAGAGGATTTAACGGTATCCATACTTATTGTTTAGCAAAAAGGGCACCTCTTGTCAAGGGAAAACATCAGGTCAGGGAATAACCTTGTTCAGGGGATATTCGACAATCCCCGATGCCCCTGCCTTCTTGAGTTTTGGAATAAGGTCCCTGACAGTCTTTTCGTTAATCATCACCTCAAGAGCGTACCACCCCGTGTCGGAAAGTGCGGATATCGTGGGCGAGTGCATCGCTGATAAAAGGCTCATTACCCGTTTCAGCGACCTTTCGGATACATTCATTTTCAGTCCGACTTTTTCTTCCGCTGCCAGGGCTCCCCGCAGAAGCATTACGATATTCTCCATCTTCTGTTTTTTCCAGGTGTCCTGCCAGCTTCGCTTATTCGCGATGAACCGGGTGCTCGACTGGAGAATGGTCTCGATCACCCTCAGGTTGTTCGCTCTGAGAGAGGACCCTGTTTCTGTCAGTTCCACGATTGCATCAGCAAGGTGGGGAGGCTTGACCTCTGTTGCCCCCCAGGAAAAATCCACCTCGGCTTTCACCCCTTTTGCCTTCAGGTACCGTTTGGTAAATCCAACGAGCTCTGTAGCAATCCGTTTGCCGTTCAGGTCCTTGACGGTTTTGATACGGGAATCGTTGGGAACGGCGATTACCCATTTGACCGGCCTCAGTCCTTCTTTGGCGTATATAAGTTCAGCGACCTCATATACAGAAGCATTCTGTTCAAGTATCCAGTCCCTGCCGGTGAGTCCGCAATCGATAATGCCTGCCTCGACATATCCGGCCACTTCCTGCGCCCTGATCAGCATGGCCTCAATTTCGGGGTCATCGAAAGACGGATAATATGACCGGCTCGAAACAGTAATGTGATATCCTGCCTTGCGAAAAAGTTTCAGGGTTGATTCCTGGAGGCTTCCCTTGGGAAGACCAAGCCGTAATACCTTCTTCATTGTTCCATCCTTTCAAACCTGCACGTGCGTGTCTGCGCTGTGCTATACTATGGATAATCCTTTGAAATAACCGGGATTCCATCTGCAGAAATACTGTGTACAGCACCCAATACTTTAGCATAACGCAAATATTGTTACAATGCCGGCAGACCTTGCCTTTCTGAAATATACTATCAGCCAGCTTGACGTCCGGAACCGTGTCTATAATCTCACTGGCTCCTCACTCGCGCTTTTCCTCGCTCTTTGTGAGGCCCCTTTCCTTGCGATCGAACCGACTGAAGAGAAAGCCCGGGAACTCCATGGAGATATCGTCTTTTACCGGGAAGCCCTGGGAGGACTCCCTGTCCTTTTTCTTCCCGAAGCAAACGGGGCCCGGACCTCGGGTGAACGCGCGCGGACAATCTTCTCCCGCAGTGAAGACCTTGCACTCGTGACTTCTTCTCCAAACCTCACGTCCCCGATATGGTCCGGGGGGCAGATCAAAGAAACCATCCTGCATCTTGCCCGGGGGCAGGAGATGGGAAGAGCGGAAGTCGAATCAATACTGGAGAAGACAGGATACAGAAAAGTTCCGCTTGTTACTGAACAGGGTGAATACAGCCGTCACGGATGGCTTATCGACATCTTTCCCTCAACAGCAGAGGCACCAGTCCGGATAGAGTTCTTCGGGGACACAATAGACCAGATAAGAACCTTTGAGATCGATACGCAACGGTCACTCGAAGAGGTCCCTGACGCTCTGATTTTCCCGTCCGGAGAACCCACTGAGGGGACCTCTCTTCTTGAAATGATGAACAGCGCCCGGTATTTTGTTTCCGAATCGCTCCGGGGCAGGGAAGATATCCCGGACACCGGCGTTTTTCTCTCACGGTATTCCATAGAAGACCACGGGCTCGATGCGGGTATGCTCTCGCTGCAAGGCATCGGAATTCTTCCCCGGGAGAGAAAAGACGCGGAGGAATTAGCCCGGAACATCGGGGCACTCATGAAAGAAAACAGAATTATCCTGGTTGTTTCTTCACAGGGTCAGGCTGACCGGATGGGAGACATTCTCCACAGAGGTGGCATTATAGCTCCCCTGCTGGCCCGGGAAGAGATTTTTTCCTATGACGGGGCGGTCTCCCTCTCCGTCGGTCTCCTCTCATGCGGTTTCTTTGCCCCGGGACTCCTGGTGCTGACTGAGAAAGAACTCTTCGGGGAAAGACCGGGCTACCGGGCGATTAGAAAATCACGGGTTTCAAAACTGCTCACCTCGCTCGATGACCTGAGACCGGGAGATTTCGTGGTGCACAAAGACCACGGCATAGGCAGATTCCACGGTTTACATACCCAGACTACGGAAGGGGTCAAAGAAGACCTTCTGCTCATCGAATACGAAGGGGGAAGACTTTATATACCGCTGCAGAGTATCACCCGGATCCATAAATTTCATGCCGAGGAAGGGATCATCCCGAAAATCGACAGACTGGGCGGAAAGACATGGCAACAGACGAGGGAGAAGGTCACCAGGAAGATACAGGAGATGGCAGAAAAACTCGTTAACCTCTATGCGACACGGGAGGTGACCAAAGGGTTTTCATTCAGTGCCGATACTGAACTCCACAGGGAGTTCGACAGCTTTTTCCCCTATGAAGAAACCCCTGACCAGATGAAATCCATAGAGGATATCAAACAGGACATGGAATCGGAGAGACCTATGGACAGGCTCATCTGCGGCGATGTCGGATACGGAAAAACAGAAGTCGCCATGAGGGCTGCATTTAAAGCAGTATACGACGGGCGCCAGGTGGCTGTACTCGTCCCGACAACCATACTCTGTGAACAGCATTACCGGACGTTTCAATCCCGGTTCGCGGCATTCCCGGTACAGGTAGATTACCTGAGCAGGTTCAAACCCGTGAGAGAGCAGAAGGAGACAGTAAAAGCCCTTGCGAACGGGGATATCGACATTCTTATCGGGACCCAGAGCATTCTCGGCAGGAAGATCCTCTTCCACAGGCTTGGGCTCCTGGTCATCGACGAAGAACACCGTTTCGGGGTCAGACAGAAAGAAAAGATCAAGGAACTGAAAAAAGGGGTCGATGTGATCACGCTCACTGCCACTCCGATACCCCGGACACTCTCCATGGCACTCTCAGATATCAGAGACATGAGCCTCATCGAGACGCCTCCTGAAGAAAGGCTCGCGGTGAAAAGTGTCATTTCTGTGGCTCATGAAGAACTCATCCGGGATGCAGCTGAAAAAGAGCTTGCCCGGAACGGACAGGTATTTTTCGTCCATAACAGGATCAGAGATATCGGGAAAATTGCCGGCAATCTCAGGAAGCTGCTTCCCGCAGCCCGGATCGCAGTTGCACACGGCCAGATGACTGAGAAGGAACTCGAAAGAGTCATGCGCTCATTCTATACCCGTACAGTTGACATACTCGTTTCAACCGCAATCATAGGTTCGGGTCTTGATATTCCCACAGCAAACACTATTATTATCAACCGGGCCGATACTATGGGGCTTGCGGACCTGTATCAGCTCAGAGGCCGCGTAGGCAGGGGCAGCGTGAGGGCCTATGCCTATTTTCTCATCCCCGCTGAGGAGATCATCACTGAGGTTGCACGGAAACGGCTCCAGGCGTTGCAGGAGATGAGCTATCTCGGCGCAGGGTTCAGACTTGCCCTGAAAGACCTCGAAATCAGGGGAGCAGGCAACCTGCTCGGCACAGAACAGTCGGGACATATCCACGCAGTCGGGTTTGACCTCTATATGGAAATGCTCGAACAGGCAGTAGCGGAGATCAAGGGGAACCCGATCGAGGAGGACTTTGACCCTTCAATCAATCTCAGGATCAATGCCCTGATTCCGGAAGAGTATATCGATGATATGACTGTCCGGTTAAGCACCTACAGGAAGATCGCTTCGTGCAGAACAGCGGAGTCTGTCCAGACTGCTGCCCTGGAACTTGAGGACCGCTTCGGGAAGATACCCGAAGAGTTGCACAACCTCCTCGCAATCATGCGGCTGAAGATCATCGCGAAAAAACTGCTCATCACAAAAATCCTGGAGACAGACGGCAAGATCAGGGTTCTCTTCTCTCCAGAAACAGCCGTCGAACCGGCTGACATCTTTGCACTGCGGAAAAACCGTGAGGGGACCCTCAGGTTTCTTCCCGACGGGTTTGAAGTGAACCTGAAAAGTATGGCATGCGACAATGTCCCCCGTGAAATTTCATCCATCCTGGCTGACCTTGATGCAAAACGCCCTTTACTTGTATGATGGTTTCTGATACCTTTAAGGGGTATTCGACAGGGGGAAGCCAAGCGATGAAGATAAAAATCGTGCTGTTTTTTTTACTCATACCCATGCTCAGTGCATGCGCCTCTGTCTCGGAAGAAGACCAGAAACAGGCAAACTTCCATTATCAGATCGGCATGTCATACTTTCACGACAACAATATCCAGCCGGCATTTGTCGAACTCCAGAAAGCCCTTGAACTGAATCCCTACGACAAACAGATCCATAACGCTCTGGGCATCATCTATCTCTCGAAACTCGAAGACTATCCAAAAGCTGTCGAACATTTCCAGAAGGCGATTAAATATGATGAGAACTACTCGGAGGCTTACACGAATCTCGGGAATGCCTATGCGAGGATGGGGGAATTCAACAAGGCGATTGAATCATACAGGACGGCGATATCAAATCCCTTCTACCGGAATCCGGCTCTCGCATTATATAATCTCGGCATGGTATATTATAGACTTGCACGCTATGATCTGGCCATTGATGCCTTCAAAGATGCAATACGGCGCTATTCAACCTTTCACCTGCCGTATTACGGAATGGCGCTCACGTATAACGCGCAGGGCTTGTACGGTGATGCAGCCACCGCAATGACCTACGCAATAGAATTCGACCCCCTCTACAAGGGGGACAGGGAAAAGGCAAGCGAGGATTTCAGGAACAAGAAAATCCAGGCAAAAGGCCAGGAAGAAAAAGACATCGCCAGTTATCTCGATATCCTCAAATACTGAGCCGCACATTCGGGGCGTAGCGCAGCCTGGTTTAGCGCACCTGCCTTGGGAGCAGGGGGTCGGAGGTTCAAATCCTCTCGCCCCGACCATACAACCCGTTGAATTTAAAAGAAATAAAGAGGGACACTTCCCATATTTTTTGATATATCGGAAGACTTGTATAAAACATAATCTGTATTCCCAGAGTCTATTCGAAGTCTTCTGCTAATGAAGTTGGTTAGTCATAGAAGGAACACTAATTTGGGAAGTGTCCCCCTTTATTACGGTTTCTTGACAGCCTCCCCCGTGCTTTATATCATTAACATACAGGGTCCGGGGCATGTTTAAGAAGAAGAATATAGGCGAACTCCTTATCGATTTTGGAAAAATAACCGCTGCCGACCTGGAAGAGGGCCTCGCGCTTCAGAAAAAGTTCAGCCTGCGTCTTGGCGAAACATTAATAAAACTCGGCAAGGTTACAAGAGACGATATTGAATGGGTACTGAGCAAGCAGCTCGACATACCGTTTGTCATCGTTGAGAATCTCTCCCTGGATGCAAAACTGATCCATAAATTTCCTGAAGAGCTCCTGACAAGAAACAGGATACTGCCTTTATATGAAACAGAAGATGCGATTGCTGTAGTCACTGATGACCCGCTGAACACCCAGGTGATTGAATCCCTGGAGGCGTCAAGCGGCAAAAAAATAAGCCTGTCATCCGGAAACGGGGAAAAGATCGAAGAAACCCTGAAGCAGTTTTTCAGAAGGGCAGGAATCCCGTCGCTTGTTCACTATCTCAAAGACATTGTGGAAAAATTGGAAGGGACCTGTTTCTACCGCCTCGACTTTCTGCTCACCGGGTATGCATCTGCGATTAGCGTATCCGGCTTTGGCATTGTGAAGACTATCGGGGTATTGAGGGAACCCTACGCGAGGGAACAGATATTCGAGGCATTCGAATCTCTCGGTGTCGCATTTCTCTACAATCTTTACTCTAACGAAAGCGGTATGATGTTCTCCGTATATCCACTCACCCAAAAAATTGAAACTTTGAGAGGTCCTGCGGTTCTCGGAACTTTCGGCTTATTCCGTCCGGACGGCAATGCCTTCACTGACTCTCAGATACAGGGGCTTCCCCTGATGTTCCATGCTCCTGTCCCTGTGCCGGGCTATCCGTTTCTCGCAATGAAAAGGATTTCCTCCTATCCCGGGAACACGATATGCACGGCGGATTCGGCGCCGGAGGATTTCAGCGATTTCTATGTGAGGATAGCTGTTCCCCGAATATGCCGAAACTGCAACGGAGCAGGCTGTGCAACCTGCCGTGAACTCGGGTATGAGTTTCCCGATACCCTGGAAGGGATATATTCCTCCGATGAGGTGAAACAGAGAGCCGGGAAGGACATCCCATGGCCAAAATAGACGGTTTCTTCAAATATATGCTCGAAAAAAACGCAAGCGATCTGCATTTAAGCGCAGGATCCAAGCCCTTGATAAGAAAACATGGGGAACTTGAGGAGATACCCTATCAGGTTTTGACTGATGAGATTCTCAAGACCCTTCTCTTTGAATTGCTCTCCGAAGATCAGAAGAACTCCTTCATCGAAAAGAGTGACCTGGATTTTGCCTATGAAATTCCTTCAGCAGCGCGGTTCAGGGCGAATTACTTTGTACAGAAAAGAGGCCTGGGCGCAGTTTTCAGGGTAATCCCTGCTACCATTCTCAGTGTTGAAGAGCTGGCATTGCCGCAACAGATCCTCAGGTTTGCAAACCTGAGCAGGGGACTGGTTCTCGTGACAGGGCCGACGGGAAGCGGGAAGTCCACCACGCTTGCCGCCCTCATCGATTATATCAACCGGAACAGGAAGGATCATATCCTCACTGTCGAAGACCCCATCGAATTTGTGCACCAGAACAAGGGGTGCCTTGTCAACCAGCGGGAAGTTTCCAGCCATACGGGTTCCTTTACTGCCGCCTTGAGAGCAGCCCTGAGAGAGGACCCTGATGTCATCCTTGTCGGTGAGATGAGAGACCTCGAAACCATCGAACTCGCAATTACCGCGGCAGAGACCGGCCACCTTGTCTTCGGAACGCTTCACACGAGTTCTGCCGCAAAAACCGTAGACAGGGTCATCGATGCCTTTCCTGCAGGTCAGCAGGCGCAGATACGCACCATGCTCTCAGAGTCCTTGAAAGGGGTCGTTGCCCAGCAGCTTCTCAAGAGGGCCGACAAACCGGGAAGAATAGCGGCGATCGAGATTCTTTTTGTCAACGTAGCGATTGCCAACCTGATCAGGGAAGGCAAGACTTTCCAGATGCCTTCGGTCATGCAGATGTCAAAAGCCGATGGCATGCAGCTCCTTGACCAGGCAATCATGGACCTTCTCATGCAGAAGATTGTCGCCCCCGAGGAAGCTTACGTAAAGGCAAATGATAAAAAGACGTTCGAAAAATTTCTGAAGCCCTGAGAAGTCAGTCCTGAAAAACCGCCTCTATCCGTCCTGAACCTGAAGCTGGCCCTGTGCTTTCAGTCTGGTGAATTCATTCAGCTGCGCCATGACGTCTTCTTCGGTAAGAATCCCAAGCTGTACAAGGGCATCCCCGAACAAAAGGTATGAATCTTCCTGCTCTTTCAAAAGCTCCTCGACTTGTTCCGGTGAAAGCAGTCTCTCCTTTACTGCTATGACGCCGAATTTCTCATTGGTCTCTTCCTGAAGGATCAGGATCTTCAGAGACTCCTCCTCAGTAATCCAGCCTTTGGCTCTGGCGAGTTCGCCTATCTTCAGGTTATTCTTTTTCTGGAGCAGGCGTGCCTTGATAATATCAAGGGCATCAATGAGTCCCTGTTCGACAAGGAATTGGCCGAACCGCACATACCTGTTCATCGACATAGTATACACCATCTCCTTTTCCCGGACATGCTCTCCGGTCAGAACAGTTCAGAAATTCACCTTGGGCGGTTCGTTGATCAGCAGCCAGAATAATCCTGCTCTGCTCATTGCCTGCCGGAATGCATCAAACTGCACCGGTTTCACGATATACCCGTTCGCTCCCAGTGCATAAGCGGTATCGATATCAGGGTCTTCGCGGGAGGAGGTCACAATAACAACAGGCAGCTTCTTCATCCTTTCATCGGTTTTGATCGCTTTCAGGACTTCGAGCCCGCTCACCTTGGGAAGTTTGAGGTCAAGAAAGACCACTTTCATGGGCTTGCAGGGCTTCCGTTCCGAAAATTTTCCGCGGCAGAAGATAAAATCAAGCGCTGCCTCACCGTCTTCCGCAATGAAAATCTGATTTGCAAGGTTCTGCTCCCTGAGCGCCCTCACCGTCAGTTCCACGTCATTCGGATTGTCCTCGACGATCAGGATTTCAATCGCATCAAACTGGTTCATATCATTAACCTCCTCATAGTGGTCAGTGGCAAGTGGCGACTAAACACTCGCCTTTGTCTTTTTCGGCAGCGAAAAGCAGAACTCTGCGCCTTCATCCACGATCCCCTCCGCCCATACTTCTCCTCCATGCCGCTGCACAATCCGCTTCACGATTGCGAGTCCGACACCGGTGCCCTCAAACTCCCGCTCGCTGTGCAGACGCTGGAATACCCCGAACAGTTTATCCCGGTATCGCATGTCAAACCCTGCACCATTATCTTTGACGCAATAGATGAGAGAGTCTTCTCCCTCCCTGCCTGTTACAGAAATAACCGCCCGCCCCCTCTGGGAGGAGAATTTGATCGCATTCCCTATCAGATTCATCCAAACCTGTTTGATCAGGAGAGGATCCCCTGGCGCCTTCCGCAAATCGGCCACATGGAACTCAATCCTTCCCCGCATATCCGGCGTCGTCAGTTCATGATATGCCTCATGGGCAATGCGCCTCATATCAACAGAAGAGACATGCAATGCAGTACGGCCGAGCCGGGACAGGGCAAGGAGTTCATCAATAAGCTGGCCCATCTTCCTGGAGTTCCCGGAAATAATGGTGCAGATCCTCTTCCCCTCGGCATCCAGCTTTGGTCCATATTCCCTCATCAGGATCTCCGTGAATCCGTCTATGGCTCTCAGCGGAGCACGCAGGTCGTGCGAGACAGAATAACTGAAAGCTTCAAGTTCCTTGTTCGCGGCTTCAAGCTGGGCAGTACGCTCAATGACCCTCTCTTCAAGTTCGGCATTCAACTTCTGGATTTCGTCTTCAACTCTCTTCCGATCAGTGATGTCAAGAGCAGTGAATGTAACTCCCCGGGAGAAGTCGCTGCTATCAAGAGGAGTGGAGGCAAGAAGAATATGCATCACGCTTCCGTCTTTTTTTCTCCACCGGGTCTCGACAACCCCAATTCCCCGTTCAGCGATCTGGCGGTACTTTTCCCTGCCCACATACTCAAAATCATCCTGGGACGGATAAAGAATCCTTGAGCTTTCCCCCAAAAGTTCTTGTCTCGTATACCCGGTCATTTCACAAATGCGGGGATTCACCTCCAGCAGAACCCTCTCCTTCACCACTCCGATACCGGTGGGTGCAACACGGAAAATACTCCGCATCTTCTCTTCGCTTGCCCGGAGCGCTTCCTCCATTCTCATATGGTTTAGAACTTTCCATACGGAGTCCATGAGGATAGTAAGCTGGAGCACATCCGTTTCGGTATAGTCATCCTCCTTGTTTGCAACCCCTACCACAGCAACGATCCTGTCGCCGCTGAACACGGGCACTGTCAGGTATTTCTCAAGATGCGCGTGCCCTTCAGGATACCCTTTTTTGAGAGGGTGCGATGCCTGAAAGTCATTGAGCATGATCGGTCTGCGCTGACGAACCGCATCGCCCCATATCCCGGTCTTCTCAAGCTCATAGCAGGTCCGCGGATTCAGGATGGAACATTCCTTCATAACGTCTCTTGACCAGGTGTTCAGGACAAACTCCTTCCGGCCCTCATCGTAATAATAGATATACCCTATCCTGCTGCCGATCAGTTTGATTGCCTCATCCAGGGCATAATCAAGAAATTCCTGTTCAGTCTCTGCCTTGTGCTGGAGAATATTCACCATGCTCCGCAGCCGTGCTTCATTTGCCCGGGTTTCATCCTCTGCCCGCTTCCGTTCCGTAATGTCCTCAAGCACGGTAAGAACAGCCTTTTTGCCCTCAAAGGTAATCAGGTTTATCGTAAGGCTTGCTAAAAAGGGCGCGCCGTCTTTCCGCTTCAGAAGAACCTCGTAATTTCTGGCGTATCCGTTATTCTGCAATTTTTGCACCAGCGGACTCCGGTCCTCCGGATTAAAGTAGAAATCTCTCACGTTGAAGTCCATGAGTTCTCCTTGCGTATAACCGGTTACTTTCATCAGGGTCTCGTTGCATACCAGCAAATCTCCCTCCAGTGTGGCAACTCCCGTCCCTATTGGCGCATTTTCAAAAAGGATACGGAATTTCTCCTCACTCATCCGCAGGGCCTCTTCTGACAGCTTTCTTTCTGTGATATCAATCCCCATCCCGACCAGATAAGGTCTGTCGTCCCACAGAAAACGCAGACCCGTAAAATAATACGTGGTTCTTTCCCCCTCTTTTGAGATGAAATCTGCTCCAACATGAGATTCACCTTCTGCAAAAACTTCATGAATTGCTTGCTCAACAAGGTTTTTCTCTTCACCCGAAAAGAAATCGAGTGGATGCATCTTTTCCATCTCTTCGGACGAAAACCCTGAAACCGTCTCAAATTTCCTGTTCCATTGCAGAAAATGTCCGTTCTCGTCAAACAGGTAAAAAATTCCGGGGAGACTGTTGATCATTGTTTCAGCAAACTGTTTCTCTCTCTGCAAAGCCTTTTCCGCAGTTCTTTCCAGAGTCTGATCCCTGAATACCAGCACCACGCCGATGACCGAACCGCTCTTGTCCCGGATGGGCGAGGCGCTGTCGCTAACGGGTATTTCTCCTCCCTCCTTTGCTACAAGGAGTGTATGATTTGCAAGTCCGATCACCACTCCTTCCCTCAACACCCGCTGGACAGGATTTTCAACCGGCGCCCTCGTGTCTTCGTTGATAATATGAAAGATTTCTTCAAGTGGCCTGCCCTGTGCATCTGCTTCTTTCCAGCCTGTCAGCTCCTCAGCGACCTTGTTCATATGCCTCACCTTGCCGCTGGTATCAGTGGTAATTACCGCATCGCCGATGCTATAAAGGGTTGTACGGAACTCCTCCTGTGTCTCCCTGAGGTTTTTCTCCTTTAAAAACAGGGCGCGGTAGATTTCGCTCTGCCGGGATCGGTCAAGCCATGATATTCCGGCTGCAACGAGCAGAATCAATAAAAGCGTAAATCCCGCGGTTGCCCCTGCACGGTAATAGAGTTCTGAAAATATTTCCTGTTTGTCGACTTTCGCAATCATATACCATGGGGTACCGGGGATATGACTGACATAAGAAATCACTTCAGCATCACGGTAATCCCTGCCTTCAAATATCCCTTCATAACCCAGGACCGCCTGTACTGCCGGGAGATCTTTCTCGGTGAGCGGGATACTCTGTTTCAGGGCTGTGTTCTTCCTGTGGCGCAGTTCATTCAGAAACAGGACATGGTCTCCGTCCCTTCGCACAAGGAGCGTTTCGGCGGTTTCGCTCACAGTCGGCCACGACTGGATAAACGGGTAGAGGTATTCTTCGGGAACGATGCGGAACACCAATACAACTACGGGGGCTTTGCTCTCATTTACGAGAGGCGCGATGATGTCGATATGAATTCTGTTGTGTGTCGGACAATAATAAAAATCCGTAAAAACAATGTCCTGCAGGCGAATTGCTTCAATAATCTTTTCCGAGGTCGCAGGATCAAATCGGGTATCTCCAGGAACAAGGGAAAGCAGCAAGTCCCCTGCGGAAGATGCAAGGAATATGTTTTCATATCCCCAGTTGTTTCTTGCAATCGTTAATCGCTTCTCGATATCTTTCCCGAGTATGGCATCGTCACGGTTTCGGACCCACCGGGTGAATGCCCTTCTCAGGAAAGGCGATTCAGAAAGAGCACGTGCATCCCCCGACCGATCCTGAAACCATTTTGCGATCTGGTCTGTCTTCAGTTTAGCGACTGACTCAACGTTATGGTAGATACGGTGACGGAGAGTATTTGCCTCGAAGCGGTAATAAAAAAAACCGCCTGCAAGCAGGACTACGCTCAATGTGGCAGCCACGAATATCAGATGCCGTTTTCGGTAAGATATCTTTCCTTCGGTTTGCATTGGTTATGCTGGACAGGGAATTTCCCGGAATCCGGATCTTTTATTTGATATAACTATCTCACA
This sequence comes from Nitrospirota bacterium, assembly GCA_049323875.1. Taxonomy (GTDB): domain Bacteria; phylum Nitrospirota; class Thermodesulfovibrionia; order Thermodesulfovibrionales; family SM23-35; genus JAKLQR01. Next base: position 139,189 of record JBMOLW010000037.1, on the reverse strand, counting down.
TCAAACGCCACCTGTCAAATACAGAGCGTATGATTCAGCATCATTCGTTCAACAGCAATCAGGGCGTCTCCTCTTTCCCGAGACCGTTGTCCTCCTCATCATCACGATATGCTCTTTTCCGCTTCAGGAAGCGGAAAAATCCTGCAATCATGACGAGCGCTGCAAAGGCAAAGAGCAGTATGTCGATGTGGTAACTCAGATAAGAAATCCATGTATGTCTTGTTTTCAGGTGGGCCCGCCATTCAGAGTCAAGTTCGGCAAGAGACGTCCCGAAAGTCTCCGTGATTGCTTCATCAACCGACCTGCTGTCCTTCAGGGAGTGCAAGAGGGAGAGAATCCCCTGTCTCCCGAACCTGCTTTCGATGAACTCAATAAAACTCCTGCTCTCTTCATAGGCAAGCAGAAGGCTCTGTTCATCGGCTGGGAATCTCCCGAGCCTTCTCATGCCATAGAGCCGGTCAGCAATAACAGCCTTCGAAAGCTCCCCACCCCCTGGACCTGCCATAAGTTCCGATATTCCTCCGCTCGCCCACTGGCATATCCCTTCGTCGAGCCACCGGGGCAGATTCCCGGATTCAATATGCCGGTGCATGAGGAGATGACACATTTCGTGTTTGAGTGTCGTTTTCAGAGTGAACGGTTTGGTATACACCCTTGCGGTATCGAGAACAATCAGGTTCCTGGCAGGGACTGCAAGCGCGATCACCACATCACTGCCGGTAATTGCCCTGAACCTGTCGGTATTGTCGGCGAGGACTACCGCAGGCCTGAAATCAATTTTCCATCCGAAATCCTGCTCAAGCTCCTGCCGGACAGCAGGATAGAGCGATGCCACCTCCTGTGAGGCCTGCTGTTGAGAAGGGAGGAAAAATATCTCGAGGTCAGGGGTCCGCACAGAGAGGGTCTCCGCGGCTACAAGGCCCGGAAGAAGCGCAAAGATGAAAAGAAAAGATAATGCCGATTTCATTGTTCTCTCTGTTGACTCACCGGGATATGAACCACGTTATGCATACCACTCATAGCTTGCGGCGCTATCTGTTCCCGGACTCCTTCCACCATACTCACTTAATTGTAGGGGTTTCCTCCGGTTTATTTCAAATTCCCTTTTTCTCCCTTCTCTGTTAAACTTTTCTATGCTGATTCCCATGAATAACAAGTTTGGGAAAGCCGCCCGGAAAGTCCACGAGGTGTTTCTCGAGAGAGGGCTTACTCTTTCGGTCGCGGAATCATGCACCGGAGGGCTTCTCTGCCTTGCCCTGACCTCAGAGCCGGGGGCGAGCGGATTTTTTGCCGCCGGGGTCGTCGCATATACGAGGGAGACTAAGGAAAAGATCCTCTGTGTCTCCTCAGAGACTATTGCCCGATATGGCATGGTGAGCGAACAGACTGCGCGGGAAATGTCCACAGCAATGCGCACCCTGTCCAGAACTGATTTTGCGGTCGCAACGACCGGCAACCTCGGCCCCGACCAGCTCGAAGGGAAAGAAAGGGGGCTGGTCTATATTGCGGTGAGCGGAGGACGAGGAACTTCCGTAAAGGAACTGAGGCTCAGGGGCAGCAGAGAAGAGAACAGAAATGATGCTGCCTGTGAAGCACTCCTGCTCCTCCTGAAAACAGCTGGAAGTGTGAAGAATGGCTGATACCCCTCCCGATACCGTCAAAAAAGAAATCGAAACCCTGGTCCGGGAACTCAATTACCATTGTTACCGGTACTATGTCCTTGACTCGCCGGAAATTCCGGATGAAACATACGACCGGATGTATTTCCGGCTCAAAGACCTCGAGGAGCAATATGATTACATCCTTCCGGATTCTCCTACCCAAAGGGTCGGTGCTCCGCCTCTCGATAAGTTCCGGAAAGTCAGGCATACTGAGCCCATGTTATCACTTGACAACGCCTTTTCGGAAGAAGACATAAAAGAATTCGACAAAAGAATCCAAAGGCTTCTGAAATCTGAACAGGCTATCGAATACACGGTCGAGCCAAAATATGACGGCCTTGCGATCGAACTGACATACAGGAAAGGACTGCTCTATAAAGCATCGACAAGGGGAGACGGGAACGAGGGTGAAGAAGTGACACCCAATATCAGAACGATGAAATCCGTTCCGATAAAAATTGTGTATGACGGTGAAATTCCCGACGAAATAGATATTCGCGGTGAAGTCTATATGGATATCAGTGACTTTGAGCAGCTGAATAGAGACAGGGAGAAAAAAGGAGAGCCTGCCTTTGCGAACCCCCGGAACGCGGCTGCAGGTTCGGTGCGGCAGCTCGATTCGTCCATAACCGCCTCGCGGAAACTCCATATGGCCTGTTACGGGATCGGATCGGTGAGAGGATTCGATTTCAAGACTCAGAAGGAGTTCATGGAATGGCTTGAAAAAGCGCGGTTTCCTGTCCCCGCTTATGTAAAGACGGTAACAGGAATCGAAGAGGCCCTCCATGCCATCAGGGAAATCGAACAGAAACGGGACGGTTTCTCATTTGAGACCGATGGCGCTGTGGTAAAGGTCAACCGGTTCGACCTGCAGAAACAACTCGGCATGAAAACCCGAGAACCCCGCTGGGCTATCGCATACAAATTCACAGCCCATCGGGGCATAACAAAAATAATCGACATTCAGGGCAGCGTCGGCAGAACAGGAGTTATAACGCCATTCGCTGTCTTCGAACCGGTAAGGATAGGAGGGGTAACCGTTTCCCGTTCCACTCTCCACAACTGGGATGAGATACAACGGAAAGATATCCGCATTGGAGACACGGTTGTTGTCGAAAGGGCAGGGGATGTCATTCCCCGTGTTCTGGCAGTCATGAAAGACGAGAGAACCGGGGCGGAGAAACACTTCCCTCTGCCTGAACACTGCCCGGTGTGCGGTTCAAAGGTTGTACGGGAGACGGGTGAGGTTGCCGCACGGTGCATCGGGCTGAACTGCCCTGCACAGGTCCGGGAGAAAATATTCCATTTTGCCTCACGGGGCGCCCTCGATATCGAAGGACTGGGGGAAAAGAACGTGGAACTGCTCCATTCGCGGGGACTTGTCCATAACTTTGTCGACCTTTTCAGGCTCGGGAAAGATGACCTGCTGAACCTCCCCAGGTTTGCGGAAAAGTCAGCACAGAACCTTATTGAGGCAATCGGGAAGGCAAAGCATACTACCCTTGCAAGGTTCCTGTATGCGCTCGGGATACTCCACGTCGGCGAATATGCTTCGAAAGTCCTTGCGAAAAATTTCCGGCGCCTGGAAGACCTGTTCCACGTGCAGGCAGAGAGCATAGTGCAGATCAGGAATCTGGGCGAAAAGATCGCGTATTCCGTCTCGGAATTCTTCAGTGATCCTGCAAACCTTCATGCGCTCAGGGAACTGATATCGCTCGGGCTGGAAATCACAAACCCGGATTTCGCAGGGGGGGAAGAAGGCGGGAAACCGTTTGATGGTCTTACGTTTGTTCTGACCGGCACACTCCCTAAGCTCAGGGTTGAAATAGAGGAGATGATCGAGGCACTCGGAGGGCATGTCGCTTCCTCAGTATCGAAAAAAACCGATTATGTGGTTGCAGGAGAAGACCCGGGTTCCAAAATCCGGAAAGCACAAACCCTTCATGTGAAGGTTATTGCTTATGAAGAACTGCTCGACATGATCGTACAGTATACCAGACAAAAGAGTTCAGTCAGGTAAAAAAATGGACTGGGAAATCTTTACCCTTGCAGTGCCAGTCATGTTCCTGCACCTACCGGACGATCCGTCTCCTCATCAGCCTGAACGGATACGGCGCGAGGAGAATCACAACAACGGCTATCCAGACGATATCCCAGACGCAGCATGACAGGTCTCCGAATGAAAGTCCCCGGCAGATGTTCACCAGATGATAGAGCGGAGTGAAAAAAGCTATCTTCGCCACGACCGGTGGCAGAGTATCAAGCGGAAAGAATATACCGGAAAACAGAAACATCGGGGTCATAAAAAGCGTATAAAAATAATTGAACGAATCTATCCCCGGAATGATGGCAGTGAACATGACCGATATCTGGGCGAAGATAAGTCCTGTGAGAAAAAGCATGGGGATAACCAGAATAATGAGGGGCGACCGGACAAGGCCAAAGACAGAAATCACCATGATAATGATCGTTCCATAGAGCAAGCTCTTCGTGGCTCCCCACATCAGTTCGCCTGCCACGAGGTCATTCAGGTTGATCGGCGTCGCGAGTATCGCGTCGAATGTTTTCTGGAACGTCATCCTCACATAGGTGGCATACGTGCATTCGTAAATCGCCGCGAACATGGAGGAAGAGGCGATTATCCCGGGGGCTATGAACTGTATATAGGGCACCCCGTTTATCTCCCTCACGAATGCACCTAAGCCAAGACCCAGGGCTGCAAGATACAGCGCCGGCTCGACGAAATTGAGGGCGATGCTCGACTTATACAATTTTGTATATACCGTAAGATGCCTCTGCCATACCCTGAATGCCCGTTTCAGATTCATGGTATACCGGTAAACGAAAAAAGGCATGATAGGGTATTACCGCTCATTCTCGTCCTGATCCCAAAAGCATTCGGGACGGGACTCCGAGACTTTTCCCTCTTTATTTTCTTATTATTGTATTCGACTATCGGCAAAAGAAACCGCGACAATAGCATATCCTGCCTTTATAGAATCTCATAATTGTTCCTTCAGTACTTTTCCCGTGAGCTTCAGATATACCTCTTCCAGGTTCCCCCCATGCATGCCCATGAGGTTCTCCGGAGAGTCTATGGTTACCAGTCTCCCCGAGTCCATAATGGCAACCCTGTCGCAGAGGAATTGCGCTTCCTCCATATAATGAGTGGTCAGGATGAGCGTTGTATTGTTCTCCTTGAGATGATTCATCTTTTCCCAAACGGACCTCCTGCTGTGCGGGTCAAGCCCTGTCGTTGGTTCATCGAGAATCAGCAGTGCGGGTCTGTTGATCAATGAACGTGCAAGGATAAGCCTCCGCTTCATCCCGCCGGAGAGTTGATCAATTTTTGTGCGCGCTTTCTCCCGTAAACCGACGAAGGCAAGCAGGTCCCATGCGCGGTCCGTCGCGTTCTGCTTCGTGATATCAAAGTACCGTGCATAAACTATCAGATTTTCGAATACGGAGAGGTCCGGATCGAGATTGTCCTCCTGCGGCATGACCCCGATGCGCGCTTTTATCAGACTCGGCTTTTCAGTCACCTCCAGTCCGAAAACCGTCACCTGACCGGAAGTCGGGGGCATGAAGCAGGAGATTATCCTCATCACCGTCGTCTTTCCGGCGCCGTTCGGCCCGAGAAAACCGAAGCATTCACCCTGGTGTATCCGACAGTCTATCCCATCAACAGCCGTGAGCGCTCCATAGGTTTTCGTCAAATTTTTTATGACAACAATATCCATATCATCAATTGTACCCTAAAGTCTCGTATCCGTCTTCCACTATGTTTGCGTATATGGCAAGCGCCATAATATTTCAGTATACTGGCATACTTGCTTTTGACAAAAATACCGCCTCAGGAGTATTTTTACAGTATGCAAAAAATACCGCGGATGGTTCTCGTTTTCCTTGTCCTGATTTTTGCAACCTCCTGCACAAGGGAGATTCAGCCTTCTCCGAAACCCGCTAAAATTGCCGTAGTGCTCGGCGCGGGAGCCGCGAGGGGATTCGCCCATATCGGCGTACTGAAAGTACTGGAAGCGAATAAGATCCCGATCCACATGATTGTCGGGACAAGCGCAGGGAGTTTTGTCGGTTCGCTCTATGCTCACGGATTCAGTGCCTATCAGCTCCAGAAGCTTTCTTTTGATCTGCAGGAAAATGATATCATCGACCTGACGGTCCCCAATAATGGGTTTATCAAGGGAGAGAAATTAAAGAAGTATATCAATGACATGACAGGAAATACTCCTCTGGAAAAGCTGAGGATTCCCTTCTCCGCAGTCGCAACAAATATTCAGACGGGGGAAGAAGTGGTATTCGGAAGCGGTGATACGGGGACTGCGGTCAGGGCCAGCTGTGCAATTCCCGGCATCTTCAGGCCTGTGGAGATTTCGAAAAAATTCTATGTCGACGGAGGCGTCTCAAGTCCCGTTGCAGTCGATGCCGCGAGAAGGCTCGGCGCAGATGTCATAATCGCAGTTGATATTTCAGGAGAAGTAGATTCGACTGTGCCGAGGGGCACCATCGAGACGATCATCCAATCGGTCAGCATCATCCACGCGAAACTTGCCGCGGTCCAGGTCGCAAAAGCAGACGTGGTGATAAAACCAAAGGTTAGTTCTCTTGGAGGAACCGATTTTACCAAGAGACACGAAGCTGTCCTTGAAGGTGAAAAGGCGGCGTTGAACACTCTCCCGCAAATCCGGGATGTCGTCAATAAACTGCGAAGCGAGGGCAGACTTTAACTTGATTATTTTCCCACGGGCATTGCAAGCTTTTTCACCTGCTCCAGGGTAAGTGGTGAACCATACCCGACGTATTGCAATTTCTGCGGTGCAGGGTTGTCAATAGGGATCCACTTCCCATCCTGATAATTCTGGTAGACCGTGTCGTATATAACCCCCTCAACTACAGGAATGACGCCCTTGGTATTCCTTACCTCGCCGTTTTCAAGCCAGGTGAGGGATATCTTCCCTCCCCGAATTTTCTTCACTATCTCCGTTGCATGGCAATCGCCGCATTTCCGGCCGTCTTTCATGATTGAATGACTGTTCTGCGGGGCAAAAATGAGAAACGTCCTGTTGCCTGATACGACGAAATTCTGCATATTGGCAGAGGTTACCTTTCCGTTGTAATTCATGAGAAAAACCCAGTCAGTCACCTTGATATCAACCCGCTTTTTCTCGTTCACAACCGTGTCAATATGACAATTCGTGCAACTGACGACCCGGCGGATATGGCATGCCTTGCACTCCAGCTTGTCACCATGAATCCTGTGTGAAGTGCTCTGCGCTAAAGCAGCATGACATTTCTCACAGTGAGCATCTATCGCACCCTGCTCTTTCATGGAAGAGTATACCCTGCCGTCTCCATGGACATCCCGGGCAGTATGGCAATCCATACACTGCATGTCGCGGGCAACGTGGACGTCCGGCTGGTTCTTTGCCGCATCGATACTCCGGATGGCCCTCGCACGCTTATGGCAGGAAAGACATACGTCCTGGTTTTTTGCCGCTTGTGTGGAATACGACGATTTGCCGTCTGCTTCGACCGCATGGCACCGGTCGCATGATCCAATATGACAATTCAGGCAGTCAAGTTTGTCACTCTGATACGGTATTCCGCTGAGAGTCTCCAGCCCACCGTTCTCCCTGTCGTACCAGTACGCCATCCCCCCTGTCGTAGCGTGGAGGCTTTTTGTAAAGAAACTGCCCTCCTGCTTCATTTCTGCCGCGCCGGCGTCCCCCAGGAATCCGGCTATGATACCCACAATAAGAGCAGCCAAAGAAAAATTTTTCATAGACCCTCCCGGAAATGAATCATCTCCTGATGATAGACTGTATTGCAGGAAATTATAGAGGAAAAAAGAACTCCTCTGCAACTGTTTTTACCCCGACGAATTGCTGTTCTCACGCTCTGTCACAGGGACGGACAGCTATCCGCTCCCATGTCATTTCGTCTATCTGATCGATATAATCCTGAAGGCTGAATCGTTCCCCGCACTCCGTGCAGGTAAAGGTAACCGCTTTTCAGCCGATACAGAGCCGCAATTCACCAGCGCATTTATTACATTGCATTATCCAGTATACCCCGAACCGTGGCATGAATCCAACCCCCCTTCTGTACAAGCCGGATCATTCTCTCATGATGAATTCCTTTTCAGCATCTGGTGTTTCCTTATAGAGCCGCACTGAAAATTGCCAGGCGATCCAACACATTCGGGGCAAGGCTCAGGATGACAAAATTCAGGTTTTCGTCCCGATACGCGGGGTATGGTATTATCTTATTATATGATTTCTTCCGGTGAGGAAAAAGCATGGAAAATCCTGGGCAGTCTTGATCCCTTTGCAGTATGCAGGAACGGAAGCGTATCCTTTGATCGGGCAGCCGGATGGTACAGCATAAGATCATTCTGTACTGAGTTTTCTGTCGATCCCCGGGGGAAAACCATCCGGAGTCCGGACGGCAGAGGAGAAGTTTTTATCCGGCGGTATGCTTATTTCTTCATCCACTCCTGTCTGTGGTACCTCATACATGCAAAAGATATCCCGCTTTCCGGAAAACTCATAAAACCGGAAGGCATACAAGGCGGGGAACTCTTTTTCAGGGGAAGCCATGTACTTCCTCTTGAAAAGCTTGCCCGGAAATACGGAGAGGATGCCCCCTCTTTTCTGCGAAAGGGCAGGGAACTTTGCTCAGAAACCGAACCTTACGGAGATGCAGCTTTCAGGGTTTTCCCGATGCCCAGGATACCGGTAACTCTTATCCTCTGGCTGAGGGACGAAGAGTTTCCGGCACGGGCCGGCCTTCTCTTCGATTCGACCGCTGACATCCATCTCCCTCTCGATATGCTCTGGTCGCTCGCCATGCTGAGCATCCTGGTCATGGCGTGAGCTACAAGCTGAAGGAAAAAACAGATGCCCTGCTCTCCAGGGAAAAAGGTACGGTTTATAAAGATCCGGGTGGAAGGATTACTATTGCGCTCGTCTACCCGAACATCTATTCCGTCGGGATGTCGAACCTCGGTTTTCAGGGAATTTATGGCCTCCTGAACACCATGCGTGATGTGGTCTGTGAACGGGCTTTCCTCCCTGATGACCGAGATATTGAGGAATATATACGAACACGCACCGAGATCTTTTCCCTGGAATCGAAACGACCGTTAAACCGCTTCGATATCATCGCTTTTTCCCTCTCTTTCGAAAATGACTACCCGAACATCGGGAAGATCCTCAGGCTGTCGAATATTCCCCTGTTCGGCATTCAGCGGAACGCCCTGCATCCGCTGCTCATTGCAGGAGGCGTATGCGCGTTTTTCAATCCTGAACCGGTTGCTGATTTTTTTGACATCTGTTTTGTCGGCGAAGCAGATGAAATGCTGCCGGACTTTCTCTCCCTCTACAGATCCATCCCCCGGAGAGACGTGATGCTCAGAGCAGCGGCAAAAACAGACGGCGTCTACGTCCCCGGATTCTATTCGGTCTCCTATGACACAAGGGGAGCCATCGCGCGCCGTACTGCCGCGGAGAACATGCCGGCAAGAGTCAGGCGGCAATATCTGAAGTCCCTCTCTCCTCCGAAGATCACCATGGCAATCACAACTCCTGATGCAGAATTTTCCGATATGCATCTCATCGAGGCGATGAGGGGATGCCCCTGGAACTGCAGGTTCTGTGTCACCGGCAGGATATACAACCCGCCGAGGAAAAAAACGCTTGAAGATATGGAGCACGAAATCCGGGCAGCGCTTACCCGTACCAGGAGGATAGGTCTTATCGGACCTTCACTCTCTGATCACCCCGCTATACGGGAAGTGCTCAGATTTCCGGAAGTGGATTTTTCCATCACTTCCCTGAGAGCAAGCGCAAAGAGCGCTGAAATTGTCAGCCTGATGAAAGGACACCAGAGCGTCTCGATCGCCCCCGAGGCAGGAACAGAACGGTTGAGAAAAGTCATTCACAAGAAGGTTTCAGAGGAAGATATCCTCATAACCTCCCAACGCTTGCTCCAGCAGGGCATCAATAGTCTGCGGCTCTATTTTATGGTCGGACTTCCGACTGAAACAAGGGAAGACATTCAGGGCATCATTCGCCTTGTCGAAAAGATCCGGGGAAGTTCATTGAAGGGGACTGTCACCCTGAGTGTCAGCACCTTTGTACCGAAGCCTTTCACTCCGTTTCAGTGGCACCCGATGGAACTGCCGGGAGAAGTCAGGGAACGACTGAAAATGATCAAGGACGGACTCAAGAACCTAAAAGGTATCAAGGTGTTCCACGATCTGCCGAAATACGCATATATGCAGGGTCTCTTTGCTCTCGGAGACAGGCGCATAGCGAGAGCGCTTGAAAAGATGCTGACGATGCGTGACTGGATGAAGGCCTGCGATGCAGCTGGGATAGAAAGGGACTCGTATATTTTCAGACAGAAGCAGCTCCAGGAGATCTTCCCATGGGATTTCATCGATTCTGGCGCAGACAAGGAAGCGTTGTGGGCAGAATACCAGGAGGCACTGTCGATTGCATGACCGCTGAAACACGCCTTGTGATGACTTCATGACGACCCTGTGATACTATATTCTATGGCACGGTTCCCCCGGTCTTTACTGGCATGGATGAGAGCAAAAACCAGATAGGACATTCCGTTCTTCTCGAAAGGATAAAAAACGTCTATCGGAAAATTTCATCCGCAGCAATCCGGTCGGGAAGAAGCCCCTTTGACGTAACACTCGTGGCAGTAACAAAGACCGTGCCCTATGAGAGAATAAAGGAGGGAGTGGATCTGGGATTGAGGATCCTTGGCGAAAACCGGGTGCAGGAGGCGGAGGGGAAGATCGAAGCATGCAAGGCGCTTTGTGCGGATTATGAGGTCGAATGGCATCTGGTCGGTCATCTCCAGAAAAACAAGGCAAAGGCCGCTGTTCGTTTGTTTCAACTCATCCACTCGCTCGATTCGATCAGCCTTGCACAGGAGTTGGACAAGCACGCGATGAAGAGCGGAAAAATTCAGAGGGTTCTTATCCAGGTAAAACTGTCGGAAGAAGAGACGAAACACGGTGTTCCGAGAGAAGACCTTATGGATACCGTACACGCGGTCTCCGGAATGAAGAACCTGAAGCTGGAGGGCCTGATGACAATGCCCCCCTATTTTGAAAACCCCGAGATGGCGCGTCCCTTTTTCAGGGAGTTACGGGAATTGCGTGATCAGGCTGAAAAGAAAGGGTATCACCTCCCTGAACTGTCCATGGGCATGACGAATGATTATGAAACTGCAATTCTGGAAGGGGCGACGATCGTGAGAATCGGTACGGCGATTTTCGGAGAAAGGAGTTAGCGAATGATAGGTTTCATCGGCGGGGGAAACATGGCGGAAGCCCTGATCAAGGGAATGACGCAGAACAGGATGAGCGATATTATCGTCTCGGAACCGAGAAAAGACAGGTGCGCCTATCTGGAAAAGACGTACGGGGTGAAAACAACTGCGGATAACAAAGAGGCAGCCGCACAGAGCTCGCTTATCATCCTTGCGGTAAAACCCCAGAATATGGATGAAGTCACGGCAGAACTCGCGAAAGTGCTCACCAAAGACCATCTGGTAGTATCCATCGCCGCAGGTATCACGTTATCGTATCTCTCTGCACGTCTCGGAATTGAAAAAATAATCCGTGTCATGCCGAATACCCCGGCGCTTGTTCTCGAAGGCATGACAGTCATGTCCATGTGTGAGTGCATTCATGACAAAGAGATGGGAACGGTAAGGGACATCTTCATGTCCGTGGGAAGAGTCATGGTATTGCCTGAAAAATATATGGATGCAGTGACAGCCCTCTCGGGAAGCGGTCCTGCCTTTTTTGCATTCTTTGTCGAAGCCTTGACCGAAGCGGGGGAACGGGCGGGACTCTCAAAAGAAAACGCAGCCGAACTCTCGGTTGCTACCATGATCGGCACGGCCAGGATGCTCGAGACAGGCATGCCGCCTGCACAGCTCAGGGAGATGGTCACCTCACCCGGCGGCACGACAGCGGCCGGACTCAGGGTCTTCGGGGAGAAGGGGATGAAGGGGCTCGTGGCAGAGGTGATCGAGGCAGCAAAAAACAGGTCTCAGGAATTAGGGAGGAAAGGATAAATGTTCATTATCGCGAATCTTATTCTGGCAATAGCCTATATTGCAAATACGGTCCTCACGGTATACATGTGGATCATCATCATCGCGGCGTTGATAAGCTGGGTGAACCCTGACCCTTATAACCCGATCGTGCGGTTGCTGTACACTGTTACTGACCCGGTCCTGAGCCGGATCAGGAAATTGATCGGAGGCCGCCTTGGCATGATTGACCTCTCTCCCATGATTGCCATCCTCATCATAGTATTTGTAAAGTATTTCCTGATCCGGTCCTTATTCGACTTTGCCTATAAATTGAAAGGAGGCATGTATCTATGAGGATCACGCCGCTCGATATCCAGCAAAAGCAGTTTCCCATGAAACTGAGGGGATTCGATGTAGAAGAAGTATATGCATTCCTTGAGATCGTCCGCGAGGAGATGGAAGACCTGCTCAGGGAAAACGCGTCGCTCAAAGAGAATGTGCAGAGGCTTGAGAATCAGATCAAGGAATACAGAGACATGGAGACAACGCTCCGGGAAACGCTCATGACAGCACAGCAGATGGTCGAAGACTATAAGACCAATGCCCGGAAAGAAGCGGAACTCCTTATGAAAGAAGCAGAACTCAAGTCTGACTCGGTCATGAAAGAAGCACAGGAGAAAGTCATCAAGATCCACGAGGACATCGTGGATCTGAAAGGTATCAGGCGCCATTTCAAGGAAGAGATCAAACGGCTTGTCGAAAGCCACCTGAAGATGCTCGATTTCGACAGGGAACGTGAGGAAGAAGAGGGGGGCATGAAAGAGGAATGAAGTACCATGCCCTGAAGGGTATCCACGATATCTTCCCTCCCGACATTGCAATTTGGCAGCATATCGAGCAGGTTGCAGCTGGCGTCTTCACGGTATTCGGCTTTCAGGAAATCCGTGCGCCGATCATAGAGTCTACTGATATTTTTGTCAGGAGTATCGGAGAGACAACCGACATCGTCGAGAAAGAGATGTACACCTTTACCGACAAAGCCGGGCGGCGGATTACCCTCCGTCCTGAGGGAACCGCACCGGTTGTGAGAAGCTATGTGGAGCATCATTTATATAACCTGCCGTCACCCCAGAAGTTTTTTTATTCCGGACCGATGTTCCGCTATGAAAGGCCCCAGGCAGGCCGCTTCAGGCAGTTCTATCAGATCGGCGCCGAAGCATTCGGTGTGGATGACCCCAAGATGGACGCCGAGATGCTCTCCATGCTCAAACTGCTCTTCGAACGACTCGGCCTCAGGGAACTCAGTTTCCAGGTCAATTCAATAGGATGTGAATTCTGCAGGCCCGATTACCGGAAAGCCCTGGTCCATTTCTTTTCTGATAAAATTGAAGCGCTGTGTCCTGACTGTACGAGGAGATATGAACAGAACCCTCTCAGGATACTCGATTGCAAGGTGGATGTATGCAGGACTGTGCGGCAGGGCGCTCCGCATGTTACCGAGTATCTCTGTAGTGATTGCATGAACCATTTCGATACACTCCTGTCTCTCCTGGAATTGCTTGCCGTCCCCCACAGCATAAATCCTGAAATGGTGAGGGGGCTTGATTATTACACCAGGACCACCTTCGAGGTCACCTGCGAACATCTCGGCGCACAGAATGCAGTCGCGGCAGGAGGACGCTATGACAGGCTTGTCCAGGAATTTGGCGGGCCCCCTACTCCTGCGATCGGATTCGCAATAGGAATGGAACGGCTCGTATCGCTCCTCAAATCATCAGGAGAACAGCACATCCCATCACCCAGAGTCTTCATCGCAGTGCTCGGGGAAGCTGCTGGGAAACAGGGGCTTGCGCTGGCCAACGGACTGCGTGAGCAGGGCATCTGGACCGAAATCGGGTATACGGGCAACTCCCTGAAGAGCCAGATGAGACGAGCCGACAGATTGTCAGCAGAATATGTTCTGATAATCGGCGATGAAGAAATCGCAGCAGGCAAATGCAAATGGAAAAGACTCTCGGACGGAAGTCAGGGGGAACTGGGTTTCAGCGAAGGCATCACTTTTTTCCGATAAGCACCCTACCCTACCACATCGAGTTTCCTCAACCTGAATCCTACCCCTAGTTTCCCGGCAATTTTTCTGCACTGTTCTATATCGATGCCCTCGGCGGTGACAACGGTTACAGAAACATCGGGGATCTCGTTCTTTGCTTCCCTGATGAAATTCAGGACTTCGTGGTACGCATTCCCGAATTCAGGTTTGCAGATCCTGTTGTAAGTCTCTTCATCCTGTGCGTCGAGGCTTATCGAGAGGCGGTCCACTATACCCCGTAGCTCGGGAACGATATTCCTCTTGTGGATAAGATTTCCCTGTCCGTTTGTATTAATTCTGACTTTCCCTCCGTGCTGTTGTATCCATCGGGCGACATTCTTGATCAAATCGAGTCTGAGCATCGGTTCTCCGTACCCGCAGAACACAACCTCTTTGAATCGTGCAGGATCTCCGATCGCCTGAATCACTTCCTCTTCGGTCGGTTCATGTGAAAGCCGCAGGTTGTGTCCCTTCACATAATCAGACTGGAAGCGTATGCAGAACCCGCATTTGTTTGTGCATCTGTTGGTGATATTCAGGTAAAGGCTGTCTCTTATTGTATATGCAATCTCTCCCTTTTCCGGGATTTCACCGATGCCGAACAGACGTTTCGCGTTGAGCGTGGTAATCCTTGCTATATCTTCAAGGGTCACTCCCCTGATTGCTGCGATTGCCTGTGCAGTATGTACAATGTAGGACGGTTCGTTCCTCCGCCCCCTGAAGGGCTCCGGAGTCAGATACGGGGCGTCAGTCTCTATGAGAAGAGATGCATCAGGGACACCTTTTGCAACCTCATGCAGGGTATGGGATTTCCTGAAGGTCACCGGCCCGGCAATCGAGATGTGGAAACCCATTGCAATGACCTCTCTCGCCATTTCCAGGTCACCGGAAAAACAGTGGAAAACCCCTTTCTTTATTCCGGATTCCTTGACGATATCAAGAGTGTCTTTTTTTGCCTCCCTGCTGTGAATAACAACTGGAAGATCGATCTCCTGCGCAAGACGAAGTTGTTTCCTGAATATCTCCCTCTGAACATCTCGCGGAGAATTATCGTAATGATAGTCGAGGCCGATTTCACCAAGGGCAACGACCTTGCCCCCTGTCCCTTGCTCCTTGCCCCCTGACTGTGCCCATTCCTTCATCTTGTTGAATATCTCGTCGGTAAAATCTTTCGCGTCATGGGGATGAAACCCTACCGAACAATAGATGAAATCATATTTCCGGGAAAGCTCAAGCCCTCCGAGATTTCCTTCCAGGTCAGACCCGATCGTAATCATCGCTTCCAGGCCCCCATCCTTTGCTCGCTGGATAACCGCTTCCCGGTCAGGGTTAAATGCCTCCATCTCAAGATGGCAGTGGGTATCGATGAAACCAGAGGGTATCTTCTGCGAAGCGGGGAGTGTTCTCTTGTCCAACTCTTTACTCTTTACGTTTCTCGCCTAACGATTCCTTACGCTCCGAACTTCTTGAGTCTTCCTGCGTTCGCAAGTGCAAGAGGCATGAGATTCACGGTGGGGAAGATGCCGAACTCCCCTTTCAGGCATTCCCGCTCGGTAAACGCCTGAGAGGTTTTTCCGAGCACATAGGGTGATTTGAGGAGGACCGGGACAGGATGCCAGCTATGGCTTTTCAGAACCGACGGGGTTGAATGATCACCCGTGATGATGAGCACGTCAGGATTCAGGGAAAGGATATCGGGGAGAGCCCGGTCAAATTCTTCGATCTTTCGGACTTTGCCGTCAAAATTCCCGTCCTCGCCATAGGAGTCGACCTTTTTTACATGCAAAAAGAAGAAATCATAGTCATGATAGTTCTTTTTCAGAAAATCTATCTCCTCCCCGATGTCACCCTCCAGTTCCGGTGCTTCCATGCCGATCAAACGCGCAAGCCCCCGGTACATGGGGTAGACTGCAATGCAGAGAGGCTTAAGACCATAGACATCAGTGAAATGAGGGATATCAGGAACCTGCGCAAATCCCCTGAGAAGAACGTAATTTGCCCTGGGTTCATTTTTTATCAGTTCTGTAATCTTTGAGATCAATTTTTTGGCGATCCGTGCGACTCGCTCCGCCTGGGGGGTTCCGGGAGTAACCGCAAGAGGGGGGTTGCCCTCTTTTTGCGGATCCGTATCCCTGATCGCAGCCGACCCGTCCGGCAAGAGTTCAGGGAACCTGAATACGACTGCAAACCGGTGTTCCATCCCCGGCGAGAAGAGTATTTCAGCGTCATCTATTTTCCTGATCTCCTTCTGCAGCCTTTCGGTAATCTTCCTGCTCTCTTCTGTAGGAGGCCGTCCTGCCCGTCTGTCCCTGATGATGCCTTGCTCCAGGGTAGCGTAGTTCACCCGGATGGCAACATCGGTCTTTTTCAACTCCACGCCGAGACCGAGTGCTTCAAGCACCCCTCTCCCAATCTGCCACTCGACGGGATCATATCCAAACAGCGAAAGGTGCCCCGGTCCGCTTCCCGGAGTGATGCCGGGAGCAACGGGGAGATGGAGTCCGCAGGCAGACTCCTGTGCGAGCAGGTCGAGATTCGGCTTCTGTGACGCATCGAGTTCGGTCCGGCCCCTGATCGGGAGTCCGCCGAGGCCGTCAAGTACGATGAGGACTATTTTCGCGGTATTGTGCTGTATCAGGTCTCTGATGAATGTCTGCATTCCCGGGTACTATACCTTAAAGCGCGAGACTGTTCCCTGGAGAATCTCAGCGGTATGGGACAGTTCGGCAGCCGATGCGGAGAGTTCTTCCATCGCTGCGGTCTGTTCTTCCGAAGAAGCAGAAGCTTCTTCAGCTGATGAAGCGGTCTCGGCAGCCGACGACGCGATGCTCTCTATCTGTTTGGCAATGGTTCTCACCTGTTCGGCGATGCCGGTGAACTGCATCCCGATCTCTCCGATGAGTACGGCACCTGATTCCATGTCTTTCTTCCCATCCTGCACAATGTCCATGGTGCCGCCTGTCTCCTGCTGCACCTCTTTTACGATCCTTGCGATCTCCCGGGCAGAGTTTGCAGAACTCTCTGCGAGCTTCCGCACTTCATCCGCCACGACCGCAAACCCGTGTCCGGACTCACCGGCACGGGCGGCCTCAATAGCCGCATTCAGTGAGAGAAGGTTTGTCTGGAAGGCTATTTTCGTTATCACATTTACAATATTCCCGATCTCGGAAGATCGCGTAGACAGACTTTTCATGGCTTCCACTGATCTTTCTGTTGCGGTCTGGAGTATTTTCGTATTGTCAGCGAGCCTCTGCATCAGATCATTGCCCTTCTCCGTAGAAGTCTCGGCAGATTGTGACGACCTCGTTGCACCCTGTGAATTTTCCGCGACTGAGGAAGTGGCTGAAGAGATAAGCCCCAGAGCCGAAGACAGTTCTGAGAGTCCGCGGGTCGACTGTTTGATAACCATGGCAATGGAGTTCGCAGAAGTCGCGAGAAGGTCCGCCTGTTCGCGGATCCGTATAGTCATATCCCTGATCGAGGCGATCATCTCATTGGTAGCCTTGCCGAGCTGGTTCAGCAGGTCGTCTCCGGTATCCTCGTTTGCGGATACCGTTAAATCACCTGCTGCGACCTGCTGGAGGACCATGAAGTATTCAGTGAGTCCCATCGCGAGATTCATGGACGTGGAATGGAGTTCGTCGGAAGTGATACGGAGATGTTCAAGCATATGGTCAAAACCAATGCCGAGCGTGTCTTTTTCCGACCGGACATGGACCTTGACCTCAAGATTCCCCCGCTTGACTTCCTCAACGCATTCCGCGAGTTTTCTGGACTCCTCAATCATTTCATTGGTAACCCTTCCCAGCTGGTTCAGGAGGTCATCTCCGGTATCTTCATTCGCATGGACATCAAGGTTGCCCTGGGCAAGTTCTGAGATGACTGCGAAATAATCGCTCATGCCGAGTGCGAGGTTCATTGAATTCGAATGGAGTTCCTCCATGCTTTGCTTCAGGTTCTCCACCATCTTCTCAAGGGCCTTGCCAAGCACGTCCCTGCCTGATCTTGGTTTGACCGAAGCCTCAAGGTCACCTGATGCAATCTTTTCAGCAGACCTTGATATTTCCCCCAGTGACGCCGCCATATCCGAAAACGCATGCTCGAGTTCCTTGATTTCGTTCTCACTGTGCCCCGCAGTCCGTTGCTCCACTACCTCGGGGATCTCCCCTTCGGCGATCTTGCGTGCTATATCTGTCACTTTTCTGAGAGGTCTTGCAATATCCCTCGTGAGGTACAGCGCGAGGATTATGACAGCGATGAGTGAGAAAACAATAATGGCTTTGGAGAGAATGCCCTGACGCTTCACAGACTGTTCTGCTTCAAGCTTGTATTTGGCATATACTTCTCCAATGCCGGACATAAAAGGATCATAAATCTTCATCAAATCAGGAAGGTCAATCTGCCGGACCTTGAGGGAAAGCCGTTCGGCTTCGGCATAATCCCCGCGCCGGATCGCCTCCGTGACCAGCTTCCCTGATTCATGGAGTCTTCTGTGCGGCTCATCCAGAGACTTGAAAAGGTTTTCCAGCTCGGGATATGGCTGCTGATATCCGTAGTACCACTTGCCGAACAAACATTGTGCGGGATCAAGCTCACCTTCAAACTGCTCCCGCTTTCTGGCAGTCTCCCTGAGGTCATCCACCCACTGGTAGTGGTTTACCTGCATCTCCCTCAGTTTATCCTTCAGTTCAATCAGTTCATTCTGGTTCCTGTTAACGGTCTGGAGGTTCACAATCCCGCGCTGCCAGAAGACACCGAGAATCAGGATGATGAGAAAGAGAAGACCGAAGCTCAGGAATAATTTTTTGCCGATCGACAGGTTTTTTAATAGGTTCATGGGTTATCCCCTGCCAAGTCGAACCCGATTAAAACTGTATCTGGCAGCGTTTCATGCCACCACCCTCGTCCTTGACCCACATCAGCGTTTTTTTCGTCCTCTCACACCACTGACGGACATCCTTTTCAAAGGTGGGGCAGTCAGCAATCACTTCAAGGAGATCACCGGGCTTCAATTCTGCAGATTTTGCTGCGATCTTCAGTATCGGCTGAGGACACCTCAGCCCTACACAATCCAATGTTACTGTTGCCATACACTCCTCCTCTTTCTTGAAAGATATTATTCATAAAGTCCCTCGGGTACCTCATCACCCGTCTTGTTTCATGTCCGTTCCAGGGTCTGAATGACCTCCCCTCTCTCGTTGCGGATGTGGATGCGCAAACAACCTCCGCCGGGGAATGTGTGTGTCGCACAGGCAAAACATGGATCATATGCCCTGAAAGCCATCTCAACCATATTGAGAAGGCCGTCAGAGACCTTACCGCCTCTGATCAGACTTCGCGCAGCTTTCTCAATGGACATACAGATCGCTGCTGCATTGTTCACCGTTGCAACAATCAGGTTGACCTCTGTGAGGATCCCCTCCGCATCCGTCTTATAATGGTGTATCAGAGTCCCCCGTGGAGCCTCCACAATACCAATCCCTTCCTCCGGAGTCGCCTGGGGAAGGTTCCTTACATGGGGGTCCGTAATCGTCCTGTCCTGCGCAAGCTCCCGCATGCGCTCTGCTGCGTACAGGGCCTCAATAAGCCGTGCCCAGTGGAAGGCAAGGGTATTATGGACGGGCTTGCCGCCAAAGGTCTGGTACATCCTTTCATACTCAGCCTGTGCGAGTGGTGTTGCCATACCGTCTGCGACATTCAGGCGTGCAAGGGGTGCAACCCGGAACACACCGCTGTCAGTACCGTCCACGAAACCCTTCCACCCGACCTTCTTCAGGAAGGGAAACTTCACATAGGTCCAGGGCTCAACCCGTTCAGTGATATGGTCGAGATATTCAGCAGGGCTGAATTGTGCGAAGGTCTTCCCTTCAGGAGTAACAACTCCGACATTGCCGTCATAAAAATTCACCCTGTTGTCTTTATCGACCAGCCCCATGTAATAGGTCTGATGCTTATAAATATCACCAAGAATCAGATCCAGATACTCTTTGTTCTTCAGGACCACATCGTCGAATATCCGGAGGGCAAATTGTGCGAATTCAACGCTGTATTCCGCTACGTCGAGAATCTTCAGGCGGTCTTCCTCGGTAAGCGGTTTTGATACCCCTCCGGGGAGGCCGCAGACCGGATGAATCACCCTGCCCCCGATATGGGCAATGACCTCACGGCACCCCTTTCTGAGCTTAATGACCTTCCCTGCGATCTCAAGGCCGACTTTTGCAATGACTCCAAGGATATTCCTTTCTCCCGGAGCAGCTGACGGGCCGACCACAAAATCCGGCCCGCCGAGGAAGAAGAAATGGAGCATATGATCCTCGAGCATAAACGCGGAATACATCAGTTCCCTGATCTTCCTGGCAGCAGGAGGAGGTTCTACCCTGAACAGGGAGTCCAGTGCCTTCGTAGAACAGATGTGGTGTGTCGTAGGACAAACCCCGCAGATCTTTGGGGTAATCCGCGGCATCTCCTCAGCAGGACGCCCGACGGAGAATACCTCAAACCCCCGGAGTTCAGGAACCTGGAAATAGGCCCTCTCCACATCCCCCTGTCCATCGAGAAATATCTCTATCTTCCCGTGCCCCTCAAGTCTGGTGATCGGGTCTATGGTAATGCGTTTACTCATAATTCGGGATATCCAGCCTCCTTCTCAGCATTGACGCCGGCAAAGAATAAAAATAAAAAATTCCGGCAGGATCAGCAATAGAGTCCATAATGCGTCTTATCTCTTCTTCATCATTCATATCGATTATTGAAGCGAGTGCGGAGAGGAACTTTGCCCCCTGGTCCTCAACCCTGCTCGTAGGACCGAAACACCCTCTGCAGGGCATATTTGCATTGATGCACCGCTCACCGCATCCGTCTCGGGTTGCCGGTCCAAGGCAGAGCACCCCCTGGTCGAGAAAACACCGTTCAGGGTCGAGCATCACCTGGTGCACTCGTTTGATCTCGCGGATACTTGCATGTTCGGGCTTTGTCGTCTTCCTCTTGCAGGTATCACACAACGCCTTATCCGGGGCGAGGACTGTTCCTTTCTCGGGAAGTTTTCCGGAGAGTATTGCTTCCACCGCCTTCATGATAAGGTCAGGGGGAGGAGCGCATCCGGGTAGATAGTAATCCACGTCGATAACCTGATCAAGGGTATATACAGTATCATAAAATTTCGGCAGCGTTAATTCTCCAACCCTGACTTTCGTCTTCTCCTGAGGGGTTATTTTTCCGGCATTGTCGTTTGACGGCGCATTGAAATATACCCAGTCGAATATCTTCTCCCGGCTTGAAAAATTCGCAAGCCCCGGAATTCCCCCGATATGGGCACAGGCCCCGAAGGCGACGACAAGCCCCGATTTCTTCCTGAGCAGTTTTGCCATATGTTCCTGCTCTCCTGTCCGGACCGCACCGTTGATAAAACTCACTGCGATCTCGCCGTCACCCAGGGATTCAACGTCTTTGACCTTGAAGTCCATGGCTACCGGCCAGAACACAAACTCAACTGCTTCCGCAACCTTAAGGATATCTTCAGCGAGATCGACAACCGCCTCTTCGCAACCTCCGCATGACGCACACCAGTAAAATGCTACTTTCGGTTTACCCAACCGTCAGTTCCTCCTTCTCCCGCATGAGCGGACCGAGCTTTTTTACCGTCGCTGCCATATCGGTGATTACCTCAACAAATTTGTCCCCCTCGCTCGCAGATACCCAGTCAAGCCTGAGCCGTCCCTCATCGATCCCGAACTGCTTCACCACCCGCCTCAGGAGATGGAATCTTCTGAGCGCTTTATAATTACCCTCTTGATAATGACAATCACCGGGATGGCATCCAAGGATAAGAACCCCGTCAGCTCCTGACTGGAAAGCTTTGAGCACAAACTGGGGGTCGATCCTTCCGGTGCACATGACGCGGATTACCCGCACGTTGGGCGGATAGGTCTTCCGTGCGTTTCCTGCCGCGTCCGCGCCGGCATAAGAACACCAGTTACAGAGAAAACCGACAATCTTTGGTTCGAAATCCTTTATTTCAGAACCTCCTCGATCTCTGCAAAAATCTGTTCTTCAGTAAAATGTCTGCTCCTGAGAGACCCGCTCGGACAGGCTGCGACACAGGTCCCGCATCCCTTGCAGAGGACAGTATTCACGACTGCGATCTTTTTCTCCTTGTCAAACATGATCGCTTTATACGGACACAATCCAATGCAGGTCATACACCCCGCGCAACTGTTCTCATCAGCCTCTGCAGTTATTACCTCGAGCTCCAGTTTTCTTCCCGGCACAAGGGTTGAGAGGACCTCTCCTGCTGACGCAGCGCCCTGGGCGATCGATCCCTGGATATCCTTCGGCCCCTGACAGCACCCCGCGATAAAAATCCCTTCGATGTTGGTCGAAACCGGCGCGAGTTTCGTATGCCCTTCTGCAAAGAACCCGTCCCTGCCGCTTGGGATAAGGAGCAGTTCCGACAGACGGGAGGTATCCCTCGCAGGGATTATAGCGGGGCAGAGCACTACCATATCGGCGGTGAGAGAGTTTTGCTTCCCCGATACATCGACACAGGAGACCGAGAGGACGCCCTGGTTGTCTTTCACTGCGACATTCATGGGAAGGCCGGTATGGATGAAATGGATATTCTCTTTGCCCTTCAGTGAATCCAGGAATGCCTGATTGTCCTTTCCCGGCACACACCAGTCAGCGTATATTTCATATATCTTTGCTCCGGGGGCATGTTTGCATGCGAGATGGGAAAATTTCAGGGCATACAGACAGCACACGCTTGAGCAGTATTCCTTATGGTTTTTGTCACGGCTGCCCACACAATGAACGATTGCCAGGGACTTTGGCTCCTGTCCGTTTTTCATGAGCAGTTTTCCGCCCGTCGGTCCTGTCTGGGAGAGTATCCGTTCGAATTCCAATCCGGTATAGACTTCCGGGATACTGCCGTATCCGAATTGAGGAAGGACTGAGGGATCGAAAAGATCGAAACCAATCGCGACAACGATACTGCCAACGTTCCTCTCAAGGATTTCATCCTGAACGTCATAGGTAATTGCCCCGAACATGCAGGCTTCTTTGCAGGCAGAACAGTCCCTCTGCTTGTACTGTTCGAACTCCTCCTGGTTGATAAGACCGAGATCAAGCGCTTCCTTCACCATACCTGCATCAGTGTTCCCGAACCTCAGGCAGTGCTCCTGATCGAGGACGGGTACATTCGGCAGGGCGCCGGTATACGGGATATGGATTGCCTTGCGTTCGCTCAGGTTATAGTCGAACTCATTCCTGACTACAACCGGGCAGGGTTCATAACAGGCGCCGCAGCCGATGCACTTCTCTTTATCGACAAAGGCTGCTCTCCTTTTGATTTTCACTGAAAAATTGCCGAGATACCCGAGGACCTCCGCCACTTCACTGCCGGTGAGAAGCTCTATGTTCTCGTCATGGAGGATTTCGTCCATCTTGGGTTCGAGCATGCAGGAAGCGCACTCCATCTTCGGGAAGACCTCTTCATACCGTGCAACCCTGCCACCCACAAAAGAGTTCTTCTCGACGAGATATACTTTTCTTCCCGCCTTCGCAAGGAGCAGCGCGGCTTCCATGCCAGCGGGACCCGCCCCGATGACAAGCGCGTCTGTATTACAGGCGATCTCTCTTTTCTCAAGCGGTTCGTGGAGCGTTACCCTCTTCACCGCGGCCCGTATGTAAGCCTTTGCCTTCTCAGTTGCTGCTGCCTTGTCGGCAGTCACCCAGGCAACCTGTTCCCGCACATTCACCATCTGGAAGAGATAGGGATTAAAATCTGCCTTGAGGAGGGTATTTCTGAATGTCTTTTCGTGTTCCTTCGGGGTGCAGGCTACGACCACCACACGATCAGGCTTTTCCCGGGCGACATCAGCGGCCAGAAAATTTTTTCCGTCCTCTGAACAGAGCAGCGGCTGATCTTTTACATAAGCGACATTTTCAAGGCGGGATGAAGACTGGAGAAGTTCGTCGATATCGATATTTTCGGAAATATTTGTTCCGCACCTGCAGATATAGACACCGACTCTAACCTGCATGAATCCTGCTTCGGTTCTCAGAATAGTTATCAGTCCTTATAATCCCTCCAAGAACCATCATGCATATTATAAACCTATTCTGCATCGTTCTGTCAATAAATATAGCGTAATATTAGCATGTTTTGCAATTTTCCTGAAGCAATAATTTCATGGAGGCGGACCCCTGAAAATTTCGGGAAGAAATACCAGCGCTCAAGTAGTGCTTGTGTCCTGCGGTGCGATAGCTTTATAATGAGATACTTGCCGGGAAAGAAAGAGTACAAAGGGCGGTTAGCTCAGCTGGGAGAGCACAACGTTCGCAACGTTGGGGTCGGGGGTTCGAATCCCCTACCGTCCACCAAAAATTCTCAGTAGTGTTTCTTTAATTCGAAGAGCACCTCTTTTGCAACCGCCTTGAGGGTCTCGAACACCCCTTTGCCGGTAACGGCAACTCCCTCGAACCACGGGACATTGCGCGGGTTGAGTACCCTGTCCATATCAGCTACCGGCACAACATTGGGCAGGTCTCTCTTGTTGTACTGTATGGTGAACGGAAGCTTGTCAAGATCATACCCCTGTTCTGCGAGGTTGATCCGGAGATCGTCAATACTCTCCATGTTGGATTCCATCCTCTCCAGCTGGCTGTCGGCAACAAAGACGATGCCGTCTACGCCTTTGAGAATGAGCTTCCTGCTCGCAGCATAGAATACCTGGCCCGGGACGGTATAGAGATGGAACCGTATCTTGAACCCTTTGATGTCACCAAGCGCCAGCGGGAGGAAATCAAAGAAGAGCGTTCGTTCGGTCTCGGTTGCGAGTGAAATAAGTTTGCCTTTCTGGTCAGGATTGGTCCGCCGGTAGATGAACTGCAGGTTCGTGGTCTTGCCGCAGAGACCCGGACCGTAATAGACAATTTTTACATTGATTTCACGGGAAGAATAATTAATAAAGGACACGGGGTCCGCACCTACTTGAAAAGGTTATCAATGTCTTCGTCACTGATCTCTGCAAAGAACGATTCCTCCAGTTTGCCTGTCCCCTTTTCTTTTTCAGCCTTTGCGACAATCTCGTCGAATATCTTTGTCAGCGCGTCGGATGCCTTCTTCACGCGGAGCCTTACAAGGCCGAGGGAGGTTCGGCTGTCGAAAATAACCACGAGGATGATCCTCTGTCCGATCAGGGAAATATGGATATTGTCTTTCTCACCCTCATGGAAGAGAATGGTAAACTCTCTTTCGCCGAGGAGCCGGGCGATACCGCCGGTCGCTGCAATATTCCCTGCGGTGAGCGATGCCAGCGAAGTGGTATCGATATCATGGGTTTCACCGGCTGATGCGATGAGCTGGCCGTTTTTATCAACGAGGAAAACAACCTTGGCATTCGACTGCTGATGGAGTTTCTGGAGTTCAGCGTCGATCCTGCTGAACTCTTCCTCATACATTATAAGGTCAGAACCCATCATGGTTGTAACCCTATCATATTTTGTTATCTCATATCAAGAGGCATAACAGGCTTCTTCTTTCTGGAGCCTTTCCCATTCCGCGTCGACAGATTCCTGGATTTTTCCGATAAGCGCCTCGTTTTCCGGTTTGAAAAGGTGTTTGAACCTTCCCTGTGTTTTGAGGAAATCCACCATCGGTTTCTTCTCCCTCGGCCTGAAGGTTATTTTCATAACCCCGTTCTCTATTTCGTAGAGAGGCCAATAACAGGTATCAACCGCGAGCCTGCTCAGGGTAATCGCATCGTCTGTCCGCGACCTCCACCCCCTGTTGCAGGGGGCCATGATATTCATGAACTTCGGCCCCCGTATCTCGAGGGCTTTTCTGACTTTCCTGACAAGGTCAGCCCAGTGGCTGGGGGATGCCTGCGCTGCATACGGGATATTATGGGCTGCCATAATCCTGGTAAGGTTCTTCCTCTGTTCGGTTTTCCCGGGCACGACACTCCCTGCGGGTCTGGTTGTGGTATCCGCTCCAAACGGCGTTGCGCTTGAACGCTGGATGCCTGTATTCATGTAAGCCCCGTTATCGTAGCAGATATAGAGCATATCATGACCACGCTCCATCGCACCCGAAAGGCTCTGGAACCCGATATCATAGGTCCCTCCGTCACCCCCGAATGCGATAAACTTGATTTCCCTGTCGATTTTTCCCTGTTTTTTCAGCGAACGGTACATAGTCTCAACACCGGATAGGGTAGCTGCAGCGTTTTCGAATGCATTGTGGATCCAGGGGATCTTCCATGCGGTGTAGTCGGAGATACAGCTTGATACCTCGAGACACCCGGTTGCGTTTGATGCAACAACGGGATATTCAGACGCCAGGAGGACCATTTTCACTACTATGGGAGCTCCACAGCCTGCGCAGAGACGGTGACCGGGTGAAAACAATACTTCCTTTTTGGAAAGCTCTTTCAGAGTAACTGCTTTTGCCATATCTATTCCCTCACTCCTATATATTCCTTGTAGCTCTTCACTGTTCCGCTCCCTGCAAGGTCCACCAGCTCCTTGAGAACAAGTTCAGCGTGCTCGGGCAGATAATCCCTGCCGCCGAGACCGTATATTTTATTTATGAGGAGAGGTCTCTCCTGATACGGGTAGAGACTGGTTGCGATATCCATATAGACCGGCCCGAAAGAACCTCCGAAGGCATCCGCCCTGTCGAGGACACATACTGCCTTCAGATTTCTCAGGGCTTCTCCGACCTCTCTGTAGGGAAACGGCCGGTAAAGTCTCGGTTTCAGGAGACCTGCCCTGATCCCTTTCTCCCTGAATGCATCCACAACGTCTTTCGAAGTGCCTGCCGCGGAATTCAGGATAACCAGGGCTATCTCAGCATCTTCAAGCCTGTACTCCTCGAAAAGACCGTATGTTCTTCCTGATAAGTCTTTGAACTCCCTGGCAATCTCGAGGACAATCCCTGCGACCTTTGCTTCAACGTCTTCCTGCGCCTTTCTGAATTCCATATAGTAATCCGGGAGTATCAGGGGTCCGTAGCTGACCGGACGATCAAGATCAAGGAGCGGATTCAATTGTCTGAATTCTCTGACAAACCCCTGTACCTGTTCATCGTCAAGGTATTCAATTCTCTCGATGGAATGGCTGATAATAAATCCGTCCAGATTAATCATGACCGGCAAGCGTATATCCATATGTTCAGCGATGCGGAAAGCCTGTATGGTATTATCATAGGCCTCCTGCGCATTCTCTGACCAGAGCTGGATCCAGCCGGTGTCCCGTGCACCCATTGAATCAGAGTGATCACTGTGGATATTGAGAGGGGCGGACAACGCCCTGTTCACCACAGGCATAACGATGGGGAGTCTGGTGCCGGAGGCGATATACAATATTTCATTCATGAGTGCCAGCCCCTGAGAGGATGTAGCGGTGATAACCCTGCCCCCTGCTGCGGAAGCGCCGACACAGGCGCTCATGGAACTATGCTCACTCTCGACAAGAATAAGCTCGGTCTTCACCTTGCCGTCAGAGACGAAAGAGGAAAACCTCTGCATCATTTCGGTCTGCGGAGTAATGGGGTAAGCTGCACAGACATCAGGGTTGACCTGCCTCAACGCGTTCGCTACTGCTTCATTTCCGGTGACAGCAACGATGTTCGCCATTACTTCTCCTCCTCAACCATGAGAATGGCTTTCTTGCCTTTTTTGCCGGGGCATTCAAGGGCGCATATCCCGCATCCCTTACAGTAGTCATAATCGAACTCCCCACGCTTTCCGTCTTTTACCTTGACTGCCATATCAGGGCAATAGATCCAGCAGAAGAGGCATTGGATGCAGTTTTCTTCTATCCATACCGGCTTTAAAGAACGCCACGACCCTGTTTTGAATTTTGATGAACTGCCTGCCTCAGTTATGACTGACCCCGGGGTAACTTCTTTCCAGTTTTTGAGCTTCATCCTTCTCTGACCTCCTCATACCCGCGTCTTGCAGCCTCCAGGTTGCCGTCGATAATCTTCTGGGAAAATTTTTTCCCGAAACTCTTCCTGACATCATCGAGAAGGTGTTCGAGGGTCACAAGACCGGTGATTTTACAGAGCGCTCCGAGCATGGGCGCATTCGGAAGCGCT
This sequence comes from Nitrospirota bacterium, assembly GCA_049323875.1. Classification (GTDB taxonomy): domain Bacteria; phylum Nitrospirota; class Thermodesulfovibrionia; order Thermodesulfovibrionales; family SM23-35; genus JAKLQR01. The sequence goes on along the minus strand of JBMOLW010000037.1, from coordinate 111,255 downwards.
CTCCCGATACAATCCAAAGCGATTTTGGTTGCGTCTATGGTAAACACCTTCTGTCCCTGCGGCGCCCTCAGTTTGGACCGTATTTCTCCTGGTTGCCTGGAAGAGTTAACGACAAAAACTGCATCATCGGTTGCACCTTCGGCAACATCGATTGCATCAAGCAACGTAGCATCCACCACACTTACCACCCGGGGATTGAGAACAGGGCAATGCATTCTGAGTTCATGGGAGCTGATTCTGTTATACGCCCGCAAAGGAGCTCCGGCCCTCTCCGGTCCGTATTCAGGGAATGCCTGGACATGCCTCCCACCGCTGAGACACGCATCTGCAAGGACCTTTGCAGCAGTGACCGTTCCCTGTCCTCCCCTTCCATGCCATCTGATTTCTAACGTATCCGCCATCATCGTCCTCCGCAATTATAGAGAAAGTCTTATATTTTAGCATAAACAGCGTCAGGATTCTCTGAATTTTCTGATTTTTGGCACAAAACTCTATACAAAAAAATTTCCTAATCCAATAATTCAATCAGAGCCGGCATGCGGGAAGAAAGAACAACCCCGGGACCGGGTATGCCTCGGCACTCCGGAAAAACGCAAGAGTCCGAACATGAAGGACGGCAAATCAGCGGACCGGCAGGACCTTCACCCAGCTACACTGCTACTGCTGCCAATGCTTCTTTGAGCCATGAGAGCCTTCTCCCTCTCAGGACGGAAGCATTAACCGACTCAATGAACTCCTGAGGGGATATCTCGATCCCTTCTTTCCTCACAAACGGACTGAACGTGAGCTGGTGTTTTCCCCTGGCAAGTTTTCTGATCTCCGTATCCGTCGGTTTTTGTATCGCTGGTTTCATCATCTTGGACAGGGTGATAAAAATATCCCTGTGGCTTTTTGCAAGTCCCATAGGCTCAATAGCCCGGCGGACTTTCTTCAGTCTTCCGAGGTAGTCTGTCATGGTGCCGTCTGTCTCGAATAAGGTTGTCGAGGGAAGGACGATATCCGCCAGGTCTGCAAGGTCGGTAAAATGAGAGTTTTGCACGACGATGAAATCTGCGGGCGGCCTCTTGTGAATGGGCACTTCCCCAACTGTATAGAGAACTTTCATCCCGTCATTCACCATCTCGGTGTACGTTTTTCCCTCAGTCGACAATCCGGCAAGGGCTATACCCCTTGCGTTGCTCTCCAGTCCCACGGCAATGACTTTCCCCCTGAGCAAGGCGATATTCGCAGTTGCATCAAAAAGTGCCGGTGCTGTAAACAGGAGGGGACTGGCAGCCTCTGCGATCAATCCGGCCGCCTTTTCCATATCATCGGTAACCCGTGCATCCTTCACCGCGGATTTCAGCTGTTTGTCCGCCTTGATCCCCCTGTCAATGAGCGCCTTTGCGATGCCCTTCAGGGTCAGGAGTTCATCCCCTTTCAGACTCAGCGCCGCAGCCTCTTCGATTCTGGTATCCGCAGAATTTATTACGATGAGTCTGCCCCCTCTGTTCACCCTCTTCCTTACGGAGGCATCAAGCGCAGGCAATACCCTGTTCCACTGGGACGGATTCAGACCCACAAGCACAAGAAGGTCAGAGTTGGTGATAAGGGCAGTCTGCGAACCAATGAGGGCAGGGGCATCGGCATAGAGACTCAGGGTCGTATCAAAGTTTTTCGTCTTGACTACATTTTTCGCAAATTTCCTCAGGGTCAGTGCGTCTTCGTTCATAATGCCCGCGGTACTGATGAATCCGGTGTTCTTCCCCGCTTCCCTGAGCTTTGCCGCGACTATTGCCAGCGCATCTTTCCATGTCGTCTCCTTCAATTGTCCCTTGACCCTTTTCAGGGGGCTGGTAAGTTTTGCTCTCTCCTCAATACAGTCGTAGCCGAACCTTCCATATGCGCAGATATATTTCTTTGCTGAACCCGGTTTTTCGCCCGTATTGATTTTCTGGATACTGTTGTCTTTAACACTGATGAGGATGTCACAGCCGCACCCGCAAAAAAGGCATACAGACTGTATTTTCTTGTATTCCCATTCCCGGCCCTTCCGCCATCTGTCTGCCTCGGGGAGGGCATTGACCGGGCATGCGTCTATGCAGCTGCCGCAGAAAGTACAGCCGGATTCTCGGAGGGACTTGTTGTATGCGGTCCCGATCCCTGCGTTGATTCCCCTCCCGACAAAATCGAGGACGTTTGTTCCCTGCTCCTTGCAGACCCGCACACAGCGTCCGCAGAGTATGCAGTATTCGGGGTCTCTCCGGATGAAAGGATTGATCTGGTCGATCGGATAGCCCATCTTCTTCCGGGTAAACGAAGTGCCCTTCAGCTCATATTCGTATGCATATTCCTGCAGTTTGCAGATTCCTGCCTTTGTGCACGTCATGCAATCGAGCGGATGAATGGCGAGGATCAGATCGAGGATAAACCTCCGGATATCCCTTACTTTTTCGGTCTGGGTATGCACTACCATCCCTTCTCTGACCCTGGTATTGCAGGCGATGACGGGTGTCTTCATTCCCTCTACTTCCACAAGGCAGAGTCTGCATGCTCCGAAGCCTTTCATGCCCTTGAGATAACAGAGATTGGGGATAAAAACATCAACGAGATGACCGGCGTCGATGAGGTTCATGCCGGCCGGTGCGTTCACCTCTTTCCCGTCTATCTGAAGCTTCACCAGTTTTTCCATTCTCTCCTCCTGACACTTGGCAAGAAACTATGATTGCTCAATGAATTCTTCTTGTACCTTTGAGATGAGTTCGATCGCCCCCGTCGGGCAGATATTCATACACTCGCCGCATCGCACGCATTGCCTCTGCCTGATCTCGAAATAGACATAGTGCAAGGGATCTGTTTCTGCTGTCTCGCCCTGTATTGCATCAAATTTGCACGTGCGCATACATTCACCGCACCTGACACAAAAATCCTGGTTTATCAGGTAAGAGAGAGAACTGATGCATTCTCTTCTTGGACAGACACCGGAGAGATGCAGCCTGAATTCCTCCTCCGCTGCGGTCAGGGTATCGAGAAGAAATCTGCCGGTGTCCCGTCCCTTTTTGCAGTACGAAGAGTCGATCATGTGGGATGCGATCCTTCTGAGTGCAAGGATGTCAGATTCCCCCGCTCCCTCGAGATGCTGGGTAAGCCTGAGGAGTATGATCTTGCCTTCTTCAGTCCCCAGGGCACAGGGATAGCACCTGCCGCACATCGGCCCTGCAATAAATTCTTCGACAAACGTGAGCGACTTCTGCACGGCGCAGGTCTTCCCCTCCGCATCTTTTCTGATTTCATCAAGGGTAATTTCCCCCATGGGTTCATAACGTTCCTCCGCGACCGGCACCTCCCCAGGTTCTCCTGCCATGCTCTTGAGGACCCTGCCCACCTTTTCATATTTGATAGCTCCCATGGGGCACTCTTTCAGGCAGTCGCCGCACTTTTTGCAGACAGCACTGTCGATAACAAAACCGGTAGAGGTCTCCCTGATCGCGCCGACCCTGCATACGTTGATACAGTTCCTGCAGAAATAACAGAGTTCCCTGTCTATATAAATGACAGGCTGTTCCTTTATTTCTATGGCACCCAGAGGACAGACGGAAAAACATGCCTTGCATCTCTGGCAGTCAACCTGGTCGATATAAAAGAATCCGTCTTCGGATTCCTTGATGGCCCCGTAAGGGCAGATATCCATGCACCGTTTGCACTGATAACAGATATCGGTATTCAGCGAGACCTGTCCGAGGCCCTGACATACAAACGCCCTGCAGTATTTTTCCCGTATGTGTTCTTCATATTCTTCACGGAAATATCTGATCGTAGTGAGAACGGGATTCGGGGCGCTCTTGCCGAGTCCGCACAGAGCGCTGCTTTTCACATACCTTCCCAGTGACTCGAGCCGCTCTATGTCACCTTCCTCACCATTGCCTGAGGTGATCTTCTCGAGTATCTGGAGCATCTGGTAGGTGCCAACCCTGCAGGGATAACATTTGCCGCATGATTCCGACTGGCAGAATGACAGGAAGAACTTTGCCATATCCACAATACAGTTGTCTTCGTCCAGGACAACCATCCCGCCCGATCCCATGATCGAGCCGACCTTCACCAGGGAGTCGAAATCGATAGGCAGGTCGAGATACTCTTCAGGGATACATCCGCCCGAAGGACCTCCGGTCTGCACTGCCTTGAATTTCTTGTCCCCGATGATCCCGCCGCCTATGTCAAAGATGATCTCCCGCAGGGTTATCCCCATAGGGACCTCAACAAGGCCGGTATTCTTGACCTTGCCGGTCAGTGCGAATACCTTGGTGCCGGGGGAGCCCGCAGTCCCTGTCTTCAGGAACCAGCCTGCGCCCTTCTCGATGATATGAGGAACGCAGACATAGGTCTCTATATTGTTCAGGTTCGCGGGATAACCCCAAGGTCCGCCACCCGGCTCCGAGAGCCTCGGCGGCCTTGGCCGGGGGAATCCCCGCTCTCCCTCTAGGGAGGCAACCAGCGCTGTAGCTTCGCCGCAGACAAACGCACCGGCGCCTTCCCTTATCTGGATGGTGAAATGAAATCCCTTGCCGAGGATATTCTGTCCCAGGAAGCCGAGTGCTCCGGCCTGTTCGACAGCTATCGAAAGATGCTTCACAGCAAGCGGATATTCGTGGCGGACATAGATAATACCGTATTCCGCACCGATCGCGTATGCACAGAGCATCATGCCTTCAAGGAGACTGTGGGGATCACCCTCCATGATCGACCTGTCCATAAAAGCCCCGGGGTCACCTTCATCACCGTTGGCAAGAACAATTTTGACGGGACAGAGCGCTTTTCTGGTATGTTCCCACTTGATGCCTGCAGGAAATCCGGCCCCGCCCCGCCCCCTCAGGTTCGCCCGTTTCACCTCGTCGAGCACCTCCTGGGGAGTCATCACAGCAAGAGCTTTCTCAAGCGCAGCGTATCCGCCGACTGCAATATAGTGCAGGATATTGGTGGGGTCTATCCTCCCGTTGTTTCTGAGCGCAATTCTCAGCTGCTTCCGGTAAAACGGCACGTCTTTGATAAAATATGCCGGTTTTTCTCCCAGGGACCTCCGGAAAAGGATATCCCATACCGGCTTATCGCCCGCTACGGTGCGTAAAATCACATCTCCGGCTCTTTCCGGACTCACCTTGTGATAGAAATAGCCCTGGGGCTGGACTGTCATAACAGGACCTAATTGACAGAGACCCTGACAACCTGTGGTGATTACCTCAACGTCTTCATTTGCACTCCGCGCCTCTGTCTTGAGGCTTTCTGCCAGCTCGAGCGAATGGTGGGCCCTGCATGCTGTACCGCAACACACCCGGACCCTTTTTCTGTTGGGAGCTAATACCCCTTCCCTGGATAATTTTTTTCGGAGAGCCTTCAGGTCTTCCAGCCTGGTTAATTTTTGCATACGCGCATTAACCTTTCTTTCTCTTCCTGCAGTTACCAGCGGGTCACGTTTCCCGTATCGCCTGGATTATCCCCTGCACCTTCCTGGGTTCTGTAATCTCACCCATTACGTGCTCATTCAGCGTAGTAACCGGGGCAAGACCGCAACACCCGACACAGCCTACTGTTTCGAGCGTGAGTTCACGATCATCGGTTGTCTCTCCGCTCTTGATATTGAATTCCAGTTCCAGGGCATCCAGGACCTTCTTCGACCCCCGGACATAACAGGCCGTTCCGAGGCATACCTTCACAATTTTTTTCCCCCTGGGTTTGAAAGAAAACATGCGGTAAAAGCTTGCCACACTGAAGATTTCAGACAAGGAGAGGTTAAGATGTCTGGAAAGCGTCTTTACGTTCTCCTCAGGAAGATAACCAAGCTCCAACTGGATCTGCTGGAGCGCATGAATCAGCACACCCCGTTTTTTTTCGCGCTCACTGAGGATCTCGCCGATCCTCCCCATCTGTCCATTCACCTCTGGCTGCTCGCCCTGCATATCTCCTCCTCATCGTGGCGAGTGCATTGATGATCCGGAAAAGCACAACGTGTCCCTCTCCCGGCCGACGCATACTGACCGTTCACCAGAGAGAGGGTGGCTAACCTGTTCCTGAGCTCATTGTATACCTGTGGAAAAGAGATTGCAAGTTTTTTTCACATCCGCGAATTGCAGGAATGAGCCGGTTCTCAGCGCCCCATGGGCATATTGCCTGCAATTGACTAAATTGCAGCGCTGCTTTATAGTGTTATAACCATGATACAGAGCATGACCGGGTTTGGCAGTGCATCACGCAACGGCTTTATGGTCGAGGTCCGTTCTCTCAACCACAGATATATCGATATGTTTTTCAAGTTGCCCGCATCCATAAGCCAGCACGAAATAACCCTGCGGAATATCATCAAGGAATATTTCCAGCGGGGGAGAATCGACGTAACGGTCTCAATGCCCCATGAAAAGGCCCCTCTCACCTTTTCCAAAGAGAGGGCACAATATCTTTATGCCGCCATGATTGAGGTGCAGAAAGAATTGGGCATACCCGGTCAGATCAGCATAGAGACCCTGGCCGGGATTAAAGAGCTCTACACAGAAAATGAACCGGAATACCATACCGACGACCTGGTCGCCGTATTTCACGAAGCGGTTACGAATCTCGAACAGATGAGAATTCGGGAAGGTGCCCTGCTCACTGAAGAATTGTCCGGAAGAATCGCTCTGGTGAAGGAATTAGCCGGCAGGATAAAATCCCTTGCCCCTGATGAGGTGTCGCGCTGGCGGGAGAAGTTCCTCAGCAGGCTGAAATTGATCCTTGACGCAGAAATGATAGATAATAACAGGATACTTCAGGAGGCTGCCATGATGGCAGAAAAACTCGATATTACGGAAGAAATAACCAGGCTGGAGAACCATATCAGGCAGTTCGGCGAAATTCTTGAACACGAGCATATTGTAGGGAGGAAACTCGATTTCCTGCTCCAGGAGATGGGCAGAGAAGTGAATACCCTCGCATACAAGTCAGGAGACTCCGCAATCTCAGGCATTGTTATTGAGATGAAAACGGAAATTGAGAAGATACGGGAACAGACACAAAATTTACAATAAAGGAACGAAGGCATGAAAAAAGGAGATATCAGCCCCGTACTCGTGAATATCGGCTTCGGCAACGTCGTTGCAGCCGCAAAAGTTGTCGCAATAGTCACGCCGGGATCTGCACCGATGAAAAGGCTCCGTGAAGAGGCAAAGAAGACCGGCCGCCTCATTGACGCAACAGAGGGGAGACGGACCCGTTCGATCATCGTCACCGACAGCAACCATATCATCCTTTCTGCGATACAGGCCGAAACCATCACCCAGAGATTCCTGGAAGGGAAAGAGGACCTTGCCGGAGAAGAGGAATAGGGGGAGCCTTTTTATCGTTTCTGCACCTTCCGGGGCTGGTAAGACAACGCTGTGCACGAGAGTCCTTTCCGTTCTGCCGAATCTGAAATTTTCCGTCTCTTATACAACCCGCAAGCCCCGGAAAGGTGAAGTTAACGGCAGGGAATATACTTTTATCGGCAGGGATGAATTCACGGAGATGATCAACCAGGGCGACTTCATTGAATGGGCCGAGATACACGGAGAACTCTACGGGACCTCAAAGACGCGACTCGATGAACTCTTGGCTTCCGGAAACGATGTCCTCCTTGACATTGATGTTCAGGGCGCTGCCCAGATCAGGGAGAAACCCTGTGAAGGGATACAGATATTCATACTTCCGCCGTCTCTCGAGGTCTTGAGGGCCCGGCTCGAAAAACGGATGACCGACACTCAGGAAAATATTGAAAAACGCCTGCAAACAGCACGTGCCGAAATAAAAGCATACAAGGAATACGATTATGTTATAATCAATGACGTCCTGGACGATTCTGTCAGGGTGCTGGAGGCGGTCATCACCGCCCACCGGGCGAGCATCAGGAATATAAATCCTGCGTGGATTTCAAGGACGTTTTTCCCAAAGGAGGATAAATAGGAATGGATATTATTTCTCTGCCGATCGAGTTCGACATGGACAAGATTGACGGAAGATTCAGGTTAATTGCCATCGCTTCGCAGCGCGCAAAGGACCTCGCCGTTGGCTCAACCCCGAAGGTGAGGACAAAAGCGAGGAAAATCACTACCGTGGCACTTGAAGAAACCGTCGAGAATACCGTTGAGTTCCTTGTCGGTGAGCAGGCAAAGAAGGCAAAAGAAGAAGCGAAGAAGTTCGATTACCGGAAACTCCTCGAGGAGAAGAGGAGAGAAGCCACAGGGGAAGACCTTTCAGAATTCGAAAAAGACCTGAAGGTGTACCTGCATGAGAAAGAAGCCCTGGACAAAAAAGCCCTGGAGGGACTCTTCGGCGATAAGCAAGAAGAAGGTGCTCAAGAATAAGTCCTTACTGCTCGGAGTTACCGGAGGAGTTGCAGCTTACAAATCCGTTGGATTAGTGCGGAGGCTGATTGACGAAGGCGCATCAGTCTCTGTGGTCATGACCGAGGCGGCAAAAAAATTTGTAACTCCTCTCTCCCTTGAAATCGCTTCCCGGAATACGGTTTATACAGACCTCTACTCGCATCCCATGGCCCATATCACACTCCCGGCTCATGCAGACCTCATGGTGATCGCACCGGCCACTGCAAATCTTATCGGGAAGTTCGCACACGGACTGGCAGACGACCTCCTCAGCACCTGTCTCATTGCTTTCAGGGGGAACGTGCTGATTGCACCTTCCATGAATTGGAGGATGTACAGCAATAGCGCGGTCCGGGAAAACCTTGCGGCTCTGCTCTCACGGGGTGTTATTCAGGTGGGTCCCGAAGAAGGGAGACTGGCCTGCGGCGAGGAAGGTCCCGGAAGAATGTCGGAAATCCCGGATATTGTCGCAGCGGTGCAGTCGGCTTTTTCCAAAAAAGACCTCACGGAGGAACGGATTCTTGTAACAGCGGGGCCGACAAGGGAATATATTGATCATGTCAGGTTCATCTCGAACAGATCATCCGGAAAGATGGGTTATGCGATTGCGAGAGCCGCACTGAGAAGGGGTGCAGAGGTGACCCTGATAAGCGGAAGCACCTCATTGCACCGTCCCATGGGGGTGAAGTTTATCCCTGCAGAAACTGCCCGGGACATGTTACACCGGGTGAGGGAGGGAATCACGTCTGCATCAATACTTATCATGGCTGCCGCGGTTGCTGATTTCATGCCCCGGGAAAAATTTCCCGGCAAGATTAAAAAAACGGAGGGTCTTCTGCTGGACCTCGAAAGAACTCCCGACATACTCACGGAAATCAGCAGCGAGAAGCATCGGCCTTTTCTTGCGGGATTTGCAGCGGAGACGGGAAACAGGGTAGAAAACGCAAGGCAGAAACTGAAAGAGAAAAGACTCGACCTCATCATATTCAACGACGTTACCGAGCCGGACGCAGGGTTTGATGGAGATACCAACAAGGTGACGTTGATCGATGCACAAGCAGAGAAGCAACTGCCGCTCCTGAGCAAAGACGAAGTCGCTGAAGTGATACTGGACAGGATCAGAGAGCTCAAAGCTTGACTTTTTTCGAATTTTCGTTGAAAATTTTGGCAGACTATGGCAATTGAAGACATCGAAAGGTTAAAAGAAAAAATCGCCAGGGATCCGAACTCCAAGTTGTTCGTTCCTCTCGCCGAGGAATATAAAAAGTCCGGGATGTTTGATGAGGCAATCGATACCCTCATAAAAGGTCTCGAACAGCAGCCCGGATATCTGAGCGCCCGGGTATCCCTCGGCAAGATATATATCGAGAGGGGCATGCTCGCTGAGGCAAGGGATGAATTCGAAAAAGTCATCAATGCAATCCCCGACAATCTGTATGCCCATAAGAAACTGGCCGAAATTTACCGGGAACTTGGAGACAGGGAAAAGGCCGTCCAGGAATTCAGAAAAGTGCTAAAACTCAATCCAATGGATGACTGGGCTACGACAAGCCTTTCTGAACTCCAGAAAAACCAGGCATCTGATATAGTGTCGCCGACAGCCAAAGATATTCAGGAGTCCCTACCGGAAGAGCTGCCTGCCGGGGTAAAATTTGCCGAAGAAACAGCACCCGCTGCTGCGCCACCGGCAGAATTGCCTTCATACGGAGACAAAGACCTTTGGGATATCCCCCCGGAAATCGAGAACGAGGTGACAAGAGAACAACCACCGGAGATTCCTCTTACTGCAAAGGACAGGGAGATTACCGAGGCACTGGAGAAGGAGGAAGATATCCACGGGGAAATCTCTGCGGCACCTCCGGGCAATGAAGATACCGAAACCCTGACCGGCATAGGCAGTGAAGCTGGAAAAGTTCCGGATGAAGATGAATGGGACAAAGCCTATGACTTTCCCTCAGGAGAGGAAGAGGGGATAGACCTTTGGAAGGAATCATCCGGAGGAGGGGGAGACAGTCCGGTGCAGGACGAACCCGCAGAAGCCCCGATCAGCAGAGAAGACCTTGATTTATGGAAATCCCTGAAAGATGCGGAAGACGCATCTGATGAACCTGCACCCGAAGCAGGGGAAATTGATGAGGGATCATCCTTTTCGTTTGAAGATATTATCGAGGAAGCAGAGCCCGCCGAAGCGATAAGCGAAAGAGCTGCCGCACATAAGGAAGGAATCCCCGGAAAGACCGGCGACATGCTCAGTCAGGCAGACCGTTGGATCAGTGAAGGAAATTACACAGAGGCGATGGGAATTTACCGGGAGATCCTCACTTCCGAACCGGACAACCGCAATGCCTTACAGCGGGCTGAAGAATTGAAAGCCCTCTTGAAACTGCTCGGGAAAGAGAAAGAGGAATTGATAGAACGGCTGGAAACTTTACTCCAGGGCATTAAAAAGAGGCGTGATGAGTTTTCTGGAACTGCTTAGAGACACTGTGGAGAAAGTTGACGGCGCTGTCTCTGCAATGATTATCGGCACCGACGGAATATCAGTTCAGGAATACGCTCCGGAGAAGCTCGTCGACCTGACAGGACTGAGCGCTGAAGCGTCGCAGATGATCAGGGACATCAACTTCGCTGCTGATAATCTCGGCCTTGGTGAAGCAAGGGAATTCTCGATCATCTCAGACCGCTGCGGGATCCTCATGCGGAAAATCAATGCCGAATATTACCTCGCCCTGGTGATACACCCTGAGGGGAACTATGGCAAGGGAAGATACATCCTTAAGACCGCTGTACCGAAACTGGAAGCCGAATTTTAGAACCGCCCCCGTAGATATCAGACCCCAATGGCTTTTCACATTTTTTTCATATTTCCTTCATGAGCCCTTCATAAGGCTTTAGTAAGCTACCGTATCAAACAATTGAAAGGAGAACCATGGGAGAGAGAAAACGAAGTGTTTCATTTGGCGTCCTCTTTATTCTTATCGGACTTATTGTCGGACTTGGCATTGCATCACAGTTGCATTTTATCACAAAGGTCACTGCGGAGGAGACCGCAATTGCTCCTTCGTCTGTTGAGTTTTTATCTAAGACCAATCAGGCTATGGCAGAAATCGTTGCTGCCGTTACCCCTTCGGTAGTAAACATATCGTCATCAAGCAAAATCAAGGGCAGTATGGTGCCGTCACCCTTTCTTGATGATCCTTTCTTCAGGCGCTTTTTTGGAGACAGGTTCAATCCACCGGGCACCCCAAAGGAACATAAACGGACGGGCCTTGGATCCGGGGTGATCGTCGATGCGAGAGGCTATATCCTCACGAACAACCATGTCGTGAAGGGGGCAGATGAAATAAAAGTCAGACTCTCGGACAACAGGGAGTTCAAAGGGAAGGTAATCGGTGCTGATCCGAAAACCGATCTCGCGGTAGTGAAAATTGATACGGATAACCTCCCGGTGCTGCAACTCGGGGATTCAGACGGACTGAAGCCGGGGGAAACCGTAATCGCGGTCGGCAATCCTTTCGGACTCAGCCAGACCGTGACTGCAGGGATTGTGAGCGCTACCGGCAGGGCAAATGTCGGAATCGCCGACTTCGAAGATTTCATCCAGACAGACGCGGCAATCAACCCGGGGAACTCCGGCGGAGCCCTTGTCAATATAAGAGGCGAGCTTGTCGGCATCAATACCGCGATATTCAGCACGACCGGGGGATACCAGGGTATCGGGTTCGCCATCCCGAGCAACATGGCAAAGTCCATCATGGAAAGCCTCATTCAGAGCGGGAAGGTTGTACGGGGATGGATCGGTATTTACATACAGCCTATAACCCCGGAACTGGCGCAACAGTTTCGACTGCACGATGAACAGGGAGTCCTCGTCGGTGATGTTGTCGAGGACAGCCCCGCGGAAAAAGCCGGGATACAGCGGGGGGATGTGATTCTTGAATTCAATGGCAGAAAAGTCGAAGACCCGAGGAGTCTCAGAAATATGGTTGCTGCCATGAACCCGAATGACGAAGCAACGCTGAAACTCTTCCGTGAGGGGGGGGAGAAAACAGTCAGGGTGGAAATCAGTGAACTCCCCGACGAACAGCAGAGGTTCTCAGGGAACTTGAAAAACCAGTTGGCCGGTGTCCATGTGGAGCAGATAACCCCTGAAATAAGAAAGAACCTCGATATCCCGAGGCGGGTATCAGGGGTTCTGGTCACGGGCATCGAAGACGGCAGCCCGGCGGATGGCATTATCATGAAAAACGATATCCTCATGGAAATCAACAGGAAGCCGGTACAAGGCATCGGAGGATATGAAGCAATCGTCTCGAAACTGAAGGCAGATGAGAACATCCTGATCCTTGTATTCAGACGAGGTTCAGCCTTTTACGTTACCCTGCCGGCAAAATGACCGCGGGGCAGATGCCGGAATATTTCCAGAAAAGGTGGTGAGAGAGATGAAGACGAAGCAGAAACATTGCACCCAGTGCCAGAATGCAACCTATCAGACAGACGGCCTCTGCGTGGCATGCAGGATTGGTCTTTCACAGATACATGCTGAGCTTATGGATTTAATCAAAAAACAGAAAAGGTCCAAGCTTCAGTCATTGCAGACAGCAGGTTCACGGTAAGCAGATTCCTCCCTTGACAGGGAGGGGGCCGCTCTTTACCCCCTCCCTGTTTTCAGCAGCCCTCTTCATCATCATTCAGATGCTGGCAAAGTTCTTTAAAATAGGGTATGGTTATTTGATATTGGGATATGCTTGCGTAAACCAGAAGGAGGGATATGGAAAAAACAAGCCTTCTGCTCCCGTTTCTGCACGGAGCGTATAATGTTACGGTTTTTATCTTCTTGCTTTTCCAGGCACGGACAGGATTCGTGATCAGGAAAGGGAGGACTCTCGGTATTCCCCCGGGTGTTGAGTCTGTCAGGAGGCACAGAAAATCAGGGCTGGCACTTGTTCCGGCCGGGACCCTGGGGTTTTTTGCAGGGCTGTTCCTCGCCTGGGAAGCGGGACACATCGCAGAACACCCGGCACATTTTGCCTTCGGGCTCCTCATCGTACTGCTGCTCATGCTCACTCTGCTTGTATCGCGAAAAATCAGGGGTCGCGATTCGCGATGGAGGACGCTCCATGCCGTACTGGGGATATTGATAATCTGCTCGTATACCGTGCAGATTATCCTTGGACTGGATATAGTGCTGGCACCTTATTCAGCCGGCCCCTGAAGGCAGTAATAGAAATCCTCAAGCTCATATTTGTTCCAGATGTCACAGAGACCGCAATTGCATCCTGATTTCTGCTTCGGCGCGCTGCTCTTCCTTCGCGCACAGTAAAGGAGTTCGCCCTTGACCCCCGGATACGACGGGCAGGTGCCGCAGAATTTAATGCATATGGTCTCGTTCTCGTAAGTGTCCTCAACTTTTGCCATAGGTGTCTCCTCCTTGAGAGCATATTCTTACTCGGAAGGACATGATTCTCGCTCATGTCTCCGGAGCGGACTTCCGCATACAGGACAGACGTCAAGCTTTTCCCGCTTGTTCAGATATTCCATCACCGTCGTGATAAAAGCAGCATGGCTCCAGGTAAGCGGAGATACGGAAAGGGGAAGGTTTGTGTAAGGATGAACCTGCTCGGCGAGCACACCCGAAGGGAGAGACCGTGAGGCTACCCACTCGATTACAGGAAGAGCCTCCTGAAGCTCCTCCTGGTTCTTGGCTTTCGCTATCTGCCACTGGGCAAACCAGAGGGTACAGATGAACCAGGGGTTTCCCGGGACATCCCCTTCATGCCCGGTCATTCTGTGGTAAGCGTCTCCCTCGTATCGCGCTATTCCTCCCACGTCTGTCTTGACCCAAAGGAGCTCCCTGATTGCCTTCATAGTATTCGCTACCCGTTCATCATCAGGGGCAAACACCTTGAAATAAAACGGGGCATAGATGCTCGCATCCACCGTAAAATCAGGGACAAAGGTCCCGCCCGCTTCGGGTACGATTGTCTTGAGAAACCGCTTCCTCGTACGGTCATACAGATAGGTATCCATCGCCTGCCGTATTTCATCCGCCGCCCTGCGGTAGATCTTGCTTCGCCTGGAGTCGCCGAAAAAAACAGCAAATTTCTCTGCTGCTTTCAGCCCTGCATACACCGTTGATACGGTAAATGTATGGACTCCCCACTTCTCCTCCCAAAGGTCATACGAGGGAAGGGGAAGCCCTGTGTCCCCGTCCCGGTAAGACGCAAGGAAATCGCCGCACCGGATAACCAGTTCCTGGAACAGCCTGATGATGAATTCTATATCCCTGTATTTGTCGAAATGGAACCATAATGCCCACAGGACAAGTCCGGTTCCGTCTTCCTGAATCGGAAGACGTTTCCGGCTGTCATACAGCCAGGGGTGCCATGAACTCCCGAGGGACTTGTCCGGGTTGTATTTATGCAGGAAATATCCTACTGCTTCCTTTCCCTGGCCGATTATCGCGAGGCAGAAATCGTAAAATTGTCTCGTTATGCCGTGATATCCCGCCATATCAAGGGCATACGCAGTCATGGCACCGTCCCTCGGCCACATATAGCTGTAAGTATCCCGTGCAAAATGCTGGATATCCGAATCATTGCCCGCAATGATGGCGCCATCTGCGTCTATGTTGGTCCTTACGATGAACAGGCTCTTTTTGAAAAGCCCGACAACTTCGGGAGACAGATGCTCCAGGTTGAATTCTTCCTTGTTGACCCATGCCTTCCAGTAATTCTCAGTACGCCTGATAAAATAGTCAGGGCCATGGCCCTGAATCATTTTATTCAGCCGGCTGATGTCCGCATACGTCTCGCCTGCACAGATCCAGTAGTAGAGGGAATGTTCCCCGGATGACGGGACGTTGACCGTGAAAGAAAGTGTTGAATCAACCGAACCCTGTGCTATGGGGTTTCCTTCGAGCCTGCCGTCTTCGGCATCTTTCCATGTGCCTTCGAGTCCGTGGAATTCCTTCACTCCGGTCGAATACTGATCGACGCCCTGTATCCCGTGACGCATCCCGCTCATAAGAAAATAGCGGTTGGCCTTGTAATGAATCAACGCCTTTTCATCAGGGTCATAGTAGGCGGTATCTCCCGTTGCTGATCCAAGGATATGATAGTCATGATGGAAAAAAAGCCGGAACTCACGGTCACGGTGAAGAAGGTTTCTGATCGAAACCTTCTTGATATAGACATTCTCCCAGTAGTCCACAAGATCATGACAGGAGAGGCTTATTCCCAGACTCTGGTTCCCGGCGGTAACGGTTGTATAGAGACTTTCGCCCGCATATCCGAGCACAAGATCCCAGTCTTCTTTCCGGATCCACGAAAATTTTCCGTCCACCCATATGCCGAAACGGAATTTATGCCCCTCGGTATGATTTTCCTTGCCGACATGAGGATAATAGATATCTCTCAGGCAGTAATCCTGATCAAAGGCAAGAAGCAGATTCCCGTTCCCGACAGGGATGTCACGGGGCATGGCTGAATGTCCTTTCCCTCATGATCGCCATGAATGGAATAATAGCTGTTTTTCTCTCAATGGTCAATTCATTCATTCGTATCAACAGTGGCTGCAATGAAGGAAAGAAATATCTTTCCACCCATTCCGGCTCGTACCTTCCCCAATTATGCCACCTGTGTGACAAATAATGTCAGTAGTCTTCTTCAGTAACCTATTACGCTGGATACACACTCTGCAAATGCGTGCATATCGACCCAACATAAAGTTTTATAGAGTTTTTTTGGACAATTCCGGTGCTTCAGGGGGAATTTTGTCCCTGGGAAGTTCCGGAATAGCAAGCTGTTCAGCCATTTTTTGTCTTCAGTTTCAGAAAAATAATTGAAACAAATCAAATATTTATAGTTTTTAATGTATATTTACTACTTAATTAAGTATTGTCTGGTATACTTTTTGTATGTTTTTCAGTAATGAGATTGGTGAGAAACAACGTGCTGTTGAATCCCTGAGAAAAGGAGGGAGCTATGAAAGACATTGATATCCATGACGAAATCATCGCACGCGGGAAACAACAGGGAACAATACCTTTTACCGAGATACAGGATGCATTTCCTGCTGAGTTTTATGAACCTGATGAAATGGAGGACTTCATCGACCGTCTCCACGGCATGGGGATTAAAATAACCGAAGGGGAAGACATCCTTGAAGAAGGAACCCTGCCTGAAGAAGGAGAAGAAGAGGTCACAGAAGAACCTTTCAGGACAGAAGACCTCGTACAGGTATATTTCCAGTCTATGGGAAATATAACGGTCTTGTCGCGGCAGGAGGAACAGGAAATTGCAGGTCGGCTCCGGAACGCGAAGCAGGGGATGTGGGATATTCTCAGCAGGATGCCCTTCTTCAGGGAATTCGAAGATACTTTCCCCCCGCGCGAAGATGCGGAAATCGCTGAAGAAGAGCGGGGAGAGTTCCTTTCGTATGATTCACTGAGCAGTGCCCTGGAACTGCTGAAGAGTCTTATGAAAAAGCTCGACCGGGCGGAAAAAAGAACCTCCCGTTTCGGCGGTCTGAAAAATCTGAGGAAATTGATCCAGAAGAAACAGAAGCATACTGCTTCTGCCGCAGAATTGGAGATTCTGGAGCAAGAAGTCAGAGCCTCGGTAAAAGAGGTTGAGAAAGCCACAGGGTGTACGGCAAAACAATTGAAGGCGAAATACCGTACGCTTGCCGATATCAATGCTCTTGTCATCGATCTGAAAAACGAACTCGTTGTCCGCAATCTGAGGCTTGTTGTCAATATCGCCAAACATTACGTGGGGAAAGGTCTCCCCCTCCTGGATCTTATTCAGGAAGGCAATATCGGACTCATGAAAGCCATAGACAAATTCGACCACGAACGGGGCTTCAAGTTCAGCACCTATGCTACATGGTGGATCCGGCAGGCCATTACCAGAGCACTGATCGACCAGACAAAAACGATCAGGGTTCCTGTTCATATGGTTGAACTGTACAATAAAATCAGCAAGGCAACCAGGCAACTGACACTCGAAATGTCGAGAGAGCCTGCCAGCGACGAGATTGCGGAACGGCTCGGCATCCAACAGGGGAAGGTCGAGCAGGTCTTCAATGCCATTCAGGACCCTGTCGCCATTCAAACCCCTGTCGGGGACGATGATTCGAAGCTTGAGGATTTTATCAGCGATAAAAATACTGCCTCTCCCTATGCCGATATCGAACGGAACGACATGCATGAACATCTTCTGAAAGTTCTCCATACGCTCTCCTCCAGGGAGGAAAGAGTCATCAGGATGAGATTCGGCATCGGTGAGCATCGCGAGCATACCCTTGAAGAGATCGGGAGGCACCTGTCCCTTACCCGTGAACGGGTAAGGCAGATCGAATCAAAGGCCCTCGCAAAGCTCAAACACCCGAAAAGGCGGAATGAACTTAAGGTGCTGCTCTCTGCATGAGCAAGGTGGGCTGATCAGTCTGTCGGCTTGTTCCCATGATAAGGCCTGGTTCATGTGGTATAATTGCTATAAATGAAATCAGGCCTGATCATGAGAGAACCAAAATACGAACTTCATGAATTCCTTCTCAACAGTATGCCCTCAGGGGTTATTGTGTTTAACCGAACAGCAACTATTGTTTTCTGTAACAGATATGCAAAATTCTTCCTGAACCGCTTCACGCTCCCTGCTGAAATACCGGCCATCGTTGCCAGAATATTCAATGCAATCAAGTCCTCAAAGCTTGGTGAGGCATTTCCCGGGGAAGTGGTTTTTTCAAAGACCTACGATACCTCGCCGAGCACCTGGATATTCAAGTTCATCATCCGGGAAAATCCGGAACCTCTCGTCGCGGTCTTCATCACAGAAGATTCGCTTTCCAATTCACTGAATCTGAACAAAATACGTCAGCAGTTCAGCCTGACCAGGAGGGAAGTCGACGTCCTCAGGCGGGTTCTCGACGGTCTGAAGAACCTTGAGATAGCAGAACACCTTGAGATAGCAGAGCAGACAGTCAAGGACCACCTGAGCAATATCTATCTCAAACTCGGCGTTGAAAACCGTTTTGCCCTCATGCGGTCTCTTCTGAACTGTTCCAACAGTTACCAGGACTTCTGAGGGTCTTCCCCCTCTGTCCCGGAGGACCAGGCAAGTGATGCTGCATGGACAACTCCTTGCATTCGTGAACTTGACAGGGCAGTTTCGTCAGGGGTATGATTATCACGTTCATGGCTGTCAGGAAAAAGACATATAGGGTATTGGTAATCCACGGCCCAAACCTCAACCTGCTCGGAAAGAGAGAGACAGGGATTTACGGCAGGAAGTCACTGAAACAAATCGACACAGAAATTCTCGCCCTTGCAAAAGATCTCGGGATCAGCGCAAAAACCCTGCAATTAAACAGCGAAGGGGATATTGTAGACGCAATCCAGCGGAATGACTATGATGCGCTGATCATCAACCCCGCAGCATATACCCACACGAGCATCGCTATCCGTGACGCAATCGCAGCAGTCGCAAAACCAGCAATCGAAGTGCATCTTTCGAATATCCATACCCGGGAGGATTTCAGGAGAAAATCCTATACTGCCGGAGTCGCAGCCGGACAGATAAGCGGATTCGGTTCCGAGAGTTATCTTCTCGCCCTGAGAGCAGCGCAAGCTATCCTCTCCCGATGAGCAGCCGGAAAAATCCGCTCATCGCGACGATGCGCTCGTCCTTTCACCGCAGGGGTATCGACGGTTTCCTCGTCACCGATATGATCAATGTCCGGTACCTCTCGGGCTTCAGCGGCACCTCAGGGTTTCTGTTCTTAACCCGCAGGGAGAATTTCTTTGTCACGGATTTCCGTTACAGGGAACACGCTGAACAGGAGGTCTCAGGGTGGGAGATCGTACTCGAACGACAAAACCGGGTTCAGACCATCAAGCGTCTCGCCCGGATGACGAATGTCCGGACGATCGGGTTTGAAGAGTCGGCAGCCTATGGTTTTTACCGGAGGGTCTCAGGCACCGGTATCTCCCTCACGCCTGTCGGGGGGCTCATTGAAAAGATGCGGGCAGAGAAACAGCAGCACGAGATCTCAGCAATCCGTGAAGCGATCAGACGGGCTGAAACCGCTTTCCTTGAGGTGAAACAGCATATAAAACCCGGCGTCCGCGAGTATGCGCTCGCCTCAAGGCTTGAAAAAAAACTCAGAAAGCACGGATGCAGAAAAATACCCTTTGACATCATTGTTGCTTCAGGCCCGAACTCAGCGATGCCCCACGCGCAGCCCACAAACAGGAAATTACAGGCAGGGGATTTCGTGCTTGTTGACTGGGGCGGAGAGGCAGGAGGATATTTTTCGGATATGACAAGGACGTTCATTCTCAGGGGCAACGACATCAGTCAACAGAAGAGGGTCTATGCCGCTGTACTGGAAGCAAACAGGAAAGCCATTGCCGCGATAGCAGCGGGCGTACAGACAAAAGTGGTCGACAGCACGGCGAGGGACTCCATCAAGAAGCATGGCTACGGTGACTTCTTCGGTCACGGGACAGGCCACGGAGTCGGACTCCAGATACATGAAGCGCCGCGGATAACGTGGTCAACCTCAACCATCATCAGGGAAAACATGGTCTTTACCATTGAACCAGGCGTCTATCTCCCTGGGTTTGGCGGCGTGAGGATAGAAGATATGGTGAACATACGCGGAGGAAAATGCCTGATCCTCACCTCTCTGCCGCAAACATGCGAAATACTCTGACCGTAATCGGGGGAAGAGACTACTTGACCGGTTCCGGTTTCGGACTCTCTTCTTTGCCTCTCTCAATCTGGACCGGTTTTATCCTGATCAACTCCTGAACCATATCTGTTACGGTCCTGAAATCGATCTTCCCGCTCCCCATCTTGGGAAGCTCTTCGAGCACTACAAACTGTTTCGGCAGGGCTATATTGGGAAGGTGCTCGGCCATCATCTTCAGGGTCTTTTTCTCATCTATCTTCTCGGTCACTGCTGCGACAATCCTGACACCCTTCCGCGCATCCGGGATCTCTACCACCGAGCATGCCGCGTTTTCCGGGAGGCATTTCTGAAGCACATCCTCGACCCTTACCAGAGAGACCATCTCGCCGCCGATTTTCACAAACCGCTTCAGCCTGCCGGAATGCCAGAGATATCCGTCCTTGTCAAGATACCCCATATCTCCGGTGTCGTACCAGCCATGCCTGATACGCATTGACGTCTCCTCAAAATCGTCGAGATACCCTTTCATAACGTTTTCCCCCTGCACCAGAATCCTCCCGGCCTCCCCTGCCCTGCATTCTTTCCCGGTTTCGTAGTTTTCAATGCGAACCGTAATATTGGGCAGGACTTTTCCGACGCTGCCTGCCCTGTTATGGTCAGGGGTATTCACAGAGATTACGGGAGACGTCTCTGTAGCCCCGTAGCCTTCGTACAACACCATGCTGTGTTTCTCAAGAAAATCCTTCCGGAGGACATCTGGGCATTTGTCTGCACCGCTTACCACCAGGCGAATGCTTTCAAAATCCCCCGGGTCTGATTTTCGGAGATACCCCCAGAGAAAACTCGGGGTCCCGACCATCATCGTCGGCCTTTCTTCGCTGATCACGGTACAGATCATTTTATACTCAAGGGGATTCGCATAGGCGACGATGGTCATGCCGAAATACAGCGGGGTCCAGAGGTTGACCGTCAGGCCGAATACATGGAAATACGGGAGGTTGGCAAGCATCACATCATCATCATAGAGTTTCATAACCTTACTGAAATTCCTGATATTCGAGGCAATATTCCGGTGAGTCAACTGCACTGCCTTCGGGTCTTTCTCGCTCCCGCTGGTAAAGAGGATTACCAGATTATCGTCCTCATGGCCTCCGTGTATCATCCGCAGGATCAGGGAAACAGGCAGTTTTGCAATCAGGGCGGCTTTCAGTTTCTCCGCTGTCGTGATCTCCTCCATAATATCCTCGATGAACACCATCCCCTCCACAACAGGGCAGGCGATCTTTTCGAGTAACGCCCTGGAGGTCAGGATTGTAATGAAATTGCATTTCTTCTGGGCATACCTCGCATTGTTGGCTGCTCCGGTTGAGTAGTTGATCATAACAGGAGTTCTGCCGGCCATAAGGGAACCGAGAACCGAGAGGGCGCATCCTGCAGAGGTGGGAATCATGATACCGATGAACCCCGGGTCGAATTTCTTTATTTTTTCCGAAAGGATAAGCGACGCAATGAGAGCCTTGGAATACGTGACCCTCTTGTCAGAGGTACGGTCAATAAACGCGAGTTTACTGCCGTACCTCTTCGCGATTTTTACAAAATGCTGATGAAGAAGCATAACCGGCACATATCATGCAAAAATTTTTTCTGTATGCATACTTTCAAGCATGAGTTTCTAGAATGCAATATTCACCTGAGCGCTCACAATATCTATATGAGCATCGAAGGTTCCGTATAACCCTCCCCGCATCGCATCGTCACCAGTCGCAGACTTGTCGATCTTCGGGTCATTGACAAAAATATGGGTATAGCCGAGGTCAAAGCTGACCATCTGGGACATTGTGTATCCAAGGCCCAGCGCAGTCCATATCCGGTCACTGCAGGGCACTCTCGGAGTGCGGTGCTGCGCATCGGGAATGGGCGTAGTATCGTATGCAGTCCCTGCCCTGAACTTCCAGGTTTTGTTCGGGGTATACGTTACCCCGAGCGACGTGCGGTAGCTGTCTTCCCAGTCTTCACGGGTAACGGAATTCGGCTGATTTGGGTTGTCAAAATCGACATCGAGCTTCTTGAATACGCGCCAGTTCGTCCAGGTAAAGTCTCCCATCACCGCCCACTGGGGGTTTATCTGCTGGAAGGCACTCACAGAAAAACTGTCAGGCATGGTGATATCAGCCTTGACATCCGTGTCGGTGAAGACACCCGCTGCAATAAGAGACGCCGGTGTCCGGGAAAAATCGGCATCGCCTTCGAGTGTATACTCAACGCGTGAACGGTATGCGGCACCGATACGGGTGTCCTTGTGTTCGAACAGAATTCCCATATTGAACCCGATACCCCAGTCGTCTCCCTCAATCGTCGCATAGCCGTCCGACATCTGCGGGATTAACCCAAGCGCGCCGGCCGGAATACCGAGACTGCCGGTAGCATCGAGGGTCCCGAAATCAATGGCATTGCTGAGTTCTGCCTTGATATACTGGAAGTTAAGGCCTGCCCCTATACTGAATTGCTGGTTGATCTTGTAGGCTACTGTAGGGTTTATATTGACGGTCAGGACATCCGACTTGATTGCGTGATACCGGCCGACCCAGTGGTCATCGTACTCGGTACAAAGGCCGAATGGTGAGTTTATGCCCATTCCGACTGTCAGGTCGTCACTGACTTTTCTGCTGTAATACATATTCGGGACGAACTTCGTCACTCCCGCTTCCCCCCCGTTTCCGCCGCTGAGCGGCTGTCCGGAAACAGGCTGGAGGATATGGGTTGATCCTTCATCCCTGAATTTCACATACGGCATAATCAGATGACCGCCTACCGTCAACTGCTGACCGTTCAGGCGGGTGAGCCCTGCTGGGTTGTAGAATATGGTTGTGGCGTCTTCAGCGGCCGCTGCCCCGCCGGCATATGCATTGCCAAGGCCGCTCACGCTCTGCTCGATCAATGCAAATCCTGCGCTGAACGCAGGCACTGCAGTGAAGAGCGGAACGCAGAAGGCAAGGAACAGAACAATCAAAACTGCTGAATAGTGCACCTTTTTCATGGGTAACCCTCCTTTTATAGAGACACTGATTGCTCAGTAAAGTTACATATCCGGAAAAGCGAAGTCAAGAAAAAAATCGCTGCACTATCCTATGATTAATACTTCTCGACGATAATAATCATCGTGACATCCCGCACATCTTCAAAAGTCGTCTCCATGTCCTTGGCGCCTACCTTTCCGATATAAGGCCGTTGCACCTTGACCCAGAGTCTTGAGTCCATGAGATTGTCTGCCCCGTCGAAGAGAAAATATGCCTCATCGAGCACGTTGCCGGAAGGCAGGCGCCTCGTCCCGCCCTGAGCCCGCTCCGGAATCTGATATTCTCTCGCAACATTCCGGTAAAAGGATACTACGTCACTGAAAGCATCCGGAGAGGTATATACGGTCGTCCTCGGGCCTGGAGCTCCCGGCAGGGCCTTGTTTGCCTCTGCCGTCGCCTGCTCTTCAAGTGCAGCCCCCGGGTAGATCCTGCATTCACCGGCAAAGACAAAGCCGGGTACCAGCATCACATACAAAAGTGCGCATAACCGTGTGAATCTCTTCATACAAATCCTCCTTGAACGGGCAACACCCCTTCTTCTGATATCCCCTGAAAATTCTCCTCCTGTCCAACAAGTTCACCGCGGCGGTTTCTGTTTTATCCCTCTTCCGTGCTGTCGGCAGAGACCTGTTCAATCCAGTGACCTTTTTTTGATGTATAATTATACCCCGGCATATCCTGTTTATATAGGGAATTTTCTTTTCATCCGGAGCATCGTCCAGGCAGGCAGGAGACTTGTGTTTCAGGCCCAAAGACGGTTCTGGATGAAAAATTGCAGAAAATGCTAAAATATCTCCACTTTTAATCGGGAGGGCTTGGGTTGATATCAACTGCTGATTTCAGAAAAGGCTTGAAAGTTGAGTTCAAGGGTGAACCATGTGAAATAGTAGATTTCCAGCACGTAAAAATGGGGAGGGGTGGAGCTATCGTCAGAACAAAGCTGAAAAGCCTGAAGACCGGCAGTGTTCTCGAAGAAACCTTCAGGTCAGGAGAGAAACTGGACACCCCTGGGCTTGAGGCCAGGAAAATGCAGTATCTTTACGCGCAGGACGAACTCTTCTATTTCATGGACGAAGAAACGTATGAGCAGATCCCCCTGAATTCAGAACAGCTTGGAGAAGCCAAAAAATTCATCAAGGAAAATATGTCCGTGATAATCATTTACTATAAGGGCAACCCCCTCAGCCTGGAGCTCCCGACCTTTGTTGAGCTGGTTGTCTCGAAAACGGATCCGGCCGGGTTCAGAGGAGACACCGCGTCAGGAGGCGGAAAGCCGGCAACCATGGAAACCGGAGCAGTCGTAAAAGTTCCCTTCCATATCAATGAGGGCGACATGATAAAGATCGATACAAGGACCTCTGAATACATTGAAAGGGTGAAGTGATGGAACTCGAGGACTTAAAAGAGCTTATCGAGATTCTCAGAGAGACTGATATAACCGAGATCCAGGTAGAAAAAGACGGCACCAAGATCAAGATTAAAAGAGAAAAACTGCTGGCCCCGCTCGAGATGACCGTTCATAAAACAGCGATCGGTCAGGACAAAGGTGTTCCGGAACCGCATGAGGAAGGACAGAGGCTTGTCACGATTACCTCCCCGATTGTCGGGACATTCTACCGGGCGCCGTCACCCGAGGCGAACCCGTTCTCAGAGATAGGCATGAAAGTCAGCAAGGGACAGGTCCTCTGCATCGTCGAGGCCATGAAACTCATGAATGAAATCGAGAGCGACGTCGACGGGATTATTGTCAAAATACTCGTGGAAAACGGCCAGCCCGTCGAATACGGGGAACCACTTTTCCTGATTGAACCCGTATGAACGAACAGTCGATAACCAGGCGCAGAGGGGAAAACACAAACTTCCAGGCCCTTTGCTGAACGCAGTCCGTTCAATGGGCTTCGCGTTATCCTCATTACGATGAAATTATTCAAAAAAATACTGATCGCAAACCGGGGTGAGATAGCAGTCCGGATCATCCGGGCCTGCAGAGAACTCGGCATCAGAACCGTTGCCGTTTACTCGGATGTCGACCGGGAATCACTCCATGTGCGGCTTGCAGACGAATCGGTCTGTATCGGTCCTGCCAGCCCTGCACAGAGCTACCTCAACATACCAGCCATATTGAGTGCAGGAGAGATAACCGATGCAGACGCCATTCATCCCGGGTACGGTTTCTTGTCGGAAAACCACCATTTTGCAGAAGCGTGCACGACTTCAGGGATGACCTTTATCGGTCCTACTCCTGAAAATATCCGGCTCGGAGGAGATAAAGCAAAGGCCCGGCAGATGATGAGAAGGAAAGGGGTTCCTGTCGTTGACGGGAGCGACGGACCGGTCCAGACCGAGGAGATCGCCTCAAAGGTCGCAAAAAAAATCGGATTCCCCATCGTACTCAAGGCCTCTGCAGGCGGGGGCGGTCACGGAATGAAGATAGTGAACGAAGAAAAAGACCTTGAGCAGTTGTTCTTCATGGCTCAGAGGGAAGCGCTCACCGCATTCGGTAACAGTGAGATCTATATCGAAGAATACATCCCGGAGATGAGGCATGTCGAGGTTCAGATCATGGCGGACACCAAAGGAAACACCATACACCTCAGCGAACGGGACTGTTCCATACAGAGGAGGCACCAGAAGCTCATCGAGGAATCGCCGTCTCCTTTCCCAACCTCTGAAAAATTCAGGAAGAGAATCGGTGAACTGGGGGTAAAGGCGGCGCGGGCCATCAAATACCGGAATGTCGGCACAGTCGAATTCATTGTTGATCCGAGAGGGAACATCTACTTCATAGAAATCAATACCCGCATCCAGGTCGAGCATCCGGTTACTGAAGCGGTTACCGGCATTGACATCGTCAAAGAGCAGATCAAGCTTGCAGCCGGCATCCCCCTGGAATACAAGCAGAACCAGATCAAGCTCTCAGGCCATGCCCTTGAGTGCAGGATCAACGCGGAAGACCCCGAGCGGTTCATCCCCTCTCCGGGGAAGATCAGTTTCCTCGCAATCCCCGGAGGGCCCGGAGTAAGGGTAGATACCGCAATATATCAGGGCTATGTAATTCCCTCGCAGTATGATTCACTCATCGCAAAACTGATAGTGCATGGCAGAGACCGAGCAGAGGCTATACAGAAAATGAAGCGCGCCCTCACCGAATTCATCATTGAGGGGGTCAACACAACCATCCCCTTCCACAAAAAGGTGCTCAGCAACCCGGACTTTATCAGCGGCAATTTCAATACGCAATTTCTTGAAAAAATGAACAACAGCAACAATCCGGAGAATAAATAATCCTTATGTATCTGGGGGGGTTGTGTTGTATCACTGACCGGTCCATATCCCGGCTTTCATTCGGAGATATGGCACTCAGGGCGTTGGAGGCCGGGATTGGCTGGATTCAATACCGCGACAAAGAGAGTGCGAGGCGGCTGCTCTACGAGGAGGCGGTCAGGCTTCGCGCCGTAACAAGGGAGTTCAATGCCGTGTTCATAGTGAACGATCACGCCGATATTGCGTATGCTGTGGATGCAGACGGCGTGCATCTGGGGCAGGACGACCTCCCCCTGAACGAAGCCAGGAAGATCATGAAGAAGAAAATCATCGGGATATCTGCCCACAGTATGGAACAGGCAAAAGAAGCCGAAAAAATGGGGGCTGACTATATCGGATTCGGCCCGGTTTTTCATACAGCGACAAAGAACGCCGGAACTCCGAAAGGCATCGCTATGCTCAGGGAGATCAGGAGAGAGATCAGAATCCCGCTTGTTGCGATCGGAGGCATAACCCCGGACACCATTCAGGCTGTGCTGGCAGCAGGAGCCGATGCGGTTGCAGTTGCCTCATCACTGCTGCGGGGGGACATTGCAAAGAACGCCGGAAAATTTCTTGCGATCATCAGATCATCGGAACAGTAGTCAGTTTCAGAGACTGTTCTCTTTCTCCCGGCCTGAAATGAACAAAAGGGGGGAAGATCGAAGACATGCCTATTTCGACCTTCGCCCACTGTGACAAAAAAGGAACAGGAGAAGCGCAATTCCAAGGAGGGTTATAGCATGAAAAAACTACTCTTATTCCTTATACTTATCATTCTCATCTCTGCCGGCTGTGAGAAAAAACAGGATGTAATAAAAATCGGCATTGCAGGACCCATGACCGGTGACCAGGCCAAAATGGGTATGGATTTCAAAAACGGCGCAACGCTTGCGGTCGAAGAATGGAATACCAGGGGCGGAGTGCTTGGCAAAAAGATTGCGCTGATCGTCAGTGATGACCAGCATGACCCAAAACAGGCTGTAGCGGTCGCGAACAAAATGATCAACGACGGCGTAATCGGGGTAATCGGGCATTTCAATTCGAGTTGTTCCATCCCGGCATCAGATGTGTATCACAGGGCAGGCATTCCCATGATCACTCCCGGGTCAACTAACCCCCAACTGACTGAAAAAGGGTATCAGGGAGTTTTCCGGGTATGCGGCAGGGACGACCAGCAGGGTCGGGTCGCCGCCCTCTTCGTGATTCATGAGCTGAAACTGAAAAACGTTGCTGTCCTCCACGATAAAACCACATACGGCCAGGGGCTTGCCGATGAGTTCAGAAGGTTTCTTGCTGACAAGGTGAATGTCGTGTATTATGGCAGTATTGTCCAGGGTGATAAAGACTTCAAAATGGTGTTGACCGCGGTCAGGAATAAAAACCCGGAACTCATATTCTTCGGCGGCATTTACCCGGAGGCAGGCCTCCTTGTGAAACAGTCTCGGGAACTGGGGCTGAATGCACAATTCATGAGCGGCGACGGGACTATTGATCCCAAGTTCATCGAGATTGCAGGAGCAGAACAGGCAGAAGGGACGTTCCTCACGTTCAGTCCTGACCCAAAGAATATGCCGTCTGCAATGGGGTTTCTTGAAAACTATCAGTCGCGTTTCGGTGAAATCGGTCCTTACTCAATCTATGCATACGATGCTGCCAACATCCTCCTCACGGCGATCAGGGAAGCCGACACAACCGAAGGCAGCAGGCTGATCGATACCCTGCACAGGATGGAATTCGACGTTGCCCTTGGAAAAATCAGGTTCGATCAAAAAGGGGATGTAACCGAATCACCCTACGTTATCTGGGTTACAAAAAACGGCAAATTCGAGGAATACTGGAAACCGTAACCTTGGAATAACCAATAACCAAATTGCAACATCCAAACATCTTGGAATTTGGTGCTTGGTTATCGAACATTGTTTGGAATTTGGTAATTGGTAATTTATAGATACGGATATTCTTCAATCCGTAAAACGACAGAGAAGCATCCGGGATTTTCAGAAAATGGAGGGAATACCATGAATATTGCCGTCAATACCGGTGGCGGGGACGCACCCGGACTGAACGCGGTCATCAGAGGGGTCGTGCTTGCAGCGTATAAAAAAGGCTGGGGGGTATACGGAATCAAGTATGGATATCGCGGACTCATCGATACAAAACAGATTGACCGTCTGACGCCCGAGGATGTCTGGGATATAACGAATATCGGAGGGACTATCCTCGGCACAGCCATCAGGAACGACCCGTTCAACTACACAGAGGGGAATGCCCCGCCAACTGATATTTCAGACAAGATAGTCGCGAATTTCAGAGCCCTGGGGTTCGATGCCCTGATCGCGATCGGCGGGGACGGAAGTCTGCGTATCGCGGACAAGTTCAACAAAAAAGGCCTGCCGGTCATCGGCATCCCCAAGACCATAGACAACGATATCAGGCTGACGGATGTCACCTTCGGATTCGATACCGCGGTCAACACCGCAACCGAAGCTATCGATAAGCTTCACACTACGGCAAAATCTCATGACCGTGTCATGGTCGTTGAGGTCATGGGCAGATACGTCGGCTGGATCGCCCTGCATTCCGGGATATCAGGTTCGGCAGACGTCATCCTTGTCCCAGAAATACCTTTCAATATCGAAAAGGTATGCAACAAGATCCGGCAGCTTGCGCTCCTGGGGCAGGATTACGCGATCGTTGTCGTGGCAGAGGGAGCAAAACCCCTTGGCGGTGAGTTGACGGTGGTGAACAAGGAGAACCCGGGAGGGGAAATACGTCTCGGAGGGATCGGGAAAAAAGTCGCTGAGGAGATCACAAAACTCACCGGGAAGGAAACCCGGCATATCGTGCTGGGCCATCTCCAGAGAGGCGGGGCGCCGACAACATTCGACAGACTCCTTGCGCTGCGCTTCGGCACTGCTGCGATACGCTTTACCGAGGCGGGTCAATTCGGGATGATGGCTGCGCTTCAGTCTACTGAAATCGTCCCCGTTCCCATCGAAGAATCCGTTCGCGAGCTAAAAGCCGTTTCTCCGGATTCTGACGTAATTCTGACCGCGCGGTCCCTGGGGATAAGCTTCGGGGATTAGACCCGGAGAATCCCTATAGCTTCGAACGGGCAGATGAATACTGTGGATCAGGACGGTTCGGTTCCCTGTAATTCTTCAATTTTTCGTGCCATATCTTCAGGAGGAGGCATCGAGAATTCAAGATATTCGTCCGTCACCGGATGGGTGAACCCCAACACCTCGGCATGGAGCATCTGCCGTGGAAAGGCAATGGTTTTTATCGCCGGCCCCCTGCCTCTATACTCGATCTCAACTTTTTTCCCATAGGTCCTGTCCCCGAGTACAGGGTGACCAATCGAAGCAAAGTGCACCCGGATCTGATGCGTACGCCCGGTGCCGAGTCTTGCCTCGACGAGTGTAGCCCCTCTGAACCGCCTGAGAACCCTCCAGGTTGTAACTGCCTCTTTGCCTCTCTTCATTCTTGTAGACATCTTTTTCCTGTCCGACAGAGACCTGCCAATGCTCGCTTCTATCGATCCGGTATCCTGACTGATGCTCCCGTATACAAGCGCACGATACCTCCTCGTGATCGCCCGCTGCCTGAACTGTCCGGAGAGGCCATAATACGACTTCTCATCACGAGCGATCACCATTACCCCTGAGGTATCCTTGTCAAGCCTGTGCACAACACCCGGCCTGAGCGGCCCTCCCGGTGCATCCAGCCCGCCGCAGTGAAAAGCAAGGGCATTCATCAGCGTGCCGTGGCTATGGCCTGCAGCCGGATATACGACCATCCCGGGAGGCTTGTCGACAACGATAAGATGCGGGTCTTCATAGAGAACCTGAACGGGGATAGGTTCCGGGACAAGCCTCTCTCTGTCTCTCTCAGCGACGCGGAGGAGGATGCGGTCCCCGGTTTTCGCTTTATAGTTCTGACGGATTACTTCGTCATTGACAAAAACATTCCCGCTGGCAATGTGTTTCTGAACCTGAGAACGGGTAATGTCCGTTTTTCCGGCAAGAAGCGTATCTATCCGCTCCCTGTTCTCCGAAGGCCCGACGATAAAGGTATAGTCCCTCATGCATATAAGATGCTGGTTTTCCGGGAATCTGTCAATGAGAGAGATATTTTCTCCCGCAATTAATAGTAAAATATGATAACAGTACCCTAATAAAGAAAAAGAGGAGGATACGTCCATGGATTCTGAGGAAATAAAACCAGATATTCTCCTGGTCGATGACGAGGCCGATTTTCTCAGGGCAGTCTCTCAGAGGCTGGAGGCCCGCGGATTCAAGACAGATTCAGTTACCAGCGGTGAGGCAGCACTGGAAAAGATCAAGGGGAAGAATTACAATATCGTCGTTCTTGATCTCGTCATGCCCGGCATGGGTGGCATGGAGGTACTGAAAACCATCAAAAAGCTCTATCCTGATCTGCCAGTGCTCATCCTCACAGGCCAGGGCACAACAGCACAGGCCGTCGCGGCAATGAAAGAGGGGGCAATGGACTACATGGAAAAACCGGCAGATATCGAAACCCTTATCCACAAAACTCTGGAAGCACGGCACAAACGCTTGTCCTCACTGGCAGAAAGCGCTATCTGATCTTTCTGCTTTCCGCTGCAGTGACTGAACGGAGACAACCTCTGCGGGAAGAGGACGCCCTTAGACCGATGAGGATTTCTCCCTCTGTAAGCAACCGGGCGAACCGGGGACTCCAACCACTATGATAGTTCCCCGGGAAGAGACTCTTCTCTTCGCTCACAGCGGTTTTTCTCCCCTGTCTGGAGCGCTCGCCGGCCCCAACAAAAAAGGACGGCAATCAGGCTAACCTGCATTCACAAAATTTTCGCAGGCGGGGAGAAGCGCAATGGCTTCTCCCTCATGAGCTTTCAGATAAGAAGAAGCTCTATTTCCTTCCAGACCCTGCCGGCTGGACATCTATGACCGTTATCGTTTGGGTACCGGTAAAGGTCGCCCCGTCGGTAGTGGTGCCCACCACAGTAAGCTCGTTTTCTCCGGGCACCTGAAGCCCGCCGGTCTCGGCAAGTGCCTTTACCTCAGTCATCACGAATTTTGCCACGAAGTTCCCCTGGTTATCAGCTTTCCACCAGCTTATCGGCAAATCATTCAAAGTCACGCTCGCTCCTACCACACTGCTATAGGCGATGTTGGTGTGAATGGTGACCACTTCGCCACAGCTCTGGATATTGAGAGTACTGGGTGCCACCTGAATCGTAATCTCGAAACCGTGGGATGGCGCCGGCGCACCAAGAGCAAAGACTGATAAAACGACAAAAGCAAAGAAACCGGCACAACATGACAGCATTCTTCTTGACATGATCTCCTCCTTTCGATCTGTGAGAACTCATTTATCTTCCGGTTTAATCTGTATCCCGGCACCCTGGGTTTGGCCTGCCGTTTTTCTGCATTATACTAGCGAACCGGAACATATCTCAACCGTGATTTACATCACAATTTCGCCACCCGATTCCCTTTAACCGGAGATGGGGGAATAGTCGGATATTTTTCAGCCATCGGTAATTTCACATAAAAGGACTACCAGAAAAAGGGATAATACCCGAATGACTCGAGATAACCGCAAATTTTTCTGGGGTATACCTTTGGGATTCCCCTACCTCCGTAGGATTGACTTTTTATCTCCTCAAAACTAGACTGAGGGTAGGTTCTTATCTGGGAAACTGATCCGGACTTGAGTCCGGCCGGGTCTACCGGACGCACGCAAAAAAAGGCTAGAAGCATGATGAAGAAGAATGACCCCTTGCATTCCTTCAAAGAAGCTTTCAGGAAGTTTACCAGCGTCTTTATGCTCCCTGACGCGATCTTTCAAATGAATGAAGCCGGGACATTCATTGAATTTATTAAGCAAAGGGAAATTACCAAAAATATTTTTCCTGAAGATCCCACTGGCAAGAACGCCTATGAAGTCATGCCTGCTGAAGCAGCATCAACAATTTTGAATGCAGCGAAGAACGTGCTGGGGACAGGCACCTTGCAGCATATTGAACTCAGGCTCATCATTGGGGGAGAAGACCGCCTTTTTGATGGGATATTAGTACGAGGCGGGGAAGATAAAGTCTGCGGCATTATCAGAGATGTAACAGATTATAATACCATCATCGCTCACCTGCTCGACTTAGCACATAATGATATCCTCACTGGCTTACCGAACCGTTATCTCTTGATGGACAGGCTGCAGCAGGCACTGGCCAATGCAAAGAGGAAAAAAGAATTACTGGCGATTCTTTTTCTCGATATCGATAATTTCAAGCATATTAATAATACCCTGGGCCACCAGGCAGGTGACAAATTATTGCAGATCACTGCCGAGAGGATCACAAATTATGTACGCAAAATCGATACGATCGCGCGCCTAGGCATTTATGAGTTTCAAAGCACGGTGGCACGTCACGGTGGAGATGAGTACACACTCCTGCTCAGTGGTATTACAGATATTCAGGACATCGCAAAAATCGCCGAGCGCATTTTAGATATTTTCAAAGAACCTTTCATAATTCAAGACCATGAACTGTACGTTACTGCCAGCATAGGCATTTCTGTCTATCCGGAAGACAGTGACAATATTGATCTGCTCATAAAAAACGCGGAAATAGCGATGTACCACGCCAAAAAACATGGGAAGAACAATTACCAATTTTTTAAGAGTCATCTCAACACCGCCATCCTCAAGAGATTCTCGATTGAAAATAAGCTCTGGAGGGCTCTGCAGCTTAATGAATTCTGTCTCTTCTACCAGCCACAGATTGCTATCAAAACTTCCAAAACAATAGGAGTCGAGGCATTAATACGATGGATGCAACCGGACCTGATCATTATAAAACCAGGAGAATTCATTCCTCTGGCAGAGGAGACAGGGATCATCAACCATATCGGAGAATGGGTACTGCAAGCTGCATGCGAACAAAACAGAAAATGGCAGGAGAAAGGATTACCCGCAATATGCGTAACCGTAAATATTTCCAGTGTCCAGTTTCAGCAGAAGGATTTCCCCGATAAAGTCATCAGGATATTACGGGATACAAAATTACAACCGGCATATCTCCAATTAGAACTTACTGAGGGAACCCTGATTAACGATATTAGTGATACTATCGGGAAAATGAAAGTCCTGCAAGAGGCCGGCATAAGAATTTCTGTGGACGATTTCGGCACTGGATATTCTTCCCTGAACTATCTCAAGAGCTTCCCGGTAAGCAGCCTGAAAATCGACCGGTCATTTGTCAGCGAATTGGGCACAGATCAGAATAATGAATCCATTGTTAAAGCCATAATTGCACTCGCAAAAAATCTGGATCTTCAAATTATTGCCGAAGGGGTT
Organism: Nitrospirota bacterium; assembly: GCA_049323875.1. Lineage (GTDB taxonomy): Bacteria > Nitrospirota > Thermodesulfovibrionia > Thermodesulfovibrionales > SM23-35 > JAKLQR01. The sequence continues at coordinate 77,444 of JBMOLW010000037.1, read as the reverse complement.
GAGCAGAGGCATCAGTTGTCTTTTTTACAACAACATGGATGCGACGCCATTCAAGGCTTTTTGGTTTGCCCACCCCTGAATGTCCAGGGGATTGAGGAATTCATAAGAGTAAAAGGCACAAAAGCTTTCTTCCGATAGCTACACATAAGCTCACTCTTTCCTGGAGCAAATAATGGAACGGTTCTCGTTTATGTTATGAGATCAGCAGGAATTACCGCTGCCGCATTGAACAGAACCGCCCCTTTTAGTGGTTTGACCGCTTATTCTTGAATTCTTGCTGGTTTCTTTACCTGCTTCATCAAACCATCATCCCATGCACCATCGACCTTTATCTCGGCAAGCGCACCAAACTGAAAAGCCTCTATGAGATTATGGTTCACATATACATAAGTTCCCGGTTGCTGAAACCTGTACAATGCTGCCACTGCCGAACCTCCGGGCACAAACCATGTCTCAAGGTTCGTCAACGGAGTGTCATTGAACGACCCGCCCTGCCAGAACAAATCTGCATGTCCGCCGATAAGATGTGGCCTGGTATCCCGGTTTGCCTGGGAATGAATGAACAACACCCGTTCACCCACCTTTGCCTTCAATGCCCTGTCACCGGTAAGTGAACCGACTGAACCGTTAAACACCATATGTGTCGGAGTCAGGGTCTTCATTACGTCCAGCATATCTTTCATCCCCTCAACAGGCGAATGGTACTTTCTATAGGTTCCCTGATCGTCCCTTGGCATATAGAAGTCTTGTTCTCCAATATAGTATGCCCTGTCATACCGTATCGGGTTGCCCTTCTCATCCTTCAACCCTTCCCGCGGCAAGACCATGATGGCTCCGTTCATGCCTGAAACAACATGCCAGGGGACCATCAGCCCTCCGGGAGCGCAATGGTAGATAAATACCCCCGGCCTTGTGGCCCGAAACCGGAGAACGACCTCCTCACCAGGGTTTACTTTTGTCAGATCCCCTCCTCCCAGGGCACCTGTTGCTGCATGGAAATCGATGTTATGGAGAAGGGTATTGGATTCAGGATTGACCAGGGCAAGTTCAACATAGTCATCCTGATGAACGACGATGAGGGGTCCGGGCACAGTCCCATTGTAGGTCATTGCCCAGACCGTTGCTCCATAGCCGATATCCATCTGTTTTTCTTCTATAACCATCCTCACCCGGACAACTTTCGGTTTGCCCCTTGCAACCTGTTCGTGTTTTGGCAAAAAAGGAGGCGGGACTAATTCCTGGGTAATATGTTCAAGGTCACCTGTTCCGTCCAGAGCCAAAGCCTGAGAAAATACTGCAAGCAACGCTATCATAGACAGCGTAAGAGCCATTTTTGAAACAGAGAACATACCTGCACCTCTTTCCGGCACACCAGGGGATTCTGGCATTAAAAAGTCAGCACCTTATCAGCTTCTCTGACTGACTCATAAAGATCATTCATATAGCCAATAGGACAAACTTTTGTTCCCACAAGACCGTGGGCTTTCATGCAAACCCCTCAGACATACATGTTTCCCTTAAACTTATCTACCTGTTCCTTTACATTGAATTGCTCGCTGCTGACCTGTTCGAACAGGACCCCTTTCCCAAGCATAAACACGTTCACTTCGTCACCTTTTTCGACAGCGATATTTGCCAAACGCATGGCATTGTAAACGGTTTCAGCATCATCTGTGTTAATAATAAAAAGAATCGTCATGCACTTTCTCCTTTCTCAAAGAAAAGTATTTGTTTCAACGCCCCCCCTTCCGAACGGTTAAGAAAGCCCTGTGCTCCATGCTCTGACAATTGTCCTGTATTGTATAATATTCCATAGAATTTTCGTATTAAGATGAACCTGGGAATAGTGCCGGAACGATAAGAAAATACTCCAGGACGACTGCAAAAGAGGAGAGAGTGCTTGTGAAGAGCAGGGAAAAGATCAGGGAGCTTGTGGATGAAGTGATGGGATGAAAGACTCTCGGTACAGGTAAAGGTTCAGACATGGAAATTGTATATATCTCTCTGCTTACACTGGTCGCTGCCACTCTTGGAACAATCACCGGCTTTGGCACGTCAACGATTATGATTCCCGTACTCGTGATATTCCTGCCACCTGTGGAGGCAATATTTCTGGTGGCTATTATTCATTGGTTCGGGAATATCTGGAAAGTCGCCCTGTTCCGCAAGGGCATTGATGTAAAACTTATCTTTCTGTTCGGGATGGTCGGGTTGGCCACAAGTTACCTTGGTGCGTCCATATCCCTCGGTTCAAATGAAAAAATGTTAATTCGTCTCCTCGGAATGTTTCTGGCAGGGTACTCGATTTTTCTGATATTCCGGTCAAAATTCAGGGTCAGCGCCGGCATTGGTACCGCCCTGTCCGGCGGCGCTCTCTCAGGCTTCTTTGCCGGCATGTTCGGTATCGGCGGAGCGATACGCAGCCTGTTTCTATCGGCGTTTGATCTGCCGAAAGCAGTATATATCGCAACCGCCGGAGCAATCGGTCTCATGGTAGACGCTACCCGTATCATTGCTTATTTCACCGGAGGCGCAATGCTCGCGCAAAAATTATGGTGGGGGCTGCTGGTCTTCGTCCCTGTTTCTTTTGCCGGAGCGAAAATTGCGAAAAAAATCATAGAGAAATTACCGCAGGAGAAATTTCGAAAAGTTATCGCCGTTTTCCTTTTTGCGATTGGATTGAAATTGATTCTGTTCCCCTAGAATATTTTGTTCACCCTGCGCCTGTGCATTTAGAACTTAAATTGCCAGATGAAGATTACCGAAAGTGCTCAATGCATAAACGCAAGCCCCATTGCACATTATGCAAAAAATGATCCTCTGAAAGCCCTTCTATAGCCAACCCAAGGAGCCGATGTATTATAATGCTATTTGAATGGATACTTCGTTAATAGAAATATCTTCAGCCCTTTTAACGCCTGTAATTGGAATAGCTACCGTAATTATTATGGCGATTACAGGATATATTGCATATCAACAATACCTTACCAACCGTATTAAACTGAAACATGATCTTTTTGAACGGTATAAAGAGGTTTATACTTCTATTATGTATCTATTTAGTATTATTCTCCAGGAAGGAAAGTTACCCTCTCATCATTTTTATACATTCATCAAGGATACCTATTTAAGTTATTTCCTCTTTGATAAAGATACTTACGATTACATCGAATTAGTAAGGACTAAAGCTCAAAAACTTATGTCTTTAACCCGAACAATGAATTCTGCCCAACAATTATCTAAAGATGACCTTAATCGTATACTTCAGGAGAACGAAGAGACACTTCAATGGTTCGATAATCAGTTTGAAGTTGCAAGAAAAAAATTTGATAAGTATTTACAGCTATCGGAATAATTTTCTCCTAGACCTCCCCCTATTAAGATTCTCCCTAGCTTAAATCGCGTCCAGGGCTTTATTGTTCCTCAAGGAGAGGTTTTGAAAATAGAGGGTTAGGTCTTGTTTCTTGCAGCCGCTCTGGTTGTCGTTTTTCTATTTCAAGAATTCCCATTTGTACTCTGCAGCATTGTCAGGCTGATCGACAGCATTTGCTTTTGTGAGAACTGTTTCTTGCCGTAGCTATTCTGTTTGTCTTTAATTATATACGGGCTTATCCTTTGCAGAATGTTATCCCTTGAGTGTCACGCACCAGTACCTGCTCAGGAAAAAATCCTGTTCATACCGTTAAATGGTTCTCTGTGCTTTCCCTGGTCAAACAGTTGCGAATAAGCCGGGTAGAGTAAGGATTGCCGCGCACTTTGCAGAGGAAATAAAGGGGACGGTTCTGTTTTTATTTTGATATCAGCAGGAATTGCTTCTGCTTCATTGGAGAGAACCGTCCCCTTTTGGGGGTTCTGGCTTTGGGGTTTGAGTGAACTGAGAGGGGAAATATCCCCTCTCAGTATTTTTATCCCAGAATCGCCTTCAGGTCCTCGTCGGGAGTACTGATTGGCATGATGTTGAATTGCTTTACGAGAACATTCAGCACATTCGGCGACACGAAAGTCGGCAGGGAAGGACCAAGTCTGATATTCTGAATACCCAGGGCAAGCAAAGTTAAAAGGATTGCCACAGCCTTCTGCTCATACCATGACAGAATCAATGACAGTGGCAGATCATTTACCCTAACCTGAAACGCCTTTGCAAGTGCCAATGCTATCTGGACAGCAGAATATGCATCATTGCACTGACCGACATCAAGAAGCCTCGGGATGCCTTCAATGTTCCCCAGGTCTTTATCGAAAAACCGGAACTTGCCGCAGGCCAGTGTCAGTACAACACAATCGTCCGGCACCTTTTCAACAAATTCCGTGTAGTAGTTCCTTCCGGCCTTTGCGCCATCGCAACCGGCGACGAGAAAGAAATGCCTGATTTTCTTACTCCTGACAGCCTCAATCACCTTATCCGCAACACCGAGGACAGTATTTCTGGCAAATCCGACTGTCACAGATTTGCCGTTCCTGTCTTCAGTGAATCCCGGCAAGGAGAGCGCCTTGTCTATAACCGGTTGAAAGTTCCTGTCTCCGATATGCCTTGCTCCGGGCCAACCGACTAACCCGGCAGTAAAGATATTGTCCGCATATGATTCCTGAGGTCTCTGAATACAGTTGGTCGTCATGACAATGGCTCCGGGAAACTCCGGGAACTCTTTTCTCTGGTTCTGCCATGCCGTCCCGAAATGACCATAGAAATGCGGGTATTGTTTTAACTTCGGATATGCATGGGTTGGAAGCATTTCCCCATGGGTATATATAAAGATCCCCTTCCCCTCGCTCTGTCGCAGTATTTCCTCAAGGTCCCTGAGGTCATGTCCTGAGACGAGAATTGCCTTGCCCTTTTTTACCCCCAGGGGGACCTGCGTTGGAACAGGATGCCCGTAGGTTCCGGTATTGCCGGCGTCAAGCAGTTCCATGGTCCTCAGATTGATTTCTCCGCATCGCAAGACACGTTTCAGCCAGTCCTCAAGGGTGAGGTCTTTTTTCAGGAACGAGGCAAGCGCCTCCTGGAGAAATTCATATACGGCGTCATCTTCCTGTCCGAGGATCTGGGCATGGTCTGCATATGCAGCAACCCCTTTCATGCCAAAGAGCAGGATATGCTGAAGAGAGAGGACGTCCGGGTCGATGGATGAATCTGACTTCAAACCAACCGATTCTCCCTGTATGACCATGCCCTCTGTTGTTGATTCAGGCTGAAAGGCTGCGGCTGGTTCTGAAAAATCCGCCTTGCCACCAGCGCCTCTGATTGTTGCTCTTAACCGTTCACGGTGTTCAACGCACGCATGGATGAGCGTCACAAACCTTTGCGGGTCGAAATCTACATTCGTGAGTGTTGAAAACAATGCCTCCGCAGTAAAGACGTCAACATCATGATCCTTGACCCCAACTTTTCTGCCCTCGACTGCAAGCAGAGATAATCCTTTGAGAGCATAGACAAGAAGATCCTGCAGGGCTGCCACATCCGCCTGTTTGCCGCACACCCCGCTCGTCGTGCACCCTTCCCCTTTTGCTGTCTGTTCACATTGATAACAAAACATGGCATTGTCCTCCCTTTTGAGATTGGTTTCCTTCAATTCTTGAACATACTGTATCAGGGGATCAAAGACATGTCCTTGACTTAAGTCAATCCGCAGATAATAGGGACACTTCCTATATTATTACTTCCTCTTTGGTCTTCCGACTTTCATTGGGAGAAGATTGCGCCCTAATGTTTTCTCCAGTTTCCTCAGAAACAATTCACCGCCAAGAGGTCTGCCTGTTGCTGTAGCTTTCCTGATCATTGTATTCATATTCTCATTCTGCTGTCCCAGTATTTTCCCATATTCTATTCTTTCCTTATCGCTGAAATAGTTTTCCTTTGAAAGCATTTTGTCGTTTATTCCCTCCACATGTGCCCTTGCGCTTGACCATTGATATTCTTCTGCTCTCTTGACAATGTTTGCTCTGACAGGGTTCTCCTCTATGTAATTGATTACCGCCCATAAGTATGGTTCTTCCTCTACCACCGAAGAAAAGAAACGGTTCTGCCATACCCGTCCGCTCCGCTTATATTTACGATGCATGTATTGGGTATAAATAAGATTTGTTCCTCCTATTCCCTTGGCCAAAGATAGTGCCTTTTCGGGTATCCCAAGAATATGAACATGATTTTCCATTAGACAATATGCGAGTATCTTTATCCCATGCTTATTTCCGTACCGTCGCAGAACTTCGAGATAAAATTGCCTGTCTTCCTCATCAAAAAAAACTTTTTCCTTATTGTTCCCCCGTTGAGTTATATGATGAGGATACCCCTCTACGCATACCCTTGCAATCCTTGGCATATGGATTTTTCTCTCCTGGATCTCAGTTTCAGCAAATAGGGGAAGTGTCCCTTATTTAGAATCCAGCCGGATACGGTATCAAGTCAGCCGGCAAAGCCTCTTCCTCAGGATAGGGACAGTGCTTATACCCTGTAACAGGATCAGTAACAAGAGGGTAACAACTGAGTATTCCAGTATGAAAATGCTGTCTGATGGGAATTTGTATCCCTTCACTCAGTCCATGTCTGAAATCCTCCGTCTGGGTTGGAGTTTGCCATAGACCGTTCAGTTCTTCGTTGATCACTCCAAAGAATTCAAAATCATGGGTATTCGTATCTGAATCGATCGGATCCGACCAGACAAGTCTCAGAAAGTTCGGTGAAAGTTCATCGTCTACCAGGACAATTAACCGCACATGACTGCCCGCAGGCAGGTTCATTGCTGTTGCCACAGTGAAAGGTGGCTCCGTAGGCTCTGGCTCTCCCATATAACCAACTTCATAGGTCATGGGATGCGGATCAATGTAGGGTTCGCCCGGTTCATTAATTTCTCCGTCGTGGTCCAGATCGACAATGGTTCTGAGAGAAGAATCATTCTTTATTTGTTCCGAAGTATACAGGTGATATGCTTCTCCATCGGAAAGTGAAAACATGTCTGTGAGATTCCAGAACACCTGGTGGGCAGGTTCCATCAGGTTTTTCATCCCCACTGCAACAGCAACATCCGTTTCGTTCCCCAGTGTCCCTTTAAAGACTACCTGCAAGGTGAGGTCGGTTATGCCAGCGGGGATTTCGTTCCCGGTGAAATCAAAGGTGAATTCCATAGGTTCCGCGTTCAGGGATATAATTTGCTCAGGTGTCATAGTAAGTGGTTGCGAGATAGAGTATCTATATTCTATTTCATTCATCATCACGGTACCATCAGGTGGATAATTGGCAAGATCAGGAGAATAGTTTGGGATTACCTTGTATCTTGCCACTGCAATCAGGCTGCCCGAGACTATATCTTCATAGCTCAGCACATTACCCTCAGGGTCTTTCTCCCTTGGGGTTATATTCAAAACCTTAGCTTTTATATGGCTGAATAACTGTTGCTGCGTCTGATACGTATTGCCCTGGTCATCGGTATAGGCATAGGGATAAACCCTGCTTCCATCAGTGATCGCATACACATACTGATCAGGCGCTGAGATTTCAAGAACACCCCGGAAGAAGTAATTCAGTAACCCTGCCGAATAGCCCACGGCGCGGGGGATGAGCTTGGAGGCGTAGTCTTTATAACATTCGGAATCCAAAGAAACAGGCAAATGATCATCATACTGAGGGAAATACCTCGATCTGTAGAAGTATAGAAGACTCGTAACAGCCAAATGATCCACTGTGTCCCCGCTGCCGATCTTTCTAATATATGTCCTGTTCTTGCTATCGGTCCACGTACCTGTATCCAGAGTTCGAGGATAACCAAAGTTGTGCTGGGCACTCGATTGGAACATGGTATCCTTACTCAGAAAATTAGCGTTTGTGTATTCTGCGATGCCGATAGTCTGCGATGAATTGGTAATCGTTGCTGTCACACCAGGATTGTCGCCGGCGTATATATCCGTATCAACAATCCGTGAAATTGGCACCGGCGCAGAAGGCTCTGCTGAAGGAATGTCCAGGATAAAACGATCAAACGATATTGCGCTGCCTAACCAGCTACCCCATAAAGATGGGTTCTTTTCTCTTATCTTGCTAACATATGCCTCATATGCCGGCTTAATATGTATATCGTTTCTCACATGTTCAGGCACAGATGCATCCTGCACCAAATGCATAATCTGCCCGACTGCTCTGAAGGTATATGCAAAATACTGATCCCGTTCTGCTTTACTTGGAGCGACTAAAGTACCATCGGTATTATTGCCCGTTAATGCAATATAAAAATACCTCCGTGCATCGGGCCATGACCATCTGCCGCCAACATGCTGTTCAGGATTCTGTGCCCACAGGACAGAAGATTGTCCGGTGCGCTGACCCAGGAAGTTGTCATTTAATCCTGCGAGACTCCAAGATAACAGAGGATTATGAAAATGATTCAGAGAACGGGTTTCCCGATTAAAAATGTAATCGGTAATTGATCCAGGACGGTCTTCCTGTTCTCCACCATAGCCAAGCCACCAGAAGACAGGTTGTTCTTCAATGAATCCTTGAGTGTTAATACCATGCAATATTTCTTTTTCCCCCTCTTTAAAACCGAGATTGAATGTTAAATAATCGCGAAGCGAAAAATCGCTTATCGTTCTCTGTGCTATTGTCTCATTAATTGAACTATGTGTAGCCTCCTGTAAGGCACTACCATGTGAGGCACAAAACACTAGAATAATAAAACTTAAAATAAATGCCAATTTAGTGTTTTTCATTTTGTAACTCCTTTAAAGTCTTATATTCTGTAAATCCTAGATTTCTTCTTTCTTCATTGATAAGATTTATAAATTCTTTCTGCTTTCTAATGATTTGATTTTTATCTTTGCTATCTCCTGAAATATAAGTGGGTAAAACACTCACCCTGTCTTCCCTTTTTACTAATTGTGGCAACTCAACAGTTACCCCATCCGCTATCTTATCGTTACCATTCGGTTTCATTTTTTCTTTGCATGAATCAATGGTAAAACTTGCTGGCCATAAACAATACCCCGGTTTGAAAATAATAAATTCAGGAGTTCTTGTATAATATGTTCCGGTTAGAAGCGTGAATACTGCTGTAATGTTTCCACCTTCCCTGCCTTTTGGTCCATCTATCATCCATTCACCATTTTTGTCTGTAAGGGTCTCCTTTACCTCTTTCAGTCTCGTATGAGTTCCCCCCAGCGTCGTTGTCTCTTCCATCCAAGATGCTACAACTACTGCTCCTTCAATAGGCTGCCCTGTATCCGCGTCAATGACCTTTCCTTTAAATGTCGCTCCATATGCGGCCGCAGAACAGCTTATAACAAGCATCATCATAAGGACACTGAATATGACTTTCATGTTTCCCCCATATCAATACTCCTCGATACTGTCCATTTTGTTAAAAGAAATTTATTTTCCATAAACCGTCTATATCCACCATAAACTCTACATAAAAAGATTTCACAATCCCATCTTGAATGCCTGGCATCTCATATTCAGCGAGATTGTCTTCGGCAGTTTTCATCGTGATACTACCCATATCCTGAACTATCATTGGGAGATAATCTGTCATGAGTTCAAAGTTATAATAATACATGCTCCGTGAGAAACTGTTTATATAATCCAATGCCTTGTTGATGTCACCGTCCCCCAGTTGAGTCTTCATCCCTTCCCACTTCCCCTTCAGCAACGCATCCAGTTCCTCCCGGTTCAGCACTACGATACCTATCGTATCCTGATAGATGGTCCCATCCGGTCCGGTTACCTTTGCGGTAAAGTAGTATATCCCCTCAACGGTCATTCTTACGGCATATTCGTCAACACTTGAGGACAGAAGTTCGACGGTCCCCGGCCCTGAGAAGCTCAATGTCGACTGGGATAGGGAAAATGTCCCGTCGATTTGGAAAACAGTCTCAAGCGGTAATATCCCTGATTCTATGTTCGAACTCATACTGATATAATTACCTGAAGTTATGGCATTGACTGTTATGGATGATGAAAATGTGTTGCCGTCGGTATCGGTTGCCGTTATTGTGATGACATTCAACCCATCGACAAGAGGCACATGGTTGACAACGAATTGATCACCGTAGAGCGTTGCGACAATGCCATTCACCGTGATACCAATTTCTTTATTGAGAGGGTTGATAATGGTACCTGCAACCATAACGTCAGGTCTGTATATGCTATCTCCGTCTGAAGGAGAGGTGATGGTGATCGACGAAGGAGGAGTTAATGTGGCGAATTGACCTGCTTCCGATGATGATATCCCCTCGTTGCTCGTAACGGTAATTTTGAAATAATATGTTGTTGCGGGGTTCAGATTCGCAAGAGTTATTTCATAAGCCGATGTCAGGGAGGGATCTGCATAGGAACTACCATAATTGGTTGTTATCCCGTATTCAAAAAAAGTGGCCGCCGGTTGATTTGTCGTCCAGGAAACCGTTGCAGAATCCGGAGTGATATCTTTGACAGTAATATCGCCTATTACCGGTTTTGGAAGTGGCATGATATCCAAATCCATTGTCACCACCTGACCCGGAGCAAGAGCGCCCAAAGCGCTGTGAGAATAATATCCTTCTTTAAACGCTGTCACAGTAAAATCACCTGTGGATACTTCTGTAACTGTATAGAGACCTCCTTCATCTGTGAGAATGCTCTGCGTTGTATTGGAAGAATCCGTCAGGGAAACATTGGCTATAGGGACCGGAAGGCCGGTTACAGCATCGGTAACCGTACCAGTTACCATACCTTTATATGTCCCCCAGCCTCTCCGGACACAACGTATGTTGTGATCTTGTACTAATTTCTCCAGCGTAGCTGTTTCTCCTTCACAGGAATTGCTGACATATGCCTGCGTATAATCAGTGACAGCAGTAGTGGAGGACCAGTTATTACAGTTGGCATAGAAAGAGACCGTCTCCTTGATATTGGGGAGGCGCCAGTCCGAATAGTTCCCTACGGTTGTCCCCTCACAGAGCGAGAGTGCAGAGGACCAGTCCATTTGATAGACAGGATATTGTAATTCGTATTGCATCCACATCAGTCCTGTGGAAAAATCTGTTACTGTGCCGTCGCCATTGTCCACAATATACTCAGACGGCAGATATTCCCCATGGACGCACCGTACTTTTCCGTTATCTGCTTTGCTTAGGGAAGTAATGATACCATCCAGAAAATCTACAGACAATGCATCCGCAACGGAATCCGAAGATGACCAGTAGGGAGATGAATGCGTATTGGGAAAGACTTCGGGATGAATCACCGGGTCGGACCGCCCGTAATCAACTATGCTCAGGAGTTCCATCTTCGCGGGCACCCTCCAGCCTGAAAGTCCTCCGATATTCAGGTTCTCGCAATACTGCATCGCCTCATCCCAGGTCCTGGGAATCCCGTCGTCCTCTTTTTGCCAAATAAGTCTGGTATTATTATCGGTAACAGTTCCGTCACCGTTTTCCGTAAAGGATAGCGCGTTTATGGTATAACTGCCATCCTGCGCAGACGGTTCATCTTTTCCCGGGCAAATTATGGCAGTGCCAGAGCTGTTGTAACAGACACTCTGGCCGGTATCCGGGAGCAGATATGCACCCTCCTGATACAGACTCACTGAAGCGTTGAGCGTTACGGTAGCCAAAGAATGGTCTGCATCACTGGATGATATTTGGAGAGAGCCTGAAAAATCCCCCTCCTGAGTGGGAACGAATTTTATCCCGAGAGAACATGATGAGGAAGGCGTCAGAACCTGCCACGAACACTCATCATCTTCCGCAACCATAAACGGCTGCGGGACAGATATTTGATTGATAGATAGGTTTGCAGTACCGATGTTGGAGATAGAAAGCGTGCGCGACCTCGCTGCACCAACGGTTACAGATCCAAAATCCATGGCAAGGGGACTGACAAAAATCTCTTCCTGATCGAGCAACCCGCTCAAAGTCACCGTGACGCTTTGAGAAGCCGTCTGTCCATAACTATCGGCTGCTATAGCGGTTATGGTATTAAGCCCTTCATTCAGGGGGATTATTGTCGAAAATGCATTATCCACTACAGTCACTGACGTCCCGTTTACTGAAACATGTGCATTATTCGACACTGTTCCGCTCACAGTCAGCCATGAGGAATTTACCACAGTGCCGTCGACAGGGGAGGTAATGATTACTACCAGAGGAGGAATCGGAGACAGGGATATATCCAATATCCGCGTCGCTGCCTCTTCCAAAGTTCCGGTCTCTGTTCGGGTTGTATACCCCGACTTCTCAAAGGAGGCTGCAAAATCTCCAGGCGCCAGTTCCGCGAGCACATAGTTGCCGTTTGCGTCAGATGTAGTGGAAGAAATGCGCCCGGCAGCATCAGTCACTGTTACGGTAACACCGTCCAGAGGCATTCCGGTTGTTCCGTCAGAAATAACACCCGTTAACGTAGCAAGCAATGGTGACAGGCCGACATGCAGGATATTCTGGCCTGGTTCGATAATGCCATTCAGCGTTTTCTCCTTATACCCCATCTTGGTAAAGGTTGCTGTGTAACTTCCCTTGGCAAGCCCTGTGATTGTGTACATCCCAAGTGAGTCAGTAGCTGCGGTATGCTTGCCGAAAATATCGCTTACTGTTACTCCAACTTCAGGGATGGACAGAGCGGTCAATGAATCAGTTACTTTCCCGGTTAATATATTGGAAGGTTCCTGCACGGTTGCTTGCAGGTTCACCGTTATATTCGGAGTGTCTGCATCATTTGAAAGGATGGTCATCGTATCATGAAACAGGCCCGGAGTAACCGGAGATAACCCTATGATGACAGAACAGGACTCCGAGATACTTTTACCGGAACATCCGTCCGACTGGATTGAGAATGGTGCGGCAGGCGGAAATATTTCCTGAATAACCAGTGACGGCGGCCCTGAATTCCAGACGGTGATGCCCGAAACAGAGGATTCGCCGATTTCGACTGAAGCAAAATCCAGTTCCGGCGGACTTAGACGAATTGTGCGGTTGTCTATGGTTACGACAAAATATCCCTCCGATACCGAGAAGCCGCTGCCGTTGGTTGAAAGCCGGAATTTAATAAATCCAAAGCCGCCCATCTGGGATAGAAGAGGGGTTACATCAATAGAATTCCATCCGGGATGGATATACCCGTTTAATCCCAGATAGGACTGCACCGATATACCATCTGCATGATAATTCCACACGGTAACAGGAGGGAATTGAGTCCCGAAAATCTCGTTTACATAAACATGGAGCATAGCCCCTGCAAGTTGATTCGCTTCTACCTTTATACCGAAGCTTAACACATCACTGGTGCGTGATGTCGTTTGAACCCGGAAACTCTGATCGGTCAGGGTATCTGCCATATAGCTTGTTACTTCCTGTGCTTTTTTTTCATCAGACATCGAGGTTTTCAGTCCGGCAGTAAAGAATGACTGAAAGGAAAATTCGACCGAATCGTCACATTCATCACCGATGCCGTCTCCATCTAGATCAACCTGATGAGGGTTAAACAGAGAAAAACAGTTATCATCCGCATCAACGACACCGTCCCGGTCTGCATCCTGCACTCCTCTCACCTCAACACAGTTCGTATACACTCTGGTATTCATCCCTCCACAAGAATCAGTTACTGTCAGCCGAACTGTATAATTTCCAGGCTCAGAATAGAGAAAAGAAGGGTTTTGGAGAATGGAATCAATTATTCCGTCGTTATTGAAATCCCACTGCCATGACAGAACAGATCTGTCCTGCGGGACCATCGAATTGTCAGTGAAATCGACTATGAGAGGGGAAATACCCGTAGGAGGCGATACAGTAAAAGACGCTTGCACTGAACTCTGCAATCTCCCATACCAGTAAGCATCATCTGATTTGATGCCTAAATCAAGCAGTCCGGGGAAATGGTTATAATAAAAATGCTCCCCTGCGAATACATTCGTCCAGACAGTATCCGGTGGTTGTGTCGCCAACAATACAGGGGCTTCAAAGTTTTTCTGCATCCATAACCCGCCGTTCTGCAGGTACACAAGATAGGGGACATCATCAACTAAGGTCACGAGGCTACCCCTGGGTGTAGTGCCGGAATCGTACAACGTCCATCCGCTACTCCATGGCTGAGTATGATCATGCACATAATGTGCATAGGTAGTATTATTTGAAAGGGGGACCCTTACATCACCATTCCGATGAATTGAGAGACCATACCCATATATGGTACCGAGGTCCTTCTCCTCGAAAAAGTTTGGGTTATTCGCATCGCCTTTCAAAACGATATTCCCCATGAGTATATAGGGAACATTGTCAGGCCCGATAGCTATGTCAAATTTTCCGTAAAAACTGGTTTTTTTATCTTTTGGCCACAGTTCTGTTTTCTGCCAGAGTCCATTGATTTTATTTGCATAATGAAGCGTCAGATATTTTTTCCCTTTGTAAGATTCATAGAGCCTGTAAACAACATGAGGATTATCGTTAGCATCGACGGCAATACAACAATTATAAACAGACGAGAACCTGTCATTTTCGAGGAGCTCATATTCTTTCCATGAATGATCCCCTGAGGGACTGTCAAGGGTATTGAATGTTAAATAAAATGGCCTCTGATCCCAGTCATAGGTAATGATATGAATGACGTCCTTGCTGTCTATTGCGACACTGATATCTGCGGTATCAAGCCATTCATTTACCGTACCCGCTTTGCTCCATGACTCTCCCTGTTCGGATGTAAATACTTCCAGCCATCCTGTTGCCAGAATATTCCTGTTCCCCAGAATATAGTACAGTCTTCCCGGTGAAGTCCTGATAATGTCTCTGAAATGATAGGTGCCTGATACCGAACCTTTTGCCTGTGTTACAAGCATGGGGACAACCTCTTCTGCACTGCTTATATGCAAAAAATTTATTGAGAACATGAGGATTAAGAGGCAAAAAGAGAAACTTTTCTTCAAAAACCTCGCAAATGTTCTTCTTCCCTGAACGTTTTTCAGAATAAATGTTCTTGAATCGTTGTCGAACATCTCTGGTACCCCCTTGTGTATTGAAAAGTTGCTCGGATATTGTTTTCCCTGCTGCTTTGTGAAGATCGCAGGATGCAGAATGTGTTTTACACCAATGAGGGGGTGAAAAGAAATTAGGAATATTCCGGTTTTTCTGTAGTTAAAATACTACAAATTTTGTAGATGAACCCATAAATGTTGTACCCAAATCCAGCGATAAGGTTGCGAGTGACAACGAAGCAATCTCGCCTTTTTCGTATTGATTGCCGCGCACCTCGCAGAGAAAGAAAAGGGTACGGTTCTGTTTTTATTGTGAGATCAGCAGGAATTGCCTCTGCTTAATTGAAGAGAACCGTCCCTTTTTGGGGTTTATTTCAGACGAACGAAAAAGGTTCCGGCAAACCCGGGGGAAACGTCAGGTCCTTGCCAATGCCTGCTTCAGATCGGCGATCAGGTCGTCAACGTCCTCAAGCCCCAGGGCGATGCGGACGAGGTTGTCCACCATGCCGATCGAGCGGCGGTATTCCTCCGGGTAATCGAAGAATGACATCGTCGCCATATGGGTCACCAGGCTCTCGGTTCCGCCGAGACTCGGAGTGATGAGGAACAGCTCCAGTGAGTCGATAAACCTGCGGGTCTCTTTTTCACCGCCCCTGACCAGGAAGGTAACGACACTGCCGAAGCCGCGCATCTGCTGGGCGGCTATCCCGTGGTCGGGGTGCGATTCAAGGCCCGGATACCAGACCTTTTCTATCTTCGGATGCGCTTCGAGCATCTCCGCGATTCTCTGCCCGGCACGGTTGTGGTGCTCCATCCTCAGGGCAAAGGTCTTCAGCCCGCGTTCGAGCAGGAAACAGGTAAACGGCCCCGGCATGGCGCCGATCATCCGCTGGGTGCGGATGAGCTCATTGAGCAGGGCATGTTTGCCGAGGGTCACCCCTGCGAGCAAGTCATTGTGTCCGCCGAGGTATTTGGTGGCAGAGTGGATGACGAGATCAACCCCCATTTCGAGCGGCCTGATGTTATAGGGGGTCGCAAGAGTGGCGTCTATAATCGTCAGGAGCTTGCGTTTTTTCGCGACCTTTACCACAGCCGGGATGTCCAGGATGCGGAGATAGGGGTTGGTAGGCGATTCGGTAAAGATAATATTGGTGTTCGGCTTGATTGCCTGTTCGATTGCCTCTGCAGAAGGGTCCACCAGCGAGACCTCTACCCCGAATTCCGAAAGCAGGTTCGTGGCAAAATCACGGGTCTGGCGGTAACAGTCGTTGGTGAAAATAACATGCCCCTTTGGCTTCATGTACGCCATCACTGTCAGAATCACGGCGCTCATACCGCTCGAAAAGAGCATCGCCCGTTCAGCGCCCTCAATGGCTGCAAGTTTGCGTTCGCATTCCTGCTGGGTCGGATTGCCGTACCGGCCGTATTCATGTTCGCGCTCAACCCGGCCCTCGCTCTTGTCTTTCATGAATTTCACCAGTTCAGCGGTATTGTCGAAATAGTAATTTGATGTCTGTACAATCGGGGTGGAAACAGCATAATGTGCTTTCCGGGTGTGGCCCGTGCCATGAATGGCAAGGGTGGCTGACTTCCAGCCCCTGGAGCCTGACGACCTCTTCGCTGCCGGTTTTCTCCTCTTCTGCAATGCATGCTGAAGGGCTTCCCTGACCGCGTCTACGCTGGGCGGCAGCTCTATCGGCTGGTTGGCGAAATGACAGGGGAAATCCAGAGTCCCCTCATGGTAGCGCACCTTGAAGTCGGTAAACTTCAGCCCGTGCGCCGTGGAAATAACCACGACCCGTTCGGACTTGTCGATTTTGCCGTCCTTGATCAGTTTGATCAGGACTGCAAGGGCAACCCCGGTATGCGGACAGTTGAACATCCCGGTAATATCCCCCAGAGCAGCAGCATCTGCCAGTTCCTGTTCAGTAGCCTGCTCAACAATGCCGTCGAACTGCCTGAGGACCCGGACAGCCTTCTCAAAACTGACAGGGTTGCCGATCTGTATGGCACTCGCCAACGTCTTCTGAGCCTGTATGGGTTCATACGTATCAAAGTGCGTGAGATAGGAACGGTACAGGGGGTTGGCTCTTTCGGCCTGCGCAACAATAATGCGCGGCAGTTTTCTGATAATGCCGAGATCCCGCATCATGAGGAGACCGTTGCCCAGGGCAGAGACGTTCCCGAGGTTGCCGCCCGGTATGACGATCACATCCGGGGTTTCCCAGTCAAACTGCTGGACGATCTCGATCCCCACAGTCTTCTGCCCCTCCACCCGGAGAGAGTTCATGGAATTCGCGAGATAAATGGTTTCGTCTCTGGTGATCTCCTTGACAATACTCATGCAGCCGTCGAAGTCCGTATCAAGAGACAATACGAGCGAGCCGTTGGCGATCGGCTGAATGAGCTGGGCGATCGAAATTTTTCCTTTCGGCAGAAGCACGATGGACTGGATTCCTGCTGCAGCACAGTATACCGCCAGTGCTGCGGAGGTATCCCCGGTGGAGGCGCAGGCAACCGCCTTGATCGGCGCTCCCTCACTGATCATCTGCTTGACCTGCGAAACCAGCACGGTCATGCCGAGGTCTTTGAAAGAGCCGCTATGGGAATTGCCGCAGAGCTTGACCCAGAGATCGTCCAGTCCGAGCATCTTCCCGAATCGCTCAGCCCAGAACAGGTTGGTGCTGCCTTCGTAGAGGGAAACGATATTCTCGTTCGCGATCTGCGGCAGAACCCATTCCTTCTTACCCCATACGCCTGAGCCATAGGGCCACTCGTTGGACTTGTAGCGCTCGTCAAAGAGTTTTTTCCAGCTCTTTGCGTCACGCCGGGCAAGGGCCTTCAGATCATGCCGCACCTCAAGCAATGATCCGCATGTCCCGCAGCGGTAGATGATCGAGTTGAGCGGATATTTGGCATTACATTGTTCGTTTATGCATTGAAACCATGCCTGATTCGCCATAGATACCTCTTTCCGTGAATCACCGGAGCATTGTCCTGGGAAGGATATCATAAGGATTCCCCGGTGATCAACAGTCAATTTCCGGTTTTGAGAGGAGCAGAGCCTGTCCTCACCCTCTCTATTTTAGGTTTGGAACGCTCTTTTTATCAAGTTTCCCTGCACCTGCCATCCCCTTCACTCTTGTCCGGTGTTCCAGTATACTGGAGAAAGCAGCCGGAGAGAAAGAAGAGGATGAGCAGAATACCGAAGCTTGTTATCCGCGATATGCAGACGGATGATATCCCCTCAGTGCTGGAGATCGAACAGCGTTCATTCAGCTGCCCCTGGTCACGGGAGATTTTTCTCCATGAGCTCTGTAAAAAATTCTCGTTGCTGAAAGTCGCTGAATTTGAGCGTGCAGTGATCGGGTATCTCTGTGCAGACTATTTTGCCCATGAATCAAACATCCTGGACCTTGCTGTCCACCCGGATTTCCGGAGACAGGGAGTTGCCACGAGACTTATGGATGAAGCAGTTGGAGAATTGAAGCAAAAAGGGTGTGTCTTTCTCCATTTGAAAGTCAGGGTTTCGAATACCGGTGCACAGAAATTCTACGAACACCTGGGGTTCGTAACCGAGGGCGTGAGAAAAAACTATTACGAGAAGCCGGATGAAGACGCCCTGCAGATGATGGGGAGGGTATAAGGGAAAAGACGGGGCTGAGTTTCAGGCCGTTCGGATGATTATCCGCGGATGCTTTGCAGCAATTCTTGTATCTTTGTTCTCTGCTCGTCGGTCATGTCAACAAACATGACCCCGATGCCAATGCCCGGCTGACAATATCTGACCTGTGCTTTTACCGTTACTTTTTCTTCCTGAAAAGGGATGGTAACCTGGATGAAACTGTTCTCTTCGTAGGATTGAATCCCGGAAATATAGAGTCCGTCCTCGCTGATATCCATGCAGGTAGACATCCGGGTGCCGTCTATCAGGACTTCCTCTCTGAACGGAATCCTTTCATGCTTCCTGCGTTCACCCTGCAGTTCGGGACTCATACGGTAAATTATACCCGGGAAAAGGAAAACTGGCAAATAAAAATTATTCGGAGTACCGGATGCTCCCCCCTCTATCTTTTCTTTGCCCGGATATACGCTGAGAACACCATGTTCTCAACGCCTGCTCCGAAATTCCATTTCCTGATTATCCCATCGCTTTGTTCTTTGGCCCTGATGTCAATTCCACTGAATCCTGCTGTTTCGAGCATCCTCTTCAGTTCCTCCACGGGAACTGCACCGGTGATTCAGCCGCTGTACGCATCCGGATTCTGTCTGATCGCCGCGGAGAACTCCCCCTTTTTCAGAATATCTGAGATCGCCAGGCGCCCTCCCGGCTTCAATACTCTGGCTGCCTCACGGAAAACGGCCTCTTTATCCGGCGAGAGATTGATTACGCAATTGGAAATAATCACATCGACAGAATTATCCTCTACCGGCAGATGTTCGATATCTCCGTGTCTGAACTCTACATTACCGACGCCAAGCTTTCCGGCATTGGCCTGCGCCTTTGCCGTCATCTCCGGAGTCATATCCACCCCGATAACGCGACCATTTCCCCCCACTTTCATCGCAGACAGGAAGGCGTCAAACCCGGCGCCGCTTCCGAGGTCGAGGACAGTCTCTCCTGCCCTCAGTTCTGCTATTGCAAGGGGGTTCCCGCATCCAAGGCCGAGGTTCGCCTCGCCAAGACCGGTCTTCAGTTCTTCTTCAGAATATCCCATGAGTCTCCCTGTCTCAAGGAGGTTCACGGGGTTCATTGCCGGAGAACAGCAGGTCGCAGGCATTACGCAGCATGAGTTCTGCGAGGCGATGTTTGCGTAGGTTTTTCTGACCAGCTGCTTCAGTTCTTTATTCTTTTTCTGCATTCCGCTGTCCTCCTTGAACAAGCATCTTCATGAGCACCAGTTCCCGCCATAGTTGCCCGGAGAACTTACCCAGGCATATCTTTTGACGAACAGTTCCGGAACCTGTTCTCCTTTGCCCCGGGTGAAAGACAAACTTCGGCCATCCTGATGATTTTTCACGGTATACCAGGCCACATTGTTTCTCCTCTTTATCGTTTCAAACGATCTCAAAAATATACGCAAGGGCATAGTAGATTCCTGCCAGGATAAAAATGACCCCTGTAACCTTTTTTGTATAAAACTCAACTCTCGTTATCCGGTAATAGAGACTGTTGATATATCCTGTGCCCGCTGCTACGAGAACAGCAAAGAGTAATACCGGCAAGGCAGTTCCGATCCCGTAAAGCAGGGGTAGTCCGATCCCTGACTGGGCTTTGACTGCAATGGGAATCAATCCTCCGAAGAACAGGGCGGCAGAGACCGGGCAGAATGCCAGTGCAAAGAGAATTCCCAGAGGCAATGATCCCAGGGCCCCTGTATCGACGAGTTTTCTTGCAATATTTTCTGATACTGACGGGAGAGATACTGGTATTCTCACCAGGTCAAGCAGTACCATACCGACGAGAACCAGCACAATCCCCAGGATTTTGTTGACATATCGCTGGAGGAAATCCGACAGGATGGGGACATCCACCAGGGTTTTTACAATGAGAACACCCAGAAGAACATACGTAAGACTCCTTCCGAGGGTATAGAGGATGCCGGACAGGAATACGGTATTCCTCTGGGCAACCTTCTGTGATATGAAGGATACTGCAGCGATGTTTGAAGCCAGCGGACAGGGGCTGACCGACGTCAAAATCCCAAGCCAGACAGCGGAACTGAGAAAAATCAATTCCATCGCTCTGTTTCCTTCAGGAATATATCAACTTCATCTTTTACGTACTGAAAGAATTTCTCCTTGTCCCTCACAAGCTCCCAGACATCGGCAAGATTCTTCCATTTCGTCTCCTTGCCGTCTGACACCAGAGAAAGGACAAGGGACCTGGTAACAAGCTGATAATCCTGGATAAAGTGTTTATTCTCCGGTTCTTCGATATTCACCGGCCTGAATTCCAGGCTCCCGTTGCCGAGTTCTTCTGCAAAATACGTTTGAATGGCCTCATGGGAATATTGTTCGATGGCGCGACACGTGGTGCACCTGAACGTTCCGTGAAAATAATATGCGATCACCTTAGAGTTTTGAGATTTCACATCGATCAGAAGAGGAGGGGCCTTTTCCTTCTGCTCTGTTGCAGCTTCTTGTAAAGGCTGGCTCTCCGGAGAAGGTGCGAATTCATCAGATGCAGATATTATGTCTGTCTTTTCCCCTGTTATGTCGGCAGGATTGCTCTCACTTTTGGGAGAGAATTCCTTGTAGACGAGGACTGCAAGACTCACTACCACGAAAATGAAGAGCAAGCTTTTTATCAACTTCTTTATATCCAACGCACAACCTCCTTACTGTCTATTCGACTATCGAGCCGTAAATCATTCCCGACATCGTTGCCATTATCACGACAAGAGATACAAACACGACGGTTTTTTGCGTTCCCATTGCACGCCTGATAACCAGCATGTTGGGCAGGCTCAATGCCGGTCCTGCCAGGAGGAGTGCCAGCGCAGGTCCTTTGCCCATGCCCGAGCCGATAAGCCCCTGAAGGATGGGCACCTCGGTCAGGGTGGCGAAATACATGAAGGCGCCGACTACCGAGGAAAAGAAATTTGCAAAGAATGAATTCCCCCCGACCAGCGCAGCGATAGAGTGTGACGGGATTATGCCTTCCTGGCCAACCCTTCCGAGCAGAAAACCTGCGGCAAGTACACCTCCCAGAAGAAGCGGC
This sequence comes from Nitrospirota bacterium, assembly GCA_049323875.1. Taxonomy (GTDB): domain Bacteria; phylum Nitrospirota; class Thermodesulfovibrionia; order Thermodesulfovibrionales; family SM23-35; genus JAKLQR01. Next base: position 55,793 of record JBMOLW010000037.1, on the reverse strand, counting down.
AATATCTGCAGGGCAAGTATCCATGATTGCTGCGTCCATTCTTTCAGTTCTTCCTTCTGGAACCACTTCATGAGCATGATCAACAAAGAAACAGAAAAAAAGCCGGCAATCCACCATTTATACCGGGAGATGAGCCACCAGAGATTGTGGCTTTCCTCAGGCGGTTCTCCCCAGTTTGCAAATACCAGGATTGCGACCATCGTAAAAAAATAGGGGACGGACTTGCTCAAGGGACGGTATTCTTTTTCTGTTTTGATATCAAAATCCTCTCCCTCCTGCCGTGCCCTCTCTTCTTTCAGGAAAATCAGATGCATGAGAAGCCCGATGACTATACTGAACACAACCGCCCCGATTGCCCGGGCCATCCCCAGCTCCCAGCCGAGTATCCGGGCAGTGAGGATGATTGCAAGCACATTGATGGCAGGACCGGAATAGAGGAATGCTATGGCAGGGCCCAGACCTGCGCCTCTCCGGTAGATGCCCATGAACAGGGGAAGGATCGTACATGAGCAGACGGCGAGAATCGAACCTGATACCGAGGCTACCGAATATGAAAGGAATTTATTCGCCCGGGCCCCGAAATATTTCATGACCGACGCCTGGCTCACAAAAACCACGATGGCGCCTGCGATGAAAAAAGCCGGGATAAGACAGAGGAGGACGTGCTCCCGTGCATACCATTTTGTCAAGGCAAGAGATTCGTTGAGCGCATTGGCAAACCGCGCATTTTCAACGGGCAGGAAATAGCAGAGGAGAAACACTGCCAGGACTATCAGAAATTTATAGCGCTCTTTCATTTGCCATTCCATTACAGGGGATCTGTGCCTTTAATCGTGCAATACTGGTCGGCAAAGTATTTCCTCTGAAAATAGAGCGCCACATGCACCAATCCTATCAATACAGGAACCTCAACCAGAGGGCCGACAACCGTTGCAAAGGCAGCGCCGGAATGAATCCCGAAGACAGCAACTGCAACCGCAATTGCCAGCTCGAAATCATTCGAAGCAGCCGTAAAGCTCAGTGTTGCGGATTTCGGGTAATCGGCGCCTACCTTCTTTGCGATGGAGAAAGTAATCAGGAACATGAAAACAAAATAGATAAACATCGGTACGGCGACTCTCAGGACATCGAGAGGGAGCTTTATCATGTACTCCCCTTTCAGGGAGAACATGACGATAATCGTGAAAAGAAGTGCGATCAGGGTGATTGGACTTATTCTGGGGATGAATTTTTCATGATACCATTGCTTCCCCTTTGCCCTGACGAGAGTAATTCTCGTAATTATCCCTGCGAGAAAGGGAATGCCCAGGTATATAAAAACACTCCTCGCTATTTCACCGATGGTCACATCCACAACCGCTCCGTGCAGGCCGAGCAAGGGAGGAAGTATGGTAATAAAAATCCAGGCGTATATCGGATAGGTAAGGACCTGGAAGAGGGCATTGAACGCGACGAGTCCGGCAACATAATCGGGATCACCGCAGGCCAGATCGTTCCAGACGAGGACCATGGCAATGCAGCGGGCGAGTCCGACAAGGATTACCCCGACCATGTATTCAGGATAATTATGGAGGAAGATTACAGCCAGAACGAACATGACAACAGGGCCGACGATCCAGTTCTGGATAAGGCTTATTCCGAGAATCCTGTAGTTGCTGAAGACCTTCGGTAGTTCCTCATAGCGGACCTTTGCCAGAGGGGGGTACATCATAAGGATTAAGCCGACAGCAATCGGGATATTGGTCGTACCGACCTGAAAAAGGTTCCAGAAATCGGTAATCTTGGGATACAGATATCCTGAGACAACGCCGGCAGCCATCGCAAGGAAAATCCATACGGTAAGAAATCTGTCAAGAAAAGAAAGCCGTTTGACTCCTTCACCCATGCTGCACTTCCCTGATAAAATCCTCAACTCTCTCTCTGATTTCATCCCGGATTCTTCTGAATTCAAGCAGTATTTCCTCCTCGCTCCCTTCAGCCTTTGCCGGGTCTTGAAGAGGCCAGTGGATCTTTCTGATCCCGGGAGGAGTCCACGGGCAGGCCTCAGCAGCATTGTCACAGAGGGTAATAAGGACATCCATCTTCTTCAGAAGTTCTTCATCAATGGATTTCGATGTCTGCTGTGAAATATCTATGCCAGCCTCTTTCATGACAGCCACCGCACGGGGATTCACTCCCTGCGGGTTGAGGCCGGCGCTGTATGCTTCAATCAACTCCTTGCCCAACTCCCGGGCAAAGCCTTCCGCCATCTGGGAGCGGCAGGAATTGCCGGTGCATAAAAACATGATTTTCATGACATTACCTCCCGCAGCAACTGTTCTTGAACTTCATGGGAACAATTTTCTCCTCTTTAGACCTGAGAAATGCTTCAAGCCTCATCTTGTCTGAATGGATAAAATCCCCCGCAACCTTTTCTATGGTTGAAAGGAGGAGAAACCTTCTGAATATCTCGGAATCATCAAGTCGGTAGTGAATCCACTTGCCCACCCGTCTGTCTTTCACAAGCCCGGCTTCCTTGAGCACGCCGAGATGAAACGATACCTTGGGCTGAATAATATCCAGCGACGCCACAATATCGCATACACAGAGCTCACCGTGTTCCAGCAGCTTGATAATCCTCAGCCTTGTCTCGTCGGAAAGAGCTTTGTATATCTGCACGAGGTCTTTCATGCTATGCCTCCGCCCTGAGCAATTCTTTGACTCTTTCAGGGGATGGGAGCGGCTTCCCGGAATATTTCAGTTTGCCGTTTACCACAATTCCGGGAGTGGACATCGTATACTTCATGATCTGAAACATATCGGTAACCTTTTCTATTTTTGCATCAATTCCGAGTTCCTTCACCGCTGCCTCGACCATCTCCTCTACCCTGTGGCAATTCGGACACCCGGGCCCTAACACTTTGATTTCCATATAACAATCCTCCTTCTCGAAACAGCTTGCACTCCATGCGAAAAATCCTTATACTGAATATAAGAATATTTATGTGAATCTATGATATTGCTTTATTACAAGTTATCGCCTTTTTAAAATATAAAATTATTTTTATATATAAGTCAATATGAAAATCGATTGCTACCTGTCGGCAGGCTGTGCATCCGGGGATCTCCTCAGGGAAAATATCCGTCAGGCGCTTGATCGTGAAGCTAGGGCAGCTGAGGTGAATGTTTACCGGATATCAGACAGGGAAGCAGAGGAACTGGGGCTGAGGGGTTCCCCCTCCGTATTAATCAACGGGCGCGATATCCAGCCTGTGGATATGCAAGGGTTTTCGTGAAGGATGTTCATGGATGAGTCTGGAAGACTCCTGCCGGCCCCTTCTGCAGAGACACTCAGGCGGAGTTTCCGGTTGTTCGCTGCTCCTGACTCATCATAATCAAGGACGGCCATGGAGTCTTTTCCCTTCCATGAACTGATTAGCCTCCTGAACATTTCACTGAAAGGGGTTCTTTATGGAATGCCCTGTACTATCTGACCATCAGCAAGATCTTCCGACAGAATTGTTTTTGCCCCGCCGGTGGCGGCTGCCGCTATGATGAGAGAATCCCGGAAGGAATATTTATGACCGGAGGGTAAAGCTATTGCCTTCAGGATCAATGTCCCGGTAATAACAACAGGTTTCCACGTCAACAGGTCTTTAACCGTGTTCTCTGCTATCGCAATATCCAGGGGAGAAGAGAGCTTCATGGTAACAATCACAAAAAACTCCTGCAACACCTGGGTGCTGATAACCCCGAGATTCGAATCCCAAAGGTCCGCATAATCGACAATGCCTTGCCGTGTTTTGTTCCGGCTGAATGTATGTGAAATGTCAACAGAATCTCATTGTTCATTTTAAAGAAACAGTACCGGGTGTTCTCTCCTTTATCTTCTTCTCTACCTGCGTGCACAATCCGTGCAGCATCTTCAATTCCCATTCCGTCAGCCCTGCCCTGCCGATCAGGTGTCTCAGGTTCTTCATGATCTTCTTCTCAAGGTCCGCGTCTCCCCCTGGGATGAACTCGAGCAGCCTGAGCGTTGCCTCAATTCTGCTGTACAGCGGAGCAAGCTCCCTGTGCCTGATCAGTTCCGGGCAAGCGGTCTTGCAGGTCTGCTGCCCGAGTTCGTATGCGACAAGCAGCAGACTCTGTGCGAGATTCAGTGAAGGGAATTCCGGGTCAGAAGGGATAGTGATGAGAAACCCGCATTCAGCAACTTCCTCGTTCGTCATCCCGTTGCGTTCTCTCCCGAAGAGGATAGCAAGGGGATTTTTTTTTGCTGCGGCCACAATTCTCCTGACACTTTCTCTCAGGGGCATGATCAGCCCTCTCTTTTTGCCCTTGCGCCGCGTGGTGCCGACAATCAGGGTCTTCCCCTGTAAGGCATCCCGGAACGAATCGTGGACTCTTGCACCTGCTACCAGATCATAGGCATGACAAGCCATCCATTCAGCCTCTTTCGTGAGGAAGGGGACAGGACGGACAAGTTCAAGGTTTCTGAACCCCATATTCTGCATTGCCCGTGCGGAAGCGCCGATATTGCCCGGCTCCTGCGGCTCGATCAGGATAAAGGAGACGTTGTCTTTCCAGGATGCCACGGATTTTTCTTCAGAAATATTTGCCAGGCACAAAGGAAAGTATCGTGAGACCTGCTGTCAGGGCCTGAAGCTGTATGGTCCCTGCCTGAGCAGGCACGATTGCCTCAGGATCAGCATGGTGCTTCCACATATGACGGGCTGTCTTGAGCGCAAGAGGAAGAGACAGGAACACGAGAAAAGACCAGAGGGGATAAACCCTGAGGAGTATGAGGACCAGGACAGAGAGATACAACAGCATATCGAGCAGGATGTATCCGTACCGCGAAGCTGCGGTGCCGAGCCTCACCACAAGATTCCTTTTGCCGGCATTCCTGTCCGCCTCATAATCAGGGAATTCGTTTATCCAGAGGATGTTCGCTACAATGAAACCGTTCGGGACGCCGACGAGAAAATACTCCGGACTGAATGCGCCGAAGTTGATATATCCCATTCCGAGAGTAATCAGCGGCCCGAATGCGAAGAAGATGACCAGCTCACCCAGCCCTCTCGACTGCAGAGAAAAGGGCTTTACCGAATAGAGGAGTCCGCAGAGCCCGCCGATCGTTCCGATAAGGAAAACGAGAGGCCGTCCGGTGACGATCAGGAACACGCCGGCTGCAGTTGCAAGTACAAAAAATACGATTGACATGGAGAGGTATGTCTTGCGGGAAAGCACATGTTCGGTACGGCTCCTGCTCCCGCCGCTGAACGGCGTGGGGAACCTGTTTATCCTGTCGCTCTCGTCCCAGTCGAAATAGTCGTTGATAGTATTCCCGCCGAGATGGAGGAACAGGACACCGAGGACGCCCAAGAGAGCATTGTCCAGAAGGAATTCATGTCCAAAAGCCCAGCACCATACCGCGCCCAGGATGGCAGGGAGCACAGAGGCTGATACAAAGGGCAGCCGTGAGCCTATGAGATAGGATTTCTGTTTAGAGACAGTTCCGGTAGTCATATCCTCTGTATTTGAAAACAAGGAAATTATACCAGAACAGGGATACAATAATGCACTGCTGATTGCGTTATGGAAAACGTACAGAATCCATTCTGGTATAATACCGGTCAATCTGCGATTCCGGGGAACACCGGCATGACGGAGGAAATGATTTTCTTGAAAGGAGACCCATGGAAAAATTCTTTTTAGACAGAAATAATGCTGTATTGGCAATCATAGACGTTCAGGAGAAACTGGCAGCCACGATGAAGGTGAGAGACTCCGTTGTGCAAAACTGTCTTCACCTGATCGAGACCGCAAAACTTCTCGACATTCCGGTAATCGTGACTGAGCAGTACCCGAAGGGGATCGGACAGACTGTGCAGGAGATACAGCACGCCCTGCCCCGGTACCAGCCAATAGAGAAGATGACGTTCAGCTGCTGTGAGGAAGAAAATTTCCCCCGGGCCATTCAGGGGACAGGGAAGAAGAGGATAATCCTTGCCGGCATGGAAACCCATGTCTGCATCCTCCAGACATGCCTCAGCCTGCTCCGCGACGGCTATTCAGTACACGTGGCAAAGGATGCGGTATGTTCACGGGCAAAGGAGAACTGGAAGACCGGTATTGCGTTCATGCGGGATGCAGGTGCCGTGATCACCTCTGTTGAGATCGTCCTGTTTCAGCTGCTGAAGGCCGCAGGAACCGAAGAATTCCGGACGGTTATAAAAAGGATCAAATAAGCCCTTCCTACCGCAGACAGGGGGAAAGAATCGGGCTAAAAACCTGGTACAGCTGCCCGTGCGAGGTTGAGAAGGGTCGAGGGGAGCACCCCGATGATGAGCACTGCTGCTGTAGTGATGCCGAGGGCGATCCCGTTCGTAAATGAGGTCGTGAGTACCACCTCTGTTTTCGGGTCTCTCATGTACATATACATGACGATTCTCAGGTAGAAGAACGCTGAGATCGCGCTGAAGATAACCGCAATGAGAACCAGCCAGGTATAGCCAGCATTGATTGCCGCCAGGAAAATATAGAATTTGCCGATAAATCCTGCTGTCGGCGGGATGCCGGTCAGGGAGAACATGAATATCAGCATAAGCGCTGCGGCAAGGGGATGCGTCTTGGAGAGTCCTTCATAGTCCGAGATATCTTCACCTCTGAAACCTTCGCTCCTCAGCATGATGATCACGGCAAAAGCCCCGATGTTCATAAAGGCATAGATCATAAGATAATTCATCATGCTTGCGAGCCCTTCTCCGTTTGCAGCGATAATACCGAGCAGGGCATATCCTGCATGGGCGATGGATGAGTAGGCAAGCATTCTTTTGATATTCGTCTGTGAAAGCGCAATAATGTTGCCGACAGCCATAGTGAGAATTGCAATCGGGATCAGGATTACTGCCCAGTCGACCTTGGCAGCCGCAAAGCCGACCAAAAATACCCTCCCGAGCACAGCGAACCCTGCTGCCTTCGGACCTACGGACATGAAAGCCGTGACTGAAGTCGGAGCGCCTTCATACACATCCGGAGCCCACATGTGAAATGGCGCTGCCGCGATCTTGAAACCGAATGCAACGACGAAGAAACTGATCGAAAGCAGCAATGCGAGATTGTCGGCAAGCCCCTTCTCAGCAATAAATGCGGCAATTGCCCGGATATCCGTCGTACCGGTGAGCCCGTAGATAATCGATATGCCATAGAGCAGAAAAGCCGAAGAAAATGCACCGAGGAGGAAGTACTTCAGGGCTGATTCGGTCGACTTCAGGTTGTGCCTGATAAACCCTGCGAGCACATAGGTACTGAGGGCCATGAGTTCAAGCCCGAGGTAGAGCACGATGAGGTCAGACGCAGAAGCCATGATCATCATCCCTATGGTCGAGAAGAGGATCAGGCTGTAATATTCCCCGAAGTTCACCTTTTCGACCGCGATATATTTTATCGAAATCAGCACCGACAGAATAACATTCAGAAAAAAGATGACTTTAAAGAAGGTGCTGTACCCGTCCGAGAGGTACATGCCGCCGAACGTCTCTCCTCCGAAGGAAAACAGGCTCAACCCGATCAGCGCAGTGCCTGCAATGGCGATGAGTGCTATCGCCTCTTTCTTTTTTATGATGAGGTCAAGGAGAAGTACGATGAGTGCGAATGCAGTCATGAGGATTTCCGGCATTACCGGATTGAGATCAGGCAGCGGGAAATTCATCTGATTACCTCCATGATCGTTTTTGCGAAGCTGGCCTCATAAATCCCGCCGGGGATGTTCATCTGTTCGAGGAGATGCTGCACCGTAGGGTGGAGGAAGCTCAGGAACGAATTCGGATATATCCCTATCCAGAAAACGAGGAATAACATCGGGAGCAATGCCAGGGTCTCTCGCACGTCCATGTCGGACAAACCGGCAATCTTCGGATTTATCTCCATGAAGAATACCCTCTGATACAGCCAGAGCATGTATCCCGCGCCGATGATGATACCGGTGCAGGCCAGAACGCCGGCCCACTTATTCGCAGCAAATCCGCCGAGAAGGATGAGGAATTCACCGATGAAACCGTTGGTTGCGGGAAGACCGATCGATGCAAGGGTAAAAACCATGAAGAAAGCAGAGTATACGGGCATTACCGACGCAAGTCCTCCGTAATCGGCTATCTTTCTGGTATGGGTCCGGTCGTAGACTACCCCGACTGAAAGGAAGAGCGCGCCGGTGACAACACCATGGTTCAGCATCTGGAGTATTCCGCCTTCAAGCCCCTGGGCGTTCAATGCAAAAATACCGAGGGTAACAAAACCCATGTGACTGACTGAACTGTAAGCGATAAGACGTTTCAAGTCCGTCTGGGCAAGACAGATGACCGCTCCGTAGATTATCGCGATCACGGAGAGCGTAAGCATTACGGGCACCATTGCCTTTGAAGCGTCCGGCAGGAGCGGGAGGGAGAACCTCAGGAAACCATATGCTCCCATCTTGATGAGGACTGCTGCCAGGATCACGGACCCCGCGGTCGGGGCCTCGGTATGGGCATCCGGCAGCCAGGTATGAACCGGCCACATGGGAACTTTTACCGCAAATGCGGCAAAGAATGCCCAGAAGAGCCACATCTGCATGGTATACGGATAGGGTATTGTCATCATGGTGAGGATATCGAAGGTCTTGCCGGAATACAGGTAGAGGACGATGATTCCGACCAGCATCAGTACACTGCCGACCAGAGTATAGAGGAAGAACTTGATCGCTGCATAGACCCTGTTGGGACCTCCCCATACTCCTATGATGAGGAACATCGGGATGAGCATAGCTTCCCAGAAGAGATAGAAGAGGAAGAAGTCAAGGGAACAGAATACTCCGATCATAAACGCGGTCGTGAGCAGTATCGATATGTAAAACTCTTTTACCTTCTTGGTGATGGATTCCCAGGAGATCAGGACACAGAGGATCGCGGTGAGCGTGGAGAGAAGCACAAACAGGACGCTGATCCCGTCAACACCAAGGTAGTAGTTGATATTCCAGTTCGGGATCCAACTGTGTTTCTCCACAAACTGCATTTTATGGGTTGTCTTGTCGAATTCCGTGAAAAGGGTCAGGGACAGGAAGAATGTGGCAAGACTCGTTGCGAGAGCGATCCATTTCGTGAGTCCCTCCCATGCCCTCCGGTTAATGAGGATTGCCAGCGCTCCAAGAACCGGCAGGAAGATAACCATGCTCAGGATCGGATAGCTTAACTGATTCATTATTACCTGTTCCATCTTTCTCCTCTATGAGTCATAGACTGCCGTGCAATAAAATTGCCAGGGCGACAATAAATACTGCTCCTGCCGCCATGAATATCGCGTAATTGTTGGTTATGCCGCTCTGGATCTTCCGGAAGACCTGGCTGAAGCTGCCTATGGTCTTTGGAACACCGTTGACAACACCTTCTATGATCTTCGCGTCGGTAAAGCCTACAAGGATTCTCCTCGCCACCCAGAGGGTCGGCTGAACAAAAAGGAAATTATAGATTTCATCCACGTAGTATTTGTTATAGAGTGTCTTATACACCAGACTGAACGCCCTTCCGATCTTCAGATGGAGATCCGACTTCCTCAGGTACATGAACGCAGCCAGTCCAAGGCCTATGAACGCCAGAGAGGTCGAGAGACCCATGACCGCCCATTCCTCTGCATGGGTGCCATGGAATTCAGGATGACCGACCACCGGCTCCAGGAAATGCACGAAATGGGCTCCGCCACCGAGAATGGGGGGGATGCCGACCCATCCTGCTGCAACCGCGCCAAGCGCCAGAAACATGAGCGGCACGGTCATGACTGCCGGGGATTCGTGGATATGGTGTTCACCATGAGAACCCTGTCCGTGCGAATCATCATGTCCTGATCCGTGTGCACTACTGTGGCCATGCGCCTCTGCATGACGGCTGCCGCGGTGTGTGCCGTGGAAGGTCAGGAATATAAGCCTGAAAGTATAGAACGGGGTAAAGAACGCGCCGGAAACTGCAAGTACCCAGACAAATTTCCCGACTGCGGACTGGGAAGCATAGGCAGACCAGATTATTTCGTCCTTGCTGAAGAACCCGGAAAGTCCTGGGAATCCCATGGCGCTGAGTCCCGCAATGAGGAAGACCGCGTACGTCACAGGCATGTATTTCTTCAGTCCGCCCATTTCCTGGATATCGTTCGTATGGACGGCATGGATAACGCTTCCTGCAGCGAGGAAGAGGAGCGCTTTAAAAAACGCATGGGTATAGAGATGGAAGATACCCGCAGCGTATGCGCCGACTCCACAGGCAAGGAACATATAGCCGAGATGACTGCAGGTGGAATAGGCGATAACCCTCTTGATATCGTTCTGCACAATTGCAATGGTCGATGCAAAAAACATGGTAAGCGCTCCGACTACCGCAACAACATTCAGCGCTACGTCCGACAGGTCGAATATCGGGCTGCACCGCGCCACAAGGAATACCCCTGCCGTAACCATTGTTGCTGCATGGATCAGCGCGCTGACCGGTGTCGGCCCTTCCATTGCATCAGGGAGCCAGACATGGAGCGGCAGCTGCGCTGATTTTCCGACCGCTCCGCAGAAGAGCAGGAGCGCAATAAGTGTCGGGAGGTCAACGGTCATCCCCAGGAAATTCACTGTCCTGCCTACCATTGCCGAAGCATTGGAGAAGACATCCGCATAATGCAGGGTACCGAAGGTGAGGAAGACCATGAACACGCCGATTCCGAACCCGAAATCGCCGAACCTGTTTACTATGAATGCCTTTTTCCCGGCGTCAGCCGCAGACTTCTTGTGGAAGTAATATCCGATCAGGAAGTACGAACAGAGGCCGACGCCTTCCCAGCCGAAATAGAGCTGGAGGAAGTTATTCCCCATGACGAGCATAAGCATGCAGAAAGTGAACAGATTCATATAAGAGAAGAACCGGTAATACCCGGTATCCCCGTGCATGTAGCCGACTGCATAAATATGGATAAGCGTTGCGCAGGTGGTCACCACGATGAGCATGACTGCGGTGAGGGGGTCGATCAGGAACCCAACCGAAACCTTGAAGTTGCCGGAAACAATCCAGGTATAGAGGTCTGCATCGATCACATGCCCTGCGAGCACATCCCTGAGGGTAAAGAGAGAACAGACCCAGGAACCGGCGACGGCCAGAATAGCCGGCCAATGGGCATTGAATCTCGTCACTTCCTTGCCGAGCAGGATGTTAATCAAAAATCCGATCAGCGGCAGAAACGGTATTAAAACATGATAGAATTGCAGTTCCATAAATTACCCCTTACCCCTGCATCTCATTGATTTCATCCACATGCGCAGTGGCCTTGTTTCTGAACATCGCGATGACGATTGCAAGTCCTATGGCAGCCTCGGCAGCCGCAACAGCAATGACAAAGAAGGCCAGTATCTGCCCCCGCAAGTCCTGAAGGTAATGGCTTAACGAAATAAGGTTGATATTCACCGCATTCAGCATCAGCTCAATCGACATCAATACAATAATAATATTCTTCCTCGTAAGGAATCCGATCATCCCGATCGTAAAGACCGCAAGACTGAGAACCATATACCAGCTTAAGGGAACCATCAGGTTTTGGGCCTCCTTTTCGCGAGGACAATCGCACCGACCATCGCCACAAGCAGAATAAGCGAAGCGATCTCGAAAGGATACAGGAACTGGGTATATAACAATTTCCCGAGTGCCTGGATATGCGTTTCCTCCTGGATGCGCTCAATACTGTATTGTCCGGGCGGTGCAGCAATGAATGACCCCAGTGACATGAACACTACCACGAATAGTCCGAGCGCAAAGGTGAAGCCTGTCGGTCCGAAGCCGACATACTTGCTTATGGTCATTTCCTCACGCAGGTTCATAAGGAGAACGACGAACAGGAACAGGACGAGAATGCCCCCTGCATAAACGATCACCTGAACGGCTGCCATGAATTCAGCATTCAGGAGCAGATACAGACCAGCGATGTGGAAGAAGAGCAGGAGCATCAAGAGCACACTGTGCACCGGGTTCCTGCGGGTAATGACGAGGAGCGACAGGATGACTATCGCAAAGGCAAAATAGGCAAACAATCCGATCGAGATCATTCTTTCTTCCCTCTGAACGATGCCTGGCTCTGCGGCGTTCCGAAATCTTCGGCAAGGGGTCTCCAGAATTTCCTGTAATAGACCTCACCTTTATCGCCGGGCATGTATTTATCCCAGTTGGCCAACAACTTTTCTCTGGTCATATAGAAATCATCTTTCTTATAAGAAGAATATTCATAATTCTCAGTCAGTGAAATGGCGCCGTACGGGCAGGCCTCCACACAGAACCCGCAATATATGCATCTCAGGAGTTCTATTTCGTATTTTTCGACCTTCCCTTTCGCCCTGGTTATCTTGATGCACTGTGAAGGACAGATGGCTGCACAGAGACCGCATCCGACACATTTCTGCCGGCCTGCTTCTTTCGCAAGGGCATGCTGACCCCTGAACCCCGGAGCGATCTTCCTCCTCTCCTTGGGATACTGGATTGTGACGGCACGGGTGAGCATGGTTTTCAGGGTCAATGCCATACCCTTAAAGATTTCTATGAAGGTAATCGTTTTCAGAAATTTCTTGAATGTCACGCTTCGTTACCTCATCAGAACAGTATTTTTACCAGACCTGTTAATAAGATATTCGCTATTGCCACCGGGATGAGAATCTTCCAGCCGATAGCCATAAACTGGTCATACCGGTATCTCGGCACCGTTGCCCTGATCCAGTAATAGAAGAAAAAGAACGCATAGACTTTCAGGATGAACCAGACGACACCCGGCACAGAGGACAGGAACGGGAATACCTGAAGCACATACCAGGGGAGGGTCCATCCGCCGAGGAAGCAGATGGTGCAGAGCGATGCCATAAGAATCATGGCAATATATTCGCCGAGGAAGAACAGGGCAAACCTGAACCCGCTATATTCCGTGAAATATCCTGCGACGAGCTCACTCTCACACTCAGGCAAATCAAAAGGTGTTCTGTTCGTCTCTGCTACTGCTGCAATGACAAACACGACAAAACCGAGGAACTGCGGAAATACATACATGCCCCAGACCGATTCTCCCTGGGCCCTGATAATATCCGAAAGATTCAGCGAGCCGGCCATCATCATAACCCCGACAAGGCTCAGCCCCAGTGCGATCTCATAGCTGATGACCTGGGCTGCTGACCTGAGTCCGCCCATGAAAGCATATTTCGAATTGGAAGCCCATCCTGAAATGAAAACACCGTATACCCCAATGCCAGCCATAGCGAAGATAAACAGGAGACCGACGTTGAGGTCTGCAATGACGAAGCTTGCATCAAACGGTATGACTGCAAGATTAACCATGGCCGAAGCCATGAAGATTACCGGAGCGAGATAAAAGACCACCTTGTCTGCCTGGGCAGGGATAATATCCTCTTTGAAGAATAATTTGATGCCGTCTGCAAAAGGCTGGAGAAGACCGTGGGGACCGACTCTCATCGGGCCGAGCCTGGCCTGCATATGGCCGATGACTTTCCGCTCGAAATATGTCGCATAGGCGACATGGAGCAATCCTATTCCCAGAACGACTGCGATCTTCACAATGATAATGACTACATTTATCGTAAATTTCACGAACGCGTCGATGAATGAAGGATCGATTGTCATGCCCATGATATTCATAGCCTACCTGTCACACTCTCCGAGGACGATATCAATAGTTCCGATATTCGCAATAACGTCAGCGACGAGATGTCCGATGCAGAGTCTCGACAAACATCCGGCATGGATAAAGGAAGGCGACCTCAGCCTCATCCGGTAAGGTTTGCCCGACCCGTCGCTTACAAAATAGAACCCGAGTTCGCCCTTGGGTACCTCGGTCGCAACATAGATATCGCCTTCAGGCGCTCTGGGCCCTTTTTTGATAAAATCGAACTGCCTGGTCAGGTTCTGCTGGGCTTCTTTAATATCTTCGGGCAATTGGTCGGGCGCGACTGCCATTTCAGCAAGTTTTTCGTCACTCAGTCCCTTTCCGCCCGGCACGACCGTCAGAGATTTGAATTTGCAGGTCGTAAAACAGGTAGAACACTGCAGGCAGAGCGACTGGTCGATCACATGCGGTTTCTTCTTTTCTCCGCTGATCGCCTTTGCCGGACATGCCCGCAAACACATGCCGCAGCCCTTGCAGGCTTTTTCAATAATAAAATATGCCATATCTGTCGGATGGGTTATCGCTTTCATCTTGTCTTTTGGCGGGAGAACGAATTTCGGTTCATCCGCCATCACCGGTCCCTGGGGCAGCTTCTCAAGACATTGTCTGATGATTTTTACAGACTGTCTCATCTCGAGCATCCTGCAGCGATATCTGTCGTACGTGTCGCCAGCTGTGCCTATGGGCACTTCGAATTCAATCTGGTCATAGGCATCGTACGGCTGGAACTTTCTTATGTCATACGGGACACCGGAACCCCGCAATGTCGGGCCGGTCATACCCCAGCTGACCGCTTCTTCAGCAGAGATGACCCCGATGCCAACGGTCCTCTGGAGCCAGATCCTGTTCTGGTCGATCAGGGTTTCATATTCAAGGATTCTCGAAGGGAATTCATCAAGGAATTTCACCGTGCTGTCGATAAATTCCTGGGAGATATCGTTCCGCACCCCGCCGATTCTCGGATAGGTAATGGTAAGGCGCGCGCCGCTGATCATTTCGAAGAGTTCGAGTATCCATTCCCTCTCTCTGAAACAGTAAAGGAATACGGTCATCGCTCCGATGTCAAGGGCATGAGTGGCAAGCCAGAGCAGGTGGTTCGATATCCTGGATAACTCACCCACAATGGTCCTGATAAACTTCGCCCTGGGAGGCGCCTCTATCCCGTAGAGTTTTTCTACTGCAACACAATATCCGATGTTGTTCGACATGGCAGAGACATAGTCCATCCTGTCCGTCAGCGGAAGGGCCTGGAAATAGCTCAGGCTTTCTCCGAGTTTTTCGAGCCCGCGGTGGAGATAGCCGACATAGGGAGTAAGCTTGACAATTGTCTCGCCATCGAGGTCGAGGACGACCCGCAAGACACCATGTGTAGCCGGGTGCTGGGGTCCCATATTGACATTGAGTTCCCTGGTTTCGAAAATCTTTTCAGGTTCTTCCATCTTAATCATTCCACTCAAACTCCTTCAGCTCCTGCGATCTCTTCACCGCGTTAACGAAGTCCGGCCAGTCATTCTCAAAATCCGGGCCTTTTAAGGGATAATCCTTTCTCAGCGGATGTCCTTCCCAGTCCTCGGGCATGAGGATCCTCCTCAGGTCAGGGTGGCCGACAAACTCTATGCCGAACATGTCATAGCATTCTCTTTCGTGCCAGTTTGCTCCGGCCCATAGGGGAACAACCGTGCCGATTTTCGGGTTATTCTCAGGCACCTGTGCCTTGATGCGGATCCTGTTGCGGTACTTTATCGAGAAAAGATTGTAGACGACCTCGAACCTAACCTCTTTCTTGTTCATCCAGTCGACAGCAGTCAGGTCATTGAGGTGGTCGAAACTGAGGAGAGGGTCGTCGTGAAGATATTTGAGTATTGCAACGCTCTGATCTTTCCTGATAATGACAGAGACCTGGTCCCTGTGACTGGTCACTTCAAGAACCTGTTCAGGGAATCTTTCTTTTATCATCTCGGCGATCTGAGCCGGATCGATACCCTGGGCATGCAGCCCGGCCTTTACTTCGGTTACCGCCATGGACTCCACCTCGCCTGTTCTTTTCTGATCTTTTCCTGGAGAAGCATTACGCCTTCGAGAAAGGTCTCGGGCCTCGGAGGACAACCCGGGATAAACACGTCAACAGGGAGAAACGTATCGCATCCCTGCACGGTACTGTATGTCCTGAAAATTCCCCCGGTGCAGGCACAGCTCCCGACAGCGATCACATATCTTGGATCAGGCATCTGGTCGTATACCCGACGTATCACGGGGACCATTTTCTTGGTGACGGTACCGGCAACGATGACGCAGTCCGCCTGACGCGGGGATGCCCTGAAGATGACGCCGAACCTGTCGAAATCATAATGTGATGCGCCCACGGCCATCATCTCGATGGCACATCAGGCAAGGCCGAAGGTCATAGGCCAGATCGAAGACAGCCTTCCCCAGTTTACAATCTTGTCAAAGGTAGTGACGATAAGGTTGGGAGGCAATATCCTGGTGTCTTCTTCTACCTGAACGAGACCCGTGGCTGATGTATCTAACATCTTCTAACCCCCTGTTGGTTATTTCAATCCCAAACGAATGCGTCTTTTCTCCAGGCGTACAGATAACCGATCAAAAGAATGACGATAAAGATCACCATTTCGATGAATGCAAAGATGCCGATTTTATCGAAGACAACCGCCCAAGGATAAATAAAGATCGCTTCAACATCGAATACCACAAAGAGCATCGCGATTATATAGAAGCGAATCGTAAACCTTGTGCGGGGTTCACCTTTCGGATCGATACCGGATTCATAAGGCAGGAGCTTCTCAAAGTAGGGTTTTCTTAGCCTGAAGAGATACCCGATGATGAGTGCGCCGAGGCCGAAAGCCGAGGCGATCAGGATGAATATAAGAACCGGTAAATATTCTGATGGCAAATAGGTTCCAGGCATAAGCGGTTATGTTATACTGAAAAGCACCATATCTTGTCAAGTAAAAATTTATCGCCTCTCAATAAGCGTATGAGGGCAAAAAAATACAGATCGGGGCAGGGATATGTCTAGAATCTTGAAGAAAATTGAATTATCCGATGCGGTACTCCTGTTCGAAATCGGGGCGCCTGAGATCGCGCGCAAGGCAAAGGCAGGGAATTTCTTCATCCTGAAGATCGATGAGCAGGGGGAGCGCATCCCGCTCACCATTGCAGACTTCGATCATGGGGAAGGAACGATCACGACCGTTTTCCAGAAAATGGGAAAAACAACCCACCAGCTTGCTGAACTCCGCGAGGGCGATTCCCTCCACGACGTCATCGGTCCTCTCGGCGTGCACTCGCATATCGAAAACTTCGGGAAAGTCGTTTGTGTCGGTGGGGGAGTCGGCATCGCGCCGGTGTACCCGATCGCCCGTGCTTTGAAAGAGGCAGGCAATACCGTACTCTCGGTCATCGGAGCACGGACAAAAAATCTGATTTTCTGGGAAGAGCAGATGCGCGCGGTGTCCGACGAGCTGATCATCGTGACTGACGATGGTTCCTATGGAAGGAAAGCAGTGGTGACCGTTCCGGTAGATGAACTCCTGAGAGAAGACAAGAGCATTCAGCGGGTAGTCGCGATCGGCCCGGCGATCATGATGAAGTTCGTATGTATAACGACCGAAAAACATCAGGTGAAAACCATCGTGAGCCTGAATTCTATCATGGTCGATGGCACCGGAATGTGCGGGGCATGCAGGGTGGAAGTCGGCGGGGAGACAAAGTTCGCCTGTGTCGACGGTCCTGAATTCGACGGCCATAAGGTGGATTTCGATCTCCTTATGGCACGGCAGAGAATGTATATGGCGGAGGAGAAGGCAGCGTTCGAGCGGTATACAATCATGCGGGAGGCAAAATGAGCGTGGAGGAGAAAAAGTCAAAAGACAGGGTTCGGATGAGAGAGCAGGAAGCCCGCGAGCGCGCCCGGAACTTTATGGAAGTCCCCTATGGATACACCCCGGAAGAAGCTGCAGAGGAGGCTTCAAGATGTCTGAAATGCCTGAGACCTACCTGCAGAAGCGGTTGTCCGGTCGAGGTTGATATCCCCTCCTTTATCCAGTTGATCAAAGAGGGAAGGTTCATAGAGGCCGCATGGAAAATAAAGGAGAAGAACGCGCTGCCTGCGGTCTGCGGCAGGGTATGTCCGCAGGAAATCCAGTGTGAGTCGATGTGTATCCTCGGGAAAAAAGGGGACCCTGTTGCGATCGGCAACCTTGAAAGGTTTGTTGCAGATTATGAAGCAGGACAGGGCGAAATACAGATGCCGGAAAAACCAAAGCCGACCGGGAGAAAGATCGCCATTATCGGCTCCGGCCCCGGCGGCCTGACCTGTGCGGCGGATCTCATACGGTCAGGCCATGAGGTAACCCTCTTCGAAGCATTGCATAAACCCGGCGGGGTCCTGGTTTACGGGATACCGGAATTCAGGCTCCCCAAGGCGATCGTAGAACGGGAGGTCGATTACATTCAGAAGCTTGGAGTCACATTGAAGGTCAACGCGGTGATCGGCAAACTTTTCACCATCGATGAACTGCTGAACCATCACGGATATGACGCCTGCTTTCTTGCAACCGGCGCGGGGCTTCCGGTTTTCATGGGGATTCCCGGAGAAAACCTGAACGGTGTGTATTCTTCCAACGAATTCCTCACGCGGGCAAACCTCATGAAAGCATACCTTTTCCCTGAATACGACACTCCGATCAGGCGGGGCAAAAAGGTTGCGGTCTTCGGAGGAGGCAACGTTGCCATGGATTCTGCGCGGGTTGCCCTCCGCCTCGGCGCTGAAAAGGCATATATCGTGTACCGTCGTTCCGAAGCGGAGATGCCTGCAAGGAAGGCTGAGATACACCATGCCCATGAAGAGGGTATAGAGTTTATGCTTCTGACAGCGCCGTTGAGGTTCCTCGATGACGGCAAGGGGAATGTGAAGGCGGTTGAATGTATAAAAATGGAACTGGGAGAACCGGATGCATCAGGGAGGAGAAAGCCTGTTCCAATAAAAGGAAGTGAATTTACCCTGGAGATAGATGTTGCAATCCCTGCGATCGGAACCCGTTCGAATCCTCTTTTGACACAGACGATGCCGGATCTGAACCTGAACAAAAGAGGATATATTATTGCAGATCATGAAACCGGAATGACTGCGAAACCCGGGGTCTTTGCCGGTGGAGATATCGTCACCGGTTCAGCAACGGTAATCCTCGCGATGGGCGCGGGCAAGAAAGCTGCCCGGGGCATCAACGATTTCCTCAAGTGGAAGTTCTGGGATACTGGCGCATTAACACAATAAGATTTCGAACTTTTTTTAGACACTCCCTACGATAGTGACAGGATAGGGTATTTGAGCTCTGACGGACTACAACAAGTATTCTGCCTGATAGTATAAATAAGATGAGGTTAGTGCCCGTTCAATTTCCCCTGCACGTATTCCAGCAGGAATGCCAGGATATTCCTGATCTCTTCCGTCTGCGGCAGGTGTGCTGTAATCCTGTTGATATAATCTCTCTCTTTCAGCAATTGGAACGAAGGTCTGAAATTCAGGTCGAATATCCACGAGAGCTGGAGGAGTTTAAAATCATTCAGTGTCTTCAGGTCGGCAAGACGTATAATCTGTTTGTCATATATGACCGACAATATGCCGTTTGTATATTCAGGAACATCGGGGAGTCCGAGCCCGACCGCAGACGCCTTGCTTTCGTGGGGACTTTCATAGTATTCGAGGAAGACACGCCAGATATCAAGTTTGTCCGCATCCCTGACCAGCCGGATAAAAAAGATAATTTCGTCATTTTCATTCTTTGGAACGGAGAATGCATTGTGGAATCTGACGGCCTCCAGGATTATGGTTTGCTCATCCAGAGAAAGGCGCTGCAAGACCCTTTGTTCGTGCAAGGTCTCTGCGCCGAGTATCCCGTGATTCACCGAGTCGCTGTCCCTGAAGGTCCTGAAACGGGCATATTGCGGAAACCGGCCAATGTCATGGAAAAGGGCAACCGTCTCGGCGAGTAATCTTTGCTGCTCATCGAGTGACAGGTCCCCGGTGATCCTGACCATATTCCTGCAAACATTGAATGTATGCTCTTCCTTGAGCAGGATGTTCTTCTGATCCTCAAGTTCGTCTGAATAGAATGATCTGCAATAATCACCAAACCATTGTTTGAAAAATATCAGGTCATCGTGTTTCATAAATCGGTTTCTTATTGTATAGCATTGCCGTCCGGAATGTCTTACCAAAGAGGGGCATGACTCGTTTTTTGAATCACAATAAACTACCTTGGTGAAGGAGCATAGGCTTATCTGACTGTAATGTTTGTATATAAGGCAGAGCTGAGCCCTCCGCTTCGTCTCCGGTCTCCTCGAAGTTACCCGTGATTGTGATTCAAAAAACGAGTCATGCCCCTCTCCATTCCCTGCGGCTTCAACGGCTGTTTAAAAAATTTTGCCCTATCTCTCGCTACATGAATTTTTCGTTCCCTTTCATTAGAATATGGTGAAGATGATCAACGAAAACGATTTTCATTTCATGAGGATTGCTATCGAAGAGGCGGAGATCGCCTATGAGAAGGGCGAAGTTCCGGTCGGCGCGGTCCTTGTGCAGGACAATGTGGTAATCGCGAGAGCACATAACTGCAGGGAGTCATTTAATGACCCCACAGGCCATGCGGAAACGCTTGTGCTCAGGCTCGGCGCGCATAAGAAAGCTACCTGGCGGCTGAATCATGCAACCCTCTATGTCACCAAAGAGCCCTGTGTCATGTGCGCGGGGGCGATGATTAACGCCCGTCTCGGTCACCTTATCTATGGATGCAGGGATGAAAAAGGCGGGGCTGTCGACAGTCTCTATAGAATTCTTTCGGATGAACGGCTGAACCATACCGTAGAGATCGTCTCAGGAGTGCTTCAGGAGGAGTGCGCGGGACTCCTGAAAAAATTCTTTCAGGAGCGCAGATAACCGGCCGTATGGCGGAGGGGGAGGGATTCGAACCCTCGGTGGAGTTGCCCCCACAACGATTTTCGAGACCGTCCCATTCAACCGCTCTGGCACCCCTCCGTTATCAGCAGGCAGATAGAGAAAGCAGGGAACAGAAAAAATCCGCCAGGAATTAGTTTAAACGAAAACATAACGAATAAGGAATACAACTTAACGAGAATATACATTTTATAAAAGGGATACAGCTCAATTTATTCATAATTTTCTTTATCAAGCAGAGCAGATGTTGTGCCAGAGCGGCTTTACAGAGTGCTCAACGCCTTAAGGCGGAAGACACTCTGTTCCTCGGAGATCCGCAAAAGCGGATCGAGAATGAGCGATGATACTGCATCTGCTCTGTTACTCAACCCGTCATTAATAAGCCTGAGTCACTTTGGCACCCACACTTTCCCTTTATCAATAATATGGTCCACTTCCCAGCCCCTTTTCTGCAGCTCCCGCGCTATCCACCTCCTGTGGCATTTCCAGGGAAACTTTTCAGCGCAGATTATGACCGAGGGCTTTAGCCCTGCAAGCGATTCGAGAAGGTCGATTCCCCGGCTGAAGTCAGGAGTACTCGCATAAGTAACATATCCCCCTTTTCTGAAGCCCCCCAGCTCCTTTCCGAGGAAATGATATGCGATTCCTTCGCGCTGCAATAAAGCCTGGAGGTTCTCCCTGGTGAAGAGCGGTATCCTGCTTTTCGGAAAACTGCGGACGTCTATTACCGCTCCTATATCATACGCGAAGAGGATTTCGGTGAAATCCTCTTCGCTTCTCAGATCAGTTCCAAGAGTAAATATTTTTTTCATTACAGAAAATTCCAGGGAAATCAGAAACCTTGGTTACAAGGCGAGTATATAAAAAACGATTGATAACAATTGGTCTCCGGTAATAGCAAGCTGTTATCAAAAGATCATTTACGGACGCGTTTCTTTGCAGCAAGCAATATATCAATATCCATTTTATCCTGTTTTCTTTTTGCAGTATGCTTGTTTTTTATTAACTCTTCCAAACCGATAAAATAGGCTCTTTCGTCGCCATATTCACCTTTTATCTTGTTTCTCCATACTTCTTCAAAGGTCACACCATCAATCGCGGTTAGAAGGTCAATCCGTATAGGCTCATATCCCAATTGAATAATCTTGCCTTCCTCCGCAAAAACTTCAGCAGAGAGTTCTAATGCTTCGAATCCGAATTCTTCAAGGGCATGCACTATTTTCCTTCCATTCAGTGTTGATGGTTCTACAAAAATGTCCATATCTTTTGTAAAGCGCGGAATCGCATAGTATGCAACTGCAAAAGCACCGACAATGCAATACTTTACTTTGTGTTTATTGAATAACTTCAAGAACTCTCTGTAGTCTTTTTCTACCTTTTCCATGGTTTCGTTCTTTTTTTATATTAAAGGCTATTCTCCTTAAAAACTGCATGGTGTCAAGCCTCTCCTGCGGATTCATAGACAGATAGTAATCCAAATTAAAGTCTGCTGCAGATTTAAACGATTCGGATTTCTTTATCCAGACATTTTTCGATAC
This sequence comes from Nitrospirota bacterium, assembly GCA_049323875.1. Classification (GTDB taxonomy): domain Bacteria; phylum Nitrospirota; class Thermodesulfovibrionia; order Thermodesulfovibrionales; family SM23-35; genus JAKLQR01. The sequence continues at coordinate 33,584 of JBMOLW010000037.1, read as the reverse complement.
ACCTTTCATACTAATAAATATAGCACAAGAAACATTCCAACTGATATTTTTTGCCCGCCTGTTGTTTCCCAATGTATGTTGTCCACCAGGAGACTTTCAAAAAAAATAAAATATTAGGTAATATAGTATTGTTTCACACGGAATTTCCGGGTTGAGACTTTCAGTCATCAGGAATTCCGGAATTACTTCTTCGCAGGTGGGCGATTAGCTCAGTGGTAGAGCGCTTCCTTCACACGGAAGAGGCCGCTGGTTCGATACCAGCATCGCCTACCAAATAATTTTAGGCATACTCTCCACTCCATAATGCATCCAGAAAATCCTTATAGGGGAGTATTGTTATTCCGTCCACTCTTCTTGCCCGCGCCTCTAAACTGACACAGAGATAACGCTTCATTTTTTTCTCGTCTGAAAGGGCCCTGAGTGACTTCAAATCGTTTGACGAAACATTTTCTTTTGCCTTCACTTCAACAGCGGTATGATCACCAAGGATGAAGTCGACCTCAAACCCTGAGGTCGTCCGCCAGAAGTATAATGGATTTCCTGAGACATAATCTGAATAACTGAGGAGTTCATGCATAAGGTATGTCTCAAACGCTTCACCGAATTCAGGGGTGCCCTGTCTGAACTCCCTGCCCTGAAGAGCAGCAACAACTCCAACATCGAAAAAGTAATATTTCGAAGATGCCAGCGGTTTTCTTTTCTTTGAGTGACGCCATGGAGGCAGTTCATGCAGCACAAGCGTATCTTTAAGGATCTCAAAGTATTCATACACTGTTGTCCGTGCAACCTGTGCGTCATTTGAGACATTGGTGAAGTTGATAATGGTGCCATTACAAAGCGCAGCTATTTTGAGAAAACGGCTGAAGGCCGGAATATTGCGGACAGCGCCTTCTGCCATAATTTCCTGTTGCAGGTAGAGTCCGGCATATGCCTGCAGGTCTGCATGGTAGTCGTCAGAGAAATATACCGAGGGAAGAAGACCTCGATTCAAAGCGCGGAAAAGATCAAATTGGCCCGATAATTCCCTGTAAGTAAGCGGATGCAAATATTTAATCCTTGCCCGGCCACCCAGGAGATTTATGCCACCCTGACGGAGCTTGCGGGCACTGGAACCCGTTAACAAAAACCGTATCCTCCGATTTTCAATAAGACGGTGCACCTCATTTAAGAGGATCGGAATTCGCTGAATTTCATCGATTACTACTATATGGTCATTTCGGGTGATTTCCTGGGCTATTCGGCCAGGGTTCTGACTGAGGGTTAAATAGACCGAGGTATCAAGAAGATCGTAAACCCGCACATCTTTCAGGGTTTTCCGTATAAGTGAAGTTTTTCCCGTCTGCCTCGGCCCAAGAAGGAAATAAGATTTCTTCGCCAGCAAAGCAGGCAAATCAAACAGACGTTCAATCCACCGGCCTTTATCATTGTTGCCATTTACCATATCCATCGTCATATATCATGCCAAATGACGATATTTATGTCAATGGCATGACAACAGGCGGGGGCGATACCAACATTGCATACTAATAAAATTGGCATGTTTTATACTTTATTATTCCGCAGCAGATGCGCCCTTACCAGTTTTGCCTCTTCATAGCTTACCGTGCCGGTGAAATGCTCCACGACAGGGTTCAGTTCCCATCCTTTGATGGTCTTGAAAAATGTCTCTATCATCAGTCGCTTTCCCCGCTCGACAAGCCGGTTAATGTCTATATCACGACCGTCCATGATCAGACGTTCCAGATGGGACGCTATGGTGGAAGGCGCAAGACTGCGCAGTTTGGCGATATCATCGGGGGACATCCCGCCCTTGAAAAACATATAGGTTTCTTCGATTGTTTCACCTTTTTTCTTCTTGTGCGGAAAACCTGCACTTCCGGCATCCACCGATTCCGGTTCCGGAATAGCTATTCCGGGGTTTTCCTTAAGATAGCTTTGTATCTCCCGGATAAAGTCCCTGCCATATCGTTCAAGTTTGGCGTCACCGACACCACCTATTTTCCTCATTTCAGAGAGTTTCGAAGGAAAGCGCCTGCACATCTCGCGCAGGGTCCTGTCTGAAAATACGACATAGGGAGGGACTTCCTGCCCTTCGGCAATCCTTTTTCTGGCAGCGCGAAGCTTCTCGAAAAGTGTCCTGTCATATCCCTCAGCGTCTTCTTTTTGCCTTGCGGTCTTCGCCTTTCCCTCCTCTTTCCTCAATGCCATGACCCTTTCCCTCCCGAACAGGATATCAGAGCCCTTCGGGGTAATTTTCATCACAGGGTAAGGATCTCCTTCCTGCAGAATGGTTTCCTGCGCTATAAGTTCATCGATAACAGAACGCCAGTATTTCTTGTCCCTGCCTTTTCCTGCACTGTAAGTCCTGATACTGTTATGTCCAAGTTCACGGATGCGCTTTGTATCGGCGCCGGTCACAATATCAATAATATGGCCTGTCCCGAACCGCTGCCCGGTTCTTGATATTGCCGACAGGAGTATCTGTGCATCGGTGGTAATGTCGACCTGTTCGACCGACCCGGAACAGATATCACAGGCGCCGCAATTATCATCGGGATAGTCTTCCCCGAAAAATCCCAGGAGTTGTCTTCTTCTGCATACGTTGTGCGTTGCAAACCCTACAATCTGATTGAACTTCCCGATCGCAATAAACCGTTCTTTATCGTCCTTTATCTCATTAATGAAATAACGGATCTTGGGGATATCGCCCCGTCCGAAAAAAAGGAGGCAGTGGGCGGGATCTCCGTCCCGGCCTGCCCGGCCTGTCTCCTGATAATAGCCCTCGATATTTTTAGGAAGGTCGGCATGGAGAACAAAACGCAGATTCGATTTATCGATGCCCATCCCGAACGCAATGGTGGCTACTATTATCTGTACTTCATCCTTGTTAAACGCCTCCTGGTTTTTTGTCCGTTCATCGGTTGATAAGCCGGCATGGTAGGGCAGCACCGCAATTCCCTTTGTGTTCAGGAAACCAGCTGTCTCCTTCACCGAATCGCGGGTTGTCCGGTAGATAATCCCGGATTCGCCCGGATGGTCCCTGAGAAACTCCAGTATCTGCAAGTCTACCCCTGATTTTGCCTTAACCTCGTAGAAGAGGTTTGGACGGTTAAACGATGCCCGCACGATATGAGGTTTTCTGAGGCCGATCTTATGGATGATATCTTCCTGAACCCTTCGGGTCGCGGTTGCGGTAAAGGCAGCAACCGGCACATCGGGAAAGATCTCAGGGATACGGGAAAGGCCAAGATAATCCGGACGGAAATCATGTCCCCATTCTGATATGCAATGGGCCTCGTCGATGGCAAACAGGGAGAGTTTCACCGTCTTCAGCCTTTCGAGAAAATGCGGCATGGCAAATCTTTCGGGGGCAATATAGAGAAGGCTTATCTTGTTGTATTGCAACATGCGGTAGACATCGGATACCTCATCGGAACTCATCGAGCTGTTCATAAATGCGGCCGGTATCCCGTTTCCGACTGCTGCGTCCACCTGATCTTTCATCAATGAGATAAGCGGACTGATGACAACCGTCGTGCCGTGCATTATCGCTGCAGGCAACTGGAAACATAAGGACTTCCCGCCACCTGTAGGCATTACGGCAAATACGTCGCTCCCGGCAAGAATACTCCGGATGATAGCTTCCTGGTTCGGACGGAATGTCTGAAAGCCGAAGACCGTATTGAGAGTGTCGTACAGAAAGGTTTCGTGTTTGCTTCCGGTATAGAGCATAGGCAGCTATTTTACCATGGAGAATGGTAAGAGGCAAAAACACAAAAAAATCGGTACTGCAGAAACATGGGACGGTTGCTGCTTACCGGATTTCCAGCGTATTTATGAACGATTGCAATGCCTGCCGGTCTTGATCCGGCATATCGACAAACTCTATACCGGATTCAAACCTCCGCGACTCTGTCTCGGCAACCGGCTCGCACATTGCGATCCTTCCCAGAACGGTGATCAGTTTCTCTCCGGGCAGGGTTATCTCCATCGGAAGCCGCGCTTCCAGAGGAAGCTCATGCTCTCCCTCGACGAGCATGCCGCCGAGGCTGAGTTTCTTCACTTTGTACGTATCCTCAGAGTAAACGCTTGCGTTCTCCGGCTCGTCGATGTGGAACCGCACATGGAGTCTGAGCCCGCTGATGCGGGTCAAGTCCTCGGTTACAGGAAACTCCTCTCTTTGATATTCCCGGTAATATTCTTTAATGAACTCAGCCATTTCGTGCATCTTTTCACCGGACGTATTGATAAACTGCATCCCCACCGAGTAGATCGGGATAATATTCCCGGCAGAGTCGCTCACACTTTCACTGAGTTCGCTCCGGACGACCATGGCAGTAATCGCCAGGTGCTTCCCTTTGCCACCGAGCCTTAATTCATAGCTCCTGTCGACATGGAGTTGCCGGTCAACCTTCAAAAGGACGCCGCCGACGCTGATGTTCAATATCTTCACCGAGTTGGCGAGGGTAATCTTGCCGGTAATATCCAGGATATCGACAGCAATCCTCTTGTGTCTTCTTTTTTCTTCACTGTTGCCACTCATTCGGCGATGGCCCTTCGTACGGAAAGTTTTTCGCTCGCCCGGTCCCGGGAGGAAAACCTGCAGGGAGACCTTTCCCCCCAGCAAAGCATTATCTATTCACCCCCAGTAGTGCTCTCAGTAAATTATACCGGGATTCTGCAAATAGTCAAACTGATTTTTACTTCTGACTATAAGTCGGCGGGGACCTGTTTAACCTGGGTGAGGAAGAACAAAATAGAAGTTGTTCCCGTATTGGGTTGCCTCACATCCCGCAACCCCTCCGTGGATTTCTATGGCATTCCTGATGAACGTCAATCCATGCCCTGTTCCCGGCCTGTTGAGTATATTTGTGCCCCGGTAACCCTCTTCAAATATCTTCTCCCGGTCTTCAGCAGCGATATGGGGTCCGGTGCTGAAGACATTATATTTTACGCCGTCTTTCCCCGGGCCGAAGAAATCCCTGACCGTCTCCCTGCCATACGCAACATATTTCTTCCTATCACCCTCCCGGGTAATGATCTCCTGGGTATACTTGAGCGCATTCGAGAAAAGGTTTGCATATACCTGCGCCATGAGGCCAACGTCTACGACACTGATAATTTCCTCATCGGGAATGCCGCTTAAACGGTCATCGATCTCGATGCCTGCTGCGTGGAATCTTTCCATAAAACGCTCAAGTTGCGGCTGAACCAGATCCTTCTTCATATTGCATGCCTTTGTTCTCAGGGTAAGCCTGCCGTGGTCGAAATGACTGCGTCGCAGAAGCGTTTCGAGGAAAAGGCTCATGTTCCGGTAATGTTTTTCTATGTTCTCCAGTTCACCGGTCAACCCCTGGTTGACCTCGCTGAATTCCCGGAGCAGCGGTTCTGCTGCTGCCGAATCGCGGTCACTTCCAGTAAAGAATTCCGTGAGCAGGGCCTCTATATCGAGACTTTTCATGATCTTGCCCCTGAGCCGCCTTAAGAAGAGTCTGTATATCATGTTCGGGACGATGACATTGTGTTCGATGTCCGCGACAAGGGTCCTGATAAACTTCAGGTGTTCGATGTTTTTTACCGCAAGGAACTTGTTGTGCAGGTTATAGCCGATTCTGTTTGCATATTTTTCGAAAAAGAGTTCGGTATGACCATCCCGGTCTTGCACCGGAAATACCTCGAGGATGCCGAGGATATTGTCTTTTGTCTGGAAAGGAAGCTGGTCGATCAGGAGTTTCTTGCCCCGGATCGTCAGCACGAGACTCCCGTCACCGGTATAATAGAGGGTTCCGGCAGGTTGTATGGCAGGGGGAGGAGGCGCATTCAATGCAAACCCTTCTCTGTCTGTTGTTGCGGCAAGCAGCAGGGCATTGGACCTGGCCTCTATGAGATAGAGCCTTGCATCGAGGCCGAAAAAACATTTGGGGATCGTGATGCAGAGGGTATAAAAATCCCCGATATCGTCAAATTCCTGAGCGAGGTCAAAAAAAGTCATGATTGCGTTATTCTCGGTCTGGCCGAAGTTATACCGTTCATAGTCGGCCCTCTTGGCCTCTACCCGTCCAAGGATCTCTCCAAACGCCTGCACTGTCGCTGTTCCTCCTCTCCGGCTCGATTGTACCATTGTATCACAACCTGGAGTCATCTATTCGCTTCCTGCAGGAAACAAAATTTCCCTCGTAAACCGCGTGTGCCCGACCTGCAAGTTTGTACTCCTGAATGGCACCACTGTCCATCGCACTCTTTACAAAAATCGCCGGTCTGGGTTATAGTTGTTCGCTCTGATCAGGAGGGCACAGATGGAAAAATCCGGAGAAGACTGGAAAAGTGCTATCGAAGAACTCATTAACGGATTGGAATGCCCGAGGGACTTTGTCTGCTATAAATCCGGCCTCCAGCAGCTGAGTAAAACAAGGGATATCGGACTCGAAACATTCCTCATATGCCTTGAGCAACAGGCGAATTCCTGCAAGTTCTCCGTGCCCTTCGCAGAACTCTTCTTCTGCCAGTGCCCCCTCCGGGTATATATGGCAAAGAAACTGAAAAAATAATACGCTCCGAAGAAATTTCTCTACACCCCTATCCAGAATCCAATTCAGATCAAGAAAGTCCTGCGTAAAACATTCTCCACAGGGATGCATGAAGAAAACAGACAAGGCGGGTTAATGAAAATTTTCCAGAGCTGCGCGTGCGCGTTCCCGTACAAGAGGAACGCTGTCATATTCTGCAACATACCGGAGAGGAGGGACTGCAAGCGGGTCGCCGATCATTTCGAGGGACTCTACTGCCCTGAGCCTGACGGCAACACTACCGTCGCGCAACACCTGTATCAGATGGGGTATTGCGCGAGGGTCTCCGGTCTTGCCCAGGGCCTCGATAGACGCTTCCCGCGTAAGCAGTTCGCCGTCGTACATCCCTTTTGCGAGTGTCTCGATCACTTTCTTCTCCCCCCCGAAATGGGCAAGTGCGAGGGCGGTCCGGGACTTGATCGACGGACATTCCCAGTTCCTGAAGGTGTCATTGAAGATCGAGAGCAGGAGATCGAGCGCCTTGGGATGTGCTGCTTCGCCCAGGAGCTGTATGGCCTTAATCTGGACCGGCCAGTACTCGCTTCGGGTTCCCGCAACTTTCATGAGAAGGTCGACTGCTGCTTCATTACTCCGTCCACCCAGCTTCTCCACCGCTGCAAGACGCACTTGCCAGTCCCTGTCCTGGAGTTCTTGTTCGATCTCCTGCAGGGGATCCTGGGCCGATACACTCCCCGTCATGATCCTGAAGAATATGAACAGCGTGAGAATGAACCTGTGCCGCAGCAGTATTTTAGCTCTCTTTTCTCTCATCAAACTCCTTTTTCTCTTATTGTACCGAACTGGATAACTCTATGCATTGTAACCGAAAACGCAAGGAGAAAAAGACAGCTGTTCCGGTGGGATTTTTGCCGATCTTTGGTTTCCAAAACGCAGCAGTGGACACGACAATATATTATGCCTCCCGGGTACACGTCTCACAGAAACTTCCAGGGTATTGCTGTTATTTTGTCAGTGAGTTTCTCAGGCATTCTTCCGTCGGTTATTACATATGCCTGTTTTACCCTTTCCTTGTAGGTCTCTATGAAACTTGATAGCCCGCGAAGCGCTGAGAGTGTCACCTTTGACCCGGACTTGATCTCGATAGGGATGACCGCTGAGCCGGTATCTATGATGCAATCTACTTCGGCGCCGGCGCCTGTCCGCCAGTAATGGACTTTGTAGTCCAGATTCATTGCTCTTATCCTTCGAATGAGCTCAAGGACGACAGCATGTTCAAAGAGCCTGCCTTTATCAGCATTAATCAGCGACTCCGTCAATGGCACCCGCGAGAGGGCATTGCGTACACCAATGTCAAAAAAGTAATATCTTGGTGATGCGAGAATCCTTTTTCGTGCGTTCTTGAGATACGGTTCAATTTTTTCGACAATAAGCGTGTCTTCAAGAATGTTGTAATATTCCTTGATTGTAGGGACACTGACTCCTGATTCGAGAGAGAGTTTTGTTAAATTAGGATTGGTTCCGGACTCTTGGGCGGCCAGTTCAAGAAAACGGGTGAAGTGTCCTATTTTTCTGCTCAATGCCTCTGCCCTGATTTCTTCTTCCAGGTATATCTGAGTGTATGCCTTCAACAATTCAGCACGCGCATGGTTGTCTGTCACGCTGACTATGCCGGGCAAGGAGCCAAAAACCAGGGATTTTTCAAATGAATACTCTTTGATCGAATTGATATTCGCCAAGCGGAATATCCCTGTACCGCTTTCCTTGAGCCAGCCAAATTCATTCCACTGAAGCGGGTCGAGCCTATATGTTCTTACCCTGCCAGGCAGGAGATTCACACCCTTCCTCCTTAATTTACGGGCTGAAGAACCGGTAATGATAAAAGAACTCATTTTTTCATCAATCAGGTACTGGATGCTGTCAAAGACTTCAGGCACTTTCTGAGCCTCATCCATAAATATCATTGGGGACTTGCCTCTCTGCGCTTGCACCTGCCTGATAATAGCTGAAGGATCACGCTCCATCTCAATGCGAATGTCAGGTTTTTGCAAAGGATATTCAATGAGATTTTTCATGCCGGACAAGCACTTTTTGACCAGTGTGGTCTTGCCCGTCTGCCGGGGTCCAAGAATAAGGGCAGAGTGGTTCTTCCTGATGAGTTGCTGAAGCTGCTTTTCAATGTTTCTAATATAAACTTTATATCTACCTTGCATATTTAAAGTATATATTTGACTCTTGGAAAAAGCAATACCCCGCATTGCATTAACATAAATCTACAGTGCAAGCATCTCCACTCTTGATGGGCTTAGGCAGCACTTCGGTAAGAGTCCAGGATGCGGACGAGCCGGACAGCCGTAGACCGCTTGCTTGACCTGGAGAATAGCTCGGTCACATCAAATACACTGGAAAAGGCCGCACTTGTAATCGGCAAGAAATTGAGTATCAGGATAGGATAGAGGTATAACGAGCAGAGTCTATTGCGACTTTATTCTGTCTCTAATGCTCCAATATTTCCAATAAGGGATTGCCTCGATCAAAAGGCCATCCTTCTCGAATTTCGTTTCAGTATCAAGGGTGATAAGCAGCGCCCTCCCGATATTGTTCCTCTCAAGGAATTTGTAAAGCGTTTTAACGTCGTCTCTGCCCACTTTTGCCTTGATCTTAATCTCTATGGGCAGGAGAGTCTTTTCACTGGCGTAGATAATATCGATCTCCTCTTTCTGCGGGGTCTTCAGAAAGAACTTTGCATCAAGGCTGTTTACAAAGAACTGCTCCATGACAGACGGCAGCTCGGCCTGGGGGTTCAGCGCCAAAGTAAATGCCGTGTTGCTGGGATAGAGCTTTTTTACCTTCTTCTCGCTGGTAAGGAGATTCCGGGAGTAATTGTAAAGCTTCTGCAGGAAAAGGGCGTATTCGAGGTATGAGATGTAATTCGCAATCGTCCGCTGGTCAACGTTAAGGTCATTGCTCAGGTGCTTGTAATCAAGATAAAAACCAGGCCGTGACGCGGTGATCGTCAGCAATTTCATGAGCAGTTCCGGCAGATCGAGCTTGAAAGTCTGCGGTATATCCACAAAGATGACCCTCTCAAGAAGACTCTCTTTCAGATACTTCCTGAGCACAGGCTCATCCATATCAAGGGCCTCGATAAACCCTCCAGTCTTCAGGAATACAGCCATATGCCTCTTCAGGTCCTTCTCGAAGATCTTCTCCCTGTGTTTGTCTATCGCCACTTCTTTGAAATCAAGGTACTCCTCAAAATCAAGAGGTTTGATCATAAAATCAAAGAACCTTCCCGCCAGGCTCTCCCTTGTACCCCGCCACATGGTTATCTGTGCCGAGCCCGTCAGAAAGATTTTTAATTGCGGATTTGAGTCGTAGAGGAGTTTTACCTTTGAAGGCCATCCATCGAGTTTCTGTATCTCATCGAGGAATATATAGACTTTCTTTTTCGAGATATCGTTTTGAAGTACATCTGTTTCATACTGTTTGATGATCTCTTCGAGGTCATGTCTCATCTCGTCGAACGAGAAATACAGGATATGGTAAGGATCCGTGTTCTTTTTGATGAGCGTTTCTATAATCTGATACATGAGGGTTGTCTTGCCTACCCTTCTTAACCCTGTGAACAGCACGATCTGACGTTTGTCTACATACCTGACGATCTCATCAAATATTTTCCTTTTTCTTCCGGAGAACTCCGGGGATACCTTTCCTGTCTTCCACCAAGGGTTAAAGTCTTGCAAATCCATTTGCTCTCCAATGTAACTGAAATTTAATTTCAATTACATTATATTGCAATTGATATATAATAGCAAGTGCGAATTGCAAGTAGGCCGGTGCGGCCCGGCGAATGCCATCGTATCTAAAGTCTCACGCAATATTTTTTATAGGAAAGTTGACACTATGTACCAATTAAGATACATTACTCCGAGTTAATTATGAAAAGAAAACGTCTCGGCAGCGATTTTGACGATTTTCTTCGGGAGCAGGACATGCTCGCCGGGGCGGAGGCAGTTGCGGCAAAACGGGTTCTCTCCTTTCAGATCGAAAAGGAGATGAAAAGAAAGGGGTTAACAAAGGTTCAAATGGCAACCAGGATGCGGACAAGCCGGACAGCCGTAGACCCCTTGCTTGACCCGAAGAATAGTTCAGTCACGTTAAATACGCTGGAAAAGGCCGCACTTGTCCTCGGCAAGAAATTGAGTATCAGGATAGGATAGAAAATTCCCTTGCCAGTTCTTTCTATATTTTTTCATCTTGAGGGGATAACATCAGAATTTTTCAATGAATTCCCGCGGTGTGACGATCTCAAGGGCAAAGGGTAATTCCTCTATTTCAAGTAGATTCTTATCGCTGGTTATCAGAAGCCCTGCTTTTGCAGTAATACAGCATTCAAGCAGAATGTCATCCTCAGGATCTCTGCAGACCGATACTTTTTCTGTAGGGTAGACCATCTTTGCGTTTGCAACAAAGGCAGCTATGCCGGCGATAAGAACCTTCAGCTGTTGATGGTTGATCTTCCCCTGTTCTACAAGTTTTAAAGGAGTATCGCGATATTCTTCGAGGAGGACTGGTGATACATAGATGTCTGCCTCTTTAAACACTTTTTTGATTGCCTTTTCCGGAATGCCGCCAAAAGCGAACGCCGAGACAAGGACACCGGTATCAATAACTACTCTATTTCTTTTTTCCGTAAGCCTTTCTCCTTACAGCCTTCACGGCATTATCAACGTCTTTCACTGTCAGCTTTGTCTTTTTAAAAGCCTCACCCGCTACCCTGAAAGCAGCATCAAGCCTATCCTCAGGAGACAGGACCGAAAGAATATAATCTTCAGGATTAATCTTTTTTACCGTACTTACAGACATGCAAACACCTCCGTTCACGATGTTATGATTTATTCTATATCAAATATCTATTAAAGTCAGTATCAGATATGGCAAAGGAAACGGTGTGCCCGCTCACCCGCCCGCCAATCGCAGTCAAGGATTATCCATAGCCCCCATCGCGCGGGCATTCAGCTTGAGTTCCTGTCATTCCCCTTGCAAAGACAGGGCCTTCATGATCCTTTGACTCCGCACGGAACATTTCCCGAAAGCTTTCGGGACAAGGGTGAGCTTCAAGCTTCCGCTCCTCTTCAGCTTCAAGCTCATGCCAGGATGCAAGCACATGCCTTCGCTCCGCCAAGCCCAGGAAGGGAAATAAATATAGGATGGGCAGAATCGGAAGTGGTAACGAGATCAAACATATTGAAAGCGGCACAAAGCTGATATTCCTATAGGATCTTTGCCCCTGAAACATTGCTGGCAACATTGCGCATAACGAATAGGACTCAGCAAAAATTTCAGGCATCTTCCTTAACGAGACTACTCCCTATACTAAACGCCCATTGGATTTTTCTTGGAGAGCAACCTTTCAAATGAAACTCTATAACCCTGAAATTTTCGATATCGTGTATTTCCTGTTGAAATAAACTGTAGTTGCTACTACTTGACTTTGCGGACAGCGTTTGATCAGGTTCTTTCTGAAATTCTTTCATAATGGTGCATTCTGATGCAAAATGGTGTATAATTATTTTATGGGTATAATTGAAAAAGCGGTCCGCCAGAGCGTCACTCTCCCTTCTCCGATAGCCAAGCGGGTGAAGGCTTTGGCAAAAAACAGAAAAGTGAGTTCGAATCGGATACTTGTAGAACTCGTTGAAACCGGATTGCGATCAAAAGAAGAAGAGAAGCGCAGATTCTTCGAATTGGCGGACAGGTTAAGTACGTCTACAGACGCCAAAGAACAGCAGGAATTAAAAGAACAGCTTGCTCAAATGACGTTCGGAGAATGAGTGCCGAAAATCAGCTGGACAGCTCTTCCTGCCGCTCTCCGCGATCATCTCTTTGATCGGCTCCGAGATCGGCAAATCACTGCTGAGGATCTCTACAAGTTGAAACTGTGGCGAGAATCTGATCCTGAAGCTCCAGAAGGTGACTGGTATAAAGATTTCGGATCATTCAAGGTCTGCGGCAGGGGAAAGTACCCTAAGACGTTTCTTCTTCGAGGACAACCTGCCAATGGTCAAGAATTGTAACTGAAAGCCTTTGATCTGACATTTTTCACACGAGCCTGCGTAGAAGAGTGTTTCTTTCCGGGAGAAACGTTATCACTGAAGTAAGGATCCAACAGTGCGAAGTTGATAAGGCATTGTTGAATTTTTAAGTTTCTGCGTTTTTAACACCTTGTGGCTGTCATCCACACTTTTTGCTCATTTCTAAGAGCATTGACTTTATGAAGTAATTTGCCCTGAGTGATATATTCATCCTCTGTAGAAATAGCCCAGATTTTCAGAATCTCAGACGGGGCTTATGAGGCAAAAAATGGTCAAATGAGGCATAAATGAGGCAAATGAGACAGAAACGACCTGACTGGTTTTACCGGAAAAGGAACAGAATATTTTCTAAGGAGGAGCCAAAGGTGCAAAGGAATCAATCGTCTTAAACGGCTCACAAAGGGCTCACAAACGGCTCAGGTATCAATGCCTTAAAGGGGCATAATGGGTGTTAAAGGAGCACCAAAGGGGCAATGATCTGAAATTAGATTATTCCTCTTTCAGTCCAGCGGGTGACAGCAAGATCCAGATGGTACCTGAAAAACTCCTCAAAAGTTATGACATTATGTGCAGATCTGTATTGCGCAACCTGCTCCTTAATGCTGATCGGGATCACAAGATATATTCTGTGATTTCTCATTTCATCAAGCTGATTTGCACTAATCGATTCATCTATTGTTGAAAGATAGAAGCCAAGTCCCCGGGTGCCCTCGGTTACTATCTGTCTCCATCTCTCTCTCAGGGTTCTTTTTGCGGTAAAAATAATACAGTCCATTGAATTACTGTCAAAATGAGATCTGCCTCTTATGTCCCAAGTAATCGATACCACTTCATTCCCAGGTAACGGAGACCGCCATTTTTAAATACTACTTCTTCCTTATTTTTAAATGAGCATTTGATCTCTATTTTGCCTTTTAACCTGTAGCTTGTTCCCTTGAAAATGGAGATATCCGCCCGGTCGAATATACTGTTTTCTATAAAAAAGAACACTGGAAAATCCAGGACGCCTTTAAGATCTGCCAGGATAAGAAAATATGTTCTTTTAAATATTTGATGGGGATATTAAAGAGGATTTAGAAAAGACAACTCTATGGATGAGGAGTTATTGAGAAAGGAACAACTTACAGTTCGGAAAGATTCAGCTTTCTTATTTTGCCCTTTGCTGCCTGCTTTAACCCTTTCTGAACGCTCTCAAGTGCTTTCTTGTTTTTGTACAGCCATGCTTCTGCAGGAGGGATGATATCCAGAACAGCCTCTATCCTTTTCAATTCCTCTATATCGATAACAGCAGCCATCTTCTGGCCCTTGGTATCGGTAATGAATTGTTTAACCTTGATATGTTCATCCTTTTGCTTTGCTGTTACAGGCATATTTTTTCTCCTTTCACGGATGGATATATTATATCACAGTGATATACGGCCAAATCTTAACAGGAATACCAGCTCTTTGATTTTTTTGGAGCCGGTGGGGAGAGTCGAACTCCCGGCCAGCTGATTACGAATAAGAGGACCAGGATAAAAGGATAATTATTTCAATAAGTTACATGCAGCAAAAGTGTCCACGTGGACACTTGCACATGCTACACAGTAGTTTTGAGATGCATTTCGTTTCTCTATGTCGTACTGTTTTCGCGGTTTCGATGAAGTTTTTTGCAGTGATCACGTTACTTCTAAAAGTCATAATGAGGTGTGCCCGCTCACCCGCCCACCACTCGCAGCCACGGGTTTTTAAAGCCCCCATCGCGCGGGCATTCAGCTTGAGATCCTGTCATACCCCTTGCAAAGAAAGGGCCTTCATGATCCTTTGACTCCGCACGGAACATTCCGGCCCGGCAAGGGTGAGCTTCAAGCTTCCGCTTCTCTTCAGCTTCAAGCTCATGCCAGGAGGCAAGCACATGCCTTCGCTCCTCCAAGCTTGTCCTTCGCCGTGCAATCTACCGCAAGTCTCGGCCAAGCCCCTAGAAAATCAATAGGGGTCAAATTCTAAAAAAATATTAACAAACGTAGTCAACAGATTTGAAGGAATAGTCTATAAACGAGCGAATGAATGAATGTAATTGACAGACATCTTTCGATAAAATAAAATTTAGAGTGAAAGAGATAATGGAAATAATCATAACTATTAAAGATATTTCTCTGATTATAGGTATATGGGTCGCTATATATGGGATTGATTCTTGGCGCAGAGAACACGCCGGTAAACGGCAAATCGAGCTAGCTGAGGAGACATTAGGGTTATTTTATGAGGCAAGAGATGCAATATCATATATCCGTTTTCCTGCTACCATCGAGAATGTCCCATCGGATATTGAGCTTCGAGACAAGGAAACCGAAAATGAGTTCAAGGCAAGAATTGATGCAAATGTAGTTTTTTGTAGATATAACGAATATAGAGAACTATTCAACAAAATTCATTCCATGAGGTATCGTTTCATGGCTCAAATTGCTGAGGGCAATACAAAGCAATTTGAAGATTTGCGAAGTATCATAAATGAAATATTTATTTCAGCCAAAATGCTTGCAAAACTTTGGCCCCGAAATTATTTTAAGAATGAAATACAATGGCAGAATTATCGCAAACATGTTGAAAAACATGAATCTATATTTTGGGACTCTATGAAAGAAGATGATCCAATAAATAAGAAAGTGGAAAAAGCAATAGAGGAGATGGAAAATATTTGTAAAAATATAATAGCGGGAAAGGGAACAATATTTCATATATTAAATAAACCTTTTTTTAGAAAAAGATAAGTTGTATGTTTATACTGAATCGTAATTATGACTGAAAAAAAAGAAATTTTCGGAATTAGCCAAATTCAGCTTTTAAGGCATGAAATACATCAGCCAAATATTACCTTACACGCAAAACTTGTAATTATTGTAGATCAATTAAATTTAGTAAAACGTGATTTTGGTAAAAATAACTTGGAGCTATCACAGAGAATTGACCAGATAATAGGTGACGCAGAAGCTGCGTCATCTTATTCAACAATATTTGCGACTATAATTGAAAATATTTTCTCCACTTTTGATGAAGAAGATGCTATTTTGTACAATGTATCAAGATGCAATCTTTATAAAATAATATTAGAATCTCAGCGTATTTTTGTTCTACAAACAAAAAATATAGTCTTTAAAAATAATAACTTTGACAATACAACTTCAAAGCATGTCGAGATAGATAAAGGTCAAATAATGAGAGCATTTATAAACATTTATCAAAACGCAATTAAATTCTCATATTATGGTTCCAAAGATTCCACAAGATATATAGAGACAGATGTTATTCCTTCAGATAAGAAGATCAAGGCAACAATCAAGAACTATGGTACTGGCATATTAAGAGATGAAATACCGCTAATATTTCAAAAAGGGTACAGGGGAAAACTAGCTAGCGACAGACACAGGACTGGAGCAGGAATAGGATTGTTCGAGGTTAAAAAAATAATCGAAGCCCACCACGGTAAAGTAGAAATTAGCAGTTACCCTCAAAGTGATGATATTATTACCGGACCCTATTTAACTGAGGTCTCAATATCACTACCATATTTTCAAAATAGTGAATAATAGATGAGCAGATCATTGAAATCAATCCTTTGGGTGGAAGATGAAAGGGATCAATATGAAGCACTATCTTATCCCTTAAGAGAAAAATATTCGTTAACCAACGCATTAAATTATGTTGACGCGATTCAAAAAATTAACAGCTCAAATTTTGATTTATATATTATCGATGTTATCTTACCCAGTGGGAAAAAATCAATTGAGATCGGCGAATTAACAAAAATAAGTGATATTTATTTCGGAATAGAACTAATAAGGAAAATTAGGAAACAGAGTAACAATACACCCATTATAGTCTTAAGCATTGTGGCTGATAGACGAATAATTGAGGAAATTAAAAAAATAGACCAAAATATAATTTATTTATCAAAATATGATTATGATGCTGATGAAATCATAGAAATAATTAACAGAAACATATAATTGTAAATCTATTAATCTTGCTTTTGGCCATATTGCCAAAATACAAAATTGTCAGAAAACTTTCCAAGGAAAGCGGTGCTCAAAGCACGACATTAGATTTTATGCCATTCAAAAGCCTTTGCTGATTTACACATGTCGCAAATAAGTTTTATTTGACTTTCGCGATCATTGAGCGATATAGCAAGCTGCATCAAAGTTAAAAAACCCTTTTCTGACGGAAATTTTAATAGATATTGCGCTGAGGTGAATTTTTGATTATTGTCCTTGCTCGATTTGATTATCTTTATATGCGCATTGATATCTTTTTTGATACTAAGTTTGCGATTTGTGCAATCTCTTATTTTGTCAACATCCTTTTTGTATAATATTTCAAGAAATTTTCTTTCAAGAGATTTCAATAAGTTATGCGGTGATTTAAGAAATTCAGCCAAATATCTCCTCCATAAGAAAATAAATATTAATGAGATAGCAATTAGGCAGAAAACAATAACTTCATGCTCTAGAATCCTCACTACAATTGTTACTATAATATTCCAAATCTCTTGCATTCTCAAGCTTATGAAGCAAAATCAATCCACTAAGTTTTCGACAAAGACAGCATATTTTCAATCATTTGAGCAACAGTGTTAGCATCAGAATCATATTTCCATAGTATCTCGATGTCATGATCAACTTCTTTTATTGAATCTAGTGTCGCTCTGTCAGAAACTACAGTGAGCACAAGGATTGGTGTTTTATTTCCCTTCTCGCGAAGTTTCTTAATAAATTCCAACCCATAGTAGCGATCACTGTGCTTAAGGAGATCAGAAAGAGTAGCATTTTTTTGACCGCTTGGAATAATGATATCAACAATGATTAAATCAAATTCTTGTATAGATAATTGCCTATCTGCTTCTTCATAGTCCTCTACCCTAGTTATTTCATGTTTGTTCTTCAGCGGGAAGGAAAAAGACTCAAATGAATTTTTCTCATCTTCGAGCCAAAATATCTTACTCATTGTTTCTCTCCATTATTTTTTGCTTGGTAATAATATGGCAAATCAATTTGTAAGGTGGTCAGATATGGACCTGTTATAAGATCGTCACCCAAGGGACTGCTTCTAATTTCCACTTGTCCATTATGCGCTTCGATAATTTTCTTAACTTGAGGTAGTCCAAGGCCTGAGCCTGTCCGATGTCTATCGCTTGATAATTTTCCTCTTACTCCTTCTTCCCATATGGAGCCAGACTGTAATTCTTCTTTTAAAATTCCTATTCCGTAATTTGAAACTTCAATTCTGAAGAACTTCATTATATCTTTGCACTTGGTTTCGATCTTACGAGGACCTAAATTTTTCTGGCCATAATAGGAATACTTCACTGCATTATGGTAAACGTTAATGAATGTTCTTGCAATTAAACTGGGATCCATCTCGAAATTCTTTACATAAAGATGTGCAGTATCTATCGTCTCAAATTCTACATCTTTCTTGTCGGCATGTTCTTGAAATAGGCTTATTACATCTTCGAGAATTGCAATAATATTCGCCCTCTTTATATTTGGCTTAATAACTTCCCGACTCATGGCGGATGAAATATTCTCAATTATAGCGGAAAAAAGAGAAGACCAATTTTTTGTATATTTCAAATACGAAACTGTCTCTTTTATAACTATCCTCATCTTACTATCAATGATATCATTACGTAATAACTCTTCCAACATTAGAATACACCGCAACAAATTATTTCTGACTGATATATTTGGATCATGTAGCTCGTGTCTTAAAAGAGTAAGCCTTTTCATTCTCCGTTCAATCCTGTAGAGAACATTCTGTATCAATTGAAGCAACCTATTATCAATATCAGCCATCTTCTGAACCCATAACGCCGGAAATTCATCAAGCACGGCAACGCTGTTAAAAGCTGTCCTCAAATTTTCTGCTTCAGACATCGTAATTAACTCTTTTTCTTTTAATTCGCCCAGTCGTTCTTCAAAACAAGTGTTAGATTCATTGCTGGCTTTGATTGCTGACAGTTTTCGCTGTCCCGTTATTATTGCACCATAGAATTTTTCTCCCATATAAATGGGGTGAGAAATATTCCAAAGTCCAAAATGACACATAGCTGTTGTGGGGCCATCGCTTCCTGCAAAGTAACGCTCTGAGGTTCTCTTCTTATGATCTATTTCACATAAATCCCATAGTCGTGGTGTATGATGACAGTAAGTACAGAGTGGTGAAAAAAGGGTCTCAGGACTACTCCAGCGACCTTTTCCCTCAATATCATATATGGCAATTACGCAATTTGTTGTCTCTGAAAAGAGATCTAGCATCAAACCAACAAGGTCGGTTATTTCCTTATCTGCAATATCCCTGAAGTCGTATTCGTCAATTCTCATTCAGCATATTCCAAAAATTTTTACGCTTGCCAAAATTATTCTCTCTTACCCGCCTAATTATATATTCGCAAATATTTAAAAAGCAATCTTAACGACTGAAAGATTGTCTACTGGCATGAGAACTGTATAGTGTCATTAAATAGTCAAGATTTCGAACTTGATGACATAATTTGCTCCGAGTGATTCCATTTATACTCGGCAGGAATAGGCTTGAATCTCTAAATCTCAGGATAGTGTTGCAATTTGTCAATAAACTCTCTAATATTAATAAGTTAGGAGACATCAAGGGAGGGAATTTGGCGAGAAAGCCGAAGACAAAAAAGGAAGATGTAGATTCGTATCGGCACAAAGAAGAAACTCGGAAGAATGCCGTCCCTATCAGTCTTGCCTCATACGACACCTCAAAGCCCAAACTTAAAAGATACGACTACGATCCCCACCTTAACCCTCAGTTGTTAAAGAGGGCATTAAAAGCATTTATCGATGAGGATAAGTTTAAACTTCTTACCAATATCCGATCCCTTCCCATTAAATTAGGCAAAGAGAAACGGATCGCCGTCAAGGTCATTGACAATCGAGGGAATGAGGTCGTAGTGGTGAGGGAGATAGAGAAGGCAATTAGTGAAAGGCAACTGGGATGATTATAGAGGCAATTTATATTGAGAACTTCCGTTGTATTAAGCAATCGCAGCTTAATTGTGACGAGCTAACGGTCATTATTGGCAGAAATGGTAGTGGCAAGTCATCTTTTCTCAAAGCTATAGATATATTCTATGACGTTAATTCGTCTATTTCGGTAGAAGATTTTTTTAACAAAGATCCGCGTCAAGAAATAGTGTTAAGAGTAACATATTCACAGTTAAAAGAAGATGAAATTAAGGAATTCCAAACATATATAAGAGAAAATAAGTTGATTGTTACCAAAAGAATCAGCGAAAACGACGGGAAATTTATCCAAAAATATTTTGCCGCAGCGATGCAAATACCTGAATTTGCGGTTGTAAGAACTACTACTTCCAAGACTGATAAAAAAAATAAATTAAGCGAATTAATTGCGTTGGGTAAATTCACTGGTTTATCAGGAAACATTAAAAGTGCAGATGCAGCTGACGAATTAATGACTTCTTATGAAGCAGCGCATCCGGAATTGAAGCAGCCAATAGAAAAAGAAGAGCAATTTTTCGGCCCTAAGAATATTGGAGGAGGCAAACTCGACAAGTACACAAAGTTTGTCTTAGTGCCTGCAGTTCGCGAAGTTGGAGATGAAGCTTCCGATAAGAAAGGTACCAGCCTTTATCAATTGCTGGATCTTATAGTTTATAGACAAGTTAGAGCCCGGGAGGATATAAGAAAATTTAAAGAAAAATTTGAAACGGAATTAAAAAGTCTTTATAATTCTGATAATTTAAAAGAACTTCCCAGACTCAGTGAATCTATCACTGAAACCCTTACTAAATTTTCTCCTGGAGCAAAATTGAATCTCAACTGGGAAGAAATAAAACCACCGGAATTGCCTCTGCCAAAAGCTGTCCCAACACTTGTCGATGATGATTTTGAAGGCGATATAAGCAGAAAGGGACATGGATTGCAGAGAGCCTTAATTATCACCTTGCTCCAGCAGCTTGCATTAACTGCACCTTATGATAATTCATCCGAAGCTTATTCATCAGAAAGTGCTGAAACAAAAGATATTGATGTAATCGAGCCGGACTTAATACTCGCAATCGAAGAACCAGAACTTTATTTGCATCCTTTACGGTGCCGATATCTTTCAAGATTATTGAGTGAATTATCTGTTAAAGAAGACCTTACTGGCAGAAATCAGATACTTTGCGCGACTCACTCCCCTTTTTTTATTGATCTGTATAAATTTGACCAAATAAGGTTTATATGCAAACAAAAAAAACCGGAAGATATATGTGCTAATAGCATCGTGACGCAATATTCGCTTGAACAGGCAGCCAAAGACCTTGAAAAAATAACTGAGCCTGGCGAGAGGGTTTTTACGAAGGAATCATTCCGTGCTCATGCTTTACCTCTTATGGACACCATCGCCAATGAAGGGTTTTTTGCAGATGCTGTTGTTATTGTCGAAGGCTTTGGTGATATGGGTGTTTTATGGGCAATGCAAGATATTCTGAAGATGGATTGGCCTTCATTAGGAATAGCCATAATTCCGGCAAGAGGAAAAAACAATATTGATCGACCAGTTGTAATTTTCAGAGGCTTTCAAATCCCGACTTACTTTATTTTTGATGCGGATTCCCGGTATAAAGGGAAAAAAGAGGAGCAAGAAACAATAAACAGAAACAAGAGATATCTAAAATTGGCAGGGGCAAAGGAAGAAGAGTTCCCATCAACACAGGTTCACGAAACATGGTCATGCTTTGAAGATGAAATTGAGAGTTATTTGAAGTCAGAACTCGAAGAGCCCGTATTTAATCCCATAAGAGAAGAGACAGCACGCGAACTTGGTTATGATAAGCCATCTAATGTTCTAAAAAATCTTGACGGCTCCGAGAAGTTCATTCAAAAGGTGTATTCCTTGGGTAAGGCTTTACCTGTCTTAGAGGACATAATAACTCAAATAACAAAACTTTCGAGGAGGTAAGAAAACATGAATAATACAATTTGTGAAGCGATAGCCAGTAAAAATATCGTTGAATTCTATTATAACGGTGGTATTAGAATTGCTGAACCACATTGTTACGGAATTCACAAGAATACAGGCAATGAAGTTCTTTGCGCTTATCAAATCAGAGGGTTTAGCGAATCTGGCAACTTGCCGGGATGGAGGCTTTTTGATGTTGCGGATGTCTCAGCGTTAAAAATTACGGGTGAGCAATTCCTGTCTCCACGGCCAAATTACAATCCTAACGACAAGAGGATGTCAAAAATATTTTGTAACATATAACCCTTTTTTGATTTTTGATCTATTACTTTATGCATATTTTTAAAATCAACTTTGATAAACAACTGAACTTTGAATTAAGGAATATTAAGCCTCTTATGGGCATATGCGGGTTGTATTTTATTTTCCTTAAGGAGACCGAAATACATTATCCTTTCGGGAAATCAAGACTTATATATATTGGCATGAGTGAGAAAAAGACGAACAGCATTGGAAAAAGATTGTCTGATCATTTCGAAGGGATTTCGGGGAATGAGGGTATCAGTAACTACAAGAAAGCCGAAGGACTTTATTTTACATATCTGAATTTTGAAATGCTGAAGCAGATATGGGAACACCGCATAGAAGATTTGGAGAGTTATTTCATACTCAATTTTCTCGACAAATATGGTGTCTATCCGATATGCAACAACAAGAGTGGTTTTGAAATCAAGAAGCATGATATGCCGTCAATCTTTCAGATTAACTGGAAATATTTTGAAAAGGGCAATGAATTATGACCGATCAGATTAAGAGCGGACAGGAGATCCTCGATGAATTTTTCTCTCACATAACAGATATCGAGGGAGTAGATCAGGAGGTTGTTATGGTAATTCTAAAGTTATATCAAGAGGGTAAGCTAACGAATATAAATATATCAAATGAATTGAGCAGGATTAGAGAAAAAAGAGCGTGAAAATCAAGAGCCTTGAAATAAGCGGATTTAGAGGAATCAGAAAATATATCGGGATTGAATTTGATTCCTCAAAATCAATTCTTATTTATGGGGATAATGGCAGCGGAAAGAGTTCTATTACTGATGCCTTTGAATGGTTCTATTACGATAAAGTTGAACATCTTACCTCAAAAGAAATTGGAGCAGATGCAAAAGGAACAAATGCTCTCAGGAATACTTTTTTATCTGAGAGCGAAGATGCATATGTCGAGGTTAAATATTCGGATTCTGCATGTGATTCCCAAAAGAAATTATTTGTTAAGAAATCAAAATTGACGAGTGAATATACAAACACATCGCAACAATTTAAGGATTATATAAATACAACTTTAAAAGAGAATCTATTACTTCGATATAAGGATTTACTAAGGTTCATCTTATCAACAAAGGCTCAAAAACTGGAAGAAATATCTCAGATAATAGGTTTTTCCGAAGTGTCAAAGGTCAAATCTGTCCTAAAGAAAGCAGTTAATGACCTGAAACGAGAACTCAAGCAAAATAGATTTGACGACCGAATAAGCAGCCAACAACGCAACATATTCGAAAGAATTCAGCAAAATATTACTGATGATGACCAGTATCTCGCTGCTGTTAGAGAATTGGTCGTTCCACTGAAACTCCCTATCGAAATTAAAGACATATCCAGTATAGATGATATTTTGGAAGCCCTGAAGAAACCAGAAGATAAAGAAGCAATTGCAAATCAACTTTCATATGAAAAAGTCATCGAGCATCTCAGAAGTATAGAGATTTCCTTTGATAGCATATGCACTTCATATAAAGCTGTTTACGATAAATGCCAGAAGATTGCAAAGGATAAAGAGAAGTCCAAAAAAATTAACCTTGAACCTCTGTTATCTCAAGGATTATCGATCCTTGAAAAGAAACTCTATGAAGATGATAAATGTCCGCTTTGCTTACAGGACAAGGATAGAGAGGAATTGATTGATGAATTAAGGAAGAGGATCGAAGAATTATCAATCTTTAAAAAAGAAAAAGATGCTGCGACAGAAGATATTAATACAACGCTTCGACTTATTCAAGGTGCATTGACAGAAGTAGAAAACATGGTCAAAGAGAAATGTTTACTTTTGGAGGATAATTCGGCATCCAAAAAAGAAATAGAGAAAATTAGAAGCAATATTTCAGCCGCTAAAGAAAAAATTAAGAAAGTCACTTTTACAGAACTCGAGACGATCAGCAAACCTGATGATTTCATGAATTTTGATATTAATGCCCTAAGCGTACTAATATCCCTGCTTACCTCCAAGAAGGATAAAATTGTTACTGGGAAAAAAGACGATTTGATATTTACGGTTCACAGCAAGATAGAATCAGTAAAGCAATCATATAAGGAGATTAAATCTCTTAAAAAAGATGAAGAAATTCTTTCACAACAGCAATTATCTTTAGAACTCATTTATAACGACTTTGTAAAAAGGCAGAGAGATGGCCTCTCTTCGTTGCTTGCAGTCATATCGAAAGATATGAACGATCTATATCAATTCATGAATGAATCTGAAAATGTCAGCGAGATTGAACTAATCCCCCTTGATGAAGAAGATGAGTTTGTTGGTGTAACCTTACAATTCAAGTTTCACGGTAAACTGGAAGCACCGCCACATAAGTATCTCAGTGAGTCCCATTTAAATTGTCTTGGAATTTGTCTTTTTTTAGCCTCTGTAAAAGCTTACAACAAGCTGAATAGATTTATAGTGCTTGATGATGTGATATCCAGTTTCGATACAAGTCATCGCGCGCGATTCGCAAGACTTTTGGTAGAGAAGTTCAGTGATTATCAGATAATTCTTTTCACTCATGAAAAAGATTGGTTTGAAATAGTTTCCAATATGGTTAGAGGAAGGGATTGGATAATAAAGAGGATGTATTGGGACCATGAGAACGGTGCAACAATCGAGCCGCCGCCATTTACTCTTAAAGATGAAATCGAAAACAAATTAAAAAAAGCAGAAACCACAGGCTTGGGAAATTCTATTCGAATATATCTTGAACACTTATTAAAAGAGATTTGCCATAACCTGAAAGTGAAAGTTGAATTCCGGTTCAATGGCCATAATGAAAATAGAATGTCGCAAGAATTGCTTTCTGAACTGAAAAGCAAACTCAAAGACAGGAAATGTGAATTGAAGGATCAACCAGCCTTTGATAGGCTCAGTTCTTCAATGTTCCTTGGTAACAGAACCTCGCATGACAGTTCTTTTGATGGAAGTATAGATGACCTGAAAATGCTTTATAGCGATGTTCAAGAACTTGAAAAACTTTTCAGATGCTCTCAATGCGCCAATCTTGTTTCAAAGAAACATTATGACGATGTAGATAATAAAGTAAGATGTTCATGTGGCAGGCTACAATATAATTGGAAGAAATAAGAGAAAGGAAATATGACTTTGAAATCGGTTGAATCCCAGAACGTGGAATTTAAATCCAGCTGGCGGGATGAATATCTTAAGGTAATCAGCGCTTTTGCAAATACTGAAGGTGGAGTTTTGATTCTGGGCGTTGATGACAACGGAATGCCTTCAGGATTAAAAGACATAAAGAAATTGCTGGAGGATATGCCGAATATTATAAGAAACAAACTCGGAATAATCCCGTCCTTCAGTATAGAAAAGAGAAAAAATAAAGATGTCCTCTGTATTCAAACATCTCCCTCGGCGGTCCCCATATCATACGACGGCAGGTTTTATATAAAAAGCGGGAGCACGGTCCAGGAATTAAAAGGGCAGGAGCTTGCCAATTTCATTATGCGAAAAATGGGTAAAACCTGGGATGAATATATTGAAGAAAGAACTGCCCTTGACGACCTTGATATTGAAACAGTAAAGGAATTTAAGAGAAAAGCCGCTGACAGAATACCGTCTGTTGTTGCAGAGGATGATACTGAAACACTTCTAAAAAAATTAAATCTTCTCGAAAACGGGAAATTAAAGCGGGCAGCGGTTCTTCTTTTTGGAAAATCCCCGCAGAAATTCTATTCTCAAGCTGTTGTAAAGATCGGTAAGTTTCTGTCCGAATCAGAGATTCTTGTTACAGATATAATCAAAGGAAATCTCTTCAAGCAGATGGAAGATACTCTTGAAATCCTGAGATCGAAATATTTGATAAGTGAAATCAGTTTTGAAGGTATTCACAGGAGGGATATTCTTGAATATCCTTATGAAGCATTAAGGGAAGGGATTATTAATGCTTTGATACACAGGGATTATCTCGGAACTTCTCATATTCAGGTCAGAGTGTATCCGGATAAATTATTAATCATGAATGAAGGCAAATTGCCGCCTGAAGTGCCTGTTGAAACCTTGAAAACCAAGCACCTTTCCCGGCCACGGAATACTTTGCTTGCAGAGGTTTTTTATTATGCCGGATTTATAGAGGCATGGGGGAGTGGAACAATAAAGATAGTAGACAACTGTGTGAAGCAGGGATTGCCGGAGCCTGATTTTCATGAGGAACACGGAGTAATGACGGTCGATTTTTATAAGGACAGGTTTACAGAAGAGAATTTGAAAAAAGCAGGATTGAATAAGCGCCAGATTAAGGCAGTGATTTATGTCAAAGAGAAAGGGAAGATAACAAACAGAGAATATCAGGAATATTGCAATACATCTGACAGAACGGCCACGCGAGATTTAACAGATTTGGTTAACAAAGAAATTCTCGAACAGGTGGGAACTACCGGCAAGGGAACAAAATATATATTGAAGACGCCACAAAGACGCCAAAGCCGCCAGAAAGACGCCGCAAAGACGCCAGTCAAATCCAAAAAGGGAAGTTAGTCAAAGAGGACTTGTTGCAAAAAAGTAGAGGCCAAAGGGGTCATGAAGGGGTCAATGCCCCATAAAAGATTCAAGTATCAATGGCAAATCATTATAATATGAAAAGTCAGAACTTCACCAACCAGACAGTGTACGGTATAATCATTGTTATACAAAAATAAAGACTAAAAAGAACTAAATATGATAGCCAAAAAGAGAACATGGTTTTATAAAGGATACTTTGGGTTCATTAAGGGGCGTACTTCACAGTTTCGCGATTATGTTCTTGAGATTGAAAGCAAATTCAGCCATGACTTGAAATCATTAGAAAAGAGGCATGAAAAGGAAATAAGGCAAAAAGGCACAGATGCCGAGTTTGAAGATTACCTCACTGATTTTTATGCCGAAGAATTTCACAGAATCGACAGAATATTTCTACGAACATTTCGTTATTCCGCTGTTGTGACTATTTATTCTTTGCTCGAAACATCTATGAATTCTCTTTGCTCCATTTTAAAACAGATGAAAGGTATAAATATTGAGCTTGAGGAAATACGCGGCGATGGAATAGAAAGAGCTAAGGTATATCTCAAAAAGGCATGTGGAATTAAGTTTCCCGAGAGGAGCCATGCTTGGTCGGAGCTTCAGAAACTGAATAAAATACGTAACTGTATTATTCACGCTGAGGGTGATATATGGCGTACACACAGTCCAACAAAACTTAACAATATATTAAAAAATACAAAGGGCCTCGCCCTCGAAAATGATCAGTATTTACTTATTGAAAAGAAGTTCTTGGAAGATGCTATTACTTGGGCAGAGGACTTTCTCCAAGAACTTCATGAAAACTCATTTCCAGATAAATGAAAGCATATAACAAAGCGCTTCAAGGGATCATGCGAAACGGCCCCGCTCCCTTTGCGGCTTCAATGTTAAATGCCAGTAATACATGCCTTTAAATCATGGAATTTATTTATCCAGACATAGATTGGTACACCGGCATTAGCGAAGAGAAACATGTACAACCCCGATGCCCTCACTTGTTGTTGAACGCAATTAATTTTCTTAGGCTCTCGATATTCTGCTTAGCTTCGTTTATATATTCTTTTTGCAATTCTATCCCTATGAAGTTCCTTTTTGATAATAAACATGCGGTTGCAGTGGTACCAATTCCCATGAATGGATCTAACACCACATTGCCCCTCTTAGTAAACAATTTTATGAACCATGTTGGCAATTCTACTGGAAAAGCTGCGCTATGATTGCGATTGTGACATTCTGTCGCAAGTTGAACAACATTTGTCGTCTCAATATAATGCTCACCTTCAAAGACAACTACGTTATGTGGATATACCTTTTTCCGTTTCAACCAATTTGAGACATTTCGGCCAAAATGAGCATTGGTTCCTGAAAAAGTTCTTATAAAATCTTTCTCAGACATCGACTTAAACCTCTTCTTTGACCAGTCACCTATGGGTACTTTCACAGCATCCTGATACATTTTAAATTTTTTTTGCAGAGTGAAATGGAGACACCTTTCCCAACTGTCCCTAAATCGATTGGGCCATTTCCCAGGATAAGAATTTTTTTTATACCAACAATACTCCTCTATCCAGCACCAGCCTTTTTCTCTTAGAGCTAAAATCAGCTCAATAACATATGTCAGTCGTTCGCCGTTGTTAACATGTTCCTTGATATTTAATATGAAAGATCCTTTTGGTTTCAACACCCTCTTTAACTGTTCAGAAATGGGCAAAAACCAACTAACATATTCAGCGGGATGAATACCACCGTATGTTGTTTTTCGTCTGTCCGAATAGGGTGGAGATGTAAAAATTAAATCGACACTATTATCTGGAAACAGTGAAACATCTTCCAATATGTCTTTACAGTTTCCCTCATGAATTATATAAAATTGATCCATTTTCATTATGTTAGACCCCTTACAAAATTAACCGCTACAGCGAAAAAGTAAAAAGCTCAATTCTTCGATTCCACTTCTTTTTATTCTTATAAGTATCCAAATATGGATCTCGAATAATCTTCAATGATGATGTGTCAAATTTACCTTTACCAATAACAGGTAAAAGGTATAAATAGTATTTTTGACGGTAAATTTTAGCTTTCTCTATTTCGTTTCTGGTCCAATAGAACTTATACTTCCAAGACAAGACCGCTTTAACTTCGATGTATCTTAATATAGGATTGCCATGCGTATCAAACACATCCTCATAACTTTTTATATCATACCCAGCTGCTGCATCTTGGAGAGATATATGCTCTATATTTTTTGCCAAGAATGGAAGCCTCTTTAATCTTTCCCTTTCATATTTGAAAATTTCTTTTTCTGCCAGATTTCCCACGAGTTCCTTATTTCTCAAGTTTTTTAATAATTCATCTAGGGATAAGACGTTAAGTCTATTAAATTGTTTGCAGACATCAAAATAGTCTTTGGCGATAACATACTTTTTTTTATCAGGCTCTACATATAAAACTTCGAGGTCTATTAAGAAATTCCTTACACCGCTATACTGGAGCCGCTGTGAGGGCGTAGGCATAAATTCGTAAGTATCATCAACCATTCGGAACAGCGCAAAAAAATCCATAAGGTAGTCATAAAATAAATTCTGCGAACCCATAAAATGTTTGATTATGTAATGTTGTATCAGGCCGTGCCCTTTCTGCCATTTCTTTAGAAAGGACACATAAGATTTTCGAGGGATAATCTTATCATCTCTGATCGTTATTAGATTAATAGCTCTCAGAAAATCAATAGTAATATCAATATTTCTCGCGCTTTTTTTATAACGGGACTCGATAAATTCTTTCTCCAGTAATGCAGAGTCCCTCATTATTTCTGAAAACACGATTATTTGATTTAGTGAAAGTTTATCAAAGTCAATCATTTAGTCACCGAAAAGTCTTTTATATGCCTGAATTTCACCATCGCTTTCAAACATGTCAAGAGAAAATATGTTGTAATCCTCTTCGATAACTTCGTACATTTTTCTGGCCTTATTATCCAAATTAGCTTTTATAT
This sequence comes from Nitrospirota bacterium, assembly GCA_049323875.1. Taxonomy (GTDB): domain Bacteria; phylum Nitrospirota; class Thermodesulfovibrionia; order Thermodesulfovibrionales; family SM23-35; genus JAKLQR01. The sequence goes on along the minus strand of JBMOLW010000037.1, from coordinate 4,158 downwards.
CCTGATCAATTGAATTTTCATGCTGCAAGTAATAATAATTGGCTTGATTATTTTCAGAACCGCCCACTCTATGGATTCTATCTAACGATTGTAGATATTGGGCGCAATTGTAAGACAAATCATAGTAAATGGCGTGAAAACATGTCTTATGAAGAGATATTGATTCTGCACAAGCCGCTGGATTGGCTATCAATACATTGAGGTTACTTCTGTTGTTCACAAATTCTTTAACAATTTTCTCTCTGGTCTCCTCATCTTTTAAGGTTTCATTTTCAGTAGGAGTCTCTCCATAAATTAACTTGCATCTAACTCCAGATTCAGATAAAGAACGCCTTATGAGTTTTAGTGTGCCTATAAAATTTGCCCAAATAAGAACCTTCTGATTTTGGTCTAATAAATTTATGGCCATTTCTTTTAAGTGCTGAATCTTTGAAGGCACCTCCAATCTGTCATAGTTGATAATTAGGGAACGTAAATCTTTTTCTCCACCTAAGAGATCTTCTTTATAATCCTCGACGGCGGTGCTTAATAATTTAATATAAGAAACGCATTGTCTCAATCTTATAATTCGCCCACGTCTCAATCTATTTACCAAATCTATATTCTTAAGATAATCCTCTTTGGAGTAAGTTCTTATTTTTTTTATAATAGCGTCATAAATCAACCTCTCATATTTGTTCATTGTCACAACGTGAGGCGGATGGAAGACGGGTGCCATAAGGCCAAGCTCGGATTTCCTCACCCTATAAAATATAGGGCCAACAGTAGCTCTTAGTTTTTCTTTTGCTGAAACTTCATCACCTTTTTCTTCATCAAGCGCAATCCTGATTTTAGTCTCCGTATCAATCGGAGCATTATGCGGCCACAAGAAATCGAACAAATTAAATATATCGGTATAACTCCTTGGTAAGGGCGTGCCTGTTAAAACACATCTATATTTGGCATAATCAGCTACCTTCAGGGCTGCATTCGCCCAGCTTCCATCGAGCTGCTTTATGTAATGAGCTTCATCAATAATCAAAAAAACCTCAATGCCCTGTTGCATGAAAAAAGTAGCTACTTCATTTTGGTCATTCAAAAGTGACTGATAAGTTGTCAAATATAATTCAGCCTTGTCAGATGACGGAGTATAATATTCCAATTTCCTCTTGGATTGTTCAATTCCTGCCAAGATTCTATATTGAGGTTTGCGCCCCAGCGTTAGTTCAAACTCTGCTTTCCATGGGCCAAAGCATGAGGGAGGACCCACTACAAATAAAAGATTAACCTTACCTTCGAGTCTCAGTTTTTCGTAAGCGCTTAATACTACTGACGTTTTTCCACTGCCCGGCACCGAGAAGTTGGCACCGTTCCTCACTAAATATAAATGATATGCTGCCTTAACCTGATGATCTTTTAAATGCCTATCAATTTTATTCCGCAAAAAAGATGTAAATTCATCAAAATGGTTGAAATGAATATTTCCATCCTTGAAAGATGCCGCTGAAGCCTTAACGTTTTCAAAATCACGTTCGTTTTGTCGCTGTTTGTGAAGAAAACTTGCACACTTCTCCGACAAGGAATATGCAATATGCTCACTATCAAAAAAGCTGATGAGTCTTCTCAAAATATCTTCATATTTGTTTGATAAAAGAATATACTGGTCATCGTTTGTAATATGTGAAAATCCCCAATAGTAAAGCTGACTGACTTGAGCAGGCGATAATTTCGAAGGACCGTTGCTTTGAATAATTATTCTATTTTGTTCCAGATCTACTGCTATCACATACAACCTTTTACTTATTCCTCTTGAATTTCTCCGCAAGTTTTGGCAGGTTCTTCTGATAACGATAAAGTTCGCTTTCTACCTCAGCCGCTCTTTCTTTGATCTGTCGAGCTATCTTCATAGCCCTTTCAAGGTCTGAAATACTTAACGAAGAGGTATCCATATCGTCATGATTAAGTTTCTTGAGAGCCGCCTCCAATAACGCAACGGGTGTTTCTCGTTCCTTTTTCTGGGTATGAAGATTCAGGGCTTTTTTGACTTGATTAATTATCACGGACCCTTTTTCCTGCCCCCACATTTTGTCAATGTCACGCAAGGTATTTGGAATGCCTTCTTTGTTTATTAACTTTTCTTTTGAAGGAGATATATCAACCCCCGACACCTTCATTAATTCCTTTTTTGCTTCTGGATTTGCGAGTATTTTGGGGATCTGCCTGATAATCATGTGTGCCTTGGGTAATTCTCCGGGAAATTCTCTTTTTCTAATGATCTTAAAACAGGCGTCTTCAATCTTCCCTATTTCATGCTCGTTAATTCCCAGTCTAACAAGCTGTGTCTTATCAGTAAGTTTGAGATATACACTATTATAGTAATCACGGAAAGCCTGCCAACGTCCCTCTGAATCGCTATAGCCAGTCGATATCGTGTTATATAACTTTTCCCTGCCGAGCGATTCAAGATATCGGTCGATACATTCTAAGGGTTTTAAATATTCATTTTCATAATATTCAAGAGCTTTCTTGAATTTCTTGCTATCAAGTCCGCGATATCTCGAATCGTCGCGTAATTGTTCTTCTAATGAAATTCCAATATCGATTTTGCGCTTTATTGAAAGGGCTCTATCAAAATTATAGTACTCTGCTTTGCCGTCACTTTGAAGCTGGTATCTGTTTTCAATCTGCTCAATTTCCTTCAATGTAGGGGGGCCACCTGGATCATTTTTCCCTGGAAGAATTACTACTTTCATAGTGGAATATTTGCTATCCTTCGTTTTTTCTATCATCATACACAATGCCATTTTTCTTCTATTTCCATTTATTAGAAACCCATCACATGTGATAATAGCAGGTTCTCTCTGTCCTTCATGCTCAAGTGAAAGTTTCAGCTCCTCCGTTTTTTCTTTGTCTTTTTCAAAAAGGAATTTTTCAATAACCTTTTGTGCGGCAGCACTTCGCTCATCAAGCAAACCGTTAAGTTTTTCGTAATGCAGGACATCTGAAGCTATTCTTCCATTATCTTTACGGTAACGCAGTAATTCTACCGGTACGTAATAGATTTCTCTCTCTATACCATCTTTACGTTCATTCCTAAAGTCAATAACAGTCTTTTGTGGTCTTGGGCCTGGTTGTTTTCTTCTCTCGATTTCGACCGCAAAGTCATCTATAATTTCTCTTGCAGCAGGCTTTGTATGTTTGTCCATCTCATCCCCCTTAAACTTTAAGAACCTTTTAGGAATTACATCGGGTGTCCTTTTGGAATGGAACTATGCAGATCATTTAATATGGAAGGTTTTATTACTTTAACCTCGGTTTTTTCTGTCAAATCATTTTCCTCTTACTGACAGCTATCCCGTTAAGCAAAATTAAAAATATCATATGCAAAATAGTGACAAAAGTGCAACATTAGGATAGAGGAACTCTTTTAAATTATATGAATACCTTCCGCTTTTCTTGATACGCAATATGCAGAAATTGTATAAACCGCCAATGAGGGGTTACGGTGATTCCTCACAAAAGCCAAGGAGAAGAATTGAAAGGAAATTGCTTTTGTTGACTCCCGAGGTTATTTTGTCAGCTCTTCTTTCTATACATCACTCACATTTGGCAGATACAGCAAGGTCTGCACTAACGTCTTCGTTCTCGTAAAGAGATACCGCAGCTTCGATGAAATCATTAAATTTTCGTTTTGTAACAGATATAAGGACTCCGCTCTTGCCAATGGTGCAATAAACAGATCCCGCCTCTTTCACTTTCATGAGTTTCCAATTACCTATTGTCACACTTTCTTTTCCGGTTTTAATTTTTCTTATGGCGTGTAAAAGATTATAGTACTCTTCCGCTGAACACCCGATCGTGTCAGTCATGCCTTCCATTCTCATTATGTCAAACCCGCAACTAAATGGCTGTCCTTCGGCATTTTTATTGCTGCGCATCGATAAATAACAAGTTGCGATGACACTGTTATTCTTCACTACCACCGGTTTCCTTAGCATTTGTTTGTCTCCGTAACTTCAGTTTTATTATTAGACTTAGCCTGTGAATCCGAACAGGTCAAGTCCTTTTTCTCCTGTAAAAACGAAAAGGCTTGGTATCACGCATTTATAGATTCCTTCAGTTGTTTTTTTACCGCTGGTTGCACAGGAGCATCAAGACTAAGTTCTTTCCTGAGAGCAT
>JBMOLW010000036.1:0-1045 GCA_049323875.1 Nitrospirota bacterium | reverse complement strand
AAAGCAAGCCGTTGCGATTCCACGAGCCTGTATTCACTGTTTGTCCATCCGTCCGATCCTACGAGATCGGGCGGCTGAGTTTTTTCGCAGCAGCGAAAAAGGTTCCCCAGTCACCCCGCGACTCGACAGAGACTTCCTGACTTTTTGCGACCTCATCAAGGAGATGCAAGGCAAAACCCTTTTCAACAGGAATCGGGTAGATCGGTGGAATGGAAATCGGGGGCCTTACGTGACGTGATGGATCCGAACGGCCTTCAAGGGACATGCCTCGATACAATCCCAGCATCCCATGCACATGTCTTGAAAAATCATGGGCTGCTCGAAAGGACCGTCGATTTGCTTGAACACTTTGTGGGTGCAGGCTTTGGCAGCAGCACATCGTCCGTTCTCCGGATCGCATTCCCTCGGACGACATACATCGAAATCCAGTATGGCGAATGTTTTCTTGGGTTGCATGGTTCTCTTTTTCGTGTTTTCGTGATGATGGAATGACGGGGTCGCAAAAGGTCAGGCCCTATAAATTGACCCGCCCTCCTGCTAGAGGCCCGGTTTTGAAGGAAAATAGGTGGTTAGCGACTTTTTGCGACGCCATCATGAGTGGACGGTCTTACAAACAGTGCCGAAAAGCCGGGTCGGAAGCGCCGACCCAAGGGAAGCGTTATTTAGCCTCAGAAGGCGGACAAAGCAAGAGGGAATTGTCTGGGGGGCAGGGCGGATGGAATCAGAGGCATGCATGCGACGGGTGAACATCCGAACCGTCTCATGGAGACAACGTTGTGGATGTTCTCCAGCGTTCAGGTCGGGATATGGGATAGGATGCCCAAGCGTTTCAATTTTCGGTACAGGGTGCTCTTGTGGATGCCGAGCCGTTTGGCAGCCTGGGTGGGGTTGTATCCAGTGGCTTCGAGCGCCTGTCGGATGGCCTGGCTTTCCAGAATGTCCCGAGTGGTTCGGATGTCGGTCGGCGGCTCGGTGCAGGAAACCCGTTGCCGAAACTCATCCGGGAGGTCTTCGGTGGTGATGATGTCTTTGCGGCACAGAATGA
>JBMOLW010000035.1:0-1059 GCA_049323875.1 Nitrospirota bacterium | reverse complement strand
GGAATCATGTACATTCGCGCCGGTCACCAGCATGCTTACCGGAATACCTGCATCGGTCACGTCCAGATGTAACTTGTAGCCTTTCCAGTAGGACACATTGCCCTGCGAGTTTATCTTGCAGCCCCAGGTGCACTCGGTAGGCAAGAGGCTAACTGCCGCTTCCAAGGGCATACTCGCCTGCTGGGTCAGTACCGTGGGAGGAACGGGCGAGCGGCGCTCTCCTTTTTTCGGACGCCCACGTGCGTGGTGCGCTTTTCTCATAGGCGGTACTTCCGATTTTTTGTTGCAGGGAGCCTCGCGTGCCGGTATCGCCGTGGAATCCCTCAGGACATTGCCGGTAATTCTCTCTGAAAGGTATTCTGTAACGAGGTGCTCCAACGCTTCGGAAAAATCCTTGTCATCGGCAAGCTCACTGAGTCTTCTTGAAAAGGTGGGGAGGCTCGGCACGTCGTGAAACCCGCAGATCTTTCTTAGGTTTGCGTTGCTCTGCAATTGTTTCCGCAGGTCTTCCATGGTGGGAATCCTGAAAAAGCATTGCGCAAGAAATGCTCTCATGAAGGGCAGCATCTCGTAGGCGGGTCGACCGGTGCGCGCTCTCGGATAGCGTGTCTCGGAGGGAAGTGCACCTTCGATACATCGAAGCGCTGCAAGAAAGGCTCTCTGTTCTCCGGTAAGATACTCTTCAAACACGCTCTGGAGATTGAAATCTATGTCCAGAAGCATTTGCAATCCACCCAGGATATCGGGTATACTTTTCATCGCGGGGACTTCCTCCTGTTCGTGGTTGTTTTCTCAACTCCATTATACAGGTTCTGTCCCCGCGTTTCATTATAATTCAGTCATTTTGGGAGTTTTGAAAGAGGCTCTAGTGTAAATTTTTTTCTTGCATTATTTATGCGATGGGAATATAATGATTTTCCTATGATTGAGCACACCTCGTGGCAATACAAGAAACATTTGCCTCTGGAATGGAAAATCGGCCAAATGCTTGCTGTCGGTTTTGCGGCAGCAGCTGATGGAATTGCTTCCCTCGCACGTGTCGTAAAAGCTTCCTATGCG
>JBMOLW010000034.1:0-1071 GCA_049323875.1 Nitrospirota bacterium | reverse complement strand
AAGCAAGCGGCCCCGTATGCAGTATGTTTGTTCAGGCAAGGTTCTTTCTTCCTCCGTGTTGGAAGAACCTTACCAAAAATCTGGCTATGTCGCCAGCTAAAAATTCATACCCTGTGAGGGGTAACGTTCCAAGCTGGTGTAAAGCACTAACGGCTCCAACCACAATAACGGCTGTCATTTTCCAGCTTCCTTCTTCAGAAGGTAATGCTAATATCTGAGCACCTTTTAAAGACGGTGCTTGCGTGATTATTTGATCATTTAATACCAAGTGAGTTGTCAGCGCCAATGAACGCTGAAAGCCGACAAGTGCTTGCGAGACGTCATAAAGGTCAATTTCATTATCGTCTGCGTTACTTCCTGAGAAAGAAATTGATAATTTTATAATTTCACTCACAATTTCTCCTTTGCCTTATTCTCAGATGCATGACTGCATTCTTGAGGCACTTAACAAGTAATTCTACAGACCGGTATATCGCCCCAAAATACAGGGTGCTCCGCATGTTCTCTCATGGGCGGCAGCATCGGCCCCTTGACTGCACATGAGCGTTAACTTCCGAATACCCCAATATTTTTTTCTTAACAAGGCAATTTTGCGTGAATTATATACTTTTCTGTCTATCATCCCGCAGGGAAGAATAACTAGTTTCCGGAGACCTGTAATGCTCTCAGCCTCTTGTCCCGGAGAGAGAGTCAGAATCTCTTCGGGCAAAAATTGCCGGCAAGCGATTGCAGGATTGCAGCGCCTTCTCGCGTCAGCGTGAGACAGGGCAGGCATAACAGGGCAGGCACAAGGCCTGCCCCTGCGCCATCACCGGGGGTTAGCAAGCGGGCTGCCGCCATGACGCTGCAGCGTTTCAACGTTTGCTCGCTGGCACGTTTTTTCCTTCAACCCGGTGATCCCCTGCGCCCCGGTTGGCCTGTCCCTGCCGGCTGCGGCCATAGGCCCTATCCGTCTGTCTGCCTGAATTTCTGTTTCTGCTTGCCTAATGTAACATTCTCTGTTAAGTTTTTTCTCCGTTTGCATTATCTCAGCTCCGGGCTGTCCTTGTCATCCTCACTTATCCCCTGAGA
>JBMOLW010000033.1:0-214648 GCA_049323875.1 Nitrospirota bacterium | reverse complement strand
GGAAAGAGCCGACCACAGAGCCGAAGAGAAAAACGATTAGATATGGGATAATTTCAAACAAAAATAATCACCAATCAACAATCATCAATAACCAAATAGTCACCAATCACTCAATAATTACCAATAACCAATTATCAAGTAACAAATAATCATCAATGACCAATCATCAATAACTAGATAATGACCAATAACTATCAAGTTGTTTTTTATGGGTATTGGTCATTGGAATTTGTTTGGTATTTGATATTTGGTTCATTGATTATTGTTATCCTTGAGTGCTGCTGATTTCTGCTGCCTTTTTTCTCGTCTCTTCGATCTCCTGACCGACTTTTTCTATTTCCTGCATTGCATCGGAGATAACCCGGTCTTTCCTGACCGATTGTTCAGAATGGTCCTTGAGTTCCAGCATGCGCTCACCGATAGTCTTTATCAGGTCTTCCCTGCTTTTCTCGAGCTGCTCTGCCTGATGGAGCAATTTAAAGACCGACAGTTCGATCTTGAGCCTGTCCGAGAAGATCCTCGAAAACCACTTCAGCTTTTCCAGGCCATTGTCGAAATTTTCTTTTATTCTCTTGTACACAAAATCCTCATCCGGTCTTGAAAAGCTCGATCCTTCCCTCCCAGAATCTTTCGAGGAAGTTCCGGAGGAGCGGATATCCCTCCAGACCGGCATCTTTTTCTATCAGGGCAAATGCCTCTCTTCTTGCTTCACTGAGCAGCAGGCTGTCCCGCAGGATATTTGCGATCCTGAGATCAGGCATGCCGGACTGGCGCGTCCCGAAGAATTCACCGGGCCCCCGGATATCCAGGTCTTCTTCCGCTATCCTAAACCCGTCGTGAGTCTTTACCATGATAGCTATCCTTCTCCTCGCTTCGTCGGTACATGGCTGATACACAACCAGTATACACTGTGACTGATGGATCCCTCTCCCGATTCTCCCCCTCAACTGGTGGAGCTGCGAGAGCCCGAACCTCTCTGCATGTATTATAATCATAAGCGTTGCATTTGGCACGTCAACCCCGACTTCTATGACTGTAGTGCTTATGAGGATATCGAGGCCGCCCTCTTTAAAGCACGCCATGACCTCCTCCCGTTCCTGGGTCTTCATCCTTCCATGCAACAGGCCGGTCCTGAATTCAGGGAATATTTTCTGAAAAGCCTCCCTGCCGAGTATCGCGGACCTGAGGTCGGATTTTTCCGATTCTTCAATGAGCGGGTATACGATATAGACCTGCCTTCCGCTTTTCACTTCGTCCCTGATGAGTGCATAAATCTGTTCTTTCTGCGATGCATTCACTGAGCGGGTGACTACCGGCCTCCTGTCCGGGGGGAGTTCGTCGATGACTGAATAATCGAGGTCTCCGTACACCGTCAGTGCGAGCGTCCGGGGTATGGGTGTTGCGGTCATCACGAGCACATCCGGGTTGTAAGCCTTTTTCTTAAGGAGGGCGCGCTGCATTACGCCGAACCGGTGCTGTTCGTCTATTACCGCGATCCCGAGGTTTTTGAACTCCACGCCCTCCTGTATGAGTGCATGGGTGCCGATCACCATGTCTGCCTCACCTGATGCAATAATATCGAGGGGCTTTTCCTTCCTGCTTCCGGTGAGAAGGCAGACCTTCAAACCAAGGGCTTCGAGCACAGCATGCATCGTGATATAATGCTGCTCCGCAAGGATTTCCGTTGGAGCCATGAGTGCAGCCTGATAGCCACATTCGGCTGCGACCGTCATCGCCATAAGGGCCACAACGGTCTTGCCGCACCCCACGTCTCCCTGGATGAGCCTGTGCATCGGTTTCGGGCTTTTCATGTCTTCGATTATATCGTTGAACACACGCTCCTGCGCAGGGGTCAGCCTGAAAGGGAGAAGCTCCCTGAGCTTTGCGAGGAGCCTCCCTCCGGGCATGAACGAGATGCCCCGTTCAGTCGTTTTCCCTCTCTTTATCACGGCGAGTCCGAGTTCGAGCATGAAGAGTTCGTCAAAGGAAAGCCTCCGGTGAAATAGGCTCAGTCCGCGGTTCAGGAGGTCGATGTCGGTATGCTCTCCGGGAAAATGGACATTGCCGATGCTCTCCCGAAGTCCGGGCAGGCCCTGTCTATGGAGGAGTTCATCCGGCAGGGGATCACGGACCCCGCTTCTCCAGGTCTCGAGGAGCGTGAAGATGATCGACCGCATCTGTCTGACGCTCAGGCCATTGGTAACCCGGTATACCGGGACTATCCTCCCGGTATGGATATGCGAATCCTTTTCCTCGTGGATGATCTCGAATTCAGGGTTATCGATCTCGAACCCGATTCCCCAGTACGGATTTCTTTTTATCACTCCCGACAGGAGCACCTCTTGCCCGACCCGGAAGTTCTTTTTCATGAACGGCTGGTTGAACCATTTGCCCTTCAGGAGACCGCTTCCGTCGTTCAGGATCAGTTCAAATATCCTCAGGTGTCTCCCCGGAACCTTGATCACTTCAGCGGAAACGATCTTGCCTGCGGCTGTCTCCATCGTGCCAGAAGTCAGGGCGCTGATCTTTTTTATCGTGCTCCGGTCTTCGTACCGGCAGGGGAGGTACAGGAGGGCGTCCTGTGCCGTAGTGATGCCGAGGCGGCTGAGAAGTCTTGCTCTCTGAGGTCCTACGCCTTTGATGTACTGAATGGGAACGTCTGCGGGGTCTTTATCCATCGGAAGAAGGAGGGGAGAACGTCTTGTCCGCTTCTTCTATCCGTATCTTCGAGTATTCTGATTCGCTCAGGATGTCGATATCCCAGCCGGTGAGTTTCATCGCAAGCCTCACATTCTGGCCTTTCTTGCCGATTGCGAGGGAGAGCTGCTGGTCGTTGACGACTACCATGGCAGTTTTGGTCTCTTCATTGATCCCTATCCTGTCCACCGATGCCGGGCTCAGCGCCCTGGCCACCAGCTGCCTGGGGTCTTCGGTCCAGGGGATGATGTCTATCCGTTCCCCTCTCAATTCCCTTACTATGGACTGGACACGGGTGCCTTTCATGCCGACGCACGCGCCTACAGGGTCAATCGACGGGTTTTGCGAGTAAACGGCAAGTTTCGTCCGCTCCCCCGGCTCCCTCACGATGTTGTGAATAACGACGAGACCGTCATTGATCTCCGGGACCTCCATGCTGAAGAGCGAAGCAACAAACTGCGGGCTTGTGCGGGTCACGAGGATTACGGGGCCCTTTGAGGTGACCTTGACCTCTTCGATATATACCCGTACGTTGTCGCCCCGCTTCAGGCTTTCATTCGGGAGCGTCTCCTTGACGGGAAGCAGCGCTTCGGTCTTCCCGAGGTTCAGGAAATAGATGCCTCTCTCCTTTCGCATGACCACTCCGCTCACAATCTGACCCACCTTGTCCTTGAATTCATTGTAGATCACATCGCGTTCGGCTTCCCGCACCTTCTGGAAGATAACCTGTTTAGCGGTCTGCGCAGCCATCCTGCTGAAATCATGCAGGTCGAGCGGGATATTGAGCGTTTCCCCTTCCTGTGCATCGGGGGATATCTTCCGCGCCTCTTCCAGAGAGATCTCTTCGTCCTGATTCGTAACGTTTGCCACGATATTCTTGATCTCAAACGCATTGATATCGCAGGTCTTCGGATCGATCAGCAGGTCGATATTCGTCCTCCCGCTGTATTTTCTCCGCGCGGCAGAGAGCAGGGCTGAGCGGAGGGTCTCGATCAGGACATCTCTCGATATGCCTTTCTCCCTGCTTATCTGGTCGATGACATAACAGAGTTCTTTCGACATTACAGTTCTATCTCCAGCCTCGCTCTTGTGATCATGGGAAAAGGGATATCGATCTCACGGTCCTTGACCAATATCCGGATGACCGTATCATGCACATCCAGAATACGTCCGAGAAAGAAGTTCTGGTTTTCTATCTTCTCCGCGGTAATAACCCGGGCGAGTCGGCCTTTATTGTTCTCGAAATCCCTTATTGTCTTGAGCGGCCTGTCAAGCCCGGGAGAAGATACCTCGAGTGTATAGGAACCTGGAAAAGGAGCTTCAATGTCCAGGAGCGCACCGAAGTCTTTGCTGAACCGTTCGCAGTCAGTTAGGGTAACGCCGTCTTGTTTCTCCAGAAAAACCCTGAGCAATTTCTTCCCTTTCCCCAGCAGTTCTATGTCCGCTATTTCGGCTCCCTGGCTGAAGGCTATCCGTTGCGCCATTTCCAGGAGCTTCTGCCTTATGTCATGAGCCATAGTGCATGCACCCATTCACGAGAGATATGCGATATCCTTATAAAATAAAAGAGTGGGATGACCCACTCTTCACGATCGGGAAAACACTATGAAAATATACCACTTCTGCCCGGAAAAAGCAAATTCAGGGGATGGAAAGACCATCCCCTGAATCTATAAACAGACTAGTGTGCTGGCTTCTCGGGAGCCGGAGCCGGTGCCTGCTCTGGTGCAGGAGCCTCAGCCGGTGCCGGTGCCGGTGCAGGAGCTTCAGCCGGTGCCGGTGCCTCCGGTTTTGGTGTCTCAGCGGGCTTGCAGCCAACTGTGAAAGCAACCAACAACATTAATGACAATACTAAAGCGATAAGCTTCTTCATCTAAATTTTCACCTCCTTCCATCAATCTTGTGTCATGTAAAGATAGTACAATGTACCAAGTTTGTCAACAGGAAATTCATGGAATTCCGGTCCGGGAAAAATAAAAAAACCAAGCTTCCTTAACTGATGCTAAAAAAATGCTAAAAAAATACTTTACACAATGATAAAAATATGGTATGTTGGGTGTTACATTTCTCGGACGCAGGATTTACTGTTCACTCGACAATTTACGCTGCAACTCATGGGGGCGATTTTCAGATCGCCCCTCATAGTCAGAAGAAAGGGGTGTTCAGGGCATGCTGATCATAGGGGAAAAGCTCAGCATCATCGCCAAAAGAGTGCGCGAGGCAATGATGAACAGGGACAAAGGCCCTATCCAGGAGATAGCGGTTTCGCAGTGGAAATCCGGAGCAGGCATGATTGACGCAAATATCGGACCTGCTGAAGACGGAGGCGAAGAACTGATGCAATGGATGGTGACCGGAATACAGGAAGTCGTTCCTCTCCCTGTATGTCTCGATACCACAAACTATCATGCCGTCGAAGCCGGTCTCAGGATACACAACAATGAATGGGGGAGCGCGCTTATCAATTCTACCTCGAATGATCCTGAACGCTTCCCCATGCTCGAGCTGGCGGCACGGTACAACTCCCGGATAATCGGTCTGACCGTTGGGAAGGGAGGCCTTCCGGCAGACGCTGAAGAACGGGCTGCGATTGCAGCCGAGATCATGGCAAGAGCGATGGAATATGGTGTCCCGCTTGAAGACATATACCTTGACCCCCTTGTCCTCCAGATCGCAACCTCGCAGGATCATGCGTTGAAAGTCATACAGGCAGTTAAGATGTTCCAGGAGTTGAACGACCCGCCCATGAAGACAGTAGTCGGACTGAGTAATATTTCGAACGGATGTCCGAAACCGCTCCGTCCGGTACTGAACAGTCATTTTCTTGCGCTGCTGATGTACGAGGGACTCACTGCAGTAATTGCGGACCCGCATGAGGTAGCACCGACAGTAAAGACGATTGATGTGATCATGGGCAATACGTTGTATGCCCATTCATATCTCGAAATGTAGCGGCTAAGCACCGGAGAACAGACTGAAAGAAGGTGATACGGCGTATAGTCTCAAGATCCAGGGACCGGCACCCTGCAGCATACATAGTATTTCAGGATTCTGAATTCTCTATAAAGAGTATTACGAGGAGGAAATATGGCGTTTACCCCATCTAAAGAAACCTATACCGGAAAGGTTTATTCCGTATCAATCGGTACCGCGCCGCACGAAGTTGTCTTCGGAGGTGAAAACACCCTCCCGTTCCATACCTTCGAGGGGTCGTCGCCAAACCGTCCGCTCATCGCCTGTGAAATTCAGGATGTACCTCCCTATGACTGGCCGGGGCATGTACAGAAGCCGTTTCAGGACGTTTCGCATGATCCGGCGGCATGGGCAAAGTTCTGCCAGGATACCCTGGGAGCCGGTGCGATTGCGCTCAGGCTTATCGGGACGCATCCGGACCGGGAGAACCGTTCACCGGAGGACGCCGCGAAGACCGTACAGGAGGTGTTGTCTTCGATAACCATCCCCTGCATCATCCTGGGAAGCAATCATGCGGAAAAGGATTCAACGGTGCTGATCGCGGCTGCCGAAGCCTCGAAGGACAGGAACTGCATCATCGGCAAGGCCCAGGAAGCGAACTACAAAACCATAGCTGCCGCAGCAATGGCAAACAATCACAAGCTGATCGCCATGTCTGAACTTGATATCAATCTCTCGAAGCAGCTGAACATCCTGCTGACCCAGATGGGATTCGACAAGGAAAGGATTATTACAGACCCGATGAGCTCGGCACTCGGCTATGGTCTCGAATATACCTATTCGGTTATGGAGCGGATACGGCTTGCTGCGCTTACCCAGAATGATACAACGATGCAGCAGCCTATGCTTGCCGACGTAGGCATGTATGTCTGGAAAGTGAAAGAGGCTCAGGCTCCTGAAAGCGACGTTCCAAACTGGGGAAGCCTTGAGGAGAGGAGCGTTGCCTGGGAGGCGATGACTGCGATTGCGTTCCTCCTCTCCGGCGCTGAACTGCTTATTATGAGACACCCGAGGGCGATTGAAGCGGTGAAGAAATTTATAGAAGAACTTATTTAAGTGATAAACACTAAATCTGATAGTGTGTCATTCCCGCTTGTCGGGAATCTTTCTTGCTGCGAAGAAAGATGCTGGACAAGCCGGCATGACAAAGTAAATTCACTCAATTTTATGTCTACACTATAGAGTGTTTGTGTATAAAGTAAGAATTAAGTTATCCGTCATTCTCCGAGTTGCTCGGGGAATCCAGTCTTTTCAAGAACGTATGGATTGTCCGGTCAAGCCGGACAATGACAACTATGGAGTTTATACACAGACTCTCGAGATGAGAATCTTGAATAAGTTTAGGATTTAGATATTAGGATTTAGGATTTTTATAATTCCGGAGGTTTATAATGGCGTTAACCGGTGTTGAAATATTCAAGCTCCTTCCAAAAACAAACTGTAAGAAATGCGGATTCCCCACCTGTCTTGCCTTTGCAATGAAACTTGCGCAGAGGCAGGTATCCCTTGACGCATGCCCGGATGTCTCTGATGAGGCAAAGCAGAAACTCGGCGAGGCGTCTGCTCCACCGGTAAGGCCGGTCACACTGGGCGCAGGGGAAAAGGCGGTGAAGATGGGAGAGGAAACGGTCCTCTTCAGGCATGACAAAAGGTTTGTGAACCCCTGTGCCCTCGCCCTTGCGATTCAGGATAGCCTTGGGGATGATGAGATCAGGAACAGGGTTGAAGCAGTGCTGCATTCTGAGATCGACAGAGTAGGCCAGAAATTGAGAGTAGACGCTATCGCACTCATCAATGAATCGAAAGACCCCGTGAGGTTCGGGGAGGTTGCCGGAGTGGTTGCAGGCATGGCTCCCGAAGTTCCCGTAATCATCTGTACTTCAGACCCGCAGGCTGCCGGAGCAGCGGGCAGGATGTATGCGGGCAAAAACCCGGTTGTCTATGGGGCAAATTCCGAAAATCTCGAAGCGATGTCGACCCTTGCGAAATCGAATAAGACAACCCTCGGAGTGGCCGCCAAAGGCCTTGAGGAACTTGCGGATCTCACCGAGAAGGCAAAGTCCCTCGGGATACGGGATATGGTGATAGACCCGGGAGCGCGCACCGCAAAGGAAATCCTTGAGCAGAATACCCTCATCCGGCGCGCGGCGGTCAAGAAAAATTTCAAGCCCCTCGGATATCCGGTCATCACCTTTGCGTACCGGGACGACAGTCTGATTGAAGCCCTGATTGCAGGCGTCGGCGTTATGAAGTATTCGTCGATTGTTGTAGTGAACAGCATTGAGCAGTGGAAGAACCTTGCGCTCTTCACACTCCGCCAGAATATCTATACGGACCCGCAGGTTCCGATGCAGGTGGAGCAGAAAGTATACAAAATCGGGGAACCGACGGCAGAGTCGCCGCTGCTCATCACAACGAATTTCTCTCTTACCTATTTTATTGTGTCGGGCGAAGTGGAGAACAGCAGGGTACCGAGCTATCTCGCGGTTATGGATTGCGAAGGCCTCTCTGTCCTCACTGCATGGGCGGCAGGAAAATTCACCGCTTCGAAAATTGCCCAGTTCATCAGGGAAAGTGGGGCTGACTCCCTGGTGAGCCACAGGGAACTGATCATCCCCGGCTATGTTGCCATTCTGAGCGGGGCGCTCGAAGAGAAACTGGACGGCTGGAAGGTCACTGTCGGACCGCGGGAAGCCAACGGAATCCCGGCGTTTATCAAGACAAGGATGTCGTGACGATACAGAACAATTATCAATGATCAATTATCAGTGAGCAGTGCATCAAGTGTATGGTATCACAACAGCAAGTAAATAATTCAATTTCAAGGTTGTCATTGCCCGGCTTGACCGGGCAATCCAGAAGGAACCGGATGCCCCGATCAAGTCGGAGCATGACTTTTGTGTCCCGACTACTTGCCAAAGAAATAAATTTTGACTTTTGCCATGCTCACTTTGATTTGATTTTTTCTTAGGAGGGTGTGATGTCCAAGGTTATAGCCTCGGCAGCCATAAGGGGTGCGAGGACACTGGTAATGCAGGCAGAAGGGATGATCGAGAAGACGATTGCGGAAAAGGGGGGAACTACCCCTTTTGAATTTCCCGATACTGCCTATTATCTTCCCATGATGTATGCGATGACCGGGTTTGCGGTGAAGACTCTGTCCGACATGAAGACTGCCCTCGGCTTTGCAAAGGAACTGCTGCACCCCGATCCGGACCCGGAGATATGGAAACCCTATCTCGGTGAGGCCCTTGATTCGGGGATGGCCACGCTTTTTGCCGAGGAGATCATTATGGCTCTCAGGTATGTGAACGGCCTTGAACCGGCTACTGATCCTGAGACAGGATATGTCTATAACGGATTTATTACGGATACGATCCAGAGGAATCTCGGCATACAACTTGTCGACGGAACCATGCCGGGTTTCGCAGCGGTTATCGGCGCCGCTCCGGATGATGATACTGCAGTAAAAATTATCCGCGAGCTCCAGGAGAAGAACATCCTTATTTTTCTTTCCGGACAGGTAAACGGAAACAGTGTGACCAGACAACTCCTGAGAAAGGGTGTTGAAATGGGATGGGATACCCGCATTGTTCCGGTTGGCCCGGATACTGAGCATACGATATATCCGCTGAACTGGTCGGTAAGGGCTTCGCTCATTTATGGCGGGAAAAAACCGGGCAATTACCGGGAACACCTTGAATATACCAAAGACAGGGTCTTCGCATTCGCGCTTGTCCTGGGAGAGCTGGACGACATCAAATGGACTACCGGCGCCGGAGCGATCAATATGGGGTATCCTGCGATCTGCGACACCGATGTTCCGGTCATCCATCCTACCGGAGTCTGTATCTATGAAGAGGTCGATACGGAACTTGATCACAGCAGGATAGTCCAGAAGGCCATTGAAGTCCGCGGACTGAAGATCGTGACCGAGAAACCGCCCATACCCGTTGCCTACGGCCCTGCCTTTGAAGGGGAAAGGATCAGGAAAGAGGATATGTTCCTGGAATGCGGCGGTGCACGCACGCCATCGTTTGAGTGGGTAAGAATGCGGGAGATGGAGGAGCTGGAGGACGGTAAAATCTCGGTTATAGGGAACAACTGGCAGGAGAACTATGAACAGGGCGGAACCATGCCTCTTGGTATCGTAATAGACGTTGCAGGAAGGAAGATGCAGAAAGATTTTGAAGGGGTGATAGAAAGAAAAATACACCATAATATAAACGAAGCACAGGGCGTCTGGCATATGGGCCAGCGCGATATCAACTGGCTCAGGATCAGCAACAATGCAAAGAAAGAGGGCTTTACCCTTGAGCATCTCGGGGTCATCAACGCAACCATGACGCACGCGAGATTCAGATCGATTGTCGACAAGGTTCAGGTGACGATCTATACGGATGAGGAGGACGTGCTCAGAATCCAGGAAGAGGCCCGGCAGTCTTATAAGGAACGTGATCAGAGGCTGGGGGGGCTGGTAGACGAATCAGTCGACTTGTTCTATTCATGTCTCCTCTGCCAGTCTTTTGCGCCGAGTCATGTCTGCGTGATCAGCCCGGAGCGGCTAGGCCTCTGCGGTGCATACAACTGGCTTGACTGCAAGGCCGCGTTCGAGATTGACCCCACAGGCGGCAATCAGCCGATTCCAAAGGGTCAGCTCATCGATGCACGGTTCGGCCGGTACTCCGGTATTGACGACTATTTGGTACAGGCTTCAGGAGGAAAGGTAGAGACGCTCAACCTCTATACCATTATGGAGAACCCCATGACCTCGTGCGGGTGTTTCGAAAGCATCGTTGCGATTGTTCCCGAGGCAAATGGTGTGATGATCGTCCAGCGGGGCCATACGGGGATGACCCCTGTTGGCATGAAGTTTTCGACCCTTGCCGGCACGGTGGGCGGGGGCACGCAGAACCCGGGGTTCATGGGTATCGGGAGAAACTTCATTATCAGCAAAAAGTTCCTTGCAGGCGACGGGGGGATAAAACGGATTGTATGGATGACCAGAAACCTGAAGGAAAGTCTGAAGGAGGCGTTCGAAAAACGGGCTGCCGAGGAAGGTGTGCCGGACCTGCTCGAAAAGATCGCCGATGAAACAATAGCAGAAGACTCGGAGAAGCTGCTTGAATTCCTCTCAGGTGTCGGTCATCCCGCACTTGAGATGGAGCCGATGTTCTAAAGAAAGTCATCAGTCAATAGTCATTAGTCAATAGTAAAAAGCAATGACTGATGACCGATGACTAATGACTCATTTGTTGGAGGTTGTATGAAAAAGATTGTAAAGAGCGCGAATGAGGCTGCGGAAAAGATTATTGAATGGAGTGAGGAGCAGAAAATAGAGACGTGTTTCGACAGGGCTCAGAAGATGAAGCCCTGTCCGGTAGGGGCTACCGGCGCATGCTGCAAAATCTGCCATATGGGACCGTGCAGGCTTGTGGGGTCTCACGCAGAAGAGGAGGCACGGGGAGTATGCGGAGCCACGCTGCCTGCAATAGCCTCGAGGAACCTCCTGAGGATGGCTGCGGCCGGGGCTGCAGCCCATTCAGACCATGCGCGGGATATGGCCTTTACCCTGCTCGCTGCAGCAAACGGGGAGGCAAAGGATTTCAGGATAACTGATGTCAGGAAACTGTATCGCATAGCCGGGATTCTGGGAATTGAGTTTGAAGGCCGGCAGGTGAATGATGTGGCCGGGGATGTTGCAATGGCACTCCTCGAGGACTTCAGGCGGCAGAAGGGTGAGCTGAATTATATCAGAAGAGCCCCGCAGAAGACTCAGGAGAGATGGAAAAAGTGGGGAATAGCACCCAGGGGTGTTGACAGGGAGATTACCGAAGCAATGCACCGCACCCATATGGGAGTTGACCATGACCCCGACAATCTTCTGCTGAGCGCCCTGAAGGTCTCCCTTGCAGACGGGTGGGGCGGCTCGATGATTTCCACTGACATAACCGATATCCTCTTCGGCACCCCGAGGCCGGTCAAGGCCGAGGCAAGTTTCGGAATTTTCAGGGAGGACGAAGTCAATCTCGTTGTGCATGGTCATGAGCCGTCTCTCGCAGAAATGATCGTGGATGTCGTGAATGAACCGGAGATGATCGAATACGCAAAATCGAGAGGAGCGAAGGGAATCAATCTCGGCGGCATGTGCTGTACTGCGAACGAAGTCCTCATGAGACACGGAATACCGACTGCAGGAGGTTTTACGAACCAGGAGCTTGCCATTCTCACGGGTCTTGTTGATGCCATTAGTGTTGATGTCCAGTGCATCATGCCGGCATTAACGGAACTGTCAAAAAAATTCCATACCAGAGTGATTACCACATCGTACAAGGCAAAAATACCCGGGGCTACCCACATCCAATATGACGAGCACCGTGCGAGAGAAACAGCGCGGCAGATCGTGAGGCTTGCGATAGAGAATTTCCCGAACAGGAAGAGAGAGGGGAGCCACGTGACTGACAAGTTCCCCCTGATCGCGGGGTTTTCGCACGAATATATCGAATACATGCAGGGAGGGCGATGGAGGGCATCATTCAGACCCCTGAACGACGCGATTATGGCCGGCAGGATCCGCGGGATTGTAGGTCTGGCAGGCTGCGACAACCCGAGGATACCGTCTCAGGGCCTGCACCGTTTCCTTGCAACAGAGTTGATCAAAGAGGACGTTCTTATCGTCTCGACAGGGTGCGGTTCTGCTGCGTGCGGTACTGCAGGGTTTCTGACGCCTGAGATGGCCCTGGAACATGCGGGCCCCGGGCTGAGAGAAGTATGTGAGGCTATCGGTATCCCACCGATTCTCCATCTCGGGTCATGTGTAGATAACTCGAGGATTCTCACAATCCTCTCCGCCATGGCAGAGGAAGGCGGCCTATCGGATGAAATAGGCGGTATGCCGGGAGTTGGGATCGCTCCTGAATGGATGTCTGAAAAGGCAATCGCCATCGGCTGTTATCTCGCTGCGTCAGGGGTGCCGGTGATCTTCGGAGGCGAATCGCCTGTAGAAGCGAGCAGGGAAGTAACAAGGATTATGACGGAAGTGTGGTTTGAACGGTTTCAAGGGGCCTTGCATTTTGAGCCTGACCCTGAAAAAATCCTCCGTCTTGCGCTTGAGTATATCGATAAAGCCCGGGAGGCGCTCAAGCTGAAAAAATATGAACCCGGAAAATTTGGCGCAGAGCGGGTGCTTATGGATATGGCAGCCCGGCGTGAACTTGAAAAGGCGGCAAAACCGCACTTGGGAATCTATTAAAGACAGTGAAAAACAGGCATCAGGTAACGGTATAGACACAAAGACAAAATTATAATAAATACTGTAGATGGAGAACAAAATTTCATGGCAATTTCATTGTGTTACCTCTACCTGTGCCTTTGCCTTATTTTTTAGGAGGTTTGATGAAAGTAGAAGAACTCGATATTGACGAACAGATCGGTGAAGTAGGGGAAGTCCTCGCCGGGCAGGAGAAGACTCGGGGTGTGCTTATCCACGTCCTGCATCAGATACAGGAGGAGAACGGTTATCTGCCTGAAGACATATTGCAGATACTCTCCCGGAAAATCGGCATCCCGCTCTCAGAGATCTACAGTGTTGCAAGCTTTTATAAGATGTTTCACTTTGTCCCAAGGGGGAAGAAGATTGTGAAAGTCTGCATGGGGACAGCATGTTATGTCCGGGGAGCCAAAAAAGTACTTGATCTGCTCGAACATGAGTTCAGCGTCAGGAGCGGAGAAACCACCAGTGACCTTGCAATGACCCTTGAGACAGTCGGATGTGTGGGGTGTTGCGGTCTTGCCCCGGTTTCGACACTCAATGACGAGGTGGTTGGAGAAATTATCGGAGAGAACAGGATGCAGGGGCTTGTCCGGAAAATCAGGGAGGAGTAGCGTTTTTATCATGGAGAAGAGATCGTGGACAGACTGAGGGATGTTCAGGAGCTAAAAAAACTCAGAGCCGGCCTTGTTCAGGAGGTCTTTAATCCGGAGAAGAATATGATACAAATATGCTGCGGACTCCCCTGCAGTACTCTGGGGTCTCACCGGGTTGCCGCAGCTCTCGAAGAAGAGATTCGCAAGAGCGGTATTGAAGTTGAAATAGTGAAAACCGGTTGTCAGGGCCTCTGTCAGAAGGGGCCGATTATGCAGATTAAGCCCCACGGGTACTCGTACCAGAAGGCTGTACCCGAAAAGGCGGCAGCGATTCTCTCCGCTACCTACGCAGGGGGAAAACCAGTAAGAAATCTTCTCTATAAAGATAGCTTTCTTGATAAACCTAAAGAAAAACGTGAAGAAATACCCTTTTACGAGAAACAGGTAAAAATAGCATTGAGAAATACCGGGAACATCGACCCGTTCAATATCCGCCATTATATTGCTGCCGGTGGATATTCTGCAACCGAAAAGATGTTTTCTGACATGAACCCTGAAGTAATACTTGAGGAAGTCAAGAAATCGAACTTAAGGGGGAGAGGCGGGGCGGGATTTCCGGCAGGAGTGAAATGGGCGCATAGCAAGAAAGCGCCGGGTTCGATCAAGATGGTCATCGCCAATGGTGACGAAGGAGATCCCGGGGCTTTTATGGACAGGTCGATCATGGAGGGAGACCCGCACAGTCTCCTGGAAGGGATGCTTATCTGTGCATATGCAATTGACGCGCATTACGGATTCATTTATGTGCGGCATGAGTATCCGCTTGCAATCAAGACGCTGAAGAATGCAATCAAACAGGCTGGGGAACTCGGCCTTCTCGGAAAGAACATCCTCGGAACCGGCTTTGATTTTACCGTCTCTATCAGGGAAGGGGCAGGGGCGTTTGTATGTGGCGAAGCGACCGCCCTTGTTGCGTCCCTTGAAGGAAGGCGGGGGTTCCCGCATGCGCGGCCTCCGAGAGTCTCTGAACCCGGGGGTGGACCATGGGGATACCCTTCCAACCTGAATAATATAGAGACCTATGCCTGTGTTCCCCCCATAATTGAAAAAGGTGCGGACTGGTTTCTGAGCATAGGAACACAGGGTTCCCCGGGCACCAAGGTCTTTTCCCTTGCAGGGAAGGTAAAAAATACGGGACTCGTCGAGGTCCCGATGGGGATCACCCTGCGGGAGATCGTCTTTGATATCGGGGGAGGAATCATCGGGAATAAGCAGTTTAAGGCAGTACAGACCGGAGGACCTTCAGGAGGATGTATCCCCGAACAATATCTTGATCTGCCGGTGGACTTTGATTCTCTCCGGAAAGTCGGTTCCATTATGGGTTCGGGCGGTATGGTAGTGATGGACGAGGACGACTGCATGGTTGATGTTGCCAAATTTTTCCTTTCCTTTACCCAGGCAGAATCGTGCGGGAAATGTCCTCCCTGCAGGATCGGCACCTCGCGGATGCTTGATATACTCGAAAAGATAACTTCTGGCAATGGCGATGAGGGTGACATAGAACGGCTTGAGTACCTCGGGACCCTGGTGCAGAGAGGGTCTCTCTGCGGTCTTGGACAGAGTGCGCCGAATCCCGTGCTCACAACGATCCGGTATTTCAGGGAGGAGTATGAAGAGCATATCCGGGAAAAATACTGCAGGGCGAAAGTCTGTAATCTTGGAATGTTCACTATAGATCACGATGAATGCATCCTCTGCGGTCTCTGCAAACAGGCGTGCGCGTTCGATGCAGTCAAGGAGACGAGGAAAAGTTTCTTCATTGACCGGGATTACTGCACAAAATGCAAGGCCTGTTACTCTGCCTGTCCTGTCAGCGCAGTCAAGATAACCAAACCGCGATATGCGAGGCTCGAAGAGGAGCTCAGGTTGCCTTCCGAAAAACTGGAGGTAGTTGAAAGGAGAAGCAGGATGAGATTGAAAGATATCTTGGAGTCGAGGCCCTACGAGATCATCACCATCCGGCAGGATAAGACCATCGAAGATGCAGTGCATCTGATGAGTGAGAAGAAGGTCAGCGGCGTCTTTGTAGTGGATGATCAGGGCGCACTGGTGAGTATATATACCGAGCGGGATATCGTGCGTTGTGTATTCAACAACACGCCGATCACTGAGAAACTTGCAAATATCTGCATGCGCGACATCATAACCTTCGAACCATCCGTTGCCGTGAGCACCGCGATCACCATCGCATCACGAAAGAACATACGGCACCTCCCGGTTGTCGAGGATGGAAAGATCATCGGCATGATCACGTTCCGCGATCTTGTCTCCTATCTGCTCCCCGAGATCTGTTATATGGCGGAGACTATGTACTGATGAAGAGCAAAGAGTTTATCTCCATGAGCTTTCCGGAGGATAGATGAGTGATGAAAAGATAGAAAGCAAGGAGAAGACGCTCGACGAGATCCGGGCAGAAGCTGATGCGAAAGCCTGCGCTGTTCAGCGATTGGCGTCTTTCCTCGATCAGTTTCTCTCCGGTCCGATGTGCGGCAGATGTTTTCCCTGCGCATTTGGTTCCTATGAGGCAAAATTGAGAACAGACCGACTGACAACCGGCACCGGAGATGGGGATGAGACCGACATCACAATCCTGCGCAGAATAGGGGCCCTGATGCAGGCCGGGTCTCGCTGCAAGAAAGGGAAAGACACGGGACAGTATATTTCCGGTATCCTCTCGAATGCTGTGGAGGAATTCAGGGAGCATCTGTCACGGATATGTCCGGCAGGGGAATGCGTTGCATTGATCGAGTACAGAATCGATCCTGACCGATGTACGCTCTGTGGGAAGTGCCTGAAAGTCTGCAGGGACGATGCGATCCTGGGTGAACCAAGAAACCCTCTCCGGTCGGGATATCTTCCCTTTGAGATCAGGCAGAAACGCTGCACCAGGTGTGGTGAATGCATGAAAGTATGTCCCGAGCATGCGATCGGGATCCACTCAGTGGGGGTCCCTGCACGGAAAGACGTTTCTCCGGTAAGCCAAAGAACGTAATTTTCACAGGAGGTTCTGATGGAACAACTGGTCACGGTTCAGATAGATGGAAAAACGGTTGAAGTACCGGCCGGAATGAATCTCATAGATGCTGCAGAACGTGCGGGGGTTCATATCCCGAATCTCTGCTATATGAAAGGGATGAAGGGAGTCGGCGCATGCAGGCTCTGTCTTGTCGAGGTTGAAGGACTCAAGGCCCCGGTCATTGCCTGCAATACAAAAGTAAGAGACGGAATGGTAGTCAGCACAAAAACAGACAAGGTACAGGAAGTGCGGAAATTTGTCATAGACCTCCTCATCTCGATGCATCCCCTTGACTGCATGACCTGCACCAAGGCAGGCATATGCAATCTCCAGAAGTACGCCTATGAATTTGAACTCAAAGAATCGACTTTTTCCAGAAAAAAGTTTGGATATCCTGTTGATCAGGCGAACCCCTTTATTCAAAGAGACCCGGATTACTGCATACTCTGCGGCAGATGCGTAAGGGTCTGCAGGGAACAGGGGACGAATGTACTCGATTTTATGGGGAGAGGGATAGGGTCGAAAGTTATCACTGCGAATGACGGTCCGCTCCAGGAGTCTGCGTGCACCTTTTGCGGTACCTGTGTCGATGCATGTCCGGTGAACGCCCTTCTGGAATCCGACCGCTGGCGCAGAGGGAGAGAATGGGAATATGAGAAGACGGACTCCGTATGCCTCCTCTGCGGAAACGGCTGTCTGATAACAGTGAGCGCTCGGGACGGAAAGGTACAGAAGATCAATGCCGGTGCTCCTGAGGGCTCTGTTGAACGATACCTCTGTGCATACGGAAGGTTCGGGTTTGATGGTTTCGAAGGGGGGACACGCCTTGCCTCACCGCTCGTCAGAGACGGTGGGGAACTGAAGGAGACTTCATGGGAAGAGGCGCTTTCCCGAGCCGCTTCAAAGCTTAAAGAAACGGGAAAGAATGCAGGATTTATCAGCACAGCCGGGATACCAAATGAGGATGCGCTCTCCCTCGGAAGATTTGCTGCTGATGTGGTGAGGACACCGCATCTTGATACTACGCTTAGCCTTTATGGAGACGGGGATGTTTTCAAAAAATCACAGACAGCGGATTTGGACACCGCGGACCTTATGCTCCTCGTTGACCTGAATCCCTCACAGTGGGATAGGGTGTTTCCTGCGCTTGATGCAGCAATAAGAAGAAGAGTGGACAGGGGAGCGAAACTGATCGTAATAAACGAAAAGGATACAAAAATCGGGAGTATCGCAACCGTGAATCTGAGGGGAGACGAGGCCTCTCTCCTGAAGAGCCTTGCAAAAGCGCTTATCGGGAAAGGTATCAAAGCGAATAAGTCAATTGAAGAATCGGTTAAAGATGCGGAGATCACCGAAGAGACTGAGAAGGCTGCAGCACTGATTATCGATGCGCATGAGCCTGTTATTTTTTCCTCGCCATCCCTGTTTGATGCAGCAGCAAATATCGCTCTCCTGAAGGGGAAAATTATTGCAGTGCCTCTCGAAAGCAATGCCCGGGGTATCGTTTCCCTGGGTCTGAAGACAGAGGGAAGAACCTATAAAGAGATGACTGGCAGAACAGGAATAAAGGAGCAGGGTGCAAAGAGTGCCGTGAAAGTCCTTTATGCAGTTGGCGAAGTGCCATTGCAGAAAAGGCCGGAGGGCGTTGAATTCCTTATTGTACAAAATTCACACCTTACGGATTTGGCCCAACAGGCTGATATCGTGCTCCCATCAGCAGTATTTTTGGAGTCCGGAGGGACTATTGTCGATTACCTCGGAAGGATCAAACATCTGAAAAAATGTAGTGATCCCCCGGAAAATAGCAAGAACCACAGAGATATCTTTCTTGCCCTTGCGAAGGCTCTTGGCAGGAAGTTCAAACAACCCACCGAAGCCGAGATAAAGAAAGCTGCAAAGGTGAAGACAAAAATTGCCTCCAGCCCTTTTATCCGGCGGGAAGGATTTGAGATTTCACCGGGTGATTTTATCGAATCCGTAAACGCATCAGTCATCAATGGTTCACGGCTCCTCTGGCTGAGGGAGGCGAGGGAGGCTACGACGGTATAACCGTTCAGAACAACAACCGACACAAAGGGCGGAGCAGTGTTTTTATCAGATAAAGCGTACTTTTTTAACCGCAGCGCTTATGATAAAGGCACGTTCATTGTTGGATCTGGCGTCGACAGGAAAGAGAAAAAAGCCGGGACGGTCCTCGGTATACCCTACCGTGGTTCCTGCCATGAATTCGCCGTCCTTGAATTCAACCTCGATTTTCAGGTCAAGTACCTCATCGTCTGACTTTAACTCTTTCATTTCTTTATAGGAAGGGTCACCTTCGAAATCCTTCACGAAGAAGACTGCTTTCAGGTCTTTGAGGCGGACCTTGATTCCTTCCCGCGTGATATCGTCAAAGTCTGACGAGAGGTGGAAAGCCGGTTTGTTCGGATAAAAATCATGGGTATAACCTTTCAGGAGCGTGCCGTCGGCAAACCTGACGACAATCTTGGCCGGCTCAATGGGTTTTCTGTCTTGGGATACAGGCATAATCCTGAATGAAGTTTTTCTGTATTTTTCAGATTCAGGAGGATCCTGTCAAGTTCTTTTCGTCTTGAGGTACCGCACCGGACGGGAAGACGAAACTTCCGGCAATCTGGTAGAATATGCTGCACATGGAAGACGTTTACAATATCAAGATACCTGTCTTCGAAGGGCCGTTTGACCTCCTGCTCCATCTCATCAGGGAGAACAAACTCGACATCTATGACATCCCGATTGCCCGAATCACGAGTCAGTATCTGGAATATATCGAAATCATGAAGGAACTGAATCTCGAGATCGCCGGCGAATTTCTTGTCATGGCAGCGACGCTGATCTATATCAAATCGCGGATGCTCCTCCCTCCTGACGAAGAAGCTTATGCTGAAGAGATGGAAGACCCGAGGGCGGAGCTTGTTCAGAAGCTGATCGAGTACCAGAAATTCAAAGAGGCTGCCGGAGAGCTCAGGATGCGGGAAGAGGAATGGATAAAGGTTTACCGGAGGGATTCCCTTCTTGAGGAGGAAGAAGAGGAGGGAGAACTCTATCTTTTCGATATCAATCTCTTTGATCTTCTCGATTCGTTCAAGAGGATTCTTGAGAAGGCGCCTCCGGAAGTTATATCGATCACGAAAGAGACCCTCACGGTCAAAGACAGGATGTCGGTTATTATGGAAATCCTCGAAGGGCAGGATACCGTAAGATTTGAAGACTTTTTCCCGGAAGAGATGACGAGGATTCAGCTTATTGTCACGTTTGTTGCGCTCCTTGAACTTATCAGACTCGGCCTTGCCCGTGCCTATCAGGAACGGGAATTCGGGAACATCTGGGTAATAAATCCTGCCAGGCATTCTTCCGCTGTTCAGCAGACGTAGCCTCTTTCCACTCTTTCAGACTGCAGAACCAATTCCGCCCGTGATGACCCCACTTTTTCAGAAATGAGAATAGCCTTGTGAAAATGAGAATCGGGATAACCATTGACTTGCGCGTAAGATTATTGATACATTAAGCGTAAGCTTAAATGAGGTTGAAATTTGCCGGATTTCGGCTGATGGGATCTTTTTGATGAAGCTTTACCATCAGACATGCCGGAGTTCCTGCTACAGACATATAAGCCCATAAACTCCGGGAAGCACGGCGTGCGCACTATTTTTGCAGGAAGACGGAAAAATACAATGATGAAGAAAGAAAGAATGTCCGGAGTTCTGTTCATCATCATGAGTAGTATGCTGCTCTTCATGCATACTGCTTTTGCGGTAGTGAGGGGTGATTGCGAAGTGTGCCATGTACTTTTCCCCGGCATACCCCAGTATGAACTGCCCTATACACTCTGCATTGAATGTCATTCAAACGCAGACCCTGACACCGTGAAGATATTCGGCAGAAGCAGGGTGCCGGTCGTGTATAACTCGGCTAAACCTGACCGACCGCTCGCAGGGGGAAATTTCCATTATCTTGCAAGAGGTTTGGGTGAAAGGAAGGGGCATAATGTGGCCGGTGTTGGTCCCCCTGATGCCAAGTTTAATAGGAACCCTCCGGGCTATTCGAGAAACTATGACCCGTCGGCAATAGGGTATAGTGACACGAAAACCCTGAAATGTTCAGGTTCCAACGGGTGCCATGGGAACAGGAATATCGAAGACCCTGTTAAAGCGATCATGGGAACCCATCATGCGGTGGATATGCCGCTGGATGGAACTACGACCGCAAAGAGCTACCGATACCTGAAAAATACCGACAAGGTAAAAGGGGTCACCGGATTCGAAGATGAGGAATGGAACCGGAACAGCACGCCGCAGAGGCACAACGAATATACTTCTTCGTTTGATCAGTTCTGTGAGAGCTGTCACGGCGGGTTTCACCGTGACGAAAAGTCGGGGCCATGGTTCAGACATCCGACGGGAGTTCCTCTTCCCGGTGGATATGAATACATGGAATATAATTCGAATGCTCCGGTCGCCCGGGTTTCTTCTCCTGAATTTTCAGGGCGTGAGATAGTTCCCGGAGCCGACTCCGTGATATGTCTTTCGTGTCATGTGGCACACGCAAGTCCTTATGAGTCGATGCTCCGATGGGATTATGACACTATTGTTACCGGAGAAGAGGGAAAAGACGGATGTCTTATCTGTCATACAGGGAAATGAAGAACATTGCGCGCATGATTTTTGCAAATAAAAAAATAATAATGCGCGTTTCATTGTTAGCTCCTCCCCCCTTGCCCCCCGTTCCCACTCTGGGGGGCATTTTTTTCTCAACTCTCCTGTTGGCAGGTATTCTGTTTTTGCTGATCATACCTCTTTCACGGTCAGAAGCAATGGTTAAGGGGAAGTGCAGGGACTGTCATACCATGCACAACAGTTATGAAGGAGAGCAGATGTCTTACGGAAATCAGGCAGGCCCCTTCCCGATGCTCACGAGAGGGGGGTGCATCGGCTGTCACGGGCAGAACCCCGACGGTGCAGAAAATATTATTACACTCGGAAAAGCAAGGATACCCCAGATTATCCACCGACTGGACAAGGGGGACCTTGCGGGTGGGAATTATTATTTTGTCGCTGACGGATACAGCCCCGACTATAAAAAAGGACACAATGTCAGGGGCATATCCATGCAGGAGAAACCTCCGATGGATCAGCCGCCGGGATTCCTCTCCGGTGTTGTGATACCGGAGGGGGAAGGGCCGGCATACTGGTCTGGTCAGAACCAGCTCGATTGTGCCGGGACCTGGGGCTGTCACGGGAACAGGAAAGAAGGAAACCCGTACAAAGCACTCTATAGTGCGCACCATACCGATGACGCCGCAATTGACGGGTCAACGGTCGGAAAGAGCTACCGGTTTTTATCCGGGATAACCGGCACTGAACATCAGGACTGGGAATATCTCGCTTCTTCCGAGCGCCACAACGGGTATAAGGGAGATCCGGTTCATGATTCGATGAATACCATAAGCTATCTCTGCGGCCAATGCCACGTCCGTTTCCATCCGCACGCAAACCTGGGAGGGAGCGACGAGGTAGGACATGCATATAACGCGGCCTGGAGAAAGCATCCGACAGATATTGCGTTCAGCACCGTACGCGGAGGGTATGCAGGATCTGAGTTCCAGGAATATGTACTCTACAGTCCGGTCGCTCCTGTCGCATACTTCGAACCGAAAGGTACTGAAAAGGCGGTCGATTCCGACAGCATCGTCATGTGCCTTTCCTGCCACCGTGCCCATGCAACGGCATATCCTGATATTCTCAGGTGGGAGTACGGCAACGACCCCCTGAAGATGACCTCCTCGGAAAACGGCTGCATCATCTGTCACACCAGGAAAAAGCCGTAACTGTACTGAGCTCCTCACAGGTGAGAAGAAGTCAAACCCTCTCATAACTCATTTCCTGTCGTTGACCCGAAAATACCCCTATCCCCGAACCCCTCCCTTGATGGAAGGGGATAAAAGGGAGGGTGAACAGTTTGGGCATTAATGACTCATGTCGATTCCCAGGGCAGACAAAAGGAGATGAATGTTTCATATAAAAAGATAGCAATTAATTAAATACATCTTGACAAATATGGACTGCGAAAGTTTAATATATAGCGATAGCTAATAAAGCAGAGTAAAACGCCTTTGAGTATTTTATTCCAATCAGTTACGTAATAATACGGATGCTAAATATGGCATAAATATTGCTCATAAATCAGGCAAGAGAGCATGGTAATTTAGCAATAAAACTATATCATATGATTAATAAACGAGGGTGGTTTTTCATGCTGATCATGAATTCATCAGGGACGACGAAATCCAAAAGGAAAGGAGGTGAAAAAAAGATGAAGAAGTTCACAATAACAAGCATTGTGGCCGCACTTTGCATTGCTTCGACTTATGGTATTGCCGGTGCTGTCGCGACTGGTGCATGCGCAAACTGTCATACCATGCATAATATGCAAAACGGTGCGGTTGTGGATGCAAGCGGTCCTTACGGGGTTCTGCTCAAAGGCAGCTGCTACGGCTGCCATTCGCAGGGTATGACTACAGGAACAAACATAGTCAACAATACTCCGCAGGTTGCCCATACAAATGCTACGGATCTTGCAGGCGGAAACTTTGCCTACATATTGAACGCCGGTGCCAAAATTGTTGATGGAAATGATTCTATCGCAGTTGCGAACCCCGATACAGTCGGACACAATGTGTCGGAGCTTGGCAACCCGGAAGGAATCGCTGCAATGTTCCCACCCCCGGGGGATGAATACGCACAGGCGATTACCTCAGCGAATTTTACCTGCGGCGGAGTATATGGCTGTCATGGTGATCGCACCGCTGCTGACAGCTACTCGGCAGTGAAAGGCTCACACCATTTTAATGATTCTATGCTCAAGTTCGGTGCTGCTTTTTCCTTAACTACCCAGGGGACTACAACAGCCAACAGCTACAGGTTTCTGAAGGGTGTAAAGGGCGCTGAAGTTTCTGACTGGCAGAATGCTGACGCTTCACATAATGAATATCTGGGAGCAACAGATGGTGTAGAGGCCGGCAGTGCATCAGTCCCCGGCAATGGCACGATAAGCGGACTCTGCGCAGAATGCCATGGGAACTTCCATGGCCCTCGGGCCGTCGGAAGTGATATTACCAATACTGCGACCGGTTCACCGTGGCTCAGACATCCGACAGACATCGTATTGCCGGCTACCGGTGAATATGCCTCTTACACAGGTGCTGCGGCGTATAAAGCAGATGCGCCTGTTGGGAGGCAAGCTGCATCTCTCCCTGATGCACTTGCTGCTCCGCTTACTTCAGTAACACCGGGCACTGATATTGTAATGTGTCTGTCCTGTCATAAGGTCCATGGCTCTGCCAATGCCGATATTCTCAGGTGGAACTATGAAGATATCAGCGCGGGTACGGGAGCAGATGCAACCCGTTGTTTTATTTGTCACACAACCAAAGACACCGGCAGTTAGTTCCTTGAAGCAGAAGATTTCCGGAACGGGGAGGGTAGGCGGTCAA
Organism: Nitrospirota bacterium; assembly: GCA_049323875.1. Taxonomy (GTDB): domain Bacteria; phylum Nitrospirota; class Thermodesulfovibrionia; order Thermodesulfovibrionales; family SM23-35; genus JAKLQR01. Next base: position 190,526 of record JBMOLW010000033.1, on the reverse strand, counting down.
GCCCTCCCCTTTTCGTTGAAGGAAGCAGGAATGGATATGTGCAATATCCGAAAAGGAGTGCAGGAACGATGAGAGTCGAAAAAAAATGGGGAACAGGCTTATTTGTTTTCGTCTGGGTATTTGCATATTCGCTGTACAGCATTCCGGAACAATTGTATGCATCACAGGAACCGGTGATTTATAGCGAATGTATCGTCGAAGATGAAGCCGGAAAAAGTCTCCGGTTTCCCTCTTCTGTTTTTATCGATACCCAGGCGAAGGAAATCTATATAACCGACAGCATGAACCGGGTTATTGTGTACACATCGGATTTTTTTCCTGTTTATACCATTGACAAAAGACAGGGGATTGAATCCCCCCAGGGAATTACCATGGATTCCGAAGGTAATCTCTATATTCTCCAGAACGCTACAAAAGAGCATCCCAAGCCACGCATATCGGTTTTCAATGCATGTTTTCAATGGATGCATGATATCCCCCTGACAGATTTTGAAGGTGCGGAAAATTTTGTTCCGGCGGGCATTGCGATAGATGATAACAGGAATATTTATATTGCAGGATCCTCTTTCCCCGGAATTCTGATCCTGAATGATCATGGCAGAAAAAAGGAAATTTTTTCTTACGAGAATAACGGGATGCCGGTCAGATTCAATAATGTTGCTGTCGACAAAACGGGCAGATTATATATGGTCAGTGAAATAAATGGTCGGGTATATGTCTTTGATAAAAACAGAAACTTCCTTTTCGATTTCGGGGAAAAAGGAGGGAGCAGCGGAAAACTGAGCAGACCCCAGGCGGTTGCCATATGCGAACAGAATCACACGGTATATGTAGTCGACTACATGCGCCATACGGTATCGGCATTTAATACCGACGGCAAATATCTCTATGAATTCGGCGGGCTCGGCTGGGGAGAAGGATGGCTGCAGTACCCCACAGATATAGCCGTTGATAGTGAAGGGAAAATACTCGTGGCAGACACCTTCAACGACAGGGTAGAGGTGTTCAAGCCGAACGAATAGTGAAGTCATTGGTCAATGATCACTGGTCATTCAGAAGACAATGACCAATGACTAGTGACTAGTGACAAATGATTTCCTAAGCGATCTGACATATGACAAAGGATCAGGCAAACTTTAGAATTTTATTGCTGACCGCTTTTGGTTTACTGATTACTGCTTTGATGGGGTGCGCTTCAGTCCAGCAGTATAGTGACGCACGACTTGAGTCCGGCGGACAGGTCTCGCTTTTCCTGCAAGTGCCGGAAAAAATAGCCAGCGATCTGACCATGGAACTTTCAGCAGTCAATATCGTGGCTGAAGACGGCACACTCCGTGAAGTTCTGGATACCCCGCGTGTTATCAGGTCTCCTGAAGTTGCCGGACAACAGATTCTGCTCGGTGAAAAGACTCTGTCCAAAGACCGGTATCAAAAGCTCCGGCTTATTTTCAGGCAGGCGCTGGTCAACAGAAAGGACGGGGCTGCTCACCTTGCGCTTCCGCCCGGGGGGGTAGAGATACCCATAGAAATCGTGGTCAGGAGAAACCAGAATACGACTCTTTTCCTCAACTGGAATCCGGATGATTCGGTTAAAGACGGATTTCTCTTCAGTCCTGCATTTGATGTCAGAGGACAGGCCCCGGAGCTGAGCAGTCTTCTCATCTATGTTACCAACGAGGGTTCTGATAATGTTTCGGTAATACACCAGCGGACCGGAAATGTCGTTGCGACGGTCATGGTCGGGAAAAGGCCGAGGGGCATTGCCGTAAGCCAGGTCAGGGAGCGGCAGCGGGTTTATGTGGTGAACTCCGGATCGAACAGCATATCGGTTATCGATCCCACCACGAATACAGTCGAAGTTGAGATTCCTGTCCGTTTCGGAAAAGAGCCTGAAGAGATCGCAGTCGCAAGAATTGCCCAGGACAAGGAGATCATCCTCGTCGCCAATTACGGATCGAACAACGTGTCGATCATAGACGCTTCAACCTACCAGGAGTTCGACCGGGTGAGTGTAGGCGCAGGTCCTGTGGCAATAGCAGCCGACCCTTCTGTCGATATCCTCACAGATTCGCGCTTTCTCAGTCTTCACGATATTGATATCGTGAAGAATTACCGGAGAACCTGGTGCAATGCATATGTTGCGAATAAGAATTCACGGGATGTATCCGTGATCAAGATTCACACGGCGAGCGGGAGACCGGAAGAGACGCTCACGCTTGGCGTCCAATGGAGCCCGATCGCGCTTTTCGTAGATTATCCGAGGGGGAAGGTATATGTTGCGAATTATGCGTATGACAACCTTTCCCTTATCGATATCCTCCAGGTGATCGGGGGAAACAAATCCGGAGCCGTGAGCGAGATGAGCAATGTGGGCGCTTCCCTGAACGGGATTCTTTCAGACCCGGATATCGACAGGCTCTACCTTCTGAAAGAATCTTCAGGAGAGATACTGATGGTAAGGCCGTTTTCAGAGGCCTCGGGCGCACTGAAAACCTCGCTCGCGCCGGCAATAGGCTCCATATCGGTAGGAAGTCAGCCGAGATCTTTCCTCATGGACCCTGAAGGGAGAAAGATATACGTGGTGAACAGGGGGTCAGACAATGTATCTGTTGTGGACAAGACGACAAAGCGGGAAGAGAGAGTGATCCCGGTTGGGAGAAAACCATACGGAATCGCCATGTTTCCGGAATGAATAAGAGGAAGTCAATAGTCACTTGTCATTGGTCAATGAAAGACAGTCATTGGTCAACAGTCAACACCTAATGACCAGTGACTAATGACCAATGATTGTATTGACCAATGAATAAATGAACCATAGAGCATGGATAGTTATAGCAATCACAATAATGACCTGCTTGTGCAACTCTCAAGCCTTTGCCGATGGTCCGAGTGCATGGATCAATATGTATTACACGAATCTGAGAGAATATGAGGACGATCTGAAGGTGAGTGAATCGGACAGTCTTTACCAGAACTACTATTTCCGTTTCGAAAAGAGCGTTACCCCTCTGCTCTCTTACCATCTGAACCTCAGGACGACACTCACCAACACCCATACTACCGATGCGGAAGGGGAAAAGAGAAAGGATTACCTGAGGGCTGTGGAGCCGGCATTAGACCTGTTTTTCAGGCACCCTGTGTACGGGGTGGAGGCAGGGGCAAGGCGTCTTGAGCAGTGGGACACGGCCAATCTCGAGAACGACAGCAGGAAGACCACCGAATTCTCTTATGCCCGTTTCACGGTGAGACCTTACGAACTGCCGAATCTCTCCGTCCAGCTCGACAGGCAGAGGGATTATGATCATCTCTCTCCCAGGGATGCAGATTCCACCGACACGAAACTCACGGGCACGTCATGGTATGAACTGCTATACAGGGGGTTAAAGGTATCGTACAACGTCTCATACAAATGGAATGAGAACGAGACTCCCCTGAATAATGTCTATAAGACAGTGAATAACAATCTGAACTGCATGTACAACATCGGTTACAACAAATCGCTCCTGAACAACCGCGTCAGTGTGGCGGCAGGGTATCAGGGCAATTTTACCCGGAACAAGACCGGGAGCTTTGCAGAACAGAGCGGCAGCATCGAGGTTAGGAGGACGCCTGTATTCGGACAGTACGGGATCGGTACGCAGATTCAGCCTCCGGTGGACACGCTTGCTCCGGCACCCGCACTTACGGACGGAGACTATGAGTCGCCTGCAACGACTTCGGGCGGCACGATCAATATCGGACAGAACGGAAGCAGGTACCATAACATAGGGATTTTGAACGAATCGGGCAAATCGGTCGACGCTCTGTACCTCTATGTGAATAAAGACGTCAGGAACGATATGAATTTGGACAATCCGGCCAACTGGAGAGTCTATAGGAGCAACACGAATCTGCCCAATACCTGGACCGAGGTTTCTGTGCAGGCCATAACGATAACCCTGTACGATGCACTCCAGAATATCTACCGCTACGAAATGCAACTCACTTCTGCACAGGATGCGCTCTACCTGAAAGCGGTGACGATGGATACCGCAACCATCAGCGACGTGCTTGTCACTGAGATGGAGGCATGGGGCAGAGAAACTTTCAACAGAGGGAAAAACACCCAAATCACAACGTTTTTCACCCATGGAATCAACGTGAGCGCAACATACAAGCCGGTCACCAGGCTGAGTTTTTCCCTGAATTACTATCTGAACCGGAACGACCAGGAGCCTGAATCGGTTCTCGGTTCTATCGGAGGGGCATTTGCAAACATGATACGCAGGCTCGACGGCGAAAAGGACTCCAGACTGAAGAGCAATGTAACGAGGACTTATGGCGCGAGCGCCACATGGCTTACCACTGATTTTCTCACGACAACGGCCCGATTCCAGCGAAACGAGGGGTTTGACAACAGGGACCGGGACGACCCGAACAAAACCGATATACAATCGGATTCTTATTCGCTTACTTTCAGCTCATCCCTGCTCCCGACACTCGATACCAATTTCTCGCTCATCAGAACGTGCAGTTACAGTTTTGATCAAAAACAGTCAATCAGCGACCTTGTGCTGCTCACGATAGGCTCCCGGCTGCACAGGGAAGTCAATATGATTACCGACGTCGGGTATACGAAAGCAAAGACCTATCCGGTATACCGCCTTTCATCAACAGAGTCCTCTCAGGAAGAAACGCTCAATACCACATGGTATATAAGAGGAACGCTTGATGCCCGTCTTTCGCTGAACCTGACTGCAAACCTGAGCTACGGCCTGAGCTTCCTTTCCGGCACTGCATCCGGACATTCCCATGACGGAACATTCATCATTACCTACCGTCCGGGAAGGTTTATCAGTCTCTCCGGAAACTTCAGGATTACCGATACGGACGGGAATGGGACAATCTCCGAAGGGGCATTTGTCGACTGGCTGATGGTGCCTGCGGTGAGAATAAACCTTCGGTATGAGCACAGATATGAGAAAGCAGAGTCCGCCAATACACATACTCTGGGCGGATATGTTTTGTGGTATGTGACCAAATTTATTGACGCCCAGCTTACGTATACTTACACCCTGAGCGATGATAAGAATAAGACCGAAACATACAATCTGGGAGGAAATCTGACATGCAGGTTCTGGTAACACAGTTAATACGGATTACTTGGCTGACTTTGTTGACACAGTTTGTTGAGTTTAAAAACTCAGGAAACCACATAAACCGTGCAAACTACGTAAACCGTGTAAGCTGTGTGAACTTTATAAATTTGCTAAACAATTTTATTCTGGTAAGCTTCTTGCTCTTTGTGTTGTTGAGTTTATTTGCGGGAGGATGCGGTCCGAAGCATTTTGTAAAAAAGGACACGGACACCGGCGGTCTCAAGACGGTCGCGGTGTTGCCGTTCGAGAATTTTACCGGGAACGAACATGCCGGTGAAAAGATCAGGAGGATTGTCCTGACGGAGTTGCTTGCGCGGGAAGTGGAGGTGGTTGAGCCGGGCGAGATAACGAGGCTCTGCAGGGAGTTGAAGGTGAAATCGCCTGCCACAATCAGCGTGAAGGAGATACAGGAGATAGGCAATACACTCGATGTCTCAGCAGTGATGACGGGAGCTGTCGAGACATACGGCATGGGAAGAGGGGTAACCGTCTCGTACCCTGAAGTAACCATTAACCTGCGCCTTATCGAGGTATCTTCAGGCGATATTGTCTGGTCGGTCAGGCATACATCAGGAGGTCCGGACTTTTGGACAAGACATTTTGGGGCTGAAGGTGCGTCGTTGAGTGAGACGGCGGGGAAGGTTGTGAAAGAAGCGATAAGGACAATCTTTTAAAACAGTCACTGGTCACTAGTGACCAGTGACTTAATGATAAGAGGTGTTGATATATGAATTTACTTAAGCGATTGATTCCGGTAAGCATTCTCATCTTATTTATTACCGGCTGCGGTGGAAAGGGAAACGCTTCTTTCTATCTGGACCAGAATACGGATTTCAGTTTCATAAAACGGGTTGCGGTGCTTCCTCTTGACAACAATACCAACGATAAGTTTGCTGCGGATGCCGTCAGGCAGGTTGTAATCAGCGAACTGCTTGCCTCGAACCTGGTTGAGGTGGTATGCCCTGGCGATGTGAATGCTGCGCTGGCATCACTGAAGGTAAAGTCCGGGGACTCGCCGAATTCGGAACATATGAAATCTCTTGCGAAATCCCTTCATGTACAAGGGATTATCCTCGGGTCGGTGAACAAATACGGGGAGATCAGGGAAGGGAATATTTCTGCACCGGAAGTTGCTATTACCCTGATGATGGCTGATGCCAATTCCGGGAGCATCATCTGGTCGGTCACCAAAACTAAGGGTGGGGCAGGTTTTATGGCAAAGCATTTCGGCGCGAGGGCTGATACCATGAGCGAAACAGTTCTAAATGTCGTCAGGGAGGCGGTGCAGACATTATATCACTGAAACGTATGGAGAGGGGAAACAATACTGAGTGCAGGGCGCAGCGCACGAAGACCAGCGGACAGAAGGTCGTGAGCAAAGAGTTGCACTGGCTGCGAATTTATCAGACCGGATTCAGCTCTTTGCTCCGAACTTCCTGTCTTGTTTTGGTCGCCCTGATAGTTTTTTGTGTGTTCTCACCGGAAAAAGCCTGCGGGACTTCTGGGATCACTGCGGGGAAGGAAAACATTGCGCTTTTGCCCTTTGAAAATTTCACTGAAGATGCGGCAGTGGTGAAATTTCTCATGCCCAAAGTCAGAAGCAGTCTCGAAGAAAAAGGATTCACGGTCATCGATGAGGCAAGAGTTGAGGAATTTCTCCTGAAGGAAAGGATCAGGACTACAGGCTGCATCGGGAGAGAAGCCGCGGGTAAAATGGAACAGGAACTCGGTGTGCAAGGTATTGTTATCGGATCGGTAAATTCATTTTCGAATGGCGAGAATCCCATAGTAGGCCTGTCGGCCAGGATTGTGAGGGCAGCGGACTGCGCCATTCTCTGGGCAGATAACGCGGCATTTACCGGGGAGGATTTTACGACCATACTGGAGCTGGGCACGATCAGAGATATCGGACAACTCACGGACAGAGTGTTGGATGTGCTATTCGCATCCCTGACTGCCTATCCGCAGAGCGAATCGGAAGAAAAGAGATACAAAATTGCGGTCATCCCGTTCAAGAACGACAGCAGGAAAGAGGATGCAGGGATTATCGCCTCATATCTTTTTCTCTCGGCGCTATCCAAGAATGGAATGTTCGATCCTGTGGAATTCGGCGAAGTAAGACGATTTATGATTGAAAACCGCGTAAGAGGGAAGGGAGAACTGGATTATATGAACACGGATACCCTGGCAGAAATGACCGGAGTGGACGCTATTCTTGTCGGGACGGTCGAGTCATACAGCGAAGGAAAAGGGAATATGCCGCCGGAAGCATCGATAAGCGCGCGGCTCATCGATGCGCGGGAGAACAGAATACTCTGGTGCAACAGCTACGAATACCAGGGTGATGACGGTGTTGCCATACTCGACTGGGGAAGGATACGGTCGGCCGAAAATGTCGCAAACAAAATAGTATCAAAAATCGTGGAAAATCTGGAGAACGTAAGATGGCAATGAAAGACAGTCATTGGTCAATGAAAGACAGACATTGGTCAATGGTCACTGGTCAATGAAAAAACAATGACTAATGACTAATGACTAGTGACTATTGATAAAGGATGAAAAGCACAATGAATTCAAAAAGTACAAACATTCTGCTGTTTTCTATTTGCTGTATAGTATTTGCTGTTTTTTGTGGCTGCGCGTCGCTTCCCCGGGAAGAATCGGTTCTTGCTGTTGTCGATGGCGATCCCATTACCGAGTTTGATCTGAAATATGCGCTTGCCATTGCGCACAGGAAAGAGGATCTCTCGGGCGCAGGGACGATCGATATCCGACAGTATGTCTACAAACTTGTGGACGAGAGGCTGATCATGAACGAAGCGCGCAATGCAGGCATGGATCGATATCCGGAAGTGAGACAGGCTGTCGAGGCATTTATCCTGCGGGAGTCGGTCGTAAAGCTCCATGACGAAGAGATCATCAGAAAAGTCTCGGTTACGGACAGGGAGCTTGAGGACTCTTACGATAAGAATTATGCACGGTTCGTCCTGAGAATTATTCAAGCCGATTCTGAGGACAAAGCCCGCACGATTATGGACGAACTGAAACAGGGGGGTGACTTTGTTGCACTCGCGCAAAAGTATTCAAGGCACCCTGCGCAGCATCCGGGAGAAGAGATAACCCTGACCGGAATCTCAATATCCTCTGGACTTCGTGAACCATTACAGGGAATGACGCCGGGAGAGACAAGCGATCCGGTCCAGATTGACGGAAAATATTACCTTTTAAGATTGGTTCGGAGGCAAGAGGCTTCCCCGGAGGGATTCGCAAAAGTCAGGAAACAGATGGACAAGGCTATCAGGAAACAGAAAGAGAAGGCAAGAAGCGATGAATTTCTCGCATATCTCAGGACAAAGGCAAGGATAATAATTGATTATGAACTCTTGTCGGAAGTGAACCTGAATTGTTCCGGTGAAAAGAGAGCAAAGTGCCTTGAGGACGGAAGAACCCTGGCGGCGGTAAACGACGCAACGCTTGCCGTATCGGATTTTATCTCGTCAATACCTCCAGGAAACAGGGAATCCAAAGAACGGCTTCTCGATGGCTGGGTGGAAAGGAAGCTGGTTGACCATGAAGCGCTCAGCCGTCATTATGAGAACGACCCTGAGATGATGAAGAGCATCCGCCGGTATGAAGATCAACTCCTGAAAGATACATTTATCAGGAGGATAATTTTCCCCCGGATCGCAATCACGGAAGAAAGGCTGAAGGACTATTACACCCGGAATACGGATGAGTTTAGAACACCGGTATGCTATAAGATCCGGCAGATTACGGTTAAGAACCGCGAAGAGGCCGATGAAATAGTGCGAAGTCTTTCCGGCAATGCTGATTTCGGCTGGCTTGCGAAGAAGAAATCTGTAGATCCTTATGCAGAAAAAGGCGGAGATGCAGGCTGCCTGATGAAAAAAGATCTGCCTGAACCGGTTGGAAATATTCTGGATACGCTGAAGAGAGGAGAGACGGGTCAGATTGTGCAGGATGACCAGATGTTCAGGATATATATGATGGGCGGACGGGAAGGAGGTTCAGTCGAAAAGTTTGAGAAAGTGCGGGAAGCCGTCCACAGGGCATGTTTTGCGGAACAGCTCGACGCCCTTATGAAAAAATATGTGAACCAGCTCAAGACCGGCGCACGGATACATTTTTATTCCGATGAGATCAGTGCGTTCGAGAAGAAGTTCAAGACATGAAAGGGTTGAACGCCATGCATACGAAAAAACCGTTGAGGGGAATGACCTTTGCCTTGTTATCGGTGCTGATCATTGCTATTTTTGCGTGCGCTCCTTCAGATACTGTCCGCAGAAAAGGCTTCCAGGCGAAACCATGTCTGGACTGTCATAAAGACGCCCTGAGCGAATTTCAGAAAAAATATGTGCATGATCCGATGAAAAAACGCGACTGCGAGGCGTGTCATCTCCGGCACGGAAAGATCGCGGTTCTCACGCTTAAGGACAGGGATGAGAAAAAACTCTGTTTCTTGTGTCATAAGGCCATGGCCGGAACACTCGCAGGGATGGCGCATGTGCACACGCCACTTAAAGAGAGCAAATGCCGTCCTTGCCACAGTCCCCATGCTTCCGACGCTCCGTATCTTCAGAGAAAGACAGGGAACGAGCAGTGTTTCACCTGCCATAAGAAAGATTCTTTTGTCAGGACGAAACAGCATAAGCCCCTTGAACAGGGTTGCCATGTGTGCCATAACGCACACGGTTCGGCCAATAAAGATAATCTTGTGAAGCCTGAGCCGGAACTCTGCGGATCATGCCATGCCCTGAATGCGGATAAATTCAGGAAGGCTCACCGGGATTATCCTGTCGAAAAAAGCGCCTGCAGCAGATGCCACACTCCGCACAGTTCCACGAATTCCGGTCTTCTCAGAGAATCGGTCCATTCTCCCCTCCAGGGAGGAAAGTGCAGTGCATGCCACAATGCGGCTACCGACGCCAATCCGTTCGGAGTTCATCAAACAGATTCCAGGCTCTGCTACTCCTGCCATACAAGAGAGGAGTCAGGATTCAAAAAGACTTACCTGCACAGCCCCGTCGAAAAGGGGAGATGCCAGGATTGTCACGATCCCCATGCAACCGATTATCAGAAGGTTACGATAAGGGATAAAAATCTTCTCTGCATCGACTGCCACAAGAAAAAAGAAGAGGTAGTAAAACTGGGAACGGTGCATGCGCCTATGAAGGACAAGGGTTGCACAGCCTGCCATGACCCGCATGCCTCACAATATCCTTATTCTCTCACTGCATCAGAAAAGCAGATCTGTTTCCAATGCCATGGAAAGACAGAACAACAGTTGAAAGAGCGGAATCTGCATCAGCCGTTTTCAAAGGTCGAGTGCAACCGGTGTCACAATTCGCATGGAAGCAGTCAGGCGAATCTCCTGAAGATTTCCGTTGCTGAACTGTGCTACTCCTGTCATAAGAAAGAGGAGAAGGAATTTTTCAAGACCTATATTCATGCCCCGGTGAATACCAGACAATGTACATCCTGTCACAGGCCCCATGCGTCGCCAAACAGCCGCTTGCTCCAGGCAGAACCCCGGCAATTGTGCATGAACTGCCATGAGAGCAAGGGTTCAGAACTGAAGGAGGACGAAATGCACAAGCCTTTCAGGGAAAAAGCCTGCGGAACCTGCCATGATCCCCATGCGAGCGAATTTCAGGGAACTACCGTAAAACCCATGGCTGCACTCTGTTATGAATGTCACAAAAATATAGAGCAAGACATGACCGCTGGCGAAAGAAAGCATCTGCCTGTCGAAGAAGGAAGATGCACCGGCTGCCACAGCCCTCACGGTACAAAAATCAGGGCGCTGCTTTATAACAGACCGAAGGAACTCTGCCTTTCGTGTCATGAACAAATAATCACCACTACGGTAAGAAAAGGGCATATCGGTATGGAAGAGGGAGATTGCCTGAGCTGTCACGGCTCCCACTCGGCCGGTCTACGCAGTCTCCTGAAAAAGAAAGACCCGGCAGTCTGCATGGAGTGTCATTCAGGCGATACTGCTAAATTCCAAACAATCCATTTAAAACCGCTGACGGATATTCGATCCTGTCTTGGTTGTCACCAGCCTCATGTGAGCGAGAAACCCGGCCTCCTGCGAAACATCAGGCACAGTCCGTTCGCACAAGGTGACTGCAAGGTGTGTCATGAATAACAAAAAATCGACGCAGCTAACACGGTTTGCAAAGTTTACAAAGTTTATACGGTTAAGAAACAAAGTAAACCAAGGTAACCGGGTAAACCATGTAAACTTTCTATCCTGCGCATTATGCCTTCTGTTGTTTTTTACTTTTAGTGGTTCTCTATACGCCCAGAGCGGGATTAAAGAGAATATCCCCGCCCTCTGCTTCAAGTGCCATTCCAAAGTGAAGGACGAACTGCTCAGGCAGCAGGTGCACTTCCCCTTCAGGGAAGGGAAATGCACAGCCTGTCACGATTCTCATGCGGGGAATATGAAGGGATTGGTGAAAGAGGAGATTTCCTCGCTCTGTCTCTCCTGCCATGAAAAAGTGCGAAGCTCGCTGAATAAGAAATTTATACATAATGCGCTCAAAAAAGGCGTATGCACCGATTGCCATAATGCGCATAGCGGGGCAAACCCGAAGCTTCTGGTCAAAAACCAGAAAGACCTGTGCTGGGGTTGTCATGAGTCCCTGAGTCAGAGGCTTCAGAACGCGCATGTCCATATGCCCTTCCAGGAAGGAAAGTGTTCATCGTGTCACGAACCCCATGCAGCAGCGGCAGAAAATCTGATGCTTGAGCAAACGCACAAGGTGTGCGTCACCTGCCATGCAGTGAAATGTACGTCCGGCGACGTATCGATTTCCTCTGCCACAGAGAAGATGGACTGTATAGAGTGTCACACCGGCCATGCATCTCCCCATAGCGGACTGCTCGGCCCCTGCGGTCATAAGGCTTTTCTGGAACAAAAATGCGAGACCTGCCACAATCCGATAAAGGACGGCGCGCAGATTACGACAAAGAAACCGGGACAAGGTCTGTGTATAAGCTGTCATAAGCTCGACGTGACAAAACTGAAAGCTGATGATGTGCACCTCAAAGAGAATCAGGGCGGATGTATCCTGTGCCACAACCATCATGCCTCGAAGAGCAGCAACTTTACGGTGAACGCTTCCCTGGCCTGTATGAACTGTCACGAAAATACGGAGAAGAGGACGATGGTCATGGAGAAGGCTCTTAAGTCGATCCGGTGTATTCCGGTCGAGGAAAGAAAGTGCTTTGAATGCCACGTTCCTCCCCATACCCGGAACGAGCATTATTTCCGGGATGATACTATCAAAACCTGCTCGCGCTGTCATACAGCCCAGCACAGGGTCAGCCATCCGCAGGGTCCCGGGATCAAAGACCCGAGGAACGGACAGCCGGTAACCTGCATCACCTGCCACAGCATGCATTCGGCAAGGGCGGAATTCATGCTCTCTTTCGACAGGAAGAGACAATTGTGTATCCAGTGCCACAAAAAGTAACCAATGAGCGAAGAGCGATGAGCATAGAGCAAACAGCCAGTGGCTAAATGTATGAAAAAAAGGGAGGTTATAAGGTTCCCTTGGTACATCGGGTTTATTGTGTTCAATAACTCAAGAAACTCAAAAAATACCATAAACTCATTAACCCTCTTATGTGTTTTGCTCTTTGCTCTGTGCTCTTTGCTCTGTGCTCTGCAGTCGGAAGCAAAGATTACCGGCGCCTGCAGCAACTGCCATACCATGCACAACAGCCAGAACGGTCAACATATGATCATCCTTGGTCCGGGGGAAACAGATACATCACCGAAGAACAATCTGCTCCGTGCATCCTGCCTGGGCTGTCATTCAAAGACAGACGGAAGTTCCTGGAAAGATCCGGTTACGGGTGCCCCGGTGGTTTTCAACACTCTTCAGCCCTCGTATAATTCGGCGACGGGCCTTGCAGGAGGCAATTTCTACTGGGTCCAGAGTGATGATGCCAAAGGCCATAATATTACTCAAGCCGATGGCAATCTCACTGTCGCGCCGGGAGCGTCAAACGGTCTCGGCTGCGGAACTACCTCATGTCATCAAAATCTCTACACAGCCAATACCGCTTTCGGTGCAAGACAGGGTTGTTCCAATTGCCACATGATGGGAAACAGCAGTGGCCCGACAGGTTATCACCACAACAACACAAACGGCACCCTTGCAGACAGTGCTGAAGAAGGTTGGTATCGTTTCCTGGCCGGGCATATGAGCGGTGACGGGCAGGGAGTTACCGGCATTGAAGACAGCGACTGGCAGCAAAATCCGGGTGCTTCAGTTCATAACGAATATCTTGGATACAGTGCAACAAAAACAAGCGCCGGAGGTTTCAGCGCCTGCGGCAATACTGTGACGGGATATTGCACCGGCTGTCACGGGAATTTCCATATCCAGGATGACACAACAGCCGGAAGTCCGTGGATCAGACATCCATCTGATTTCATCGTACCCGGCAGCGGTGAATACTCAAGTGCTTTTAATGCTTCAGGCGGGACAGGAACCTACGACCCGCTTGTTCCGGTGGCAAGACCGAGCCTCAGTGGATGGACCGGTCCTTCGAGTACGGTAACGCTTGGGACGGACCTCGTGATGTGCCTGTCCTGCCATCGTGCACACGCATCACCGTATTTTAAAATGGTCAGATGGGACTATAGGGGCTGGCCGGGGAATGCGGGGACGAACGGGTGTACTGTATGTCACACGTCGAAGAATTAGCAGAGAGCCGGATGCATAGAGGTCCGAAACAGTAATCAATATCTTGATTTGTGAGGGTGGAAATGGAGAAATGTATAACAATATTTCCTGACAATAAGAGCGGCATTATTTTTCTTATCTTTTGCTCTCTGTTCTCTGCTTTCTGCTCTCTGTGTTATCCTGACAAAGCAGAGAGCGGCCCGTACCTGAATTCTGCCCATGGGAATGTTTCTTACGGGGTGGATCGCACGAGTGTCAAGATCCCTGTCGACTTCGGGTACTCCCAGGGAAACTGTGCACACTGCCATGAGCAGCATGCAATGATCGGAGGCAGCGAGCCAGCTCCGATCGGGGGCGGTCCTTCACTATATGCCTTATTTTCTTCAAACCATACCAGCCAAACAGACAACTTCTGTTTCACATGCCACACTGAAGTGAATTCATTCCAATCCGGTGGATTGGTCAACAGGAGTTACAGTTACCGCGCAGGAGGATACACATCGGATACACTCAATGATATTCTTGAAGCATTCTCTTTTACGTACTCGCCCTTTACGGGTTCATCCCATAATCTGGCAGATATCCGGACACTGGTTATCAGTAAATCCTGGGGGTACCGCACAGATTCAAACCCTTGCGGAGGCTGTCACAATCCCCACAGAGCGCAGAGAGACCCTCATGCATCGGGCAGCAGGGGGTGGCCTGTTTCAAGGCCGGGCCAGCATAACACCAATAACAACGAGTGGGGCCTCTGGGGGGATAATATTTCAGATGATACCCCGTACGGCGCTTCTGCCGAGAGCATGCGTGATTACACGACCAGTTATCAGGCTCCTTATCGTTTCGGATCAACGACTACCTATGAGCCGGACGGTTCTGCGTTCCCGGATGGTTCCAACTTGACAGATTATGTTACCTTTTGTACTGACTGCCATACCAGTACCCCCAATAGTGTATGGAGTAGTACCTTGAACAGATATCTGAGGGCAATCGACTGGGACGTGGAAAAGCATGGCAAGGGAAATGCGGATGGCGCAATCAGCATGGATAATCCTTACGGTGCTGTTATGGGCAAGGTGCTTGCCTGCACGGATTGTCACGAGCCACATGGCGCACCGAACGTAACGCTGATCCGGAAAGAAGTAAATGGCGGTACCTTGAGCGCCATAACAACCATTGCGGCTGATTCAACCTGCGCTGCCGGCTCCTATACCGACTATAACGCTACCAAACCTACCAGCATCGCAAACCTCTGTGACAGGTGCCACAAAGATGACTATGATTTCAGCACTTCATGCCAGAATGACCACTGGTATGGAGTTCATCATGACAGCACATCAGGTGATCCCTTCTATACCTCAGGCGGATGCAGCAACTGCCATGTATCCGGACAGTGGGGCGATTGCACCAGCACAAGAAATGCGATTAACTGTAATTGCTGCCATTACCATGGATCACAATATTCAACCTGGAGGACATTTTAATGGCTGGATATGCAAGAAAACGGATGATAGCTTATGGAACAGCCCACGGTTTCAAGCACCTGTTTTGTCCGGTAATAGCGGATCGTACAGATGCATAGCGTTATCATTGTGGATCATTGCAGAATCAGTTCCGAAGGGATATATTTTAATAACTTTTGCAGTGAAAAATACAGTATACTTGAGATAAGAACCCATGTTTCTTGAATTTGATCACGAATCGAATGTCATGAAGCTCGAGGGGACCGGGGTATCCCTCCACTGCCATCATTACAACTGCGGTCTTGTGAAAGCCCTCGAAGAAATGGAAGCAATCGATGCACAGGCTATCATTATCCAGGCCGCACAGGAAGAATTCCATGACAACTTCGCCCGATATATCCGGAACCATCTCCAGGATGTTCCCGCAGGTGAAAAATTCAGGTCAGCTGAGGAACTCTACCGGTTTATGGGGTTCGGCCGTATAGACCTTTCAGGGCTGAACGATTCAGGCGGCAGGGTATATGCCGACTCCTCCTATTATGTGACCGGCTGGCTGGCGAAATACGGGCGTCGTGACACCCCTGTCTGCCATCTGACCTGCGGCTTCCTGGCCGGCATTCTCTCCGCAGTATATGAAAAGCCTCTCGATGCCTACTGCGTCGAGGAGGTCAAGTGCATGATATCCGGAGAGGAGCACTGTGAATTTCTCCTTGCGGTGAAGGGATAATGGCTGTCGACAGCAAAAAGATTATCGAAATTGCCTCGAAATTACCGGTCGAGAGCAATGAGAAGGGCATCATGGCCGCCTTCGGTGTCTATGCTGCAATGAATTACAATGAATTCTTTTTTAAGGTAGTCTCCCAGGCAATACATGGCATGAATACCCATACAGTGCATACGATCGAAAAAAAGTTGTACGACGCGGTGCTCGAATGCGGCTATCATACCTTTCACGGCATACGGAGTTCCATGCACTGGCGGGAATATATCAAACCCCTGATCGCTTCTCCTGAAGATGAAGTTGCTGCGCTTGTGGCGGTGACGAACATCTTCGGCATCGGATATATCGAGGTCGAGGAACTTGTCCCCGGTGAGCGGCTGGTGACCGTTGTGAAGAATGCATACGACCCGGGACGCTACAGGGACCAGTTCGGACGCCAACCCTACGGCAGGTGTTATATGTTCAGCGCCTGTACAGCATCGTATATGGACCTTGTCTATAGTGATCCCTATCCCTCGGGCATGGGGATGTACCATGCCAGGGAAGTGACCTGCCGCGCTGCGGGTGATCCGATCTGCAGGTTTATTGCAGAACGGGAGAAAGGTGATGGACATGCAACGTCATCCTGTGGATGAAATAACGGGGCGGGCGAGCTGGCCGAAAGACATTAATGCCTCAACCATTCTGCATTCTCTGCCAAATGCAGTCTTTTTTACCGACCTGCAGATGCGCATACTGTACTTTAACCTTGAAGCCGAGAAGATAACAGGGTTCAAGGCGTATGAAGCATGTGGCATGTACTGCAAGGACGTATTGAAGACCGGAATATGTGAGACAGAATGTGTGGTGAAGAAAGCCCTGGATGCAGACCAGGATATCTCTAACATCGAAACGACGCTGAAAACTGCGACCGGCAAGACTATTCCTGCACTGGTGAGTGCCTCTCTCATCAGGGATACCGGAGGCAGGATTGTCGGCTATATGTATTCATTCCGGAATATTTCGTCGCTGAAGAAAGTTATGCAGGATCTCGAAACGTCTCATATCCACCTGGAAGAGAAAAACCGTGCCCTTTCCCGCCTCCTTGAGGAACTTACTGCAGCCGAGGAATCACTGAGACAGTCTGAAAATGAAAAGAGGATTATTCTCGATGCGATGCATGAGAGGATGAGTTACCGTGACAAGGACAGGAGGATATTATGGACGAACAGGATTTTTCAGGAATATGCTTGCCTGCCGTCAGAAAAGATCAAGGGGCGCACCTGTTTCGAGATTCTCCATCAGAGAAATGATCCCTGTCCCGAATGCCCCTTCGAGATGACTGCTCTTGTTGCCGGCAAGTCCATATCGATCGAGCGATCGACTTCTGACGGGAAAATATGGTTTATCCGTGCTCATCCTGTTCAGGATTCCCATGGCAATGTTTCCGGTTTTGTGGAGGTCAGCACGGATATAACCGACCTGAAAAAGGCGGAACAGGAGGTCAGGTCATTAAAGCAGCAGATGGAGTTTATCCTGGGAGCAACGAATACGGGGATCGATATTATAGACTCAGAATATAACATCCGGTATGTCGATCCGGAATGGGCCAAGACATACGGGAACTACACCGGGAGAAAATGTTTTGAGTACTTCATGGACCGGGATACGGTCTGCCCCGGCTGCGGTATACAGAAGTCACTTGAGACCAAGGCTGTCACAGTCACCGAGGAAGTTCTCCTCAAGGAAAACAGCCGGCCGATACAGGTGATTACCAAGCCGTTCCAGAACGAGGAGGGTGAATGGCTGGTGGCTGAGGTGAATGTCGATATTACGGAACGCAAGAAAATCGAAAACGCGTTACGCGACAGTGAAGAAAAACTTGAAGCGATGCTGCAGTCAATCGGCGACCATATGAGTATGATGGACAGCGAACTCAATATTATTTGGGCCAATGCCGTTGCAAAAAAAATATTCGGAGAAGATATTGTCGGCAAAAAATGTTACACCGCATATCACGGGAGGGGAAAACCCTGCGATCCATATCCCTGTATTGTGCTCAGGGCGTTTCAGGACGGCGAGGTGCATGAGCATGATACCACGGTCACAGACAAAGACGGGAAACTCCTGCACTTTCATTGTACCGCAAATGTTGCATTGAGGGATAAAGACAGAAATCCTTTAGCAGTTATCGAGATATCCAGGGATATCACGGAGCAGAAAAAGCTCGAGCATCAACTCCTTCAGGCACAGAAGATGGAGGCCATCGGTCAGCTTGCAGGGGGCATTGCTCATGATTTCAATAACATCCTTACCGCCATCATAGGCTTCTCAAACCTCCTCCAGATGGAAATAAGCCAGGATGATCCCTTACAGAACAACATACTGCCGATACTCAATGCAGCAAAGAGAGCATCGAATCTTACCAATGCCCTCCTGGCATTCAGCAGGAAACAGATTATGCACCCCAAGGCTGTGAACCTCAATCAGATCATCAGGAATATCGATAGGTTATTATCGAGGATTATCGGGGAAGACATTGAATTGTCCGCAAACCTTCCGGATAAGGATTTCATAGTGATGGCAGACGCGAGCCAGATTGAGCAGGTTCTCATGAACCTCGCCACAAACGCAAGGGATGCCATGCCTCATGGGGGGAAGCTGACCATAGGTACCGATTTTGTGAAGATCGACGAGCAGTATCTTGCGGCCCACGGATACGGTACCCCCGGCTCCTATGTGCAGATCTCCTTTGAGGACACCGGTCAAGGTATCGATGCGAGTACGAAAGAAAGAATCTTCGAACCATTTTTTACGACCAAGGATGTGGGAAAGGGAACAGGCCTTGGTCTGGCAATGGTCTACGGAATCGTGAAACAGCATGAAGGATATATCAATGTCTACAGCGAACCGGGCAGGGGCACGACCTTCAAGATCTATCTCCCTCTTATCCAGGCATTCCCTGAGGACCAGAAGCAGGAATACCCGACACGGGTAAAAGGCGGCAGGGAGACAATCCTCGTGGCAGAAGATGATATGCAGGTCAGAAACTTTATCAAACAGCTTCTCGAAAAATATGGTTATACCGTGTTGCTTTCGGTTGACGGAGAAGATGCCTTGAAAGTTTTTGATGAACACAGGGATGAAGTTCAGCTTGTTGTTGTTGACACGGTCATGCCGAAAAAGAACGGGAGAGAAGTATACGACGAAATAAAAAAAGCAAGGCCGGATATGAAGGCAATCTTTACCAGCGGATATTTTTCCGACTTTATCCAGAGAAAGAGCGAGGGAGAAGAAGGCCTGCTTTTCATCCCGAAACCTATTGTGCCGAACGAGTTTTTAACGAAGATATACGAAACCCTGCATTCTTAGAGCTTTCTTTCGTAAATCCTGTATTTTTTGTATAATTCTCCGCCGATCATTTCCACGAGCCTCTGGGTTGGGATATTATCCTCGAGTATCCATGAGAACTCAACCCGCCGGAAGCCGTTCTTCAGTGAACCCCTGAATCCTTCCCGGAAGAGCAGCGCATCCACCCCTCTGTTTCTGTAGTGAGGTTTGATGCCGAGAAGGAGCAGCCTCATCAGTTTTATTCTCTTTGCATAGTAAAGGGCTTTCAGTATCGTTAAGGGATTAACTTTGCCCCGCATTTTTTTCAGAACAAAATTATAGTCAGGAAGAATTCCGAGGAAACCAACGGGCTCATTATTTTTTTCCGCGACGAGAGTCATTTCGGGAATTACGATTGGCTTCAAGCTATCCGCAAGGTACCTGAGTTCTTCGTCTGTGAGCGGGATAAACCCCCAGTTCTTTTCCCATGCTGAGTTGTATACTTCCTGAAATATCCGCATTTCATCAGCGAAACGCTTTTTTTCGACCGGTCTCACGGTGATTCCGCTCTTCTCTGCGATCGCGGCAACCCTGAGGACCTTTTCCGGAAGTTGTTGCGGAATATCACAGATATAGGCAAAAAGGTCCTTGGCCTTTGTCATCCCATGGGTTTCCATCAGGTGATGATAATAAGGGGGGTTGTACGGCGTCATGAGGGCAGGGTGCAGGTTAAACCCTTCGATGAGCATGCCGCATTCCTCGTTCGTCGAGAAATTCATGGGCCCGCGGAGGGTCTCGATGCCTTCCTGTTTCAGTATTTCCGAGACCCTGTTCAGAAGGGCGTCAGCAACTGACTGTTCGTTCAGCGATTCAAAAAACCCGAAAAACCCGGTTCGTTCTTTATGGAACTCGATATGCCGGTGATTGACAATCGAAACGATCCTGCCTGCCTGCCTGCCGTTGATTCTCGCAAGAAAAAACCGTACTTTTGCGTGGAGAAAAAAAGGATTCTTTCGGGAAAACTGTTTTCTGAGCTCCGGGAGTAGGGGAGGGATATAGTACGGATCGTGCGCATAGAGTGAGTACGGGAAGCGGATAAAATCGTCGAGGTCTTTCTCAGTTGCAACCTCAACGACTTCACTCATCCGATGAGGCCCAATGCCTTGCCGACCTTTTCGAATGCGCTGAGAACGATATCGAGATGCTCATCAGTGTGGGTTGCCATGTAACTCGTCCTGATGAGTGCCATGCCGTTTGGGACTGCAGGGGTGACTGCTACATTTGCAAAAACCCCTTCATCCTGAAGCAGCATAGCCATTTTGAATGCCTTTTCATCCTCACCGACAATGACAGGGATAATCGGCGTCTGGCTGTTCCCCGTCCTGAAGCCGAGGCTTTTGAATCCGTCCATTATCTTCCCGGTATTCTTCCAGAGCTTTTCTCTCCTCTCAGGTTCGGATTCGATGATGTCGATTGCTGCACTCACTGAGGCAACAGAAGCGGGAGGAGGGCTTGCGCTGAAGATGAGCGACCGGGCGCAATGTTTTATATAATGAACGACGTCAGCAGAACCTGCGATAAACCCACCGATGGAAGCAAGCGATTTACTGTATGTTCCCATGATGAGATCAACCTCATCTTCGAGTCCGAAATGTTCTGCAGTGCCCCGCCCCGTTTTCCCGAGTACACCGATGCCATGCGCATCATCGACCATAAGCCCGGCTCCGTATTTGTTTACAAGCGGCAGAATTTCAGCAAGACGGGCGATATCACCTTCCATGCTGAAGACTCCGTCAACCACAACCAGTTTATTCTTCTCTTCATTTTCCTTCAGCACCCGTTCGAGGTCAGCCGGCTCGTTGTGCCTGAATTTTCTGATTTCGCCGAAAGAGA
Organism: Nitrospirota bacterium; assembly: GCA_049323875.1. Taxonomy (GTDB): domain Bacteria; phylum Nitrospirota; class Thermodesulfovibrionia; order Thermodesulfovibrionales; family SM23-35; genus JAKLQR01. Next base: position 169,276 of record JBMOLW010000033.1, on the reverse strand, counting down.
GCCTGCATCCGTCGATAATACTCGCATGATCCATTTTGTCGATCACCACGATGTCGTCTTTTCCCACGAGCGCCGAGATGACGCCGAGATTGACCTGAAATCCGGTTGAGAAGATGAGGGCTGCCTCTTTCCGTGAGAATCTCGCAAGTTTTTCCTCAAGTTCCACATGGATGTCGAGTGTGCCGTTCAGAAACCGTGAACCGGCACAACCGGTCCCGTATTTCCTTATTGCTGCCAGAGCTGCTTCTTTTACCCTGGGGTGGTTGGTGAGCCCCAGGTAATTGTTCGACCCCACCATGATCATCCTTTTGCCGTTCATGACGATCTCCGGGTCCTGTGCACTCTCGATGACCCTGAAGTAGGGATATAGCCCATAGGATATGAGTGTCTTAGCCTTTTGAAATTTATAGCATTTCTCAAATATATCTGCGGATCTTTTTATAGCCATTGATGAATCCGGTACCAGTCTGCGGTCCATTGTATTCCTTCCCTGAGGCCGACTTTCGGGAGGAAGCCGATCTCTTCCCGGGCCTTTTGTGCATTACATATCCAGTACGCATGTCTGAAGTCCTTGACCCTGTCCCTGTTGATGATCCCCTGCCGGTTGAACCTCTCGCCGAGGAATGCAAAAATCGGCATAAGGAATTTCGGAACCCTGAGCGGAAAAGCTTTTACCGCAAGGGCGTCGGATATGTGCATTGCAATCTCATCACCCGTATAGTATTTTGTGTCGCAGAGAAAATAAACTTTCCCCTCCGCCTTGGTATTCTCGGCGCATGATATTATACCCTGAACGAGGTCATCTACGTAGAGCAATGAATAATAACATTTCCCAAGATCAAAAAAAATGCCTTTTTTAATCATCCTGAATATGAGCAGCATATCCCTGTCTCTCGGCCCGTAAATTGCAGGGGGTCTCAGGATAGTAACCGGGAGCTTTTTTGCAAACCGCAATACAGCTTTTTCTCCCTCCAGTTTACTCTTTCCGTAGTCTGAAACCGGCGAGGGCAATGCATCCTCGCACAAAGGGTGTTTCGTCGCGCTCGGGCCGGCTGCCGCAAGGCTGCTCAGGTAGACGAACCGTTTCAGTCCCGGATTGTGTTCCGCAACTGCCTGAATGAGATTGTCGGTGCCCTGGGTGTTAATGCAGAAAAACTCACCGGATGAACTTGCTTTGGTGAGGCCGGCAAGATGAAAGACATAATCGAACCCGCCGACAGCCTTTCTCAGGGTTTCGATTTGCGTGCAATCCCCTTTGACGAGGTCTATATCGAGATTCTCGATCCAGGCGAGGCTGGAAGCTTGCCTGGAGAGGCAGGTAATCCTGTATCCTCTCCTGACGAGTTCTTCACATAAATGGCTTCCTATAAAACCCGAAGCGCCGGTAACCAGTGCTTTCATCCGGTAATCCTGTCCCGCATAGCGGAGAGAGAGAGGCGAAACCAAATCAGCGGCCCATGGATTCCAGCCTTGCAATACGCTCTTCGATCGGCGGATGGGTACTGAAGAGCTTAAGCAGGCCGCCGCCTGACAGGGGATTTACGATAAACAGGTGCGAGGTAGCGGGGTTCGCCTGCATGGGGATCTGCCGGGATGCCTGATGAAGCTTCCTCAGGGCTCCGGCAAGATAACGCGGATTGCCTGCAATGGCTGCGCCGCCCTGGTCGGCAGCATATTCTCTTGACCTCGATATCGCCATCTGTATGATGAGAGCCGCGAGAGGGCCGATAATCATCATGGCAAAGGCAGCGATCGGGTTTCCGCCCTCTTCATCGTCTCTGTGCCCGCCGAAGATCATCGCCCATTGCGCCATCTGCGCGAGGTAACTGACAGCGCCGGCAAGGGTAGCGGCAACGGTACCGATGAGGATGTCCCTGTGCTTTACATGGGCAAGCTCATGGGCTAGGACTCCCTGGAGTTCTTCCCTGCTCAGGATACGCATAATACCGGTTGTTACCGCGACCGCAGCATGCCGGGGGCTTCTCCCTGTTGCAAACGCATTCGGTTGTTCCTGATCGATCAGACAGACCTTTGGCATGGGCAGCCCGGCTTTCTGGGCGAGCATCCTCACCATGGCATAGAGTTCAGGCGCCTGTGTTTCATTCACTTCCCGGGCGCGGTACATCTTCAGGACTATTTTGTCACTGAACCAGTAGGATACAAAATTTATCCCTAATGCAAAAATCAGGGCAAACGTCATTCCCTGTCTGCCTCCCAGCGCCCCTCCCGCCCATACCAGAATGAGCGTAAGAGTTACGAGGAGAACCATTGTTTTTATGGTGTTCATACTGTAATTGCCTCCGTCTTAAGCGTGAGCTAATAATAAATTGTATCTTGAAACAAGATATGTTTTCAAGGCAAAGGGAACTCTGGACTTGTGCTACTGGGACCCGTAAGCGTGAAGTCCTGAGAGGAGAAGGTTCACCCCGAGATAGGTGAAGATCACAGCCATAAACCCTATCACAGAAACTATCGCGACTTTCTTCCCCTTCCATCCTCGAATCATCCGTCCGTGGAGGTAGAAGGCGTAGATAAACCAGGTTATGAGGGACCAGGTTTCCTTGGGGTCCCAGCTCCAGTACACGCCCCACGCCTGGTCGGCCCAGATGGCCCCAAAGATGAGTCCTCCGAGGGTGAAGATCGGGAAGCCGACCGCGATGCTTTTGTACGTGATTTCGTCAAGCATCTCGGCATTGATGTTCACCTTCTGAATAACATTCTTCAGGATCGAACCGTACTGCCAGACGACCAGGAGGATGGCGACGGAAACGATCCAGCTCAGGAGTTTTACCGGTGCCGAGGGGTTCAGGAACGTAGTCTTGAACAGATAGCTTTTGACGAATACATCCGGTCTGACGGCAACTTTAAAAGAAAGCAGATCTATCGCCATTGCGATCATCACAATCGCAAAAATCCCGAAAGTAAGCGTCCAGAAGATATACGAAGGTTCCCTTTTTTTGTCGGTTGAGACGATAAGGTACATAAGGCCGGTGCTGAAAGAGATCGAGAACGCTGCATAGGCAATAAAACTCATCGTAACATGGGCGAGAAGCCAGTTGCTTTTGAGGGCGGGTACGAGAGGCTGAATCTCTTTTGATACCCCGGTCAGGTCGATAAATGCAAGGGCGATCCCTGCGATGGGGGTGACAAAGGCTCCGAACAGACGGTTTTTGAACCGGAATTCGATGAGGAGATACCCGAGAATGAGACACCACACAAAGAAGATGAGGGACTCATACAGATTGGTGAGAGGAGCGGAACGGAGAAAACCCATGCCGCTCAGATCAGCGAACTCCTTCCAGCGCAGAATGATCGCCAGGGTTTGTGCCGCAAGCCCCGCAACCGTGGTTACTGTTGCGGTAACCCCGATCGGTTCTTTCCTGAAGGCGAGATAGGATATATACATGATCATGGCCATGATATATGCCATGGTGGAGATGCCGAACAATGCAGAACTGTCCATTTCTTATTCTCCTTTTTGCTTCCTGCTGAGCAGGGAAAGCAGGCCGTCGACCTTCTTCTCGAGCGCAGCCCGGTTTTTATTCGCGGTGGCGCCGATGAGTATTCTCGTGGAACTTTTTTCTTCAATGAGTTTGACCCATATCTTCCTGTGGCTCATGAAGAATGCGATGAAGAGTCCTGCACTCATTGCGATGCAGCCGAAATATACGATCCAGACGCCGGGATCTTTTCTTACCTGGAGCCCGGTGAATTCAACGCCCCAGAAGTCAAGGAACTCAACCCGGTCTCCGCCCGGCAGTTGCCATGTCCCGGGATGTCTTTTCAGGAGCCAGCCGGTGAGTGTTCGGCTGCCTGATTCCGAAAAGTCGATGAGTACCGCGGGGTTGCTCATCTGGTTCGCATAGGTGAATGCATGTCCGTGCTCATCGATGCGGAGTGCGGGACTGAAATTGATGATTTTGCCGGTAATGCCGGAACCCGGTATCTGGAAGCTGTCGCCCAGTCTCAGCTGAACATCAGCAGACTGTCCGGCAGCAGAGACCAGCCTGAGAACCAATATGCCCCGGTTCATGTTTTCAGGTATGAAACCATAACTCGACTGATAGAAGGTGATGCCTTTATAGGTGAGAGGGTCGTTCACCACTATCGATTTTTGCAAGACCTCACGGCCGTCCTCGATCACGGTCAGCCAGCTTTTATACTCCTTCGGCATATCTGTCTTTTCATAGAATTCAACATCGAAGTTGTCGCATCTGACCTCGAAACCAAGGGGAATGCTTCTGGCGCCACTGTCTGAAAAGGCGACGTTTGTTGCTGTGCCCTCCGGGACGTTCACATATCCCTTAAACCCGAACTTCAGTCCGATAATCGCTCCGCACAGGATGATGAGGATGCTGAAATGGGTGATGAAGACACCGAGCCTTCCGAACCGTCCTTTCTGGGAGAAGAACTGGAAACCGTTTTCTTCGGCTGCCTCCCGGCTTTTGAACCCGGCCTGTTTCAGTGCTCCGGCGACAGAATCCTTCAGTGCAGCCGGAGGTCCTTTTACAACAATTTCCCGGGTAATAAGGAATTGCCTGAGTTTATCCGTGGGTAACGGACCCATCGGTTCAGTGACCAATTTCCATATCCTGGGGAGCCTGTCGAGTGAGCAGATGATGAGGTTGACGGAAAAGAGGACCAGAAGGGCGGTGAACCACCAGGAGTGGTACATGTCCATGAATCCGAGATTGCTGAACAAGGTGAACAGTGACGGGGCAGCGGATTCGCCGAAGAGTTTGGCAAGGATCTTCAGGTTCCTCGCCTCGTCGGCTCCCTGCTCCAGGATTGTACCGATGATCGAGGTGAGTGCAATCAGGGCGAAGATGATAATCGCAAGCCTGACGGAAGCGAGAAATTCCCAGAATCTGTCTGCGATGCCTTTATTCTTCTTTTCTTCCAAAAGTTTGCAACCTCCGTAGAGTTTTTATCTTAATATTTTCTTGGGCGATTACACAAGGATTTAAAAGAGAAGGGGTTATGGAGTTCTTGCGATATCTTTGAAAAACTGTTTGTTTTCGGAGTAGAAGAGGCCGTCTTCAAAGCGAATAAGGCCTGAATGGTACAGCTGTGCAAGGGACGCTTCCAGGGGACTGAATTCCTCGGTTCCTGAAAGCATCTGGGGTTTAAGCTGATGTGTTTTTCCTTCCCTGATAAAGTTCTTCACCCGGTCGCTGTTGATGACTTTCTCGGTAGCAAGCACTCTCCCTTCCCCTGTTCTTCCCGGGACAAGTCTCTGGGCAAGGACAAAGAGGAGGTTGTCTGCTATGCGGGACCGTATGAGAGTCTGCTGGTGGGGAGGAAACATGTTGATGACGCGCTCCACGGTAGACGCTGAGGTGCTTGCATGGACCGTGGTTATTACGAGATGACCGGTATCAGCTGCCTGCAATGCAATTGAGAAGCTGTCGGGGTCTCTCATTTCTCCCACTACGATTACATCGGGATCCTGCCGGAAGACATGTTTCAGCCCTTCATAGAATGACTCGGTATCCAGGCCGATTTCACGCTGATTCACGTTGCTTTTTTTATGCTTGTGGAGGTATTCGATCGGGTCCTCAAGGGTTACAATATTGCATTTTCTGCTGGAATTTATGATATCTACCATTGCTGCGAGGGTCGTGCTTTTGCCGTGGCCGGCAGGCCCGGATACCAGGATCAGCCCCTGGGGCAGCAGGATAAAGTCCCTTATCCATTCAGGCAGGCGCAGTTCCTGCAACGAAGGCAGGATGTCGATAATCCGGCGGATAGTGATCGAGACAGACCCTCTCTGCCGGTAAAGGTTGACCCTGAAGCGTCCTATCTCCGGATAGGTAACCGCCAGATCAAAATCACCTTTTTCGCTGAAAGCCGACCAGTCATTTTCAGACATGATTTCCCGTGCATACCGTTCGCAATCAGCAGGAGAGAGCGGGATCATTGCAGCACGCTTGATATCGTTGCCGAGCTTTATGGAAGGAGACACGCCTGCGGTAAGGAGCATATCGGTTGCGGGTGATCCGGCAAGATACTTCAACAGCGTCATGAGAGGCGGGGCCTTTTTCATCTCCGACTTGCGGACCTCTTTGGCAATTCCTTCTCCGGTAAGCGCGATTCCGGGGTTCTGCATGAGACTCTGAATTGCGGCTTCCATCTGTGTGGCAGGGACAACTACGGCGTTGACTTTCTTCCCGATAGAAAATTCAATATCCCTGATTGAAAGCATATCCCTCGGGTTAACCATGCCAAGGGTTATGGAATTTTCGTCAACGCTCAGGGGAAGTGCCTTCATTGATTTAATCTTCTCGAGAGGCATGAGTTTGAGGACATCCTGGGCAATATTGGTATGGAGGAGGTTTACCGAGGGGATGCCGAGCTGCTGGCTGAGGAAGCTCAGTAAGTCATCGGTGGTGATATATTCCATATCGACCAGTATCGACCCCAGTTGCCCGCCGATCTGGGCCTGTTTCTTGAGCGCTTCCTTGAGCTGATTCGAATTGATCAGCCCGCTCTCGATAAGAAGCTGACCAAGAGGTGGTCTCTTTTTACACGGCGCAGCCATAGGTGTAATTATTACTTGCTTGCGGTCAGTTTGTCAAATAAATTAGGTAAAAAAAACAGTAAGTTAAGGAGTTTATGTATAAATTATCCCAGAGTGCTATAATTTCAGGTAAAAGTGCTGCCAATATGAGGAAAAAACAGGAAAAACCAGCATGAAGGTTGTTACGGCTGCAGAGATGCGCGAACTGGACAGAGAGGCTATTGAGGGGCTGGGCATCCCGGGGATTGTCCTTATGGAGAGGGCTGGACTTGCAATTGTTGCGAGGATCCGGGAGCGCTTTGGAAGGAGACGGGTCGTTATTCTCGCGGGAAGAGGCAACAACGGCGGCGACGGCATGGTAGTTGCCCGAACCCTTCAGAATGAAGGATGGGACGTGAAAGTTTTCCTTGCGGGGAGACAGGATGCTCTCCGGGGCGATGCTCTCCGGCAATACAGAATTGCCAGAAAATGCGGCGTGTCTGTTAACCCGATCGAAAATTTTCTCATAAACCGTTCGTCGATCTTTCATGCCCGTCCGATTCTGGTTGATGCGCTCCTGGGGACGGGGCTGGATAAGAATGTCAGTGGTGTGCTGTCAGAAGCCATCTTGAGAATCAATGAATCAGGGGTGCCTGTGATCAGCATAGATATTCCCACCGGTATCTCGTCCGATACCGGGCAGGTTATGGGCAATGCGGTCAGGGCAGACTGCACCGTGACCTTCGGACTTCCGAAAAGGGGTCATCTCCTCTATCCCGGAGCTGAATATACCGGAAGGCTCTTTATCGAAAATATCGGCTTCCCTGAACAGTTGCTGAGATCGCAGAAAATCGCGGCAGACTTGACCGGAAGAGAAGAGGCGGCTGCGCTTCTGCCTTCAAGACCTGCCTGTTCGCACAAGGGAACATACGGACATGTGCTTGTCATAGCCGGTTCAAAGGGAAAAACCGGCGCTGCCCTCATGGCTGCACATGCATGCATGAGAGCCGGCGCGGGATGTGTTACGCTCGGAGTTCCGGAATCGCTTGCTGAGGTTTTTCAGGCTCGGGTAACTGAAGAGATGACCCTCTCCCTGCCGGATAGGGGGGACGGCACGCTCTCCCGCAATGCGCTCAGGCCCGTCCTTGAATTTCTCCATACAAAAGCCGATGTGCTGGCAATAGGGCCCGGCATCGGGGTAAGCGGGGACATAGAACACCTGGTGAGTTCCCTGATCAGGAAAGCGGGGGTGCCGGTTGTGGTTGATGCAGACGGAATCAATGCAATCACAGGGGGGAAGACTCTTTTCTCGGGAGCAGGGGGTCCCGTGATTCTCACCCCCCATCCGGGTGAGATGGCAAGACTGCTCGGCAAAGAGCAAAGGGCAAAGGGCAGGAATGAAGCTGCACGCGCTCGCCTCCGTGATGAAATAGAAAAGGACAGGGTTCATACTGCGATAACATTTACGAGAGCAACAGGTGCCTGTCTTGTCCTGAAAGGTGTCCCTACACTTACCGCAGCTCCGGATGGACAGGTTTTTTTCAATTCAACGGGAAATCCCGGAATGGCATCAGCGGGTTCTGGTGATGTTCTCACCGGAATCATCAGTGGTCTGCTGGGTCAGAAGATCACTCCCCTCAACGCGTCTATTCTCGGGGTATTCATCCATGGGCTTGCGGGGGATATCGCTGCATCGGTGAAAGGGTTTCAGGGAGTGATCGCAACCGATATACTGGAATATATGCCATCTGCCTTTTTGTCGCTGGAGAACGATGCATAATATTATTGTTCCCGAAAACATGAACGGTGTGGTAAGGGCTTTTTTTACTACAAAAGTGCTCGGCGCTGACAAGGGAAATATCTGCGCTACGGCTGCTCCCGGCATTGTGGACGTGTATATGCCGGTGCAGAAACATACCGATAGGGTGAAAGTCCTCGATGCGGATCTTTCCCCTGAGATCGCCGATGCGGTTATTACCGACAGAAAAGGAATACTCATCGGCATTCAGGTGGCCGACTGTGTTCCTGTTCTCCTTGCCGATGTGAAGAAGCCTGCTATCGGTGCTGTTCACGCCGGCTGGCGGGGGACTGCTGCACAAATCTTAAAAAAAACCGTTGCCCTTATGGAGGAACACTTCGGTTCTTCGCCCGAGGCTCTGCTTATCGCACTCGGTCCAAGCATCAGGGGCTGCTGCTATAGGGTAGATGCCGAGGTCAAGGATAAGGTAGTCAGGGCGAGCGGGAACGGTGACTATTCCAGGGTATGGGGGAAAAAATACGGAGTCGACCTCTGCGGTGCGAACAGGATGCAGGCTCTTGCAGCAGGCATTCCCGAAAAGAATATCTGGAGTTCTCCGGAATGCACCTGCTGCAATCCCGGAAAATTCTCCTCATACCGTTTTCACAAGACCCACGTGGGGAGACAGGGCGGGTTTATCGGGATCCTATGATACAGTTCAGGACACGAGGGCCTGATGAGACGAAAAGGCTTGGATTCAGGATTGGCAAACTCCTGCACGCAGGAGATACCGTTGGACTTTACGGGGAACTGGGAACGGGCAAGACTACTCTCACAAAAGGCATTGCTCAGGCATGGGGTATCAGCGAGCGGGATATCGTGAGCGCCAGCTTTACCCTTGTCGCAGAGTACCAGACTGTTCCGCCTTTTATTCACATAGACCTCTACCGGATCGCTACAGAGGGTGAACTTGATACCCTGGGCCTCGGTGAAGCGATCGGAGGACAGAACATTACCGTCATCGAGTGGGCGGAAAAAGCCGCGGAGTGGCTTCCCAGGGATATGATCCAGGTAACCTTGAAAATTCTCAGTGAAGAGGACAGGGAGATAACCGTGAAAGGGCTTTATGAAAAAGATCGGCATCGTCGGTAAGACCGGTAAAACAGAGCCTGCAGAAATGATCAGGGAGTTTCTCCCCTGGCTTCTGGAGCAGGGTTGTGAAATATATATTGACTCCCACACGGCTTCTCTTATCGGAAAGAAGGGATATCCCAGGGCTGAGATACCGGCGCTCGTGGACGTGATCATCGTGCTGGGAGGTGACGGGACTTTGATCAGCGTTGCAAGGCTTGTGGGAAACAGGAACGTAGCGATCCTCGGCGTGAATATCGGGGGACTTGGATTTCTCACTGCTGTTCAGAAGGAAGAGTTCCGTGACGCGATGAAAAAAGTCCTGAATGACGACTGCCCTGTTGAGGAGCGGATGATGCTTTCGGCGTGTGTTTTCAGGCACAGTGAATGTATCGCAGAATATACCGTGATGAACGACGTTGTCGTAAACAAGGGAGCCCTTGCACGGATTACAGACCTTGAAACTTACGTCAATCATACCTATATAGCAACTTTCAAGGCCGATGGACTTATTGTATCGACTCCAACAGGTTCGACTGCATATGCACTTTCTGCAGGAGGACCTATTCTCTATCCGACCCTGAACAGTATCATTCTTGCTCCCATCTGTCCCCATACCTTGACAAACAGACCGATAGTGCTCCCCGATGACATCGTCGTAGAAATATTCCTTAAATCACCGAATGAAGACGTATTCCTTACCCTGGACGGCCAGATGGGGTTCTCCTTAAAGGTAAACGATGTTATCAGGGTCAGGAAATCTTCCTGCAAAACGAATCTTTTCATCCCCTGCGAGAAAGACTACTTCCATATTCTCAGGACAAAGCTGAAGTGGGGAGAACGGTGAAAGAAGTTGAAAGTTTAAAGTCAAAGAGTTGAGGGTGAAGAGTTGAGGAAAAGAGAGGTATTGGAGACGCTCCGGGAAGGGGTTTCGTTCTATCAGAAATTGGGTTTTGAAAGCCTGCCGGTTACGATGACCAAGGGTACCGAGCATCTGACAGCAATGAAAGGCAGGGAAAACCTCATGAGCGCTTCTGAGAAAACAATACTCCTGGAAAAATTACGACGCGAGATCGGTGACTGCAAGCGGTGCAAGCTATCGGGAAAAAGGACCACGATAGTTTTTGGCGAAGGAGACCCTGATCCACAGATTCTGTTTATCGGAGAAGCCCCCGGAAGAGAGGAAGACCTGCAGGGAAGACCATTTGTCGGTGAAGCAGGCACGGTGCTTACCCGTCTGATCAATAAAATGGGTTTCAGCCGGGAACAGGTGTATATTGCGAACATAGTCAAATGCAGGCCCCCGCTTAACCGCGACCCGGAGGCAGAGGAAATCGAGGCGTGCAGAGGGTTCCTTGAGAGGCAGATTGCGATACTCAGTCCCCGGGTGATCATCTCGCTCGGCAGGATATCGGCGGCAACTCTTTCCGGGAGGCCGGGGCTGAAGATCACCGCAGTGCGGGGAAAATTTTTCCCCTACAGGGGTATTCCGGTGATGCCGACCTTCCATCCTGCATATCTCATGAGAAATCCAAAAGATAAATGGCTTACCTGGGATGATGCGCTCAAAGTGATGGAGAAACTGGGTGAAGGAGCCGGCAAGACACCCGAGACGACAGCCCGGTGAAGGATCTGCTGCATGGAGGAACTTTGTCCGGGACTGAAGGAACCCGCTGTGCCGTGAACAGGAATGATCATCGATACGTCAGGATGCACAGGCTTTCAGTCCTGATATTCTTCCTGCTGTTTCTTTTGTTCGGTGATTTTTTTTCATCGGCTTCTGCCCTGATCGTTGACCGTGTTCTTGCGACGGTAAACGGGGAGATTATTACCTACGCAGATTATGTAAGGTTTACCGGGAACAGACTGAACATGGAAGGCCAGGATTGGGTGGACGAACAGATGCTCCGCAACCTGATAGAGGACAGGATGATGCTCTTCGAGGCAAAAAAGCGCGGGATCGGGACAAGCGAGGCGGAGGTGGACAAAGCGCTTGAAGAGTTCAAAAAGGATCAGAATTTATCCCATGATGATTTTGAAGAGGGACTCAGACAGGAGGGGTTGACGCTCCAGATGTATAGAAACAATATACAGGAGAATATTACCATCGCGAAGCTGGTCCATGAAGAGGTTGATTCGAAGATTTTCGTCACTGACAAGGAGGCGGAGGATTATTTCGCCTCTCATGGTAGGGATTTTCTGACTACCTTCGAGACGAGAGAAGTAAAGGCGATTTTCCTGAGGCTGAGGGAGGGGGCGCCGGTCACTGAAATAACTGACCTGAAGCGGAGGACGCTCGAAATAGTCTCCCGGTTGAAGGATGGCGAAGACTTTGATCTGCTTGTGGAAGAATATGCCGACGAGCCGCTGAAAAGCCTCGGGGGGAGACTGGGGACTTTCAGGCGGGGAACACTGGTGCCTGCACTTGATGAAAAAGCATTTGCCATGGGGAAGGGACAAACGAGTGGACCAATATGGGTTGCAGAAGGGGTATACATCCTGCGGGTTGTCAATGCAACGGACGAGCAGTTCAAGACCTTTCATGAGGTACGTGGGGAAGTACGGAAGATCCTCTTCAGACAGAAAAAGGAAAAATTATATAAGGAGTGGTTAAAAACTCTATGGGACAAAACTCCGGTCACAATCAACCAGTATTCATAATCCTTCTCTTCTTCCTGCTCTTCCCCGTGGCGGCTGCAGGCGAAGATACCCCAGGCCGTGAAGCCGGTCTTTTCAACAGGGGATATGAATCTTATCTGTCATATAAACCTGAGAGCGCTGTGGAAGAATTCAGCTTATTTCTCCGGGAATTCCCCGACAGTTCTGCGCGGGATGCTGCACTCTACTGGCTCGGGAAATCGTATATGCAGCTGAAGTCTTTTGGAGAGGCGAGAAAGGTGTTTGAGGAAATCAGGAAGAGCTTTAAAGAGAGCCCCTACGTGCCTTACGCAGAGAGTGAACTGGAGATACTCAGCCGGATTGGTGGCGATGCCCTACCCGATGTTCCGGATGAGGTTGTTGTGAGGAATGGCTCTCCTGAAAAGCGATTGAGGGAGGCTGAGAAGCAGGTAAAATCCCTGGGGAAGGAATTGAAAGAAGCTGCTGAAGAACGTGACAGGGTAAAAATCCGGCTCAGCGAGGAAAGGGAAAAGGCGGAGATACTCCGGGACAAAGTAACTGAGCTCGAGAAGAAAGAGAAGAGGCTCTCAGACATTACGGCAGAAAGAGACGGGCTGCGCAAAGAGCTTGACGCGGTGATGAAGCAGGAAAAGGACAGCAGAACAAGCGCTGAAACCTGTCAGGATGAAGTAAAGAAGATGCTTTCCAGAGAGCAGGGTCTGAAAGAATCAATCAGGGAGAAGGAAGTTCTTGAGAAACAGCTTGACGAGGAACGGAAAATTACGGCAGAACTGCGAGCAAAGAATCGGGATGCAGAAAAGAGAGAGAAAACGATCAGGGACCTTATTGCAGAGAGGGATTCCCTGAAGACAGCGTCTGAAGAGCAGAAAAGACAGATAGGAGAATTCCGGGAGAACCTGAAAGTGCTCGCGGACCGAGACAGGGCCATTGAGCAGATGACCAGGGATAAAGATGCGTTATCAATCCAGAATGAGAGGCAGAGGGATACTATTGAAGCGTTATCTGCACAGGTGGATGAGTACAAAGATATCGAGAAAAAATACCGGACACAGGAAAAACTGCTCCAGGAGGCTCTCAGTGAGAAGGATGCTCTGAAAGGAGAGTTATCCCGGGATCGAAAAATACGAGATGCACTTGAGAAGTCTGTCAGAGAACTAGAAAATTCTGAAGAAAAGGCCCTCCTGAAGGAAAAGGAACTGCTCAGGGTGACTGATGAACGGGAGGTTCTCGCGGCTCAACTGGATGCAGAAAAGGAACAGGGAGCAGCACTGGGGAGACGGGTTGCGGAACTCGAGAAACAGGGAGGAGTCCTGCGGGATATCCGTGAAGAAAACACCAGACTGAAGAAGGAAGTTGGTCAGGAGAAAGCAAACACAGAGCGATACGAGGCGAGGATACGAGACCTCGAACAAAAAGAAGAGATGCTTGCCGAAACGGTCCGGGAGAGGGATTCTCTGAGAAAAGAACTGGAAATGCAGAGAGCAAAGACAGAAGGGCTGGAGCAGCAAGCAGCAGAGGCCGGGGAATATGCAAAGACGGCAAATGAAGAGAAGCAGGTCCTTGCGCAGAGGACCCAGGAACGGGACACCCTGAGCAAAATGCTCGGAGAGGAGAGAAAGAAGCGGGAAGATCTTGAGCAGAAAATCAGGGAAATGGAGAACGCATGCAATACCTCATCCCGGACGTCAGGAGAAGAGGGAGAACTCAGGGGACTTCTGGAGGAAGAGAGGAAGAAGACAGCAGAATTTGTGAAAAGAATACAGGAACTCGAGGACAAGGAACAGTTGGTCGCTGACCTTATCCGGGAAAGAGATACACTGAAGTCAAGGCTTGGGGGAGAAAATGTGACCGGTGAAGGTTTCGGGATGCGGTCAGGAGCAGCCGGTCCGGCGGAGAAAATCCCGCTGGTGACTGCCCCGAAGGGGGAAGAGCCGGACGGGGAAGGAACGGGAGAGCTGAGCAAAGAACAGGCGGGGGTTCACCTTGCAAAAGCAGCTGCTGCACCGGACACGGAAGGTGACGATAGGGAAACGGTTCTTGCGCTGTTGGGAATCCAGACGGTTCCGTGGAGAACAGGAGTCGGACAAGAAGACGCAAAGAACGAGGAAGCGCTTTATGAAAAGGCGAGGACCCTGGGTATCACCGGTGAGACAGAGCAGTTCCGGAAATATATGGCTCAGCATACCTTGAATGCAGAACAGCAGGACGCTCTCAGGCGTTTTTTTGCAGTAAGCGAATATGTTGATCAGCGGCTGAACCGTCTGCCTGAAGAATCAACGTTCGACTCTCTCAGTGTAAGATACGATGAGGACAACCGGTATACCAAGATCGTTCTTGCCCGGGAACTCCAGGAAAAGGCAAAAGAAGGGATGTCCTTTGAAGACATCCGGAGTCTGTATCCGGACATGATACGATATCAGGAAGTGCCTTATGAACAATTGGATATTCATATCAGGGAAAAGATCAGTAACCTTCCCTATGGGCAGGTGGGAGTCCTCTGGTCCGAAGAGGGCTATATGATTCTGAAACCAGTGCTCAGGAAATTATCCTATGATCCTTTCCGGGACAGTTCATCCGGAATGCAGGAGAGAATCAGGACATTGGTCCGGGGGTGGCTTCAGGAAATGAACTCCCCCTGATCACATCCATGACAAAGGGAAAAGGGGCTAACGAACAACTGGCTCAGGATGCTGAGCAGTCTTGCCGGATAGCAAAAGCAAGCATACCTGACTGTTCCCGGCATGCATCCGGGTCAGCCTCCCGGGAATTGCGGCAAGATCCGTGATCCGGGGCTTCATATCTTTCTTCGGGCTGTCTCTGCACCCTCGGTGATGAACCGGCGGGAGTTCCTCAGCATGTCGATTACAACAATAACCGCGAGAGAGGCCATCAGGAATACGAGATAAACATCGATCCTGAAGGTAAGCGCTTCGGCCATCGAGGTGGCAGAAGCGGCTTTGTTCATGAAAAGCCACATTAATTGCCACGATGCGGTTAAGGTAGTCGTGAACATGAACACCATGGGGAAAAAAGTCACCCAGGCATACTTCAGCTTTCCCGATTTCACGATCACCACGGTGCCTACTCCGAACGCAATTGCCGCAAGCAACTGGTTAGCAACTCCGAACATAGGCCAGATCGTCGATATATTGCCGGAATAAATGAGATAAGACCAGGAGCCGACTACGAGGAAACTCGCAATAATATTGCCGGGAAGCCAACCTGTTTTGGTAAGGGGCTTGTACACGATACTGCCGAGTTCCTGGACAAGAAAACGTGCAACCCGTGTGCCGGTGTCTACCGTTGTCAGGATGAAAAGGGCTTCGAACATGAGTGCGAAGTTGTACCAGTAAGGCATAAGGCCCTTCATGCCGGGAATGCCGGAGAGAATAGACGCCATACCAACAGCGAGTGAAACGGCGCCACCCGGTCTTCCTGCAACATCAATCCCGACGGTTGCCGAGAATTCCTCCACCTTTTCAACAGGAAACCCGAGTTCCCTGATGGCATCAGAGGAGAGGGTCGTATTGATAGCAAAATAATCCCCGGGGAGGAGAACCGTGGCAGCGATGAGTGCCATGACAGCGACAAAGCCTTCAATGAGCATGGCGCCGAAACCGATCGGGCGAATATCCCTTTCGTTCATGAGCATTTTCGGAGTAGTGCCTGAGGAAATAAGGCCGTGGAACCCTGAGATTGCCCCGCACGCTATCGTGATGAACATAAAGGGGAACAGAGTGCCGGGAATGACCGGACCTCCACCGTCTGCAAACCGTGTCACCGCAGGCATCTGGATCTCCGGCGCGATTACCATAACCCCCAGCGCGAGCAGAAAGATGGTTCCGATCTTCATATACGTGGAGAGGTAATCCCTCGGACAGAGGAGCATCCAGACCGGGAGAACCGATGCGATAAAGCCGTAGGCCGCGATACACAATACGAGGCTGTTTTTCGGAAGGTTGAAGAATGGCTCAAGGAAAGACCCCGGGATGTAGTGACCGGTGAAGACGGCAACGAAGAGCATAAGTACCCCTATGGCACTCATCTCGGCTATCTTCCCGGGCCGGATGCGATAGAGGTAAATCCCCATGAAGAACGCAATGGGGATAGTGAACGCGATCGTGAATGTCCCCCAGGGGCTTTGTGAGAGCGCATTCACTACTGCAAGGCCGAGGCCGGCAAGAGCTACAATAAGGATGAAGAGTATCGCGGCTGCAGCGGCAAACCCCCCGACAGGACCTATCTCATCCCGTGCGATTTCAGCGAGGGAACGACCGTTCCTCCGTACGGAAGCAAAGAGGATCACCATGTCATGGACAGCGCCCCCCAGTGCAGCCCCGATCAGAAGCCAGAGAAAGCCGGGGAGATAGCCGAATTGGGCAGCGAGCATGGGGCCGATGAGCGGTCCTGCTCCTGCGATTGCCGCAAAGTGATGACCGAAAAGAACCCAGCGGTTGGTAGGCTGATAATCAATGCCGTCGAAGAGTTTTTTTGCAGGGGTTGTCCGGGTTCCATCGAGAACGAGCACCTTCGCGGCAAGAAAGGACGCATAGAATCTGTAGGTGATGAGATAGAAGCAGCCGGCAGCAATGACAAGCCAGAGGGCATTGATTTTTTCTGAAGGGTTGACTATTCCTGTTACGACCGAGAGTGAAAACGCAGCAGCAAGAGAGACGAGTATCCAGACAGATTTTTTCATCATTTTTCATTCTATCACGCACCACAGGGACACGTCATATATTTTCATGGCATTGGAGAGATTTGCAAGGTGAACGATACACAAGAATTCATTTTTGATGTACAATCATGGGTATGAAGACATTCGGGGATGTCGTCGGATTCCACGGTCATGCATGTCCCGGACTTGCACTGGGCTACCGGGTTGCAGCCCTGGCTTTGCGGGAACTCGGCCGCAGGTCTGCGGATGAGGAACTGGTCGCAATCGTCGAAAACGATTCCTGTGCGGTCGATGCGGTCCAGGTTCTCACCGGATGCACCTTCGGCAAGGGAAACCTGATTTTCAGGGATTACGGAAAACAGGTATATACCTTTATCAAACGGCCGGAAGGCGAGGGTATGAGGATATCAGTTGACTTTGCCCCGCCGGATGAATCCGATGAGGAAAAGAATATGTGGGAACAGTATGCCAGGGGAGACAGGTCGGCTAAGGTGGTAAAATCAGTGCATGCCCGGAAGACGAAAAAGATGCATATGATACTCCGTGCAAAGGATGCAGACCTGTTCAGGATATCACGGGTGAAGGTGACGCTTCCTGACGAGGCGCATATATACCCCAGTCTGCGGTGTGTCCGTTGCGGGGAAAAGGTCATGGAGACGAGGGCAAGGGTACGCGAAGGAAAGCCTGTCTGCATCCCGTGCTCTGAGGGCAAGGTGCAGAATGTCAGGCAGAAGAGAACGCGGAAAAACAGTGCGCAATAGGAGTTCCGGGATGTACGATATTATTTCAAAAGCAGAAATCCTGCTTGAAGCGCTTCCCTATATCAGAAATTTCTACGGCAAGACCTTTGTAATCAAATACGGCGGTGCAGCCCAGGTGAAGACAGAACTCAAAGCGTCTTTTGCCAGGGACATCGTAATGCTCAACTTCATCGGCATCAAGACGGTAATCGTACACGGCGGCGGTCCGAAGATTTCAGCAATGATGGAAAAAATGGGCAAACAGCCGTCTTTTGTTCAGGGTCAGAGGGTTACCGACGAGGAGACGATGGATATCGTGGAGATGGTTCTGGGAGGCCTCGTCAACAAAGAGATCGTCTCGCTGATCAATAGCCACGGGGGAAGAGCTGCGGGGTTGAGCGGAAAAGACGGAGGTCTGATCAAGGCGAAAAAGAAACTGCTCAGGAACCCTGCGGGTATTGCTGCGGAGGAGATTGTCGATCTCGGCCTTGTGGGCGAAGTAACAAGCGTCAATCCCCAGATTCTCAATACCCTTGTGCACGAGGGATTCATCCCGGTCATCTCACCCATAGGCGTCGGACCGAACGGGGAAACCCTGAACATCAATGCGGATTATGTTGCGGCAGCCATAGCCGCTGCCCTGCATGCTGAAAAATTCATCCTTCTTACCGATGTTCCCGGGATAATGAACAACAAGAAATCCGTCGTCTCGACTGCTACACAGAAAAAAATCGGGAAAATGGTCTCTGACGGAACAGTGTCAGGAGGGATGGTTCCGAAGGTGCAGGCCTGTCTCATGGCGGTTCAGGGAGGTGTTGTAAAGACACATATCATAGACGGCCGGGTTCCTCACTGTCTCCTGCTCGAGATTTTCACCAAAGAGGGGATCGGGACAGAGATACACGCGTAGTTTTTGTGCCGGAATGTCAAAGAGAAAATCCAGAAAACAAAAAATTATATTCCTTGTTGTTTGTCTCCTCGTCTCCCCCTTTCTGTACTCGCTTTTTTTCCCCAGTGTATCCTCGCTGAAGGATGAGGACCCCGGGAAGACTGCGTTTATGGAATACCGGGAGAAAGAGTGGCAACGGGAGGGGAAGCAATACCGGATTCAGCAGAAATGGGTGCCTCTCTCCAGGGTTTCTCCTTATCTCATAAAGGCCGTGCTCATTGCTGAAGACGATAAGTTCTGGAGTCATGAGGGATTCGACTATGACGCGATACAGAAGGCTATCGAAAAAGATATCAAGGCAAAGAAGTTCAAACTGGGAGGGAGCACCATCAGCCAGCAGCTTGCGAAAAATCTTTTCCTCTCCCCCTCAAAAAACCCGGTTAGGAAGCTTCGCGAGGCTATACTCACCTGGAGAATCGAATCGGCCCTCACCAAAAAACGCATTCTGGAAATTTATCTGAATATAGCAGAATGGGGAGACCGGGGGATTTTCGGCATCGAAGCTGCTTCACGGCATTACTATGGAAAACCTGCTTCAGAACTGAGTCCTGAAGAGGCAGCGCGGCTTGCATCGGTCCTCCCTAATCCGAGGAAATATAATCCGCTGGGCGACAGCAGGTATGTTGCGCACAGATCGAATCTTATTTATAACATTATGGTAAGAAGGGGTATCGTAGTTCCTGAATATGATGAAATGTTTGAAGGGAGCAGTGCACGCCCTGATGCTCAGCCCGGAACGGAACAGGACAAAGAAGCCGTCCCCTTACGGGAATCACCTGAAAGACCGCAAGAATCGTCCTCTCCCCGGGAAAATCCATGATGAAACAGAAGGTGTCAACCTCCGGCATGGTTTATGCGCAAATCCAAAAATACCCACTGATGACAAGGCAGTTTATGAATGCCGTTCGAGCACTACACACGCCACCGCATATTCCTGCTCATGGCTGAGGCTGAGATGCACCTTCGCGATAGAGTTTTTTCTCAAAAACTCCTGAAGTGTTCCTTTGAGCCGGAGAAAAGGCTGCCCGGCATCATTGTTCGTCACTTCGATGTCGCTGAATGTGACTCCAATCCGGGAGCCGGCTGCCTTGATGAATGCTTCTTTTGCCGCGAACCGGGCTGAGAGCGGGAGATAAGGGTTTTTTCTTGCGTAGCAATAGGCTATTTCGTCACCGGTAAATATCCTCTGCAGGAACCTTTCACCCCATTTCTCAACGGCTCCCTGAATCCGGCGAACCCGCACCATATCAATGCCAATTCCATAAATCATGATAAATCGGAAGGTTGGTAAAATTATCTCATTTGATACATCATATTCTCTCGTGCGCGGCAAAGGCAAGAATTTTTTTGACATTATAGATAGATTTGCTATACTATATGCACCTAATTCTTCTTGACAAGTGTCTATGTCCTTAATATAATTAACAAAAATTGAGGTAGCGAAATGACAAAGGCAGATTTGGTAGAGAGAATATTCGAAAAGATCGGTTTATCGAAAAAGGAAGCCCAGGAGATTATCGAGATCCTCTTTGATATTATGAAGCAGACCTTTATAGAAGGCGAGTCGGTAAAAATTTCAGGCTTTGGCACTTTCAATGTGAGGCAGAAGACTGCCCGGAGAGGCCGGAACCCGAAAACAGGTGAAGACCTTGAGATTACTCCGAGACGGGTCATCACGTTCAGGGCCAGCAATCAGCTGAAATCTGTAATGGAAAAGCAGAATGTATAAGTCCAGCCCTGAAAGTATCAAGTCACAAATTACTTTTCCTGACAAGCTCTTTTACAAGATTGGGGAAGTGAGTAAGATTGTGGGCGTCGAACCCTATGTCCTCAGGTACTGGGAGACTGAATTTTCATTTCTGAAGCCCCGAAAAAACAAATCAGGACAGAGAGTATATATAAAAAAGGATGTAGAGCTTCTGCTCACTATTAAGAAGCTCCTCTATCAGGAGAGATATACTATCGAGGGCGTCAGAAAAAGACTTGGTCTTTCGTCAGTGGTCGCTGAACCAGTACCAGAACAGGAAGCAGCGACAAAAGAAGTACGCCAACCTGCCCGGGGAATAGAGCATGTCAAGAAGAGGCTCAGGGAAATCCTGGGTCTGCTCCAGTAGTATCTGAAACAATCGGGGCGTAGCGCAGCCTGGTAGCGCACTCGCTTGGGGTGTGAGTGGTCGCCCGTTCAAATCGGGTCGCCCCGACCATTACTCTGCTTACTCTGTGTTTTGGGTTACAGGTGATTCCATGCATGAATATATGCATACATTTTTCAGTTGGCTCGTCGAGACCATCGGCTCGATGGGATATCCGGGCATTATCCTCCTCATGTTCATCGAGAGTACCTTCATCCCCCTGCCTTCTGAACTGGTGATCCCCCCTGCAGGATATCTGATTTTCCGGCAGCAGATGAGCTGGGCAGGGGTAATCATATCCGGAACCCTGGGAAGCGTGCTCGGCGCACTGTTCAATTACGGGATTGCGGTCTATCTCGGAAGGCCCTTTATCCTCAGGTACGGCAAGTATTTCGGCGTGAGCGAGAAGCATTTCCTGAAAGGAGAGGCATTTTTTCTGAAACACGGGAATATCAGCACCTTCATCGGCAGGCTTATCCTGGGGGTACGGCATTATATCTCATTCCCTGCAGGGCTCTGGCGAATGAACCTCGCCAAGTTCAGTTTCTATACGGCCTTCGGGGCGTCGATCTGGGTATGGGTCCTTGCATATATCGGGTTTTTTGTAGGTGACAACAAGGAACAGGTTTTGGAGATAAGCAGGCAATGGAGTGTATATATTATCCTGGCATGCGCAGGATTGATCGCAGTATATATTTTCTGGCACAAAAAAAGAAGTGCACGGGAAGCCCAGAGAAATTAGCAGCAGGAACGGCAGGACAGGAAAGGAGAAAAACCTTTCCCAATCGCAATTTGGCTGGTTGTGTCTCTCTTTGTTCACCCAGATAATTTCAGCGAAATTCCGGACCCCTCCGGTTGTACAGAGGTGGCTCAAGGAAAGCTTTTTCTCCTTTCCTGTCCTGCCTAAACAGTATGATTCCATGAGGTACTGGTATGCGTTTTATTGCTGACCTTCACATCCATTCGAAATATTCACGGGCAACGAGCAGGGATATGACTCCGGAGAGTATCGGGAAATGGGCACAGCTGAAGGGGATTTCGGTTGTCGGTACCGGCGATTTTACCCATCCGGAATGGCTCCGGGAATTACAGCAAAAACTGGAAATTGCTGAGAACAGCCTGTTCCGGTTGCGGAAGGAATTCAGAACAGGAGACGTCCCTCCCTTATGCAGGGCGCAGGTATTTTTCCTCCTGACTGCGGAGATCAGCTGCATTTATTCAAAAAACGGCAGGGTGAGGAAGATACACAGTCTTCTTCTTGCCCCTGATTTCTCTGCAGCGGCAAAAGTGAATGCTGCGTTGTCGCGTATCGGGAACCTCTCATCAGACGGGAGGCCGATCCTTGGCCTGGATGCAAAAAATCTTCTCGAGATCGTTCTCGATATCGGTCCGGATATTATGCTTGTCCCGGCACATGCATGGACTCCTCATTTCTCGGTTTTTGGTGCAAGCTCCGGGTTTGATACCCTTGAGGAATGTTTCGAAGAGCTTACCCCCCATATCTGTGCCATAGAAACAGGGTTGTCCTCAGACCCGTCCATGAACTGGAGGATATCTGCGCTGGACAGGGTGACCCTTCTCTCGAATTCCGATGCCCATTCACCGGCCAAGCTCGGCAGGGAAGCAAATATCTTTGACGCGGGATTGTCGTATGGGGAAATTCTCGATTCAATCCGGACAAGGAAAGGGTTCCTCGGCACGATTGAATTTTTCCCTGAAGAGGGCAAGTATCATTTTGACGGGCACAGGGCCTGCGGTATAATCTTTTCTCCACGGGAAACGATACGGAACAAGCATCGCTGTCCCATATGCGGGAAAAGAGTGACAGTCGGAGTACTCCACAGGGTCGAAAAACTTGCAGACCGTGAAGCAGGGTATCAGCCGGAGGGAGCGCCGCCTTTCCGCTCCGTCATCCCCCTTCAGGAACTTCTTGCCGAGACCCTGAAAAAGGGTGTCAATACGAAGACAGTGCAGAATGAATATGAAAGACTACTCCGGAAGCTCGGTAACGAGTTCGCAATCCTTATGGATATTCCTCAGGATGTCCTCGGACGCGAAGGATCGCCTGTTCTTGGCGAAGCAATCCGGAGAATGCGCAGAGGGGATATTTCTATCAGTCCGGGATTCGACGGAGAGTACGGGAAGATAAAGATATTTGAGGCTGTCACCCGTCAGGTGAGCAAAGGACAAACCATGCTCTTTTGAAGTTGGATGGTATTATTTCAGGCAGTCTGTTCTCCAGAGGCAGTTTGTCTGGTCGCACTCGCCGGACACCGCAGTGCCAAAGCATTCATAATTTCCTTCAGCCCGCTGTATTGCTCTGATCATGGTTTCTTTTTTCATATTTCCGGTCTTAACGCCTTTTGTTTTGGCTATCTCCCTGATCTGTTTTATGTTCATCGCAGCCTCCTTCGTCAATATCACTATATCAAACCTTATTTTGTCTTTTCAAGGAGTGCCGCCCGCAGAAAAAAAAGAAAGAAGGTTCCAAGCTGCGCCCATGCCTCTCTTACCCGGATACGAGTTCCATGGATATGTCAACCGCCTGCGCCGAATGAGTCAACGCGCCGACCGAGATAAAATCCACACCGGTCTGGGCGATTGAACGCACATTCTCTAAGGTTACCCCTCCCGAGGCTTCAAGGGGAACCCTGCCATGGGCAGCGGTTACCGAGGCTTTTATTTCGTCGACTGACATATTGTCAAGCATGACAATATCCGCTCCCGCTTCAATCGCTTCAAGGAGGTCCTCAGAAGTGCTGATTTCTATCTCAATCTTCGTGAGATGATGCTCTTTTTTTGCGCGAGCTAGTGCCTGACGGATACTGCCGGCGGCACGGATATGATTGTCTTTTATGAGTATGCCGTCAAAGAGGCCGAACCGGTGGTTGCTTCCGCCGCCAGTCCTTACTGCATATTTTTCCATGAAGCGGAGACACGGTGTTGTCTTGCGGGTGTCTACTATCCGGGCGTTGTATCCCTGTATCTGTTCTGTATAGCGACGGGTCAGTGTCGCTATGCCGGAAATTCTCTGGAGAAGGTTCAGGCTGACTCTTTCTCCCGCGAGTATGCCCGAGGTCTTCCCGGAGACTTCCGCAATGACGTGCCCTTTTGTAATGGTTTCTCCCTCGCTGAAAAAACTCCTGAGGCGCAACGAAGGGTCGAGCAGGCTGAAGACTTCTTCTACAAAGGGAATTCCGGCAAGGATACAATCCGATTTTGCGAGAAAATGCGCCCTGGACCTGTGGTCGGGAGGTACAAGGAGAGCAGTGGTTATATCGCCCGGACCGATATCCTCCTCGAGTGCACGGCGCAGGAACTCACGAACACCCGGAGGGATTTCCATCTCATTTTCTCCTGAAAAGGAGAGAGAGAAATCCAGATAAACCTCCTAATACAGCTCCGAGTGCGAATGCTGAGCGCCAGTCGAGGATTGTTGTCACATTTCCTTCTATATTGTTCGAGAGAACAAGGAAGGCAGAGGTGTTTTCAGCCTTGATCTTCCGTGCAGCCATGATACCGACTGCGGAATTATGCGCAGCGGCTTCTTCCCGCGCAAGGATCAGAGGAGTACAGGAAAAATTGCTCGTTACCCTCTCTGCTGCGGTGACCCCGCTTATGCTCTGGTTCAGATTGACTTCGGTCCCCCGCAGGACACCGGATGCTCCCTGGGTTACCTCCACACGTTCACCGTCTATACTTAAGGCGCCTACCTGATTGAGTTCAACATGTCCGCCTTCAACAGCACGGACAGTACTCTGCTGGATGGTAATGAATTCGCCTTCGACAAACTCGAAATCACCTTTTTCAAGTTCATTTTTTCTTTTCCGCATTACTTTTGACCTCCGCTTCCTTTAATGTATGAATACTGTCAGTGATCTTCTCCTGCATGCCCAGCAATTCCTCGTATTTTGTTTTTTCCTTTTCGACAACCTTTTGGGGAGCCCGTTGGAGAAAGTCATCGTTCATGAGTTTCTTGTTGAGCATGGCAAGGGATTCCTCGATCTTTGCCAAATCTTTCTTAAGTCTATCGAGTTCTGAGCTGATATTCAAGACGGCTTTCAGGGGAACGAAGATTTCCATCGCGGTTTTGACAGAGGTGGCAGAGCCTTCAGGCTTTGGAATATCAGGCCCGATCATGATTTTTTCTGCCCTTGCGAGAGCTTTCAGGTACTGAAGGTTATTCCGCAGGATTTTTTCCGCGTTCTGGTGATATGTCTTGATGAAGACGTTCACTTTGAGCGACGGAGCAATGTTCAATTCTCCTCTCATTGTTCTGATCCCGGTCACTGCTTCGATCAGATAGAACATATCTTCTTCTGCCTGCGGATTCCTCGGAAGGGATTTGGGATAATCCGAGACCATGATGCTTTCAGGTTTTTTGCTTTCAGGATCCTTCATGGTTCCTGAAGCGGCAGATCTCATCACGGTCCGGCTTTTCTCCTTCAACGTCTTGCGGTTCTCTCCCGCCGGACTTATAATCTGTACCTGCGGGATCTTCTGCCAGATTTCTTCAGTTACGTAAGGCATGAAAGGATGCAGGAGCTTTAACGATGTGTCGAGGGTTGCAAGGAGGCACCATTGAACCTCTTTCCCCTTCTCGTTGTCCCGAAGGTCACATTTAGCCATCTCAATATACCAGTCACAGAATTCGTGCCAGATAAACTGATAGATGCTGCTCGCAGCGTCATTAAACCGGTATTCTCCGAGCGCCGTATTGATCTCTTCGGTCACTGCGGCAAGGCGGCTCAGTATCCAGTTGCTCGCCAGACCTGACTGGACCGGTGTCTTCTCAATGGCTGTCAGGTTATTTTCTCCGGCCACCTCTCTGTTCATCATGATAAAGCGGGCTGCATTCCAGAGCTTGTTCACAAAATGTCTATAGCCTTCAACCCTGTCCTCAGAGAATTTAACGTCTCTCCCCTGTGCAGCAAAGGCGGCTAGGGTGAACCGGAATGCATCTGTCCCGTACCTGTCCATCATGATGAGGGGATCGACGACATTGCCTTTTGACTTCGACATTTTCATCCCGTGCATGTCCCTTACCAGCGCATGGATGTATACATCCCGGAAAGGGACTTCTTTCATAAACTTCAATCCCATCATGGTCATCCGGGCGACCCAGAAAAAAATAATGTCAAACCCGGTTACCAGTACGCTGGTAGGATAATAGGTTTTGAGATCATCGGTATCGTCCGGCCAGCCGAAGGTGGAAAAGGGCCATAAAGCGGATGAGAACCAGGTATCCAGGACATCGTTGTCCTGTTTCAGACCGGACGAACCACAATACACACAATGGCCGGGAGCTTCACGGGACACATTGATGCCCTGGTGTGATTTGCACGCGGTATTCTTCTGTTCAGGACAATACCAGACGGGTATCCGGTGGCCCCACCATATCTGACGGGATATGCACCAGTCACGTATGTCTTCCATCCAGGCAAAAAAGGTATTTTCCCATGACTGGGGTATAAACCTGATCCTGCCCGTTCTCACAGCCTGGATAGCTTCACGGGCCATCGCACGGACATTGACGTACCATTGGAGAGCAGAAAGGGGTTCGGTAATAGTCTTGCACCGGTAGCAATGACCGACTGCATGCTGATGCGGTTCTTCCCTGATGATCAGCTTGCGTTCTTTCAGATCATTCCGTACGAGTTTCCTGCATTCATACCGGTCAAGGCCTGAATATTTCTCTCCTGCATCGAAGGTCATGCGGCCGTCCTCTCCGATTACCGTGAGAAAAGGCAGAGGCGGTTTCTGCCTCTTTGCGATTGCTTCGTCATTGAAGTCGTGGGCCGGGGTTACTTTCACCGCACCGGTACCGAACGAAGGGTCGACCGCAGGGTCGGCAATGACCGGGATTTTTCTCGTGGTAAGCGGAAGGGCAACTTTCTTTCCGATAAAATCCCGGTAACGCTCGTCTTCCGGATGAACCGCGACAGCAGTATCGCCCAGCATGGTTTCAGGTCTTGTTGTTGCAACAGGGATGGATTTCCCGCTCCTGTCAGCGAGGGGATATTGGATGTAGGTCAGTTTGCCTTCCAGGGTATCATACTCAACTTCAAGATCCGAAAGCGCGGTATGACACCGCGGACACCAATTGATCAGCCGGTTGTCACGGTAAATAAGCCCTTCTTCAAAGAGCCTGACAAAAACTTCTCTTACTGCCCTCGAAAGGCCTTCATCGAGGGTGAACCGTTCTCTTGACCAGTCACATGAAGCGCCGAGCCTCTTGAGCTGGTGAATAATGGTTCCCCCTGATTCAGATTTCCATTTCCAGATGCGGTCCGTAAAGGCATCGCGGCCAAGAGTATGCCGGTCCAGCCCTTCAGCTGCGAGCTGCTTTTCCACGACGTTCTGTGTGGCAATACCGGCATGATCAGTCCCCGGCAGCCAGAGGACACGGAATCCGGACATTCTTTTCCAGCGGGAAAGGATGTCCTGCAGCACACTGTTCAGGGCATGGCCCATATGGAGTGAACCGGTGATATTGGGGGGCGGAATGACGAGGGAATAGGGAACAGCCTGACTATCCGGATCGGGCGTAAAATATCCCCGGGAGATCCAGAAATCATACCATTTTTTTTCTACGTCGTGCGGATCAAAACCCTTGTCTAAAATTCTGACCGTATCCTCTCTATTTCCTTGGTGATCATTGTCTCAGCGAGGTCTGGTACCGTCTCCCAGATTACCTTCTCGACTTCTTTGGCAAGGGACTGGAGAGAACCTTTCAGCATCTCCTTCAGCATCCGCTCGACAAGGTCCGGGGTGACTTCCCATAAAATCTTTTCGACAGAGTCCTTTATGGCGGGAGTTAATGAGGAAAGAATGATCTCTTTAATTTCGAGAGAGGTGAGAAACGAGGAAACCCGATCATTCACCGCTTGTTCGAAGGCTGCCTTCAATTCATCTTTCGTCGGGAGCTCAGACGTCGGGATATCCATCCTTACGCCTGCAGGCATTTCTTGATCTCTCTCTGCAGATACCGAAGGAGCGGAGGCGGCTGTTTCTGCGGGGGATTCTTCAGGCATTTCTTCCGCATAATCAAACATCTCTTCCAGGCCGGCAGTAAGAGGTTCTTCTTCAGCAAGGACTGGTGCCTCCGCAGTTTCAGTCGTCTCTTCCATGGCCCAGAGGTCTTCCTGCGGAACGATTGAAGTCTCTTCCAGACCCAGAGCTTCGGCTTCCACGAGCGTCTCGGTTTCTTCTCCGAAAGCTGCCTCTTCGACGGTTGCGACAGTGAGTGCGGCATTGATCTTGCTGATCAGTTCCTGTGATTCGAACGGCTTTACGATGAAATCATCCGCCCGGACCTGTTTTGCGAGCTCTTCATCCACAGGTTCGAAGGCGCCGGCAAGGAGGACGACCGGGATGCTGCTGGTAGCAGGGTCCTGTTTTATCTTCTCGCAGAGTTGGTAGCCATTTGTCTTCGGCATTTCGATATCTGCAAGGATGATATCAGGACCGAATTCCGCCACTGCAGCGAGTGCTTCATCCCCGGAACCCACGGATCTGATCTCGAAATCTTCCTCTGCAAGGATCAGTTCGACAACTTTTTGGATGGTGACACTATCATCTGCCAGAAGAAGTTTATATGCCACGCTTCACCTCTCAGAATATTCTGTTGAAAAAATTTTATTGCTCTGTACCGAAAAAGTCAAGGGATTTATCATACAGTTCCTTTTTGCTCAGCCCATACGTTTCCGCAACCCTCGCGGCAGCCTCTTTCCTTTTCAGACCTCTCTTCATCAGGGAGAGGACTTCCCTGACCGCGTCATCGTCCGCTGTTTTCCTTGTCGTTGTATTCCCCTCAACAATGATTACATATTCTCCCAGGACCGGGGTTTTTTCAAGCCGGGACATGATTTCCGGAACCGTGCCTCTGAAAATCTCTTCGTTGAGTTTTGTCAGTTCTTTTATGAGTGCCGCTGCTCTTCCGGTGAATATCTCACTGATATCCTTAAGAGTCTCCAACAGCCTGTGCGGCGCTTCGTAGAAGATCAGGCTCCTTGTTTCCAGCACCAGTTCCCTCAGGATTTTCTGACGCCGGGTTTTCTTGGGAGGCATGAACCCGATGAACGTGAAGTTTTCTGTCGGAAGTCCTGATACGGAAAGGGCTGCGATGCATGCCGAGGGGCCGGGCACCGGCACGAGAGGAATAGCTGCGTCGATGGCTTTTCTGATCACTACTGCGCCGGGGTCTGATATGCCCGGAGTCCCGGCGTCGGAGATGAGTGCAACCGATTGGCCAGAAAGGAGCGTCCTGATGATTTCATCCGCCCTCGCCTTCTCTTTACCGCTCCAGTAACTGATGAGGGGTTTGGTAATGCCATAATGAGTGAGGAGTTTCAGAGAATGGCGGGTGTCTTCTGCTGCGATGCGGTCGACTTCCCTGAGCACGCGCAGAGCCCTGACCGTGATATCCTCCAGATTTCCGATCGGTGTCGAAACAATGAAGAGTGTGCCCTTCACTCGATATTCAGAAGCTTTTTGAGGCGTTTATCCGTACGGACAACCTCGTCCACGTCATCACCGGAGAGATCCCACGAATATTTCCCCTCCAGAGAGCGTTTCAGTTTGATCCTGACGGGCTTCCTGGGTTTTACCTGCTGGATCTCCGGCTCTTTCTTCATCTGGAAGGACCTGGTATTGGTTGGAATGGCCGGTTCCGGAATCAATGGCAGGAAAAGCACTGCTAGCACAAGCGAAATAAGGATGTTCTTCATCAGTATTTCAGCCCCTTCTCAAGCTTGAACGTCTTTATTGCAGAGGTCGTCCATCCTATACCGTAGGACTGCCCGCATTGAGGACAGATCAGGGAAATGCGGGTTTTCCCCCTGGTTTTTTTGAAAGAAACATGAAATCCCCGTTCATATCCGCATTCCGGACAAACCCGTATTTCTTCCTGCAGTTGCATGGTTGCTTAATACCCCCTGTATCGGTTTGTTATCGGAAACCGTCGATCTCTCCCGAGAGCCCTCTCGGTGATTTTTATGCCGGGTGGGGCCTGGCGCCTTTTGTATTCACTGTTGTCGATCATCCTGATAACTGTCCGGGCCTGCGTAGGTTCACACCCGAGGGAAAGTATTTCCCGGTATCCCTTGTCTTCTTCTATATACGCCTTGAGAATAGGGTCGAGCAGAGAATAGGGCGGCAGAGTGTCTCTGTCCGTCTGTCCTGGTCTGAGCTCTGCAGACGGTTCTTTGGTGAACATACTGGCGGGGATCACGGGTTTCCCTGCAGCAGCGTTTTTCCATCTGCAGAGTTCATAGACCATTGTCTTCGATACATCTTTAATAACTGCAAACCCGCCTGCCATGTCGCCATACAGTGTGGCATATCCGACGCTCATCTCGGATTTGTTGCCGGTGGTCAGGACGAGCCATCCGAATTTGTTCGAAAACGCCATGAGGATATTGCCCCGTATCCTTGCCTGGAGATTTTCTTCGGTCACGTCAGGCGCTTTGCCGGCAAATTCCTCCCTGAATGCGGCAAGATAAACCCTGAAAATTGCCGTAATGGAAATCTCCCGCATCCTGAGGCCGAGATTCCTGCCGAGGGCATACGCATCTTCCCTGCTCTGCTGCGAGGTATAGGGGGAAGGCATGAAAAGGCCGGTGACGTTTTTTGGTCCGAGGGCGTCAGCCGCAATCGCTGCAACGAGCGCTGAGTCGATGCCGCCGCTCAACCCTATGATGCTGCGTTTGAAGCTGTTCTTTCTTACATAATCACGGGTGCCGAGCACCAGTGCTTTGTAGACTTCCTCGGTCTGGCCGAGAGGTTCAGGACATTGACCGGAGGGAATATGAGCTTTCCCCGCATTCTTTTTGAGAGGTTTTTTCTCCAGCGGGATGACGATCTTTTCGACTGACCCTTTTCCTGTTTTCGTGACCTCCTGTCTCCTGAGCGGGGCATGGAGCCGCTTCATGAGAATGCCTTTCAGGTCGAGGTCGACCACGACAAGGTCTTCCTCAAACTGCTTCCCCCGTGCGATTACCGTGCCGTTCTGATCTATAACAGTACTGTGGCCGTCGAATACCAGTTCATCCTGGCCTCCGACGGCATTCACATAGGCAACCATGACCGCATTGTCTGTGGCTCTTGTCGAGAGCATCGTCTCCCGGAACTTGCCTTTTCCGATGCGGTAGGGAGAAGCATTGATATTGAGAATGACCTCGGCTCCTGCAAGCGCCTGTGTCCTCGAAGGACCTTCGGGATACCAGATGTCTTCACAGATGTTTATCCCTATCCAGGTATCGTGGATTCCGTAGAGGGGGCATCTCGTTCCTGCCTGGAAATATCGGTATTCATCGAAGACACCATAATTGGGCAGATACATCTTGTGATAGGTATCGAAAAGCTGTTTGTCAGAGAGTACGGCTGCGGCATTATAAATATCGTCTTTCCTGTCCACGAACCCGACGACTGCGATAATTCCGGAAGTCTGTTTCCTCACCTTCCGGAGGGCTTCGAGGTTATCGTCGACAAACTGGGTTTTGAGAAGCAGGTCTTCGGGAGGATAGCCGGTAATTGCAAGCTCCGGAAATACTACGATGCCGGCATGAATTTTTCTGGCCCGCTGGATACATTCGGTGATCTTGAGAACATTCCCGTCGAGGTCTCCGACAGTCGGATTGATCTGCGCAAGGGCTATCCGGAGGGATCTCACCTGGCATACCCGTTGAGAGCGAATTCTTTACCAATGGCTGTCATTATCCGGCTTGACCGGATAATCCAGTCCTTTTTCCAAAAACTTTTGATCCTGGATTCCCCGATCGAGTCGGGGAATGACAGAAAGGATCGTAAAAAACGTATAAGATCGGTAAAGGTTAATAATCTCAATCTGCGAAAACAATGCATAATTCTGGATATTATAGCATTAGATAAATTTTTCAACAAACTTGACATGACGCCATGAAAAATTTAGAGTACGAAGAGGGAAGGGTATTCAACAGGAAGAAGAGCGTATGGCATATTTAATCCTTCAGATCATGATCAATGCACTGTCTATCGCTGTGGCGGTAAAATTTGTTGGAGATATCACGTTTACCGGCGAGTGGTGGAAAATGATCATCATCGGGGCAGTCTTCGGCGTCATCAATTCGCTCATCAAACCGGTTGTCACTCTCTTCACCTTGCCCCTGATCATTCTCTCCCTCGGACTCTTTACCCTCATCATCAATACCCTCATGCTCCTGCTTACCGCCAGCCTCTCCGGACCCCTCGACCTCGGACTCCAGATAGCCGGCTTCTGGCCTGCGTTCAAAGGCGCAATCATCATCAGCATCGTGAGTGTTCTCCTCTCCTGGCTTACAGGACTGAAGAAAATACGATACTCCAGATACCGCGGCTAGACAGCATCCCCGTTTCATTGACTTTCACTTCCGGCGCTGTTTAAACTGTTACTCCATGAAAAAGAGCATAGTCGCGAAGGTTATCGAAGACGCAGCAAATTCGCTCGGTATCAGGGATTTGCCCCCTGTCGAGATAGAAATACCCCGCAACGAGCAGTTTGGAGATCTTTCCGCAACCACGGCAATGACCCTGGCAGCGGTGCTCAGGAAGCCGCCGAGGAAGATCGCCGAGGAACTCGTCAGTGCCATACGCGATATAGCCCTGTTTGAAAAAATCGAAGTTGCAGGTCCGGGATTTATCAATTTCACCTTCTCGAAAGACTATCTTGTTTCGGAGGTCATGCAGCTCCTCAGGCGGGGGAAAAAATTCCTGAGAGAAGACCTGGGAAAAGGGAAAAAGATCCAGATTGAATTCGTGAGCGCCAATCCCACAGGCCCCCTGCACCTCGGACACGGCAGGGGAGGGGCTACCGGAGAGGCGCTTGCAAACCTCCTCACGGCTGCGGGATACCGGGTCGAGCGGGAATACTATGTGAATGACGCGGGCCGGCAGGTCAGGCTTCTGGGGCTTTCCGTATTTGCACGCTACCAGCAGCTTCTCGGCGCAGAGTATCCTTTCCCCGAAGAGGGGTACAAGGGAGCATACATAGAGGATATCGCCCGGGAAATAATCGGGGAGCACGGCAAAGCATATCTCCAGACAGGGTTTGACAGTGCAGCCGACGTTTTTACGGAATATGCATACCGGAAAATTCTCCGGAGCATTCAGGAGGACTTGAAGGCTTTCGGGATATCGTTTGATACCTGGCAGAGTGAAAGAGAGTTGTTCGCTGAAGGCGCGGTGCAGAATTCCATTGAAGAACTGAACGGGAAAGGGTTCCTCTATGAGCAGGACGGCGCGGTCTGGTTCAGGGCAACTGCCTTTGGAGACGAAAAAGACAGGGTGATTATCAAGCAGGATGGTGAATATACCTATTTTACCTCGGATATTGCGTATCACCGGAGAAAACTCGAGCGGGGGTTCGATGAACTCATCGACATCTGGGGCGCGGATCACCATGGGTATATACCGCGGATTCATGCGGTTGTCGAAGCCCTCGGCCATTCCCATGAGAAGCTGAAAGTCCTCCTCGTACAGATGGTCAATTTACTCAGGGGCGGGAAGCCGGTCCAGATGTCCAAAAGAGCCGGCGAGTTCGTCACCCTTCGTGAAGTTATCGATGAAGTGGGCCCCGATATCACAAAATTTATTTTCCTTACCCGAAGGCCCGACAGCCAGCTTGAATTCGATCTTGAAACAGCCAGGGCCAAGTCTGCTGAAAACCCTGTTTTTTATGTCCAGTATGCGCATGCGCGGATCAACAGCGTTTTCATCCATGCCCGTGACCAGGGCATCTCGGTTGAAAATCTTCAGGAGGCAAGACTGGAACTCCTCTCGCAGCCGGAGGAGCTGAGGATCATGAAAAAACTGCTCCTCTACCCGGTGGTATTCGAAGGAGCGGTCCTGGCACATGAACCGCACAGGATAACCTTCTATATCCAGGAACTCGCGGGCATTTTCCACCCCTACTATACCAGGCACCGCATTGTCACCGAGGACCTTGTTCTCAGTGCTGCAAGACTCGCCCTCTGCGATGCGGTGCGCATCGTGCTCCATGAAGGCCTGGAAATCCTCGGGGTAAAAGCCCCTGACAAGATGTGACCGAGAAATCTGATTGACTTTGCCGGGATAATATTGCTATAAATAAAACCTCAATGATTCCGAAGACCAAAAAGATATGGATGGACGGGAAACTGGTGGACTGGGACAATGCAACGGTCCATGTATTGACCCATACCCTTCATTACGGACTCGGGGTATTCGAAGGGATTCGCTGCTATGAGACCCTGCAGGGTCCTGCAATATACCGGCTTGACGAACATGTTGCGCGGCTCTTCGATTCTGCCCGCATCTTCCTTATGGAAATACCCTTTACGCACCATGAGATCCGCGAGGCGATCATAAAGACTGTTCAGGTCAACCGGATAAAGGAATGTTATATAAGGCCTCTTGTGTATATTGGGTATGGCGCGATGGGCTTGTATCCGAAGGAAAATCCTGTAGGCGTATCAATTGCTGTCTGGCCATGGGGTGCCTATCTCGGTGACGAGGGGCTGAAGAACGGCATCAGGGTGAAGACCTCATCGTTTATCAGGAACCATGTGAATGCGAACATGACACGGGGCAAGATCTGCGGCTACTATGTAAACTCTCAGCTTGCCAAGAAAGAGGCTGTATCGTGCGGATATGACGAAGCGCTCCTGCTTGATACCGAGGGGTATGTTTCTGAAGGGAGCGGCGAAAATGTCTTTATCGTCCGGAACGGTCTGCTGAAGACCACCCCGCTTACTTCGATACTCGAAGGCATCACCAGGGACAGCATCATGGAGATCGCGAAGGATGCAGGCATAGATGTCAGGGAAGAAAGGTTTACCCGTGACGAGATCTATATCGCTGACGAGGCATTTTTTACCGGGACAGCCGCGGAGGTCACCCCGATCCGGGAGCTCGACAGGAGAGTGATCGGGCAGGGCAAACCGGGCGCCATAACAAAGAGACTGCAGTCAGTATTTTTTGATATCGTCAAGGGCAAGAACAAGAAGTATAAATCCTGGCTGACTTTCGTGAAATAAACAGGGAATAGAGAGGGGCGTGCGGATAAAAAACTCCGTGCGCCCCTCATGTTTTTCAGATGCTATTTGCTCTCCGCAGGCGGCGCTTCTTCAGGCTTCATTCCCTCGGGCTTCATTTCGTCAGATTTTATTTCTTCGGGTTTCATCTCTTCGGCCTTCGGTGCCTCTGCCTTCATATGGCATTTCCCGCAGTCTGCTTCCGTTGACTGAGAAAATGCCTGCTGGCCGTCATGACACTTCCCGCAATAGTCGGGCTTGCCGTGGTCTTCCCTGGACATTGTAAAGTCGCCTTTCTTCATACCGAAAGGCTTGGGATGACAGTCGGCACATTTCATGCCCTGTTTCGGGCCATGGGTATCTCCGTTAAAAACAACCTTTCCCGCATCGCCTCCTGCATACTCGACTGTTTTGCCCGGCATTACTGCAAATGCACTGCCCATAAAGACGAGGGCGATGCAGAACGTCAGAAGTACGGATATTTTTTTCATGGTTTTTCACCTCCTTTCATCTTTATCTGCGCCGTTTTGACCCTAAAAAACTCAGACTACGATTGTAAAATAAGTATTGCCGAAAGCGATTGTCAAGGTAAATATATCCTTAACCGGAGTGGCCGCGTTTCTTGAATTCTCACCTGCCTTCAGGTAATATTAAGTATGGTCAAGGGAAAGATTGTGAACAAGGCGATTCTGCCTGCGGGAGGGCTCGGCACAAGGTTTCTCCCGGCGACAAAGGCTTCTCCGAAGGAGATGCTCCCGATTGTTGACAAGCCGATGATCCAGTATGCGGTTGAAGAGGCCCATGCCTGCGGCATAGAAGAGTTCATCGTGATTACCGGAAAACACAAGCGCGCCATAGAGGATCATTTTGACGGTGCGTTCAAACTTGAAGAAATACTCAAGAAATCAGGCAAAAAGAAACTTCTGGAGGAGATAAACCGGTTGAGTCACCTCAACTTTGCCTATATCAGACAGAGAGAAGCGCTGGGACTCGGACATGCTCTTGCACAGGCAAGGCCGTTTATCAGGGATGAGCCCTTTGCCGTGCTCCTCAGTGACGATATCATCGATCCGGACGATCCGCTTCTGAAGAAAATGATCGATCTGTACAGGGAATGCAGGGCTCCTGTCCTTGCAATCGAAAAAGTTCCCCTTTCTGATATAGGCAGATATGGTGTTATCGCCGGAACTCGGGAACAGGAAAATGTCTTCAGGATACATGACCTTGTCGAAAAGCCTTCTTCTGAAAACGCCCCCTCGGACATGGCCATTATCGGACGCTATATCCTCACCCCTGATATATTCGAGATCCTTGAGAACCTTGCCCCGGGCAAGGGTGGTGAAATACAATTGACCGATGCACTCGCGGGCCTGCTGAAACGCCGTACCCTCTACGGATATCTTTTTACCGGCAGGAGGTATGATGCAGGAGACAAAGTCGGATACCTGAAAGCGACGGTTGATCTTGCGCTGAAGAATTTACAGGTATCCAGCCAGCTGAAAGAATATCTTATTGCCGTTGCGGCGCGCTTAACCAATTAACAATACAGAGGAGCAAGAATGGCTGACGTTATGGACGTTGAACAGAAGAACGAAAAAGAGATAGAGATACCGGACAGCATGCCTGTCCTCCCGGTACGGGATATCGTGGTCTTCCCGTATATGATACTTCCCCTCTTCGTCGGGAGGGAGATGTCGATCAAGGCCATAGAGCACGCGCTCGGGACCAGCAGGATGGTATTGCTTCTGACCCAGAAGGATCTGAACGTTGAGACACCCGCCCCCGAAGACCTTTTCTCGATCGGTACGGTCGCATTGGTGATGAGGATGCTCAAACTCCCGGACGGAAGAGTCAAGATACTTGTCCAGGGCCTGACAAAGGCCAGGGCAGTAGATTTTGAACAGACCGAGCCTTTTTTTAAGGCGTCAATAGAAAAAATAACCGACGAAAAAACCGAATCACTCACGATCGAGGATGAAGCACAGATCCGGAACGTCAAGGGACAGCTCGAAAAAGTGGTTTCTCTCGGCAAGTCAATCCTGCCGGATATCATGGGAGTGGTCGAAAATATTGAAGAACCGGGAAGGCTTGCCGACCTTGTTGCCTCGAACCTCGGGCTGAAAACCGAGCAGGCTCAGGAGGTTCTCGAGATATCGGATCCGGTCCAGAGATTGAAACGGGTGAGTGAGATACTGGTGCGGGAGATCGAGCTCCTTACGGTCCAGCAGAAGATACAGTCTGAGGCGAGGGGCGAGATTGACAAGACGCAGCGGGAGTATTTTCTCCGCGAACAGCTCAAGGCTATCCAGAAAGAACTCGGCGATATCGACGAACGGGCAGAGGAGATCAAGGAGTTCAGGCAGAAGATCGAAGATGCAAAAATGCCGGAAAAGGTCTTGAAGGAGGCGGAGAAACAGCTCAAGCGTCTCGAAAAGATGCATCCCGACAGCGCAGAATCCGCTACGGTAAGGACCTATCTTGACTGGCTCGTTGAATTGCCGTGGTCAAAATCCACCAAAGATAACCTCGATATAAAAGCTGCCGACAAGGTCCTGAACGAGGATCACTATGACCTTGAAAAGGTGAAAGAGAGGATCCTCGAGTACCTCAGTGTGAGGAAACTTAAGGAAAAGATGAAGGGACCGATCCTCTGTTTCATCGGACCTCCGGGTGTCGGCAAGACATCCCTCGGCAGGTCGATCGCACGTGCTCTCGGACGGGAATTTGTCCGTATGTCGCTTGGGGGTGTAAGGGACGAAGCCGAAATCAGGGGCCACCGGAGAACCTATGTCGGAGCGCTGCCCGGGAGGATTATCCAGGGCATTAAAACAGCAGGAAAAAACAACCCGGTATTCATGCTCGATGAGATCGACAAGATCGGAATGGATTTCAGGGGAGACCCTTCGTCAGCCCTTCTCGAAGTGCTGGATCCTGAACAGAACAACTCGTTCGCGGACCATTACCTTGCCGTACCTTTCGATCTCTCGAAGGTCATGTTTATCACCACGGGGAACCTTGTCGATACGATACCCGGTCCCCTGAAGGACCGCATGGAGATTATCTATCTCTCCGGATACACCACAGAAGAAAAACTGGGGATTGCACGGAACTATCTGATTCCGAAACAACTCGATGAGCACGGCATCAGCAGCAAAGTGCTCAAGATTACCGACAAGGGACTTTTTGCCCTTATTTCCCAGTATACCCGGGAGGCCGGAGTGAGAAACCTCGAGCGGGAGATCGCAAACCTCTGCAGAAAAGTGGCGAAAAAAATTGCTGAGGGAAAAGACAAAACATTTATTGTCAGTGCCCTAAACCTTCATAAATACCTAGGGGTCCCCAAGTATCTGCCCGAAGAAGAGATGCAGAAAGACGAGGTCGGCGTAGCTACCGGACTTGCGTGGACAGAAACAGGGGGCGACATCATATACGTCGAAACGACAACGATGAAAGGGAAGGGGCACCTTACCCTTACCGGTCAGCTTGGAGACGTTATGAAGGAGTCTGCACAGGCTGCGCTGAGCTATGTGAGGTCCAAATCCAAAGTCCTCGGAATCCAGGACGATATCTATGCAAAGACTGACCTCCATATCCATGTGCCGGCTGGAGCCATCCCCAAAGACGGACCTTCGGCCGGGATTACCATGGCGACTTCGATTGCGTCAGCCCTTACCGGAAGGCCGGTGAACAAGAATACCGCGATGACCGGGGAAGTGACGCTCAGGGGGAGAGTACTCCCGATCGGAGGGCTCAAGGAAAAAACACTCGCAGCCAAGCGGATGGGTATCAACCGGGTCATTATCCCGGAGAGGAACCGGAAAGACCTTGAGGATATTCCAAAATATATCAAAAAGGATATGGAATTTGTCTTCGCCGAAACCATGGATGATGTGCTCAAAGTTGCCCTGAAAAACGGGAATAGACCCAGGCTCAGGAAAACTTCTCCCAACAGGCGGCTGTCGAAGAAAAGAAAGTAGGCAAGAAGGGAGGCGGGACATCCTCCTTTTCTTCCGTTATCCAATGAAACTTTCTCATATCGGTGAACTGGCACTCCTGGAATCCATCAGAACCAGGTTCAGCAGCAGGTCAAAGGATATTATTACCGGCATCGGCGACGATGCGGCTGTCGTGCAAACGCGGATGAAGCCCATCGTCGTCACAACCGATATGATGGTAGAGGGCGTTCATTTTGATCTCTCTTTTACTGAACCATTCCAGCTCGGCTTCAAAATAGTGTCTGTCAATGTGAGTGATGTATACGCTATGGGAGGGACACCACGGTATCTCCTGCTCAATATGGCAGTGAGAAAGACTGCTGATATGGATTTTATCGATTCTTTTTTTGAGGGTATTCAGGATGCATTGCATCGCTATCGGGCAAAGCTCATCGGGGGTGACATTTCCGGGGCAGTCTCCGGCATGTGCCTCTCCGCCACCTGCATCGGGTATGGAGAAAGGGTTGTCAATCGTTCAGGCGCAAGACCCGGCGATACGGTGTATGTCACCGGAACCCTCGGAGACTCAGCCTGCGGTCTCGCCCTGCTTAAGAAGAGAAAGAAGTCGTCTCTCCCCGACGGCTCGCTTGTCAACGGAAGAAGTGAAGGGAGGACGAAGATACCCCGGAGGATTACGGAGCCGCTTGTAACGAGGCATCTCATGCCTGTCGCAAGAAGCCCGAAAAGCTTTGCCCGGTATGCTACCGCCATGATCGACGTAAGCGACGGACTGCTCATCGACCTGTCGAGGCTCTGTGAAGAGAGCAGGGTCGGCGCACGGATATTTCTCGAAAAAATACCTCTTTCCCCGCAGTTGCGCAAGGCAGCGGAGGCGACCGGGACTCAGCCGATCGAATTCGCACTCTCAGGAGGTGAGGACTACGAACTCCTCTTCACTGCGGCAGGAAAGAAAAAAATCCGTGCGTCTGCAATCGGAGAGATTATTGAATCCGGGCTGGTGATTGTCGACCAGTCGGGGACGGAAAAGCCATTTTCGCCTGTCGGGTATCAGCATTTTCTTGCTCAGGGAAAGGGGAGATCTTCATCATGAACAAGTATCAGAAAATTGTTCTTCTCGTGGGCGGTATTATTCTCATCCTGCTCTTCGGCAAGACGATAACCCAGGTCGGATTGAGGACGATCGGTTCACTCGGGGCACTCCTCGGAAAATTCCTCATCATTATCCTCGCAGTACTGCTTCTCATTTCTTTTCTCAAGAAGAGAGGGAAGAAGAAAAACGAGTAAGAGATCCCGCGGTTACTGCCTGAACCGGTATGCTGTTTCAGGGTCTCCCGCTTGTTCTCTCGCGTCTTTGTGTGATGCAGTCATCAGGGGGGAGATTTCATGGGGATGCGGGACGCAATTGCCTGTTCTGAAACCGCTTTTCCCCGGCAGTCCCGCACGGGGAGAATAAAAAGGGCGAGAACGAACTCGCCCCACCGGAATTGTACCGCACCGGAGATTAAGGATAACTCACGCCGCCGACAACGGCACTGACAAGGTCTTCGGAAAATGTCTCAACCGTAACACCATTCTGCCTGACAATACTGATAAATTTTACTTGCCCGATACCCTTTGCCAGCCATATGGTCATCTCATTTGCTTCCGGAGTGCCGTCGATACTCAGGAAACCCTTTATCCTGAGGCAGTTCATAAATGTTCCTGCAGGAACGGTTACGTCTTCAGTTCCGTCAAACCTGAATTCATAGGAAACGGAAGCAGCAGATGAACTGCCTGTACAGTCCGTTTCGGTCAGTGTGGAAGCAGAGGCATATACGGAACCCACCGAGACGACAGGGTCTGATGTCTGGACAGGAGGGCTGAAAACAAGTTGCTTCCAGCCGCAGCCGGGTATCTCATCGGCCTCATACTCTTTGTACCAAACAAGCCCGTTACTGTTCGTCCAGAGAGTATAGTCTCCGTCTTCGTCTATGATCCTGGCAGCATCGACCCCGTTGATATTCTCTGTGCCTG
Organism: Nitrospirota bacterium; assembly: GCA_049323875.1. GTDB lineage: Bacteria > Nitrospirota > Thermodesulfovibrionia > Thermodesulfovibrionales > SM23-35 > JAKLQR01. Next base: position 128,773 of record JBMOLW010000033.1, on the reverse strand, counting down.
TAATGGTCTTAACCGTTAATTCATTGTCTTCTTCCCAGTACGTCCAGGTATCTCCCTGTCCGAGGGGAAAATACTCTGAGATCACGAATTCCGTCCCGGTATCAGCGGGTTCGTCTGCTGCCTGTACGCCGGTAAATTTGCCGTTTACCGTCAGTTTCCCCGTGCCTCCTGAACTGGCAACCTCTCCGGTAATTTTATATTTCCCTTTCAGTGAACCGTCTTTTTTCATTGTCCCGCTTCCCTGTGTCGAGGTGATCGTAACGACGGTATCGTCGGGGAACCCCTCATCCTGGAGATCGGCAGCAAGCATCAGTTCCAGCAGCGGCTCATCGAAGGATACCACAAATTTATTTCCGTCTATAGTCCATGTCCCCATCGGCATGCCGTCAACTGCAAACTCACCCCCGGGGCTGAATAACCAGACATCCGAAAAGGTATCGGTATATTTGACCGTCGCTACATTTTTTACTTTTGCATTCATCTTCTCGGTAACGCTCATATCCCACTGGCCTTCAACAAAAGCGTGCGCCTGAAGAGAGAATACCACCAGAAAAACAGATACCATGAGAGCCGTCAGTAGTTTTTTGTGCACAACTCATACCTCCTTCACGATAGAGAATGGGTAGTATTGTAAAGGAAGAATATCCAAAAAACAAGGCATTCTATGCAAGAAAGATTATTGAAACGCGAAAAGGTTGGATAGGAGTGGTACCGGAGACCGGACTTGAACCGGTACGCCATTTCTGGCGAGGGATTTTAAGTCCCTTGCGTCTGCCAATTCCGCCACTCCGGCAGGAGTTATGATTGTAATCGATTTCGAAATATTTGGTCAAACGGTCTGAGATGCGGTATATGCTGACGCGTTACGAATTCTTGAAGAGATCGTTCAGTTTCCGCAACGCTTCTTCCTTATCATTCCCGGAAGAAGATGATGGCGATGCTGATTCTCTGAAGATGAAGAAATCACAGAAATTCGCCCGGTCCCTCACCCGCTGGAACTCTGCTTTCGGTTCAAGGCATTTGTTGTGGCTTGTCTCGGAATAGAACCGGCAGTTGAGGCAGATATGGAGGTCTCCTCCGCATTTCGGACAGACGGATTTCCTTGTGAAGTATTTATCTATGGCAACCGCAGTACGACAGAGAGCACATGTTTTCATGATAGCCATCCTTCAATCAGAAAATGCCCTGCAAACGGTTGTTGTCATTGTCCGGCGTGGCTCCCGTATCAAGTACGGGACAGGATCCCAATCCAACCCCTGCAACCCACGCTGGATACAAGAATAGATTCCCCGGTCGATCCGGAGAATGACAACTTATAGAAACCTCCCGATAAACGAGCGGTCCCTATTTGATCTTTTTGATAAATTCCTCTATCGGTAATGCGGCGAGGGTCAGGAGCTGCACCGAACCCCGGGAACCGAGATCAACCGACATCTTCATGATCGCATTGTTGTCCTGCGCTTCCACAATGTTGACGAAGTCATAGGGGCCGAGGACCGCATATTGCTCTTTCACCCTGACACCCATTTTTTCGAGTTCCCTGTTCACCTCGAGGATCCTTTGAGGATTTTCCTTGATCGTCTTCCTTCCCTCATCAGTGAGCGTGCTCAAAATGACGTAGTAAGCCATACGTTCCCTCCTTGTTATTTATTCGAGCAGGTGGACAACCATATTCCGCCCTCTCTTCTTCGCCTGATACATGGCGTTGTCGGCCCTCTTCAGAAAACTCTTCATGGTATCGTCCATGTGGAATTCCGCGACACCAACGCTGACGGTCTTGCTCACCACCTCGGGCTGACCCTCAAGCGTAAAGGGATAAAAGACTGTCTGGGCAACTGCCTTCCTGATTCTTTCCGCAACCACAATCGCATCTTCAGAACTCGTCTCAGGCAGTATGACGGTAAACTCTTCCCCACCATACCGGAACGGCATATCTATGTCCCTGACGTTCTTCAGGAGGATATCTCCCAGCCTCTTTAAAACGTAATCACCCTCCCAGTGTCCGTATTTGTCATTGAAGTCCTTGAACTTGTCGATATCGATCAGGAGAAGGGAAAGCGGCCTTTCGTGCCTCTTGGCGCGCTCCACTTCCTTGTTGAGATGGGTATAGAAATACCGCTGGTTGTAAATACCGGTCAGGTCATCGGTGATAACGAGCCTTTTGAGTTCTGCCTCAGTCTTTTTCCGTTCAGTGATATCCCTGAGCGTGATGAGGACAGCAGGCTTGGCTTCATAATGGATCCTGGTAAGGAGCACCTCCATAAAGAGACATTCTTCATTTTTATGGAGCATCCTGATCTCGAGGGGGGAATCGACTTTTTTCCCCGTCTCCAGTATGGTGAGGTTTTCGGCAAGGAGTCCGCGTTCATTCGGACAGAGGAACCGCATGATATCCTTCCCAATGAATTCCTGTTCAGTGTAGTTCAGTATTTTCAGAAGGGTTGGGTTCACAAACTGAATCACCCCGCCCTGGAGGATTAAGATTCCTTCCAGTGACTGTTCGACGAGTGTCCGGTATTTCAGTTCGGATTCGATCAGTGCCCGGGATTTTTCCCTGAGCATGTTTTTCAGGATTTCTATATAGTCTGCCCTGAGGTTTTTGATAACATCACTTTTCGTAAGGACCCCGATAGCATTTCCAGCGCCGTCGACCACGATAAGGTTGTTGATTCCCTGTTCGTCCATCAGCCGCGTTGCGTCATAGAGGCTCATGTTTTTTCTGGTGACAGGGGCAGGATGTTTCATAATCTCCTGTACGGATTTTGCCACGATATCAGAGGCGATTGCCCGGGTGATATCGCGTTCCGTAACGATCCCGACCGGTTTCTTCCTGTCGAGAACAGGGATACAGCTGATGCGTCTGTCGGACATAAGGGCGATAACCTTCGGGAGCGAATCGTGCTGTGAGACAGAGACGACCCTCTGGTTCATAATCTGCTGAACTTTCTTGAAGCTGACGAAGGAGTCGATACTCAGGTTTTTGATTATATCGGTCTGGGTGACAATCCCGATTACCTGATGCGCCTCATTCACGACCACAAGACGTCTCAGCCCGTTGATTACCATAAGATTCGCTGCCTCCAGGATTTCTGCGTCGTCAGAAAGAGCGATAACCGGACTCTGCATGACAAGCTGGAGGGTTACTGCGTGAAAATCGAGCTGGCTGTCCATCAGAGAAATAATATCCCTCTCGGTGAGAATCCCTGCAGGCTTATCGTTCTGCACCACCACGACGCAGCTGGAATTGTGCTCACTCATAATCTTGACGGCTGAGATGAGAGACTCTTCAGGCCCCAGCGTAATCACGTCAGTAGACATAATTGAGATGATCTTCCCGGTTTCCATAACGCGTAACTCCTTATTATGATTATAAAAATGAAGGGAAAAAGTCTACAGAAAAAATTTCCTCAACACGGGGTGGGCGAAAAACCTGCTCTCGTTGACACGGGAAAGAGGATACTTTTATACTTATGATGTGCGAAAGATAGCAGTTGTCGACGGGCAGGGCGGCGGTATCGGAAGTCTGATTGTAAAGCGGCTCAGAGAGGAATTCGGAGATTCTGTCGAGATCCTTGCCCTGGGGACCAATGCCGCTGCCACGTCGGCGATGATGAAATCGAGGGCGAATAAGGGAGCAACAGGCGTAAACGCCATTCTCTGGAACGCCCCAAGAGTGAACCTGATCTTGGGCCCGCTCAGCATAGTCCTCCCGAATGCGATGTTGGGAGAACTTACCGCCGGCATGGCGGAAGCGGTTGCATCATCGGATGCAAAAAAAATTCTCCTGGCGCTCAACCAGGAGGGTATTGAAGTGATCGGCGTGGAGAAAGAGCCACTCCCCCACATGATCGAGAAGATTATCGAGGCTGTCAGGCAGGAGATAGGAAAGGAGAAGTAACCATGTGTGAAGCAAACGCCTATGTATATGAAAACGGCGAGGAAATACTTTACCTGGAGAGTGTCGATATCCTGAGGCCGGAAGCCGGAAAGATTTATCTCAGGAGTCTCTTCGGTGAGCAGAAAGTTTTTGACGGAGCGGTTCGGGAGATTTCGCTCCTTAACCATAAGATAGTTCTGGAGAAGACATAACAACATCCCTGCTGCAACGATTTCCGTCACGGGGAATCAAAACCTGTCCGCAGGAATGCCATGACCTGCAGGATTCATTATCCTGAACATGTTCAATAATATTCGCAGGAAGCAAGTCCCGCCTCACACGATCAGTCAGTGCATCCGGTGCGGTACCTGTTGCCGCAAGGGAGGGCCGGTTCTGCACCGGCAGGACATCAGAATACTCAGAGAAGGGCATGCAGGTCATCAGCACCTGATGACGATCAGGAAGGGAGAGAGGACCTACAACCCCCTTACTGAGCAGACAGAGCCTGCTTTCCGTGAGCTTATAAAGATCCGGGGAAGGGAGAGAGACTGGACCTGTATCTTCTTTGATGAGGAGCAATCATCCTGCGGTATCTACGAGCACCGTTTTCTCGAATGCAGCCTCCTCCAGTGCTGGGACCCGGCAATGATCATGAAGGTTATCGGGAAACAGACCATCTCGAGGTTCGATCTCATCAATGCCGGAGACCCTGTCAGGGAGATTATTGAGGAGCATGAACTCGAATGTCCGCCCAGTGCAGTTGAGAATCTCCTGGCGGCTCTCTCTTCCGGACCCGGCAGGGAACGGACATTGGGTGAACTGGCTTCACTGGTACGGAAGGACAGGGCACTTCGCTCGTATGCGATCGATGCACTGGGGCTGAACAGAGAATATGAGTTCTTCATATTCGGGCGGCCGCTCTCGCAGATTCTCGAAGACTGCGGGTTTACCGTTCGAACCGAAAACTAATGCGGTGGACTCAGTATTTTCATCGCGTCTTATCCTGAAAATGTGACTGAACGTGAACATACCATAATAGTTTACTCACTGGACTCTTTCTGTCATTCTCCGGCTTGATTCCCGTATCAAGTACGGGACAGGCTGCGAATCCGGGTTTTTCTTCTGGATTACCCGATCAAGCCGGGTAATGCCATGAATTTTTCCAGTTATTGCACTATACTGATTCTATCGGGAGAAAGGTCTTTTCAGTGAAACGATATGCGCTCATAATACTTGTTCTCTGTTGCTTCACTTGCCTGCATTCAGAAGTGTCAGCAGTACAGACAGAAATCAGGATTCTCCATATGAACGATTTCCACGGATTTGCTGAACCATACAAACCCTTCGGCTCCGATGAACTGCTCGGCGGGATAGCCTGTCTCGCAGGAAGGGTCGAAACACTCCGGAGGGAAAAACCCTCTCTCCTGCTTGCTGCAGGGGATATGATCCAGGGAAATGACTGGGCGAATTTCTTTCAGGGAGAATCCGTGCTCGCACTCATGAACGCGATGAGGTTTGACGGTATGGTCCTTGGAAACCATGAGTTTGACTTCGGACAGGATGTCCTGAAACAGCGGATTGCAGCCGCAAGGTTTCCTGTCCTCGGTGCCAATGTGCAGGGAGTCGAAGGAGTGAAGCCTTATCTGATAGCTGAGCGTGCCGGTATAACCGTTGCCGTCATCGGGGTGGTAACAGAGGAGACACCGGTCTCAACCCATCCGAAGAATGTCGGAGGGCTGGTGTTTATGCCTCCAGCTGAGGTCCTGCCGGATTATATTGCAGAATTGAGGGAAAAGGCCGATCTTATCGTAGTCCTGTCCCATATCGGGTACTCGGCAGACCGGATATTGGCGGAAAAGGTTCCCGGAATCGATATCATAATCGGCGGACATTCCCATACAAAACTTTCTCAGCCGGCTCTGGTGAAAAACACCGCAGTCCTCCAGGCATGGGAACATGCAAAGGCCCTCGGGATACTTGATGTGACCATTGAGAGCGGCAAGGTAATCGGATACGAGTGGCGTCTCGAAGAGATCAGGCCTGTTCCCGGCACCGAGGACACAGATATAGCAACTGCGGTGAGAGAATACCGGAAGAAAATTGACCACCTGCTCCTGGAAAAGATCGGGACGGCTGAGGCCGACCTGGACGGAGAAAAGGTGAGGAGGAGAGAGACGAACCTCGGAAATTTCGTTGCCGATGTAATACGACTGACAACGGGAGCAGACGTTGCGATTATCAATGGGGGAGGAATCCGGACGAGCATCAGACAGGGCGATATCCTTGTCAGGGATATCTATTCGGTGCTGCCCTTTGACAACTACCTCCTCGCATTCAGAATTTCCGGAACGCGTATCAGGGAGACGCTGGAACACGGTGTTTCAGCCGTCGCGGAGGGAGCCGGGAGGTTCCCCCAGGTTTCCGGTCTGACATTTACCTACAGCGCGTCTTTACCTGCCGGATCGAGAATACAGGATATTTTCATCGGAGGGGAACCGATCAGGCCCACCAGGGAATACACCGTTGCAACGAATGATTTTCTTGCAGCCGGAGGAGACGGATACCGGGCATTCGGGGATGCATTACGGGAGGCACCTGATTATTCGGTCACGGGAGGGATTATTGAGAGCGGAAAAATTGTCTCCAGCGATTCCAGCAGATCGCTCAGAGATGTCGTCATTGCCTATATCAGAGAGAAGAAGGTGATCTCACCTTCTGTTGAAAAGAGAATTCTCGAGGTGCCCTGACATGCATGTCTTCGTAAATGATATTCCGGTTGCCCTTGCACCGGGTATGACGGTCAGACATGCCCTCACAGGAGCGGGGATGATGAACGCGCCTGGTTCAGGATGGAGTGTTTATGACGAATGGGGAAATGAGCTGGGATTCGACGGAGCACTCTCAGAAGGAGCAAGGATTTATGTCAGGCAGGAGGCCGAGAACCCCGACGTCCCCAAGCGCTTCTGAATAGCCCACACTATTCACAAATCCCAGGATGAACACATGGGAAATTCTGTTCCAGTAAATCTCCACAGAATTTATTACTCCGGCAGGCAAATACATGGACCTCTGGTGTTTGTCATTCCCCGACTTGATCGTAGAATCCAGTCTTTTCAATCCCGAAAGCTTTCGGGACTGGATTGGGAGCCTGTCCCGTACTTGATACGGGAGTCAAGCCGGACAATGATGATTTTAAGATATTGATTTGACGGAGTAATAAATCCGTTAAAAATTATGCATCTGCCATGTTTTGTGGTAAATTGATGAATAAAAAAGGGTTTAGCGCTGCTATGCTATTTGACGCCTTTCCTCTTGAATATATGGAAGAATCTGCCCAGCAGTTTATTGAGAAGGTTTGAGCGATCGAGAAAGGGGACCGGCGGACTTTTCCGTTCGCCGAGTTTCCTCATCTCACTCACCAGTTCCTTGTTATCCGGATCGATTGCAAGCCCTTTATGAAAAGAGGTATAGGCCTCTTTCTTTTTGCCTGCAGCGAGATATGCTTTGCCGAGGTTCAGGTAGAGGACAGGCTGGAAAAATTCTTCACCAAAAGGCACCTGTTCCTTCAGGATCGTGAACGCCTCCCTGCATGTCTTGATCCCTTTTGAGGGATTGCGGTTTACCACAGTGTCAAGATACCCCTGATAGGAGAAGATGAAGGGGTTGTTCGGATACTGTTCAAGGGCTTTGGTCAACAAGGCAAACGCCTCTTTCGGTTTCCTGTTCTGCATGATGGTGCCAACGGCACTGATGTATTCTTCGTAAGTTTTGTCCTGGGATATCTTCTCACGCTTCAGGGATGTTACGGCTTCCTGGTGATGCTTCCTGGCTGTTTCCGCAAGCCGGGTATCGAGGTCAGGGTCTTTGAGGAAGTCTGCATAATCGAACTCATGGGTCGAAATGATCCTGCCCTTATGATAGACGCGGGTCGTGAGCAAGTGCCTGACAGGGCCGAGGTCTTCGGAAGCGATGATGTATTCATCCTCGCCGAGGGTAATCTTCCGGCTGAATTCTTTCCCTGATCCTGACTTGATCTTCAGAGATATTTTCCCCAATGGATTGTTCTCATTCTCCTTACGGTATACTATATCCGTTACTGACGAACTTATCAAATAGTTTGAGCGCTGATGATTGATAAGACTATGATTCTGGATGCTGTGCTTGCACGTGCACACAGGCTTCCCGAAGGACATTATCTGGACATGAGGACGTACAAACGGAACCGCTCTGTGCTCATCATAAAACAGGGCGAAGATGAGTTCCTGATTATTGAAGACGGCTACGCCTTGTCCAGATACTCGGTAAGGGCTGATAAACTCAAAAAGGAGCTGAGGAGCATTCTCAGGAGAGAATTTCGCAGGAGCCACAAAATACGGCTCTATACCATGGGGGAATTTCGCGAAGAAGCGGCTGCAAACATCAGGAGAAAAAAACTCTGAAAAGTTTCTTCCCCGGCTTTGCCACTACATTGAGGTTTCCCTCGCAGGCTGTATGCCATTATCAGAGTGGACATGCTAAAAAAGTTCCCGGTATTCTCCGTAGCCTTCCTTCTCCAGTTCTTCTTTCGGAATAAACCGGAGCGCAGCCGAATTCATGCAATACCTGAGTCCGGTCGGTTTCGGCCCGTCACGAAATACGTGTCCGAGATGGGAGTCGCCGGATCTGCTCCTCACCTCGGTTCGCTTCATGAAGAGTTTCCTGTCTTCACGTTCCACAATATTGGCCGGTTCCAGAGGTTTTGTGAAACTCGGCCAGCCGGTTCCTGAATCATACTTATCGCGTGAACTGAAGAGTGGTTCCCCGGAAACAATATCCACATAGATGCCTTCTCTCTTGTTGTCCCAGTATTCGTTCCGAAACGGAGGTTCAGTGCCCTCTTTTTGGGTTACGTCATACTGCAGAGGGGTAAGAATTTTCTTCAATGTTGCGTCGTCCGGTTTCTGATATTTTTGTTTCCTTGTATCGGTTTTTTTGGTTTCCTTACCCCATACTTTTATGAGGAACGTGTCGCGTCCGGATCCTATCCGGTAAAAGTTGTATTTCAGGGAATGGGTCTTATAGTAATTCTGGTGGTAGTCTTCAGCCTCATAAAACCGGGTAAAGGGAAGAATTTCGGTAACGACCGGCTTCGAGAACCTCCCGGATTTTGCAAGCGCGTCCCTTGACTGTTCCGCAAGCCTTTTCTGTTCTTCGTCGTGGTAAAAAATCGCGCTCCGGTACTGCTGACCTCTGTCCACGAACTGTCCGCCGGGATCCGTAGGGTCGATATGACGCCAGAAATAATCGAGCAGTTCTTCATACGTTATCCGGGCGGGGTCGAAATAGATCTGAACAGCTTCCACATGGCCTGTTGTTCCGGATGATACTTCTTCATAGGCAGGATTCTCCTTGCGGCCTCCGGTATAGCCGGAGATCACCTTTGCGACACCCGGCAGTTTTTCGAAATCAGATTCCATACACCAGAAACACCCGCCGGCGAATGTTGCGATGCGGGTTGGCTGACTGTCTTTCATCGTTGTATTCTCCTGTGACTGTTTCCCGGCGGGGTACTGGCATCCGCCGAGAAAGGATAGTGCAATGATAGCGCAAAGAAACTGTCTCATAACTATTCAGCAGGGAAAGCAAGACGGATGCCAGGTTGCATCTTATTGAATTTATTCAAAAACAATACAGAAACAATCAGGGCGACCGGGCATATTTCCCCTGCCTGGAGATAATATGCCCTGTCGATCCGGGGAGGGATGAGTTCTGCGGGTTAAAACCCCAGAATCCCTCGCAGTTTCCTGATGGTAGCGGGGTCGTCCTCTTCCTGTCCCCTTTCCGGTTCGGACTGTTCGGGGAGTGTATCGCGGTACTGCTCTGTTCCGCGGTCCATATGGTGGGGAGAGCGCATCCCCTCCATCTGTCCGAGGAACAGCATGCCGGTTGATTTTACCCTGACTTTCGCTGTCCAGATGGGGTCCCAGGGCTCATCAGGGTCCTTCGGTTTTGGGGGGAAGACCACATTCATTTCGTCTCCATAGGCAATGAACTGGAGCATGCCTCCCCCGGTGTTTCTGAATATTCCCCTGGGGATGCTGCAGGTTGTTGTAGAGGGGGGCATGACGATCTTCTCGCTGATGAATTTCTGTACATCTCCCGGCTTCAGGAAGTTCATCAGGCTGAATGCAGTTTCGGGAATGTTACTCGATGACCAGAAGATCATCTCTCCGTCCTTCTGGTTGTATCCTGTCGCGAGTGCAAAATACCCTATCGCGGTCGGGATCCCCTGCCACTGAAACCGGATGCTGTCGTCGAGCCCTCCCTGGACGGACGTAAAATTAACCGGGGCCATGAAATCGTGTTTCTCTCCTATGGAGAAACGGATCTCCGGCGCATAATTTCCGTGAATAACATGTTCTCCCCGCAGGGAACTGTCCTGGGGAACCTGAACGGTGCTTTTTCTGTTCGGCCAATCCGCATAAATCCAGCCGGACCTCGGTGAAGGCGGATACTGAGGGGAGGGGCTCACGGCAGAGAATGCCTTGCCAAAATCTTCCGGGGACATTTTCTCCGTGTCAATGATCTTTGGCTGACCGGTCCTGACGGTTTCGCCGCATCCCCAGTAGATGAGCATGCGGAATTTCGGTTTTTCGAATTTGTGTTCTGACGGCATCCCTTCTTCCGGATGTCGTGTCACCTTTTCTGCTTCCGGGATCATGAGCGGGAGGGTTTTCCCCATCTTTTGTCCCGGGGGGATGTCGTGAGTTTCCAGGGGGTCCACAGGCAGCTTCCAGGGAGAATTCAGTTGCAGTATCAGTTCACGCCGTGGTCCGAACCCCGCGCCTCCCGTGCCGCCAAACATCTTCCCCATGCCTGCCATGGCTTCTGACATTCCGGGGATTGTCTGGTTTATTGTAGAAACACTCATCCAGTATTTGGTGAGAGGCACCTTTTTGCCTTCTCCGGCCTGTTCGGCAGCAGTGACCGGATACTCGCAGAGGATGCATGCAGCGACAATGATCAGGAACATTCTCCTTGCCGTTCCCTCAGCCTTCCCGTGTTTCATGGTTACACCTCCAGGGGTACAATGATGATTTCAGTTTGTCCTCGAACAGGACGCTCAACCTTTCCGGTTCTTCAGAAAAAGAGAGATGGAAACCGGTATGGTTAGACAACAGCCATAGAATTAATCTACAATGAGAGTATAAACTTATCAACAAATTTTTCTTGAAGGACTGCCGGCATCTGAACATGAAGAAACAGGCTGTTGAACAGGTTTCCAAGGAAAACAAAAAGAATATTCACGAGTGCTGGGAATTTTTCCGGTGCACTGAGCGTGAATGTCCTGCCTACCGGTCTGATGACCTCCGATGCTGGTTGTTCCCGGGAACCCACTGCCGGAATGAGATCCAGGGGAAGTTTATCGAGAAGCTCGAGATGTGTCTCGACTGCGAAGTGTTTCAGGAAAACAGAGACGTTTCCGCAATGAAAGCTACGCTTGGTGTCATCAATCAGCAGTTAAAGGAATATAGCAGGATGATCAGCGAGCGGGATCAGGAACTCGAGAGTATGAGCATGGAACTTGCCATCAGCCTCTCTGAAGTATTTGAGGCCCTCAGAAAGATTTCTTCCGGTGATCCGACGGTACGGGTTCCTGAAAAATCGAAGATCGAGCTCATCAATAAATTGAAGCATATTGTGAACCTGACCGCTGAAGAAATCGGGGAGATCGTCGACCAGTCGCATGAGTTTGCCATAGTGCTCGCAGAGCATTTCGATGTCCTGCACCGGGTCTCGACCGGCGACCTGGGCGCCAGGGTGGCAGGGAAGTCCCAGATAGAGCTTCTGGAATCCCTGAAGAAAGTGACCAACGAGACGATCGAAAGCATATCAAAAGAGATCACCAAGAGAAAAAAGGCTGAAACTTCGCTCAGGAAGGCACATGATGAACTGGAGCACCGGGTCGAGCAGCGCACCGCCGAACTGCGGCGTTTGAATGAGAAGCTGGGTGAAGAAATCGCTGAACGCAATAAGATCGAGGAAGCACTGCGGCAGAGTGAAAAACACTACCGATCATTGGTAGAAACCATGAATGAAGGTTTGTCGGTTGTCGATACCCGGAGCGTGATTACCTTTGTGAATGAACAATTCTGCAGAATGACCGGCTACAAACAGAACGAACTCATCGGGAACGGGATATTAATATTACTCGACAAAGAAAACCAGAAAATTTTCACGAGACAGTGGGCATCAAGGATTAAAGGAGATGACACCCCCTATGAAATTACCCTTACCCGGAAAGACAGGACAAGGGTGCATACGCTTGTTTCCCCTACCCCTGTCTATGGTGCAGGGGGTGTCTTCAGCGGGGCGATCGGTATCTTTACCGACATTACCGAGCGGAAACAGGCGGAGGAAAAACTTCTTTCGTATCAAAAACAGCTCCGCTCCCTTGCGTCGGAATTATCCCTGGTGGAAGAAAGGCAGAGGAGGTGTATCGCAACAGAGCTCAATGATTATATCGGACAGACGCTGTCATACTGCAAAGACAAGCTTGCGGTGCTGAAACAGTCGGATTTCAGCAATAGCCCCAGGGAAGCCACTGACGAGATCGTCGACCTTATTGAACAGACTATCGAGTATACGAAATCGCTCACCTTCCAGCTTGGAACCCCCCTGCTCTATCAGGAAGGGCTGGAGTCTGCGCTGAAATGGCTGGGATACCAGTTCCAGAAACAGCTCGGGCTCGTATTCCATTTTGATGACGACAAGAAACCCAAGCCTTTGAGCGACGAAACTACCATCCTTCTCTATCAGGCAGCCCGGGAGCTGATGATCAACGTCTCCCGGCATGCAAAGGCACGGAATATTTATCTTTCCCTCCAGAGGGATTACAAACGGGTGCGGATAGAAGTAAAAGACGACGGTATCGGTTTTGACATCTCTCATATCAATCCTGATTCAACCAGGACCAGCGGATTCGGGCTCTTCACCATCAATGAGCGCCTGCAGTATCTCGGCGGACAGTTCAGGGTCGAGTCAAAGCCCGGACACGGAACCCGTGCACTCCTGATCGCTCCTATCAAATCTCTGAAAAAAACCCTGTAATATCCGGATGCTCCCCGGTCAGGCGAGGAAACTTCCGGGGATTTCTTGCCGGGTGCATTGACTCGGGAAGACAAATCTTTTAAACTTGAATGCCGTACTTTTCTAACCCTGCGCAGTGATGGAGCAACCACCCCATATTGGTGCAGATTGAAAAGAAGTTTTTTTTCTTGAAAGGGAAACAGCATGTCTATTGAGAATATCGAGAAGAATCAGCCTGATACCCTGGGTCATGATGCGCCGGGAGACCGGGAAGAAGACTTTGCCGCCATGCTTGATAAGAATAGTCTGAGCCGGAGGCTTGCCCCCGGAGAGAAGGTCAAGGCAAAGGTTGTGAGCATATCCGGGGACCTGGTATACATCGATATCGGGGGCAAGAGCGAAGGCGCAGTAGACCTGACAGAGCTTGTTGATGAAGAGGGCGCCGTATGTGTCCGTGAGGGAGAAGAGATAGAGGCTTCTTTTGTGACGGTACAGGACGGGCTCATGAAACTGACCACCCGCATCGGCGGCTACTCTGCAGTAACATTGCATTCCATCCGGGACGCCCATGAAGCCGGAATCCCGGTAAACGGAAAGGTAAAACGGGAACTCAGGGGAGGATTTGAGGTGTCGGTGAACGGGGTGAGATGCTTCTGTCCCTTTTCGCATATTGATTTGCGGGGGTCCAATGAGGAGGAGGGATATGTAGGACGCACCTTTCCCTTCCGGATTTTGGAATATGGAGAAGAGGGGAAAAGAATAATCCTCTCCAGGAGAGAACTGCTTGTCCAGCAGGAAGAGGAAAAAAGAAAGAAACTCAGGGAAAGTCTGTCAGAGGGCATTGAAGTCAACGCAGTAGTGAAATCGATCCGGAAATTCGGGGCGTTTGCAGATTTGGGAGGCGTTGAGGGGCTGATTCCAGCGAGCGAAATCTCCTGGGACAGGGATGTGGACCCGGGCTCAGTACTGTCGGTCGGGCAGAAGATAACCGTAAAGATCATCTCTCTGGACTGGGAAAAGAACCGGATTACCCTGAGTCTGAAGGCTCTGCATCCTGATCCGTGGGACGCAGTGTCTGAAAAATATCCGGTAGACAGCAGGGTGAGCGGCCCTGTCGCACGGCTTGCTCCGTTCGGAGTTTTCGTAAAGCTTGAACCCGGTATCGAGGGGTTGATCCACATATCGAACCTCGGCGCCGGGAGGCGCATCAGCCATCCCGGAGAGGTTGTCGAATTAGGGCAGTGGGTTGATGTCTATGTTCTCTCTGTAGAAGGGCAGAGCAGGAGAATATCACTCTCCATGCAACCCAAGGCCGAACCGGTCAAAATTGTTCTCCCTGCTGTAGGAGAAGTCCTTGAAGGCATCGTTGAGAAGATCATGCCCTTTGGAATTTTTCTCAGGATGCCGAACGGACTCAGGGGACTCGTTCCTCATTCTGAAGCAGGCACCGAACCGGGTACGGATCATAAACGCATGTTCATGCCCGGTTCAGAAATAAAGGCTGCTGTTATCGAAGTGGATGCCGCGAACAAGAAAATACGCCTCAGCCGCAGGGCGTTTCTCGAAAAGGCGGCTCAGGAAGAATATACCGAATACACCAAAAGCCTGCATGAATCCGCAGGTTCATCGGCCTTCGGAAGTATCGGGGAAATACTCAGGGCGAAACGTGAGGGGCAGCATAACCAGGGCTGACTAACTCCCTTCTGTTCTTGCTGCATGTTGTGGTTTGTTTATTTACCCGCACTTCGTGAACCCGCAGTTGCGGCAGACGAGGCAGCCGCTTTCCCGTTCGATAGCCCCGCCGCATTCGGGACAGGCGCCCATCAGCATGACTACCTTATGACTGTCGCCATTGCCGCCGTCCCCTTTTGTCTGGCATTTTTCGAGCGCCTTTGCGATTGCGTCCGAACAGGACAGGATTCTTCCGCCCTCGTGCCATATCGGTGAATGGCAGGAAATGCCCTTGAGTTGATTGATCACTTCGTCAGGCTCGATGTTCGAACGGAATGCAAGGGAGACGAGCCTCCCGATGGCCTCTGACTGGCTCGCCGCGCATCCGCCCGCCTTTCCCATTGAGGTGAAGAGTTCGAATAGATGCCCTTCTTCGTCGGCGTTGATGGTGACATAGAGATTCCCGCACCCTGTCTTCAGGAGTCTGGTTGCACCTCTGATTACTTCCGGCCTTTTCCTGGGAACGATCTTCTGCCAGGAGTCTATGGCCTGTTTGTCTTTTTTTCTCCCTCTGGTAAGTACCTGCTCCTCCCGTGAACCGTCCCGGTAGACCGTCACCCCTTTGCACCCGAGCGTATAAGCAAGGCGATAGACCTCTTCGACGTCTTTGGGAGTGGCTCCGTGAGGGAAGTTCACAGTCTTGGAAACCGCATTGTCCACGAATTTCTGGAACGCCGCCTGCATGCTGATATGTTCCTCAGGCGTAATATCATGGGCAGTGACGAACACTGACTTCACATCATCGGGTATCTCGTCGAAATCGCGCACCGAACCCTTGTCAGCGATCTTCTCCATGAGTTCCCTGCTCCAGAATCCCCGCTCCTTCGCGACCTTTTCAAAGTAGGGATTGATCTCGATAAGTTTTGTGCCCTCCATGACGGTCCGCACAAAGCTGACCGCGAACAGGGGTTCGATGCCTGAAGAACAGCCAGCGATGATGGAGAGGGTTCCTGTCGGCGCTATGGTCGTCACCGTTGCGTTCCTGAGCTTTCTCTTGCCGTCAAAGGTGCTCCCTTCGTAATTCAGGAAGACTCCGCGTTCTTCAGCAAGGGCAGTAGATGCGTTTTTGCCTTCGAGCTGCATGTATTCCATCACTGTCTCTGCAAGCCGGATGGCTTTTTCAGAGTTATAGGGTATGCCCATCTGGATCAGCATGTCCGCCCATCCCATGACGCCAAGACCTATTTTTCTGTTTGCCTTGGTCATCTCCTCAATCTTGGCCAGGGGGTATTTGTTGATCTCGATCACGTTGTCGAGGAAATGGACCGCTTTCCAGGTGGTGTCTTTCAGTTTATCCCAGTCGACTTCACACCTGTCCGGCGTATTACCGGGAGTTTTTTTCACCATTTTCGCCAGATTGATCGATCCGAGATTGCAGGACTCGTAGGGAAGCAGCGGCTGTTCTCCGCAGGGGTTGGTCGATTCAATATTGCCGATACGCGGTGTCGGATTGGAAGCGTTCACCCTGTCGATAAAGACGATGCCGGGTTCTCCGTTCTTCCATGCATGCTCGACAATCAGGCTGAACACATCCCTCGCCCTGAGGGTATTGGTCACCTTCTTCGTGCGGGGGTTCACGAGTTCGTAAGTCTTGTCTTCCTCAACGGCCTGCATGAACTGGTCGGTAATTGCCACCGATATGTTGAAGTTGTTGAACTTCTTGTTGTCGTCCTTGCAGGTGATGAAACTCAGGATGTCAGGGTGGTCTATCCGCAGGATGCCCATGTTCGCACCCCTCCTTGTACCCCCCTGTTTGACAGCTTCGGTTGCCGTATCAAAAACCGTCATGAATGATACCGGACCAGAAGAAATGCCTTTTGTTGAGCCCACGATGTCGCCGTTCGGCCTCAGACGGGAAAAACTGAATCCTGTCCCTCCACCTGATTTATGGATTATCGCAGTATTCTTCACTGCATCGAAGATGGATTCCATCGAGTCGTCAACCGGGAGCACAAAACAGGCGCTCAGTTGTCCGAGTCTTCTCCCTGCATTCATCAGGGTAGGGCTGTTCGGGAGAAAATCGAGAGACGTGAGCATGGTATGGAATTCATTCTCGACAGAAGCCACTTCTTCAAACGACTTCCCGTAGTGCAGGTCAGCGGCAGCTACGCTTTTTGCGACCCTCTTGAAGAGGGATCCGGGAGTCTCTACGACCTTCCCCTCTTCGTCTTTCTTCAGGTATCTTTTTTCGAGAACTTTTACTGCGTTTGGTGAAAGATGCAGTCCCTTCAATGCTTCCATAACTCCCCCTTGTACTATTCGAGTATTCAGGCCCTCAGGTGTTTGTCTTGCCCTGTTCGGGTAACTGATATGCCATGACATGCCTTTTCATCTCCTCGATGACGTCTTCACCCTCAAGGGGACAGTGCTGGGTGCAGAGATGCGGACATGAAAGGCATTCCAGCCAGTTTTTCAGCCCTTTGCACAGTTCCATTCAGCCCCTCCCCGGCAATTCAGGTTTAGCTATCAAGAAGTTGTGTCTTATCATAACTTCCTGAACATTAAACCACAATATATTGTGTATGTCAAGGGAAAAAGCGGTAAAATTCTAACCCTTTGATTTGTAAGGATTATTGTTGTAAAATCGGTGTTGGGATCTGGTGGGGAATCTCCCTGATGATCTCAGCGGTAAAACGATAAAGTTCCGCGTCCTTCCATGAGCCTTTCGGCAGGCCGGCCTTGACGCAGAGCTGGTCAAGGAAAGTCTCCCTGTCCCACCCGTATTCAGCGGCAACCTGCGGGAGAAGAAGGCCGCTCTGCATCCCTTTCCGGATTACCAGGCCGTGTTGGCCGACCTGGATATTTTTCACATCTTGTACCTGAACCAACGGTGAGAGGATCGATATTTCGATGTCGATATCTTTCAATTCTTCCTGCGTCACCGGCGGGAACCTCGGATCGCCCGAGGATGCAGCCACGACATTTTTCATGACCGATTGATAAAGAGGCATCACCGCCCGGACGTGTCCGATGCATCCCCTGAGAGACCCCTTCTTCTTGATAGTCACAAATACGGCGCCATCTGCTTTGAGCCTGGGATCTGTTATTGCAATGGCAGGTGTTCTCCCGTTTCTTACGTGTTCTTCAAGAGCTGTTTTTGCCATTGAAAGGAGTTCCTTTTTTTCTCTTTCCGTAAGCGGACTTTTCAAAATACCCATGGAGGCATAGCCGACAACTTGCTCTTTTTCACCGGTAACGTCGCCTGAATTCGCGTAGTTGAAAAGCACGCCGTGTGTTGCTCCCAGTCTCTTTGCCGCTTCCATGGTAATGATAACGGGCAAAGCGCCGCACATCTCCGCTTCTCCATTCTCGAGGACACGACCGGCTTCAGTGGCTGAGAGCCTCTCCACTGCTGATATGATCTTATGGTCCATTCCAACGGCCTGCTGATAATCGTGATAATGAGAGAGATCTGTGCTGGCCAGTATCAAAGTCTTTTCATCAACCATATCTGTTACCCTTGAAATAAGAGAATCGAATGTTTGTTTTGTGGGAGAACCAATGAGAATCGGGATGATGGTAAAGTCCTTCAGGACGGTTTGGAGAAAGGGCAGCTGGACCTCGATTGAGTGTTCCTTTTTAAATGCTTCGGGATAAAATCTTATGTCGGCAGCCTCACTCAGAAAGGACTGGGCAAGCTTTTCGTTGATCTTCACATCGCCAAGCGGTGTTCGAAAACTCCCCTTTACATACACAGATGCCC
This sequence comes from Nitrospirota bacterium, assembly GCA_049323875.1. Lineage (GTDB taxonomy): Bacteria > Nitrospirota > Thermodesulfovibrionia > Thermodesulfovibrionales > SM23-35 > JAKLQR01. The sequence continues at coordinate 110,393 of JBMOLW010000033.1, read as the reverse complement.
CCCTGAAAGCCGATCGGTGGCTGGCGCCGAGTATAATGATGTTCCTGATATCTTTCCCCTGAATCTGCCTGAACCCATGTGCGGCAACCTGTCCCGAATATTTGTATCCTGCATGGGGCGAGATCAGGGCGATCAGTGTACCACCAGCCTTGCTTTTTTCCGTTATTGACAGAAACCCATTCACCATTTCCTGGAGGGACTGCTTGTCGGCGGGATAGAATTGTCCGGAAACAGCAGGTTCTTTCATCTGCTCCGCGCAACCGGATGTGAACGGGGTGATAACAAAGGCGAAGAAAAAACATACAAAACAGATAAAGATCTTGCTCATCTTCATGGCATTTCATCGAGTCTTTTCCAGAACATCGCCTCTTTCAGCCCGTGTTCCTGTTTCTCTGCGGCCGCTATTTTCCTGAAAAGAACGAGGGCCCCTCCCAGGAAAAGGGTTTTCAAAAAATCTCTTCTCTTCATCTGTTTCTGTTCCTCCCGGATCATTTCAACTCCATACCCCCGGAATGAGAGTGCTGCAGCCGTTGCACTTGCCTTTTGCAATAAGGTTCTGCTTTACAAAATACCCGATTCGTTCGATCAGAAGTTTTCTGCATTTCGGGCAGAAAGTGCTTTCAGCTTCATGCCTGACATTGCCGAGGTAAACAAATTTGATGCCGGCTTCCATGGCGATATCCCTTGCCACGGTCAGCGTCTCGACTGGAGTAGGAGGGAGGTTTTTCAGTTTATAGGAAGGATGAAACCGGGAAAAATGCACAGGGACATCAGGCCCCAGGTTCTTAACAATCCAGACGCACATCTCCCTGATCATCTTTCTGTTGTCGTTGAGCGTCGGTATCACGAGGTTGGTTATCTCGAGCCATACTCCTTCCTGTTTCAGCACCATGAGGGAATCCAGAACAGGCCTGAGCTTCCCGCCGCATACCCTTTCGTAAAAATCTTCCGAGAATGCCTTCAGGTCTATGTCAGCGGCATCCAGATATCTGCAGAGGGTCTTCAGGGGTTGTTCCCTGATATATCCGCACGAATGCATGGTATTCTTTACCTTCTTCTCCCGTGCAATACCTGCTGTGTCGTACATGTATTCATAGAAAACCGTGGGCTCAGTGTAGGTATAGGTCACTGATCTGCATTGAGCCCGGATTGCGTTGTTCACGACTTTCACGGGTGGCAGGTCATAGGTATCCGTATCTTCGGGTTTTGCCTGTGATATCTGCCAGTTCTGGCAGAACTTGCAACTGAGGACGCAGCCGGCGGTTGCAATCGAATACGCTGCAGTTCCGGGAAGGAAATGATAGAAGGGTTTCTTCTCTATCGGGTCGACATGTACGGCACAGGGCTTGCCATATACAAGACTGTAAAGCCTGCCGTCCTTGTTCATCCTGGCCCTGCACCTGCTCCGCTGACCGTCCTCCATGACGCAACCGTTCGGGCAAAGTTCGCATTGGACCGTTCCTGCCATATCCATAGTATAGAATTTCTGCCCTGCCCAGAGCCAGTCCTGGCCCGAAAATACCCCTTCAACTGCGCAGAGTGTATAACTACTCCAGGCTGTTATGATACCGCAGGTCCGGTCTGTACGCTTGCAACCATCAGGGCTGAGAATGCCTTGATCAGTATGACTGAAAAGAGGGCGAAAGGGGCTCCGAATAAGGGGATCAGGATAATTGTGGGTATGAAGGCTCCGAGGAAGGAACCGAAGAGGTCCAGTGCGTAGAGTTTTCCTCCTTCTCCCGATTCGGCAAGGGAGAGGCTGGCGCTCTGAAACTGGCCCCCTGTCAGGACGCCGGCAGCAAAGATGCCGATAAAGAAAAGGCTCTCTGCTTGGATGAACAGGAGCAGTGACCCTGCAAGAAGAACGGTAAGTATTTCGAGCATCAGGAGGATGCGCAGCGGGGATTTTGTCCGTCCGGTGAGAACGGTCCCGGTCCAGATGCCTGTCATGAATGCTGCCGACAGCAGGCCGATTGTTTCGTAGATGTAACCGAAAAATGCCTGGAATGTGAGGATGATCGTTATCGTGAAAGTCATGCCGGAGAACCCGGTGGTAAAGACTGAGCAATAGACGACCCTTTGCCTCCTTCTGAAGCAAAGAACGGCCAGGAAGGCCAGTATGAGCGCTTCCGCCCCAAGCAGATAGGAAAGCCGGATCCTGAGGAGATGCCCGATCATCTCACCGCCATGAACTTCCGACCAGAGCATGAGGTTATAGAGATATGCAGAGGGCCGGAGATCGGTATTGACAAAAGATATCTCGCTGAGCCTCTGCCTGACGTAATCCAGGCCGAGCGGTGAAAAGATATCACGGAACAGGTATCCCCTGAAATACGTGGTGGGGACTCCCCGGTCTCTGAAACGCTTTTCAAGATTTCCTGTGGCTGTATCCGGTTCAGTCTCTGATGCAAAGAGATACCCGTATTCCTGTGCGGTCACTGCGACATGAGGAAAAACAGATCGGAGCGAGTTGTAGATAGAACCGTTTGCCGTCTGCATGCTCCTCCCGATGTATCCGGCAGCAGGGGGTGTCGGGACGACAAGAATGCCTTCTTTTTGTAACGCTTTCTTTATCTCGACGAAAGATTCAACGGTATAAAATCTGTTAATGCCCGCGGTTGATGGAGGAGGGAGATTAAGTATGATGAGGTCGTATGAGTGGGCCCCGGTTTCTTTTATAAACCTTCGACCGTCCTCGGCGATCAGGGAGACATTCGGCTTTTCTATGGCCCTCCGGTCGTCCACGTTGAGAAGTTCCCGTGAGACCTGGATGATCTTCGGGTCGGTTTCCACGAAATCAATATGCTCTACCGGATAGGTGAGGAGTTCCCGTATAATTGCTATGGAACCGCCTATGACGAGTATCCGTGAAGGTGAAGGATGGAGAGACATGGCCAGGTGCGTTTTCAGTTCAATGGTCTGCGTGTCCGGATAAGAGAAGAGAAGCTGACCGTTGCTGTATACACTGGACTGTGAACCGATTTTTATTACCGCGAGCTCTCCGAACTTTGACTCCACCGTGTATGCGAGTCTGACGCCTTGCCAGGGCAGGCTCTGTGCAGACCGGGAAAATGCGGTATAGAAGAGAAGAGGGACGGCAATGACTATCAGAAAGTATTTATTTTTGGAAATGAATATCCCGACGATGACGGAAAGTATCGAGAGCGCCAGGCAAAGACTGAATGAGTCTATCCTTGACGAGAGAATAAAGGTGAAGAGTATCCCTCCGAGCAATGCCCCGGCTGCCTCAAGCCCGTAGATTTTTCCTGCGGCATGTTTCTCTCCGGAAAATGAAACTGCGAGGGGAAACTGGAGACCGAGAGAGAAGCAGACCGGAAGAAGGACTACTGCGGTAGAGGCAAGGAGTGAGGAGAAGGATACAGTTTCACCGGGTTCGAGGGCGAGGACGGTTTTTATTGCCTTTATTGCAAAAGCGGTCGGTAAAATGAGGCAGGCTATTACGAGAAAGGAGAGCGCAAATGCATGGCGGAGGTTTATTTTCGTTCCTGCATAGCTTCCGGCACCGACAAAGACAAGCCAGAATGAGAGGGTTATCCCAATGTCGAGTTCATTGCCCGAAAAAGTGGAAAGGAGGAGCCTGAGGATTGTTATCTGGAGGAGCATCGAGGTGAAGCCCATTGCGATGAAAGCTGCCAATGGAGAACGAATCTGCATGGTTAATTTGATTATACTCGTTGCGTTTCAAAATGTTCAGGGGTAGTGATATGGCCCGGTTTTCGTATCGAAATCACGGGTAACTTCGAGGAGACCGGAGACGGAGCGGAGGTCTCAACTTTTAATGCTTCACTCACATTCAAGTCAAAGAAAGATTTGAATAAAAACAGAGGGAGTTTAGTTCGATACGAAAACCGGGCCATATCACTTAGTCCGGATTATTCATACAGGAACCCCCCTGTTCCCCTGAAGGAAAGGGGGTATTCCTTAATTACATCAGTTATTCAGCCTTGACCTGGATCTTTTTCGTCTCCTTGATCGCCTGCTGGGTTTTCGGCAGCGTTACGCTGAGGATACCTTTCTTGAATTCAGCCTTGACCTTGTTTGTGTCGATTTCCGTCGGAAGAGGGACAGTCCGGCTGAACGAGCCGTACGAGCGCTCCATGCGATAGAAGCTCTTGCTTTTTTCCTCTTTCTCCTCCTTCTTTTCGCCCCTGATGGTCAGCATATCTTTGGTAAGAGAGACATCGATGTCTTTGTCGTCCATTCCGGGGAGTTCTACGGTAACCTTGATCTCCTTGTCGGTCTCGGCTACATCGACCCGCGGGCTGAACGCACCCAGGCGTGATTCGAACGGTTCTGTCTCAAACCCGCGGAAAAAGTTGTCAAAAAGTGAGTTCATTTCCTGGCGGAGAAGGGAGAACGGGTTCCACTCCTCACGTCTGGCAGGAAGACTCTGTTTCTGGACCGGAACGATTGTCTTCTTAGCCATGGCATTCTCTCCTTTCTTCTTGCTGTGCTTATGCTTCTGCCTTCACGGTGATTTTCCGTGTTCTCACCGCCTCTGCCTTCGGGAGGATAATTTTCAGCGTTCCGTTTTTCACAGAGGCCTGAATTTTCTCCTTGTCGACTTCATCGGTAAGGGTGAAAACTCTCTGATAATCCCCTGTACCGTACTCATTTACATAGAGCATCCGGTTTTCAGGGGCTGGGGTATCAACGGTACCACTGATGGTGAGGATGTTCTTTTCGAGGGTTATATCAACGGATTTCTCATCAACACCCGGCATATCGGCGATGAGCATGATATCGTCCTTTCTCTCTATGATATCAACTGCAGGGGTGTAGACTCTCCGGGTCCTCGTGCGTTCTCCCCTCTCAGGGCTTTCTGCTTCTTTTTTCTGGATATCCTTTGCCATATCCGGCATAGAGAATCACCTCCTTGTCCGTTTATGCTGATTTGACAGCGATCTTTCTGGGTTTGTCTGCTTCTGCACGGGGCAGGGTAATCTGCAGGACTCCCCTGCCGAAGGATGCCTCGACCTTATTCGCGTCGATTGCAAACGGGAGGTCGAGAGTTTTTGCGAACTCGCCCTGCCAGCGCTCTCTTCTGTGATACCCCTCGCCTTCCCTGACGACTTCCGGCTGACGTGAACCGCGCAGAGTGACAGCATTACCGATTACCGAGATATCGATGGCATCAGGGGCAATGCCGGGTATTTCGGCGGTCACGACCGCATCGTCGCCCGAGATCCATATGTTCACGGCAGGGAATTCAGCGGCCGTCGGTATTGTGCCCCCTGTGAACGCGCGGCTCATGCGCTCGAATTCACGCCAGGGGTCGAAAAACCTTCCAAACCTTTCCCTATCTGACCACAACATAGTGGCTCACCTCCTTATCGAAAAAATTGTGTTGCAACGAAATAAGCGTGTTATTCCGCTGAATTAGCACTCTCATATCTAGAGTGCTAATATTATATTTATACCAAATTTCCAGGAAATGTCAAGGGGATTTTTAGGATTTGTCAGGATTTTCAAGTCTCGTTCCTCACGTGTGTGGGGAGCATTCCATAAGGTACTCTGCCGGGTACTGGTTTGTCGGTTCATCCCCACGTGTGTGGGGAACATTCATCATCGGTCCAGCAACCAATCAGATAGAACGGTTCATCCCCACGTGTGTGGGGAACATGTTTGTACCAAGGACAACCGTAAATGTATCGTCGGTTCATCCCCACGTGTGTGGGGAACATCAACGTAAATATCACATCAAATGATAACGGCACGGTTCATCCCCACGTGTGTGGGGAACATGCCACATCGTCTATCAATCCATCAGCAGGTACGGTTCATCCCCACGTGTGTGGGGAACATAATACCAAGCGCGCCGGCCAGTACCCGGGGAACGGTTCATCCCCACGTGTGTGGGGAACATCTTCCCGATAATGGTATAACAGGGGTTTCCGTCGGTTCATCCCCACGTGTGTGGGGAACATATCTCCATCATTGAGCGTCCGCATGTGCCGGACGGTTCATCCCCACGTGTGTGGGGAACATTCAGTCCCGGGCCAGTTTGTTACAGTATCTGCCGGTTCATCCCCACGTGTGTGGGGAACATACTAGGATCGTGTCATCAGGTCAAGGGCCTGGCGGTTCATCCCCACGTGTGTGGGGAACATACTGGCCCGCATGTGAGGCATTGCTTACCAGACGGTTCATCCCCACGTGTGTGGGGAACATTGGATAGACGAGTGAACCCGGCAATGATTGTTCGGTTCATCCCCACGTGTGTGGGGAACATCATTAAGGAAGGTAAAGAAATGAAGAAAATATCGGTTCATCCCCACGTGTGTGGGGAACATATTATCCTGTGGTATGAAAAATCTATAGATAACGGTTCATCCCCACGTGTGTGGGGAACATCAGACAACCACAGAAGCCCATGCGCCATTAGGCGGTTCATCCCCACGTGTGTGGGGAACATTCAATAATCGCCTCATAATCGGCGATAGAATACGGTTCATCCCCACGTGTGTGGGGAACATTCATCGGGGAGAGTTGCTATAAATCTTTTCATCGGTTCATCCCCACGTGTGTGGGGAACATCCTTTCCTCCATTGTCAACAGTATCCTCTAACCGGTTCATCCCCACGTGTGTGGGGAACATCAAAGGAAGGGAAGCTAGGGATTCCGCTAATACGGTTCATCCCCACGTGTGTGGGGAACATCAAACCGCTACCTGCACCCCATCAAAGAACAGCGGTTCATCCCCACGTGTGTGGGGAACATGATATTGGTTCTGCCGAGACTGAGGATGATACCGGTTCATCCCCACGTGTGTGGGGAACATGGGCTAACGAGTGCAGCAAATAAAATACCGTACGGTTCATCCCCACGTGTGTGGGGAACATACTTCGTTCTTGCCGAAGGCTCCGTCCCTAACCGGTTCATCCCCACGTGTGTGGGGAACATGCCAAGTAACCCGTCCCGCCACTCTCCGGGACGGTTCATCCCCACGTGTGTGGGGAACATTTACCATGACTGAGGATTCCGTTATCAAAGGGCGGTTCATCCCCACGTGTGTGGGGAACATGACAGTGAGCTAATCTCTCGCTGTCAGGGAATCGGTTCATCCCCACGTGTGTGGGGAACATTCGTATGCGCTCTTCATTGCAATCTTCCCGGTCGGTTCATCCCCACGTGTGTGGGGAACATATCATTGACCATTGGCCTGAAGTTCCCTCTTACGGTTCATCCCCACGTGTGTGGGGAACATTTTAATCCAATGGGTCATAAAGAAACCCGACACGGTTCATCCCCACGTGTGTGGGGAACATGGGGAAATATTACCGCAAAAGCCGAACTAGCCCGGTTCATCCCCACGTGTGTGGGGAACATACTTTTTGTAACCCATCGAAATAACTCAGTGTTTTCAAAGACCAAAAATCTACCGGCTAATTCAATCAAATTTATCGACAACCTGTTCTGTATCACTTTCAGGCAAAAAAGAAACGAGTTTGATCCCGTCCATCTCCACCGGCTCCCGTCGATTTGTGCCCCATGTCAAAAAATCAAAGCCGGATTCGGTATTCGTATTCCATGCCATGACAGCATTTCCTTCGCCGCAACCTTTAATTACAGTTTCCCAGATCATCTCCCGGACCCTTCTTGAAACATCACCGACATATACTCCGGCCCGCACTTCAAGCAGCCAGATTGCAAGACGCCCCCGCAGACGCGGGGGAACATTCTCAACCACGATGACCAGCATCGCCTATGCTCTCTTTATTGGGAATAACGGGAGAGACCGACTCTTCGGGCTGTTGAGGCTTCTCCATGCCTCCTGCTGCAAGAATTTGTTCAATCGTCGGAATAATTCTGTGAAGAACTCTTGTTTGCCGGAACGAGTCGCGGCACGCAAGTCTTACTTCACGCTCCGGTTCCTTGGGATTTTTTGAAGCAATACGGAACGCAACAGGCACGACAGTCTCAAACTTGAATATATCTGCAATATCATAAACGAAGGACTGAGGTTTACCCGTATGGATAAAGCCGACAGCCGGAGCGTATCCCGCTGCAAGAATCGCAGCCTCGCAGATCCCGTAGAGACATGCAGTTGCTGAACTAAGACACTTATTGGGCAGATCGCCGCTTCCCCAGTCATCGTAATCATAATTGCGGACACGCCATGACACGCCGTATTGACGGGCAAGGAGTTCATACATTTTTCTGACCCGAACTCCTTCGATCCCACGTAATTGCTGAATGCTTCGCCTTTCCGGCGGCTTCTCTTTGAAACGCAACTCATACATTTTGCGTACGACTTTCAGCCGGGCATCATCATCCAAAGCAAGTTTAGCCTGATACAAAAGACGGTCTGCCCGCGCTCCCCCCGGCTGCCCTGAAGCATACAGGCGGACGCCTCCCTCTCCCACCCATACAAGAAGGCAGCCGACACGCGAGGCCAATGTTACCGCAGCATGCGAGACACGTGTCCCCGGTTCCAGCATAAGGCATGCGACTCCACCGACAGGGATATGCGTCCGGACGCCATTCTTGTCGATTACCACAAAAGCCCCGTCAAGGACGTCGAGATTTCCTTTTTCGAGGAAGATTGTCGAAACACGATCTTTTATCGGAATCGGCTTGAGGGGAGGAAGAATCGGCTCACTCATTTCTTCTCCAATTTTTTCCGGCTCTCTATAGAAGAAAGATGATTCTCCTTTGAGATCACTTTCCTGCCGGTGCGCGCCTCAATTTCTTTTCGTGCCTTTCGCGCTACGCCTCCGCCTTCACGCGCAACCGTTCTATTTTCATGAAAAGTTTCCGGCTTCTTAACTTCTGAAATTTCTGTTGTTGCTTGCCTCAGCGAGCATATTTAAGACCAGTTCAAGGTTGGTCATGTTATCACGCAGGCTTTCCTTTTTCAGTTCCTTGTATTTTTTATACTGTTTTGTATTCAAGCCTGCCCACGCAAAGGTAATGTCATCTGTCAGTATGGCGAATTCATCTGTACCCTTTACCCCTCGTCTGCGCCATTCGTCCGTCAAAGCCTTACGGATCTCAATGCTTTTGAGGCGCATGTTAATCCAGTCAGGTGAATAACCTTTCTTGAGATACATATGCATGGCGCGATCTATCGCAATCTCCGGGTCTTCGGCTTCTTCAACCCGTTCATATCCGACGCGGGCGAGCCATAATTTAAAGGGCTCTGCATTCGGTGAAGGAATGGACTGGATGATCCTGAACATGGTCTCTGTGTCAGCCGAATCAGTAAGATAATACTTGCCGTCGGCAGCCTGCATTTTCAGGTGGTTACATTTTGTAACCACCTCGCTTCCCTCTTTTTTCAATCTGTTTTTCAGTACCTTCCAGTAACTTCTTGGATTGGGGCTGCTTGTCAGAATTGACACGATATCAACGACGGAGAAAAACCACTTCTCGTCATTCTCATCCCAATATCTGCGGATTTTTTTACCTTCAAAAACCGTTAATTGTCTGCCCGTCATTCAGCCTCCTCGTTGGTTCTCATATTCGCTTCACCAGCATAAGTCCACAGCCGAAGGCCTTGGCTGGGCCGACCTGTATACCGTCTGCATAACGTCCATGCAGTGTCCTCACTCTTCTGGGCGAGAACATTCTTCTATCAGAGGCAAATGAGACCGGCTGATCCGGTAAAGAGTCCCGACCGTCGGTAAAGGTTTCAACATCCTCTTGTCGCGTGAAAGATTCAAGCGGTGCTTCGCCGATTAGTAACTTCAATGCTTCGTCTCGGGTATCGCGCAACCCTGCCAATACCGGCGCCGAGGGGATGCAGCTTTTACGCCCAAGCCATAAGCCCCAAACAGGATTAGTAAGTCCTGATGCAATTTTTGCCATTAGATCGCTATTCCCTTCAAGAATGATTCCGAATGAAGCATCGGTTAGGTACTGACGGTGGGTTATATGACAGTCCTTTAACTTGCCGTCAGCCTTCCGCGTGTTTTGTACAGTGTGGTAATCCTGCAATCGGTTAACAGCAAGCAGCTTCTTTAAACTATTTCGAGGGATATCGATTGCAGTCATTTGTACCTTTCCGAACTCGGTGAGAAACTCCTGTTCCTTGTCGCTTCCTCGCGGCAGGCCGAGCGCGGCACAGCACATCCCAGCAATAGCGCTCTTTGTCGGCATTAAGCCGGTATTGCGGCGGTTGTACTGACTGTCGAATCCCCATGATTGAAGAGAACCTTCCAGACGAAGAACAAGAAAGCTTTTATCAGATGACATGTTCCACCATCCCGTCAAGGAAGTCCTTTATACTGATATCCGGAATCGCCTTCTCGACAACCGCTTCAATTCCCCATGTGTCCTTGAGCTTTGCGTATTCCGACTTAAGCAACTCTGCTGACTTTGTTGCATACCCTGATGTAGAGTGTATCGGACTCTCAAAGGCATTAACCAATTGTACGGGGTGTCCTTTTTCACGTACTACGCCGAACACATACGCCGGCATTGTGTTTCCATTCATGGTATTCTTGCGAGCACCGGGGATCGCCTTTATAGTCGCCTCCACGAAGGTGCGTACCACGCTCTGTCTTTCTTTTTTAGTCATAGCGCCAAGGTGATCAGCATCAGCCAACATGTCAAGATTGAGGGCGGCAAAACGGTAATAAGTGGCGGAGTTAAACTCCAGCGTGCTGGTCATGCCGGCGCCGGCTTCCTCTTTAGGTTGCAGGTCGTCTACGGCGGCAAAGAAATCGATTTCATTATCAACCTTATGTGTCGAGAGTGCGTGCGAAAACATAGAAGCTGCTTCGACTGTCAGAGAGTGATCATTGGCAACCATGCGTCCAAACAATGCGATGTCAGCGGCATCTTTAGGAAGACTTTTTGTTTCCTTCTTTTCTCCCTTGAATGCTTTTTCTATCGGGTTTTTGAGAATACCTGCTACGAGTTTCGTGAACTGCTTGACTGTTAGCTTTTTCTCTCCTTTGTTCTTTTTTTTCGGCTCTTCTTCATCCACTTCGTCATCACCATCCTCGTCTTTTGCCAGCTTTTCTCTATCAACAGAAGATATCGCATCGACCAGCTTCTGTTTATCTTCATCCTTGAGCTTGTAGAGAACGCTTGCGAATAAATCGTATTCAAGAGGTGATAAAAATACAAGTGTTTTCACTTTTCCATCCTGTTTCGGATCAAGTTTTGCCAGGTAATGACCGGCGCAAAGAGATAAAGCATTTACTGTTCGTTCATCTTCTCCGAGAGCTTTAAGTGCAGTTGATATTTTCTCAATAAATAGCCTGCTTCGCTGCCCCCTAAACTGGCCCGATTTATCAAGTTCTTTTTCAGCCATCTCGCGTATCGCCCGCTTCCACGACTGACTTGACACCCGCGCCCGCTGGACGCCGCCAAAGACTGCCGTCTTGGGTGAATTGAGGTCGTCGCGGTTAAGACAGGCGACAGGGACAGATTGAATGATGTGAAGTTCCAAATGTTTCATGTTTTTTCTCCTTTAACATAGCTATTGTTATAGGTTTACGTGTGCAAGCAACAGCAGGCCGAAACCAAACCCCTTGGCGCTGCCGATTCCGGTATAATAGGTTTCAGAAAATTGCGTGGTGTCGGTTACCTCCAATACACCTCTGAACTGGACGCTGCCATGGTAAGCCTCCTGTCCTTTCTTACGAAAATGGCTTCCTACCGTTGGTGCAATCTCAAGCGGCTTGTCTTCGACAATCTTAAATCCTCCAGCAGCCGCCTTACGATCAAGCCATACGCGAAGTTCTTCCGGCTTAACCAGTGGAACCCGCTTGCCACACTTTCGCTTTCCATTGGCTCGAAACAAAGTCTCCCCGTTAGTGCCTCGCTGTACAATTGTCTTCACAGGGTTGGCCCGCAAATCGAAGGCATAGTAACGGTGAGTGAGGAACGAGGCAGCAATCTCTTTTAGGGCAAAGCCGTTAGACGGACACCATTGCGGTCGTGCTGGTTTTCGCTTAGCCATAATCCAGATTCGGAACGCCCCTTCAAGCATATCAATTCGGGTAAGAAAACCGATATCAGTACGCTTCTGCTCTGGTACATTAGGGAAACAATCCCATAACTTTTTGTGCCAGGCGTAGCTGTCCGAAACACTTTCAGCACGAGCAGTGTCTGCATCAATTTCAAGACGTGCAAGCCAGATCATAAGTCCTCCTCGGCTGCGGGTTGAGTGCCCGGCGTCCAAAAGGCAGCAGCCCATTCAATTTTAGTCCGGTCGGCCCAGCGTCGTAGATCGATTGCAAGCTGTTCGTAGTTGACCGGCACTCCTTGTGATTTGGCCATGATTACCATTCTCGTCACCCGCTGGTAAAGCTCGTCACCCTTTTCTGCGGACAGAAGGTGCTGAAACCGACGTTCCGTGGGTGTCAGTTTGTTGTCGTCGCTTCGCTTATCACCGCGGCGGCTCTCGATGACTTTGCAGGTTGTCCCAAAGTTACCAGTCTGTGTTTCTTCCGGGTGTGTGGCGAAGAGGCCTGCAATAAGGGCATCTACATCGTTTGTGACATTCACGCTGATTCGGTTTAATGCGGGCCAAGCCCGGTGTTTCTTGTTGTCCACCAGTACGCATCGAAGGTTGGCCATCATTCCTCGATTATCTGCTTGTCTGCGTAGTCGGTCTATAAATGCGCTCATACTTCATCCTCCTTTGTATCTGATATTTCTGCTTCTGTCTCATCCTTCTTTGAAGTCAACCGCTGCCAGCCTTTGGCAAAAGCGCGTATCTGCCGTGGCGTTTCCTCTCCACAGGCACAACGATAAGCTTCAGAGGCTGTCGCAAATAGCATCTTGCGCCAAGCTTCACGGGTCGGCACTGCATCATCGATGCCGATAGCCTCAATATGTCTCATTAGCAATGGTAAATTTTTTTCTACAGCAGTCCAATAAAACAAAAAAGCGGGCTGTGCCATCCGATTCTTCAGCTTACCTTGATCCTTTGCTTGAGTACGTTTGACACGCGGAGTCCAATCGTTGTCGATGGCTATGCGATATGTCTCAATTGCTCTGCGGAGACGGCGAGAGATATTTTCTGCCTGTTCGACCTCTGCCGAATAGACGGCGAGGTTGGCTTGAAATATCGGAGCAAGATGGAAGACTGACTCAATTCCAATATCCATCGAGGCTTGATCACGTGTCATAGCGCAAACGTGAAAATCATACTCGGTGTCATTGGGCGCATTTTCCATAGCAAGTGGCCCACCGAGTCCATCAGAAGCACGTTTCGTGAGAAGAGCCGACAATTCCCTCCATATAGCCCTGCTCGGGCTAACACCGACAACTCTTCGCTCTGTCGTTTTGATACCTTTCCTATCCTTCTTTGTTACCAGACGAACAGCCGCCGTTGGTTCCGCTGGGAACCCATCCTTATAGGTGTCATATTTGAATCCATTACAGCAAAACATCTGATCTGTGTTTTCAATAAGACGAACCCAACGAGAGATGGGTACCAATCGACCGAGATATGTCCGAGTTGCATTCTCTACTGACATTGAATCATCCGGTGAGATAGGGAAGCATTCCCATACTGGTTTGCCCATTTGTATATCGTTGAATGAATATGTATTTTTCTTCTTGTCGAGCGAGAAACAGCGATAAACCATTCCGATGCGCTCATGTGTCGGCAAGTTTAAATGTATAGTTTCGGCCAGATTCCTTCCCCTAAAAAAACAATGCGACATGGATTGCGAAAGACAAGGTGCGTCGGGGTTCCCCACTTGTGAAGTTTTCTTCTTTTTCCATTGAGCAACGGGAGAACCACCACCCGAAGAGAAGTTTTGAAATGTCAACAGATTCAGCGCAAGCCGAGCAGGGTCAACCATCCTGATTGCCATTGATCCCTCGTGATCAAAAAGCGTTGAATTGTTTCCCGTAGCTAATTCCGAATCGAGAAGAGCGACGGGCGAAGTTTTTTCAGAATTCTTTGTATCTCTCTCTACACCTTTCAACTCCTTCACCTGCAACCAGGGCTTTGACTCATGGAAAAGTTCGAACGACTCCTCCCATGTTTTAATATACTTACGTGCTGCTTTAGGCAACTGTTTCGGCACGTCGCACCATTCAGGGTAAGTCTTCGGGCCATCGAGTGCTGCATGCGCAACGCACAGAAATAGTCGCATCAGTGCAACCCGTTCATGCGGACGAACCGACAGGTCGGCATAATGCGTCCCATCGGAAAATACCTTGCTAAGACTTGCCAGTTTTCGCTCACCGGTAGTTGTCACTACTGGTATCCAAGGATCAAAAGCTACATTCATCAATCCACCTCCTCTGCCGACTTTTCTAAGACTAACCCCAAGTCCTTGTTCCACCGTAGCAGAACTCCATTCTTTAATCCTTTTACCGAAACAGTCCCGTCGCCTCCGACAAGACCAACACACTGCGCACCGCGCAGATATTTGGCGATTGCAGCATACGCCTCAACTTCCGTGAAATGGTATTCAGGAATCTTCACCAGATTCCGGTGAATCCCCTGGGCCGTTGCCAAGTGAAACTCCTCACCTCCGAGTATGGCACTTGTACCATCAATAAATTCAGCCTTCTTTTTTGAAAAAGAGCGGCAGAGCACCAGAGATAGAATAGTCACCTCATTAAGACGGGTTTGCCTGCCTTCTTCGTCTTCAAGAACAACCTGCCAAAGATTACTGTTCCGGTCAGCGAGGAACTTTCGGCCAGAATCTGTTGCAAATCTTTCATCAAACAGCTTTCGCCACGCTTCTGGTTCATCGTTATGCTCTTCATAGGTCGCCTCGATCAGACGCCTAATCTGTTTAGGAATGGAGATAACCTGTTCCAGCCCTCGCCAGACTTCCAGTGAACGGAGCAGCACGTAAGGGTTATACACATGTGCCTTGCCTCCAAGTGCCTTGACGATGGCTTTGGTACCCATCTGCCGAAACTCATCAAGGCTTTTTTCTTCCTCAATGATGTACATTTTCGGGGTAGAAATGGGCCTGTTCTCCCGCTTGTGACGCCATAACCGTCCCATACGTTGCAACAGCATGTCGGTGGGGGCTAATTCCGTGATGAGTAGGTCGGCATCAAGATCGACGCTCTGCTCAACAATCTGTGTTGAAACAAGAATTGATCCGCACCTTGTAGCACTGTCTTTACCCAACCGCTCCATCCACTCGTTCTCAAGCTCTTCTCGACGCCAGAAAGGAAATCGGGAGTGCAGCAGGCCGATAGGAAAACTCGCCCCGTTCCGATGTAGAAAGTTGCTATACTGTCGCTGGGCTTCATTAACAGTATTGCAAACCAATAGAACACACCCTCCTTTTAGTGCCATTTCAATCGCTTCAGATGTCGCGTCTACCTCGGACTTGAAGGCGATTCCGATATCGCGTGCCTCCGGCGGTATTGAGGCAATCGGGTCAATAACATTTCCTGTCCGGCGCCCTGTTACAAGCGGATAGGGATGCTCAGCAGCAGCGGTGTCATTATCTTCAGGAATTGAAACTATTTGTCCACGCCGTTTCCCTGAAAGTGTGGCTGAAAGCACGATGACTGTGCAGCCAAGTCCTTCCAATGTCTCAATCAATCGGTCTATAAGTGTACCAGTGTAGAGATCATAGGAATGAACTTCATCGAGAATCACCACCTTTCCGGCAAGAGCAAAATGCCGGACAAAGAAGTGCTTCGCCGCCACAACACCCAACAGTGCCTGATCCACCGTGCCCACACCGAATGGCGCAAGAAGAGATCGCTTGGCCGAAGAGAACCAGTCGCGTCCGGTTACAGCATCTTCCATATCGTCTTTTATGGTTGTGGCAGGAGAAAGCATCTCAGCCTTATCCATAAGCCAAGAATTACCGTGTATGATCCGACTTCCTACAGCATCGGGTGCTATGCGTTTCACAAATTCCGCCATGCGCAGGTGCATCCGGTTGCTGGTGGCTTGTGTCGGCAGGGCGAAGTAGATGCCATGAACCTTGCCGGTTGCAAGAAGCTGATATGCCGCACCCAATGCTGCCTCCGTCTTGCCCATGCCCATAGGCGCCTCGATGACATAAACACCGGGGTCAGTAATTATTGAGATAGCACTTGATTGCATATTGTTAGGCGCAAATTGAACATCCGGTTTTTGTATATCGTGAAATAAGTCGTGAAATGAAAGTCCGGACACAATTTGTGGGCGAGCGCAACCGATCTCATCAAGACATCTCTTGGCTGTCTCGACGATTTGAGAGACTTTCATTCCCCCTTCGACGGAGAAGTATCGCGCATCGGAACCTATCCAGTCAGCTACAGATGTTAGACCTGCCAGCCACCAGAGAGCAGGAGACGAATCCTCTACCGCAAGTCCCGTCATATTAACCCCGAACACCGATCGTATAGCATCAGCAGCATTATTGCGTTCTCTCTCCCAGTCTATTCCGCTTTGGTTTTCAGTGATCTGCCCCTTCGGCTTGAAGCCGCGATCATTCGGTGGGCTGAGTTTTCCATGATGGCCACCCAGTACGGCAGAAAGAAATTTACCCGTCCCTCGATCCAATCCAATATCGTTGAAATATTTTTGAACAGTGGCATGAGTTGTTTTCCCATGGTCTGATTCCATTGAGGTATCCCAGACCCAATTTCTGGCAATCTGCAGAAGACCACGTTCGTCAAGCCATGCCTCACACTTCCTCTGGAACCCAGGAGAAATCTTTCCCAAATCATGAAGTGCGGATAGTGCTCCAACTGTTGCCGCCTTAAGTTGAAACCGTTTCAATAACGCCGGCGCAAGTTCAGCCATACAGCGAGCTACGTATCCTACATTTACCATGTGTTCGAAGACTGAGATGCCCGGTTTGTTATCTTTAGTAGTCTTTGCCCAAAAATAAATCATATAGCGCGTCTCAGATGAATAAAATTGACAGCAACAATTTGGAACTGGATACAAAGGTCTGCTTTTCCCCAATAGCGGAAATAGGATTTATGTTCAGTCTCTTTCATGCTTTCATTCGCGCTGCAAGCGAAATTTTCACAAGCTCTCAGCCTTCCGACTCCCGCCCCAGCTTGAAGTCACAATTTGTGACTTCAAGTCTGTAAACTCCTGATTTGAAAGCTGAAACATAAAATCATCCGGGAATCGTTCGATGTTTCTTTTGACAGCCTGTATCAAAACCTTTGGCTCAACGCCATAAAGTTCAGCGAGGTCTGAACTTAACATCACCTTTTCTCCGCGTATAAGATAGATTTTTCGTTCAATCACTTCAGCAGGAATAATACCTTTCATCATACCTCCATTTGTTATATACCAATTACCCGTGTCCGAGTTCCGCAGTAGCAGTTTAGGTCTGCCTTGCCCCAATAGCGAAAATAGGATTTTTCTTCAGTCTCTTTCATGCCTCGCTACCATATTATCACTACCACTCCCCCAAATGATGTCCTACCGGTAGACTATCGACATCTTTTTTATTTCCTCTTTTATCTCGTTCCTCAATTCCTCCGGGGACAGTACTTCAAGTTTTGCCCCGAATTTCAGGATTTCACGACGGATTTCCCTGAAGTCTGCTACCGGTATTCTGAGGAATAAATTACCATTACTGTCTATTGAAACTGCCTGTTTCTTGTGCCATATCTGTTCTGAAATCCAGGACGATACATCAGGCGCGAACTTCAGGCAGACCTCTGTCGATTTTTCACCGCTCATCAGGCCGAAATTCTGCCTCATATAGTCCTTAATTGACGGCATGTTATCCGGCAGGCTTATCTTGGCTGAAATAGTTTCAACAGACCTGATAAGTGAAAGGGCAAAGTCCCTCAATTCATTCCGCAGGGTGCAGAAGGCAATGACATGCCAGCTTCCCATGTAGCAGAGGAGATGAAGGGGGAGAATAATACGGTCTGTTGTTTCGTTTTTGTGGGGGCTGTGATAGGAAATCTTTACCGGATCATTTCTGAACAGGGAGCCTACCATGTTGTGAAATATTGCTTCATCAACTCTGTAATACTGGATATTTTTTACCGATACCTTCTCCATGATCTCCGGCAGACGGGGAAGAGCGCCCATGTAGCGGAATGAAAGAAATTTATTGAGGAAATTGTTGAGCGAATTCTTGAAGCTCTCATTCGGCAGCGTTGCCGCGAGGCGGAGCGCTATACAGAATGCATGAAACTCGTCCTCTTTAAACCAGACAGGCGGCAGTTCGTATTTGTCATTTTCGTAGCAATACCCCTTCTTTTCAGGGGCATAAACAAATGGTGCGCCAAGCCTCTCCCTTAAAAAAACGATGTCCCTTTGCGCCTGTTTAGTGGATATTTCGAAATGCTCTGCAAGCCTCCCGGCATTCGGATAGCGGTTTGCCTTGATTTGACCGTGAAACCAGTGATATCGTTCAAACGAAAGCTTCCCGGACAACTCACATCTCCCCATGATGTGACATGAACAAATTCTACTTTAAGAACAGGCTTTACGCAACTGCGAATCAATAATTTCTGCTGCCGGGCAAATATATAATAAACCATCAGAATGAACATCGTATCCAATAAGAGTTGTCCGCGTGCACATTTTATGAAGCAGCTCACTGTGCGCAGTTCTCTATCCAGACATGCAACAAATTAGAAAAAATCCATAAGGTTGTAATATAATACGCTTAACTTAATTCAGACTATTCACGGAGGGAAGAATGGTAAAGATCTACTATGATAAAGATGCCGACAGGAAGGTTCTGCAGGGCAGGAAGGTTGCGATTATCGGGTACGGCAGCCAGGGGCATGCCCATGCGAATAATCTGAAAGAGAGCGGGTTTGATGTGATTATCGGCGTAAGAAAAGGCGGCCCGGGTTGGGAAAAGGCAGAAAAGGCAGGCTTCAAGGTATATACCGCAGGAGAAGCTGCGAAAAAGGCAGACGTTATCATGATGCTCGTTCCGGATGAATATATGGCTGATATCTATAAGGCTGAAATTGCGCCGAACCTCAGAAAAGGCGCTTTCCTTGGATTTGCGCACGGATTCAATATCCATTTCGGACAGATCGTGCCGCCGGCCCATGTGAATGTCTTTATGGCAGCGCCGAAAGGTCCCGGCCACCTTGTGCGGTCTGAGTACACAAAAGGAAGCGGGGTCCCTTGCCTCATCGCCGTGCATCAGGACCCGTCCGGAAAGACGAAAAAAGTCGCGCTCGCTTACGCTTCCGCGATCGGCGGAGGACGTGCCGGTGTCATTGAAACGACCTTCAGGGAAGAAACGGAAACAGATCTGTTCGGGGAGCAGGTTGTGCTCTGCGGAGGGCTCACCGCACTCATCACCGCCGGCTATGAAACCCTTGTCGAAGCCGGGTACTCGCCTGAAATGGCTTATTTCGAATGTCTCCATGAAGTGAAGCTTATCGTGGATCTTATTTATGAAGGCGGGATCTCCAACATGAGGTATTCGATAAGCAATACCGCACAGTACGGGGATATTACCCGGGGGCCACGGATCATCACAGAAGACACAAAACATGAGATGAAGCATATCCTGCGGGAGATACAGACCGGTGAATTTGCGAAGGAATGGATCCTCGAATGCAGGGCGAACAAACCGGTTTTCAACGCCCTCACAAAGGAAGGTGAGAGCCACCCTATAGAAGACGTCGGGGCAAAACTCAGGGCAATGATGCCGTGGCTCAGGAAAGGCAAGCTCGTAGATAAGTCCAAAGCATAAAGGATTCAGTATGTCCGGGACCCGGGAGCGAATAATGAGGGAAGGCCGGAGTCTCTGTCTTGAGAATCAGAGAAGAAAAGTGAATACCATTGCTGAGTAAAATTGCCCATGAAGGATACCCCTTTATCCTGGGAACCCTCGTTACTACCGTTATCTTGGGTATCCTGCTTTTCTGGACCTGGAGATCCGGGACCCAGCAGTTCGTCTTCTTCCTCCTGGTGGCACTCACCGGCATCTCTCTGCTTGCCGCTCTGTTCATGCCCTATTTCTTCAGAGACCCGGAACGGGTGATACCCCGGGGTGAAGGCTTGTTCGTTGCTCCTGCAGACGGAAAGGTCATTCTTATCAAAGATGTCTATGAGCAGGAGTATCTTGGCTCCCAGACACGGGAGGTAAGCATCTTCATGTCACCCCTGGACGTTCATGTCAACCGGGCGCCGTGTGATGGAGAGGTGGTTACCGTGGAGCATAAGGCGGGGAAATTCCTGGCTGCGTACAAGGAAGACGCCCCGATAAAAAACGAACACATAAACATGGTCCTCGAAAGCAAACAGGGCAAGTTACTGGTAAGGCAGGTTGCGGGGTTTATCGCGCGAAGGGCTGTATGCCGGGTAAAACCGGGTGATCTGCTCAGACGGGGTGAGCGCTACGGCATGATTAAGTTCAGTTCACGACTTGATGTATATCTTCCCCAGGATGTGCAGATCACGGTGAAGTCCGGCGATACGGTAAAAGCCGGAGAGACCGTGATTGCAAAGACAAAGAGTTATCACCAATGATCTGTTACCAATGACTAGTGACTGGTGACCAATGACTGATGTCGCCGATTAATGAACAACAGACAATAAATCGATTGAGTACCGTTGGAACGTGAGGGAGGAGCATTATGATGGCTGAAGAACCGAGGGGAGCAATTTTACAGAGGGATAGGGAGACCTATGCAATCGTGCCGAGAATTCCGATGGGGGTACTGACACCGGAAATCCTCGAGGCCCTGGCCAGGGTCTCACGGAAATACAACGTCCGTATCATCAAGATCACGTCGGGACAGCGTATCGCTCTGGTAGGATTCCAGCCGGAAGATGTGGAAAAGGCGTGGGCTGACCTCGCGATGGAGGTAGGCCCGGCAGAGGGGCTCTGCGTCCATTACGTTCAGGCATGCCCCGGGAATCAGACCTGCAAGTTCGGACAGGGGAATTCCCTCGGCCTCGCAGCGAAGATCGAGCAGGGATATGTCGGCAAACAGGACGTTATTCCTGCCAAAACAAAGATCGGTGTGTCGGGCTGCAAGTTATGCTGCGCCGAGAGTTTCCTGAGGGATGTCGGGGCCATTGCAGAGCCGGGAGGCTGGAAAATCCTCGTGGGGGGGAATTCCGGAGGGAGACCCCGCATAGCCGATGTGGTTGCGGCGAACCTGACCGATGACCAGGCGCTTCTGCTCGTCGAGAAGTGTCTTGACTTCTATGGAAAAAATTCAAAACCGCGGGAACGCATGCCACGGTTCGTGGAACGTATCGGGATCGAGGCTTTCAGGAAAGGTGTTCTTGATTAATGCGGAAGGGCATCTATATACTGCCGAATACACTGACGCTCTGCGGGATGTTCCTCGGCTTCTATTCAATCCTTGCATCGATCAAGGGCCTCTATCTCCATGCCGCATGGGCAATCCTTCTGGCGAATATTTTCGACGGCCTCGACGGCTGGGTTGCAAGGCTTACCCACAGCACGACCAAGTTCGGCATTGAACTGGACTCTCTCTCTGATCTCGTGGCGTTTGGTGTCGCACCCGCGGTCATGCTCTATAAATGGGCACTGATTCCCTTCGGAAGGGTGGGCTGGGCAGCGGCGTTCCTCTTTGTTGCATGCGGAGCATTGCGGCTTGCGAGATATAATGTCCAGATGGGATCGGCTGAATCAAAATCATTTACCGGCATGCCTATCCCCGGCGCTGCAACGCTTCTGGCAACACTCGTGATCTTCTCTACCGAGGTATGGGGCGGAGTCCCTGCGAAGAACTATTTCGTCCTTTTCTTTGTATTTGCCCTCGCAGTCCTTATGGTCAGCACCCTGAGATTCCACGGCGCAAAGGAACTCGATTTCCGCAGAAGGAAGCCGTTCTGGATTCTCGTCATGTTCGTAGTAGTCCTCGTCATCATCGTCATGCACCCGGAGATCGCGCTGTTTGTATTTGCAATGATCTACCTGATAAGCGGTATAATGGAGAATATTATCCTCTTCGCAAGGAAGAGTCGGAAACAGAAGGCAGGCAAGACCCAATGAGACAGATAAAGATATTTGACACCACTCTCCGCGATGGCGAGCAGTCACCCGGTGCGTCCATGAATGTACAGGAAAAACTCGCACTGGCAAGGCAGCTTGCAAAACTCGGGGTCGATGTGATCGAGGCCGGGTTTGCCTACAGCTCCCCCGGAGATTTTGAAGCGGTGAAGACGGTCGGGAACGAGATCGATGGCCCCGTCATCTGCAGCCTTGCAAGGGCAAAGGAGGAGGATATCCGAAGCGCATGGGAAGCGCTGAAAGATGCTCCCAGGAAGCGGATCCATACCTTTCATTCGACTTCGGACATCCATCTGAAATACCAGTTCAGGGTAAGCAGGGAAGAAGCATTCAAGCGTTCCGTGAATATGGTGAAGTTTGCGCGGAGTCTTGTCGACGATGTGGAATTTTCTCCTATGGATGCGACCAGGACTGATATCAATTATCTCTGCGAGGTAGTTGAGGCGGTCATTGATGCAGGAGCCTCGACCGTGAATATCCCGGATACGGTAGGATACACTATCCCTTCCGAATTCGGGGCGATGATCAAGGCGATCCACGAGAAGGTGAAAAATATCGACCGGGCGGTCATCTCCGTCCACTGTCACAACGACCTGGGGCTTGCCACTTCAAACTCACTTGCTGCGGTGCTGAACGGTGCGGGACAGATCGAATGCACGATCAACGGGATCGGTGAGCGGGCGGGGAACTGTTCCATGGAGGAAGTTGTCATGGCCTTGCGCACACGGCGCGACCTCTTCGATGCCGATACCGGAATCAATACCGAAGAGATCATGAGGAGCAGCAGGCTTGTGACCAAAATCACGGGGATGTCTGTACAGCCGAACAAGGCGATTGTCGGCGCAAACGCTTTTGCCCACGAGTCGGGCATCCACCAGGACGGGCTCCTCAAAGAAAAATCGACCTATGAAATTATCAGGCCTGAGAGCATCGGCCTTTATTCTGCAAAGCTGGTCCTCGGGAAGCATTCAGGCCGTCATGCCTTTAAAACGAAACTGAAGGAACTCGGCTATGAACTCTCTGATGAAGAAGTGAACAAGACATTCGAACGCTTCAAGAGGATTGCCGATCAGAAGAAGGACATCTTCGATGAGGACATCGAGGCGCTGATCACCGCCGGCATGGTCCAGGTCCCTGAAACATACAGCCTGGTGGATCTTTCCATGATCTGCGGGGTTAACCAGAAGCCGACTGCTGCTGTGAAGCTGAAGGTGGGTGACGGGATCGTCCACAGGATGGAGCAGGGCGACGGTCCTGTTGACGCTACCTACAAGGCAATTGCCGCAATAACAGCAACGAAAAGCAGTCTGCTGAAGTTTGAGGTCAAGGCGATAACCGGCGGGACTGATGCGCTCGGAGAGGTGATGGTTTCCCTTGAAGAAGACGACCGGTCAGTCCGGGGACATGGCGCTGACACCGACATTATCGTTGCTGCTGCAAAGGCCTATATCAATGCCCTGAACAAGCTCGCAGCGAGAAAGAAATAGGGGGCCTCAATATCTCCAGTCACCCCCTCTGGTAACCAAAGGGGGTAGTTTCCAAACCTCTCGATAGCAATCCCTCCTTATGCTGTTAAGGGTATAAGTATACTTGTATGTCATTGCCCGGCTTGACCGGGCAATCCAGAGAGAGATACCGGATTCTCCGGTCAAGCCGGAGAATGACAGGAGTATGCAAGCCGCCACACTGCATAACCATATCTATATTTTGCTATACTGTGCGTATGGAGCTCACCGGAAATGCACGCATTGTCCTGGAGCGCAGGTATCTCCTCAAAGATGAATCCGGGAAAATCATAGAGACTCCTGAAGGGCTTTTCCGACGGGTTGCAGGGACAATTGCTGCGGCAGAAAGCCTCTACGGGAGGGACCCGGAAGAATGGGAGGAAAAATTCTATAACCTCATGACCAGCCTCCGGTTCCTCCCCAACTCACCCGCCATGATGAATGCCGGAAAAGAATCAGGGCAGCTCGCAGCATGTTTTGTCCTCCCTGTCGAAGATTCCATGAGGGGGATTTTCGAGACCCTGAAGAATGCCGCCCTGATACTCCAGAGCGGGGGAGGCACGGGGTTTTCCTTTTCAGGACTGAGGCCCAGGGCTGATATTGTACAGTCCACGGGAGGTGTAGCGAGCGGCCCGGTCTCCTTCATGAAGATCTACAATATCGCAACAGATGTGATCAAGCAGGGCGGGGCCAGGAGAGGAGCAAACATGGGCATGCTCCGGGTCGATCATCCCGATATCCTTGAATTTGTGAGAGTGAAAAGGGCTGAGGGAGAGTTGACGAATTTCAATATCTCTGTGGAAGTGACTGATGCGTTCATGCATGCACTGGCCGGGGACGGTGAGTACGAGCTGCTGAACCCGAGGAGCAGGACGGTAACCGGGAGAATCAGGGCGAAGAAGGTGTTCGACGAGATTGTAGAGAGTGCGTGGATGACCGGCGATCCCGGACTGGTGTTCATCGATACAATCAACAGGGCAAATCCGACACCGCATATCGGTTCTCTCGAATCAACCAACCCCTGCGGCGAACAGCCCCTGCTTCCCTACGAGGCATGTGTTCTCGGGTCTCTCAATGTTTCGAAGTACGGAACAGATAACCCCTCTCATACCGGGAAAGCCCGGGTTGATTGGGAATCCCTTGGCCGTGATATTGTAACTGCTGTCCGGTTTCTCGATAATGCAATAGATGTGAACAAATACCCGCTCCCTGCAATAGAAGAGATGCATAAGGGCAACAGGAAGATAGGCCTCGGGGTCATGGGATGGGCTGACCTGCTCATCCTCCTCGGCATACCGTACGCCGGCAAAAAAGCCTTTTCCCTTGCACGGGAAATCATGAAATTCATCAGAGACAGTTCGCGGAGTGCATCCGAAGCGCTGGCATCAGAGAGAGGGGTTTTCCCGAATTTCAGGGGGTCTGTTTACGATGCACCGGGTATGCCGGGGCTAAGAAATGCGACTACGACTACCATAGCGCCGACAGGAACTCTCTCGATCCTTGCCGACTGCTCAAGCGGAATTGAACCGTTGTTTGCGCTTGCCTTCAAGCGGTATATCCTTGATACGGAATTGCAGGAGATCAACCGGCTCTTCCTGGAGGTTGCACGCCGGCAGGGGTTTTATTCAGAGGAACTGCTGCAGAAGGTGATTGAGAAGGGACACCTGCGGGGCATGCCGGAAGTCCCGAAACCGGTCAGGAAACTCTTCAGAACCGCGCATGAGATCCCTCCGGATGACCATATCGAGATGCAGGCAGCGTTTCAGGAGTTTACCGACAACGCAGTCTCAAAAACCATCAATATGCCATACCGTTCGAAGAAAGAAGACGTGGCACGGGCATTCCTCCTCGCCTATGAAAAAGGCTGCAAGGGGATAACCATATTCCGGTACGGTACCCCGAGAAAAGGGACCTTGGTTCGGTTTGCGGATATTGATTGAAAAATACCCTTACCCCTGCACTCAGGGATTCCCTGCAAAAAGTAATAACCCATGAATTCACGGACAATTGCCAGGACAGCAATCGAGAGAAAGGGCGCGATCCAGAAAATAACCGAATTTTCCCCGCTGATCAGTCTTTTAAAGAAAAGGAAATTGAGGACGATTGTCGAGATAGGAACCGCCGGGGGAGGAACGCTGTACGCCTGGTGCCGCATTGCCCAGCCCGATGCACTGCTGGTCAGCATCGACCTGCCCGGAGGGCCATTTGGAGGAGGGTATCCCCGGAGCGATATAAAAAAATTCAGAAGATACAAGAAGAAAGCTCAGAGGATGTATTTACTGAGAGAGGATTCTCACAAGACCGCGACACAAGAGAAGGTAAAGAAAATATTGAGAGACCGTAGCATTGACCTGCTCTTTCTTGACGGAGACCACAGATATTCCGGGGTTAAAAAAGATTTCCGGATGTATTCTCCTCTCGTAAAAAAGGGCGGACTTGTTGTTCTCCATGACATCCTTTTCCACCCCAGGGTCCGCGCATGCAGAGTCGACAGGTTCTGGAATGAGATGAAATGCTGTTTCCGGCGGAGAGAATTTATCGATAGGGAAGATGACCGGGGCTGGGGGCAATGGGGTGGGATAGGAGTGCTCTATCTTTGATTCGATACAAAATCTCTGTTCCAGCCACAAGTTTTGTTTTTTAAGATTTAAATCCAGATGAGAATTTCCTCACCTAATCAACACACCACCGAATATTCATAGCCCGTGAAATATTAATGTAAATCAGCATCTTCTTCAGATCAGCAGAACAACAAAAAAGGACCTCATCTATCGAAGATTTATGCAAAGGCTTCTTCAATAATTTTATTTTCGATACTTGTTGTCTTAGGGTGGGTAGGCTCAAGCATAGATAGCATATCTCCAATTGCAGATTGTATGGTTTCAGCCGATTCGACATTGTCTTGCACTTCAATAACGGTTCCCCGGAGTTCGTTCGCCTCAGAAGGTAATTGCATGAACACTGAGGCAGAAGTGATTGAAATCCCATTAAGTTCTCTCTGTGACCCATTGTTATGCATCCTCATTTTTTCCCCTCTATCCACTGAAAATCGTCAGACACCATACGCTGCTTTTTGCTTTCCCCGGGTTTTTTCAGGATCCTTATCAGGGTCTTTATAGGGATACCTGATCATTAATGACACACTCTGTCACTTTTTGCTGCGTTCTCGGGTTAATGCATCCGAATTGTCCAGAAGTTTCTCCCCCTGCCGCTTGTGTCCCCCACCCCGTGGTCCGTTCCGTCGGCCCCCGTATGGATTTACTAAAATTGCGTTAAGTTCGTCCTTCTACTGCCCGAATGTACCTGAACCAACTGGAGCGCATGTACCATCACTCCCTCGATAATATCCAGGAGGACAAACGCTATCTGGTCCGCCGCCACTTCCACCGTTCCCACTATCGCCTTCACAGGGACATTCCTGCATGGTTTTAATTCGAGCTTTATTCTGTGCCCACCACTCTTTTGAACATGGATTAGAACCGAACATTGAGGGGGTACAGATACCAGATTCAGTACACCATACATAACATTTCTTCTTCTGACCACTTCCACCGCTCCCCGTGCCAGTTTGCTGAATACAACGCCTGTGTTGAGGAGAATCCCATGCATAACCCTGGGGACAGACGCAAATGACATTGCCATTGGCATCACGGTTATTAGTGGGAACACTACCAGGATAGTTCCTGGCACAGAGTTCGGCCAGGGGAATCAGTTTTTCACAATGGGTTCTACCTGCTGCCCAGGTATAACCCTGGGGGCAGCCGCAGTCGAAATTGCCGTCTGCTTTTATTCCCATTGGAACACTGCCAGGCCACTTCCTGGCACAGACTTCCTCAGGCGTAGACTGCTGAACACAACGCTTGTGTTGGGGAGAATCCCATACATAACCCTGGGGACAGCCGCAGATGACATTGCCATTGACATCCCGGCTAGTAGTGGGGATACTACCAGGATAGTTCCTGGCACAGAGTTCCTCCACGGGTATCAGCTTTTCACAATGGGTTCTATCTGCCGCCCAGGTATAACCCTGGGGGCAGCCGCAGTCGAAATTGCCGTCTGCTTTCTTTCTCATTGGAACACTGCCAGGCCACTTCCGGGTGCAAACTTCACTGGCCTGAACTTCTACTGTGACGCACTGCGTCTTTGCCAGGTTCCACTGGAGCCCCTCAAAACATCCGCAAAGAGGCTTTTGAGCGGCATCATCCCAATACGCACGGCTGCCGCGAAATCTTGAGCAGTCGGTGTTGGCAACTTGCTCTTCTCTTGTGGGCACATATTCAGAGTAAACCGTAAAAGTCACCGTGCCGTCAGCCTTCATTACGGTTCCCGCATCGGGTTCCTGTGCCTGTATTGTTCCGGATTTCTCCCTGGTAGGTGCAGGCGAGCCTGTCTTCGGTGCAAGCATCTTTAACTTGTTATCATCGAGCCATTTATTTGCTTCATGGAGCGACTTTCCAATAAAATCAGGCAGGGCCAGTACCATTGTCGGCGGCTCGCCGACAAATAGAGGTGTATCAAATGACGCGGGATGGTTGTACTCCGGCAGGGAGGTGATGTAGCGCTCCCCTGTCCTTACATGCCTGTAGTGGAAAACCAGTGGAAAATTGGAACCACCGATGACTAGAAAAAGATCGGGACATCCCCCGTCCCCGGAGGTGCAGTACCCTTTTGAATCCGCATAGGCTGCCTTGATGAGCGTCCTGGAGCCGTCAAAGCCTGTCACCGTGTGCCTGCCGCTGGATCTTGCCTCTCCCCGGAACCGGTAGGCGTTCTCGTGCGGGAATCGATCCGGCTGCAGTGTGACCGTAAACTGCACCTGGTCTTCGAGTTCGAACGGGACCTGTTTGGCATAACCCGCTTCAGAATCCCGATAAGTGGGTGCGTAGTCGCAGAATCGGGCAAATTCCTTCCGGCCCCAGGTCAACACGTGTGGCTGCGGGGACAATTTGCTTATGATCTCGTGCCAGTCTGCCCAACTTTTATTGACGGACAATATGCCCGTCACCTTGTTGTTAATGTCATCTGGGCGAGATCTGTACTGCGGGTCCGCACATTGGGCTGCAAAGTTCCAGCCTTGGCGCTGTTTGACGTCCATGACGAAACGGGCGGTATTTCCGGGAATGATTTCAAGGGGAGCCTGCGAGACCTTTATGCTGCATATTTTTTTATCAACTGCAGACAAAGAATCGCTACGACCCGGCACTCCTGCCGGCTTCACCTCCACCAAACGAAGGATGGGAGTCCCCAGGTAGGTATCAATGGCAGTACGGTACTGCTGAAGGGATTGATCTAATTCTTCCAGCTCCTTCAATAAAGTCAGGAGCCGCTCGGCCTGCTTTTTTCGCGTTTCAAGAGGTGTTTCCGTTCCGGCAGAGCTCACTTCCCCCTGGATTTGGACGATTTCCTTTCTTATCTCTCTTTGGCGATTTCCAAGTGCTCTCACAGCATCGTTCAATTTACGTTCGTATTCTTCTCTTGATATATCTCCAGGATGCGACAATTGGACTGGCTGGAAACCAACCGGCTGATCGCTTACGTCTGATGCATGGGCAAACACCAGCCAACAATGTAATACTGCCGTTAATCCAATGGAAACATGAAAACATGTGGTAATTTTCTTTATCATTTTGCAAATCTATTCATTATTCGTTGATTGTTGAGGTTGTTCTTGTTCTTGCCTTGGTCTTTCCCGGCATGCCGGAATTGCTTCTTTAATAACATCTGCGTCCATTTCAAAATATTCTTCATCTATCGCTCGGCCCTCCTGTGCCGCTCTTTTCGCCACGACCCTTCGTCCGGCTCCCTGGCGAACGGATTTTCTAAATAAGCTTTCCATAGTCGGAACTCTTTTCTCCATTACGGACATCATGTATTCGGCAAATGACCATCCGCCTGTAACATCATAGCCGCCCCATCCCCATTTCGAATTGGGCCCGACGTTATAACCGCCTAACCTTTTGTCGTGCATATAATCTTTGAGCAGCCTGTTGGGATCAGGAGGAAAACATTTTGTTGTGTTCGGCGGTTCGCATACGGATAAGGGATTGCACTGCCGTTCCGTTCGGCACCAATGTCTCATGCAATCCGCATCGCATCTCGGAATAATCCTAAAACCGGCTTCAGGATCAAAAACCGTAACGACATCGTCAACTTCCATGGCACCCGGCGAGAAAGGATACCATTGTTCCGCTCCATGATGACTGATATTGCCGCCCAAATATCCACCGCCTTCTCTGATCGCCTCATTCGAGGCATCCAGCATCTCCTCTTCCCAATCGGCAATATAGCCTTTATCCCGGTCAAACCTCGGCGCTTCTATATCCGATTTCTTGCCGAAACCGAGAAAATCATAATCGGCTGTCAACGGATTGCCATTCGAATCGGACAGGACCATGACATCCCTTGCATTGGTTCCGTCGACATTCATCACGTTCCCTCGTCGGTCAATATATTTTCCCGTGCTCTCGTCGAAAATCGCAGTCACTTCCTGCCCTGTCTTACTGTCGACGACCACATGGACCGGCATCTCTTTGCCTTTATGTTTCCATTTTAGGGCCGCTTCAAAGGCGCATGGGGGATTGGCTTTCAGGCATTTCCGGACCTTTTCGTGGAACTCCTCAATTGCGGCCTTATCAATTCCCCCAGCCCTATTGGGATTACCCAACTTGCTTAATTTTTGCTCCGATGGAATAAATCCCGCATGTGCTCCCCAATCAGCGCTTTTGCCTTTAACATTCATACCCTTAGTGGCATAATTTTGAATAATAAGCTCTGTGGCGTCAGGATTGACCGAGCGGTACATTAAAACCCAATCCCCTTTTTCTTTAACCAGTTTCTCTAATGCCTCAACATGTTCTGGCACCATATTTGTTAATTTGAACCGCTCTGCATACGGCCCTTGAATTCGACCTAAATTTTTTGCCATGCGCTCGGCGGATTCTGCCGTGGCTCTCTCTTGTAATTCTTGAGGAAGATCTTTAATCCATCTGGCATCTTCTTTTGCCTGTCTTAATGTTCTTTGCATAATCAACTCTGCCTGTTGCTCGTTGGTAAGAGCATGGCGAAATACATCACTATTAGCGAGATCATCCAGATACTTGCGCAGTTTTATCAAGATATCAATGTCAACATACCGTGACTTAGCGATAATGCCGGTCAATTCTTCACCCATCTCGACATAAGCCTTGGAAATCTCTTTGCCGTGGTATTTGGCGAAATCGATTGTGGCATTAAAGTAGTTACTTAAAGTCTCAACCGCAGTAGCAACCCTTTTGGATTTTTTAGCAGCAAAATCCAATACACTAGGACCCACCATCGGTATAAACGAAAATGCCCCCATCAAGACTCTTTCAAATGGAGTTAAGCAATATCCCGCCAGATCTTCACCCGACCAGGCCGCATACAGATCAATTCCGTCTCCAAGCAGGGGAATAATGCTTGCAACGTCAGCAATAAGTTGTTGCTCAGCGATCAAATCTTCAACTTCCGCTGAAAGGGCGTCTGAGTCGGCTGACTGGATTCTTTGAACGGCTTTGTAATAACTCTTTAAATGTTCTACACCCGGATCAGGGCAGCCAGCCATCTGGACTATCTTCCCTTTATACGTGTACTGTTCGGGTTTTATATTATCTTTAGTGCATTCAGGGACAGGATCATTTAATGATATCAGCGCACGAATAAAAGCCACAGCCGCACGTTTATAAAGATTTACACGGTATTTTTGATGCTCCGCTCGTGCATGCGCTTCAAACTCTTCAATCGCAAAACCCATCTGAAACAATTCAAAATAGGACACCATAAGCTGCGTTGAAGGCCTGTCATCCGTCTTAAGGTTAAGCCTTTGAATTCGGTCAAAAACCGAATTTTCAGGAACAATGAAGTCGGCCGTCCTTATAACCTTCTTGGTTAAATCATAAATTTTGGCAATTTGCCTGATATCGCGGCCTTCCTTATGAGCAATCGCAAGAGCATCGCCAATGCCTTGTTTGAGTTCCGCTATCTCTGTGACATTAATATTCTCAGTCCAAATTTCTACCCATTGCTTGAGACGATTTCTTTCCTTTTCCAAATCTATTGTCTGCGTGGCCTGGACATCAAGGTTCTCATCCCATACCTTGAATTCTTCTTCAAGCTTTTCCACTGTTTTCATAAGCTGAGCCAGAGTGCTCGAACCGACTTGTCCAAGAACAGCCCGGGCTTTCTTATCCGCTTGTTCTGCGTCTCGCTCAAAATCGTCAAGGCTGGTGACTACTGCGTCTAAATCAATGTTGCCGGAATAGGCAGTGGAAGGAATAATAATGGAGAGAAAAAATACCAGAGAGATAATGATATGGCTAATATTCTTTGTCCTTGACATGGTTAGTTCCTTGCATTGAACAGAATATCCTATTGTCTGTGTGCCACATATTTCCAGTTAAGGCCGGAACCTTGAACATGTCCGTTAAGGTTGCCCGACTCGTCAATCTTGAAGGTTGTTCGTCCCTTTTTGCCATCTGTAAACACCCAGTCATAATATCCCTTGTTTCCATCGACTACACCACTTCCTTTCCAATCCATTGCGGGATCACCCGTCGGGTAAGCGATACTGATCAAAAATTGATTGCCTTGTTGTTCACTGATCCTCATGTAAGCAACGACCTCACCAAACAGATCCCCTTCCCGGTAGAGAACATAATTGCCGGATATGTCCAGCGGGCTTGAGTGAGTCATGGATTCGATGGATTTATTTTCTTTAGGACGAACGGCAAAATAAATGTTTTCAGTCGGCTCCTCGTTTCTTAGCTGATATGTTGCTACAATGGGAAGGCTGGGATCGAGTATCCGGTTTGACCAGCCCAGTTTCCCAGGTTTGATAGTTGAGTGAAACTCCATATCCCGCCACCAGTCATCAAAATGGAGGGTCACGTCTTCAAAAGCGATGGGACCAGCCCAGGATGCACCGCTGGTGAGATAATAATCGAAAAAGTAATACTGGCCGGAAGCAAGCTGTTGCAGAAATTGGGTAGGTACATTGTTTGCCTCCTGAGGCCACACGCCTTTGTAGTTTCCTTCCACTCGTTTTCGAACAATCTTGTTTTCCTGAAAGGGA
The DNA here is from genome assembly GCA_049323875.1 of Nitrospirota bacterium. Taxonomy (GTDB): domain Bacteria; phylum Nitrospirota; class Thermodesulfovibrionia; order Thermodesulfovibrionales; family SM23-35; genus JAKLQR01. Next base: position 77,901 of record JBMOLW010000033.1, on the reverse strand, counting down.
ATCTCGATCTCGTAATCAACTACTACCTTTTTCTGTTGAGCCGGCGGGAAACTCTCTTCCCATACCATCAGGTTCTGGAAAGTTTCCCGGCCTATAAATTGCTGCCCGAACAGCTTTGCGGAATCCTGCTGATCTGTGTCTGCTGGGGGTGCTGCTTTACCAGGTCCTTTTTCGCCTGATACATATTCATGGTTAAGTTGCCGGGGATAGGAGCTTTTTCTCCGGAAAACCTCCCGGACAGCACCATCGGAAACAACAAAAAAATGAGCAAGTTCAAAAGATGAGTATTGGGAATTACTGACCGGAAAACCGACCGTCAGTTTCAATTCGTGGGTGGATTCATTAATGAGTGTAAATGTTGCTTTAACGTTCAGAGGAAGAGGGGCGAGTGTACCTTCACCGGGTTTACCAATGTAAATATCAACCTTTGCCGAATCCATTCGTATATTCACCGAGGTGTTCACCGACCCAATATTTGCAGCGGCATTAACACCCTTGGGAGTTATTACAACTTCTTTGACTACATTTAAGTCGCCGAAGCAAAGATCTGGCACAATACACATATACACGATAACAAAAAAAACAACATAGGATCGGTTAACCATAGCTGCCTCCGCTTTCTTCTGCAATGCCCCAAAACCACATGTTGCTCATAAATCTTTTAGGGGATAATCCCCTGTTGATTCTCATGGTATCGTCGAGAATTCCATCAGTCTCCCTCTTGGTCATACTAGGTATCGAACAAGTCCCCGATGTGAATATTTCTGATCAGCAAAACAAATAACTTTTTTCATGAATTAATTTGTCTGTCTGATCATTGCACCAGTTCTTTTATGAAAAAAAATGGAAGCATTCCAGCCAGGGCAAAGAATATGAGCATGGAAAAACCTAAAATAATGGTGATCGTAGTGAAAGCCAGGAGATATTCCGAACGGGACTCTAGTTTCTTGTTCTTGACCTTTTGCCAAATTATGTAAGATAGAATGATCCAAAATAAAGGGAGTATTCCTGCCCACATTTGAGTGGACAAAGCCAATTGCGTAGGCAACGGGAGTGCCATCGGCGCTTTGGATGTAGAATATTGCACAAAGCGGTTGTAAGCTATTGATCCGAATAGTATGCCCGCGAGCCAAAATAAAACCATCAGGAGAGCATCAGCTATGATTGTAATACGCCACATAATTAACCTTTATACGCGTCATGAAAATAAAGAGAAACCACGCATTTATTCATTATAGATTCACTTTTATATTTATAAAAAAAAGAAAAGCCGCTATCCGAATTGTTGCGTTCGAATAGCGGCCCGACTATCCAGGTTTTAGCCTTCAGAAATATTTAAATATTTCTGAACCCTTCTGAATTATTTCATTCATGTTATTAAAGTCCATTAGAATTGTCAAGCGCCTTTGAAAAAAACAAAACTGATGAGCAGATAATAATGAAACCAAAAAAAGCTTGGTATATATTTGCATATTTGAAATCGCATTAAGCTACAGCACAAAGCTAAATAGTAAGAACTTCTACAAGAAATGTTGTCTTCGCAGAAAAATTCAATAGGGGTTTGTTATAGGAAGTATGTGAGATCAGCTGTGATAGGATCAAAATGTCTCTTTCTCTTTGAACAACCACTATCAGAGGGAGATTTAAAAACATTAGGACATGCAGGTATTTAAACTCATTTAGGTATACTGCTGAAATGGGGCTACGCAGAAAGTTCAACCGGCATTCAGTTCCCTGATCAGTTTCAGGACTATATCCCTTATCTCATCCCTCGCCCGTCTGAAATCGTTCAGCTTTGCCTCTTCCGAACCGAACGAGCTGACCGGGTCCCGGACCGGGATATGGATCCTTTTTACTTCCGACGGAATATGGGCACACATACGCTCTGCATAATCGCAGAGGGTTACCACGAGGTCCATCTCCTGCAGGAGAACAGGATCAATTTCCTTGGACCGCTGGCCCGAGATATCGATGTCGAGTTCCTGCATGACCTCCGCCGCCCTCCTGTGGACGCCGGCGGACATGATCCCCGCGCTGTATACATCGAGAACCCCTTTCCCATATGTCCTGGCAAACCCTTCTGCCATCTGGCTTCTGCAGGAATTTGCCGTACATATGAACATGACTTTCTTCATGGATATCGTTCAGTCTTTCTTCCTGATCCTGTCTTTTCCTGATCCGGGGATCTTCTGCTCTTTTTGGGGGAAGAAGTATCCGCTGAGGAAAACAATTATGCCGGAGACGATCAGAGCGCCCAGGAGCAGGCTGAGGGAGAAGAGCGTGTTGTTGAGGAGTTCGGGCTGCAGGAGAAGAACCCCGCCGAGACCGAGCATCATGGTTCCTGAGACGAGTTTCAGCACTCTGCCCTGCCGTTCGGAAAGCTGTTTTTTGCCGAGGGTAATGGTGAAGAGCACCACGATGAGAGAAAGCGGGATCACGTAGACCACATTATAGAGGATGAGATAGAAGTAATACGTTGAGGAAGGGAGGTTGTTCAGGGTGAGTATTCTTGTAAAGACCATCGGAAAGCCTGCAGTACAGAGGAGTTCGTAGGCATTGGCTGCAATCGCAAGCACGGCTGTTCCTATGAGGACAGAGACCAGTGAGGTCGATTTCAGGAGCTTTCTCATGCGGTCGAAGAGCTTCGGCTTTGCGCTCTCAGGGATGCTCAGCGAAACCCCTTTTTTAAAGATGAAGAAGTCTTTGATATTGATAAACGCGATGATAACGGCAACTGACCCCGCGATTTTTGTTATGAATGCGACTTGTCCCATGACGAGGAAGAGGTTGAGCCAGGCTGCCATGAACACGAAATAAATAAACCCGGAAAAGAAGACAAAGATACCGCCTGTCAGAAGCATCTTCTTCCTGGATTGTGCATAGATCATGATCCCCAGGAGTGAGAAGAGCACAAAGAACGCACAGGGGTTGAAGCTGTCGAGACCTGCGATTACCAGAGTCATGACGGGAAGAGACAAGCCGGACGCGTCGAGCATGCCGATCCACGGGACAAAGACCGTCCTGCTCTTTTCTGTACACTCAAGATTCCCGTTTTCCCCGGCAGCCTGACCGGCCTGGGTTCCTGCCACGGCAGTCCCGGACAGAATCTTGCCGGTGACCAAAGCATAAGGGTCTGTGCAGGGGTTGGTGACACATTGGCGAATCAGGTGGGCAAGTTCTTTGCGGGTGTGTTCGGAAAAGCCTACGATTCCATGATTTCCGATAAAAGTAACCGGAACCCCTGAGGTGGTGAGTTTATAAGCTCTGGCCATATTTACCAGCAGCGAAGCATTTTCTTCGTTGTACCATACTTCGTAATCGTCAACCTCTATTGAGGGATATTTTTTCTTCATTTCCTGCAGGAACTCCTTCTCCTCCGAACAGTGAGGGCAGCCCTTGCCCCAGAAAAAGTGAATTTTCACCGGGTGGAGAGCCCTGGGAAGGTCTTCTTTTTCTTGCCGGAATGATTCTTCCGGCCGCGTTGACTGAGGATTCTGTACAGGTTTATCCCGCTCAGGTTCCCGGGTTTGGGGGCTTACTGTTTCAGGCTCTGCCGGTTGTTCGGGGCATTCCTGTGAGCTTTCGTTATTCTGGAGACATATGCCCTCATCCTGCGGCAGATCAATAAACCCCTCTGCAGGGCCGGAAGAACCCGCAAGAAAAAGCAAGAGCCACATACAGAGCGGCAGGATAAAATTTTTGCTCAGATTTGTCATACGTTATACTATAGCCTTATTGGTTTCCCGATTTCTATATAGCTGTTTTTCCAAACAGGGATGCGAAAAAAACACACGGGAAAAAATATAATTATTTGATTGTTATCATGCTGTTGTTGCTTAGTTTTAATAAAAAGCTTGAATAAATTCTTCTATTTTTCTATTATTAAATAAAAAACATGGAGGATACATGCTGAAGGAGAAGGTTGAAAAGGCACTCGAAACCGTGAGGGCAGGGCTTCAGAGAGACGGTGGTGATATAGAGCTCGTTGAGATCAAAGACAACATCGTGTATGTGAAGCTCAAAGGTGCATGCGGGACCTGTCCGATGTCCGCACTTACCCTGAAAAGCTGGGTGGAAGTGAATCTCAAAAAGGAAATACCGGAAATAAAAGCAGTTCAGTCTGTGTAAAGAGCTGCATGATGAGGTTTGGAGAACAGAAATTGTTTTTGAACCTCCTGAAAGAGAAAACAAAGCGGAGTATCTTCCTGTCCATCTGTCTGCTCTTTGTGTTCCCGTGCGCTGTCATAGCTTCGGATGCAGAAATAACCAACATAAAATACTGGTCTTCTCCTGACTACACCCGGGTCGTGATTGAATTGTCCGGGCCGGTCAATTTTTCGAAGAATCATTTGACCAGCCCGGACAGGCTTTATTTTGATCTGCTCAACGTAACGCTGGCCAAAGGAGTTGCTACCAGTTTTTCTGTGGAGGACGGCGTCCTGAAGTCAATCAGGGCAGGTCTGTTCAACCCGACTACGGTGAGGGTAGTGCTTGACCTGGAGAGTCTGACTGACTGCCGGACCTTTATGCTCGAAAACCCGGTAAGGCTGGTTATCGACGTTCAGGGCAGCAGGGCAAAGATTCAGGATCGTCACGAGATGCTTAGTGCGAAACGAAGGATTGTGATCGACGCCGGTCATGGGGGGCATGATCCCGGTGCGGTGGGGCTGAGGAAGCTTTATGAAAAAGATGTCGTGCTGGATATCTCCCTGAAGGTGAAAACACTGCTCTCCGACGACCCGCTCTATGAAGTTTGCCTCACAAGAGAAAAAGACGTCTATCTTTCCCTTGATGCGAGGACTGCGATTGCAAACAGGAAGAACGCAGACCTTTTTGTTTCGATCCATGCGAACGCAAGCCAGAGAAGAGAAGCAAAAGGGATCGAGACCTATCTCCTCAACTGGACAGACGACGAAGAGGCGCTCCGTGTCGCGGCCCGGGAGAACCAGATATCCCTGAAAAAAATGAGGGATATGAACAGGAAGATGGATATTGTTGATATCATCAAGAGCGACCTTATGCGGGAGAATAAACGGGACGAATCCATTAAGCTTGCAAATTATATCCAGAGGTCTCTGGTCTCGAACCTCAATGAACGGAATGACCTCGGCGTGAAACAGGCGCTGTTCTATGTGCTCTTCGGCGCACGCATGCCGTCGGTACTTGTTGAGGTCTCGTTCATGAGCAATCCGGAGGAGGAAAGACTTCTTTCCCAGGAAAGCTACAGAATGGAGATCGCCCGGGCGATTGTCGAGGGTATCAAAACATATTTCCAGTCAACACCCATGATCCAGAAAGTCGTTGAACTGAGAAGCGAAGGCCTGCATTACAGGTAAAGACTTGCCTGCGCTGATCAAGATCATCCTCTACGTTCTCTTTGTCGTTGCCCTGTTTGTCGTCAGGTCTCCCGAAATATTTGCTCTTCTCACTCCTGCGCTCCTGATCGTACTCCTCCTCACGGTTCCGGTTCGGCTGGCCGGCCGGGGATGGGTTCCCATCAGCATCCTGCTGATATTCACGTTTCTCAGCAACCTGTTCTTTCATCCGGGGAAGGTAGTCTTTCATCCGGGACCTCTGGTCATTACTGAAGAGGGAGTAACGGCGGCAACCGTGAGGACCCTGAGGGTGCTGCTTATGATCATGGGTGCAAAGATAGTTATTGCAACGACATCGGCCGAACTGCTCGTCGCCTCCCTGGGCAGGATATTCCGGCCACTGGAACGCTTTGGTCTGCCGGTAGGAGAATTTTTCTCCACCATGGGACTGGTTATGAAATCCCTGCCGAAGCTCCAGCAGGAAATATCAGCCGCCTGCAGGAAAGAGATGGAGGATGGAAAGGATGAAGGGTTCTGGAACAGGATAAAAACGGTGGCCGGGGTCTGCAGCGCGCTTTTTGTGGGTGGACTTGAATCACCGGAAAAGTTCCTGAACGATACCCCGGAGGATACCCGGAATGATTGATATACTCATCCAGAGGGGTCTCCTGGTTGACGGGAGTGGTTCAGAGCCATTTGAAGGGGATATCGGGATAGCCGGTGAGAGGATTGTATCGGTGAAGAAAACCGTTTCTTTGAGGCGGTCCCGAACGGGAGTAAGCGCGAAGAAGAGAATCGATGCAGAAGGGTTGGTGGTCTGCCCTGGCTTTATCGATACCCATGCGCATTCCGAGTTTACCCTGCTTGCAGACCCCCGGGCAGAGGGAAAGGTATTGCAGGGTATAACGACAGAAATAAACGGCAACTGCGGACTGTCTGCGGCGCCTCTTCTCGGTGAAGCGCTTGAGCGCAGGGAGGAGGATCTCTCGGAATATGACATCCGTGAGCGATGGAAGTCTTTTCCTGAGTATTTCAGTCTCCTCCGGAAGAGAGGCATCGCTGTGAATTTTCTGACCCTTGCCGGTCATGGGAACCTCAGGGCCAGCGTCGTCGGCTACCGTGACAGAGAAGCGACAGAGAAGGAAAGGGCACAGATGTGCAGACTTCTCGGTCAGAGTCTTCGCGAAGGGGCGATTGGTCTTTCTTCCGGACTGATCTATCCGCCTGGTGTGTATTCGGACAGGGAAGAGTTAATCGGACTTTTGAGGGTTATGTCAGTCAGGAAAAGAAGCATTACGGGTTTTCCTGCTCAGGGATCAGAGGAAGGTGCGTCCGGCATTTACACAACCCATATGCGGAGCGAGGGAGACGGTCTGATAGAATCCGTTCGTGAGACTCTTGCCTTGGGACGGGAAGCAAAAATAAAAGTCCACATATCCCATATCAAGACGAGCGGCGAGAAAAACTGGCACAAGGCTGATGAAGTCATTGCGATGATGGAAGATGCAGGGAAGAGAGGTTTTCGGGTGACAGCGGACAGATACCCGTATGTTGCGGCATCGACTGATCTCGATACCGTGCTGCCGGAATGGACATACGAGGGAGGGAATAGGGAGGAGCTCAGGAGGATAACCGATCCGGATATCTGCTCGAGAATAAGGAGAGAAATACTCCAGGCTCATCCGGAGAAGAGATACTGGGAAAGCATAAGGATATCAGCGGTAAGGTCACGGAAGAACGTATGGATGGAAGGCAGGAGCATTGCTGACATCGCAGACGGCACAGGGACGGAGCCGGTTGACATGCTTATCCGGATACTCCGGGAAGAAAAGCTCAGGGCTGGTGCGGTTTTTTTCTCCATGTCTGAGAAAAACCTGAATAAATTCCTTTCACTCCCCTCTGTCATGATCGGCACTGACAGTGCTGCCCGGTCTTACAGCGGCCCAACCCGCAGGGGAAAACCCCACCCGCGGGGATTCGGGAGCTTCCCGAGATTCCTTGGAGGGTATGTGAGAGACAAGGGCATGATGAGTATCCAGGAGGCTGTGCACAAAATAACCATGCTCCCTGCACAGACTTTCGGGATACGGGACAGGGGTGTTCTGAAAAAGGGCGCATATGCAGATATCGTTCTTTGGCATTACCAGGGAATACGGGACAGGGCGACCTTCGAAGAACCTTTCCTCAGCCCTGAGGGAATTCATACGGTACTCGTGAACGGCAAGCTGGTTGTCCGGGACGGAGAAACAACACCATGCAGACCCGGAAGAGTTTTGGAGCATGGGCGGTAAACCCCTGATCGGTATAACCATGGACCGGGAAGGGAGAGAAGTGAAGATGAAGCATGTCTATGCTTCTGCGCTCCGCAAGAGCGGTGGAGTCCCGGTATTCCTCCCGCCGGGTCGGGATGCGCCGGAATATGCCGCATTGCTTGACGGGCTGCTCATTCCGGGAGGGGATGATCTTGACCCCCGGTATTACGGCGGGTCAGCGCCTTCTCCGGGAAAATTGGTTCCGGTGGAACGGAGCGATTTCGAGTTGTCGCTGCTCGAATCGATGGTCAGACTGTACAAGCCTGTCCTGGCCATCTGCTATGGAATGCAGCTCGTCAATGTTTTTTTCGGCGGTGCCCTCTATCAGGATATTGAAACAGAGATGGGGGTGACAATTAATCATAAAACAGGGTATCATACAATTGTGGTCACAGAAAACAGGTTTCTTGAACAGGGTATGTTTTCTGTAAACAGCACACATCACCAGGGAGTTAGAAGTATCGGCAAGGGTCTGTCTGCGTTCGTCTTTGCCCCCGATACCCTCACCGAGGCGTTTTTCAGCGAAGAGTATCCGTTCCTTGTCGGCGTCCAGTGGCATCCTGAGCGGGACAGGGAGGATGCTGTTTCAAGAAACCTTTTCAGGAAGTTTATCGAAGCCGCCCAACGCTAGAAAAGAGAAGGAGGAGACTATGCTTTCCAGGGAAGAACTGAAAGAGATAGCGAAGATGCGCGGGAACGACGCGTATTTTGTAAGCCTCTATCTCAATGTGGACCCCACGGTGAACGTGAAAGACAGTTACGGTATCCATGTGAAAAATATGCTGAAACAGACGACCGAAAAACTGGCAAAGCCGGTCCTGAAAAAGGTCACTGCCGACCTTGAAAAGATCGAATCATATCTTCTCACCGATAAGAGGACTTTCAAAAAGGGACTGGCTGTCCTGAGTTCTCAGGAGAAGAAATTCTGGAAAGAGTTCCATCTCTCCGTCCCTCTGAAGAATGAAATTATCGTGGATCAGGTCCCCTATATAAAACCGCTGCTGGGAATTCTTGACAATTATCAGAGGTATGCGATCCTGCTCGTCGGCAGGGATTCGGCACGGTTGTTTCTGGTTCACCTGGGAGAGATCGAAGAGTACGCCGAGGTACACAGTGACGATGTGCCCGGAAGGCATAAAAAAGGGGGATGGTTTGCCCTTGCAGAGAAGAGTTACGAACGGCATATCGATTACCATGTGAGCATGCACCTCAAGGACGTTCTCAAGAAGCTCGACTCTTTTCTCTCCGGCGAGTATGTTGGCAGGCTGCTTGTCGGCGGATCCGAGGAAGCGGTGCCCAAGGTCAGGGCAATGCTTCCGCAATCCATTGCCGATAAGGTGATCGGTACGTTCCAGGCAGACATGTCCGCGGGGAGCAAGGATATTCTCGATAAGGCTGAGCCGATCCTGATGTCGTTTGAAGAAAAGAAGGAAGAGGAAGATGTCGACGAACTGCTCACAAGGGCAATGAAGAATGAGCATGCGGTGATCGGTGTCGAGGACGTTCTGAATGCGCTCCAGGAAGGCCGGATCATGAAGCTGGTCATGCTGAAAGATTTCAGGCAGTCGGGGAAATCCTGCAGCCGGTGCGGACACCTGAATTCTCACGATATTGCCCTCTGTCCTTACTGCAAGGGGGAAATGCAGAAGGTCAGGTATATCGTCGATCTCATTGCCCAAAAAGCTGTGGAACAGGGAGCGCTGGTTGAGGTCGTTGCCAAAAACAAGAAATTGAAGGAAGCCGGAAATATCGGAGCATTTCTGAGGTTCTGAAACACACCCGGTGAACCGATGACAAATTATCCTCTGCGCATCCTTCTCAGCCTCCTGCTCTTCTTCACCGCATGCTCCTCGCAAAACCGGATCGAAGGATATGGGTATTACCGGCTGAACACGGACCCGACGACCCTCGATCCGGCGTTCATTGTCGATGTGAACGGCGGTGCGATTGCGGCCAAGTTGTTTAACGGTCTGGTGAAGGTCGGGCAAGACCTTTCCCTCAAGCCTGATATCGCCGAGTATTGGAGAGTGTCCCGCGACGGTTTGCAGTATACCTTCAGTTTGCGCAGGGGGGTCATGTTCTCGAACGGCCGGCCGGTGACAGCCCGCGATTTTCAATACTCCTTCGAGAGGGTACTCCATCCCGAAAGCCGCTCCCCCCTCACCTGGGTTTTCGAAGAGATTCTCGGTGCAGAAGAATTCATGCGGGGCGCAGCGCCCGGGGTCAGAGGGATACAGGTTGTTGATGACCATACCCTGAAGATTTCCCTGGAAGAACCGTTTGCGCCGTTCCTGAACCTCATGGCTATGCCTGCTGCATATGTCGTGCCCCATGAGGAAGTAGAGACATGGGGGGCTGACTTTTCCAGCCACCCAGTCGGGACAGGGCCGTTTCTCCTGAAAACATGGCAGCCGAACAGGGAGATACGCCTGGATGCGAGAGCGGACTACTTCGACGGGAGGGCAAAAGTGCGCGGTATCGTCTACCGGATTATTCCTGAAGACCTGACTGCCGTCAGTGAATTCGAGCTGGGGAATCTCGATATCCTGACCGTGCCTGCTGCAGAATATGCGCGGTACAGACGTGATCCGTCAAAACGCCGGTTTCTTGCATCTATCGAGGGACTGAATACCTATTATCTCGGATTTAATTGTTCACGGCCTCCCTTGGATAATCCGCGAATAAGGCAGGCGGTTGCTTCCGCAATCGACAGGGAGAAGATTCTGCATACTCTGTACGAGGGGCGGGGAAGACTCGCAGCCGGTCCGGTACCGGACCTTTTGCGAACTTGGCCTGCCCGGTCGCCATATCCGTACGCCCCTCAAAAGGCAAGAGCAATTCTTGCCGCAGAGGGCGTGCAGGATATCCCCCTGCATCTTTATATCACAGCGGACCAGGAGATTGTGGATATCGCGGAAGTAATCCAGGCATATCTTATCGCTGCGGGAATGAACGTGGAGATCAAACAGCTTGAATGGAGTGCTTACAAGGAGGCGATAAACAGGGGAGAGGCGGAATTATTTTACTTGAGCTGGTGGGCGGACTATCCAGACCCCGAGAATTTTCTGTTCCCTCTTTTTCATTCCGCCAACCACGGCCCTGCAGGGAACAGGACGAGATATGCCAATTCCACGGTTGACACAGTGATAGAAAAGGCCAGGTTCACTGCGGATGAGAAAGAGAGAAAGGCGCTGTATCAGAAGGCGGAGGAGTTGATCGTCGCCGATTCCCCATGGGTTTTCCTCTGGCATAAAACAGACTTTACCATCCGGCAGCCATGGGTGAAAAACTCTACCATCTATGCCATTTACAGCATGGACAAGGGCCTGGATATAGAGATCACGGAATAAGGCGGTGATGCTCCCCGCTTAAAATATACTCCATGATATCATTCAGGCTCTGAAACAGCATATAGCCGTTCTCCGCATACTCCCGGTTCCAGGGGAATACCAGACCCGCAGCCATAACACCCTTCTCGACTGCCTTTTCCAGCACATGCGGCGAATCATCGACCACAACGGTTGTAAATTCGGTAAACAACTGCGTTTTTTCATAGGACAGGTGCAATGCATCATGCACAAGCCCGTGCTTCTCAAGCCATATCTCTGTCTGTCTTCTGTAATCGGGTGACCTGTGGCTTGCTATCGTTATGTGGTAGCCGTTTTCTTTCAGGCTGCTGAGGAAACCTTTGGCTTCCGGATAAGGCAGATATGCATCATTATGCTGGTTGAGGTGCACAGCGTTCACGGCAGTATAAAACTCTTCCTCCGAGCAGTATCCTTCCCAGATATCCCAGTGGGTCCAATGGTCAGGGGCAGGGAAGTTCCTGTTGATCTTCCTCAGTTCCGCATAAAAAGCATCACAAAAATGCCAGAGGGTGTTGTCAATATCGACAATCGCTTTTTTCCTGGTTATCATGCAACAGCCTCCTGCATTACCGGTTCCATTCTTAATCATAAACTATTTTATAGACCCGCCCCACATTATTCATAGACTTTTCGTATGAGGAGAGCAGTTGCGAATAATCCGGGCTAGGGAGAGGCCAGCCGCTCTCTCAACAGGGTATACCGCTTCTGCGGCTTGTCGTTTTTTATGGCGATCGCAAGCGCTTTTTTCGTGCCGACTACGATGACCAGTTCTTTCCCCCGGGTAATCCCCGTGTAGAGAAGATTCCGCTGCAAAAGCATGAAATGTTGCGTCAGGACCGGCATCACGATCACAGGATACTCACTCCCCTGCGATTTATGGACCGATATCGCATATGCCATGACCAGCTCGTCAAGGTCGGAATACTCGTAGGCAATTCGCCTGCCGTCGAAATCTACAATAATTTCCTGTTCCTCCCTGTCGATTTTCAGAATCCTGCCGATATCGCCATTGAACACCTCTTTGTCATAGTTATTTCTGGTCTGCATCACCTTGTCGCCGGTCCTGAAAACCCTGCCACCCCGGATGAATTCATCAGAGGAAGAATTGAGATGCTTCTGCAGTTCTGCGTTCAGATTTATGGCCCCAACAATGCCCCTGTGCATAGGAGTCAGGACCTGAATGTCATGAAGAGAACGGAACCCGAATTTCCTCGGAATCCTCTCCTTACACAGTTCAACGACTTTCTCCAAAACCTTTTCAGGTTCTTCTATCTCAAAAAAATAAAAGTCCTGGGGATGTTCCTTGTGGTAGGTACACATAGGCATCTGACCGTTGTTCACCCTGTGGGCATTCACGATAATCAGGCTTTCTTTTGCCTGGCGGAATATCTCTGTCAGTTTCACCGTAGGGACAGCATCTGAGTCTATGATGTCCCTGAGGATATTCCCTGCACCTACTGAAGGCAACTGGTCAGCATCCCCGACCAGAATCAAGGTGGCCTCTTCGGGGACTGCTTTCAAAAAATGATACATCAGGATGGTATCGACCATGGATGTTTCATCGATTACTATCAATTCAGCATCAAGGGGGTTGTGTTCATTCTTTTTGAATCCACCTTCTCCCGGACTGAACTCAAGGAGTCTGTGGATGGTTTGTGCCTCATGTCCCGTAGCCCCGGTCATCCTCTTTGCAGCTCTCCCTGTAGGGGCTGCAAGAAAAATCCTTTTCCCAAGCTTCCGGTATATTTTTATGATGGAGTTGATTATGGTGGTCTTCCCCGTGCCGGGTCCCCCTGTGACAACCATTACTTTTCTGTCTATGGACTCCCTCACAGCCTTTATCTGGTTTTCAGCGAGTTGTATCCTCAAGTCCCCCTGAACCCATTCGATGGCTTTATCCCGGTCAAAAGACGGTAAGGTTTTCGGTGCAAGCATCAGGTGTTTCAATCTGCCGGCTATCCCGACTTCACTGGCATGGAATTTTGCGAGGTACACCGCCTTATTGTTCTCCTGCAACTCTCCTTTCCTGTTCAGGTCCTCTATGACTATCTTTTTGTCTGAAGTTATCTGACCGAATGCTTTCAGGATGGTCTCCTGTTCCACCCCGAGGATTTTCCTGCATTCCTCGGCCAAATGATCATACGGATAATAGACATGCCCCTCACCGGATAACTGGTCGAGGACGTAGAGAATTCCTGCCTCGGCCCGTGTCGGTGATTCTTTGGCGATGCCGAGGTTCCCGGCTATCCTGTCGGCAGTCATGAACCCTATACCGAATACATCCGTTGCAAGCCTGTAGGGGTTTTCCTGCAAAACCCTGATGGATTCTTGCCCATACCGCCTGAATATCTTTGCTCCATAAACCGGACTCACCCCTTTGTCCTGAAGAAACAGCATGAGTTCCCGTATCTCCTTCTGGTCATCCCAGGCCTTCCGGATCAACGCGATTCGCTTTTCTCCAAACCCTTCTACTGTGTGAAGTTTTTTTATATCTGATTCAATGATAGCAAGCGTTTCCAGTCCGAATTTGGTGACGAGTCTTTTTGCCATGACCGGACCGATTCCCCTGATAAGTCCTGAACTGAGGTATTTCTCTATGCCCCTGACTGTTGCCGGAACAACTGATTCATACGATTCGATCCTGAACTGTTCGCCGAATTTCGGGTGGTTGTGCCATTGTCCTTTCAGCTTCAGTACTTCTCCTGCATTCACGGACAGGATATTACCCACTACGGTAACCAGGTCATGTCTGCCGGCTACCTTTGCCTTTGCGACGGTGTAACCGTTCTCTTCGTTGTAATAGGTAATGCTTTCTATCTGTGCCCTGATTTCCCTGAACATGAAAAATTCACATCCTCTCTGACAATTATTCTATCGTATATACCTCTGAAGAGTCTGTTCATAATTATATATCTTAAGAGTTCGTCATTCCCCGAATCGATCGGGGAATCCAGTCTTTTCAACGGATTATGGATCCTCCGGTCAAGCCGGAGGATGACAAGCCACGACTTTGTGGACATACCCTTATAGGGATTGAGCATTCGATCAGGACATTATTCATTGTTAATTGCCCCTTTGTTTTATATACTTCTACAATATCATTGGAATGCAAGGAGACAGATCATGATAAAACGGATTGCAGTGTTCGAACAAGGCAGGTTCAGTGAGAAAGGCATGCAGAAGTTCCTGGTTCATGAGTCGCCCTACTTCAGGGTATTGAACTTCAATTTCAGAAGTGGCCAGGAACTGGGTATCCATTCCCACGATGTCGAAGGACAAGTAAGCATCGTGGTGATCGAAGGGGAGGGTGAGTTCCTGGGGAAAGACGGGTTGACACTGCCGGCGAACACCGGCGACGTGCTGATCTCGGATATCCGCGAACCCCATGGAATTCTCGCGATAAGTGATATGAGAGTGATCGTGACAATCGCGCCGCCCTTATGAAATAATCGGACTGATCACGTATGAAAGATTACCTGACAAAGAAGATTCTTCTCCTGATCCCCCTGTTTTTCGGAATCACCCTTCTGACGTTCAGCCTGGCAAAGGCGCTGCCCGGCGACCCGGTGCTGAGCATGGTCGGGGAACGTGCGCAGCCGGAGGTCATCGAGAAAATCAGGAAGGAGATCGGCGCTGATAAAAATATTGTTGCGCAGTATTCCGGGTATCTCGCACTGTTGCTCCGTGGTGAATTCGGCAGGTCGTATTACACGAACAGGGAAGTCCTGCATGATATTCTCCTGAAATTCCCGAATACTATGGCGCTTGCAGTCGCTGCAATGCTTATCGCAGTCCCGCTGGGTACCGGACTCGGGTTCCTCTCTGCATACCGGAAAGATACCTTTACAGACAGGGTCATCTCAGCATTGTCGGTAACAGGACTCAGTGTGCCAGTATTCTGGAGCGGACTCCTCCTTATGCTTTTCTTCAGCCTGAAACTCAAATTTTTCCCGCCGTCAGGAACCGGCGATCTCCGCTTTCTCGTCCTTCCGGCCCTTACGCTCGCTCTCCCCGCCCTCGGAACACTCGCAAGGATAACGAGGACGACGGTGATCGAGGTCATGGAGATGCCGTTCATAAAGACGGCAAGGGCAAAGGGCATCAGTGAAGTCCGCATCCAGGCCGGACATGTTCTGAAAAATGCGCTCATTCCCATCGTGACCGTGATCGGACTCGATTTCGGAAGTTATTTAAACGGGGCGGTTCTCACCGAAACGATATTCGGATGGGACGGGATCGGCAGGTTTACCATGGAAGGGATTATCAGGCGGGATTATCCGGTAATTATGGGGTGTGTGATTACCGGCACGTTCGTATTTGTGGTCATGAATATGGTTGTCGATATGCTCTATCACGCTCTCGACCCAAGGGTGAGGTTGGGTGGACACAACCGGTAGGGCCGCGCTTCTGGTCATACTCCTTATCGCAGTTTTGTCGTTTAGTGCGCCGTTTATGCCCTTGTCCAATCCCGGTGCTATAGACCTCGACCGGATCAGGGAGCCTCCGGGCATCGACCATCCGCTCGGTACCGATACGAAAGGGAGAGACATCCTTGCGAGAATCCTCTATGGAGGGAGGATCTCGATCAGTATTGCGGTGAGCGCGGCACTGGTATCGACGATGGTCGGTCTTATGATCGGTCTCTGTTCAGGGTATCTCGGAGGAAAAGTCGATGCGCTGCTCATGGCGTTGGTGGACCTGATCCTCTCATTCCCTTCGCTCCTTCTCGCGATTGCGATATCTGTGCTGTTCCCTCCGGGAATATATACCGTCGTCATCGCGATAGGTGCAGTGGGCTGGGCTTCCTTTGCGCGAATTGTCAGGGGACAGGTGCTGAGCCTGAAAGAAGCGAATTATATCGAGGCGGCGAAAGCAACCGGATGCAGCACAGGGAGAATACTCCGTGTACACCTTATGCCCCAATGCATCCCGGTCGTGCTTGTTGTAACGGGCATGAAGATAGGAGGCTATATCCTCGTCGAAGCTTCATTGAGTTTTCTGGGGCTCGGCGCCCAGCCGCCCATGCCCACCTGGGGATCCATGATCAGCGCCCACCGGGCTTACCTCACCTCTGCTCCATGGATGGTAATTGCGCCGGGGTTTATGATTGCACTCACCGCGCTCTGTTTTAATGTGCTGGGAGATTCACTGAGAGACAGGTACGGTTTGAAAATCAGAGAGTAGAAACGGGAAAAATTCCCACATTTTATCCTTCCCGTAACTTCTCTTCTTCTTCCTGCAATGTCTTGCACTCGATGCACATGGTCGTAACCGGTCGTGCTTCGAGCCTTCTGATATCTATCTCCTCCCCGCATTTTTCGCAGATCCCGAAAATCCCCTCGTCGATTCTGTCGACAGCTTCTTCTATCTTCTTGATGAGCTTCCGTTCCCTCCCCTTGATCCTCAGCATGAAATTTCTGTCGATCTCTGCTGATGCCTGATCTCCAAGATCAGGGAATACGGTCTGTTCGGGAAGTTCATTCCGGGCTTCCATCGCTCCGAGGAGAAGTGACTTCTTCTGTCCGAGAAGTTTTTTCTTTATTTCCTGGATCTTCCTGTCCCGTGATGCGAGCCTGACGGTTTTTCCGGTTTTCAATTTTTTAGCAGCAGCAACTTTTTTTGCTGGTGTCTTTTTCGGTGTTGCTTTTGTTCCGGTTGTTTTCTTTTTACCCGTTGTTTTCGTTGTCATTTTTTTTGTCATAGTCTTCTTCTTTGGTGATGTGGTTTTCTGCTTTTTTGTCGAAGCGGTTTTCTGTTTCTTTGGCATACAGACTCCTCAACGATAAACGTAGTGTTATTAAACTAACAAAAAAATCTCTGATTAGTCAATGTGAATAAAGGATTTGATTCAGCTAGAATACTGATATGAAGATTCCGGAAGAGGAGATGTCTGTCGCAGCGCGGGGAAGCAGTGAGGAAATCAGCATGCTGCTCTATCATCCTTCTCCGCATGTTCTGTCCCGTCTCCTTCTGAACAGCAACCTCACCGAAGACCATGTGCGTGTTCTTGCGCGAAGAAATAATCTCACGGGAGAGATGCTTGAATCGATTTATTACGACAGACGGTGGAAAGACTGTTACCCGGTCATGCTGGCTCTCTGTAAAAATCCAAAGACCCCGCAGAATATTTCGCTCTCGATCCTCAAGTCGCTGAGAATATTCGATCTTGCCGACCTCACGAGAAATCAGCAGATTCCTCTTGTAGTGAGAATGAGGGCAGAGATAAATATCATTGAAAGGATTCTCACCCTGCCGCTTGGAATCAAGATAACCCTTGCCAGGCGGGCAAGCAGCGCGGTGCTCGTGAGGCTGCTGGAGGACGGGATGAAAGAGGTGTCCTCCGTATGCCTGGATAGTCCGATCATCACGGAAGGGGATATCTGCAGGATCGTCAGCATGAAGAAGACCTCTTCACAGGTAATCCGCCAGATAGCGGAGCATCCGAAATGGTCGCGCAGATATGACGTGCGATGGGCACTTCTCAGGAACCCTTGCGCGCCGCTCGCGATAATAGTCAATTTCCTGAAGGATATGAAGACGACAGACCTTCAGGAGCTCTACCATGCGCCGGAAGTGCCGTCGAGCACAAAACCGTTTCTCTACCGCGAACTGCTCGACAGAGGACATGAGCCGTAGCCTTACACATTGAACCTGAAATTGATGATATCTCCGTCTCTCACTTCGTAGGTCTTTCCCTCGAGCCTCAGGAGTCCTTTCTCCCGCGCGGTCTGAATATTCCCGGCAGCGATGAATCCATCGTATGAGATTACTTCCGCACGGATGAAGCCCCTCTCAATGTCCGAGTGCACCTTTCCCGCAGCTTTCTGTGCAATGGTGCCTTTCCGCACAGCCCACGAACGGACTTCGCTTCCCGCATAGGTGAAAAATGAAATAAGGCCGAGAGTTTCGTAACAGAGGGTAACGAGTTTGTGTGATGCAGGGTTTTCGAGGGCGAGGTCTTCGATGAAGAGTCGGGCGTCGTCGGGAGAAAGCCGGGCGATCTCCATTTCGATCTTCCCGCTCAGGACGACGAGTGGCGTCTTCGGATACTTTTCAGCCAGCACAGAGCAGAGAGCCTGTGTGTTGTCCAAATGCAGATCAGCTTCCGCGATATTCAGGACAACAACCATGGGTTTGATCGAGAGGAACTGCAGATGTCTCATCGCCAGCAGGTCATCCTGACTGAATGCAACTTTTCTGAGAGGTATTTCTCTATTCAGGGATTCCGAGCATTTCAGCAGGAGTCTCATCTCCGATTCGTCCGGTTTTTTCCCTCTTTTGACTCCGTCTTCCATCCTGCCAAGGCGCTTCTCGACAAACGCGAGGTCTCCAAGGATCAGTTCAAGCTCCATCATTTCCGTATCCCGGACCGGATCAATGCTTTCAAGCGGATGGAGAACGCTCTCATCCTGAAATGCACGGACAACATGCACGATTGCATCTGCATCCCTGATCAGTTCAAAGACTTTCCTGTTCTGCTCCCTGTCGCCCCGGGTAATCCCGACGGAATCAAGATATTCAACATGTGCGTGAACAGTCTTTCTTGGTTTGAATATCCCGGATATCATATCGAGGCGGGGGTCGGGGACTTTGACTACCCCCCTGTGCGGTTCGCCGGAAATAGTCGGATATGCCGTTGTTTCGACCGTTAGACCTGTTAGGGCATTGAATACGGTTGTCTTTCCTGCATTCGAGAACCCGATCAACGCTATCTGCATGAGAGTGCCAAAACCCGGGTATTCAGAAATTGATGCAAAGGCCTCGCTGTGCTCATAAATACCTCTCTCCATGGTATAGTAATGGGAAATAACCTGAATTTCAACAGCAGGAGGAATCATGCGTTCTTCAATATATCACGTTTCTCTCATAAGGACCATTGTCAGGGTATTCGCGCTCGCTTCGATGCTCGCTCTCACTCAGACAGCATCAATACCCCTGGCACATGCAGGAGATACGAAGATTTCCCGGGAGTCCATCGATGTGCTTGCCAGGGTGGGACAGGCAACTGCGGAGATCGTCGCTGCGGTAAGGCCTGCTGTGGTCAATATCTCCACCATGCGGACTATTAAAGTGCAGGGAGGGGTATCCCCCTTTTTTGATGACCCGTTCTTCAGGAGGTTTTTCGGAGATCAGTTCAGAATGCCGAAGGAGCGGAAATCGGCAAACCTCGGGTCCGGGGTTATTGTGGATTCGCAGGGATATATCCTTACTGCAAACCATGTAATCCAGGGAGCTGACGAAATAAAAGTTACCCTTTCGGATAAACGGGAGTTTCAGGGAAAGATTGTCGGAACCGACGCAATGACTGATATCGGCATCGTCAAAATTGAAGCAGAAGATCTGCCGACCATACGCTGGGGTGATTCAGCTGCCCTGAAGGTCGGAGAGACGGTTCTTGCGATCGGGAGTCCGTACGGATTGAGTCAGACGGTAACTATGGGCATCGTGAGCGCAGTCGGCAGGGCAAATGTCGGCATTGCTGATTATGAAGATTTCATCCAGACTGATGCGGCAATCAATCCCGGAAACTCGGGGGGGGCTCTCGTGAATGTCAGGGGTGAGCTTATAGGCATTAATACCGCAATATTCAGCACCAGCGGCGGCTATCAGGGCATCGGGTTCGCGGTTCCCACGAGCATGGCAAAAACAGTAATGGACAGGCTCATCAAAGAGGGCAAAGTCGTGAGGGGGTGGCTGGGTGTGAGTATCCAGGGTCTCACCCCGGAACTTGCAGCACAGTTTAACCTCATTCATGAAAAAGGAGTTCTTGTCGGGGATGTAATTGAAGGAAGTCCTGCGGAGAAGGCCGGTCTCCGGAGGGGTGACGTTATCATTGAATTTGAAGGAAGGAAGATCGAAGAACCCTACCAGATGCGCAATATGGTTGCAGATACCTCTCCCGGGCAGACGATAGCGCTGAAGATTATCAGGGAGAACAGGACTGAAACGAGGGAGGTCACCGTAGAAGAACTGCCCTCTGATGAGGAACAGCAGGACTCGCAAGTCCGTTTCGACAATCTCCTGTCAGGAGTGACCGTTCAGGACCTTACCCCGGAAATTTCAAAAAAACTCAATCTTCCCGGCAGGGTGAAGGGTGTTGTTGTGATTGGGATCGGGGAAGACAGCGCCGCAGGATCTGTTCTGGTCAGGGGGGATGTTATTCAGGAAGTGAACAGAAGGCAGATACAGAGCATGAAAGATTACGAACAGGTAGTGTCCCGAATAGAGCCCGGACAGGATATCCTGCTCCTGATATTCAGAAACGGTTCATCTCTCTATGTAACCCTTTCCCCGAAATAGGGGTGCTGTACAACAACTATCGATTTTCTCAATGTATGATTGGCCCGCACGAAAATTATTATCGCGAACATAAAAGTTACTTAACACGGAGATAAAAGAGAGAATAAGTTCATCCTGGTCAGGCAGTGACGATTACCGCTATACCGCGACGCAGGTGAATATCCGGTAATGCAGATACGCGCAGAAACCGTCAGGGATTTTTTGGAAGACTTTGTCGGTTTCACCGAAGCCCCGCGTGATGTCGCCGCAAATATCGCTGACAGATTTTTCATTCAGTCCGTAGCGCTTTCCCAGATCGTCCGATGTCAACGGCAGCATCGGCGCAGGTTCAACTGAGACCACAGACCATCCTGACTGCTCCAGAAGGAACCGAAGTGCATCAGTCTGAGGATACCATTTCCCCGTGCCCATATGCGCATAAAGCGTGTTCAGACATTCGGCATCTCTCTCCTTTTCGAAACAGGCGGTCTGGTGAATAAAGTATTCTCCCTTTGCCATCTGTGCCCGGAGGTGATGCAAAAACGGCTTCAGGCCGTGTTTTCCCATGTAATGGAGTGCGGAACGCATGAGGAACAGGAACTTTTCCGCATGGGGATCGATGCGGCTGCGCGTAAAGGTTTCTATCGCGCACTGCACGGTGTGAATGCAGTCATGCGCCGACTCGCCGAGCTGCTTTCCCGACAGGTCGATATTCACAAGCTGAGCCGAGAGGTCCGGGTACTGCTCCCGCAGGGCGCCGAGGAGATAGCCGGTTCCTCCACCGAGGTCGACGACTACTTCGGGATGTGAAGCGCTCACCGCTTCGCATAAGTTTAAAAGTAGAGGCTTTGCTACAGAGGGGTCTGAAAAATATCCTCCGTGAAAATTTCCCCAGACAGAACCGTGTACGCCGCTCTCTTTCCGGAGTTTGCGTCCCGACGACTTGCTGCTCATGGAATCCTTTTCAGAATGTGCATAAGGGGTATCCCCAGTTTCCGGGCAATTTTTTTGCAGTCTTCATACTCGGGAGTCGCCTTGAGGACCTTGCCTCCGAGACTCGAATATTTCACCCGTATTTTTCCAAACTCGGTATCCCTGTGTTGTATCGTCCGTTCGAGGACGATTCTCCCGGTTTCATAAAACCTCACCCCGATTGAGCTCGTTTCTTCAAGGATGATCCCGATCAGTGTTTGTCTCTGAGGGTTCCTGCAGAGAACAGAGAGCTTGACTCCGGGCCGCCCCTTCTTCATCAGAATTTGGGTGAGAAAGACGTCAAGCGCACCGGACTGGAACAGCTTCTCCATGACATACTCGAACAGTTGGGGGTTCATGTCGTCGATATTCGTCTCGATAACGGTGATCCTGTCTTCGGACGGACCTCCCGGAGGCATGCCCGTGGCTGCGACAGAGAATTGGTTGCCGATCACCAGTCTCAACACATTCGGCCATCTGCGCAGGTTCCTTCCGCCGGCGCCGATGCCTGTCGCGGTTACCTCCATGCAAGGCATTCCGGTGAATCCGGATGCGATTTCCCTGATAATGACCGCGCCGGTTGGAGTCGTCATCTCATACGGTATCCCTGTGGAATATACCGGGAGGTCTTTCAGTATCTCGATCGTGGCGGGAGCCGGGACAGGCAGCGTTCCATGCTCGGTCTCGACAAGTCCGCCTCCGACTTCTATGGGTGATGAAAAGACTTGCTCGATCCCGAGAAGACTGAGCCCGATGAGAGTGCCGAATATGTCTGCAATGCAATCTGCAGCGCTGAGTTCATGGAGATGAACTTTGCGCACAGAAATGCCATGCACCTTCGCTTCAGCCCGAAAAAGACGTTCAAATATCCGCCTGCCTTTCTGTTTTATGTCGGGAGAAAGTGACGACTTCTTTATAATCGTCATGACATCGTTATAATTGCGGACAGGGTTTCCGGTACTTTTCCTGCATACCACGTCTATCTTGGTGGCCGAGAGTTCAGCCCGTTTCACTCTTTTCGAAACCAGGCGATAGCCTTGCACAGGGATATTCTTCAGTTCTCGCTTCAGTTTTGGCAGCGGTACTCCGGCATCCACCAGCGCACCGAGGCACATGTCACCGCTTATTCCGGAAAAGCAGTCGAAATAGGCTATTTTCACGGGATATAATCTCCTGAACAGAATATCAATAGATGAATATTTTTCTGTTGTATACGTTCTCTTTGTGTCATTCCCCGACTTGATCGGGGAATCCAGTATCAAGAGCTTTTAGAAAAAAACTGGATTAACCGGTCAAGCCGGATAGTGACAATCATAAGATCGAATTTTACTCTGAATAATCTAATTTTCATCACTATTGTACCACCTGTATATCCCTGCAGGGAAGGGCTTGTCCAAATACCTTGCTTGTGGTAAGGTTATAGCAATAACACGTACAGAATGAATTATTTTTCCGGGGGGAAAAGGATGGCCGATCCGTTTATGCTTCAGGACGGCTCCCATATCGCAGTGGTCGGAGGCGGGCCTACCGGCTCTTTTTTCAGCATCTTTGCGCTCAGGATGGCAAAGATGATCAATAAGAATATCCGGGTGACGATCTTTGAGCCCAAGGATTTCTCCAAAGACGGTCCCCTGGGATGTAACCGGTGCGGGGGTATCATATCCGAACTCCTCGTCCAGGCGCTCGCAGTGGAAGGGATAAACCTCAGTGACAGGATTGTCCAGAGAGGGATTGATTCCTATAAACTCCATACCGATCAGGGAACTGTATCCATAGAGACGCCCGCGCAGGAAAAGAGAATTGCAGCGGTATACCGGGGAGGCGGCCCGAAGGGAACCATGGGAAGGGCAAAGGAGAGTTTCGACGGTTTTCTCCTGGGCCTTGCACGCGAGGAAGGCGCCCACCATGTCCCTCTGAAAATAGACCATATTGAATACAGGAATGCAAAGCCCGTGCTTCTTTCGAGAGAGGGGGATGTGCAGGAAGCTGACCTGGTGGTCGGGGCGATCGGAATCAAAAGCCAGACTTCCAAGCTCTTCGAAAACATGCACTTCGGATACCGCAGGCCCGGTACGGTCACTGCGGCCATCGCCGAGATAGGTCTCGACCGAGATGTCCTTTCTGAGCACTTCGGAACCTCCGTTCATTTATTCCTGCTTCCGCTGAAAGAGATTAAGTTTGCTGCAATGATCCCGAAAGGTACCTATGTTACCCTCTGTATTCTGGGAAGGAATATGAATGTGAAGAGTGTGCATGAATTTCTGGATCATCCTGTTGTCGGCGCTGTACTTCCTGGTTCGCTCTCTTATGAAATCGGCTGCCGCTGCCTCCCCCAGATGAACGTCAGGGCGCCTGATATGCCTTTTACCGACCGGGTTGTCGTATGCGGTGATGCCGGCTCTACGCGGCTATTCAAAGACGGGCTGGGTGCAGCTTACCTGATGGGCAAGGCTGTGGCAAAGACTGCGGTTTTTCATGGTGTAAGCGCTGAACATTTCCGGCGGGAATATCTCCCCGTGTACCGGAGCATCGCGAAGGACAACAGATACGGGAAAATTTTGTTTCACGCTACTGATTGGTTCAAGAAGTACAGAATACTCACCAGGGGGATGCTCAATGTCGTCACCAGGGAGCAGGGAGATCAGGATCATGAAAAACGGCTGAGTTCGATCCTCTGGGACCTGTTTACCGGCAATGAACTCTACAGGAATATCTTCTCCAGGAGCCTGCATTTCCCCCTCCAGCAGGACCTGTTCCGGGAGATAACAAAAGAACTGATTGCAGGAGTGGTATGAGAGAGGACGAACTGGGCAGGATATATTCTGACGGGGAACAGATCTTCGCAGAAGGACAGGAAGGCGACCGGATGTATGTCATCCAGGCCGGCAGGGTGAAAATTACCAAAAAGACGCGGACGGAGGAAATGTCCATTGCAGTGCTCGAGAACGGAGATATTTTCGGAGAGATGGCGTTGTTCGACAAACTTCCCCGTTCAGCCACTGCTACTGCCATGGGTCATACCCGGGTGCTCAGTATTGACAAGGAGAAGCTGTTTCAGACGATAAGCAGGGACCCGACCCTTGCATTCAGGATCATTGCCTCGATGAGTTCAAGGATCAGGAGACTTGATGACGAACTGATCAAGGTTAAGAAGAAGAGACTGAATATCTGCACAGATATCGATGAAATCTGTGCGTATATTCTCGATGAGGCGAGAAATGTAATCCCGGCTGAAAACGGTTCGATTATGCTCCTCGATGAAGACGGTGAGACACTATCGGTAAAGGCGGCTTTCGGGAAGGAGTGGAACCCTAAGCTCAAACTCAGGACAGGAGAGGGCATCGCCGGGGATGTGCTGAAGACCGGAAAGGCTGAACTGATCAACAGCGTCCCCCAGGATGCACGCTTTAAACAGGGGGTTGCAAAGATTACCTCAATGCTCTGTGTACCGCTCAAATGGAAGACGAATGCGGGGACTTTCAATATGAGCAATAGTACGAACAGGCTGTTTACCCTTGAGGACCTGAAATTGCTCCGTTCACTGGCCATGTACGCTTCGATTGCCATACAGAACGCAAAGAGCTGTGCGCAGCTGAAGAGCACCACAGAAGAGATGATCATGCATGTCTCCCTGCTGGATGTCTCATGAGGTGTGCGGAGATTATCTTTTTCCGGGGTTCATATGTCTTCCTTCTGCCTTGACACGGTCAGAGGATAACGGACCCGGAGGTATTCCTGCGACAGGGATAGTCCCTGCAAAATTTCACTGGATATTTTCACGAAAACGTGTAGAATAAATATCTACTATGAAGATCAGAGTCATCGGCTGTTCCGGTGCTGAATTTCCGGGACACAACCCTCCTTCCTTCCTTCTCGATGAAGAGATCGTATTTGATGCAGGCAGCATTACAAACGTCCTGGATAGAAAAGCGCAGTTAAAAATAAAATATATTTTTATCACCCATGCGCATCTTGATCATATTCTGAGCATCCCGTTTCTTGCCGATAATATCATTGTGGGAAACGGGGGGCGCACCCTTACTCTCTACAGCATCGCCCCGGTAATCAGGACGATCAGGAACCATCTCTTTAACAGTTCAGTCTGGCCGGATTTCACGCTTATCCCGAATCCTAAGGAGGCAGTCATCAGCCTGACTGCACTGAAAGCCGGGAGGAAGATTTCGGTGAACGGATTTTCTGTTACCCCGTATCCGGTCAACCATCCTGTGCCGGCGGTCGGATATCTTGTCGAAAACAAAGCAGGGAAAAGCTTTTTCTACACTGGCGATACCGGTCCCACTCCAAAGACGTGGAAACAGGTTGGAAGGCGAAAGATCCAAGCCCTCATTATCGATGTTTCCTTCCCGAACAGCATGCAGGACCTTGCAGTAACGACAGGACATTTAACTCCCGGGTTGTTATGGGAAGAGATCAGGCATATACCCTGTAAACCTCAGCGCATTTATATTACGCACCTGAAACCGCAGTATTCCGCGAAAATCAGTGCAGAGCTCCGCAGGCTCCCGTTCGATCATCTGAAGGTACTGAAGGACGGCGATACCGTCAGGGTGTGAACTGGCGGGCATCACAGCCAAAAAACCGAAAAAAATAAATTTTTTTTCACAGTATATATACACGACCGATTTCCATATTTTCCGGTTTCCCGAGCGGGAAGGAGGATCGGTAAAATTTTTGGATTGGGATAGAACTAATTGATTTTAAAGTATAATTTATTAACCAAGCTCTCAGGCGGAAAGGGAAGAACCCAGAATTTTCCGGGAGGGCCGGCAAGGACAGGCGATGGTATTCACCGGTTGCTAACAGGCATGCGTATTTTCTTTTCCATTTACTCCGGGGAAATATGGTATTGTATCAAAGCGGTACAAAGAGAGAAGCCTCAGCGCTCACAAAGCGATGTTGCTTCTTATTCTATTCAGAAAGGGTGAATGAATGGGCAAAAAACTCTATGTAGGAAGTATCTCTTTCAATGCAACAGAGGAATCTCTCCGGGAACTCTTCTCGAGTGTTGGAGAGGTGGAATCGGTGAAAGTGATTACCGATCAGGACACAGGACGTTCAAAGGGATTTGGATTTGTGGAAATGTCGTCAGAGGAAGATGCGAAGAAGGCGATAGAACAGTTAAACGGCAAAACGTTTATGGAACGTGCCTTGATCGTCAATGAAGCGAGACCAAAGCAGCCGACCAGGGACAGAGGAGGATTCGGCGGGGGCAGAGGCGGCTATGGACAGGGACGCGGATCAGGGTATGGCCGGGGCAGGAGATAAATTATTATAGAGATTAAAGTTATAGATAATGATGTAGAAAAAGCCATTAAAGTCCTGAAGCGGAAAGTGCAGACTGAAGGTCTTCTCAAGGAGATCAAGGCAAGAAGCTACTACGAGAAACCTTCGGTGAAAGAAAAAAGGAAACGCGCAGAGGCCCGCAAGAAAAGGGCAAAGGCTCAGAAGTTCAGAAGGTTCTAACACGCTTCGAGAGAAGTGTATTCCCTCCGGGTATCGTACGGCAGAGGGGAGAGGAACGCCCGGAAAGGGTATCCTTTCAGACCAACCGGTGAAAACTCTGAACCGAGATATCTCCGTTTCAGCGCCGGAGTATCCGATGTCCCCGGTGGGGTCCGGAACTCAGTTATGTGCTTGATCTAGCGTCCTGCATTTGAGGTGTTTTTTTTCTTCTTCCTCCGTTTTTCCTGATACATCAGGGAATCGGCATGCGCAATCAGATTTTCCAGGGAATAGTGAGAATCAGGGATATAGCGTGTCACGCCGGTGCTGAGAGCAATACGATAAGGACGGAGCCCTCTCGCATTAAAAGAATCCAGCGCTTGGTGAAGCCGTGTTTTGAAAATTGCACCATCGGATTCGGCAGGTTCGATCGCAAGCACGACAAACTCGTCTCCGCCGATCCTTCCCAGGATGTCCGACTCCCGGAACGTTTCCTTCAGGATGTTCCCGGTGTCGATCAAGGCCCGGCTTCCCTCGATATGACCGAGGGTATCGTTGACACTCTTGAGTCCGTCAAAGTCAATAAAGAGCAGGAACATCTCTTTTTTCATCCTGTCCGCGACTTTCAATTGCTGTTCCGCGAGGGTAAAGAACCCTCTCCTGTTGTATAATCCGGTAAGTTCATCGAAGAGGGAAAGGGAGCGAAGATCCTCCTCGAGCATCTTCCGTTCGGTGATGTCGAATGCGGTTCCCAGTCCTGCCGGTTTTCCCTGAAACTGTGTGAGAGTCATGCTGATATCGGCCCACCGCTCCTGGCCGCTTTTTGTAATAATTTTGCATTCATACCGGGGCAATACCGGTATGCTCTGCTGTCGTGCAAGTCCGCGCTGCTTGACCAGGTCACGGAAGGCAGGATGCACGATATCCCAGAATTTCATAGCAAGAAACTCTTTCCTGGAATACCCCGTAAGGCGGATCATTGTGGGATTGACGTAACAGAACTTCTCTCCCTGATAGACGAAAATCCCAGAGGAGGTTGTCTCTGCGAGGGCCCGGAACAATGCCTCGCTTGCGTAAATCGACTGCTCCGCTATTTTCCGTTCGGTAATATCTCTGGCGAGTTCAAGAAAGCCCCTTGCCTTCAGGGACCGTGAATCCGGCAGCGGGTACGTGACGACCTCGAGCCATCGCCATCGTTCATTTGAAGCGGGGAAGGCAATAACCTCGATATTCTTACTGTTGCTGTCGATCGTCCGGAGCCCGGGACAGTTCGCGCACGGTTCTGTCCGGTTCTGATAGGCCAGATAGCATTTCTTGCCCACAAGCGGCATCCGGTTCTTATACCACTGATCGATCACTGAATTCGCATAGACGACTGTCAAATCCCTGTCAAGAACCGTGATGCCGTCCTGAATGCTTCCTACGATTTCCCTGAAGAAACTCTCTCTCATGGGATTCTGATGATCAGACTTCTGTGATTGACGCCTGCGTGCAGTATCCTGAACACGGTTTGTCCCAGACCTTTACTCCCTGGTGTCAGGGGCTTGTTTCCACTCAGCATGCCCTGTCAAAGCGGAGAATGATATTGACCATTGAGCATTGGCAGATATCCTGCGGCTTGCTGTACCGGTACCTGCTTTTGATAGTATCACGGAGCAATACAAAATGCAAAAACCGGAACAGCTGAGCGGGGAAATGGAAAACGGGCTGAGTATGGTATAATTCCCTTGCCATGGATATCAGGAAATTCGTGAGACCGAATATCGTCTCTCTCACTGCGTATGAGGCCAGGGAAATACCCTGCAGAGTGAAGCTCGACGCAAATGAAAGTCCTTATGGTTTCAGCAGAGTGCACGAGGCGGTAAGGGCACTGAAAACCAACCGGTATCCCGATCCTGAAGCAAAGGAATTACGGAAGCTCGTTGCACGGGACCTCGGGATCAGACCTGAAAATATCCTCCAGGGAAACGGGTCTGACGAGTTGATCTCCTATTTGATTACGACATTCGGAGGACCGGTTCTGTATCCGGTACCGACATTTTCGATGTACGGGATTATTTCCCAGGCCCTCGGTGTGAAGCATATCGGAGTCCCTCTCGACGGGGAGTTTGACCTTGACCTGAAACGCATGGTCTCGGCATTCCGCAAATACAGGCCGAAAATCATTTTTCTCAGTTCGCCGAACAACCCGACCGGAAATTGTTTTTCTTCCGAAAGGATTTTGAAGATACTGGACGCGGCAAAGTCGGTGTCTCTGGTGGTGGTCGATGAAGCATACCAGGTCTTCGCCGGTAATGAGAGTTTTATCAGGCTCATTCATGAGTACGGGAATCTCCTTGTCCTGAGGACATTAAGCAAAGTAGGACTCGCCGGGCTGAGGGTCGGTTTTCTGGTCGCAGGGCAAGAAGTTATTCAGGAGGTCAACAAAATCCGGCTTCCCTTTAACCTGAATTCCTTTTCTCAGGCAGTTGCCTGCGCGCTTCTGAAAAACAGAAGGCAATTGAAACACTCTGTGCAATCTGTTGTTACAGAGCGGGAGAGGCTTTTCCGGGGGCTCTCGAAGATACGGAAGATTACCCCTTTTCCGTCCGGAGCGAATTTCATCCTGTTCAGGACCTCAGACCCGGAAATGCTCTACAGGGAACTGCTCAGGAGGGGCATACTCATCAGGAATATGCACAGCGCTGTTGACGGCTGCCTCAGGGTGACTGTGGGAACGAAGAGAGAGAACAATATTTTTCTCGCGGAGCTGAAAAGGATCATGAAAGGAGAGGAAGGTGCGCATTAGGGAGCGCGATGCCAGAAAGGCAGAAATAGCAAGAAAGACCAAGGAGACAGACATCAGGGCAATGCTGTGTCTGGACGGGAAGGGGAATTATACGATAGATACCTCCATTCCCTTCCTTGATCATATGTTGTCACTTTTCTGCAAGCACGGTCTTTTCGATCTGAGGATAAAGGCGACCGGAGATATTGAAGTCGATGATCATCATACTGTTGAAGACGCAGGTATTGTCCTTGGAAAGGCACTGAAACAGGCACTTGGTGATATGAAGGGAATATCCCGATACGGCCAGGCATCCGTGCCGATGGACGAAGCCCTCGTCTCTGTCTCTCTCGATATCAGCGGAAGACCCTATCTGGTCTACCGGGTTCAGTTTCCGAAAAAGGGCAGGATCAAGAAGTTCGACCCTGACCTTATTGAGGACTTCCTCCAGGCATTTGTCGCCAACAGCAGTCTCACGCTCCATGTCGCATCACCCTACGGACGGAATACGCACCACATTATCGAAGCGGTATTCAAGGCGCTGGGAAGGGCACTCAGTCAGGCGGTTTCGATCGATCCAAGGGTAAAGGGCGTACCGTCAACGAAGAAGGTTTTGTGAACAACCACATCACGCTCTCCCTATTCTTTCCCCCTCAGGGGGGAGGGAATCAATTTTTCTTTCCCCTCCGCTGGCGGGAGGGGTTGGGCATGGAAAGATTTGAGGACTCTCTCATATGAAAATTGCAATCACAGGAAAGGGCGGGGTGGGGAAGACAACCCTTGCCGCGCTTCTCGCATCGCTCTTCGCGGATGAGGGGAGAAGGGTAATCGCCGTGGACGCTGACCCTGATGCGAATCTCGCATCCGGACTGGGAATCTCCCGGGAGGAAGTCCGGCAGATTAAGCCGATAGCAGACATGGCTGACCTGATCGAGGAGCGGACTGGCGCAAAGCCGGGTGGGCCAGGCGGCATTTTCAGGTTGAATCCAAAAGTCGATGACCTGCCCGACGGGATCGGCTACCGGAAGGGGCTGATAACCCTCCTTATTATGGGCAAGCTCAAGGATGCAGGATCAGGATGTTATTGTCCGGAAAATGTCCTGCTGCGGACCCTCCTGAAACATCTCATTGTCGAGCGGAGTGAAGTCGTCATTGTTGACATGGAAGCAGGCATCGAGCATCTCACCCGGGGGACTGCCGAATCGGTTGATGCCTTTATTGTGGTTGTTGAGCCCGGCCAGAGGAGCATGCAGACCGCGAAGACAGTCGCAGAAATGGCACAAACCCTCGGTGTCAGGCAAGTCTTTGTGGTCGCGAACAAAGTGAGGGGGAATGAGGATGTCGATTTCATCAGGGAAAATATCCCCGGCATGGAATTTCTCGGTGCGATTTCCTTCAGCCATGCACTGATGGAGGCCGATATGAGAGGCGCTTCACCATACCTTTGCCCCGGAGAGCCGGTCAGGGAGGTCAGGCTGCTGAAAGACAGGCTCGTAGAGAGGATTCTTTCCTAGATGGATATGCACAGGATTCTCACAGGAGTTGACTTCGGCCCTGCTACCGACGCCGTGCTTTCCTATGCGGCTTATTTTGCGCGCGCAACCGGTGCATCGCTTGCGTTGCTCTATGTGATTGACTATCTTACAACCCCGCCTGCCTACCTCGGTCCGTATCTGGAAGAGGAGAAAAAAGGCGCTCTTGAGAATTTCGCAGTGCTGAAACAGCAGCTTTTAGAAAAGGGAATCAAGACAGAAACAGAGATTATATCCGGGAGGCTCCAGGAATCTTTCGTGTCAGCTGTCAGGAAAATACAGCCGGATATGATGGTGCTTGGATTCATGACGCATACGTTCAGAAGGAGCAGTTCCGAGAAGCTCATTAAAAGTCTCGAAATACCCATGCTGGTTGTCCGGGGGGGGAAGACAAAAAAGGCCTCGTCCGGTACTGTTGCGATAAAAAAGATCCTCTGCCCGGTAGACTTATCCGAACAGTCACAGAAGGCGCTCACGGTTGCGAAAGATCTGCAGGACGTCTTCTCGTGCAGCCTTGCAATCCTTTCGGTGCTCCCTTCCCGGAAGCTCAGGGGGCTGATCTCCCGGGATGAAAGCGACCGGTTGATCAGGGAATTGCACGATGATACCAGGCATCAGCTTGAGAAATTCCTTGGAGATACCGGTGCAGAGGAATCCGTAATTCTTGACGACGGGGAGCCTGAACAGAGAATCCCTGCAGTGGCAGAGGAGCTGGATAGCGACATCATTGTCATGGGAGCCCGTGGGCTGGGTTTGATACAGGGCATGCTCATAGGCAGCGTCACCGATGCGGTGCTGAAGACGTCTCCCTGTCCTGTTCTCGTCGTGCACTGATGGCGGGAGAGATTTTTTTTCTTCTCTTTGGACTGCTCATGATACTCGCCGCTGCCGAAGGCTTTACCAACGGAGTAGAAGCCTTCGGGATCAGGTTTAAGCTCTCCCAGGCAGTTGTCGGAAGCCTTCTCGCTGCAGTGGGCACAGCACTCCCGGAGACCATACTCCCCATAGTCGCGATATTCTTCTACAGCGGTGAGTCTGCTCACGATATTGGTGTCGGTGCGATTCTCGGCGCTCCCTTCATGCTGTCCACACTCGCATTTTTTCTTGTAGGGGTTACTGTCGTCATATCGCATTTCAGGAAGCGGCGGAAATTTGAGATCCGTGTTGAAGCGCTCTCGATGCAGAGGGACCTTGTTTTTTTTCTTCCCATGTACGGCGCAGCGGTGCTGGTCCCTGTTCTGGCGGGCAGGATATTTACGATCCCGGTTGCCGTGCTCCTTGTCCTTGGATATATCTTCTATGCATACAAGACCTTCTCCTGCACGGATAGCGCTTGCATTGAACACTCGGAAAAAATGTATCTCTGGAAGGCGCTGCTTTTATCCGGTCTCGCGAAAAAGGAAAATCCCCATGTCGTCGCTATCCTGACCCAGATCATCGGCGCATTAGCCGTTATGATAACAGGAGCCCATACGTTTGTGGAGAGTCTGGAGCATGTTTCGCTCCGCTTCGGGATGAACCCGCTGCTTTTTGCCCTGATCCTTGCGCCGATTGCAACGGAACTGCCTGAAAAATTCAACAGTATCACCTGGACATGGAAAGGAAGAGACACCCTGGCACTCGGGAACATTACCGGGGCTATGGTTTTTCAGTCAACCTTCCCTGTTTCGGTAGGTCTGCTTTTTACGGAGTGGAAGCTCACCGGAATGGCCTTCTTTTCAGCAATAATCGCATTGACTTCCGCACTGATCGTACTTACCGAGCTCATCCTGAAAAAGCGGATCTCTCCCCATACGATGCTTGCCGGAGGAGTATTGTATTTAATCTATGCAATATTTCTATTTACAGGAAATACATAAATAAATACTTTAAGTAATACGCAAGAACTTCCTGTGCTTTTGGCGCAGGGTTCCTAACGTATTCTTTGAAGCACGCTGCTTCCTTTTATCGGTCAGGGAGAACGTCTTTTTCTTGATAACTTCCTGATATGACACCCGGTCAACCTGTGAACATAACCCTCCCGGCGCCTCTGATAAAACAGCCCATTTTCTTTCACCGTGGCTGCATTCGGCGAAATCCTTTCACTGGAAGAAAATATTCATCCATGGTATATAAATACGAATGAGTCAAAAACAGGCACTAAGGAACAAAATTCTCAGGAAACGCGATGCTCTGCCTCCTGAGATAAAAGCGGAGAAGGACAAGTCCATACAACAGAAGCTTTTCGTGCTCCCGGAATTCAGGGAAGCGACAACTGTTGTTCTGTACGCTTCGTTCAGATCAGAGGTCGATACTCTGAAGATACTGGAGGATGCTCTGTCCGGCGGGAAGAGAATAGTCCTTCCCAGGGTGGACAAGGAAAGACGGAGGCTTGTCCTTTATGAAACTGAAGGGTTGAACGAATTATTCCCCGGATTTTTGGGAATACCGGAACCGCAGGTAACCGGAGGCAGAGAGAGAGGCCTTGATTCCGCGGACCTTGTTGTTCTCCCCGGAGCAGCTTTTGACCTGCGGGGCAACAGGCTCGGATACGGCGCAGGATATTATGATATACTCCTGAGTGAACATACGGGGAAAATGCCGCTTGTTGCCCTTGCATATGAAGAACAGATTGTCCATGATATCCCTGCTGAAAAACATGACATCAAAACCGATCTGATCATTACTGATCGGCGTATCATCCGTATAGAAAAACTTTCGGACCGATGGAATCCATGAACAGGTATTTTTATGAGAAGCCGGATTATCCGGGCGGGTCTCCGGTGTCCTTGATGCCGGAGGCGACCAGGTTTGAATACCAAGAATCATTGAAAGGGAGCATCCTGTGAATAAGGGAATATTCCTTGAGACTGCGGTAAAAGCCGCAAGGCGGGCCGGGAGATATCTCCTCGATAACCTGGGCAGGGTTTCCCGCAGCGATATCGGGCTGAAGCAGGCCTCTGATTTTGTCACCCGTGTGGACAGGGAATCGGAAGAGATTATTCTGAATACCATCAGAAAAGCCTTCACCGACCATGCGTTCCTGACAGAGGAGTCTGTTCAGGACAGGGAAAATGACAATTTCCGATGGATTATCGACCCGCTTGACGGGACAACAAACTATATTCATCAATATCCGGTGTTCTCTCTTTCCCTTGCACTCGAATACCGCAAAGAGATAATCCTTGGAGTTGTTTATGAACCGCTCAGGAATGGCATGTTTACCGCGGAGAAGGGACGGGGCACGTTCTATAACAGAAAGAGGATCAGGGTTTCAGAGGTCCGTTCTTTCAGGGATTGCCTGGTGACAACCGGTTTCCCGTTCAGGAGAAAAGAGATGACTGACCAGTACCTGAAGCTCTTTAAAAATGTTTTTTTCAAGTGCAGTGATTTGAGAAGAGCAGGTTCGGCAGCACTCGACCTTGCCTATCTTGCCGGCGGCAGGTGTGACGCATTTTTCGAAATAGGTCTGAGCCCCTGGGACATTGCCGCAGGGGCACTACTGACCAAAGAGGCGGGAGGAGTTGTGACGGACTTCAACGGAGGTCAGGAATACTTGCATTCAGGGAATATCGTGGCAGGAAATCCGGCAATACACAAAAAATTACTGCTGGAAGTAAGAAATGTTTTCCGGGATACCGGGGGCACATAATACTTCTCTGCCCCGGTCCTGCAAAAAAGACCGGTGAGCCGGCAAAAGATGTTTTTGACAGAAATTTAACACAGTGCTAAAATATGCCCAAAATACGGGATAGAGAATCATGGACCTCAAAAAAATAGAAAAAGGCGTCAGGATGATCATCGAAGGGATTGGTGAAGACCCTGAAAGGGCAGGAATACGGGAGACGCCTGAACGGGTTGCACGCATGTACCAGGAAATTTTTTCAGGGCTTGAAACCCCAACCGAAGAGATCCTGAAACATATCGAAGGCGAGAGCCATGACGAGATGGTCATCCTCAAGGACATACCGTTTTTTTCCATGTGTGAACATCATATGATCCCTTTCATGGGCAAGGCGCATGTTGCGTATATCCCCTCAGGCGGAAAGATCGTCGGACTCGGAGAGCTTGCCAAAGCGGTTGAGATCCTTACCAAACGGCTTCAGGTGCAGGAAAGGCTTACCACCCAGCTGGCTGACCTGATCATGGAGAGGCTCAGACCGAAAGGCGCAATGGTTATCGTTGACGCCGAACACTTATGCATCAGCATGAGGGGACTCAAGAAGATCGGTACACGGACAATCACTTCCGCGGTAAGAGGCATCTTCCGCTCGAAGCAGTCTACACGCGAGGAGCTCCTCGAGCTCCTGAAGCGAAGCGGATAAAGAGGGAAAACCGGAACTATGCAACCTGACACTCCAGGTATCTGAATTCGTCAGGGAAAAACGGAGGAGCGATGTCAGCACAAATAATCGATGGGAAGAAGGTATCGGCAGATATCAGGGAATCGCTGAAGCAGGAGATTGCCGGTCTAAAGGAGAAAGGGGTAGACCCCTGTCTTGCAGTCGTCCTGGTAGGTGAAAATCCTGCATCAAAGAAGTATGTTGCTTCAAAGGAAAAGACCTGTGCGGAACTCGGTATCGTGAGCGTTGCCCATAAGATCCCCGAAACTACCACGCAAACAGAGCTGAACGCCCTGATCGGGCAGTTGAACGATGACAAGAAGGTACACGGTATTCTTGTTCAGCTTCCCCTTCCGAAAGGCCTCGACGAGAAAGAAGTTATGTACCGTATCGCACCGGAAAAGGATGTTGACGGGTTTGGCCTCCAGTCTCTCGGCAAACTCCTGCTTGATGAACCCGGCTTTGTCCCCTGCACTCCCCACGGGGTGATGAAAATGCTTGACGCCTATGGAATAGACCCTTCAGGAAAACACGCGGTTATTATCGGCAGAAGTGTTATTGTGGGGAAACCCCTTGCACTCCTTCTCCTGAGAAAGAACGCAACAGTGACAATATGCCACAGCAGGACACAAAATCTCCGGGAGGAATGCCTGAAGG
Source organism: Nitrospirota bacterium (assembly GCA_049323875.1). Classification (GTDB taxonomy): domain Bacteria; phylum Nitrospirota; class Thermodesulfovibrionia; order Thermodesulfovibrionales; family SM23-35; genus JAKLQR01. Next base: position 41,914 of record JBMOLW010000033.1, on the reverse strand, counting down.
CCGATATCCTCTGTGTCGCTATCGGAAAGGCGGAGTTCGTGAAAGGTGACTGGATAAAAAAGGGAGCTGTAGTAGTGGATGTGGGCATTAACGTGGGAGAGGACGGCAAACTGATCGGTGATGTCGATTTCCAGGCTGCACGGGAACATGCGTCCTGGATCACCCCTGTTCCGGGCGGCGTTGGACCCATGACCATAGCCATGCTGATGTTCAACACCGTGAACGCTGCAAAACAGACAACCTGATCTTTCACACAATACAGCTGCCTTTTTGGAAACAGGACAGTTAGTGGTAGAATAAAAAATACCTAAAGAGGTTTTTACCATGACGACAGCAGATATCCCTCCCTGCCAGGCGGCCTGTCCGATTCGCACCGATGTCCGGGGTTATGTGTCTGCGATAGCCCGTGGAGATATCGGAGACGCATTCCGGATCATCAGACAGGTGAATCCTCTCCCTTCCGTATGCGGAAGGATCTGCACCCGACCGTGTGAATCCAGTTGCAGGCGCGGGCAGATAGATGAAGCGGTGGCGATCAGGGCATTGAAGCGTTTTGCTGCAGCCAGGTCAGAACAGACTGGCATAACTCAAGTCCCTGAAAATTCCTCCCCTGAAAAGATTGCGATAATCGGAAGCGGACCGGCAGGTCTTACCGCGGCCCATGATCTGGCTCTTCTGGGTTACGGGATTACTATCTTTGAGGCACAAAAAGTTCTCGGCGGCTTATTGAGCGAGGGCATTCCTGAATACAGGCTGCCGAAGGCAATGGTGAAGAAGGACATTGACGCCATATTATCCCTCGGCATTGAGGCCAGAACAGAGGTCTCACTTGGAAGGGATTTCTTTCTCGAAGACCTGCTCCGGGAATATCAGGCAGTCTTTCTGGCAATCGGCAGCCAGAAGAGCCTGGTGCCGAAATGCCACGGGTTTACCCTTCCCGGGATTATCCCGGGTGTCGAATTCCTCAAGCAGGTGAGCAGGGGTGCTGCACCGGAAATCGGGGCAAAAGTGCTGATCGTCGGCGGTGGACATACAGCCATGGATGCTGCCCGTACCTGTATAAGGCTCGGGTCCAAAGATGTCACTGTCCTGTATCGCCGGACACTTGAAGAGATGCCGGCAGGCAGGGATGAAGTGGAGCAGGCTGAACTGGAAGGGGTAAAGGTAGTCTATCTTACCGCTCCCCTGGAGTTTCTCGGTGAAGGTTCAGTGAGTGCGGTGAAGTGTATAAAAATGAAGCTGGGTGAACCTGACGCCACGGGCAGACGGAGGCCGGTTCCAATAGAAGGTTCCGAATTTGAGAGAGAAGCAGATACCGTGATCCTTGCAATCGGATATGTACCTGACGGTGATGTGATGAAGCATGACGGATTGAGCCTGAACAAAAACGATACCGTGATTGTTCAGGACAGGTCCGGCATGACCAACATCAGGGGAGTGTTCGCTGCCGGAGATGTTGTGAGCGGACCTCTCAGTGTTGTTGATGCGATGGCTTCCGGGAGGAAGGTGGCGGATTCCATCCACCGCTTTCTCCGTGTTTTGCCGGAGAGCACCGTGGAGCCGCTCGAGGCAGTCCAACCCCTTCATGCACGGATTGCCGGCCTTATCCCGAAGGAAGCGAGACAGGCAATGCCGGTGCTGCCTGTGGAAGAGCGGATTCAAAATTTTTCAGAAATAGACGAAGGATATGATACGGAACAGGCGGTTCGGGAAGCACAGCGCTGCCTGAACTGCGGCGCGGGAGCAACTGTTTTGGAATCCTGCGCAAGCTGTCTGAACTGTGTCCGTGTCTGTCCTTATGGGATTCCTGTGCCCGGGAAAGAACAGGTGGGAATCGATATCAGTCAATGTCAGGCATGCGGCATCTGCGCTTCGGAATGTCCTGCGTGCGCGATAGACCTGCATGTCGAACCCAGGGAGCAGGCACGGAAAGCTGTCGAACAGGTCATTGAGTTCGCACGTGAGGAGACTCCCGAATTTCTCGTCATCGGTTTCTACTGCAGATATGCAGCGCCGGTAGGCCCCCCGGCGGAAGGAGATGCGCTCTACTGGATCGGGAAGTTCTGTACCGGCAGGCTTGAGACAGCACAGATCCTTTATCCGTTTGAACTTGGCACTGACGGAGTGATAATCCATACATGCCGCAGGGGAGAGTGCCGTTTTCAGGATGGAGACCGGTGGACGAAAAGGCATGCCGGCCACGCGAGGAAAATACTGCATCAGACCGGGATCGGGTCTGACAGACTCCATATCGTAGGCGGGGGAGAAGACATCGGTAGCTTGCTGGAGAAGATTCGCGCTCTGGGAGCAAACCCTGTCAGGGAGGGAAAGAAGGTGAACATATGATTGTTGCGGAGGTCAAACCGTTCCAGGAAATAAAGGAGATGGTGAAAGACTTCGGGAAGGTGCTCGTGGTCGGTTGCGGTTCCTGTGTTACCGTTTGCATGAGCGGAGGGGAAAAACAGGCAGAATTGCTTGCGGCTGCGCTGCGGATGTCGGCGAGGAACGAGGGAAGGGCACTCGAAGTCCGTGAAATAACCATACTCAGGCAATGTGACCCTGAATTTATCGAACAGATACAGGATGAGACGGCAGACTATGACGCTCTTCTTTCAATGGCTTGCGGGGCAGGGGTTCAGGGACTGACCGACAAGTTGAAGGACAAAGTAATCCTGCCCGCCATGAATACAAGATTCATGGGTATGACGGTCGGAAAGGGAGAGTGGACTGAAGTCTGCACAGGATGCGGCGACTGCGTCCTCGCCCTGACCGGAGGGATATGTCCGGTCACAACGTGTCCGAAGGGAATTCTCAACGGTCCGTGCGGCGGGAATAAAAAAGGCATGTGTGAAGTAAGTCCTGATCTGCCCTGTGCCTGGGTCAGGATCTATGAGCATCTGAAAGCATTGGGCAGGCTTGATCTGATGAAACGGGAACTGGGAGCAAAAGACTGGGCAAGGAAGCAGAGACCCGGGAAATACCGTGTCGAAGAGGAAGAGACCGGAAAGGGTTCATAAGACAGGAACCGGGTTGTTTCTCCGGATCTCCGTAATCCATCAACCCAGGGAAACGCATTTGCCTTAATCCCGGGAGGGGCGGACTCAAATGCTCTGCGGCAAAAAAGTTGTTTCCTTGCTGAACAGAGAATTCGTATAGCCCGGATTATTCGCAACGGTTTGACCGGGAAGAGCAGACGCAGTATTGTCGCTCATTCCCGCCTCCCGTAAGCGTTCGGGAGATAAATCCGCTTCAATACAGCATCTGCTCTTCTCAAGTGAAAAGTTTATGAATAATGTAGGATAATAGACGAAAAAGAAAGGAACTATGGAAACGGCATGAAGGTTCTCGTTGTCGACAGTGGGGGGAGAGGGCATTCCATCGCATGGCAGTTCAGGAATGACCCGAACGTGAAGGAAGTCATCTGTGCTCCGGGAAATGCGGGCATAGCACGGGAGATCAGATGTGAAAATGCACGGACGAACGAAGAGTTTCTCGCACTCGCAAAGAAAGAAAAGGTTGACCTCGTGTTTGTCGGGCCGGAAAGTCCGCTCACAAACGGTATTGTGGATCTTTTTATGAAAGAGACGGTTCCCATTGTTGGTCCGGTAAAAAAGGCCAGCATCCTCGAAGGGAGCAAGGCGTATGCGAAACTGCTCTGCAGAGAGCTGGGAGTCCCGGTGGCGGAGTTTGAAGTATTCGATGACCCTGAAGCGGCAAAAGGCTATCTTGAACACCTGCCATATCCTGCTGTCGTCAAGGCAGACGGCCTTGCACAGGGGAAGGGATCGATCGTCTGTTCCACGACCGAGGAGGCCCTGCATGCGGTCGACCAGCTGATGGTGGAGAAGATTTTCGGGGACTCAGGCAGGAAGGTAGTCATCGAAAAAAGACTTTATGGAACCGAGATATCCTTCTTTGTTTTCACTGACGGGAATTCAATCGCAGCAATGCCTGTAGCCCAGGATTACAAAAGGGCTTTTGATAATGATGAAGGGATGAATACCGGGGGTATGGGGTCTTATTCTCCGCATCGGCTCGAAGGCGAAGCACTCACCCGCCTTGTCTCCGAAAAGGTCGCCTTGCCGCTGGTCCAGGGATTTAAGAAGAAGGAAAACTGCGAGTATAAGGGTATTCTCTATATGGGGCTTATGCTCGTGGAAGACATTCCCCATCTCCTGGAGGCAAACGTCCGTCTCGGCGACCCCGAAGCGGAGGTAATCCTGCCCCGGTTGAAGACCCCTCTTACTGATATCTGCTCCCAGATTATCCAGGGGGTTCTCAGCGAGAAAAAAGTCGAATGGAGTGGAGACTATTACTGTGATGTTGTCGCGGCAGCCGGGAGGACCCGTCAGATGAAAAACGGGAAAAGCAAGGGCTGGTATCCCGGGTACCCCGGCAGGTATGGCAAGGGATATCCGATTTCAGGCCTTGATACCATTCAAGATCCGGACTGCAAGATATTTTTTGCCGGCGTCAGCATTTCGGACAGAAAAGGCTTTGTCACTGACGGAGGAAGGGTACTCCATGTGGTGGGAAGGGGAGCAACCCTTGCTGAGGCACGAGGGGTAGCATACGGAAACATCGGAAAAATTCATTTCGATGGGATCAGATACAGGACAGACATAGGGAAGGAATGACCAATAGCCAGTGATTGGGGACAGAATGGTGGTTAGAAAGGAAGGAGGGTACAATGACATTTCGTGAGGCGCTCAATGCAGGAGAGTTTGTGGTCACGGCAGAAATCGGCCCTCCGAAGGGGACTGATATTACCGAGATGACCGAAAATATTCATCTGCTCAAGGGAAAGGTCCACGCTGCCAATGTGACTGACAACCAGTCCGCCGTGATGAGGATATGTTCCCTTGCGGTCTGCAGGATAGCCCTGGATAACGGTCTTGAGCCGATACTCCAGATGACCTGCCGCGACCGGAACAGGATCGGACTCCAATCAGACCTGCTCGGAGCCCATGTGCTTGGCATACGGAATGTGCTCTGCATGACAGGTGATTATGTATCTGCAGGAGACCATAAGGATGCGAAACCGGTCTATGATGTCGAATCAGTGCAGTTGTTGAGGATCGTCGACGGGTTGAACCACGGGAAAGACATGTCGGGGAATGACCTGAACGGAGCGACAGACTTTTATCAGGGTGCGGTAGTCACCCCTGAGACCGATTTTATCGAACCGCAGCTTATGAAATTCGAGAAGAAAATCCATGCAGGTGCAAAGTTCTTTCAGACGCAGGCCATATACGATATCGAAAAGTTCAGGGAGTTTATGAGTTACGTCCGGAAGTTCCCCGTAAAAATGCTTGCAGGGGTAGTGATCCTGAAGTCCGCGGGTATGGCAAATTTCATGAATAAAAATGTACCGGGCATACGGGTTCCCCAGGAGCTTATCGACGAGATCAAGGCCGCAGGCAAGGAGAAGGCGCTTGAAACGGGAATCGAGATAGCTGCTCGCCATATCCGTCAACTCAGGGAAGAAAGCATATGCGACGGTGTGCATATCATGGCTATCGGCATTGAACACAAGGTGCCTCTAATCATGGAAAGGGCTGGACTGCTCTGATGTCCGGCCCGCGGAGAGGATATGCAATGAAAAAGAAGCGGAAAAACGCGGGAGATTCACGGAAGTGGTTCAGGTACCAGTTTTTCGGGAGTGCAGTCATAACCCTCCTGAGGGATAAGACGGTTGTGGATGCGACTATTGCGAATATATCCTTTTCCGGTATGGGGCTCTATGCGGACAAAGCAGTCGGCAGGGGGAGGAAGGTCCGGATACATATCGCCTACGTTGACAGGAACGGAAAGATCTGTGAGGACAATGCCACCGGGGTGGTCGACTGGCAGAAAAAATTCAGGGACAGGTATCTCATCGGTGTCCTTTTCGACGAAGAGCTGAATATCGACAGGCAGCCCAATCTCATCAAACATCTGCTCTGGCTCATTGATACATTCCGGTGGCCCCAGCCATACGGAGACAGAAGGATTACGGTCATATAGCCGGTGGAATATCCTGACCTCGTACGGGAGATGATCGTGGAGCAGGTGAGGAAAAAACTGTCCCGTGACTTCAAAGAGATAACGGTCAACAAAAAAGGTGAAAAACAATTTTCCTGGCAGGGTATGTATCCCTGTATGGTCCTCGGCAACCACGGCATGGTGGTCTCGATCCTGGAAGTCGAAACCCGTGAAAGCATTTCAGAGCAGAGAGCTGATTACTGGAAAACCCTCGCAGGGCTCGGCGTCAAGCTTATCCTCATGGTTCCCCGGGACATGAAGGTGAAGGTTACCGAACTGCTCTGGAATAAGGGGTTGATGGACAAGGTCTCCATCGGGACATACGAGGTTTCAGTGCAGATGCCCTAGAGATAACCGCACTCCCTGCCGGGAATCATTCTCGGATGTTATTCCGGATGTCACAGGAGTTTCAGCAGTTCCTCTTCCTTTCTTTTCATTTTTTTTTCATCCTTACCGGTTGTTTCATGGTCATATCCAACAAGATGGAGAAAGCCATGGATGAGGAGCCTGTCCAGTTCTGCAGAGAATGTATTCCCGTATTCCTCTGCCTGTCTTCTGGCTATGTGGAGGTTGATGACGATGTCGCCGAGAATGACAGGCCGGGAGCCGGAAGCCAACGGCTGACAGCTCACGTCAGTCTGGGGGAAGGCAAGCACATCAGTAGTCCTGTCCAGACCGCGGAAGGAGCGGTTCAGTATCCGCATCCTGCGGTTATTGACCAGGAGAACGCTCAGTTCAGCCTTGTGAAGGCCGAGATGCCTGCACATTTTCCGGAGAACGTTTGCTATCCTCCGAAGGTCTGTTTTTATGAGTTTTTGCTGGTTCTTTAAATAAATCTTCATTCGAAAAATCGAACCCCGGGTAATCAACCCGCCTGTGGAATATGCCGGTCAGAATATAGGAAAACCGTTTCTTTATTTCGTGAATATCCTTCAGGGTCAGTTCGCATTCGTCAAGCTGACCTTCCAGAAATATGTGGTTGATGATTCTGTCCACCAGCGATGCGATCCGGGCAGGTGTCGGGTCCGTCAGTACCCGTGAGGCTGCCTCAACCGCATCAGCCATCATCACGAGGGCTGCAACCCGTGTCTGGGGTTTGGGGCCGTGGTATTTGTAGTCATCTTCATTGGGAATCGAGCGTTCTCCCTTTTCCTTCGCTTTCTGATAAAAATAACTCACGAGCATCGTCCCGTGGTGCTGCTGCATGATCTCGATGATCGGTTCCGGCAGCTTGTACTGTCTTGCAAGCTCGGCCCCTTCCTTGACATGGTTTACGATGATCATACTGCTCATGTGGGGGGTGAGCTTTTCGTGCCGGCTCGGAGAACCACCCTGGTTTTCCACAAAATAATCGGGCATCTTGATCTTGCCTATGTCATGGTAATACGCGCTTACCCTGGCGAGCAGGGGATTTGCGCCGACTGCCTCAGCCGCCGATTCTGCAAGATTGCCGACGATGACGCTGTGATGATAGGTGCCCGGCGCCGTAACCATAAGATTTTTCATTAGCGGCTGATTCAGATCCAGGAGCTCGAGGAGGCTGATATCAGTGGTGACCTTGAAGGTATATTCGAGCACAGGGAGAAGCAATGAAACGAGTGCAGCGACATTAATACCCCCGAGAGCCGCGAATAGTATTGAGGGGAACGCCTTGTCTGAAAAGAGATACCCCTGAAAAAGCAGGATAAGCATAACAGTCACAATATTTACGGCGATGACATACCCGCCTGCTTTCAGGATAGAAGACCTTTTTTTGCAGTGGATAGCGCCAAAAGCTGCGGTGATACTGCTCACGAAGGCGTAAATGGTGAACGCGGCGTCCCCCAGCCAGAGGCCGGTCAGGAGGCTGACCAGGAATGAAAAGGTAATTGCGGTATGAAAGTCGAAGATAAGGGAGACGAGCATCGCGCCTGCCGCAACAGGTATCCCATAGAGCGCACTCTCGATAAAGCGGTATTCCAGTCCCTTTGAGAGATGCAAGAGGAGAAACCCGAAGAGCCGTTCTATGAAGAGCGTGCCGATCACCAGCAGTCCAAGGAGCAGGAGCATGGGATATTTTTTCACATAGGTCGGCTTGTATCTCATGATGTCCCGGTAAAAGATAAAGAGGAGGAGGCTGGCGATCAGGAAGCCTCCCGCAAGTTCTTCAATGCCAAAATCGGTCTGTATTGCAAGGGCTGCGAGGATTCCGCAGAATACCACAAAATATATGCGGAGGAGGCGGTCTTTTCTGGAAACCGCAGATGTTATTCCGTCGCCTTTTGCAGCGGCTCCGTTCCTGACTTTCCCGAACAGGCTCCGCAGGCTCCTGCGGTTACTCTTCTGCTGTCCGTTTTTCATATTTTTCGTATGCCTTCACAATTTCCTGTACCAGTTTATGTCTGACCACATCACGCTCGGAGAAATAAATGAACTTTATGCCTTCCGTATCCCGGAGAATTTTCTCTGCCTCGATTAGGCCTGATGTCTTCCCGTGGGGGAGGTCAATCTGGGTTACATCTCCTGTTACGACGGTCTTTGAATTAAACCCCAGACGGGTAAGATACATCTTCATCTGTTCGGACGTGGTGTTCTGCGCCTCATCGAGGATGACAAATGAGTCATTCAGTGTTCTGCCGCGCATAAAGGCCAGAGGTGCTATTTCTATTACCCCCCGCTCTATCAGTTTGCCGGCCTTTTCAGCCTCCATCATATCAAGGAGTGCATCATAGAGAGGCCTCAGGTAGGGGTTGAATTTTTCGGAGATATCACCCGGCAGAAAACCCAGTTTCTCGCCTGCTTCGACAGCGGGACGGGCGAGGACGATCCTGCTGACCTGTTTTTTCAGAAACGCATTGATGGCCATTGCCATTGCGAGGTAGGTTTTCCCCGTCCCTGCCGGACCGATACCCATTACGATGTCGAAATTCCTTATCGCTTCAATATAGCGTTTCTGAGTCTCTGTCTTGGGGATGATAAACCGCTTTCTGGAAGATATGGGGATATTGTTGAGAAAGAGGTCTTTGACCGAGGTATATTCGCCTTCAGAAGCGGTTGACCTCAGGGCAAACCGGATATCATCCGGCGTCAGATTATATCCTTCTGCACTGATCAGGCGGATGTCCCTCAGGAGCCTTTCTGCTTTCTGAACAGGCTGTTCTTCTCCGCGTAAAAAGATCTTGTTCCCTCTCTGCGAAGCGACAATACCGAGCGCTTCTTCAATTGCCTTCAGGTTCTTGTCTATCTTCCCGTAAAGCAGGTCGCCTTCTTTGTTGACATCGAGTTCTATCTCAACGGTTACCGTAATGCCTCCGCATTTTTCTGAAAGGTCACAAATGCTTTCAGACCTTCTGACTTTTTCAGTTTCAGTGCGAGGATGTCAGCGTCTTTTCGGTTGCTGAATGTGCCGACCGTTACCTTGTAAAGTTTCACCCCGTTCTTTTCCTGTGAAAGGGCCGCCCGGGTATTGTATCCCTTTTTCTCCAGTTTTTCCCCAAGCATCTGCGCGTCTGATTCGTTCCTGAAGGCGCCTACCTGCACGGTATATTTCAATAAGGGCTGTGTACCGTTCATCAGCCCTGCGGCCTGTTTCTCCCGCAGGGGCTTCTTTTTTTCCGGTATCTGATTGCCTCCGGAGATCTCATCGGAAGTTTTCCGGGAGGCTGTCGCACTGTCTCCGGATTTTTCGGCGTGTTCATTCAGTTCCGTGGTGCGGTCGTCATCCGGCTCCCCCGAATGAAAAGCCTGTTCCGGATAATCCCTGTTCTCAGGATATTCTGGATTGGGAATCCGGTCATCCGGACCTTCTGCCGCTGCGGGTGCCTGTTCATAAGGCATCGGCACGGACAGGCCATGTATGGCAGCTCTTTCCTGAGAGCCTGTGTTTTTCCCGACAAGGTAACCGAGGGTAAACATCACCGAGGATATAAGAACGAGCGAGAGAATGAGTATCCCCTTGCCGAGAAAAAGCACTGAGGATTGTTCCCGCCCTTCAGCCCTTCTCATAAAATAAGCATAGCATCACCATATGAGAGAAATCTATACTCACCCGCTATTGCTTCCTGGTATGCCTTGAGGAGGTTCTCCCATCCTGATTTGGCAGCTGCCAGCATGAGTGGGGTTGACTTCGGGAGATGGAAATTGGTAAGAAGGCAGTCTATGGCTTTGAATGCATGGCCCGGATAAATGAAAATGTCAGTTTCCCCCTGAATCTTTCCGTTCCGGGAGACGATACCGCATCTGCCGCTCAGGTATCCTTCCAGTGCGCGGGTCGATGTTGTACCAACGGCAAATACCCGCTTCCCCGAAGCTTTCGTTTCTCTGATATCTCTGATAAGGTCTGCATCCATCTCAAAATATTCTGCGTCCATAGAATGCTCTTCAAGAATATCGGTCCGGACCGGTCTGAACGTTCCGGTCCCGACATGCAATGTGATCTCTTTCACAGACACCCCTTTCCGGACCAGCTCCCTGAGCAGGAGGTCAGTAAAGTGGAGACCGGCGGTCGGGGCGGCTATCGATCCTTCTTTACAGGCATAGACGGTCTGATACCGTCCCCTGTCGTGGTTATCAGGATGCCGTTTTATGTAAGGTGGCAACGGCATGAAACCGTATTTCCATAAGTTCTCTGTGAAATCTCCCCGGAAATGAAAATGTGCGGTTCTTCCCTCATGGAGATCGGCAGAAAAATCTTCTGCGATAGTGATCTGCCCCGTATAGGTTCCCCGGGAGAGCACTGACCAGGTATTATCGGCGGTTTTCTTAACGAGGAGGATTTCGATCTCCGAACCGTCTTTTTTCATACCTTTCAGTCTTGCCGGGAAGACTTTTGTATTGTTGAGGACCAGCATATCTCCATCCATAAGATAACGGGGGAGGTCGGAGAAGAGCCTGTGTTCAACCCGACCGTCCCGGTCGAGGACAAGGAGGCGGGAACCTGACCGATCTTTCGCCGGCCGGAACGGGATACGTGATTCAGGCAGGATATAATCGAAATCAGTGACTTTCATAACCCTGCAACGTTGTGCCGGGGAAGAAAAAAGAGAGGATTTCCCGGTAGTTTTTTCCCCCGGCAGCCATTTCGAGAGCGCACCACTGGCAGAGGCCAACCCCATGACCATACCCTTTCCCTGTGAAGAGGAACATATTGTGGTCTTTTTGAACCGTGAAATTTGTGCTCGGCAGCCTGGTCCAGCCGATTGCTTTCCTGAATTCGGTAGCGCTTGCGCAGGTCATACCGGACCGGTGAACAATCCCGACCTGTTTGACCCTTCCGGTTGAGGTAAAAGATTGTATCGCGATATCCTGGACTCCGGGGATATCCAGTGCCCGTTCGATTTCGTTCGCAGGAATCTCCCTCTCCCATGCTGAATAGGGAGAGAGGGTGCAGGGTGATACCACGGGCTTCAGAAACGGATAGCTCTTTCCGAATACCTCTGCAGCATCTTCGGTCTTTCCCCCGCAGGTAGAATGGTAGAATGCCTCGATAAGGCATCCGTTATAGGTAAGCACCTCGCTTTTTGTATTTTCGACTGCATATGAGACTCTCAAATCAGGTTTTTTCCCTTTGTATACCTGGTTGAGCACTGATGACGCAAGGTGATAGAAGTAACCGTTATTCGTATTCCGGTGATAGAGAGCGTATGTCCTTGAAATTACCGCCTGTGCTTTCAGCGCCTCCATATCCCATTCGGGTTTTACTTCGACAGCAACAACGTCCTTAATATATTCTTCCAGGGGAAGTTCATTGACGAGATATATGCCTTTGTCACTCCTCCAGACCTCTATAGTGCCGGTATAATGGGTTCCCGACAGGAGCAGTTCTCCACGGGCGCTGCCGAGCCTTGCGATCTTTTCATTCCTGTCCGGTATCCGGGAATATGCGTCGTTCAGGATAAGTATTCTTATAGTATCGGATGCATAGGCATTCAACGGAACGACATGAATGCAGAGAAGGAAAAGGATGAACCGGGAGAAAAATCTTATCATTCTGCTATCGTTTCCCGAATATCCAGAATATGAGGCTTATCAGAACGCTCAGGAGGATGCTTGTGGCCAAAGGAAAATAGAACGTGAAGTTTTTCCTCTGTATTATGATGTCTCCGGGGAGTCTGCCAAGCCAGGAAATTTTTCCAAAAAGCATCAGCAGGCCGCCTGCGGCAACAACGACGATACCGATGAGAATAAGCATCTTCCCTAAGGAATTCATGCTGTCAGGCATAAAAACAGTTTCCCCGATTGACCCTGTTGCGGTGTGCAGCGGATGAACACGGTAACCTGAGCCAACTATAGAAACTTTCTGAGCTCATTGCTTCGTGTACCGTTCCATTTCAGAGTATACGCATCCGCAGTATTTCTGGCGGTAAAGGCCGTATTCCCTTGAAAGCTGCATGCCTTTCCTCCAGCCTGGCCTGAAATCTTCGATGAAAAAGGGTATTCCGTTTTGTTTTCCTATATCTGTTCCGATTTTCTGTATCATATCAAATTTCTGATACGGACTTACAAGAAGGGTGGTCGTAAACCCGTCGAGCCCCATCTTCTTGGCAGTCCTCGCAGTCTCCTCAAGCCTCATACGATAACAGAACCGGCACCGGTCTTCCTCATGGTTCACCACTGTCCTGAGGAACGACTTCAGACCGTAATTGTCGATATACTCAATCTCAAGGTTCCATGCCTCCTGAAGTTTCTGCAGAGATTCGAGTCGCAGCCTGTACTCAGTATACGGGTGAATATTCGGGTTCAGCCAGAGGCCCTTTATGTCAATTCCTCTGGAAGTGAGCGACTGAATAGGGTACAGACTGCAGTTTGCGCAGCAGATATGCATAAGGAGCTTCATGTATGCATATTATAAAACAATAGGGACATGTTTCGGTTAGAATACTGAATAGAGCGATCGGAGAGTAAGATCGTAAACCTGAAACGGGATAACTCCGGAGAATGTACAGCATCTTTTTCCTAATACTTATATTCCTCTCTATACTCCTTGTCGGTATTCTTGCAAACTATGCAATCTCTCATGACGAGGCCCGGATGGAAGAGCGGAGAAGAGAATACAGACGGTTCAGGGCAGTATTCGGGGATCACCTCGGGAAAACGAAGGGGCATGAGGATGGGGAGGACAAGAAGGAGACCGATGCCGGATGAGAAGAGTCTGTCTCCGGCAGGTTACGAATGACGCTTTGTCCTGCTGCCTTCGAACAGGCTCGGTTCTTTGTGCAAGGCGATGTCCATATGGGCATATGCCCTCTCGGTCGCCTTTCTGCCCTGTGACGTCCTGATCACGAACCCCGATTTCAGGAGATAGGGTTCGATGACGTCAAGCAGGACGTCCGTCTCTATCTGGAGCGTCGAGGCGATTGCCTCGATACCGACCGGACCGCCTTTATAGTTCAGGATGACGGTCTTCAGGAGCTTCCTGTCCGTCTCTCCCAGTCCGTGTTCGTCGATGCCTTCCAGCGCCAGTGCGTCTGTGGCAACCCCTTTTGTTATTTTCCCGTCAGCCCTGACCTGGGCGAAGTCGCGGACCCGCTTGAGCAGTCTGTTTGCGACTCTCGGCGTGCCCCGCGCACGGCGGGCAATTTCAAATGCGCCTTCATTGTCTATCGGCACATCGAGGAGAGAGGCGGAACGCTTGACGATGAGCACTAACTCTTTTTCCTGATAGAAATCAAGGTCTCTCGTGATGCCGAACCGTTCCCTCAGGGGGGAAGAGAGGAGTCCTGCACGGGTTGTCGCCCCGATCAGGGTAAACGGCTCAAGCCGGTAGCGGTGTGTCCGTGCATGTACTCCTTTGTCAAAGACGAAATCTACGGCGTAGTCCTCCATGGCAGGATAGAGGAATTCCTCGACTATTTTCGGGATCCTGTGTATCTCATCGATAAAGAGGATATCGCCCTTTTCGAGATGGGTCAGTATACCCATGAGGTCGCCGCCTTTTTCGAGGGCAGGACCGGATGACGTTATGATCCTTGTTCCCATCTCATGGGCCATGATATGGGCAAGGGTTGTCTTGCCGAGTCCGGGAGGACCGTTGAAGAGGATGTGATCAAGGGGTTCTTCTCTCTTGAGCGCGGCCTCGATCGCGATCTTCAAGGTCTCTGTGATCTTTTCCTGGCCGATGTATTCTGAAAGCCTCTTTGGTCTAAGATTTACGACGAGCTCTTCTTCCGGAGAGCCTTTTTCTGCAAGCAAATCTCCTGTATTCCCGGATTCTTCGTGGATCATTTCTTCTGTGCCCTGTAGACTGCTTCGAACAACTCTTCAGCAGAACTGATACGCGGGTTCTGTTCGATAGCCTCATCGATCATCTTTCGCGCTTCCGGATGTTTATGGCCGAGCTGGGTGACGAGCACGTCTTCAACCTCTTTCCGGAAATCTCCCATAACGGACGGTGCTGCCTCAATCTCCTGCATCAGGGCGAACTTAGCAACCTTTCCTTTCAGTGTTGCGACAATCTTTTCCGCTTTCCTCTCTCCGATGCCTTTCAGCTGCCTGAGAGCCTTGGTGTCCTTGTCCTCGATAAAACGGGCTATTTCCCTTACGGGCTTAATGAGCGCCTTCACTGCAGCGGAAGGGCCGATGTCCTCAACCGAGATGAAGAGTTCGAAGAACTCCTTATCAAGGGATGATTGAAAACCAACGAGCACAGGTTTCGGTTGTCTTTCCGTCTGGTTGAAGGAGACATAGAGCTCAACTTCGTCACCGTCTGCACGGGTCTTCCTGATCGTATTCATTACGTAAGCCGGAAGGAGGATATCATATCCGATGCCGTTTACAACAAGGGTAACCCTGTCATCGTGGGCATAACTCGTTTTCAACGCACCTTTTACATAGGAGATCACGGGTTCCTCCCGGACCTCCGGTAAAATGCAGCGAGTGCTGCTGCGAGAGCGTCGGACGCATGCAGGGACTTGATATGGCCTGTGTTCAGCAACTTCGCCACCCGGGTCCTGACCTGGTGTTTGCCGGCAGCTCCGTATCCGACAAGCGCGTTTTTAATCTCTTTCGGCGTTATCTCCACCATAGGGATATTATGGTGAAAAACAGAGACATATACAATACCCAGGACGCTTCCCAGGAGAATGCCGGCCCTCGGGTATCTGACCAGGGAGAATGCGTTCTCAACCGCCACAAGGTCCGGTCGCGCTGAACCGAGGAGCTGTTCGAGGTCGGAATAAATCTGGAAAACCCTTTTCGCGGTATGCTCTCTGCCCGATGTCCTGATATATCCGCAGGTGAGAAGGACAGGGGTATCTCTCCGGCACTGGATAATCCCAAACCCGGTGCTTGACAATCCGGGGTCAATACCGAGGATTTTCATGGCAGAAGGGTGATGCCTGAGAGGATACGATACAACACAATCTATTTTTTTCTCGGCGCTTCAAAAAGGATCTCATCGACCATCTGGCACAGGACATGTCCGAGGGTTATATGGGTCTCCTGAATGCGGGGGGTGCTGTCCGATGGCACAACGAACGCATACGTTGCACGGGAAGCGAATTTTTCCCCTTTTGCTCCGGTAAGCGCGACTGTGGTCAGCTTTTTCTTTTTTGCAACATCCATTGCCTTCAGAATGTTCGGAGAATTTCCGCTGGTACTGAGAGCAATAACTATATCGCCTTCTTCAGAGAGTGATTTGAGCTGTTTTGCGAAAATTTCAGAAAAATCATAGTCGTTTGCGATAGACGTGATGACCGCCATATCGGTATTGAGTGCAATTGCCGGAAGACTTGGACGTTCCCTTCTGAACCTGTTGATGAATTCCGCCGCGATATGGGAAGCGTCGGTGGAACTGCCGCCGTTGCCGAAGAGTATAACTTTTTTGCCGTCATTGAAGGCATTGGCAATCGCTTTCGCCACCTCAAGGATCTTTTCGATATTCTTCCCGTCAAGGAATTTCTCTTTTATCCGGATACTTTCTTCAAATGCTTTCTTTATCTTGTCCCGCATTTTTTCTCGCAGTCGTTCTGCTCTTCGCCGGGAACTGTACCTGAAAAACGCAGGGATTGCCGCTGCATTGACGATATCCTTTCCCCGCGTATGTCCACAGGAGCAATGCAAAGTTCGAAGAGAGATTACTTAGAGTAATAGAATCGTTCCTTTCTGTCAACCTGTTGAATTTCCTTGACCTTTTTTTGGATACTATGCAATACTAATTTCCGAAGTTTCGGAAGTTTTGTTGTAGGTAGCTTCAAAGACTTTGGACTTTGCAGCTTGTATGGCAAGTTCCGTAATCTTCGATCATATTCATCAAGGAGGTGTGGCAGCATGGTAAAAGGAACCGTGAAATGGTTCAACGAGTCCAAAGGCTTTGGATTCATTACCAAGGAAGACGGCGGAGATGTTTTCGTACATTATTCGGCTATCCAGGGCAGTGGGTTCAAGACTCTGACAGAAGGTCAGGCAGTCAGCTTTGAAGTCGTTGACGGCCCAAAGGGACCCAAGGCAGAAAACGTCCAAAAGGCTTAACAATCAACATACGGGTTCCGGAAGGCCGGAACCCGTATTCCTAATACCCCCTCTCTTATCTAACCTCTTATAAATTGCCCCATGATTATGTCATTCCCCTGGCTGTCATATCATGTACTGTCCCCGTGATTTTGCAGAGTATTCTGTCACCCTTCCGGGTCTTCCTGTAGTAGACTATAGGGGAGAGGGAATTCTTGCCGGGGATGGAAAGGGCACGGGAAGAGTGAAGCAGATATGAAAAGCAGGCGAATAGTCATGTCATTTGCACGTGCCGGGATATGTCCCGGAACACGAAAGAAACTGAACGGAGTGTTCCGGTCCAGAATGAAAAAGTCCACCGGCCACGCCGGCGATATTCCCTGAGGGCGTCTGTGGGAAAGTATGAGGAAATATCGGCTGCTCTCCGTGTCCTTGGTCTGTATGACTCCGCAACAGTGAAGGAGATGAAAAGCAGGTACCGGGAATTGCTCAGGGAATGGCACCCCGACTTATGCCGGGAGAACGAAACAGTCCGCAGCGAGAAGACGATTGAAATTATCACTGCGTACAAAGTTATCATGGAATATTGCGAACAGTACCGTTTTTCCTTCACGAGGGAGGAAGTCGAAAAGTATCTTTCTCCGGAGGAGCTCTGGGAGAAACAGTTCGGCAAAGACCCGATATGGGGCAATTATCAGGATGACGAAAAGAAATAGCGTGTTCGATGAATATGCTGCAGCGTATGATACCTGGTTTGATGTGAATCCCTGGGCATATCAGTCGGAAGTGCAGGCAGTGAGGATGGTACTTCCCCGGAACGGCGACGGGGTCGATATCGGAGTTGGCACAGGCCGTTTTTCTGTCCCGTTCGGGATACCCATCGGCGTTGAACCTTCGGCAGCAATGGCAGAAATTGCGAGGAGGAGGGGGATAACCGTACATGAAGCACATGCAGAAAACCTCCCCTTCGATGATGATGCCTTCGATTTTGCTTTAATGGTCACGACGATTTGTTTTCTTGATGACCCGCTGCAGGCTTTGAGGGAAATCAGAAGAATCCTTCGTCCTGCGGGGAGGATCATCATCGGTATGCTTGATAAAGACAGTCCTGCAGGCAGGGAATATGAATATACGAAAAAGAGCAGTAAGTTCTATCGCTCTGCGAATTTTTATTCGGCCGGAGAGGTAATAAACTTGCTTGGGATGGCCGGATACCATACCCTCCGTGTCCTCCAGACACTTTTCAGGAAACCCGAGGCAATCACTACCCTGGAGCCGGTCAGGGAGGGACATGGAGAGGGGCTCTTTGTGGTGATATCAGCGAAGGAGGCATATATCTCTCTACCGGACGATCAATAGAGGAAAACAGTTTCCAGCGTCCTGCTATTTTTTCCCTGAGAGAAAATGAATTATGGTTTCACGCTCATGCTGTGTCAGCCGTGCACCATATCGTATCATGCGATTGATCGTATTTTCCCATTCATTTTCGCTCTTTCTTGCCTGATAGACGATTCCTGGAGAGTGACAACTGCTGCATGTTCGTCCGATAATATCTTCCGGTGAGTCAGATCCGGACACGAAAACAGGACTCAGAGCAAGGAGTAAGCTTAGTGATATAAATAATATTTTACAATAAGTTGCAAGCATTTCTATAAGTTATACCTTATGTTTTGAAACATGCGTTTCCGGTAAGATTTCAGGAGATACGCAGTGAGCTGCTTTTTCATGAGGCGTCTCCGCAGACTGATTCCGTTTGGATTTTCCTTCAGAACTCCGGATTTCTCCCAGTTCCGGAAAAGGTCTATGATTTTGTCCAGCGACTCCTCATGGAGAGCTTCTATGGCTTCCCTCGAAGGCAATGAGGTGATCAGGTTCCTGTCAATGAAATCGCCTACTCTTTCCTGATTGAAGACGGAAAGGAAGACCATGCTGTTGAGAATCCTTTTGTTTGTCCGGAAGGAGAAGATGAAACTGTCGAGTGAATTTTCCAGAAACAGGTCGTTCCTCACCTGGGTTTTCCTGTCTATTTCTCTTGCGAGGAACCAGTATTTTTTGTCGATGATACAATCAGCCTTCAGTTCGAAGAGAGTATGCCCGAAATTCCTTTTGTCAGCAGTATAAATATTGTGGGCAACGGTATCGGCTGCAAGATGACTGATATACCCGTACACGAACGCCTTTTGCTGGCGGGTTCTGCACGCCCTGAAAAGCTCGAAGGCTACATCCCAGTTGTGAGAGTTCTTGTGTTCGGGGAGGTATTTCTTCCCCACGACAATGTCGGCCATGATATTGCCGTAGATAAAATCCTTTCTGTATCTCCTGATAATCTCAAATATTCCTGCGGGGATCAGTGAGCCCAATGCAAGGAGTTCATTGCCCAGATAGATATGGGTCAACGGGCCCCAGGCGAGTGCTTCAGAAGGTACGAACAGAACAGAAACCAGTAAGACTAATGGGAAAAGTATCATAGGGACTCCCTGATTGCGGCAGTAAGAAGCCTCACTCCGATACCGGTTGCACCTTTCGGGATATAGGGTTTCTCTTTTTCGGTCCAGGCAGTCCCTGCGATATCGAGGTGCACCCATGGTATCCCGCCTGCGAATTCCTTGAGAAAATATGCTGAGGTGGAAAGGGAACCGGCTCTGCCTCCCGAATTCTTCAGATCGGCGATATCACTCCTGATATATTCCTTGTACTCGTCGAAAAGAGGCATCTCCCATACCCGTTCGTATGTCATATCGCCTGCTTTGCGGATAGTATCAATTAATTCCCGGTTATTTCCCATCATAGCGGCAGCCCCTTCACCGAGTGCAATGGAACAGGCACCCGTCAGGGTCGCTATATCTATCATAGCATAAGGCCTGAACCGTTGAGCATATCCGAGCGCATCTGCCAGGGTCATGCGTCCTTCAGCGTCAGTATTGACAACCTCGACAGTCTTTCCCTCTGTTGTGTGTATGACATCCCCCGGTCTTGTTGCTGAACCGCCTGGCAGGTTCTCGGTAGCCGGGAGTATCCCGACAAGGTGAACCGGGAGTTTCAATTGTGAGACCGCCCTGAAGACCCCAAGCACCGCTGCGCCCCCTGCCATATCGTATTTCATCTTTTCCATCCCTTCGGCCGGTTTGAGAGATAATCCTCCGCTGTCAAAGGTGATCGACTTGCCGATCAGGACGAACGGTTTTTTTCTGCTCCCCCGGTAATGGAGGACGATGAATTTTGGCGGCTCCTTGGAGCCTTTCGCAACAGAGAGATAGGCGCCCATAGCGAGCTTTACAGCGTCCCTCTTCTCAAGCACTTGTACCGAAAGGTTTTTCCCTCGCAGGGAATACGCCACACGCGCGAGGTGAGAAGGTGTCATGTCGTTTGCCGGGGTATTAATGAGGTCCCGTGCGAAGAGGACCGCGGAAGAGACTGTTTTTACGAAATGGATCTCGTCCAGGAGCTTTTGATCTGCCTTTGCCAGGACAGTGATCCGGGAAATCTCTTTTTTCTCTTGTTCTGCGCCGTACTTCCTGAACCGGTATGTTCCGAGCAGCGCCCCTTCGAGAAACACTGCCGGAGAGATATTCAGGGAAGAAAGTACAGGGGTCGAAAAAGCGATGGTTCTTAACCCGCAGTTCTGCGCATACAATGCTGCCTTGCCGCCTGCCTGCCGTACTTTTTCACCGGAAACTTCTCCCCTTTTCCCGAGTCCGGCAAGGAGAAACCGTTCAGGTTTCATGTCCTCAGGGGAGGGGACCAGAAGAACTTCATGCAGTTTTCCACTGAACTCCCTGCGGAATACCTTCCTGATAAGGCTGGATGCGGAAGTGCCGATTGAAGTATATGCACCGGAGTCGCCCTCGCAAAAGGGAAGGATGAGCGCATCGCACCGGTAGTCCTGCGCTGTGAGATTTTTTACCGTCACAGTCATATACTTGTTAATTGTATCTGATTGTTTGAGCAAATATCTACGGTCCGTTTTATTGACAGAAAATCCTATTTCGGCAATCATGATTATATGGAAGAATGTACTGAACACGCTCCTTTTTCGAAGGAAGCGATCGAGCGGATATACGGGACTCCCTTCACCAGCGGGAATAAGGTCATTCTGCTCTGGAAAGGACATGAGTCTTTCCAGACGATTTTTGACGCAGTGAGGAACGCACAGGAAATGATCTGTCTTGAATTCTATATCTTCAGGAACGATGAGACAGGGAATGAACTGGCAGAGATCCTCAGGCAGAAGGCATTGGAAGGGGTAAGGGTATATGTTCTCTATGACCATTTCGGTTCATTCGGGACCCCGTTCAGATTCTGGAGGAGGTTGAAAGAGGCCGGGGTGAATATCCGCGCATCCCGTCCTTTTCAATGGTTGTCCCCTCTTTCCTATGTATACCGGGACCATAAGAAGCTCATCATCCTTGACGGGGTGAAAGCCTTTACCGGAGGATTGAATATCGCGAACGAGTACCGGGGATACCACAGACTGAAAAGGAGTCTCGGATGGAGGGATACCGGGATACTCCTTGAAGGCCCCATTACAAAATCGCTTCTCACCATATTCACAAAAAGCTGGTGTATCTGGAAAAACTGTTCTATAGAAACCAGCAGGGAAGCCCCCGAAATCCCTGACGGGCTTCCGGTTATCCCGATCTTTGCCAGCTCATCACGGGGGAGAAGAAAAATGCGGAAACTCCTCTATTACAGCATTACGAAGGCCCAAAAGACGATCTGTTTTACGACGGCATATTTTACCCCGAGCAGGCGCATGCTCCAGGTCCTCGAAGATGCAGTGACCAGGGGAGTGACGGTGAAATTACTGCTACCCGGGAAATCGGATATCACCGCAGCGCATTATGCGGGCAGGGCTTTTTTTACCAGGCTTCTCAAGGCCGGCGTCGAGATACATACATACCTGGGGGACATCCTCCATGCCAAGACAGCGGTCTTTGACGGATTATGGAGCGTTATCGGTTCGGCGAATCTCGATTTCCAGTCACTCAGGCGGAACGATGAAGGGAACGTCGGCATCCTTGATACAAAGTTTGGAACACGGATGATGGACATTTTTCAGGAGGATTTAAAGCAGTCAAAGAAGATTCTGCTCGAAGAGTGGAGGAGAAGACCATTGTTCGAAAAAATTTTCGAACATTTCTTCGCACTGTTTCGCAGGAGGTTATAGGGAAGAGGGCATATGCAGATGACAGGAACGGCGACATCACCCCATCACTCCGGGAAGGATCCGCGGTAGCTTTTCAAATGATTAAAGGTCAGGGGGCGCTTTAAACCGTATGCTCTGCTATAATCATCGACAATGAAAAGAAGCGGATTGGACCGCATATCCCTCCAGCCGGACGATCTGGATTTCCACATGCAAAACGGTGAATCCTTTCTGAAAAAGAAAGATGACCGTGCATCGACTGTGGGAATCCTGGATGGTGCATGCGTCGGATATGATGGCGCACTCCTCGTGAAACGGTTCAATTACCGGGGGAGAATCGATTTTCTGAAACAGCTGTTCTACTGCAGCCGGGCAAAAAACCTCTGGCAGAAACATAAGGAATTCCATGCGAAAGGGCTGCCCGTGCCGGAGCCTCTCTATTATTCCGAGCCCTCATGCAGACAAAAACTTTCCTTCTTTGCCTCTTCCGTGGTCCATGATTCGGAAACCCTCGGTCTTCTCTGCAGGCGCAGGATATATGAACAGGAGTATGAGACGCTCTTCCGTCAGCTTGCCGGTACTCTGGCACAATGGCATCTTGCAGGCGCTGTACACGGAGATCTTAAATGGTTCAATATTCTGGTGCAGAAGAACGGCAGTGATTTCCTGTTTTCCTTTGTTGATCTCGACAGAGCAGAGATTCATTCTTCTCCCTTAATACAGGGTATGGTCAAGGATTTAAGGAGAATTTACCGGGGGGGAAAGGAATTCATGGTAGAGAATCTCATCGAAACAGTGTTTTTCCCGGCGTATATGGGTCGTCTTCCTGAGGAGATCAGGAAGCAGATCGATGTTCAATCTATTTTCAGAATAGCCTCGCAGGAATGGCGCGACAAGGGGAGATTGCTGTACCTGGAGAATGAATCACGGTATCAGAGCCCTGTGAAGTCCGGGTTTGCATTAGTATTCAGAAAATTAATGAGAAAAATTACAACCCAAAATGGTCTGGAATAGGGCTGCCGCTCAATTTCCAAATCGAACTAAACTACCTCTGTGCATTCTGAACCGTTTCTCAGATTTTCATGGAGTTGAACATGATATAAGTTGAGACCTCCGCTTCGTCACCGGTCTCATCGAGGATACCCGTGATTTCGATTCGGAATTTGAGCGGCAGCCCTCAGTTTAACTTATTCTCGGTTCTTAAAAATTCTCTTTGGCTTGTCCCTTTTCGCGTTTACGATGCAGAAAAAGCCGAACGGTTCTTTGAAGGGGTTTGTAAGCTGGTGGGGGGCTGAAGGTTCGATATAGAGGGTATCGAGGAAACCGACTGCATATTTCCTGTTCTTTACGGTGCAGACGCCTTTCCCGCGGATGCCTATTACGACATGTTCATGCCTGTGGGTCTCAAAGCTGCTGTGTCCTCCGGGCGCGATCTCGAAATATCGGACATGGAATCTGGCCGATTCCCCGTGATTGCCGATCAACGACTGCCGTATCATCCTGAACCAGTCCTGCCCCTCGGGCTTGTATGCTTCGGTCTTTACTCCGCGCCAGGCGAAGTCGCCCCTATACCGGTACAGTGCTGTCCTATTACTCTTTTTTGTCCTCCTTCTTTCGACCGGCTTCTTCTTCCAGTCGCAGGAGAGGGATTTTTCATCCCTGAAAGACATATCTTTACCCCTCATTGTATCGAAACCATTGGAAGATGCAGTATTTGAGCGGCTTTATCCCGATTCTTATCGGGATACCTCGGAATCTCCTGAAAGAGATCGGGAGACGAGAATGAGTCCCGAAAGCTTTCGGGATGTCTTCCAATGGTTATACACCGTAACAAATCAGAACACGATTATGCTTTTCAGCGAATCTTTTGCCTCAGCCGTTAATCGGAATGCCTCGGCCGTCTGCTCAATAGGGAACCTGTGGGTCACGAGCTTTTCGGCCCTCACTACCCCCTGTTCGATTAATTCGAGGGCATCTGCCGTATCAGGCGGTCCGCAGGAATAGCTCGTTACGAGGGTAACATCACGGAAGTAGAGTTCATTCGGCTCGATCATGAGATGCTCTCCGGGCCTTGCAGGAGTGAAAAAAAGGACCCGTCCTCCTGCGCCGACTGCTGATATGCCCTGCTGCATTGCGTCTGCGCTGTTCGGTCCCACCACTACAAGATCTGCCATCGCTCCGTCGGTCATCTCTTTGAGCGAACCGATGAGATCGTCCTTCAGGACGTTGATCAGCCCGTCTGCGCCGATCTCCCGTGCTTTTTCGAGACGGTAAGGTACCATATCGGCGCCGATGATTTTCCCGGCGCCGTATTTTCTCGCGAGCAGGATATGCAACAGTCCCATTACCCCGAGGCCGATGACCAGCACGGTGTCTTCCGGTTTCATCCGCGCTCTCCTCAATGCTTTGACCACGCAGGCTGTCGGCTCGATCAGCGTACCGTCCTCGTAACCGAGGGAGTCTGGAAGCGCAAGCGTATCGTGTTCAAGGTTCGTCCGGGGAACGAGTATGAATTCGGAGATTCCGCCGGGAATGATCCCTGTCTTCTTCCAGGTATCGCATTGAACATAATTACCCTGTCTGCAGAAACGGCAGGCAAAACACGGGGCGTGGTGATGAACGAAGACCCTGTCTCCTGTCCTGAAAGAGTTCACGTTTTTCCCGGTCTCGACGACCTCTCCGGCAGGTTCATGGCCGGGCACAAGGGGGGCCTTTTTTTCGATATACCAGGGCATCACATCGCCTGAACAGACCCCGCATGCCTTTGTCCTGATGAGCGCGTCATCAGGCCCTGCAGCCGGGACAGGCATATCCTCGATACGGATGTCGTCTACACGATAGAGTTTTGCGATCTTCATGGCTACGGGATTATGGCGTATTTTATTCCTCTGCCCTTTGAGAGGTTTGTGAAAGCCGATTGAATTTTTTCAAGAGGGTATCTTCCTGATATCATCCTTGACACGTTCAGCCTTCGGGAACAGAGGAGATCATATGCCTTTTTCACGTCCCGAGGCGTGAAATGAAAGACACCTTTCAGGGTAAGCTCGTCGTAATGGATTCTCCCGGTGTCAAAGGTGACGGTTGTCCCGGATTTGCAGCCCCCGAACAGGACAACGGTCCCGCCTCTTCTCACGTAACGAACGGACGCCTCCCAGACCTCCGGCATGCCTGTGCATTCGAAGACGGAATCGAATCCTATACCATTGGTAAATTTCTTGCTCGAACTCAGTGCCTTCCCGGACCTGTATATCTTCTCAGCGCCGAATTTCTTTGCGGTCGCGAGACGGGAACTGTTAATGTCCATCATCGCCACTCTGGCGCCCTTTTCCCTGAGCAGCAGCAGATGGAGAAGACCGATCGGGCCGGACCCGATTACCAGGGCTGTTTCTCCTCTCTGCAGGGATAGTGGTTCGATGCCGTGAACCACACAGGAAAGGGGTTCAAGGAACGCTGCTTCTTCGAAAGACAGGTTCCCCGGTTTATGGAATACATTCTGCGCAACGATCGGGGAGGGCAGAAGGATGTATTCTGCAAACGCACCGAGGACTTTCGCGTTCATGATATTTTCACAGAGGTTATAGAGTTTCTTTTTGCAATACCTGCAGGACAGGCAGGGAGCGCTGTGGACAGCCATGATTTCATCTCCCTCCCTGAAGCCCTTCACCCCCTTCCCAATGCCTGAGACAACCCCGGAAAATTCATGTCCGAAAAGACCCGGCATAGGGATTACGGGATGCCCCCTTGTATAGGCCTTGAGATCAGTACCGCAGGTAAGGGCAGCCCTGATCCTGACAACTAATTCACCGGGGGAAGGAACCGGGCACGGGACTTCGTGAAGCTGGATATTCCCGGGTTCGACAAGGATATTCGCACGCAACGGTTACAACTCCAGCCTGCCGCCGAGCACCTGGCCGATGAGCGCAGCAAGCGCGAAAACCGGGATGTATTTCATTTCTATATGAGAGGCAGTTCGCGCAAGAAAAATAAGCGGGATAGGAAGATGAATATAGAAAAACCAGCGGAAAGAATATCGTTTCGACTTTGCACGGGCGTACCCGAAAGGAAGATTGATCAGGAGAGTGACTGCAAAAAGTGCAAGTATGAGATAAAATTTATGGGGAAGCTCCATAGTATTGAACAATACCGCATAAAAAAGAGAGAAGTCAAATTGTCTCTTGATTAAAGAACCGGATTCCTATTAAGATTACTCTCATGAAGATGGTGCGGATTCTCGGCAACTTTTTTTTGTTGCTTTTTCTTGCTTCTCTGGTTGCCTGTGCCGGGGTACTGGAGAAGCGGGACGCAGAATCCGAATTCGACCTCGGGATGTCTCTTTTCAACCGGGGCAAGTATGATGAAGCGATTCCCCATTTCGAAAAGGCCACGGAACTCGTCCCTGAATTCGGGGAGGCATATCTCTATCTTGGGAGGTCGTATCTCAACGTCGGAAGATGGAGCGAGGCAATCCCTCCCCTCCGGACCGCATACCGTCTCAGCCCGGGAAAGACAAAAAAAGAGATTGCGGACATCATCCTTGATGTCATTCTCCGCAAGGGCAGCCTGATCGACAAGGGTACCCAGTCTGAAATCCTTGATCTGCTCAGAGAGTAACGACGAGACACGGGAGCGTTTACCCTCCCCATGACTACGGGTTCAGGACCGACCAGAAAAGATATTCAAGAGGTGCTGGAAAGCCTTGAGTGCATCCTGACTGCTCATGAAAGTTGCGCGGAATTGCTCAGCTTCAGAGAAAATACCGCGGTGATCTATTGCGGCGGACCCTGCAAGAACTGTGACAATCGTTGTATCGAGGGGGCGATAAAAGACAGGTTCCCTGACGTTGAAGTGATTATACAATAGAAATTGTTCCACTGACTGATTGTACAATACAGCAGAGAGAGTATTATTGCGGATTTATCCCGATTCTTATCGGGATCCCTCGGAGTCCCGGCTGCTTTTGGGACGAGAATGAGCAAAAATACTCTCTCTGCTGTATGTATCCGGGACGAGGAGCAGGAGAAAGTATTTGGTCATTTTATGTTTACGATCGTTACGCCGGCGCCTCCCTCGTCAATAGCGCCGCTCCTGGAATGTTTCACGAGGGGATGCCGGTCGAGATGTTCCCGGACAGCTTTCCTTAATAACCCCTTCCCGATGCCGTGGATGATAATAACCTCACGGAGTTCAGCCAATGAGACATCGTTGAGATAGCGTTCGAGTCTTGAGAGCGCTTCCTCAACCCGCAGCCCGACGAGATTTATTGTAAGGGGAACAGTCCCTTCAGGTTCATGGAACGTGACGGTTGATTTTTCAGGGTATCGGGAATGTTCTTTCTTCATCCGGATATCAGAGAGCGGCACTTCGATTTCCTTGCTACCCGCAGATACGCGCAGCCGGTTATTTTTTATGTGAACATCGACGACTGAAGCATTGGAGCCAAGGGATTTCACGAATATGATATCACCCTTTTTCAGCTCTTCAAGGGAAGGGATTGATGCATCATCTCCTTCCAGTTCCCCGAGTTTCTGATCCGTCTGTTTTGCCATTGTCTCCACCTGTTTCAGCAGCCTGCGGCTTTCACTCCGGCCTCTTTTCTTCAGTTCATCGAGATAGGAGTGCATCTGTCTTTTTACGGCTGCGATAATTTCGCCGGCCTCCTGATATGCCTTTGCCAGAATATTCCGCTGTTTCATTTCAGACTCGGAACGCAGGAGGTCGAGTTCCCTGCTTTTCTCCTGAACCCAGGACAGCTGTTTCCGGAGGTCCTCGATGGACTTCTCATAGTGCGTTCTTTTCTCATGAAGGTCCATGATCATGGTATCGAGTTCCACCTTGATGTTCCCGATCATGCTTCGAGCGTCGTCGATTACATATTCGGGCAGACCGTATCGTTGTGCGATTGCCAGGGCATGGGATTGCCCCGGTTCGCCCATCCTGAGACGGTATAGAGGGTTCAGAGTCTTGGAGTCAAACTCCATGGAAGCATTGAGCATCCCCTCCGTTTTGTGAACGAATCCCTTGATTTCAGAAAGGTGAGTGGTCGCGAACACCAGGGAGCCGCTCTTCCGGATTTCTCGTAAAACCGCACAGGCAAGCGCAGCGCCTTCCTCGGGGTCGGTGCCGGTTCCGAGTTCATCCATTAACACAACGGTTTCAGGCCCGGATTTTTTCAGGATTTCAGCGATATTGGAGACATGAGCCGAAAAGGTCGAGAGGTTGTCCTCGATGGATTGTTCATCTCCTATATCGACGAGCAGGTTTTCAACGAACGGGAGATGCGAGGACGAATCCGCAGGAACCGGCATTCCCGAAAGAGCCATGAGCAGGAGGAGGCCGATAGTCTTGATCGCGATTGTTTTTCCTCCTGCATTTGCCCCGGTAATGACCATGACGGTATTCGTGCCCCCCAGTGCAATATCGAGGGGGACTACCGCAAGCGCAGCGGGTTTCTTCTCAAAAGACAACTGTAGGAGAGGGTGTCTGGCCTGCACCAGCAAGACTTCGGGTGATCTGATTATGGAGGGCGTATTCATGTCCAGTCTGTCCGCAAATTTTGCAATGCAGTTCAATACGTCCAGGTATACTATCGTACGGAATTCTTCTTCGATCCCGTCGAGAACTGTCCGCATCGCATTGCAGATGGAGCGGAGGATGCGGATCTCTTCTGCCTTCTGCTCTGCAATAAGATTTTCGAGTTCGTTTGCGGGATTGATGATCGCCAGTGGTTCGATAAACGCCGTCTCCCCTGATTTCGAGATGTCATGGACTACACCGGGTATCTGTCCTTTTGCATCCATCCTGACCGGGATGACCCATCTCCCCGAGCGTTGGGTTACAAAATCGTCCTGGAGAAAAACCGAGACACGCTCGTCTCTCACAATTTCCTCGAGTTTCTTCCGGATCTTTGCTCCAAGCCTGCGGACCTGAGTGCGGAGGTCCGAAAGAAGAAATGAAGCGGTATCAAGAATATTCCCTTCACTGTCAAGGGATTTCCTGAGGGTTTTCAGAATATCCGGAAATCCGGTAAGATGCTTTGTCATCTCTTTCAGTAAGGGGGGCGCGTCTTCCTCATTCAGCTGGAGAGAAACTGCTGAGGCGATACTGAGAACGGGAATAAACTCTGACAGCTCTTGTGCCTCCAGCACTGAACCTTCGGGTCTGAGCTTGTAAATATGCGCCGATATGTCAGGAAAAAAGGACAGCGGGAGAGGCGTCCCTTTTTGGAACAGTCTCCTTATCTCTGCAATCAGACCCTGACGGATATCGATATCCTCTTTGCTGGTAAGCGGGCCGATTTGAAGAACTCCGGCTTTCGAGGCATCGCTGTGGGAGAGATCGGAGATCAGCAGGAGGAGCCTGGGGAATTCAAGAAGTTCAAGAGAGGATTTTTCTATCATGAATATCAGGGATTATAATATTTTTTCTTTTTTTTGAGATACTCCTGTTCGACATATCCTCCGGCGTCATGGGGGTATTTATATCCTTTTCCATGACCGAGCTTCTTTGCCCCGGGATAGTGGCTGTCCTTGAGGTGGTCCGGCACTTGAATGGTCTCCTCGGTTCCGATATCCTGAAGTGCGGTTTCTATAGCCCTGTAGCACGCGTTGCTTTTCGGAGCCTTTGCGATATGGATAACTGCCTGGGCAAGGGGTATCCTGGCTTCCGGCATGCCGACGAATTCGACAGCCCTTAATGCGGCGGTTGCTATGACCAGCGCCATAGGGTCCGCCTCACCCACATCTTCCGAAGCGCAGATCAAAATCCGTCTCGCGATGAAGCGCGGGTCTTCCCCTGCATAGATCATCTTTGCGAGGTAGTACACAGCGGCATCGGGGTCTGACCCCCTCATGCTTTTGATGAACGCAGAAATGGTATCGTAGTGCTGGTCTCCCTTTTTGTCATAGACAACGACCTTTTTCTGGATGGACTCCTCGGCGATTGCAACGGTAATCTGTATCTGATCGTTTTCATCAGGAGTGGTTGTGAGACATGCGAGTTCAAGCGCGGAGAGAGCTTTCCTCGCATCGCCGTCAGACATCCTGGTGATATGCGCTAACGCCCCATCCTCTATAATAATTTTCAGATTGCCGAGCCCGCGTTCCCGGTCCTGAAGGGCGTTCTTCAGGACAAAGAAGATGTCCTCTTCGGTCAATGGTTTCAATTCGAAGATTTGGCTTCTCGAAAGCAGGGCGGAATTCACGTAAAAGAAAGGGTTTTCGACCGTTGCTGCGATAAGGATGATATTGCCTTCTTCAACGTCAGGCAGGAGCGCGTCCTGCTGAAGTTTGTTGAAGCGGTGGATTTCGTCAAGGAAAAGGATTGTCCTGACGCCGCGTGCTTTTCTTGCCTTTGCGTTCTGTATGACTTTTCTGATCTCGTCAATACCGATGGTTGCTGCATTCAGCCATTCGAAGTTGGCTTTTGTTCTTGCGGCGATCACCCGTGCAAGCGCCGTTTTTCCTGTTCCGGGAGGACCGAAGAGGATGAGTGAGGAAATTCTGTCGGCTTCAATCGCTCTCCGCAGCAGTTTCCCTTCCCCGAGAATATGCCGTTGTCCTGCATATTCTTCAATAGTCCTCGGGCACATCCGGAAAGCGAGAGGCTGGCCGGTCGTTTCTTCTCTGAACAGTTCCACGTGTGTATCTTCACTTATGGGGGAAATTTTTTCAAGTTCTGTAAGGTGCAGGTATTGCGCGCACTACTGCAGGGGAAAAAGAGGGGGGATAAGATACTCTTTAAGTTCAACACACCGAACTTGGTGACTGCACTGAAGGCAGACCTTTACGTGCTTCCAGCACCCGTATTTCCTGCACCAGATCTTCTTGCCGGGGTCTATACGGGTGTCTTCTCTCTGATAATCTTTTCGCGGTTTCTGCATCTGCATTCCATGGACTATATTCTGCGCTCTGCCCATTGTCAACGGAAGAGGGGCGATGAGACTGATTACTCGGTTTCCAGTCCGTGTTTTTTTAATTTCCTCCAGAGTGATACCCTGTCTATGCCGAGTATCTGGGACGCCAGGGTCTTGTTCCCTCCAACTTCTCTGAGGACCCACTGAATATATGCCAGTTCCTGCTCCTCGAGGGAAGGTATTTTTCCCTCTTTTTTCCGGAACGTCTTAATGCTTAATGTTCTTATGTCTTCGGGCAGATGAGCAACTTCTATGGTATTGCCGGTCGAAAGAGCCACCGCCCTCTCGATAATGTTCTCGAGTTCCCGGACGTTTCCGGGGAAATCATAATTGATCAGGAGTCCCATCGCATCCTCGGACAATTGGGAAACATCCTTCTTCATCAGCGCTGCATAACGTTTTAAAAAATAATAACTGAGAATAGGGATGTCATCCTTCCGCGCGGAAAGGGGAGGGATATGCAGTGAGATGACATTCAAGCGGAAATAGAGGTCCTGTCTGAATTCTTTTGCCTTCACCGTCTCATGAATGTCTTTGTTCGTGGCTGCGATGAATCGAACATCGATCTTTACGGGATGGTTGCCCCCGAGGCGCAGCGTTTCCTTTTCCTGGATGACTCTCAGGAGCTTGACCTGCATGGAAGGTGACATTTCGGTGATTTCATCGAGGAACAGAGAGCCTTGAGATGCCATCTCAACAAGGCCTTTCTTCAGGCTGACGGCTCCGGTGAATGCCCCTTTTTCATGCCCGAAAAGTTCGTTGGACAAAAGTTCTTCGGTAAAGGCGCCGCAGTTCAGGGCAAAAAAAGGTCCTTCCGCCCGGTTGCTGTTGAAATGAACAAAACGTGCAAAGAGTTCTTTCCCTGTTCCGCTCTCTCCGGTAAGCAGGACGTTGCAGTCGGTCGGCGCAATCTGTTTTGCCGTATCAAGGAGCCGCTGCATCTGGATATCCTGGGTAATGATCTTGACTTTGCCCTGAAAGCTTTCGATGTATTCTCTGAGCTGAATATTTTCCCGTTTGAGCTTTACCCTCTCGGCAGCTTCTTTCACAACATTCCTGACAATATCCAGCTTGAAGGGTTTGGCGATATAATGGAAGGCGCCCTTTTTCATTGCATCAACCGCTGATTCCAGGGTGGCATATCCGGTGATCATGATAACTTCCGTCTCAGGATGGAGCTGCCTGCATCTCTGGAGAATCTGCAGGCCATCGACTTTCTCCATTCTCAGGTCCGTAAGCACGACGTCAAACTGCTGATTTTCGAGAAGCTTCAGGGCATTCGAACCGCTCTCAGTGGAGACTACAGAATACCCTTCCTTTTTCAAGATGTGCTCGAGATTCCTTACCGCAATCTTTTCATCATCAACAACCAGTACTTTCAGGTTACCCTGTTCCATTCGTTACTCCTTAATTGGAAATCTTATGAGAAAAATTGTCCCTTCCCCCGGTTTACTGTCTACCCCAATGCATCCTCCGTGTTCCTGGATGATTTCATGGACCAGATAGAGGCCGAGGCCGGAACCTTTGCCGACGTCTTTTGTTGTGAAAAATGGGTCGAACACCTTCGGAAGGTTTTCCGGCGGGATGCCTTCGCCGGTATCCTGAATCTCGATATCTACCGTATCGGTCTTGATGGGACATTCACCAGTGCATTCACCGCGGAACTGCTGATGCTGGCACCGCTCATCTATCGGACCGGCGAGGGAATGCCTGGAGGCCCTGATGGATACCTCTCCTTCTTCAGGAATGGATTCCACGGCGTTCTTGACGAGGTTGAGGAAAGCCTGCTGGATTCTCTGCTTATCGCCGAAAATTGCGAGTCCTTCCTGAACCTGCAGCCTGATGCTGACTTTGGAAGGGATTTCTCCCCGGAGGAACTGGATCGTCTCTTCAAATAAATTTTTCAGGGGGAGAACTTCCTGCTTGAACGCCTTATCCCGGGAAAAATCCAGGAGCGAGCGGACAATATGTTTTGCCCTGTCGGTCTGTTCCTCTATCTGGGAGAGGAGATCTTTCTTGAACTCCAGATCGGATTCTTCGATCTCTTCTGCGAGGATCTGGGACGACGTTGAGATGTTGGAGAGCGGATTGTTCAACTCGTGGGCAACACCGGAAATCAGGGTACCGAGAGACGCAAGTTTCTCCCGCTGGACAAGATGCCGCTGGCGCAATTCCAGTTCCTTGAGCATTTTATTAAAGGCATTCGTCAGAGAAACAATCTCTCTCTCTCTTGACTGGATCGTCACGGTTTTCAGTTTTCCCTCGGAAATCTCGTTCATGTTCTCTTCCAGGGTTTTCAGGGGTTTCACGACCCGTTTCGAGAGTATCTGAACGAATACTATCCCGAGGATCGAGATGATGATGAGGGAGACGATGAGGGTCTTCTGCATCGTGGCGAGGAGCTGCTGCAGGTTCCGGCGTTCTATTTCCGATATATCTTCTGCAATCGTAATAATTTCTTTCCCTTTCTCCCGAATGGCGTTTTCGACCAGGGCTGATTGCCTGCTGTCAGCGTCTGCTCCCATGCCTGCAAATTGCTCCATGAGAAGGTGATATTTGTTCAGGTCTTCTCTCAGGAGGTCGAGTTTTCCTGAGACTGCAAGCCTCCTGTATTCGTTGATGTTGTTATCAAGGATTTTCCCGGCTTTCAGGACATGACGGATATTTTCGTTATAGTCCTCGGTTTTCCCGTAGAGAAAAAAATTTTTTTCAAATCTTCGTATTTCGAGAGTCGTATCAAAGAATTCCGTGACTACCCCGCCGAAGGTAACCTTTTTTTCGATGAAGAGCAATTCGGTGATGGCGAAGACGGAAATCCCTGCTATGACAATGACTCCGACGATATACCCGAAGATAATCTTCTGCCGTATGCTCAGCTGATAACCTTTCACGCTCTCATTGTAAAACGAACTATTGCAAAAAGCAATAGTGCAAGATATTGATGCAATACTTGTCCCCGTCCGGCAGTGCCTGCCAGGGGAGGCGGGAAGAGTTCATGGGGGAACGCTCTCCGGATGGAACGGTTCTGGGCGCTGCGATTCCCTGAAATCACGGAGAAATGAACTGAAAGATGATACGGCTATGCGGTGAGAATTTTATCCACGGCCTCTTCGATCCTGTCGATCAGGAGGATCTCCATACCTGCTGTAACCTCACCGGAAATATTTTCGATATCGATTTTGTTTCTGGAAGGGAGAATAATTCCTTTTACCCCGGCACGACGGGCAGCCAGTATTTTTTCCCTGATCCCGCCCACCGGCAGAATCCTTCCGGTTAAGGTCAATTCCCCGGATACTGCAACATCTCTTTTTGCCGGCAGCTTTTTGAACAGGGAGATAATGGCGAGGGCGATTGGGGCACCTGCGGAAGGGCCGTCTTTCGGAGTTGCACCTGCCGGTACGTGGACATGAATGTCCTGGTTTTCGAATATGTCCTCGGGGATACCGAACAGCGATGCATTGCTGCGTACATAACTGAGTGCTGCCTGCGCTGATTCCCGCATGATGGTTCCCAGAGAACCGGTGAGAATGAGTTCCCTTCTCCCTTTCATCTTTGCGACCTCAATAAAAATGATGTCCCCGCCGCTCTCTGTCCAGACCAGACCGGTTACAACACCGATGCGATTCTTCTCAGACGCGACTTCGAGGTGATATTTTCTCGGGCCGAGATACCGTTCCACGATTTCCGGTGTTACGGTTATTTGACGTGCAGCATCTTTGTGATGCACGAACTCTGTTGCGATTTTCCGGAAAACCGTGGCGATCTGCCTCTCCAGGTTTCGTGTCCCTGCTTCCCGGGTATATCCGTTCACAATTCTGGCGACTGCCTTATCAGTAAACCGTGGAGGATATTCCGAGAGGCCCTGTTCGCAAACCTGCTTCGGTACAAGATGGTAGCGGGCAATATTTATCTTTTCATCCTCTGTATATCCGGAGAATTCGATTATTTCCATCCGGTCTCTCAGTGCATTCTGGATGTTCTCTGCGATGTTTGCTGTTACAATAAACATCACATTCGAAAGATCAAAAGGGACGTCAAGGTAATGATCGATAAAGCTCCGGTTCTGTTCTGTGTCGAGTACCTCCAGCAAGGCAGATTCAGGATCACCCTTGAAATCCTGACCGATTTTATCGATCTCATCGAGCATGATAACAGGGTTGGAACTTTCAGTCCTCCGGATTTCCTGGATAATCCGTCCGGGCATGGCGCCGGCATAAGTCCTTCGGTGCCCCCGTATTTCGGCTTCGTCCTTGATGCCGCCGAGGGCTATCCGTGCGAATTTCCTGCCGAGAGCATCGGCGATTGATTTTCCAAGCGAGGTTTTTCCGGTTCCCGGCGGTCCTCCGAAACAGAGG
Source organism: Nitrospirota bacterium (assembly GCA_049323875.1). GTDB lineage: Bacteria > Nitrospirota > Thermodesulfovibrionia > Thermodesulfovibrionales > SM23-35 > JAKLQR01. The sequence continues at coordinate 7,053 of JBMOLW010000033.1, read as the reverse complement.
ATGGACCCTCTTGCAGAGACCTCCGAGAGTCTTTTGTCGAGGGCCTGTTTGACAACAGAGCGTACTTCATCAAGCTTGAAAGGCTTCGCGATATAGTGGAATGCTCCCTTCTTGATCGCGTCGATAGCTGTGTCCACAGAGGCAAACCCGGTGATCATTATGACCTGTGTGCCGGGGAAGCGGATTTTCGTCTTTTCGAGCAGATCCATCCCGCTTAACGTTTCCATCTTCATATCGGTGAGCACGATGTCAAAATCAGAGGCTTCCAGTTTCTCCAGTGCTTGCAGGCCGGACAAGGCGTTCTCAACTGCATATCCCTCTTTCCGCAGGATGTGTTCCAGGTTCTTTCGTGCAATTTCCTCGTCGTCGACCACGAGGATTTTCGGTGTCCTGTTCATTACAAGAATCTTGACGGCAAGATGCTCGATGATCCTCTTTTTCACATCATGGAGGCCGAAGTGGCGCTCGTCGAGAATTTTTTCGGCCCTTGCCAGATCAAGATTGTCGGTGGTTTTTCTGTTCCACGGCAGGCTAACGAGGTAATCGATGTAGGTAAGGCCAATCGTGAATTCAGCGGTAGAAGGCCCCATCTTGGAAAGCAGGTCAACCTCCTTCTCCGCAACCTCAAGAACTCCGGAGGGCATGCCGGCAGATGCGATCTTCTCCCGGAGTCCCTCCAGTGCTGATCCCTGGTATTTTTCCTCTGATTTTTTGAACAACTGCAATGCGTCTCCCACTACCGTATCTGAATTTACAGATTCTGTCCGGAGATCATCCGTACCAATAAGACACAATACCATGCAAAGGTCGTGAAAGCAATCGTAACTTTCCCATATTGCATTATGCAACTACAGGATCCATGATTGCAACATGAAGGAAAGGGCTGGTTGTCGGCGGTTTCAGGCATACGAGTGAAGAGATATTGCATAGTGCAACATTGCGTGCCTGGCATTATCTCGCGGTCTCAATAGAAAAATACTGAATATCAATAGGTTAGCATTTTTCAGGGGCCGGGCACGATGATTGCTCTTCTATCAAGCCGATGGAACCGCACCATTGAGGCTTTTGTGGTCATGAGGATTGAATGACGGACAGAGTATGAAATATTTCTCAAAATTGCTGAGAGACAGAAAAAAGCCCGGGTCAAGTTCATATGGGGATAACAATGAAGCTGCGCAGACTGTACGGAAAAAAAAGGTTCTGCTGGTTGTGACAGGAAATGAACAGGAAAGGAAATCTTTTTTATACGCAATGAACGTGAGCAAACGGGTAAATGCAGGTCTCGACATCCTCTGCCTGTCCCCTGAAGATCAGTGTGAAAGGCTCCTGGAGAGACATCTGAAAGAAATGGTCGGGAAGGGCGCTGACTATCACATAGCGAGGATAACGAAGTCGATACACGACGAGGTTATCCGGTATATAAAACAGTCGCCTCAAATCGAGTTCGTTGTTATTGATTCACAGGACATAGAGAACGCTTCTGCAAAGGACAGGCAGGTGATCCATGAGTGGAAAGGATTAGGGTGCCCGCTGGTCCTGGTTTCCTAGCGGGCAGAAACAAAATTACTGTATGAAGGAGGACACGATGAGAACAAGCAACAAAAAACTCAAAAGGGGACGCATAGTCAGGATGATCGGTTATGGCGCCCTCACCGCGGTGATCTATGCTGCGGTGTTTTTAAATCAGGGTACGGTCATGCTCTATTTCACCAAGGGCGGTTTCCTCGCAGCCACATTGCCGGTGCTGACTGCATTCTGTATATCATTCTCACACGGCGGTTTTACCAATTACTTCTGGCAGGTGATGGGAATCGAGGCATCGAAAAAGAAACTTCAGCAGCAGAAACAGGAACGTCCTGTTGAGCGGGAGCAGATTCGTCCGCAGCCCCGCCTGCGAGTGTAAGGAAAGGAGGAAGATGATGCAGGAAATAGCCCAGGAAGCAACAAGATTTATTGATTTGAATCTGATAACCGTAGGGTATCTCTTCTTTGTCGGATTTGTAGGTGGCATGGTGAGCGGGTTTATCGGTTCCGGAGGCGCCTTTGTTCTCACCCCCGGGATGATGAGCCTTGGGGTGCCTGCTCTCGTTGCGGTTGCAAGCAATATGTGCCATAAATTTCCCAAGGCGCTGGTGGGAGCAATCAAGCGTGCGAAATACGGACAGGTGGATCTGAAACTCGGCCTGATATTCGGAGTCTTTGCAGAGGCGGGTGTGCTCTATGGTGCCCATGTTCAGGAAAGCATTAAAAAGTCATTTGGTGACGCCGGCTCGAACCTCTATGTCAGTGTTGCATTTGTGGTCGTTCTCGCAATTGTCGGTTCATTTGTGCTCCGTGACGCGCTCAGCAGCATGAAGAACAGCGATGACCATGGGGAAGAAAGAACAGCAAAACTGGCACGGTGGGTGCAGTCGATACATATTCCGGGTACCATGGTGTATTTCAAAAGCCTGAAAGCGCGGGTATCGATCCTGTTCATTGTTCCTCTCGGATTTGCAACGGGTATGCTGGCTGCTACGATAGCGGTCGGCGGTTTCCTTGGTGTGCCAGGCATGATGTACGTGCTCGGAGCGCCGAGTCTTATGGCATCGGCAACCGAACTGGTGGTGGCATTTGTCATGGGTATGGGTGGGTCGTTTAAATATGCCTTGAGCGGCCTGGTAGATATAAGGCTGGTTATGATCATCCTTGCCGGTTCACTCTTCGGCATACAGCTCGGTGCAATAGGCACAACCTATGTGAAGGGGTATACCATAAAATTTGTTATGGGAACCATTATGATTACCGTGCTTTTCAGCCGCGCACTGATGATCCCGGTGTATCTCGCGCAACTCGGCATCATCCAGCCACTCCCTGAACTCGCTGTCACCTGGCTGAAAAACGGCAGTTTTGCTATAATGATATTCGCACTTCTGCTCGGTGCTTTTATCGTCTTGAGAGCGTTACTGAAAGGAATGAAGGCGGAAAGACAGCTGACGCCGCAGGTGTCGCTGAAACGCAGCGAGGTATAAACCATGAGTATGTATAAAAAAGTCCTCATAGCTGTTGACGGTTCAGAAACAAGTATGCATGCGCTGAGAGAGTTTCTCAGGTTTGCAAAAACCCGGCATTTCAGTATCACTGTCGTCTCGGTTATCCCCGCATATGAGGGCGATCTTGCTTCGATGTGGACCAGTAACATCTCGGCTTCAATGAAAAAAGCGTGTGATGATTCCCTTGAACAAGCCATGAAAATTGCGGTGGAAGAAGAAGTCCCGGTCGAAACACTCTGTGAAGAGGGAGAGATATTCGAAAGGATCATCGACCTTGCCGATGCCGGAAACTACGACCTCATCGTCCTGGGCAAAAAGGGGATGAGCCTTATTGAAAAGGCATTCGTCGGGAGTGTTACCGAACGGGTAATCGGGTACAGCAGACAGGACGTTCTCGTCATTCCCTTTGGTGCGAAGGTGTCGTTGAAGAATATCCTGGTCGCGACCGACGGTTCCCCATACGGGGAAGCTGCCGCACAGAAGGCCATAGAGATAGCTGCCCGGCATCAGAGCGGGTTAAAGGCCCTTTCGGTTGTCGATGTGACTGTTGAATTCATGCTGCGGGCCAATGAGGTTTATGAAAGCATGGTTGCGAAAGCAAAGGGTTATACAGAAAGCATCAGGGAAAAGGCTTCTTCCGCAGGGGTGCAGGCAGAATCAATAGTAAGGGACGGAGAAGTCTATAAGGTTATTATCGATACGGCAAAAGAGTACCAGGCGGACATAATCATTATGGGGAGCCTCGGGAGGACAGGACTGAAAAGGCTTCTCATGGGGAGCACCACCGAGCGGGTGCTTGGACATGCAGCGTTCCCGGTGCTGATAGTGAAACCCTGACCCCAGGTTTGCGAGTAACGGGGGGACCTGTCAGCAGGTCCCCCCGTTTTTTTGGTCCGCCCGGCAGGGCGCACTCTCTTGGAGGGGTCATATTGATCTTATTTTTTTTGAACGGTATAATACAAAGCGCGATGCAATGTGTAGAGAATGGATCTTAAAATCCCTCTCGTACATTGAAAAATAAGTCTATCCTGAAGTCCTTGGGGCTGTAGCTCAGTTGGGAGAGCGCTTGAATGGCATTCAAGAGGTCGTCGGTTCGATCCCGATCAGCTCCACCATATAAATCAATGACTTACGCGTATAGGTGCGACCACTTGATTGTCCAAAACGTGACAAAAACGTGACAGAATTTATACAAAACGGTAAAAATATATGCAATCATGTATAAATAAAAAAGCGGTGAAATTGATTGTTTATCAAGCGGTCATAATTCTTTTCTTAACGGTTTCAATTGGGAAATGGGCTGTCTGCAGTTCAAAGAAGTAAAGACTGGCGTTTAATTCTTCCTCTATGTTGAGCTCAACATAACTCCCTAATAGCACGCACCCGAGATCACATTATCCGAAAGTGCGAATTCACATATGTTCTCACGCCTGATATTTCTCAATGCTGTTGATTCTCGACAGTAATAAACACCTATGAAATTTGCTACAATGGAGTAGCGTTCTAAAGATAAGAAACATTTACGACATACGTTAAGGAGGCTTCAATGAATTTATTCATGAAAACGATTGTCGCTCTTATAATGATTTCATGTTTAGGGTGTGTTATTGACAGAGTTCCTAAATCCAGTGACAAAGTTGCTATATGCCATAAAGGGAAAACTATCCATGTTGATGACTCAGCGGTGAAAGCACATTTAAAGCATGGTGATTATAGAGGATACTGTAAATAAAATTAGCGCCCTTTTGCATTACATATAATGCACAGTAGCGTTCCACCGTGTTTACCTGTGGGTGAATGTTACTATATTGTCAATGACAAGGAAAGGAGTTGTGATATGTTGAGAAAATTAGTTTTAGCAGTTTTAACCGTTATTTATTTAATAGTTTTGACTGGTTGTCACACGCTTCATGGAGTAGGAAAGGATGTCGAAAGCGCGGGGGAATCCATTCAAAAAGCTACTGATTGAAATGCAAGGAAGTGAGAGACGCTTGTTTTCAGACTCTCTATAGCACTTGCAGCCTGGAGAAAGTGAAGATATTTCTATTTTGCCGATAGATTTTTTGAGCTTCGCATGTTAACCATGCCAATATATAAGACTTATTGAGTATTTAAGATTACTATTGAAAAAGGGATGCACGTAGGCCTCAGAATTTTTATGTAACTGATTTAACAATCAGGAGGTTTTATGGATCAATCGTCTGACTATATCAAAATGTGTGAAAATGCAAAAGTACTGCAAAAGCAGTGGAAACCTGATTTTGGAGACTTTTTTGTCTCGATGTCGTTAGGCTTGACTTCCCCATGTCAGCCAATTGTAAGTGATCTTGAAAAGAAGAAGACTTACTTAAAAACAATAAAGGCTGTTTGGCTTCCAAGACAAGACCAGCTGCAGGATATGGTAATAGAAAAATATGCAACGCCCTGGGATTTAGCCATAGCATTCAGTAATGTTTTAATGGGTGAAAATGCATCATACTTTGATAATTTTGATAGTATGGAAAAACTATGGCTTTCTTTTATAATGCTTGAAAAATACAAGAAGAAATGGAAAGACGGAGAGTGGGTTTAATATGAATGGCTTATTGCAAGACCTCTATGCTTCTATGAAAGGGAAAATGAGCGTATTCAGTTTTCTGAGTGATGACGATATCGAGAACCTGGCCGCTTTTTTTGAAAACAAGAATATCCCGGCTGGTGAGACTCTCTGGAAAAAAGTGGACCCTTTCGATTATATAGCATTTATTGTTTCAGGCAGGGTGGAAATAAAGAAAGAGACGGAGTTCGGGGACATGAATGTGATTATAGGCAAATACAGCAAGGGTGCATTATGCATTCTTGATGACAGTCTCAGGAAAGTTACAGCGGTAGCACTTGAAGATGTCTCCCTCGCGATTATTACCCAGGAAAGCCTTGATAAACTGATCGCCACAAACCCTGAATTGGGAGCCAAACTCCTGAAGGGTATGCTACTTACGGTATCAGATCGTTTAAAAAAATCCTTTGATCGCATTGTAACGTTCTTCTGATCTGTTTTATCTAAACCAGCATCAATTCCCTGTGCTATTTTCCCCACATGCCTATTCTCTGAGTAAAACATTTTCAGGAAAAATATCTTTTTTGATTCTATTAAGGAACTTTGCATGTTTCATCATGGATCCTTTGTGTTTCATATCTCATCCGTGTAAAAAAGAAACGGTAAAAAACAAGCAAGTATGATAAGATTTTTGAAATATGCAGAAGCTAAATAATCACTGCTTGGCCTTCATTGTAAACAAGATATGCAAAACCGGAACTGGCAACACAAGAGGGCGCCTCATGCCTAGAAGTTGACTACACAACAAGAAAGGATACATGCAATGGGAGACAAAGGCGGCAAGAAGGATAAGAACAAGGTACAGAAACAGAAAATAAAAAAACATGATCAAGAGGCAAAAAAGAAGCAGGATAAGCAACAACCAAAAAACCCGTAACAGGAATCAGAATTCAAACGCAAGAAGAATACAATTTCTTGTGCAGTGTAATTCCTGATAAGAGAGCTTCAGACAAAAATGCTGTTTCTATTTCAGTTTGTTCTTCGTAGAGAGGCATTAGTCCTATAAGTGCAAGATTCTTTAAGATAGCGGTCTGCTATAATACTTTATAGTACAGATCGACATTATGAAATTTACTCCTCCGGTTTGACGATACACAAGAGCCGGGCTCACCAACCTGTTCTCGATCGCTGAACAGCACAATGGTATCAAAGCTTATGATACCATCATAGACGCTTCACCAAGAAACATGAACACTGACTATCGAAAGGGGATAGCCAAAGCCACTACCCTGATTGCAATCCTATTTGCTGAGACTTCGTTTCTCAAAAGGAGACCTCATAATTGAAGATAAGCAATAGTGTGCACGCCATCAGTTTTTGATACCGAAATCAGAAAAAACTGGGTAACACTTTTCCATTGACAGTCACGGTTATAAAACCTTTCATGTTCAGCCAGGCCTCAACAGCAATGCGCCAGGCCGCCTG
>JBMOLW010000032.1:0-1124 GCA_049323875.1 Nitrospirota bacterium | reverse complement strand
TTATAACAGTTGCCTAAATTTCTGTCGCAATGGCACAAGTTTTTTGGTTTTGGTCTTTGCGGTCTACGACCCAGTTCAGTGCCTGACAGAGAGCCTCAACCAGTTGTTCTCGACTCTTTGCGATAAAATCTGAAAACCATTCGCCTTTCATAACCAGCCACAACCGCTCGATTGGGTTGAGATCCGGGGAGTAAGGGGGAAGAAAAACCGGTTCAAAGTCTCCCCAAAGAAGGGATTTCCGCTTGTGCCATGCTGCATTGTCCAGGATCAGCAGGTTGCGCTTGCGTTCAAATGAGATGTCTCGGTTGGCATGATCCAGAAAGGTCTGGAAGACTTCGGTATCAGAATGGCTGAAGATCAGGGCGTAAAATTCTCCTGTTCGAGGGCATACGGTCCCTGTAACGCTCATCCGCAGATGAGTGCCTTGATAGGGATGCCGGATCTTTTCACCCTTTTTTGCCCAACGCCGGCGAGGTCGAGGATCTCCTTCGATCCCTGTTTCATCAAGATACCAGAGGTCGATATCTGGATCGCTCAAATAGCCTTGCAGTTGCTCAACAAAGTATTTTCTCTTTTCCTCATCTTGGCCGTCAGGCCAGGAACGAGGAACTTTCAAGCGAAAGCCTTTGTCGTGCAGCCAACGCACCACCGTGCGATACCCGATCTCCTGGTCCAGCTCCTTGGTCAAATAGCCATGAAACTTCTTTCCGGTCCAATGGGTCTGATCAACCCGCTCTGGATGTTGGATCAATTCCTCATAAGCAGAGCTCTGTTCGGGAGTAATCTTTCTTCGGCGTCCCGTGTGCCTCCCTTCAATCAAGCCATCAATGCCGCGTTCGTTGAAGCGGCCAACCCAGCGAGACAAAGTCTTTTCCGAAACCGCGTACAAGGCAGCTACCTGTTCGTAGGCTATTCCCAAGAGCAGAGCCTTGATCGCCATCATCCGAACATGACTCCGCTTGGAAACCGCAGCCCCTGCGGCAGTCTCCAACTCTGCCAGGGTGCAGTTCTCAGCATCGGGCATGTTCCGTCGGCGAGCCATGCCCAGGATAAATCAGATACTCGATCAGATCGCGAGAAGAATCGTCACGCAATCGGACAAAAATTTTGGCAATCGCTATAGG
>JBMOLW010000031.1:0-1145 GCA_049323875.1 Nitrospirota bacterium | reverse complement strand
GGATGACAGGATGATGCAGGATGAACAGGATAATTTTTTGGGGTTGGGAGATTTAAAAACCCAAACATTCATCCCGTTAATCCTGCAAATCCTGTCATCCAGTCGAGTATCATGTTTATCCAGTCAGATAGTCAAACATGAAGATTTCTTATGCCATCTTGTTGATATGCTGGCGTTCACCGATGTAGCAGTGATTTTATATTGATTTTTTCATGGTATAGTATTAAAATTCTGCCATGATTTATCGGGATATCATTGATCAACTACGTCCTTGGCTGAACCAGGATTTCATTCTCATCCTGAAAGGTGCCAGACAGGTCGGAAAGACAACCATCCTCCAGTATCTGAGGCAGGAGCTTGAGAATGAAGGAAGAAAGGTACTGTACCTCGCGGCGGACCTTGAGTTTGCCGATCCTTCGTTTGGAGACCCCCGGCTTTTCATCCTTCGCCTCGATGACCACTTCAAAGGCAGCCCTGCGACCATTCTTATCGATGAATTTCAAACGATTCCCCATGCAGGACTTTTTCTCAAAACCATCTTTGATCACACGAAGGATCGGTATCGGTTCATCGTTTCCGGTTCCTCCAGCCTCGAGCTGACGAAAAATGCCGAATCCTTGGCGGGAAGGAAGAAAGAGTTCATAATCCGTCCCTTCTCCTTCCGCGAATTTGTGCGCGCTCGATTACCGGACATACCCCTCCGATCGTTCACCCTCGATGAAATCCATGAGCTCGCCGATTACACCGCACTCTATGGAAGCCTCCTCAAAGATGCCTACGCCGAATACCTCACCTTTGGAGGCTATCCCGGACCAGTGCTCGCGCCCGCCACATTGCGACTCGATATGCTCAAAGAACTCCTCTCCACCTACCTGCACAAAGATGTCGCTGGGTATCAGAGAGTCGAACACATCGCAGGATTCAACAACATGGTACGTCTCTTGAGCGCACAGATAGGATCGCAGCTCAACAAGAGCGAGCTGGGGTCCACACTCCGCCTCAATGCAGAGACCGTCAGCCGGTATCTGGATATTTTGGAGGGAACCTTTGTATTCAGCCTCGTGCCACCGTGGTTTTCGAACCCTCGCAAAGAAGTGAGCAAGATGCCGAAAGTCTATGTGAACGATCCAGGGATGCTCCTCGCG